>NZ_PEBH01000010.1 GCF_008698235.1 Bifidobacterium rousetti
ATCCCCGGCCCCGGCCCAGCAGCCGACGACGCAGACCGGTCCGATCCCGGCGCAGACCCCGGCCACCCCGGCCCAGCCGCAGCAGGTGCCGCCGTCCACGTCGCCGTTCACCTTCGCCCCGGCTCCGGGATACCCCTCGCAGCAGCCGTATCAGCCTCAGCCGTACCAGCCGTATCAGCAGCCCACATACGCGCCGGACCCGAACGATCCGGCGGGCGATCTCGACATCCCCGACTTCCTGCGCTGAGCCGCTGGCGCCGGGCGGAAAGACGAAAGCAACGAAAGGACAAGGACTTAAGACATGGCTGGGTTCATGAAGAACGCGATGTCCTATCTGGGCATGTCGGACGTGGCCGAGGACGATGACGACTTCGACGTCGCCGAGGAGCCGGAGACGCCCGTGGCGCCGGCTTCGACCTCGGCCCCGGCGTTCGACTCCGATCGTGTGGTGACCCCGATGCCGTCGACCAAGCCGGCGCAGTCGGGCCCGTCGCTGTCCGCGTCCTCCGGTTCCCGCGGCGCGAACCCGTTCCAGGCCCGCATGAACCGCATCACCACCATCCACCCGAAGTCCTATGAGGACGCGCAGATGGTCGGTCGCGCGATCCGCGACGGCGTGCCCGTCGTGCTGAACCTGACCGGCGTGCCTGAGGCCGTGGCCTACCGCATCGTCGACTTCTCCGCCGGCGTGGTGTTCGGCGTGCACGGTTCGATGGAGCGCGTCACGCCGCGCGTGTTCCTGCTGAGCCCCTCCCAGGTGAACATCAAGGTGGAGGAGCCGCTCGCCGCCAGCGGCGCGCAGGACCTGTTCGGCGACTGATCGACGCGTCGTCGACGTTCGTCAGCGTCCGCTCCCATACATTCGGCTCCCTTTTCCGGGAGCCGTTTGTGTTTGTTCCCAGCGAACGTTCCATGAATATTGGTACGGTGGCCGTATGCTTTTCATCATCCTGATGCGTCTGATCGACGGCCTCATCGACGCCTACATCACCGTGCTGTTCATCCGCATGATCCTCGACTGGGTCGCGATCCTCTCGCCGACGTGGCGTCCGCGCGGGTTCGTCTATACCATCATCGACATCGTCTATCGGATCACCGATCCGCCGCTACGTTGGCTGCGCCGCTACATCCCGTCGCTGCCGCTGGGGCCGGTGTCGCTCGATCTGAGCTTCATCGTCCTGTACTTCCTGCTGGTACTGCTGCGCGCGCTCATCTGACGCGCGCTCATCTGACGGAGCCCGTGACGGCGACAACATGCCTTGAATATCCCGCGAACACCACGAAAACTCCATAAAAGCTCAGGGTACGTGGTAAGGTCATGTGTGATACCAACGTAAGCGAGGCACAGCCCCAAAGCGAGGTGTAAGATTTATGGCTCTGTTGACGCCGAAAGACATCAGGGAGCGCACATTCCAGACGGTGCGTTTCAAGGAAGGATATGATGTCGACGAGGTCGACGATTTCCTTGATCAGGTCACCGAGACCGTTGAGGCGCTCGGCAAGCAGGCCGTCGCGGGAGGACAGGCGACCCAGTCGCTGGGCCCGGACGTCACCGCTCTCAATCAGAAGATCTCCGATCTCAACGCGCAGGTGCAGCAGCTGCAGGGCGAGAACAAGCAGCTGAAGGATGCAATGCAGCAGGGCGCCGGCAAGGGGGATCAGAACGCTCAGGTCGTCGCCGCGAAGCTGTCCGAGGCGGAGGAGTCCAACCGTGCGCTGACGTCGCAGAACGAGCAGCTCAAGGCCCAGACCGACCAGCTGAACGCGCAGATCGACCAGCTCACCGCGCAGGTCGCGCAGGCCTCCGGCAACCAGGATGCCGTCGCCCAGCAGATCGCCGCCATCCAGAAGGAGCGCGACCAGTTCCGCGCCCAGAACGAGGACCTGTCCCGTCAGGTGGCCGCCTTCCAGCAGCAGGCCGCCGGCGTGCAGCAGCAGGCGCAGCAGATCGCCGACCTGACCCGCAGGCTCGAGGAGTCCAAGCAGCGTGAGAACCAGCTGCGCGAGCAGGTCTCCAAGGTCGAGCCGAGCACCGAGACCGGCTCCCTGCAGAAGATCGCGGGCGCCGCGGCCGGTGCTGGCACCGAGCCCGAGCGCGCCACCGCCATGCTGACCCTGGCCATGCAGCTGCACGACCAGTACGTCGACAAGGGCAAGGCGAAGGCCAAGGAGATCTCCGAGAAGAGCCAGCGCGACTACAACGACCTCATCGGCAAGGCCAACGACTACTCCGACCGCACCCGCACCGAGGCTGACGACTACAACAAGCGCGTCCACTCCGACGCCGACGCATACTCCGACCGCACCCGTTCCGAGGCGGACGCCTACTCCGTCAAGACCCGTCAGGACGCGGACACCTACCTCACCGAGAAGCACAACGAGGCCGATCAGTACGAGGCCGAGGTGCAGCGCCGCGCCGCCGACTACGACAAGAAGGTCCGTGCGGACGCCGTCGCCTACGACAAGAAGCTGCGCGCCGAGTCCGATACGTACAGCAAGAAGACCCGTGCCGCGGCCGACGACTACGCGGATCAGGTGCGCACCAACCTGACCAACGAGTCCAAGCTCATCGAGGGCAACATCCAGGGTCTCAAGCAGTTCGAAGCCGAGTACCGCGCCCGCCTGACCGACTTCCTCGGCCAGCTGGTCAACCAGGTGTCGGATACGAACAATTACAGCCGAACCGAGCAGTCCGGCAAGTGATCTCGAGCTGAATCCACTCCATGGGACAGATTCGAAAGGGACGGCTGCGCGCACGCGTGGCCGTCTTTGCTTGTGTCGCCGTCGTCGCGCTGATCGTCGACCAGCTCACCAAACTGTGGGCGTTGGACGCGCTCGGCGACGGTCGTACGATCCCCGTCATCCCCGGCCTGCTGTCGTTCACGCTGGTGCGTAACCCCGGAGCCTCCCTCGGCTTCGGCTCCGGGTCCACGTGGATGATCTCGCTGCTGGCCATCGTCGCATGCGTGGCGTTGGTCGTGCTGGCCGTGCGCACCATCTCGCTGGGGTGGACCGTCGCGTTGTCGTTCGCGTTCGCGGGCGCGTTCGGCAACCTCATCGACCGTGTCGCCTACGCCGACGGCTTCCTCAACGGCAAGGTCGTCGACTTCCTCAACTACGGCTGGTCCGTGGGCAACGTGGCGGACGTGTATCTGGTCGTCGCCGGCGTCGTCATCGTCGTGATGCTCCTCACGAACGTGCCGTTCAGCCAGAAGGACCTCGACGAGAAGCGGGGTGCCGCCAGAGAAGGCGGGGCGGCATGAGCCGTCTGGTCCCGGCCCCCGATGCGCTGATCGGCAAGCGCTTCGACGTCGCGGTCTCCAAGATGCTGGGCGTCTCCCGCTCCAAGGCCGCCGAACTCATCGACTCCGGTCAGGCCCGTGTGCTCGACCGCAGCATCGCGAAATCGGGTATCCTCCAGTCCGGCGAGACCGTCGAATTCGACCTCGCCGAGGAACGCGAGGCGCCCGAGCCGATCGCCGAGGACATGGCCGTCGTCTATGAGGACGACGACGTCGTGGTGGTCGACAAGCCCGTCGGCGTCGCCGCGCACGCCTCCGTCGGCTGGACCGGTCCGACCGTGCTCGGTTCGCTGCGCGACCGCGGCGTACACATCACCTCGTACGGCGCCGCAGGACGCGAGGGCATCGTCTCCCGCCTCGACGTCGGCACGTCCGGCCTCATGCTCGTATGCAAGTCCGATCTCGCGTACGTCGAGATGCGACGGCAGTTCGCCGAACACGAGGTCGTCAAGACGTATCATGCGCTCGTGCAGGGCTCGCTCAAGCAGGACAAGGCGACGATCGAGGCGCCGATCGGCCGCGCGAAGGTGTCCGATTTCCGCTTCTGCGTGACTCCCGCCGGCAAGCCGGCCGTCACGCACTGGGATGTGATGGAGCGGTTCGGGGGAGAGGCGACGCTGGTGTCGGTCAACCTCGAGACCGGCCGCACGCATCAGATCCGCGTGCACTTCTCCTCGATCGGGCATCCGCTCGTCGGCGACCACATGTACGGCGCGAACCCGGTGCTCGCCGCCGAGGTCGGCCTCGACCGCCAGTGGCTGCACGCGATGCAGCTCGAGTTCCGCCACCCGCGCACCCGCGTGTGGACGACCGTCAAGTCGCAGTACCCCGCCGACCTCGCCCATGCTCTGGAGGTCATGCGCGCCCGCCACAAAAACGACGACGTGGTGGCCGCCGACTGACCCCCAACTCAGGCTCCCCTTGTCAGGGGAGCTGGCCCGCGAAGCGGGTCTGAGGGGTAGTTCATGTGGTGTGTTCCGTTACGGCATTGTCCGGTTAATACACCTGTAGAGTTGATGTCATCGGAATTGCGGTTCGTTGCATCGCAGCCTAGTACGTAATGGGAGGACTGTCGCGTGATCACAGGTCGCATCAAGAGCAAGGTGGATGATGTCTGGCAGCGCATGTGGGAGGGTGGCATCACCAACCCCATCGAGGTGATCACGCAGCTGACCTACCTCATGTTCATGAAGCAGCTCGACGACAACGACCTCGAGGCCGAACGTCTTGCCACCATGACCGGCCAGGAGTTCCACAGTGTGTTTCCCGACACTCCCGAAGGGCGGGAGATCCGCTGGCACGTATTCAAGACGATGCGCCCCGAGGACATGTTCGCCGTGGTGTCGGGCCGCGTGTTCCCGTTCATCAAGACGCTGCACACCGACAACGCGTTCGCCGAAAGCATGGAGGACGCCTCGTTCGGCTTCACCAAGCCGAAGACGCTGGAACGTGCCGTCAACGGCATCGACGACCTGCTCGACAACTATGTGACCGACCGGGACGATTTGGGCGACCTGTACGAGTACATGCTGAGCAAGCTCAACACGGCTGGCGCGAACGGCCAGTTCAGGACACCGCGGCATATCCGCGACATGATGGTCGCGCTCGTGGACCCGAAGCCCGGTCAACTGCTGTGCGATCCGGCGTGCGGTACGGCCGGGTTCCTCATCTCCGCCGCCGAATCGATCAAGGCGCGGTATGGCGACGACATGGATGAGAAGCAGTGGAACCTGTTCGAGGGACCTCAGTTCACCGGTTTCGACACGGATCAGACGATGGTGCGCATCTCCGCGATGAACATGCTGCTGCACGGTGTCACGCAGCCGGACATCCACAATCGCGACAGCCTCTCCCGCGCGAATACGATCCGCAACAGGTTCGACGTGGTGCTCGCCAATCCGCCGTTCACCGGTTCCGTGGACGTGGAGGGCGTGGACGACTCCCTCAAGGCCATCGTGGACACCAAGCAGACGGAACTGCTGTTCATCGGACTGTTCCTGCGCATGTTGAAGCCCGGCGGCCGTTGCGCGTGCATCGTGCCGAACGGTGTGCTGTTCCGCTCCAACGCGAAGGCGTATCGTCAGCTGCGTGAGGAGCTGGTGGAGCGGCAGAAGCTGGAGGCGGTGATCTCCATGCCATCCGGCGTGTTCAAGCCGTATTCGGGCGTGAGCACCGCAGTGCTCGTGTTCACCAAGACGGACACGCCCGGCAGCACCGGTGACGTGTGGTTCTACGACATGCGTCACGACGGGTTCACGTTGGACGACAAGCGCGACGAGGACACGATGCACAACGACATCCCCGACATCCTTGCGCGTTGGGCGGACCGTGACGGTGAGCGTGGGCGTGCGCGCACCGAACAGAGCTTTATGGCGCCTCGCGAGGAGATCATCGAGAAGGGTTACGACCTGAGCTTCAACAAGTACGTCGAGGTGGCGTACGAGAAGAAGGAGTATCCGCCGACCAGCCAGCTCATGGCCGAACTGCGCGACCTCAACGCGCGGTTCGTCAAGGGCATGGACGAGCTCGACGCCCTGCTCGCCAAGGATGGTGAGTGATGGATATGAAAAAAACTCGCTTGGGGGATGTAGTTACTGTCATCAACGGAAAAAACCAGCGTCTGGTGGAAAATCCTGCTGGTAAATACCCTATTTACGGTAGTGGAGGCGTAATGGGATACGCAGATTCCTTTATTTGTCCTCCAGATACTGTTGTTATAGGGCGTAAAGGAAATATCAACAAGCCAATATATGTAACAGAACCATTTTGGAATGTCGACACCGCATTTGGTCTTGTGAGTGATTCAAGCAAACTTCTACCAAGATATCTTTATCATTTTTGCCGTTTCTTTGACTTCGAGCGGCTCAATTCGACAGTGACTATTCCAAGTCTGACTAAAAGAAATTTACAGCAGGTGGAAATTCCCCTAGTTGATATAAGTGATCAGTATCATTTCGTGGCCATTCTTGATGTCATCGAACAGCAGATTACTTTTGCTAAGCAGATGCTGGCAAAGACCGACGAACTCGTACAGTCCCGCTTCATAGAGATGTTTGGCGACCCCATACAGGAGATCGACCGGTGGCCTCGTCGTAAGATGAATGATCTGTACGTCGTAACTTCGGCGAAGCGCATCTATGCCAAGGATTTGCAAACCAGCGGTGTCCCATTTTTGAAGCTTGGAGATCTGACCAGTCGGATCGCAGGAGACGAGTCGTTATGCTCCGGATATGTCGATTCTGAGACTTTTGCAAGGTTGAGAGCGAACGATCAGGTTCCGCAGGCAGATGACATTCTGGTAACCGCCCGTGGCACGATGGGACTGTGCTATGTGGTGAAGCCCACGGATGATTTCTACTTCCAAGACGGCATGATCACCTGGCTGAAGCAGCGGAAGGACAGTCCTGATCCGCTGTTCCTCGTTCATCTGTTCGCCATGCCATCATTCAGGAACCAGCTGTTGGGAATCACATCAGGTACAACGGTCTCGTATCTTTCCATCAAGGCGCTATCGAATACGGAGATACCTGTCCCGCCCATCGAACTGCAGCGAAAGTTCGCGGCGTTCGTGCGGCAGATCGAATCGCTGAAAACCGATCTGAACCAGCAGCTCGACCGCCTCAACACGTTGTACGATAGCCTTACACAGCGCTATTTCGCGTAGCCGGCGAAAGGAGTTGGCATGCCGATCGTGAGCATGTTCTACGGCATCATCGTGCGTATGTACGCAGATGACCACAACCCTCCCCATATGCACGTCGAATATCAGGGAACCAAGGCCGTGTACTCCCTTGAAGGCGATGTGTTGTCCGGTGAACTGCCCCGCAAACAGCACAGGCTAGTGGCGGCGTGGGCGGCGATCCACGAGGATGAGCTCAAAGCCTCGTGGGAAGTGTGCCATGCCGGCGAACAGCCGATGCGTATCGATCCGTTGCGTTAGAGGGAGCCGATGATGTCGTTTCTTGATTACCTGTGCGATGTGACCGAAGTGACGCCTCTGGACGGATACAGGCTGAAGGTCGCCTGCTCCGACGGCGCCCATGGCGTGTTCGACATGTCGAAATACCTCGATCAGGGTGACTTCCGAGCGTTGCGCGACAGGTCCGTCTTCCGTGGCGTGAGACTCGTGGCCGGCGCCCCGACTTGGCCGAATGGCATCGACATCGCCCCGGAACGCGTCCGTTCCGACATGGTCGTCGACTAGGGGAGTCGGCCGATAAAGGGCAGAGAAGGCAGGGAAGGCAGAGCGATGGGCAATTTCACGTACCTCCTGAACAACGCCGAATACGGGATGTTCGCACAGGCGTGCGTGGACGCGGAGAATGCGTTCTATCTCTCGCCGACGATCAGCGCGATGGCCACGCGCCGCGCCTTCGAACTCGCCGTCAAATGGATGTACGCCGCGGACAGCGCGATCACGCCGCCGTACAAGGACAACCTGCAATCCCTCGTGCATGAACCCACGTTCATCCAAGCCATCGGCAACGAACAACTGTGGCAGTCCTTCCAATACATCATCAAGAACGGCAACATGGCCACCCACCGCGAGGTGAGGATCAAGCCCGAGAACACGCTCTTCGCCCTGAAGCTCCTCTTCACGTTCACCCAATGGATCGACTACACGTACGGCAGCGATTACCGACGCCGCACCTTCGACCCGAAACAGATCCCCACCGTCACCTACACGCTCTCCGCCGAGGAGATCAAACGCAAGGAGGAGGCCGCCCGCAAGGAGTATCAGGCGCAGATCGGCGAGAAGGACGCGCACATCGAAGCCCTCGAACAGCGCGTGCGCGAGCTCTCCGAACAGCTCGCCGAGCGCAAGGCGGCCCCTCACACGACACAGGAGCCCGAGCCGTCGATCGACCTCAACGAGTACGAGACGCGAGTGCAGTTCATCGACCAGGACCTCGCCCGCGTCGGATGGGACATGGATCGCGACGTCATCCGCGAACGTCCCGTCAACGACATGGACGGAGAGCCCGGCAAGACCGGAAGAATCGACTACCTGCTCAACGGACGCAACGGTAAGCCCCTCGCCATCATCGAGGCGAAACGCACCTCGCGGGACGTGCGGGAAGGACTCACCCAGGCGCTCCGGTACGCCGACTGCATCGAACGCGAATATGGCGACCGGCCGCTCGTGTTCCTCTCCAACGGCTATCAGACCCAATACGTGGCCGGCGCCCATGGCAACCCGAGGCCCGTCGGCGGGGTGTTCTCCCGCGCCGATATGGAACGCATCATGCAACGCCGTAAGAGGGAAACACGACCCTCCACTGTCCCCGTCGACCTGAACATCGCAGGCAAAGGGCGTCCCTACCAGATCGAAGCCATCAGGGCGATATGCGACACGATCGAGCAGGGACAGCGTCGCGCCCTGCTCGTCATGGCCACCGGCACCGGCAAGACCCGCGTCTCGGCGGCGCTCACCGACGTGCTGATGAGAGCGAACCTCGTCACCAATGTGCTGTTCCTCGCCGACCGCGTCACCCTCGTCGAACAGGCCGCAAACGACTACGGCGAATACCTGCCCAACCAGTCGCTGTGCAACATGTGCGGCAAGAAACGCGACCTCACCGCACCCATCGTGTTCTCCACCTACCAGACCATGGTCAACGCCATCGATGCACAGACCGACGAAAACGGGCGCCAGGTCTTCTCTCCGGCACACTTCGACCTCATCATCGTGGACGAGGCGCACCGGTCCATCTTCAACAAGTTCCGCGTCATCTTCGACTATTTCGACGCGCTCGTCGTCGGACTCACCGCCACGCCGCGAGACGAGGTGGACCGCAACACCTACGAGTTCTTCCACGTCGAGAACGGGGTACCCACCTACGTGTACGAGTACGAGCAGGCCCTGAAGGACGGCGTGCTCGTGCCGTACCACAACATCGAGGCGTCCACGAAGTTCATGGACGACGGCATCGTGTACGACGATCTTCCAGATGACGAGAAACGACGCTACGAGGAGGATTTCGGCGAGAAGGAGCTCGGACTTGCGCCCGACGGTCGGGACATTGGCGAGGACGGTGAAGACGAAGAGGGCTGGAAGCGTGACGTGCCCGACCATGTGGACGCCGATGCGCTCAACCGGTTCGTGATGAACCCTTCCACCGTGGACGCCGTGCTTGATGATCTCGAGACCAACGGCATCAAGACGGCCGGCGGGGAACGTCTCGGCAAGACCGTCATCTTCGCCGTCAATCAGGCGCACGCCCACTACATCGTGCAACGGTTCGGCGAACGGTGGCCGAAACTCGCGGCTCAGGGATACATCGCCGCGGTCGTGCATGGCGACGACCATTCCCACCGTCTCATCAAAGATTTCAAACGCAAGCCCATGCCGGTCATCACCGTGTCCGTCGACATGATGGACACCGGCGTCGATGTACCTGAAATCGTCAATCTCGTCTTCTTCAAGAAGGTCCGTTCCAAGATCAAGTTCCTGCAGATGGTCGGCCGCGGCACGCGCCGTTGCGATGGCCTCGACTGCGTGGACGGCATCGACGGCGAATACGTGGATAAGCGTCGTTTCATCATCTTCGACTACTGCTCGAACTTCGCCTTCTTCCGCACCAACCCCAATACCGTCGACGTCAGCCCAGCCGGGTCGCTGAGCGAAGCTGTGTTCGCGCGCAAGGCGTCGATCGCGAGGACGCTCCAATCGGCGCCATACGCCGAAGACGCGGACCTGCGCGCATGGCGTCGGGAACTCGCCGATGACCTCCACGCCCGCGTGGCCGAACTCAACGACGCGACCGCGGCCGTACGGCTCAGGCGGGCCGCCGTCGAACCGTTCCGCGAACGGTCGCGATTCGATGTGATCAGCGAACTCGATCTGCATACGCTCACCGAGGATGTGGCGCCGCTCGTCCGCTACGACGAGTCCGATGAGGATGCGCTGCGCTTCGACTCGCTCATCTACGGCCTCATGCTCACGCGGATCAAGGACGGGTCCTCGAAGCGGAACTCCCGCTTCTTTGCCAGTCGCATACGCCGTTCCGTCTCCAGACTGAACGACCGCATGACCCTGGACCCGGTGCTGGAGCAGCGTGAACTCATCGAACACATCTCCTCCGACTCCGGGTATCTCATCGGAGCGGACCTCAAGGAGTTGGAACGCATCCGCGTCGCCCTGCGCGGACTCATCCGGTACACCGCCGGGGAAGGAGGACGACGCCTCATCATCACCGACCTGTCCGACCCCGTGACATGGCGAACGGAAGGTGAACCGTTCGACATGAGCGAGCACTACGAGGACTACAAGCTCAAGGTCAACCGCTACATCAACGAGCATCTCAACGAAGGGGTGATCGGCAAGATCCACCGCAACGAGCCGATCACGGCGGACGACTACGGCGATCTCCAGCACATCTTCGTCGAATACCTCGGCACGCGTGAGGACTACAAGGCCACCTATGCGGACAGCCCGTTCGGGCTGCTGGTGCGACGCATCGCGAAACTCGACCACAAGGCGGCCGAGGAGGCGTTCGCCGACTTCATCAACAAGCATCCGCTGAACCCCCAGCAGACCGCGTTCCTACACATGGTCGTCGCCTACATCGAAGCCAACGGGTATCTCGATCCAAGCGACCTCGGCAAACCTCGCTTCAGCCGACCCCGTCCCCTCATGCAGCTGTTCCCGGGCGGGCTCGCCGGGGACCTCATCGTCTGCATCAGACGGGTCATGGACAACGCGAAGATGCCCTCCGGCACGAAGTGACGGCAGACCCGACGGTATGCTGGAACGCATGGCTGATTCGGGAAACTTCGTGCATCTGCATAATCACACGCATTATTCGCTGCTCGACGGGGCGTCCAAGATCCCGGATCTGGCGAAGTACACGGCCGAACTGGGCATGCCGGCGGTCGCCATCACGGATCACGGCAACATGCATGGCGCGTACGAGATGTACACGAACTGCGTGGCCAACGGTGTCAAGCCGATCATCGGCATCGAGGCGTATGTGACGCCGGAGACCGCGCGTCAGGACAAGTCGCGCGTGCATTGGGGCACCGAGGAGCAGCGCAGTGACGACGTCTCCGGCGGTGGTCTGATCACGCATATGACGATGTGGGCGGAGAACGACGAGGGTCTGGTGAACCTCATCAAGGCGTCGTCGGTGGCGAACCTCGAGGGCCGCGTGCAGCGTTATCCGCGTATGGACAAGGAGGTGCTCGCGACCTATTCGAAGGGCGTGATCGCCTCCTCGGGCTGCCCGTCGGGCATCATCCAGACGAGGTTGCGTCTGGGGCAGTTCGATGAGGCGTTGCGTGCGGCGGGGGAGTTCCAGGACATCTTCGGGCGTGACAACTTCTACATCGAGCTGATGGATCACAACCTGGATATCGAGAGGCAGGTCACGTCCGGTCTGCTGGACATCGCCAAGCGGCTGAACGCGCCGCTGCTGGCCACGAACGACTCGCATTACGTGCATGCGGAGGACGCGGAGGCGCAGGACGCGATGCTGTGCATCAACTCGGGTTCGCATCTGGACGATCCGAACCGGTTCAAGTTCGACGGTACGGGCTATTACATCAAGCCGGCCGAGGAGATGCGTGAGCTGTTCCGCGAGTTCCCCGAGGCGTGCGACAACACGATCGAGGTGGCGGAGCGGTGCAACGTGATCTTCGACGATCACGAGGACGGCGCGTTCATGCCGCAGTTCGACTGCCCGGAGGGGTGGGACGAGGCGAGCCTGTTCCTCAAGAAGGTCGAGGAGGGCCTGGAGCGCCGGTATGACGGCAACGTGCCCGAATACGTCTCCAAGCAGGCGGATTACGAGTGCGGCGTGATCTGTCAGATGCAGTTCTGCGGCTACTTCCTGGTGGTGGCGGACTACATCCAGTGGGCGAAGGACCACGGGATCATGGTGGGTCCGGGGCGTGGTTCGGCGGCAGGTTCGATGGTCGCGTACGCGATGGGCATCACCGAGCTGGACCCGTTGAAGCATGGCCTGATCTTCGAGAGGTTCCTGAACCCGGAGCGTGTGAGCTTGCCGGATATCGATGTGGACTTCGACCCGGAGGGACGTCTGCATGTGATCGACTACTGCGGCGAGAAGTACGGGCGGGACAAGGTCGCCCAGTGCGTGATCTACGGCGTGATCAAGACGAAGCAGGCGTTGAAGGACTCGGCGCGCATCATGGGCTACGAGTTCGCGATGGGCGACAAGGTCACCAAGGCGCTGCCGCCGTCGAAGAACGGCAAGGACGCGAGCCTCAAGGAGATCTTCGACCCGGAGTCGAAGCGGTATGCGGAGGCGCGTGAGTTCCGCGAGCTGTACGAGTCGGACCATGACGTGCACATGATCGTCGACAAGGCGAAGACGATCGAGGGTCTGATCCGTCAGACGGGCGTGCACGCGTGCGCGACGATCATGGGTAGCGAGCCGATCACGGACACGTCCCCGTTGTTGGAGCGTACGGACGGCACGGTGACGACCACGTTCGAGTACCATACGTGCGAGACGCTGGGGCTGGTGAAGATGGACTTCCTCGGCCTGTCCAACTTGACGGTCATCCAGGACACGCTGAGGAACATCGAGGCGAACGGCAAGCCGGCGATCGACTACACGAAGATCCCGTTGGACGACAAGGCCACGTACGAGCTGCTGTCGCGCGGCGACACGCTGGGCGTGTTCCAGCTGGATTCCGATGGCATGCGCAGCCTGCTCAAGATGTTGAAGCCGGATAACTTCAACGACATCTCCGCATTGATCGCCCTGTACCGTCCGGGCCCGATGTCGATGGATTCGCACACGAACTACGCCAAGCGCAAGAACGGGTTGCAGAAGATCACGCCGATCCACCCCGAGCTGGACGAGCCGTTGAGGCAGGTGCTCGACGAGACGTATGGTCTGATCATCTACCAGGAGCAGGTGCAGTCCGCGGCCCGCATCCTGGCCGGCTATTCGTTGGGCAAGGCCGACGTGCTGCGGCGTGCGATGGGCAAGAAGAAGCCGGAGGTGCTGGCCAAGGAGAAGATCCCGTTCTTCGCGGGCATGAAGGAGCACGGCTATTCCGAGGAGGCGTCGCAGGCCGTGTGGGACGTGCTGGTCCCGTTCTCCGGGTACGCGTTCAACAAGGCGCACTCGGCCGCGTACGGCCTGATCTCCTACTGGACCGCGTATTTGAAGACCCATTATCCGGTCGAGTTCATGGCCGCGCTGTTGCAGGGTACGAAGGACAACAAGGACAAGACCGCGCTCTATCTGGGCGAGGCGCGGCGCATGGGCATCCAGGTGCTCTCGCCGGACGTCAACGAGTCGCAGTTCGCGTACTCGGCCGTGGGCGACGTGGTGCGTTTCGGCCTGGGCGCGATCCGCAACGTGGGCGAGAAGCCGGTGGCCGACATCATCGCCGAGCGGGAGAGCCCGCGCGGCAAGTACGTGAACTTCATGGACTTCATCCGCCGCGTGCCCCTGACCGCGCTCAACAAGCGCCTCGTGGAATCGCTGATCAAGGCCGGCGCGTTCGACTCCATCGACCCCAACCGCCGCGCCCTGTTCCAGATCCACGAGGCCGCGATCGACTCGGTCGTCAGCCTCAAACGCAAGCAGGCCGAAGGCCAGTTCGACCTGTTCTCCGACGACGAGGACGGGGGAGCGGAGGCGATGGGCGACGCGTCCGTCACCGTGCCCGACGTCGAGGACTGGGACAAGAAGACCAAGCTCAACTTCGAACGCGAGATGCTCGGCCTGTACGTCTCCGACCACCCGCTCTCGGGCATGACCGCCGTACTCGCCGGACTGCGCGAGATGTCCATCGCGCATCTGATCGACCGCGCCAGGACGATGGGCGAAGGCCAGCAGGTCACCCTCGCCGGCCTCGTCACCGGCGTCGACCGGCGCGTCTCCAAGAAGGGCAACGCGTGGGCGATCGTCACCATCGAGGATCTGGAAAGCTCCATCCAGTGCATGTTCTTCGGCAAGGTGTACGAGGCCGCGGCCGCCCAGCTCGCCGTCGACCAGGTCGTGCAGATCCGCGGACAGGTCGAGATGCGCGACGAGACCGTCTCCCTGCGCGCCACCGACATGCAGGTCCCCTCGCTCGAGGCGGAGGACGAACGGCCGTTCGTCATCACCCTGCCCGAAGTGGCGCTCGACCGGCAGCACATGATGAAACTCGGCCAGGTGCTCACCAACCACCCCGGATACTGCGAGGTCAAACTCGCGATCATGGACGAGAAGGGCAACGCGCAGGTGATGACCTTCGGCGACCGGTTCCGTGTCAAACGAGACACCTCCCTGTTCGCCGAGATCAAGATCCTCTTCGGCCCGAGCTGTCTGCCCGCCGCGTAGCGCCGGGACAACCGGAACGGGTCATGATCCCGGTTGCAGAACGGCGTACGATGGGCCTCGAACGGTCCGGGCGAGAGAAATCGGAACCGGCCCGGACCGGCATGCAATCATGCAAGGGGAGGTCCTGTCATGGCATTTGAAGCATCCGAGGAAACGACATTGCGTTCTCCGGAACTCGCGTTGAACGACGCGAACCACACCGTCATCCCGCAGATCGGATTCGGCGTGTTCCAGATCCCGCCCGAGGACACGCAGCGCGCCGTCGAGGAGGCACTGGCGATCGGCTACCGCCACATCGACACGGCGGCCGCCTACTACAACGAGAAGGAGGTCGGCGACGCGCTCAAGGCCACCGGCATGGCCGGCAAGGTGTGGGTCACCACCAAGCTGCGCAACTGCGATCAGGGCCGCGAACCGGCGCGCATCGCACTCGAGCGCTCGCTGGAGAAGCTCGGGCTCGACCACGTCGACATGTACCTGATCCACTGGCCGTTCCCCGCCGTCGACCTGTACCGCGAGACGTGGCGTTCGCTGCTCGACCTGCGTGACGCCGGACTCATCCGCGTGCCCGGCGTGAGCAACTTCCTGCCCGAGCATCTGCAGGCCATCATCGACGACTCCGGGGCCACCCCGGCCGTCAACCAGATCGAGGTCCATCCGCGCTTCAGCCAGCCGGACAACCTCGCCTTCTGCAAGGACCACGGCATCACCGTGGAGGCGTACAGCCCGCTCGGCCACGGCTCCGACATGGGCGCCGAACCCGTGCTCGAGGCCGCCAAGGCGCACGATGTCACGCCGGCGCAGGTCGTGCTGCGCTGGCATACGCAGGAGGGGCGCATCGTCATCCCGAAGTCGAAGCATCCCGACCGTATGAAGCAGAACCTCGAGGCGGCGTCGTTCGACCTCACGGACGCCGAGCTCGCGTCCATCGACGCGCTCCACGACCCGCACGGGAACGTGAGCGCGGACCCGGCGACGTTCGTGCAGTCCCAGTCCTGGGCCAACCAGCACTCGCGCGGCAACATCTGAGCTCATAGTTGGGGCGCCGCCGTTATGTGACGATGCGCGACACACTCAAGGCCGTTCGGCCAAGCCTACGGTCGCGCATCATCACATAACGGCGGCTTTAGTTTAGTGGTGAACTCACGTCACGCGATTCTGATTGAAAATCCCGTTAAGCGTCCGGTCACCACGGTTTTGAGGTTTGGTTCTGCTTGGCCTTTTTGTCGAGGTTCTGTTGGGTTGAGGTGCTGGTGTCGGTGGACTGCTGGTTCGCCTTGAGAAGCTGCTCGATCTGGGCCTTCTGCTGATCGGTCAGGGCCGGGCCGTCGTCCTTGCCCTGCGACTGGTCGGTGGCGGCTCCCGAATCGCCGTTCGATGATCCGCCGGAGCCACCGGAGCTGTTCGTGCCCTGTTGCTCGGCCAGACGCTGTTTGATCAGGGCAGTGAGCTTGCGGGAGACCTCGGTGTTCGTTGCGATCGACGATCTGACGTCGGGCAGCAGGACCGCGTCGAACGCGGCGGCGTCCTCGAACTGGGCGTCGGTCTGCTGCTGGCTGGCCTCGAGCGTGGCGAGATCCGCATCCTCCTTGACCGCCGCCTTGATGTTGCGGGTCAGCGTGGCGGTCGCCTGATTGAACTGGCCGACGGCCATGAGGTTCAGGCAGGCGAATCCGCCCACGCCGAGGACGGCCGCGGCGAGAACCGCCAGTACGATGCGCACCGGCAGGGACGCGCGGGCGCGGGGCTTCCCGCCGCCGTCCGTACGGAACTCCCGTGATGCCCGTGATTCCCGGGATCGTGCGTGCGTGCTCATATCAGCCTCCTCGACAGAACCAGTTGCGCGCCGAACTCCCACGTCAGCAGCACGGCCATCACGATGGCCAGCGGCCAGACGACCGGGGCGGTGCGCGTACGGGATTTGACGGTCTGCGTGAGACGCCACGCCTTGGACGCCTTGGACGATATGGCGTCCTTGGTCGTGTTCGTGGCGTCCATCGCCAGATACGTGCCGCTCATCTCGTCGGCGATGTCCTTGAGGTTCTGCTCGTCCATCTTCGAGATGCCCGGCTGGCCGGTGTCCGGGTCGGTGACCCACTCCTGGCTGTTCTGGCCGTTCTGCGCGGTCCCGTCGGTCACGCCGTCGGCGATCCTCGGG
This sequence comes from Bifidobacterium rousetti, assembly GCF_008698235.1. Taxonomy (GTDB): domain Bacteria; phylum Actinomycetota; class Actinomycetes; order Actinomycetales; family Bifidobacteriaceae; genus Bifidobacterium; species Bifidobacterium rousetti. The sequence goes on from NZ_PEBH01000010.1 coordinate 16,770, forward strand.
ATGCGTCCGCCGGCGGTCGAGCCGACGCCCACGGTGAACGCGTCGGTCAGATAGCCACGCAGCGTGGAGAAGGTGCGCCTCGTCCTGGCGGAGGTCTGCTCGCCATCGGTGATGACGTACAGCACGATCGCGTCGTCGGGATGCCGGTCGCGGGTCTCCTTCAGCGTCGAGACCAGCTGGTCGAGCGGCGCGTCCAGCGACGAGCCGGACGACACGCTCGTCGCCTCGGGCGTGAGCGTCGCCGCCCAGTTGCGGATCGCCGGGGCGTCCGGCGTGAGCGGCACGTCCAGCGTGCCGGAGGCGCCGAACCGCATCGCGGCGAAACTCGCGTCCGGGTACAGTCCGGTCAGATCGTCGACGGCCTTGCGGGCCGCGTCCAGACGGGTGATGGTCTCGTCGGAGCCGTATTTCGCGTCCGCGACCGCCATCGAACCGGTCACGTCGACCGCCACGATCACATCCGTGGCGTTGACCGCGCGGGACGTGGTCGTCGACACCACCGACGGCGTCAGCACCATCAGCGCGGCCGTCACGCACATCAGCACGCGTCGCACGCACGCCGCGACCGTCTCGTCGCCGGCGGCTCCGCGCGCATGACGCACGATGCCGATCACGGCGAACACCAGCAGGACGGCGGCGACGAGCCCGCCGGCGATCCACCCGAGCGCGGGGGAGAGGGTCAAGGAACCAACATCGTTCATCGCTTCAGCCTCCAGACCGTCAACAGCCATGCGGCCAGCGCCACGACCATCGCGAGCGTCCACCATCCCGGCGCGTCGACGAGCGCGGCCTGATCGGTCTTCTGCTCCTTGGCCTTGCGCCGTCCGTCGATGTCGCGCACCAGCCCGTCCACGCTCGAACCGTTCGACTGCGTGAGGAACACGCCGCCGTGCGACTCGATGAGCTGCTTCATGCGCGTCGTCGTGTTCTCTCTCTCGCTCTCCTTTGGTCCGGAGAACAGGCCGTCGACCGTGATCCCGGCCTGCGCGGTCAGATCCAGCGCCTGCTCCAGGGTGTACGTCGGCGTGCCGGACACCACGTTGTCGGTGGCGAGCACGATCGACGCGGCGCGCGTGCGACCGGCGTCGCCTGACGAGCCGTCCGAGGAGCCGGACGAGCTGGACGAACCATACGTGAAACCGGGCAGCATCGCCGCGCACGACACCACGCCATCGCCGATCAGCGACGTCGTGTCCTTGCGGTTCTGCGTTCCCTCAAGCCAATCCGAGACCCGCTGGTAGTCGGCGTCGCTCATCTTGTCGATGTCGTCCTGCGATTCGACGCCCCTGAGCGTCTTCGACGCCTCCTCAAGCTGTTTGGCGACCAGATCGTAGTCGTCGGTCAACGGGAACACCGTGCGCGAGGTCGAGTTGAAGATGCTCATGCCGATGCGTTCGCCCTGGAACCGCGACACCAGATCACGGTAGGTGTCGATCACCTGACGGTCGTACGGCAACGTCGAACCGGAGACGTCGAGACACAGCACGATGTCGCGGCTCGACGAACGCTCCTCGCCGGAATCCACCGTCGACGGGCGCGCGACCAACGCGACCGCCAGCGCCAGCGCGAGCACGATGAACACCGCCGCGGCGCGGTTCAGCCACCGCCACTGACGGAACAGCTTCGACGCGGCCTCGGTGTTGAGATCGTCGTCCAGCGAGAACACGCGCATCGCGTCGTCCCCGCTTCCGTTTCGGCCGCGACGCGACAGCGCGACGATCAGGATGATGATCGCCACGACGGCGAGCGCACCGGCGAGCGCGGCCCAGGGCCATTGCCATGACAGCTGCATCAGCGGGACCACCTTTCCACCAGATTCGCCACCCATCCGGCGGCCTCCTCCACACTGGCCTCGCGGGCGTCGGGGTTGACGGCCGTATCCGCGAACTCCGGCGGGTAGAGGGCCGAGATCGTCATGCGCAGCAGGTCGAGCCCCTGCTTGGTCGATTCCGTGCGCGGTTCGCGGCGGATGTCCGCGAGCGTGTGGGAGGTGAGGTCACGCCCCGACGCCTCGGACGCGTAGTCGCGGGCGATGCCGGCCAGCGCGGCGAACGCCTCCTCGCGGTCCAGTTCGCCGGAGTCGTGCCGCGAGACCACCTCGTCGATGCGACGGTGCCATGCGCGGCGGTCCGCGGCACCCGTGTGGGCCCCGCGTGGCTGCGCCTTGGCCCGCGTCTTGCGCGGACGCGACAGCAGCACCACGGCGACGATGAGGATGACGGCCAGCGCGGCGCAGGCGCCGGCGACGATGGCGAGCATGGGTGTCAGGTCGAGCTGGCCGACCGGCGTGAGATCCGACGTCGTCATACCCTGCCTCCCGCGAGCGCGCGCGAGATCAATGCCACGAACGCGTCGAACATGGCCTCGCTGGATCCGGCGTGGATCAGGTGCCCGCCCACGCGTCCGAGCTCATGTTCCAGCGCGGCCGCCATGTACGCGCGATGCGTGTCCACCTGCTGCGCCGCACGGGGGTTCGCGAGGAACGCGGGCAGTCGTCGTCCGGACAGTCCGTCGAACACATGGGCGGAGATGCCCGCCGAGAACGGGTTGAGCGTCGCCACGTCGATGAGCACGATCGGATGCGTGCGGGCGATCAGCCGCAGCGTGCGCATATGCTCCTTGCCCAGCGCCTGCTCGTCGGTCGCGATCACCACCAGCGCGTCACGGTCCTTGATGCGGCGCGCGTAATCGAGCAGCGCGCCGATGTTGCGCCCGTGCGTCCACCTGCGGTTCAGCGCACCGTCCAGCGTGCGTTCGAACTGGGCGAACCCGCCGTGGAACGGCACGCGGGTGATGCTCGCCGCGTCGCCGAACACCAGCGAGACGTCGTCGGAACGACGCAGCGACAGCGCCGCGAACATGCGCAGCCCGTTCGCCGCGACCTCGTAGGCCCTCTCTCCCGACGCGCACGAACCGGTCATCTCGACGCCGGCATCGAGCAGCATCCACACGCGGGAGGTGACCAGACGCTCGCGACGCACCACCATGGGCCGTCCCTGACGGGCGCTGGTCTTCCATTCGATGAGACGCGCCTCGTCGCCGGCCTCATAGGCTCGCACGTCCATCAGCTCGTCCGAGCCGCCGGCGCGTCTCGACGTATGCTCGCCCTCGACCACGCCCAGCGCCCTGCGGACGGTGGGCAGCGTCATCCGCGTGCCCAGCGCCTCGATCCTGGCCCTGATCGGATCGTCGATCATGGAACGGGAACCGCCCTGACGATGCTGTCGACCACCTGATCGGCGGTCACGCCGTCCGCCAGCGCCTCGAACGTGAGCAGCACGCGGTGGCGCAGGATCTCGCGCATATGCGCCTTGAGATCCTCCGGGACCACATAGTCGCGTCCCGCCAGCAGCGCGCTCGCCTGACCGATGCGGATCAGCGCGATCGAGGCGCGCGGCGAGGCGCCGAGCCTGACCAGCGAACCCAGCGACGCCACCGGATGCGAGCCGGCGCCGCGCGAGGTGGCGGTCACATCGGCCGCATAGCGCATGATCGCGTCGGAGACGTGCACGCGGCGGGCCGAGGCGCGCAGGAACTCGACGTCGCGGATCGTGATCTGATCGGCCGTGAGCTGCGAGGGGTCGAACACGTCCGAGCCGCGGCGGGTAAGCAGCGCCAGCATGCGCGTCTCCTCGTCCGGCGTCGGATAGGTCATCATCGCCTTCATCATGAAACGGTCCATCTGGGCCTCGGGCAGCGCGAACGTGCCCTCCTCCTCGATGGGGTTCTGCGTGGCGATCACCATGAACGGACGCGGCAGGGGGATGCGCTGGCCGCCGATCGTCGTCGCGCCCTCGGCCATCGCCTCGAGCATCGCCGACTGCGTCTTCGCGTTCGAGCGGTTGATCTCGTCGAGCAGCACGAAATTGGCGTGGATCGGGCCGATCTGCGTGGTGAACTTCTGCGTGGAGAAATCGAAGACCTGCGTGCCGACCAGATCGGAGGGCATGAGGTCCGGCGTGCACTGCACGCGCTTGAACGTGCCCGACACGGAGGTCGCCAGCGTCTGCGCCGCCGTGGTCTTCGCCAGGCCCGGCACCGATTCGATGAGGATGTGGCCGCCGGCGACCAGGGTCAGGATCAGCGATTCGCGAAGATTGTCCTGGCCGACGAGCGTCTGGGAGAAACGGGCGCGGATGCGGTCGGCGAGCTCCTTGGAGCGCGCGACGTCATCGGCGGTCAGCGCGCCCGCCGACGCGGGGGATTGCATCGTCGGCATGGTCGGCATCGTCTGCATGGTCGGCATCAGAGGCGGTTGCGCAGGCTGCGAGGGCGTCTGCGGTTTGGGAGGGAAAATTGCCATGCGCTCCACTGTAACTAGGTGCGGTGACTGGGGTGGTGGGGAGGGGAGCGGATTATGCGATGCCCGACACACTCAAGGCACCCGGCTTTCGCCGGGCCTCGCAGCATAGCTGCTCGCCTCGCCTATGTGCAGTCCACTGGACTGCACATGTAACGGCTCAGCAGCCAGGCCTACGGTCGGTCATCGCATAATCCGCTCCCCACCAAGTTGCGTTTTCTCCGCACGGGTTAAGCGCGGGGCGAATTTTCCGGGAGGGGCTAGGGGAGTTGCCAGTCTATGGGGGTGGAGCCCATGGCGGTGAGGGCCTGGTTGGCTCGGGAGAAGGGGTGGGAACCGAAGAAGCCGCGGGAGGCGGACAGGGGGCTCGGGTGCGGGGATTTGATGATGACGGCGTTGGTCAGCAGCGGCTCCAGAGTCTGCGCGTTGCGGCCCCACAGGATCGCGACCAGCGGCCGCGGCTTGCCGCTCTCCGGGTCGACGCGGTCGTTGAGGGCGCGGATCGCTGCCTCGGTGACCTTCTCCCAGCCCTTGCCCTGATGGGAGTTCGGGCGTCCGACGCCCACGGTCAGGCACCTGTTGAGCAGCAGCACGCCGCGTTCGGTCCACGGGGTCAGGTCGCCGTTGGACGGTTCGGGCACGCCCAGATCGGAGACGAGCTCCTTATATATATTGATCAGGCTTTTGGGCAGTGGGCGCACGTCCGGGGCCACGCAGAAGCTCAGCCCCACCGGATGACCCGGCGTGGGGTAGGGGTCCTGACCCACGATCAGCACCTTGATCGAATCGAAGGGGATGGTGAAGGCGCGCAGGATGTTGTGGCTGGCGGGCAGCCAATGACGCCCGGCGCGGTTCTCCTCACGCAGGAACTCGCCCATGCGGTGGATGTCCGGTTCGACGTCCGCCAACGCGGCGGCCCAGCCGGGTTCGACCAGTTCACTCAGTGGTTTGACGCTCATGGGGTCCACTCTACGCGCGTCGCGGCCCCGAACGTGCATATCCGGTGGCGCACCGTGCGCCGTCATTGCATCCGGGGCGGCGCTGACGTTACACTCATGGGTAGTTCATATGGATGGAGGAATCACGAATATGGCGCACAGTGACAAGGACAACGGCGGATCCTACGAGCCGGACGTGTTCGACAACCCGCCGAAGGGGCCCGCCGGGGTGCACCGGGGCAATCGTTCCCTGTCCGCCCGCATCGCTCCGTTCATCGCCGTCGTGCTGGTCGCCGCGTTGGGCGGATTCGCCGCGTGGGGCGTCTTCTCCGGTGAGGTGAATCACATTCCATGGCCGTGGGCGTCCGATTCCTCGCAGAGCGCGTCGGCCGACGCCTCCTCGTCGGATTCGTCGTCCAAGTCGTCCGGCTCCTCCTCGACCGGAACGGATTCGTCGTCCAAGGACTCCTCGTCCGACTCGTCCGCTTCCTCCGATTCCTCTGACTCTTCCGGCAAGTCGGCGTCCTCCTCCGATTCGTCGGCGACCCAGCAGGATGCCACGGACCAGCAGTCCTCCGCCGACGCGCAGGCGCAGCAGGACGCCGCCCAGCAGGAGGCGCAGCAGCAGGCCCAGGCTCAGGCCCAGGCGGCCGCCCAGCCGGACAAGTCCGCCTCGGTGCGCGTGATCAACGGCACCCGCACCTCCGGCTACGCCGCGTCGAAGAAGAACACGCTCGCTGCCGCGGGCTACACGAACGTCGTGGCCGCCAACCCCCAGTCCTCCCTGCCGAGCTCCACCGTCGTGTGGTATCGCCGCGATGCGGACAAGGCCACCGCCCAGGACGTGGCCTCCACGTTGGGCATCTCCAACGTGCAGCAGTCCACGGCCATCTCCGCCTCCGTCGTGGTGGTGCTGATGAGCTGATCCCCATTCGTCAGGTCCCGTGGCCCCGTCTTTGAGCCGGCCGTACGGGGTCCATGAGGTCGTGAAGATTCCATGAATCCCGCCCATGCGTGGACCCCGCCTTGTCGTTGTTTTGGGTCGCGTCTATACTGACCCTTTAGTCGCGAGGCGGGGGGAGCGCGGTGTTGTGGTTGTAAGTCCCTCCGTGTCGGGAGAGATATAGAGCTCACACAGCTAAGGGAAGTGCAAACATGGCGCAAGGAACCGTAAAGTTTTTCAGTAACGGCAAGGGGTATGGCTTCATCACGCCGGAAGGCGGCGGCGATGACGTGTTCGTCCACTACTCGGTGATCCAGGGCGAGGGGTTCAAGACCTTGGACGAAGGAGACAAGGTCGAGTACGAGGCCGAGAAGGGCCCCAAGGGCATGCAGGCGACGAAGGTCACGAAGCTGTGATGATGTGATCTCGAGCGAGTGGTGCATCGCCCGGATATAAATGAAGAGTTCGTGAGGTTGAGGCTTCGGACACCTCAGGTCGCCCCGGTCAGTACGACGGGGCTTTTTTCATGCCTTTTTCGCCGTTCGGCGCATGCCGACGTGTGCCGGCGCACGTCCGGATTCATGCCCAAAGCGCAATCGCCGAACCGGATGTTGGCACTCGACGAGGCAGAGTGCTAATGTCTGGGTTAGCACTCGGAGGTCGAGAGTGATAACCCGCAGCTGACGGCGGGCGGTCATGCGAAACCGTACGGGTGGATAACCGGAACCGAATGAAGCCATTTGGAGGACACAAACCATGGCAAAGATCATCGCGTATGATGAGGAAGCCCGTCAGGGCATGCTGGAGGGCCTCGACAAGCTCGCCAACACCGTCAAGGTCACCCTTGGCCCGAAGGGCCGCAATGTCGTGCTCGACAAGACCTACGGCGCTCCGACCATCACCAACGATGGCGTCTCCATCGCCAAGGAGATCGATCTCGAGGATCCGTACGAGCGCATCGGCGCCGAGCTGGTCAAGGAAGTCGCCAAGAAGACCGACGACGTCGCCGGCGACGGCACCACCACCGCGACCGTGCTGGCCCAGTCCCTCGTGCACGAGGGCCTGAAGAACGTGGTCGCCGGTTCCAACCCGATCGCGCTGCGCCGCGGCATCGAGAAGGCCTCCGACGCCATCGTCAAGGAGCTCATCGCCGCCGCCAAGGACGTCGAGACCAAGGAGCAGATCGCCGCGACCGCCACCATCTCCGCCGCCGATCCCGAGGTCGGCGAGAAGATCGCCGAGGCCCTGGACAAGGTCGGCCAGGACGGCGTCGTGACCGTCGAGGACAACAACCGCTTCGGCCTTGACCTCGAGTTCACCGAGGGCATGCGCTTCGACAAGGGCTACATCGCCCCGTACTTCGTCACCAACGCCGACGACCAGACCGCCGTGCTCGAGGACCCGTACATCCTCCTGACCTCCGGCAAGGTCTCCAGCCAGCAGGACGTCGTGCACGTGGCCGAGCTGGTCATGAAGACCGGCAAGCCGCTGCTGATCATCGCCGAGGACGTCGACGGCGAGGCGCTGCCGACCCTGATCCTCAACAACATCCGCGGCACCTTCAAGTCCTGCGCCGTCAAGGCCCCGGGCTTCGGCGACCGCCGCAAGGCCATGCTGCAGGATATGGCCATCCTCACCGGCGCTCAGGTCGTCTCCGACGAGCTGGGCCTGAAGCTCGACTCCATCGACACCTCCGTGCTGGGCCACGCCAAGAAGGTCATCGTCTCCAAGGACGAGACGACGATCGTCCAGGGCGCCGGCTCCAAGGAGGACATCGACGCGCGCGTCTCCCAGATCCGCGCCGAGATCGAGAACACCGACTCCGACTACGATCGCGAGAAGCTGCAGGAGCGTCTCGCCAAGCTGGCCGGCGGCGTCGCCGTCATCAAGGTCGGCGCTGCCACCGAGGTCGAGGCCAAGGAGCGCAAGCACCGCATCGAGGACGCCGTGCGCAACGCGAAGGCCGCCATCGAGGAGGGCCTGCTGCCCGGCGGTGGTGTCGCCCTCGTTCAGGCCGCCGCCAAGGCCGAGAAGGACGAGTCCGTCACCTCGCTGACCGGCGAGGAGGCCACCGGTGCGGCCATCGTGTTCCGCGCCATCGAGGCTCCGATCAAGCAGATCGCCGAGAACTCCGGCGTGTCCGGCGACGTGGTGATCAACAAGGTTCGCTCCCTGCCGGAGGGTGAGGGCTTCAACGCCGCCACCAACACCTACGAGAACCTGCTGGCCGCCGGTGTCACCGACCCGGTGAAGGTCACCCGTTCCGCCCTGCAGAACGCCGCCTCCATCGCCGGCCTGTTCCTGACCACCGAGGCCGTCGTCGCCAACAAGCCGGAGCCGAAGACCGCCGCCCCGGCCGCCGGCGCCGACATGGGCTACTGATCGGCCGATCACGGACTAGCCGCATAGCGCGCATAGCGTAAGTGGTCCCGATCCCCGCATGGGGGTCGGGACCACTTGTCGTTTCGGGATGGGACGTGTTCCGTCGGCGACGGTTTCGCCCGGAAGGCGCTAAGGTGGGGTACATGATTTTCGTACGATTCGCGACGCCGGATGCATCCCGGCACGGTATCCGCAGGGCGTTCGCGGGTTTCGCGACGCTGCTGATGATGATCTGCCTGACGCTGGCGGTGGCGTTGGCGGCGGCATTGCCCGCGCCGTCGGCGTTCGCGGTGCAGACCGGCACGATGACCAATGAGATCACCGATCCGCAGAACCTGCTCGGCTCCAACGTCTCCACGGTGAGCGACAGGATCAAGCAGACCGAGGAGGAGACGGGCGTGCATGTGCACCTGCAGTACGTCGAAAGCTTCGGCGCCGACGACAAGCCGTCCCAATGGGCCAAGCAGGTGCTCGAGGCGACCAATCCCGAACCCAACACCGTGCTGCTCGCGGTGGCGTCGGGCGACGGGAACCTCGTCGTCGCGGTCTCGTCGAACTCCGACGAGTGGCTGCGCGACGAGAAGACGGTGGACGAGCTGAGCCGCGCCGCGACCGCGCCCCTCGCGAAGCAGGACGATCAGGACTGGTCCGGCGCCGCCATCGCCATGATGGACGAGATCAAGCAGCAGAAACAAACCTCCACCAACTCGCGCACCATCAGGATCGGCCTGATCGTGATGGGCTGCGTGCTCGTCCTGCTCGTCATCGTCATCGTGACGACGGTGACGCTGCGGCGCCGGAACAAGGCGAGGCGCGGTTCCGCGTCCAAGTCTAAGGCCAAGGGCAAGGCCGGCAAGACCGAGGCCGGCAAGACCGAGACGGGGAAGGCCGGTGATACACCGGCGACGTCGTCGGCGCAGCCTACGGGGCAGTCCTCGGAGCAGACCGCGGGGGAGACGACCATGACGGACCTGCTCAACGCCATCGAGCGGGAAGGCAGGTCCGGCGATGCCAAGCCGATGACCCGCCGCCAGCTGCGCGAAGCCCGCAAGTCAAAGAAGGGCTTCTTCAAGAAGTAAAGCCCCGCCTTCTGGCCCCCTCTGACGAGGGAGCTGTCAGCGAAGCTGACTGGGGGAGAGACAGACACCCGCAATCAACATACCCGCAAAGGCTAAAGAACACACAGATCCCTTTCAGGAAACCTCCAGACAAAGAGGCCAAGCTGGAAGCCATGAGCAAGCCTATTGAAGCAAACATCGTCGTGGTCGACGACGAACCGTCCATTCGTGAGCTGTTGGTCGCCTCGCTCCATTTCGCGGGCTTTGAGGTGAACACGGCGGCCTCCGGCTCCGAGGCGATCGAGGTCATCGAGAAGGTGCAGCCCGACCTCATCGTCCTCGACGTCATGTTGCCGGACATCGACGGCTTCACCGTCACCCGCCGCATCCGCCAGGAGGGCATCGACGCCCCGGTCCTCTTCCTCACCGCACGCGACGACACCCAGGACAAGGTCATGGGCCTGACCGTCGGCGGCGACGACTACGTCACCAAGCCGTTCAGCCTCGAGGAGGTCGTCGCCCGCATCCGCGCCATCCTGCGCCGCACCCGCGAGCAGGAGGAAGACGACCCGATCATCCGCGTGGCCGACCTCGAGATCAACGAGGATTCGCACGACGTGACCCGCGCCGGTCAGGCCATCGACCTGAGCCCCACCGAATACAAGCTGCTGCGCTACCTGATGGACAACGCCGGACGCGTGCTGTCCAAGGCGCAGATCCTCGACCATGTCTGGCAGTACGACTTGGGCGGCGACGCGGCCATCGTCGAAAGCTACATCTCCTACCTGCGCAAGAAGGTCGACGGCATCGAGGTCACCGACGAGAACGGCGAGAAGCACAAGGCCACGCCGCTGATCGAGACCAAGCGCGGCATCGGCTACATGATCCGCGAACCGAAGTCATGATCGTCCATCCGAAGAGCATGACACCGGGGCCGGCGGCGTCCGCCGGGCAGAGCGCCGCCGGCGGAACCGGTGCCAACCCGGGCGGTGCCAAGCCTGCCGGAGGACGCGGTGCCAAGCCCGCCGGCAAGGGCCCCATGCACCGTTTCGTCCGGTTCTTCCTCGACAGGATCGATCGCGTTTCGCTGAGCGCCAAACTCGTCGCCTGCACGCTGGTCATCCTCATCGTCGGCACCATCGGCATCTCCGCGACCATCAGGCAGCTCGTCAGCGGTTATCTGCTGGAGAAGACCGACACGCAGATCATGTCCCAGAAGGACATCGTCTTCCAGTACGTCCAGCAGAACCCCTCGCAGAAGAACAGCGGGCTCAACAGCTACTTCGTCGAAGTGCGCTACGCGAAGAACGGCAAGCTCACGGGCGTCACGAAGACCCCGTCGTACCCGGTGCTCGAAGGCAACGTCGTATCCGTGCCGCAGCTGCCGTCGAACGGCCAGCTGAACGACTCCATGCTCGGCAAGCCCTTCACCACCAGCGCGAAGGTCGTCACCATCCAGTCGATGACCCCGGATACGGGCGCCGATCCGAACGCCACGGACGGTTCATCCGGCGCATCGGGCGCGTCGGGCGACGGTTCGACGAGTCCGCAGGGGTCCGACGCCTCCGCGGGCGCGGGCGCGAGCTCCGGGGCGAACGGGACGGCCGACGGCAATGCGTCCGATCAGTCGACGCAGTCGGACGGCGCCGCCGGTTCGTCCGGCTCATCCCAGTCCACCACGTCGTCCACACCGAGCAAACGCACCCTGCAGGCCGCCGGTTCGCCGTGGCGCGTGGCCGCCTTCCAGTGGGAGGACCCCGCCTCGGGAGAATACCTGGGCGTCGTGTTCATCGGACTGTCCCTCGCGGACCAGATCGACATCATCAACACGCTCACGCGATACTGCGTCACCGTCGGCATCGCGATCGTCCTGCTCGGCGGGTCGTTGTCCGCGCTGATCATCCAGAACACGCTCAACCCGCTCAAGCGCATCGAGAAGACCGCAGCCAAGATCGCGGCCGGCGACCTGAGCCAGCGCGTGCCGTCCGCCCCGGAGAACACCGAGGTCGGGTCCCTGTCCGCGTCGCTGAACATGATGCTCGGGCGCATCGAACGCAGCTTCCACGAACAGGAACAGACCACGGCGAAGATGAAGCGGTTCGTCTCCGACGCCAGCCACGAATTGCGCACGCCGCTCGCCGCCATCCACGGCTACGCCGAGCTGTACACGATGCAGCGTGACATGCCCGGTGCGCTCGAACGCGCCGACGAGTCGATCGCGCACATCGAGCGCTCCAGCCAGCGCATGACCGTGCTCGTCGAGGACCTGCTCTCGCTGGCGCGCCTCGACGAGGGTCGCGGCATCGACATGACCCAGACCGTATCGCTCACCACGCTCGTGACCGACGCCGTCGACGACCTGCACGCGCTCGATCCGAACCGCGAGGTCACGCGCGGCACGGTCGTGTTCGAACCGTCCGCCGACATGATGCATCCCAGCGGCCTCGGCATCGAGGGGGAGCGGATGGCGCCTGTCGAGATCACCGGCGACGGGTCGCGTCTGCGTCAGGTCGTCACCAACATCGTGGGCAACATCCACCGCTACACGCCGGACGATTCGCCCGCGAGGGTGGGAATCGGCGTGGTGACCGCCTCGATCACGCCGGAACAGCTGTCGCGCATGCCATCCAATGACGATTCGATGCGGCGGTTCCTTGAGGCCGCCGAAGTCGGGCATTCGATGCACACCGGCACCAACTACGCGGTGCTGCGTTTCGAGGACCACGGTCCCGGCGTGCCAGCCGAATCGCGCGCCCAGATCTTCGAACGGTTCTACACGGCCGATCCGTCCCGCGCGCGGGAGAAGGGCGGCACCGGTCTGGGACTCGCCATCGCGCAGTCCGTCGTCAAGGCGCATCACGGCCTGATCTGCGCCACGGAGACGCCGGGAGGCGGACTCACCTTCACCATCATGCTGCCGTTGGGGCCCGCGACGTCGGATCTCGCGCCGGTCGCGGGCTCCACGGGCGCGGAGGCTGGTGCGGCGTCGAAGCAGGGCAGGAAGGAACGCAAGGACAAATCCGGCAGGACCTCCTGGTTCTCCCGCTGAGCCGAGTCGGGCTGAGTTGAGCTGAGTTGAGCTGAGCCGTTTCTGTGGTCCCTCGCCCGCGTGATATTCGCCACGGGCGAGGGAACCAAATCGTGTGACGGGGCGATGCGGTAGAATAAATCGGCTTAGCAATATCTGGAGTAGGAAAGCGAGAGTGTACGATGCCCACCGGTCGAGTTCGTTGGTTCGATGCCGCCAAGGGATATGGCTTCATCACCAGTGATGAAGGCGGGGACGTGTTCCTGCCCGCGGCCGCGCTGCCAGCCGGCACCACCACGTTGCGCAAGGGCGCAAAGGTAGAGTATTCCGTCGTCGAGGGGCGCAAGGGCCCGCAGGCCATGGACGTCACCCCCATCGCCTCGGCGCCGTCCCTGGTCAAGGCCACGCGCCCGAAGCCGGACGACATGGCCGCGATCTGCGAGGACCTCATCAAGATGCTCGATTCCGCCGGCAACACGCTGCGCCGTCACCGCTACCCCTCCACCGCGGAGAGCCACAAACTGGCCACGCTGCTGCGTGCCGTGGCGGATAATTTCGACGTACAGGACTGAACCACCATATGAGTGACACCAGCGAAACCAACATCACCGACGCGGGAGAGATGGCCGTGAACGAATCCGTGTCCCCTCGTGAGAGCGAACGCGAGCCGCAGGTCGATCCCCGCGACCTCGCCCGTTCCGTGGCCATCGAAGTGGCCGAGGAGCCGGAGCAGGTTGGCGATGTGGTCGACGCCATCGACCTCGGCGACGGCGTGACCGACTTCCGCATGACCGCGCACATCCGCGGATACGAGGGATGGCAGTGGTCCGTGACGCTGTACCACGACGAGGAGCTCGACCGGTGGACGGTCAACGAGTCCTCGCTCATCCCCACGTCCGACGCGCTGATGCCGCCGGCGTGGGTGCCGTGGAAGGACCGGCTGGAACCCACCGATCTCGCCCCCACCGATTCGATCGGCACCGACCCCGATGACCCCCGTCTCGAGGACGGTTTCCGCCGTACCGAGCCGAAGGGTGACGCCGCTGATTCCACTGATTCCGCCGCTGACGGCGAGGGCGCGGTTGAGAATGAGAACACGACCGATGATGCGTCCGACGTCGCCGCGGACTCCGCCGGCGAGAGCGGTGTCGATGATGGTGATGCCGACGCTGCCGCCGCCTCCGATGGCGAGGACGCGGTCAGGCCGGTCGATTCCGAGGAGGACATCGACGAGGCGGTCGAGGAGTTCGACCTGTCCCGTCGCCATGTGATGTCGCCGCTCGGCCGTGCGCAGACGGCGAAACGCTGGTACGAGGGGCCGCGTGGCCCCAAGGCCATGAGCACGAAGACCGCCGCCGGTAACTTGTGCTCGACCTGCGGGTTCTTCGTGCCGCTCAAGGGCGAACTGAACCTGCTGTTCGGCGTGTGCGCCAACAAGTGGAGCCCGGACGACGGCCGCGTGGTCTCGCTCGACCACGGCTGCGGCGAGCACTCCGAGATCGAGCCGCCGGAGCCCACCCATCTGTGGGTGCAGTCCAAGCCGGCCTTCGACGACCTGCACATCGACATCGTCGCTCAGCGCCCGCGCGAGGACCGCTCCCAGATCGAACTGCTCGAATCGCAGGACGATACCGCGGACGAGGTGGACGATACCGCTGACGATACGGATGACGCGGATGAGGCCGTTGAGACGGACATCGAGGAGAACACCGAGATCGACGCCGACTCCGAAGACGTCACCGACAACACCGTCCCCGACGACGACACCGTCCCCGAAGTGGAGGCCGTCATCGACCTGGCCGGCGAAACGGAAACGGACTCCGAGTCAGACCCGGACGACGAGGATGACACGGACGACATTGACGATGTCGATTCCGATGGTTCCGTGGACTCCGCAGATTCCGAGAACGAGGATGACTCCGGTGATGAGGATGATTCCGAATCCGCTGAGGGCGAACCTGCCGAGTCGGAGGGATCTGATCTGCCCGACGTCGATGACGACCCCGACGAAACCGTCACCGAACGGGCCGAATAACTGATAGAGACACCGAAGGGCTGTGTCGGTCATACCGACACAGCCCTTTTTCATAGATGGCAATAAACTCGCATGAGGAATGTGGTAGCTGAGCGAGATTTGCTGCCGTTCAGCGCGGGAATACGCATTATCTACGTTGAGTGGCAGAATCCGCTGCCGCTCAACAAAGATTTTCCTTTTTGCCGCGTTGAACGGCAGCACCACCCAGTCCATATGAAAACATCATGGCCAGAAACGGCCATTTTCCAACGATCTGACCGCAGCCATTCTTCGCGGTGCGATCGTATGCTGCCGTTCAACGCATAAAACCGCATTATCGACACTGACCGGCAGCAATTCGTGTTGGTCAGTGCCAGTCAGCGATGCAATTCCATTTCCTCACGCCGGGCGGCAGTCGGGTGGAACAGATGTGCCAGCGTCGAGGACACTGGCATGGTGAACAGAATGGACGCGACGCGCCATTCCAAGTCATCGAATCGTCAAATTCGTTGACCTCGCTGTTCGCGACGAGATAAGACTTTGCGTTTCTGCTAAGAGCAGCTGTCTCAGACGATCACTCGTTTGTCGGCGTCTGATCAGAGCCGAACCATTTCTCGTCGATGGCCTTAGATGTACCATCCTTGATGACTTCCTTCAACGCTTTGTTCACGTCGTCGCGCAGCTGGGTTTGGTCCTTGGAGAAGATGAGATAGCTGTAGCTGTCGGGAGAAAGTTCCTTCTGGGCGTCTTCGGACAGTTCGACTTGCTGCGCGTCGAATCCGACCTTCTTCTTCAGATAACCGAACGTGGGTTCGTCCAGCAGATAGGCGTCACCAGTGCCGTTTTCCACCTGTCGAATCGCGTCAGCGGTAGACAGCGGACTGTACACGAGATTCGACGCCTTATCAGGATGTTCTTTGTTGTATTTCGCCAATGCGAGTGACACGTTGCACCCTTCTGAACAGACCAGCACTTTCAATCCCGCCAAGTCAGCCAGTGAATTCAGCTTCGTGATTCCCGCGCGCTTGGAGAATACAGCGACGTAGCGGTTCGAATAGATCGGATCGCTGTACAGGTATTTCGCTTCACGCTCCTTGGTTTTACTCATGTTGTTGACGCCTATCTGATAACGTCCGGCGTCTAAGCCGGTGAGTAGCCCGGAGAAATCGGCAACATTCCACTTGAGTTTGTACTGTGGAAGATGCTTGAAGATTGCTTCGGTGAGCTCGATGTTCTGCCCGCTTACCTGTCCGCTTGCATCCTTGAACGTGAACGGCGCCGGCAAGCCGTAGGTTACGGCCTGAACGGTCCGGACTCCATTCTGCGTGTCTCCGGCATCATTGGACGATGAGCCGCTTCCGCAGGATGCCAAAGGCATGATCAAGGCCAAGCATGCAATAGCGGACAGAACCTTTCCGATTGTGCGATTGCTCATTTCGATGGACTTCCCTCTCTCGTATGTATTCCGCATTCGGGCATCCCCCTACCCAAAGCGTCAACGACAATGCTATGTCCCGATGATCATGCGACATGTCTACGTCGCATATCGGATATTAATAACCGGTTATCAAACCGGGGAAGAGCACCGGACATATGAGCCGGTATAGATTTTTCGTATGAATTCTATTGCATGCCCATATGTTGCCGTGTGATTATCTGGATGGGATGCAGACGATTGAGGAGGTGCGTCGATCGGCTGCCATTAATCTCGACGAACATCAGGGGGAACGACGATGGTGGGAATCACACTCGGCAGCCATAGGGTGGCTCAGGCATGCGGAGTACTGTTGAAAACCGACCGCACGGATAACGGCAACGCTACAAGCGATGGCTTGTTCGTCTGCCAACCGACGTATTTCGATCACAGATTCGGCTACGGAGAGGGAAATGTTCCGGTCATTCCGAACAGATACCGTCTGATAGGTGCACTCGAATGCGGTTGGAACCGGAGAGAACGAATCGCGATACGACTGCTCGGTCTGGACAAGGTCATCGCTGTAGAGAACCTTGAACCAGGGGATGCGTATGGATGGGCATTGACTCCGGACGGTTTGGGTTCCAAATTCGGTTACACAAGACTAAGTGAGTTTTATCGCGCGGGTGACCCCGGCTACACCGGTAAGGCGACATCACCTGCCGTGGTGGATGAGCTGACCGGCAAGGTCGTTTCGAATAACTACCACACGTTGCCGCTCGACTTCGAAACAGTTTGGAAGCCGTATTGGAAAGAGGACGCCCCGGACCTCTACCCCGAACCGTTACGCGCAGACATCGACCTGCTGAACCAGCAGATCTATGATGATATCAACAATGGCACGTATAAGGTCATCTTCGATGACTCGCTTGACGCTGCTCGCCGCGCCTATAAGGTGTTCGATGCCAGACTTGACGATTACGACTACCGTCTAAAAACACGGCGCTACCTGTTCGGCCCGAATCTGACTGACAGTGACATCCGCCTGTTCCAGACTTTATCCGCCTACGAATCGGTGTACCGTCCCGGCATTGCGCGGCGACTGGGCGATGATGCGCTGCATGTGTGGGATTACCCGAACCTGTGGGCGTACAGCCGGGATCTGTTCCAGACGCCGGGGTTCATCGATGACGAGGAGAAATACACGCTCGGCTTCATTCCTGACGACAACGGTGAATACTTCCTCTATTCGAAGCGCGATCTTGGTTTCGATTCACCGTTCGCGGGAGAGACCGAGGCGGGAACGCCGGAATACCTGCAACGTTGGCTTGAGCCAGTGGATCGGTCGGGATTGTCGGGGGACAGCCGGTACTCCGGCCCCGGCACTGCGGGGCTGGAGAAGCTCTGGAAATTCGCACGATAGGCTCGCGTGGGACGGATACATGTTCCTATTTGTCTAACCGATCCGGTTTGTTATCGGATTTGTTGTCAAAATGAAAAGGACCGTGAAATGTTGGAACTCCAGCAATTCACGGTCCTTTGCTCTCAAGTGCCCTCGGTGGGACTCGAACCCACACTGCGCAGATTTTGAGGCTGCTTCCTCTACCAATTGGGATACGAGGGCGATCCCGTGCAATTCGCGCCAAGCGGCTGAAAGCACTCGAGACAATGTACCACATTTTCGCGACCCGGGTCACATGACGGTGTCGCAACATGCTCGTGACATGCCTACAGCGTGCCTGCGGTCGCATCGAAACTCCCCGAACTACAATGGTTCCTAGGGTTTTCCTATGGGAAACGATCTAGGAGGGACCATGACCAACGAAACATACCGTCCATTCGACCCCTGGCGTCCTGCTCCGCTGAAGGAGGAATCCCGCAGGCAGGTGCTGACCAGCCATTACTTCAACATCGACGACGTGAAGTTCGAATCCGCGCAGGCGGGCAGCATCGAGCGCACCGTCGTCCATGTGAACAACGGCGACTCCGTGGCGGTCGTCGCCCTGACCGATGACGGCAGGATCCCGATGGTCGAGCAGTACCGCATCCCGATCCACCGCTGGACGCTGGAGATCCCCGGCGGCCATGCCAACACCCCGGACGAGCGTCCGCTCGACGTCGCCAAGCGCAAGCTGCGCGAGGAGGCCGGCTACGAGGCCAAGTCGTTCCGTCAGGTGATGCGCTACGTCAACACGCCGGGCTTCACCACCCAGTACACGTCCCTGTACTACGCGACTGGCCTCACCTCCGTGCCGGCGGACCGCACCCAGATCGGACCGGAGACACCGCGTTCTGAGGTCCGTCTCTACACCGTGGACGAGGCGTACCAGATGGTCGTCAACGGCACCGTCATCGACGCGAACTCCGTCATCGCGATTCTGCGCATGCATTCGGGCCTGTCCGAAGTCGAGGGTGACTGAGCGGTCGGCCGGAGAGCCGTCAGGGGGAGTCGTCAGCCGGCGACCCGTCGGATCGGGTCGCTGGCACGTCGTTCTACGGCCAATCGTGCTTATGCGCTAAAATCACGGAGAATACAGAATCAGATACAACGCACGTAGAGGAAAGGGACTGGCATGGTTGCTAGGAAGACCGCTGATCAGGCTCCGCAGATGGAACCGGTGCTCACCGAGGAGGAGCTCGAGGCCGTGGCTCGTGGCGATACCAACATCAGGGAGGCGGCGGCCCCCGAGCAGGACGAGAACCGCAAGCGCACCGTCGTCGTGGCGGAGGATGAATCCGTCAACCGCATGGATCTGGTCGGCATGCTCGAGGACAACGGCTACGAGGTCGTCGGCGAGGCCGCCAACGGCGAGGAGGCCGTCGAACTGACGCGTGCCAAGCGTCCGGATGTGGTGTGCATGGACGTCAAGATGCCGCGCATGGACGGCATCACCGCGGCCGGCATCATCTGCGACGAGAACATCGCCCCGGTCGTGATGCTCACCGCGTTCTCGCAGCCCGATCTCGTCAAGAAGTCCACCGGCGCCGGCGCGATGGCCTACGTCACCAAGCCGTACGAGGAGTCGAAGCTCATCCCGGCCCTCGAGGTCGCGATGGGCCGCTTCGCCGAGATCAACGATCTGCTCGACAACGTCGAGCGCAGCGAGAACAAGCTCAAGGAGACCCAGGAGGAGCTCGCCAAGGCTCAGGCCGACCTGCAGAAGGCCCAGGACACGCTCGAGGAGCGCAAGCTCGTCGACCGCGCCAAGGGCCTGCTCATGGACAAGGCCGACTTCTCCGAGCAGGGCGCGTTCCGTTGGATCCAGAAGACGTCGATGGACCAGCGCATCCCGAAGAAGCGTCTGGCCATGGCCATCATCGCGAAGTACGGCGACCCCAAGCCGGAACGCGACGAGCACTGAGATCCCGTGCGCGATCGCACGGATCCCAAGGAACCCGTAAGGAACCCACGTTAAGGAATCATGGCGGATACCGAATCCACTGAGACCATCGAAACGCGCGGAACGCTGCTGGTCGTTGACGGCCATTCGCTGGCGTTCCGCGCGTTCTTCGCTCTTCCGGTCGACAACTTCTCCACATCCTCCGGTCAGGCCACCAACGCGGTGTGGGGCTTCTCCTCGATGCTTTCGCAGGTCATCGAGTCGGAGCACCCCGATCGCCTCGCCGTCGCGTTCGACGTGAAGGGCGGCACCTTCCGCAACACGCTGCTGCCCCAGTACAAGGGCACGCGCGAGGCGGCCCCCGAGGAGCTGCTCACCCAGCTGCCGCTCATCCAGCGCCTGCTGGAGGCGCTCGGCGTCACCTACATCGAAAAGCCCGGTTATGAGGGCGACGACGTCATCGGCACGCTTGCCACGATGGGCGAGCGCGCCGGATACCGCACGCTCGTCCTGTCCGGAGACCGCGACGCGTTCCAGCTGATCGACGACCGCGTCACCGTGCTGTATCCGGGTCAGCATTTCAAGGATCTCAAGCACATGACGCCCGATGCGGTCGTCGCCAAGTACAAGGTGACGCCCGCCCAGTATCCGGATCTGGCCGCGCTGCGCGGCGAGACCGCGGACAACATCCCCGGCGTGCCGGGCGTGGGCGACGGGTTCGCCGCCAAGTGGATCAACCAGTACGGCTCCCTCGACGCCATCCGCGAGCACGCCGACGAGATCGGTGGCAAGAAGGGCGAGGCCCTGCGCGCCAACCTCGACCAGGTGATGCTCAACCGCAAGGTCAACGCGCTCGTGCGTGATCTCGACCTTGGCGTCACGGTTGACGATCTGACGTTCGGTTCGCCTGATTCCGCGGGCCTCGACCGGCTGTTCAAGGAACTCGAGTTCGGTCCGCGCACGAAAAGCAAGGTGCTCAGGACCTTCTCGAACGGTGACGCGAAGACGTCCGGTCCCTCCCGTCCGGCCGCGGGCGGGGCCGCTGCGGGCGATGGTGCCGACGTGTCGGGAGACGATGCGTTCGCGTCGTCGCTGCCGATGCCCACGATGGATCGCGCCGCGACGCCGACGGACGTGGAGGCGTGGGAGCGCGCGTATCTGACGTCGAATCCGGATGACGGGAAGGGGGATGCCCCGTCGGCCGCCCTCATCCTCCACGCCGAAGGCGACGCACGCCCCGGCAGGGCCTCGCTCGGGGCGCTCGCACTGGTCGCCGGCATGGACGCCGAAGGCAGGGGAGGCAAGGCCCTCGTCGTCGACGCCCCGCTTGCAGGAGGTGCAGGGGGTGCAGGAGATGCCGGTGAAGCCGGCGCCGCCGGGAAAGACGATGGCATGGCCGCCGCGCTGACGGCGCTGCTTTCCCGCCACGCCGGCATCCTCGCCGTGCATGGCTACAAGGAGCATCTGCATCTGCTCGCCTCCGTGGGAGTCACGATGCCGCGCCCCGCGTTCGACACCAAGCTCGCCGGCTACCTGATCCGCCCCGACTTCCACGCGGACACGCTGGAACAGGCCGCATCGCAGTTCCTCGACATGCAGTTCGAGGAGGAGAAGCGGCAGGCCACGCAGGGGCTGCTCGACTTCGGCGACGAGACGGCCACCGGCGATGGCGGCACCGGGGATGGTGCCGGGGACGGCACCGGCGAGGCCGACGAAGCCGCGGCCGAGCGTGATCGGCGCGATCGGACGATGCTGCGCCACGCCGTCATCGTCGCCGCCCTGACACGCGAGCTTGAGCCCAGAGTCAGAAAATACGAGCAGATGAAGCTTCTCGCCGACATCGAACTGCCGGTCTCCGAGGTGCTGTTCGGCATGGAGAACGAGGGCGCGAAGATCGACATGCGCCGTCTCGACGGCCTGCGCGACATGTTCGCCGCCGAGGCGAACCAGGCGCAGGAGATCGCCTGGGACAACGCCGGGTCCCGTGTCAACCTGCAAAGCCCCAAGCAGCTCGCCAAGGTGCTGTTCGAGGACATGGGCCTGAAGCCCACCAAGCGCACCAAGAGCGGCTCGTACACCACGAACGCCGACGCGTTGCAGACCCTGTACGTGCGCAACGTGGACAACGAGCGCGCCAGCGGCTTCCTCGGCGCCCTGCTGCGCCACCGTGAGACCAACAAGCTGCGTCAGATCGTCGCCACGCTCATCGACGCGGTCAACCCGGCCGACGGGCGCATCCACACGACGTTCGAGCAGACCGTCGCCGCCACCGGGCGCCTGAGCTCGGTCGACCCGAACCTGCAGAACATCCCCAACCGCAACGCCGCCGGACGCGAGATCCGTTCCGCGTTCGTGCCGGGGGAGGGGTTCGAGTCGCTGATGAGCTGCGACTACTCGCAGGTCGAGCTGCGCATCATGGCGCACCTGTCCGGCGACGAGGCGCTCATCGAGGCGTTCAGAAGCGGCGCCGACTTCCACCGCTACGTCGCCAGCCTCGTCTACCAGATCCCGGTCGACCAGATCAGCGCCGACCAGCGCAGCCATGTGAAGGCGATGAGCTACGGACTGGCGTACGGTCTGAGCACGTACGGCCTGTCGCAGCAGCTCAAGATCAGCCCGAGCGAGGCCGAAGGGCTCAAGGCCAAGTATTTCGCCACCTTCGGCAAGGTGCACGATTTCCTCGAATCGTGCGTTTCCGAGGCGCGCGAACGCGGCTACACCGAGACGATGTTCGGCCGTCGCCGCTACTTCCCGGCCCTGCGATCCACCAACCGCGTGGCTCGTGACGCCGCCGAACGCGCCGCGCTCAACGCCCCGATCCAGGGCACCGCGGCCGACATCATGAAGATCGCGATGATCCGCGCCGATGAGGCCCTGCGCTCCGCCGGACTCGCCAGCCGGATCATCCTGCAGATCCACGACGAACTCGTCGTCGAGATCGCGCCGGGGGAGGCCGACAAGGCCACCGAACTCGTGCGAGAGGCGATGGAGGGCGCGGTCAGCCTCGCCGTGCCGCTGGACGTGTCCACCGGCATCGGATCGGACTGGCAGCTCGCCGCGCACTGACATATCGCGCTGACACACTGCGCTGACACGCCGGCGCCGGCGCACCGGCGGCGGAACGAAGGAGGAACCGGAATCATGCCGAATCTGAAACAGGTCATCGACGTACTGGAGACGCTGTACCCGCTGCGGTACGCCGAACAGTGGGACGAACCGGGGCTCATCGTCGGTGACCTCGTCCGGCCGGTCACGCGCATCGCCTTCGCCGCCGACCCGACGTCGGCGGTCGTCGACGAGGCCATCGAGCGTGGCGCCGACCTGCTCGTCACCCATCATCCGCTGTTCTTCCGATCGGTGCATCAGGTCTCCGGGCTTGGGTTCCGCGGCGCCATCGTCGACAGGCTGTCACGCGCCGGTTGCGCGCTGTGGGTCGGACATACGAACGCCGACGCCGCATACCGTGGCGTCGCCCAGGCCGCCGCGGACGGGTTCGGGCTCGTCGACCAGCGTCCGCTCACGCCCGTCGACGACACGTCCTCCGCGCACGCGGTCGGCTTGGGCCGCGTGGGGCGTCTGAGCGAGCCGGTCAGCCTCGAGACGTTCGCGCGACGCGTGGCGGCCGCGCTGCCGGTCGACACCGCGCTCGGCGTGCAGGTGTGCGGCGACCCGGACACGCCGGTCTCCACCGTGGCAGTGCTGCCCGGCTCCGGCGACTCGCTGTTCGACGAGGTGCGCGCCGCCGGCGTCGACGTGTACGTGACCAGCGATCTGCGTCATCACCCCGTTACCGACGCGATCGAACAGGCCCGGTACGAGGCGGCGATGCGCGCGGACGGCATCGTGCTCGATCGCGGCGGGAAGCCCGGCGACGGGCAGGTGCGTCCCTGCTTCATCAACACGCCGCACTCCGCCATCGAATCGATGTGGTTGCGCTACGCCATCGAGGACGTCCCGGCCGCGATCGAACGCGAGTGCGGGGAACGCGTGGACGTCGACTGGCTCCGGCGCAACACGGATCCGTGGACGTTCGGCATATACGGAGGCCGCGTCTTCGCGCCGGAGCCCGCGAAGCCGGAATCAGTGGAATCGGCGGAATCGCCGGAATCGACCGATCGGAAGGCGGCATGACCGACATGACAGTCGCGACGAACACATCGACCGCGCTCGACGCCAGCTCCGACGGCATCGACATGAACACGCCCGCGACCGTGATCGACAGCCGCGAGGTGTACCGCGGCGCGATCTTCCATGTGGACGACATGACCATCGCCCTGACCACCAATTCCGGCGATCAGGTGCGCATCCGGCGGCAGGTGCTCCGACACGCGCCCTGCGTGGTCATGCTCGTGCACGACACGGCGACCGACCGTTACCTGATCGAACGCGAATACCGCGCGGGCAGCGGAATCTTCGCCTACGGCCTGCCCGCCGGGCTCATGGACGACGGCGAGACGGTCGAACAGGCGGCGCTGCGCGAGCTTGCCGAGGAGACCGGCATCGCACCCGCATCCCCGGACAGCATGCGCATCGACCACGTCGGCGACTACTACTCGTCCGAGGGCATGACCGACGAACTCGCCCACATCATGGTCGTCCATCTCGACTCGTGGACGCGTCGGGACACCCACTTCGACCCCGACGAGCACGTCGAATCCGCGTGGGTGGACTGGGACACCCTGACCGCCACACGCGTCACCGCCTCCAACTCGATCATCGCGATCCAGCACGAGGCCCTGCGTCGCCTGTCCACACGGACGGGGGCATAGGACAGGTAAAACGTCCAAAACGAACACCCACTGTTCATACAACACCACACATTCATTCGATTGGAGGTGCGATACTGGTGAGTATGCAGATACGACCGGGTTTAACCTATCCGCTCGGCGCCAGCTACGACGGCGCCGGAGTCAACTTCGCATTGTTCTCTCAGGTCGCCGACAGCGTCGAGCTGTGTCTCTTCGACGATGACGACCATGAGACGCGCATCCAGATGACCGAGCAGAACTCCTACATCTGGCACAACTACATTCCCGGCCTCCAGCCGGGACAGCGCTACGGCTTCCGCGTGCACGGACCGTACGACCCCAACCAGGGCCTGCGCTGCAACCCCTCCAAGCTGTTGCTCGATCCGTACGCCAAGGCCATCGAAGGCAACATTGACGGCGATGAAAGCCTGTTCTCCTACCGGTTCTCCTCGCCGGACAACCCGTACAACGTCAACACCCTCGACTCCGCGGCGCACACGATGAAGTCCATCGTCGTCAACCCGTACTTCGACTGGGGCAACGACCAGCACCCGCGCATCCCGTACCACGACTCCGTGATCTACGAGGCGCATGTGCGCGGCATGACCAACCTCAACAAGGACGTGCCGCCGGACATCCGCGGCACCTACGCGGGCCTCGCGTACCCGACGGTCATCGAATACCTGAAGAAGCTCGGCGTCACCGCCATCGAGCTCATGCCGATCCACCAGTTCGTCAACGACTCCTTCCTGCAGGAGAAGGGCCTGTCGAACTACTGGGGATACAACACCATCGGCTTCTTCGCCCCGCACAACGCCTACTCGTCCGCGGGCGAGCGCGGCCAGCAGGTCAACGAGTTCAAGTCCATGGTCAAGGCCTACCATCAGGCCGGCATGGAGGTCATCCTCGACGTGGTGTACAACCACACCGCCGAAGGCAACCACATGGGCCCGACCCTGAGCTTCAAGGGCATCGACAACCGTTCCTACTACCGTCTGGTCGACAACGACCAGCAGCACTACTTCGACACCACCGGAACCGGCAACTCGCTGCTCATGCGCTCGCCGCACGCCCTGCAGCTCATCACCGACTCCCTGCGCTACTGGGTGTCGGAGATGCACGTCGACGGCTTCCGCTTCGATCTGGCCGCGACCCTGGCCCGCCAGTTCCAGGAGGTCGACAAGCTCTCCGCGTTCTTCGACATCGTCGAGCAGGACCCGGTCATTAGCCGCGTCAAGCTCATCGCCGAACCGTGGGATCTCGGCTCCGGTGGTTACCAGGTGGGTGGATTCCCGTCCAGCTGGTCCGAATGGAACGGCCGCTACCGCGACACCGTGCGCGACTTCTGGCGCTCGCAGCCGTCCACGCTGCCCGAGTTCGCCTCGCGCCTCATGGGTTCGTCCGACCTGTACCAGATGAACGGCCGCCGACCGGTCGCCTCAGTGAACTTCATCACCGCGCACGACGGCTTCACGATGAACGATCTCGTGTCGTACAACGGCAAGCACAACGACGCCAACGGCGAGGGCAACCGCGACGGCGAGTCGAACAACCGCTCGTGGAACTGCGGCGTGGAAGGCCCCACCACCATCCCCGACGTCAACGAGCTGCGCCAGCGCCAGATCCGCAACATGTTCTCCACGCTGCTGATCAGCCAGGGCATCCCGATGATCTGCGGCGGTGACGAGGTCGAGCGCACCCAGCAAGGCAACAACAACGCCTACTGCCAGGACAATGAGATCTCGTGGACCGACTGGGATCTGGACTCCACGCGCGAGGACATGTTCGAGTTCGTCTCGAAGCTCATTCACCTGCGCCTCGATCACCCGGTGCTGCACCGGCGTCGCTTCTTCACCGGACGCGAGCCGGGGGAGGACACCGAGACGATCCCGCAGGTCGAATGGTTCGACCACACCGGCTCCATCATGGACATGGAGGACTGGCAGAACACGCACGCCTTCTCGATGATGGTGTACCTCAACGGTTCGGACATCCCCGAGCTGGACTACTACGGCAACCCGATGGTCGACAACGACTTCATCCTCATCTTCAACGCGCACTACGAGCCCATCCAGTTCACGTTGCCCGAGGAGCGTTACGGCCACAAGTGGAAGCTGATCGTCGACACGCACAACCCGAAGGGTCCGGTGCTGAACTACGAGGCCGGGTTCACGATCACCGCGCAATCCCGCAGCTTCATGCTGCTGATGAGCGCGGAGCGACCGAAGCAGCCGCGCAACTTCTGAAGCGTTTCTGTCTCCTGTCTCCTTCCTGTCCGCTGGCTGTCTCTCTGACGAGAGGCCGGCCAGCGGACAGTCGGGGCGAGGAGCGGAAGCACACTCCCGTTGGTCGGCCCCCTCTGACGAGGGGGCTGTCAGCGGCAGCTGACTGGGGGAGAGAAGTCGGCATCGAAATATCGGCGCGACACGCGGTTTGACGAATCGTCAAACTATGGGTAAAGTCTCCATCTGTTGTCTGATCGACACCTGCCCGGGTGGCGGAATGGTAGACGCGCTAGCTTGAGGTGCTAGTGCCTATTTTTAACGGGCGTACGGGTTCAAGTCCCGTCTCGGGCACGGATAACATGCGACTGAGGCCTCGTGGAAACACGAGGCCTTTTCGTATTTCTGTATCACTCCACTCCGTGCCTTGTCGTCCTGTATGTATGCCTGTACGGATGAGGGTCCGATGTGATGGATAGTCTGATGCTGTAGCGTTCGTTGCAGAACAAGGGAGTTGTCGTGGAACGTACCGTAAAGATCGGGGCGAGTGTCGAAGGGTCCTTTGACGCGGATCAGCTCACCGTGACCGTGACCATCGAGGAGAGTCTGGACACCAAGGAGGAGTGTTCCAAGGCGTACAACATCAACCTCGCCGCCGTTCGGGATGGGCTCGCGAAGGCGGGGGTGCCGGATTCCGACGTGTCCACCAGACGGTTCACGCTCCGGCCGCATACCGAACGCCTGTACTGCAAGAAGGGCAGGAACGACTACTACTACGCCAAAACCGTAGTCGAGGGATACGAATACTCCGGCGAGGTCGTCGTCACCACGTCGGAGTTGGACAAGGCCGCGCCGATCTGGCTGGCGTTGTCCGACTGCGGTTCCGCGGTCACCTTCGACATGGATTTCGGCATCGCCGACGAAACGCCGGCGCGCAACTCGCTGCTTGAATACGCCGTGCAGGAAGCCAGGAAGAACGCGGAGATACTCGCCAAGGCGTCCGATGCCGAACTCGGCCCCATCGCATCGATCGAGCACGACTTCAGCAGGGGCGGACGGGGATACCGAGATGATCGCATGTACGCGCCGACTGGATTCGCAGGTGTCCCCGATGAATCGGCAGCTCCGGAGTTCATCCCCGAACCCATCCGCATCTCATGCCGGGTGGATTGCATCTGGACGTTGCAGTGAACCAACCATCATGAAACCCCGGGGTCGGCGTATGCTCTGGCGTATATTCTGGCAGCCGCGGTTGTCTACTTCAGGTATTCGTTGCTGTCGAAGTAGCCGGCGATGTCGTTGCTGTCGGCAATGAGTGTTGGTGCGATGGCGAGCGTGTGGTGCGCATCTTCCGTGCCGCAGTACACCGTGTCATGCTCCAGAAGCCTGTTGTCGAAGAACATGCGCACGCCGTCCAGGAACAGCGGGCCGACCATGCCGACGTCGTACCCCGTGCGCTCCTTGACCAGCTCCGGTGAGGCCAGATGGATCTGGTGCAATCCCAGGGCGTGGCCGAGTTGGCGCCATTTCAGGTGCCCCGTGGCGGAAGCGACGACGGCGAACACGCCCTCCTTGGCCTCGACGATGTAGGTGGCCGCAGCCTTGGCGATGTCGAACACCTTCGCGCCGGACTCCAGGTCAATGATCGCGATTTCATGTTCTATGATTCGGGCCTGATCGGGATGCAGCTGCGCGAACTGCCTGATCTGTTCATAACTGGCCATATCGTGCCTCCGGTCAATGATATTTTTCTACTTGGGATGGTATTCCGGCGTCGCATGTCAATACAGCTGGTCGTGCGATCCGGTACGGGTCAGCACCAGTTGTAGCTCGTCGCGTTCGATGCGGTAGATGAGCAGCCAGTCTCCCTCGATGTGGATCTCCCGATACCCTTTCCAGTTGTTGACCAGCGCGTGATCGCGATATTTGGTCGATAGCAGCTCGCGGTCTTCTGTCATCAACGCCTCTACGGCGCGCCGCAGCTTGTCTTGGTCGTAATGCTTCTTCAGCAGTCCTTTGAAGTCCTTTTTGAACTGCGTGGTGCGGAAGACGGATCTAAGCATCCATCAGGTCCTTCATCAGATCGTCCACAGACGAGAACGCGGCACCTTCCCGGGCGTCGGCCTGACGACGGGCCTCCATGTTCAGCGGGTTCTCCCTCGTGGCGCGGAACGGCATACCGTTGTCGGTCAGAGACTGGCGCAGGAACATGTTCAATGCGGTTGATAGGTCCAGTCCCATCGACTCATACAGTTCCTTCGCCTGCCGCTTGACCTGCGGATCCGTGCGGAAAGTGATCGTCGCGGTATCGGCCATCGTAAGCTCCTCACCAAAGTAGTGCCAATGTATGAACATTGTAACACATTGGGAGGTGTCGGGGTGAGATCAGAATTGCTTGCGTCGCAGAATCTCGAGATAGTTTTTACGGAAGTCACGCCGGTCTTTGAACATCTTCCGGTCGGTAGCGGTCTCCTCGCCGGCATCGAATTTCATTGCCGTCAGTTCGATGGTGCACATCAGATCGGCGGCCTGTTCCAGACGGTAGTCCTTCGGCTGCGCATCACGATATACGACAGCCTCCTTGGACAGCGCATAGCCGATGGACGCTTTCAGCGCGTTCGATACGATTTGCTGCCCATTGTCGTAGTACACCTTGATTGTTCTGTATGACTGGAATTCGCTAAGATGCGATAAGAATGCCGGGGGAATACCCCCGGCGACTTGGAGCCTTGCCCTTACGGGACGAAGCGTCACCATTATGACAGAACCAGCTCTGACATGCAAGAGCCAGGATTCATGATGGCTATACTAATGGCGAATGCCCCGGAACGTCACTCATGCGAAACATCATGAAACACTGGTGCTTTTTCTTTCCAGCACATCTAATTGAGGCTAAGGTGTGCGGTCATTGTTACTGAGTGTTACCGCGCAGGGGGCACATATCAAGAAAAAAGCCCTGCTTTCCAAGCGGGAGTAGGGCTTTCGGTCGGGCCGGCGGGATTTGAACCTGCGACATCCTGTTAGGATCGGGGGTTCTTGGCTCGGGCCGCCGGTCTTGGCTCACCTTGAAACCGTTGGAATTATGCCGTTCTTGAGTTTTGAATTTCTTTGTTCAGACCACCCGGATTGGTAAGTCGTGACGGTCATTGTTAGCAAAATGTTAGCGTCCCAGACCATCGAAACAGCTTAAACACTCGGCGCGTCGAAACACTGCTCCAGATGCTCTGTTAGCATCACTGCCCTTCATGATGACGATCTTCTCCGAACGGGTGATTGAAGAGAACTTGACCCGCTCTCCCCATTCACCCTAATTGGAGCTGAATGCGGAATAATCGACCCGTCTCCAACGACTGTCGTTCAAGTGTGGCGGATATCGCCATGAACGGGACACCCGAAGTCAGCGCTCAGCCCAGCGCAGCCGAGCGTAGGCGAATGCGCAGATGAGCAGCAGGGCGGCCGCGATGAACACGGCGCGCAGGGAGCCGTCAAGCGAGGGTGTGAAGGTGGCGACCACACCGAACACGGCCACGCCGATCGCGCCACCGACCTGACGGAACGTGTTGAACACCGCGCTGGCGATACCCGCCTGCTTCTGCTCCACGCTCACCAGCACCAGTCCAGACAGTGCCGGCGTGACCAGTGCGCCGCCAAGGCCGACGACGCTCAGGGCGACGGCGATCACCCATGCGGGCATTGGAGCCGGCACCAGCACCGCGGCAAGGAACCCGACGGCCATGGCAATCAGTCCAATGGACACGGTGAACCGGGTGCCCATCGAGTTGATGACCTGCCCGCTGAACACGTTGGTGACCACCATGACCACCGCGGAGGGAATGAACACCAGCCCGGCGGCGAACGGGCTCATGCCCTGCTCGCTTTGCAGGAACAGGGTGGAGATGAAGACCATGCCGAACCAGTTGAAGATCATGATGAAGCCCACGATCAGCGAGATGAGCATGCCGTCGTTGCGGAACAGGTTCAGCGGCACCATCGGATGCCCGACCTTGGCTTGTGCGATCACGAACAGCACGAGTGCGGCGACGCCGACAGACAGCAGCGCGAGCGTCACCGGCGAGGAGATGCCCAGGGAACCGATTTCGATGACGCCGGCCACCAGCGAGGCGAGACCAATCAGCGCGAGCGTCTGGCCGAGCCAGTCGAACGAGATGGCACGGGTGGGCGATGGTGCAACCTTCGGTGCAAGAGCGAGCACAATCAGGCAGAACGGCACGTTGACCGCGAAAATCAGGCTCCAGTGGATTGGTGTGAGCAAACCGCCGAACAGTGGGCCGAACGCGGATGCCGAAGCCGAGCCGGCGCCCCACAGGCCGAGGGCGAACGCACGGCGGCGCGGATCGGGATTGGCCTCGTTAATCAAGGCCATCGACGCCGGCAGGATCAGGGCTGCGGCCACGCCCATCAGGCAACGGCCGACGATGAGCACCAGCATGGTCCACGCGAAGGTGCTCAGCAGGGATGCCGCTCCGAACAATGCCGTGCCGAAGAAGAACATGCGCTTGGCGCCGAACTTGTCAGACAGACTGCCGGCGAGCAGCAGCAGCGAGGCGAACAGCAGCGTGTACCCGTCGATCATCCACTGCTGCAACGCCATATTGCCGCCAAGGTCGGCGGTGATGGTCGGCAGTGCCACGTTGACAATCATGGTGTCCATACCGGTCAGGAAGAACGCCAGCGAAGTGGCGAAAGTGGTCAGCCCGGCGCTGTAGCGGGCCGAGCGACGCGATGCGCGACGGGTTTCACGCTCGAGGCTTTCGTCTTCGCACACAAGGCCGAGGGCTGCGGATTCGTTGATTGATGTCATACTCACCTATATCCCATTGGTTTACATGTTTCCGTTTGGTTATTGCAGTAGCTATGGTATTCTTCAAGACATCAGTAAAACAGCGGTTTATAAATGCTTATGGTTTACATCCTATAAACCTTTGGTTTATGGAGGTCGCAATGTACGACAGAAGACTGGACGCGGTGATCGCCGCCGCGCAGACCGGCAGCTTCGCCAAGACCGGCCATCGCCTGCATATTTCCACGCCGGCGGTGGCCAAACAGGTCAATACGTTCGAAAGGGAATACGGTCTGACGCTGTTCGACCGATCGCGCAGCGGCGTGCAACTCACCAAAGCCGGCCGAGAGTTCGTCGAGGACGCGCGGATGATTGTGCGCCAATGCGAGGAGATCCTGCGCCGTGCGCAACAACGCGGCACCGACGGCATCGCCACCGTTCGTCTTGGCGTTTCCATCCTGCGCCCCGGCCGCCGTATCCTCGACCTATGGCAACGCGACGCCGGCAAGCACACCGACATCCGCCTGGAACTGGTGTCGATGCCCGACGACTCCGAAGCCATCAACGACATCATCACCCATCTTGGCGAAAACATCGACCTGATCTCCACGGCGTTCGACACCGGCTATTGGAACGACACATGCAGCACCGTCGCCCTCGATTCCGAGCCACTGTGCGTGGCCGTGCCACGCAACCACACGCTGGCGAGACGCGCACGACTCACATTGAAAGACCTCGAAGGCACGCGCATCCGCATCCTCAAGCGCCATCGCGGCGCCAACGACACGGCTCGGGACTTGTTGGAACAATGCCCTGCCATCGATCTGATCGACATCGACCGCTACGACCTTGACACGTTCAACGACTGCGCCGAATCCGGCGACCTGCTCATCTCCAAACCGATGTGGGCCGGCATTCACCCACAGCTCGTCAACGTAGCCGTGGACTGGCCCGAACCGGTCATCATGCACTACGGGCTGCTCTATCCGCTCGATGCCACCCCGGCAATTCGCACGTTTATCTCCCGCATCGCCGCACTATCCGGCCTTACTGGCGAACCCCGTGCACTACCTCATTCATGATCCTTGGGCCTTTGTCTTCCGGCTCCTGGCTTGCGGGATTGGTGACATCCGCCGTCTACTCGATAGACCGTGGCTCGTGTTCGAGCACGAGTTTCATCTTGCTGTTGTCCATCAGCCACGAGTACAGGTTCCGGTCCAGAATCATCGCCAGATCGAAACAGGCCCGCACCGCGTCCGCCAGTGTGATGCGCCGGTTCTCGCCCGGCAGCGGGACGCCGTTGACGAGCGGCTCGTGGTGGGCGACCCGGTTGCGCAGGGCATGCACGGTCTTGACAATTCTCCAGCAGATTGCGCCAGAACCCGAACGTCAACGCCGCGACGAGATGGCCATGCGTGTGCCATTTCTTCTGCTGGATGGTGAGATGGCCCCATGCCTCACGGATCTGACGCTGAGTACGGTCGTCGAAACGCAGCCCCGCCCATGTACCAGTCCTCGGTGCCGGCCTGCTCCAAGGCGATGAGGGACAGCTGCCGATCCATGTGGTTGCGCAAGGCGACTTCAAGGATGGCGATGTCGCCCATGCACGCGCTGGCCATGTCATGATCCCACAGGTACAGTCGCAAAGCCGGGCATGAACGTCTCCGTGCTTCGGAGTCATGGGATGAGAGCCGTTGGTGGCGGCGATGGCGACGACGCCGAGCAGGACGCTGACGCCGAGGCTGGTCGGGCCCACGTAGTCGGCGGGGGATGTACTTCTTGAACGCCTGTACGAGTGCGGGCGCGACGAGGGCGACGATGCCGGCCGCGAGGGGCAAGATCCAGACATCTTCGGCCGGAATCCGTCAGGCGTTGTCTCTGACGATGGTGACCACGTCCCTGTTGACTTCTCGGATGCGGGGGTCCGCGAGCATCTCGTCGGTGGTCATCCACCGACAGTCCTTGGAATCCACGTGGAACCGGTCGGTCTTCCACGCATCGGGCATGCGCGTGATGTCCGCGCGGTAGAGCGTGTAGTGGTAGACGCGGGTCTCCTCGTGCTCGGTGGAATACTTTTCCCTCGTCGCTCCAGTTACACGGGTAAGGGTGAAGTCATCCCTCGGGATGTCGAAGCCGTTGGACAGGTAGTCGGTCAGCATTCTGACATTTTCCGACTCAAGCTCATTGGTCGCACGGTTCGGAAAGAAATCGCAATCCCAGCCGGTATCATGGTACAAGAGGTACTTGTTGCCGTTACTGATGGCAATCAGACTGCTGTATTTCTCCGTTCCTGCCATGTGCTCCAACTCCTGGTACATTTTCTCGGCGGTATAGCCATTCTTCCAAGCCATGATAGTGGATTTCGCCGAGTATACCGTGACCGCTGTTGCCATTATGGTGAGTACCACGGTTAGCCACAGCCATAGCAGCTGTGTGGTCACAGCGGCTAATATGAGGAATATGCCTTCCACAGTGGCGATTGTGGTTGATGCCTTCGTTCCTCGTCCTATGTTCATGCGATGGCTCTGAAGGTATTTTGCAAACGTTCGGAATCGATCTTCAGCAACATATGATCATGATACGTGCCATGCCGGTGCGTCTTTGTCTATTTGACACAGCACACTGAAAGCGCAATGACCATGCGATTCGATTCTCGTGGAGTGATGATGGCTTGCCCGCTGTCCCTTGGTCGGGACAGCGGGATTTGAACCCGCGACATCCTGTTTGGGCGGGCGTTTGATTGGCTTGTCCGACTGGATTTGACTGGGCTGAATATCGTTGGAATCAAGCCGATTCTGGATTTTGGGAAGTTTGGTTGATCGGACTGGGATTGGTTCATCGTGACGGTCATCGTTACCATCTCGTTACCGTCCTTGTCGCATGCGGGAGGGGAGGAGTGTCGGGGTGTTGCAAGAGGTTCGAATTGCGCCGACAGACAACAGTGTTCCCGACCAAAATGCAGTCGAGACGCTGGAGAAACCATAACTATGGGCGCTTTGCGCGAAGCTCCTTCACTCTTGACTGGCTGTGAATCCAGTCGGCGGCTTTCGGGTCGATGACGCGGGCGATCCAATCGAGATTCGCACACTGCCCGTCGAGATACCGGTCTTCGTCCATGAGGTTGTCGAGCACCAGATGCTCCTGGTGCGATAGCCGGTTGCGCAGGTCGCGCATTGTCTTGACGTGATTTTCGAATACGGCGCGCTTGCGCGATGGGTAGTTCGGCATGCCGCCGTTCGCCGGATCCCGCAAAGCTCTCCACACGGTCTGTTCCAATCTGGAGGAGAGCAGGAAACACCATGAGCCGAGCGACATGTCGGCGATCACGTGTCCAGGCGTGACCGGTTTGCCTGAATGCCGTATCTGCCGCTCGATCTCCGTAACCGATGTTTCGAACCGTCTTGTCTTGGATGAGTTGAACCGGAACCTTGCGTCGTCCCTGTACCAGTCCTCGTGTCCGCAGGCTCTGGCGAGGCGCTCGGACATGAAATTGCGCAGTAGCACCTCCACATGAGCGATGTCTTCGAGCAATGCCTTGGAAATCCGTCCGTTCCACACGTACAGGTCGATCACGTCGCAATTGGTTGTCTGCGCGGAGCGCACGTACGTGCTCATGCGTTCGGTCGAGAACCATCGTTGCAGGTCTTCAAGCGTGACGGGTTGACTTTCAGGACTCATGGCGGCTATACTACTAGCGAATGCCCCGGAACGTCACTCATGCGAAACATCATGAAACCCCGGGGATTTTTCTTTCCTGCACAGCCAATTGAGGCTGAGGTCTGCGGTCATCGTTACCCATCGTTACCACAGCGGTCTTCCGCTTCGAACAGTGAAGCCTCAAGTCCCAAGCGGGAGTAGGGCTCTCCGGTCGGGACAGCGGGATTTGAACCCGCGACATCCTGTTTGGGCGGGCGTTCGATTGGCTTGTCTGGCTGGGTTTGAGTGGGCTGATTTTCGTTGGAATCAAGCCGATTCTGGATTATGGGAAGTTTGGTTGATCGGGCTGGGATTGGTTCATCGTGACGGTCATCGTTACCATCTCGTTACCGTCCTTGTCGCATGCGGGAGGGGATGGGCATCGGCGTGTCGCAAGGGGCCGGATCACATCCAACATGGGTGACTTGACTGGTTAGCCCCTTGTCCGTATCAGTATGTCCGTTCCGGCTTGACATACATGGATATTGCATCATCAGTGTATGAGATCAGGCCATCAGGATTCCATTCGTCTTCGGTGACTATGTTGGTTACATCATCACCCGTTTCAGCATCGATCAGACTGACCTCAAGTCCGGCATCTCTCCAGTTATCGCGCAGCAATGCCGGATCGCAGAAACTATCACTAGCAGCTTGTTCTTCTGCATACTCGTGGCTCGGGCGAGACTCATGCTGCGATGACTCCAAAGCCGGCGCAATGTATTTGTCGTAATTACCTCCACCCGGCAAAAAAGTGAAAGGCATAATTACTAACCAAAATAAGAACGGAACGCCAAACAGAAGAAGCCATGGGGCTATCGCCTCGATGAGTCCGTCCATGATTTGCGACCCAACGGAAGGTTTCTTATTTCCATAAGTGATGGGTATCGTCTCTTCGGAGGCATTTACACATGGTTCATCATAATCGAATGAGGATCCACCGGAAGATGAGTAGGAAGAACTGCTGCGGAAAGATCTCTTCACGGAACTTTTGTATGAAGGAGCGTATGGGGAGGTATTCCTAGCAGTAGGCATACCAGTCTTTCGACTCTTCAGGTTATCGCTGTCCAAAGAGCGCACAGCAGTTGAAATCGGATTATGCACTGCGGTGCTGACCGACCGAACTCTGTAGGATGCCTTGCGAACGGATTTGGGTATGACCGCCTTGCGGACGGTTCTTCTTACCGGACGCGTAGCTGTATGGATAGGATGCCGAACGGCATTCTTAATCTTGAAAGCTTTTCGAATAGCCCCATGTGTTCACCCTTTCTCGGCTTACTCAACTCGCTATCCCTATGGTACGAACCAAGCAACCCATGATGCCCTTCATCGTGTGTTGCTTGGTTCGTACAACAACGAGATTGATACGCACCCTACCGTAGCTCTAGTAGGATTCAGGATCGCGCATATCGACTTCGCGTACTTCGCCGTAGATGGCGGCGATGTCGTTGAGGTTGATGCGGAACTGGCTTCGGGCGTGTGGCGTCCATTTGCGTCGACGCCCAGAATGAAACGTGACAAGCCAAAAGAGGCGGCATGTCAACGGATTGGCCTTATAATTCTCTGGTGACTGTTACCTCTGACTGCTGGGAGGCCTTCAAGTGAAGAAGCTTACTTGTGAAATGTGCAACAGCACTGACTTGGTCAGACAAGATGGAGTGTTTGTCTGCCAGTACTGTGGCACAAAGTACTCCGTAGAAGACGCGAAGCGAATGATGGCCGACGATGGCCCCGTTGAAGTTACAGGTACCGTTAGGGTCACAAAAGACCTCGCAGGTCTTCGCAAACTCGCCGATGAGTCATTCGATAGAGCCGATACAAAGACGGCACTCAAGTACTACACGCAGATAATTGAACAAGATCCTGAGGACTATATGGCAAACTTCCGTCGTCTGCTATGCCAAGCAGGAGAAGGAACAGCGGCATCGCCTATGCTGCACCTGCCCGCATCCGAAGCAGCGAATTTCTTTAACAAACTCAGCGAGGATACCTCTCTGTCAGAAGAAGAAAAAGCTGCCAAGGCACTTACTTCCATCGTCCTCATCAATAATTATGGTATGGCCTGCTGGCAAGCAAGAGATTCGTTCTTCACTACAAGACGTAATGCCGGGAATACATCCAACATAATGTGCACCACCAAAGACGCATACAATGTATTTTTGAATATGACCACCGATGTCTCAAGTAGTTTGATTCAAACAATGGAGGGCGCAGCTCCATATTTTGATAAATATGGAGCTGACTTCAAAGAAACATGTCAAACCATACTCAATAATGCCGAAGATATACTTAATAAGTTGTCAAGCAATTACGCGACAGTCGCAAATGTGACTTATACATTGGCTGATCTTACTCTAACAGACAACGGTCGTAACATCGTATATGAACTAGCGAAAAGGCTCCATACCGTTTATCTCCAAATCGACCCTAAACACAAAATTCCCAGTAGTCTGAAACCTCCATCAGAAGGTGGAACTGGGGTAAGTGAGGAAAGGCAAAGCGAATGGTGCTATGTAGCGACTTACGTCTACGGCTCTTATAACTGCCCGCAGGTATGGGTTCTTCGTCGTTTTCGTGACCGCATCCTTGGTAGATCATTGATTGGAAGACTGTTTATCCGTCTGTATTACGCAGTTAGTCCACGCCTGATAACAATCTTTGGGAACACCAGCGCATTCCGTAAGGTAATTAGAGTCATCTTAGATAAATTTGTTAACTATCTAATGATGCGAGGAATGTCGAATACACCTTATCAAGATCGCAGTTGTCGTAGATAAATCAAAAAGAAGGAGAATTATGGGCTTGATTAGGGCAGCACTCGGCTCCGTGTCTGGCAATCTTGCGGATCAGTGGAAAGAGATGTTCTACTGCGACTCTCTTGACTCGGATATCTTAGTAGCTAAAGGAATAAAACGTCAAAATCAGCGTACGTCTAATGTTAAAGGCGATGAAAACGTAATTACTTCCGGCTCGCTAGTAATTGTCAATGCAGGGCAAGCAGCGGCTATTGTCGAGCAAGGAAACGTCGTTGAATTTGTCGCTGAGCCGGGTGAGTATCAATACGACAATACGATTTCCCCCACATTCTTTGAGGGTGAATTGGGCGACTCGGCGAAGGCCTCTTTTGGCAACGTAGCCAAACGTTTCTCCTATGGTGGCGACACAGGTGTAGATCAACGTGTCTACTACTTCAATCTAAAGGAGATTGTCTCGAATAAATATGGGACAGCCACTCCTATACCTTTTAGGGTTGTTGACACCAACATTGGTTTGGATATTGATATAGCTCTTCGCTGCAATGGAGAATACTCTTTTAAAATCATTGATCCAATTAAATTCTATGAAAATCTGAGCGGGAATATCGAAGACAGATATGATAAAAATCGGATAACTAATCAGATGCGTAGTGAGCTGCTAACGGCGCTTCAACCCGCGTTAGCTCAATTATCTTCTGCTGGTATCAGATATTCG
This sequence comes from Bifidobacterium rousetti, assembly GCF_008698235.1. GTDB lineage: Bacteria > Actinomycetota > Actinomycetes > Actinomycetales > Bifidobacteriaceae > Bifidobacterium > Bifidobacterium rousetti. The sequence continues at coordinate 55,123 of NZ_PEBH01000010.1, forward strand.
GAGATCCCTCTTCATGCACAAGAACTAACACGTATTCTCCAGCATCTTCTTTCGGAGAAATGGGAAGACCTGCGAGGTATCCGAATTGTTTCTTTTGGCATCAATTCCATCGCACCCGACGAAAAAGATGCCGAACTCATCAAACAGCTTCAGCGAGATGCGGTTATGAGGGACCCTACAATGGCCGCCGCAACCTTAACTAAAGCCCAAGCTGAGGCCATGGTGAAAGCTGCCGAAAACCAAGGTGAAGCAGGTGCGTTTATGGCATTTGCCAATCTAGGGATGGCTCGTGCTCAAGGTGGATTCTCTCCTGACGCACTTTATCGCATGCAGAAAGAGAGTAATGTGCCTACTTCAAGTGCATCAACACCCTCGTCAAATAACTGCTCGTGGATATGTAGGAAATGTGGATCTAACAATAGAGGGAAATTCTGCAGTGAATGCGGAAGCCCTCGCGATGATAAGCAGCAATGCTCTTCATGCGGATGGAAATCCATGGATTCAAAGCAAGTAAATTTCTGCCCTGAATGTGGTGCTAAATTAAATTGACTTGATTTTTTGTGTGCAGTTCGCTTTCAAACTATTAGAGCTGCACGCAAATTTATTTACAAGGTTGTATGACTCTTATATCAAAACGTCATTATTCTTTACTCAGCTTGCCGCTGAACGCCTGGTTCACCAGCGTGTAGACGGCTTGGGCGACGCCGATAACGCCGGTGAGGACGATGTCCCAGCCGTAGCCGTGGAAGCCGTTGGTGGCGGCGATGGCGACGACGCCGAGCAGGACGCTGACGCCGAGGCTGGTCGGGCCCACGTAGTCGGCGGGGGATGTACTTCTTGAACGCCTGTACGAGTGCGGGCGCGACGAGGGCGACGATGCCGACTGCGAGGGGCAAGATCCAGACATCTTCGGCCAGAGTCCGTCAGGCGTTGTCTCTGACGAACGTGGAAATCCCCCGTCAAAGTCGGGACAGCGGGATTTGAACCCGCGACATCCTGCTCCCAAAGCAGGCGCGCTACCAAGCTGCGCTATGTCCCGTCGTGCTGCCCATCTCTGGGAGAGCACAAACAGCCATTGTACAATACAGGTGGACTCGACGCGAAAGCGTCGTCATGAGGCGCAAAGATGTTGACGCGCAAGTGACAGGGGAGGCAGAACATGGGTCGTCATCAACGTGCGGAGACCGGCGGCCTGATCTCGTTCATCCTGTGCGCATGCGCCGGCGCTGTCGGCATGAACCTCTATCTCCAGTACGCGTCCGCCATCTGGCAGGTGTCGCAACGACGCTTCGGCGTCTGCGCCGGCATCGTCGCCGCCTGCGCCGTGCTCTCGTTCTGCGCCGGATACATCTCCAACTCCCGCTCGATGACCCTGAAGAACGGCTGGCTCGCGCCGGTACGCCGCATCATCGAGACGCTCGCCCTCTCCACCGTGTACGCCGCCACCACGTTCCTGTCGTCGTTCGCCCTGCTCGGCGCGATCAACGAGATGATGGGCACGCTGTTCGTCGGATACATGTCGTCGGTGTGCGCCGCGTTCGCCGGCGTCGTCGGCTACATGACCTTCGTGCAGGCGGAGATGATGAGCGCGAAGACCCTCGCCTCCCTGCTGCCGTTCTTCGTGATCGCCGGCGTAAGCGTCGCGGGCCTCACCACCGACGACCCGTACTGGTACCACAACAACTTCTCCCAGCTGGGGGACCGGACCACGTTCGCCGCGACGATGTTCAACTCCACGCTGATGCTGGCGGGCGTGTGCATCATCATCGTCAGCTACTTCGCGGTCTCCGAACTGCTCACCACCGAACGGCTCCTGCGCCTGTGGCACGACCACACGCGCGACGACCCGAACCGCGGATACGACATCCCCCATTTCGTCACGCGCATGACCGTCCTGTCCGTGCTGCTCACGCTCTCCGGACTCGCGTTCATCGGCATCGGCGCGTTCCGCTACACGCCGCACAACCTGATGCACAACATCTGCGCGAAGGGACTGCCGTTCATCATGCTGCTCCTGTTCGTGCTCCTGCCGTGGCTCGCGCCACGCATCGGCAAGGCCGTGATGGTCGTCTCCGACCTCGCTGCCCTGCTGTGCGCGGGATTCTGGGCCAACATGATGCTCGGACACAACACCCTGACCAACGTGGAGGCGCTCGCCGGCCTGCTGTTCCTCGGCTGGTTCATCGTCTTCTCCCGGCAGATCGCCGCGATCGAGGCCGACCGTGTGACGATGCAGCTTGTGCACAGTCAGACGCAGGAGCAGCTCGGGGAGGAAGCGGACGCGTCGGATGCGCAGGACGCGCAGGCCGGTGCGATGCCCGAATCCCGCATCGCCTCCGATCGGTAGGCTCCGGGGGAGTCTGGGCGCCCGTCTTGGCCATGAGGCTAGGCGATGAACCGCAGGTAGGTGCGATCGTCGAATGAGGCGAGTCCAGCCGTGAAACCCTTCGTGGAACAATATTCGTGGATGAGCTGCGGGTCCTCGCGCCGCAGCCGATCCAGCTCCCGTTCCGAATCGGCCAACGTGGGCCTGAGCAGGGGATAGCCGTCCGAGGCGAGCACCACCTCGTCGCCGGGCCGGATCGTCACGACCCGGATCGGATAAGACGGATCGGTGAATCCGTCGAACACGAAATAGCCGTATTCGCCGCGCCGGTTCGCGAACTGCGATTGCAGGCGCAGGAACGGCAGGATCATCTCGCGGGCCGGGTCGTCGGACGGTTCCGAGGACGCGGGGGCGGATGGTGCGGATGACGTGGATGGCTCGGACGATGCGGCACCTAAGTTTCGTTCGTCCTGCAACCGCAGCCCCTGCGCCGCGAACGAGCGCAGCTCTCCCAACAGCTCGTCCACGCGCTTCACGGTCGGCGTTTGCACGCCGTTCACCATGATCTGGCAGTCGCCGAACAGCCACGCCTCGCCACGCGCCGCGCTGTACACGACGGCGTTGGCCTGCAGGCGTTCCAGAGGCTCACGTTCGAAGAACGACGACCCCAGCGGATGCGTGCGATACGCCTCGCGGAACCGTTCATCCACCGATCGCTGGACCTCGCGCATGCCGGCGTCGGCGGGAAGAGCCGCGAGCACGTCCAGCATGAGGTCCTTCGCCACTACGCCGCCGCTCGGACGCCACGGCCGACGTACGCTTTTGCCGGTCACCCCATCCACCACGGCGGCGAACGTGTTGCCGGCGAACGCGTCGCCGACGAACAGCCCGTCCTCGTTGAGCGTCTGATCGGCGTGCTTGCCCCTGCAGCACCGTTCGATGACCTTCATCGTCGCCTCCCTGATTCCCGGCAGCCATCCCTGCCGTCATCAACAGCCGCCATCAACTGTAGACGCGCCGCGACCGCCCCGCACGTTGCGGGATCACACGCCCCGGCTTGGTCAGTCCTCCCGATTACGCTGGGACTGTTCACCAATGCATCAACGGGAGTCGCCCGTCCCTCGCGGGGCCGATGGATGGCCGGCGATCCCCGCCATGATGCGTCGTACGAGGCAACAAGGGAGAGCGTATGACCGACGTGCAGGACAGGGCAGCCGCCGACAGCAGTGACGACGGCGTCGACATCGTTCCGCTCGATGCGCCGGGCATGCACTCGCCGCTCGAGACACCCGATTTCGACGACCTCATCCGTCCGGTCCGACTCAAGCGCAAGCGTCCGCCGCTCGGCGCGGTGATCGGCACGATCGCCGGCATCGTCGTCGTCATCGCCGTGGTCGTCGCGCTCGTCGTGCTCAAACCCTTCTCCGCGGTCCATCACTCCGATTACGCGTCCGCGGCCCAGCAGACCTCCACGATGGCCAAGCAGTACGCGAACACGTCGGCCGCCATCGACGACGCCCTGCGGTTCCTCTACGCGCAGGACGCATCCTATGACGCGACCAAGGCGGCGACGCTCAAAACCCAGGCGGCCAAGTTCGGCAAATCCATCGACGCGTTCGCCGACATGCGCGCAGTGAAGGACACCGAAGTCTCCGCCGCCTACGATTCCTACGCCACACAGGCCAAGCACTTCGTGAAGTTGTCCGAGAACCTCGCCGATTCCGCCGAACCGCTGTCCGACATGGTCAAGGCGTGCGGCGCCACACCCAGCGGCACCATGTATGACGCGGATTTCTACACGAAGTACGAGCAGTACATCGCCACCTGCCGTACCGCGGCCACCGCCCTCGACGACGCGAAGGCACAGATCGTCTCCGAGTTCTCCGCGACGCTCGTCCAGGACCTTGACAAGATGACGGCCATCATCGACCAGATGAAGGCGATCGGCAGCCCCTCCCAGTACTCCGCGAGCTCCGAGAAGGGCAAGCAGCTGCAGGACCTCTCCACGCAGCTGGTCGACCTCGACACCTCCTACGGCGCGGTCAACGCGTTCCAGGAACAGCTGCAGCAGGCCCGTGAGAACGCCGACCCGACCCAGTTGCTCACCAAACTCGACGACGTGATTCAGCTCAAGTACCGGTCGGAGGGCCAGTAGTAGCAACGGCTGGCAGGCGGCTGGCAGACGGCTGTCAAACGGACGGTTAAACGGACAGGTAAACGTCGGATACGAGGAAACACCCGACCTGTGCCGGACATGTGCCCCGCGGGTCGTCGAAAGCCCTATACGATGGGCGTATGAGCGAAACGAAGCAAGACAACCTGTGGGCCGCGCCCACGCCCGACGGGCCGCTCGACGCGACCGTCACCGTCCCGGGCAGCAAATCCCTGTCGAACCGCTATCTGATCCTCGCCGCGCTCGGCTCGAAGCCGGTCACGCTGGTGGGACTGTTGCGTTCGCGTGACACCGAACTGATGATGGGCGCGCTCAGGGCGCTCGGCGTCAGATGCGACATCGATCCGGAATGCGACACCACCGTCACCGTGACGCCGCCCGAGGGAGGACGGTTCCACGGCAATGTGGACGTGTACTGCGGTCTTGCCGGCACGGTGATGCGCTTCGTGCCCGGTCTTGCGCTGTTCGCCGACGCCGCCGTCCGCTTCGACGGCGACGAACAGGCGTACGCGCGCCCGATGAAACCCGTGCTCGACGGGTTGGAGCAGCTGGGCGCCACCATCGAATACCACGGCGAGGAGGGCTTCCTGCCGTTCACCGTGACGCCGCCGAAGGCCCTTCCCGCATCGAACCCGTCCACGGTGTCCATCGACTCGTCAGGCTCCTCCCAGTTCATCTCCGGACTGCTGCTCATCGGCTCCCGGTTGCCCGGTGGCCTCGAGCTCACGCACACGGGGGAGAAGACCCCGAGCCTGCCTCACATCCGCATGACCGTCGCCGACGTCAACGGTGCCGGCGGTCACGCCTCGGCCGACGAGGAGCGGCGCGTGTGGACGGTCGCGCCCGGCGCGCTGCAGCTGCCCGATCGCGTGGTCGTCGAACCCGACCTGTCGAACGCGGCCCCGTTCCTCGGCGCGGCGCTCATCGCCGGCGGCCGTGTGCGCGTGCCCCACTGGCCGGTCGAGACCACGCAGCCGGGCGGACTGCTGCCCGGATACCTGCAGTCGATGGGCGCGCACGTCACCTTCCCCGAGGAAGACGGCATCCGCTATTGCGAAGTGACCTCCGACGGCCACATCCACGGTCTCGGCGACTTCGACCTGACCGCGGCAGGGGAGATCGCGCCGTCACTGGCCGCGATCCTCGTGTTCGCCGACGCCCCCACGAACATGATCGGCATCGGGCACCTGCGCGGGCACGAGACGAACCGCCTCGCCGCGCTCGTCACCGAGATCACGCGCATCGGTGGACGGGCCGAGGAGCTCCCCGACGGGATTGCGATCGATCCCGTGCCGTTCGACAGCCTGCACGGAGCCGCGATGGAGACCTACGCCGATCACCGCATGGCGACGTTCGCCGCGATGATCGGGCTCAGGGTGCCGGGCGTCGACGTGGTCGACGTCGAGACGACGCGCAAGACCCTGCCCGACTTCGTGGGCATGTGGAACGCGCTGTTGAGCCGCTGACGCCGGGCGCACGAACAATACTGAGGGCCTGTGATCCGTTGTCGGATCACAGGCCCTCATCATATGTCAGCGGTGAGTCGGAGGACTCACCGGCCTACGCTCACTTGGTGAACGTGTTGCCGTAGGTGTCCTCGCCGGCGGCCGCGATCTCGGCGGACTTGCGGGCGATGGCCAGCTCCTCGTTGGTCGGGATCACGGCGATGATCACGGAGGAGTCCGGGGTGGAGATGACGCGCGGCTGCTTGGAGCGGGTCGCGTTCTTCTCCTCGTCCAGCTTGACGCCGAACGGGGCGAGCTTGTCGCACACCATCTTGCGCACGATGTCGTCGTTCTCGCCGACGCCGGCGGTGAAGGTGATCACGTCGCAGCCACCCATCTGGTAGGTGTAGTTGCCGATGTAGCTCACGATGCGGTGCACGTAGACGTCGAGGGCCAGCTTGGCGTCCTCGTTGCCCTCGGCCACCAGACGGTGGACCTCGCGCAGATCGCCGAAGCCGGTCATGCCCATCATGCCGGAACGCTTGTTGAACAGGGCGTCGAGCTCGTCGACGTTCATGTGGGCGTTGCGGATCAGGTGGAAGACCACGGCCGGATCAATGTCACCGGTGCGGCCGCCCATGACGAGGCCCTCGAGCGGGGTCAGGCCCATGGAGGTCTCGACCGGCTTGCCGGAGATCTCGGCGGAGGCGGAGGCGCCGTTGCCGATGTGCAGGACGATCTGCTTCAGGCCCTCGGCCGGCTTGCCGATGACCTCGGGCACCACGGAGGAGATGTACTCGTGGGAGGTGCCGTGGGCGCCGTAGCGGCGGATGTGGTACTGGTCGGCGATCTCCTTGTTCAGCGCGTAGGTGCTGGCGGCCTTCGGCAGCTGGAAGAAGAAGGAGGAGTCGAACACGAAGATCTGCGGCACGTCCGGCAGCAGGGAGCGCATGACCTCGGCGCCCTTGGCCTCCGGGCCGTTGTGCAGCGGGGCGAGGACGGCCAGATCCTTGACCTGGTTGATGGTCTTGTCGGTGACCAGCGCCGGCTTCGGGAAGATGGAACCGCCCTGGACGACACGGTGGCCGACGGCGACGATGCCGGCCTCGGACAGGTCCGGACCGTACTCCTTGAAGAAGCCGAGCACGCGCTTCAGGCCCTGCTCGTGGTAGTGGATCGGCTCCTCGAGCTCGTGCTTCTCGCCGTTGTACTCGTGCTTGTAGTGGCCGTCGATCGGCTCGCCGATCTTCTCGACGAGGCCGGAAGCGAGGCCTTCGCCGGTCTCAAGGTCGACCAGCTGGTACTTGATCGAGCTGGAACCGGAATTGATGACAAGGACGGTTTTCGCCATTGTGGGCATCCTCCATTGTGATTTGTCTGTTTCCCGCTGACACGGGTTACCGTTAGTCAGATTACTCGTTGCTTACTACAAACTACTGGGCTTCGATGTTAGGGGCCGGAGAGTGGTGAGCGTGGTGTCGGACACACTCACCACTCTCCGGCCAAGCCTACGGTCCGGCACCACGTTCACCGCGCTCCTCCCATGCGAAAACCCGGTAGGGAAGTGCGTGGATTACTGGGCTTCGATGGCGGTGAGGGCGATCGTGTTGATGATGTCCTGCACGAGGGCGCCACGGCTCAGGTCGTTGACCGGCTTGTTGAGGCCCTGCAGGATCGGTCCGATCGCCAGCGCGCCGGAGGAGCGCTGCACGGCCTTGTAGCCGATGTTGCCGGCGCACAGGTCCGGGAACACGAACACGTTGACGTGGCCGGCCACATCGTTGCCCTTGGCCTTGGTGGCGGCCACGGTCGGCGACCATGCGGCGTCGAACTGGATGGAGCCGACGACCGGCAGATCGGGCGCCTTCTCCTTGAGCAGACGCGTGGCCTCCTCGACGACGTCCACGTCGGGGCCCTTGCCGGAGCCGAGCGTGGAGTAGGAGAGCATGCCGACCTTCGGGTCGATGCCGAACGCCCTCGCGGTCTCGGCGGACTGCAGGGCGATCTCGGAGAGCTGTTCGGCGTCCGGGTTGAGGTTGATCGCGCAGTCGGCGAACACGGCCACATGGTCCTTGAAGCACATGAGGAACGAGCCGGAGACCAGCTTCTGGCCGGGCTTGGTCTTGATGACCTGCAGGGCCGGGCGCACGGTGTTGGCGGTGGAGTTGACCGAGCCGGAGACGAGGCCGTCGGCGTAGCCGAGCACGACGAGCATCGTACCGAAGTAGCTCGCGTCCTTCAGCTGCCGGCGGGCCTGCTCCTCGGTCATGCCCTTCTTGGCGCGCAGCTCGCACAGCTTGGCGACCATCGGCGTGAGCACGTTCTCGTCGTCGATCGCCTGGAAGCGGGCACGGTCGAGGTGGTTCAGGCCCAGCTCCCTGCCGCGGGCGAGGATCGACTCCTTGTCGCCGACGATGATGAGGTTGACGATCTCGCGCTGGAGCAGGTAGTCGGCCGCCTTGATGATGCGGTCCTCCTGGCCTTCGGGCAGGACGATCGTCTTCTTGTTGGACTTGGCCTTGCCGAGCAGCGAGAACTGGAAGGCGTACGGGGTGATGGGGAAGTCCACGTCCACGTTGAGCGCGGCGAGCACCTCCTCCGTGGGCACGTTCTTGCGGAACGTCTCCAGGGCGACGTCCTTGGTGGACGCGTCGGTGAACTGCACCTGGGGGAGCGCCCACACCGGCAGTCCGTACTTGGCGAGCGTCTCCTTGACGGAGAAGGCGTGGCGCGGCTCGCAGCCGGTCACGAAGATGCCGAGCACCTTGTTGCCGGCGGCCTCCATGCCCTCGATGGACAGCTTGACGGTTTCGTCGAGCTCGTGCGGCCAGCGGTCGACGGTCGCGATGGTCAGGAACACGCCGGCCTCGAGGTCGGCGGCCACATTCGCGTTGAACTCGTAGGTGGTCGGGTCGTTGACGTGGGACTTGTCGGTGCCGACGATGAGCGCGGCCTCGGCGCGCGAGACGTCCAGAGCGTCGTTGAAGGCGCCGACGATGTCGCCGCGGGCGGTCTCCTTGTCGCGGCGCACCTCGTGGATGTCGAGGCCGGTGGACAGGGCCACGCCGAGTCCGGCGTTGGATGCGCCGAGCAGCACGGGGGTGAAGTCGTCGTGGTTGGACACGGCGGGGCGGAACACCATCGTCTTGTACTTCGAGGTCAATGCGTTGAGCACGCCGTAGGCCACCACGTTGCGGCCGTTGGCACCCTCCGGGCTTGCGATGTAGACGCGGGTTACGGTCACGATGTCTTGTCTCCTTTGATGAACAGTTAGAACCTCGCCCATTATAACGACGGTTTGTTGTGATGGTCGGCAACGCGGGAGGAATAACGAAAAATCCCGGACCGCTCGTTCAAGCTGATCCGGGATTCGTGATCGTGGAGCTAAGGGGATTCGAACCCCTGACCCTCTCCATGCCATGGAGATGCGCTACCAGCTGCGCCATAGCCCCGTGTTGAGNNNNCGTGGAGCTAAGGGGATTCGAACCCCTGACCCTCTCCATGCCATGGAGATGCGCTACCAGCTGCGCCATAGCCCCGTGTTGAGTTATGTGGTGAACAGGCGTGATGTCCGTCTGTTTCGTGGAGCTAAGGGGATTCGAACCCCTGACCCTCTCCATGCCATGGAGATGCGCTACCAGCTGCGCCATAGCCCCGTGTTCACTTGTTTGGCTCGCTTTTTGAGCCTCGTATACATTACGACGGAGTTCCGATTCCGGCAAATACGGCGTGTCGCGTGCGTGTCGTGCATGTGAACCGTGTCGCGGTAATCGCATTGAACCCCTTGCGCCGCAACGGTTTTCGACCTGTCACGGTACAAGGGGTTCACTGCGGTTCCAACGTAATCGACGTCGGTCAGCGTTCGCGCTCCCATTCGGGCGTGTCCGCGATGGCGGGGCCGTGGTTGTAGTCGGCGAGTCGCCAAGTGACCGATCCGTCGATCATGTCCATCGGGGTCAGGCGCACCCAGTGGGCGTTGCCCATCGAGACGAGCGTGGAGTACGTGGGGTCGATGCGGTTGATCCCGAGCAGCGTCTGCACGGTCTGGGAGATCCACGCCCCGTGCGAGAACACGAACAGATCCGTGTCGCTGCCGGCTCGGGCCGACCAGTCCTCCAGCGCCTCGACGCCGCGCGTGCCCACATGCTCCTTGGGCTCGGCGCCGTACTTGAGCTCGCCCCCGGTGTGGCGCATCCACGAGCGGAAGTCCTCCGGGTAGCGTTCGGCCAGTTCGGCAACGGCGTGGCCGTCCCAGTCGCCGAAGCTGCGTTCTCGCACACGCGGGTCGTCATGCACCTCGATGCCGGTGGCCGCCCCGCCGAGCTCGTCGGCGAACGCCTGCGCGGTCGCGTGCGCGCGCGACAGGTCGGAGCTGACGATGATCCGGTTCGCGATGGTTGGGCGCTGGTCGACGTACGTGGCCTTGAGCCACGCCGCGGTCTGCGCCGCCTGCCAACGGCCCACGGCGTCGAGCGGGATGTCCACCTGCCCCTGCAGCTTGTGGGCCGCGTTGTAGGAGGTGCGCCCGTGGCGCACGAGGAAGATCGAGTGGACGTGGCGGCTCATCGTTCGGCGCTTTCTGGGTGCTCGAGCTCCAGATCGATCTGCGGGCAGTCGCGCCACAGGCGCTCGAGGCCGTAGAACTCGCGCGACTCCTCGTGCATGACGTGGATGATGTAGTCGCCGTAGTCGAGCAGCACCCACTGGCCTTCGGTCAGGCCCTCGCGCTCGCGCGGCTGGCGGCCGCCGCACTTGACGTACAGGTCCTTCTCGATCTCCTCGGCGACGGCGAGCACCTGGCGTTCGTTGGACGCTCCGGCGATCATCATGATGTCGGTGATGCCCAACGGGCCGGTCACGTCGAAGGCGACGATGTCGGTGGCCTTGACTCGGTCGGCCGCCTGGGCGGCGATGCGGATGTCGTCGATGGATGACTGCAATGCGGGCATGGATCTCCTCTATGCGGTTGTATGCGGTGTGTTGCGGTGATATTGCGGTGTGTTGCGGTTGTCGTGGGATCGGCTACGGGAGGTGTCGCCTCCGGGGGTCAGCGCTCCCAGGCGGGCTTCCAGCCCTCCACGTTGTGCTGCGTGTTCTCGGAGTACGTCATCGTGTCGTCGGGGATGGCGTGGCGCACGACGGAACCGGCGCCGGTGGTCACGTTGTCGCCGACCTCGACCGGCGCGACGAACAGGTTGCCGGCGCCGATGTGGCATCCGGCGCCGATGTGCGTCTTGTTCTTGTGCACGCCGTCGTAGTTGGCAGTGATGGTGCCGCCGCCGATGTTCGTGTGATCGCCGAGCGTGGCGTCGCCCATGTAGCTCAGGTGCGGCACCTTGGTGCCATTGCCGATGTGCGCCTTCTTCATCTCGACGAACGCGCCGGCCTTCGACTCCTCGCCCAGCTCGTTGCCGGGGCGCAGGTAGGTCCACGGGCCGATGTTGGCGGCGCGTCCGATGTGCGACTCCTGCACGCGGGAGCGCTCGACGGTGGCCTCGGCGTCGACGGTCGCGTCGATCAGCGTGGTGTACGGGCCGACGACGGCCTCCTCGCCGATGACGGTATGCCCCTGAAGGAGGCAGCCGGGCAGGATCACGGCGTCACGGCCGATCTCGACGTCGTCCTCGATCCACGTGGTCTCCGGGTCGAGGATCGTCACGCCCTCGTGCATCCACGCCTCGCACACGCGGCGGTTGTGCGCCTTGGCGAGTGCGGCGAGCTGCACGCGGTCGTTGACGCCTTCGACGCTCAGCGGGTCGGGGGCGGTGAACGCGCCGACCTTGCCGGCCGAACGGGCGGTCTCCAGCGCGTCGGTCAGGTAGAACTCGCCCTGCGCGTTGTTGGACTTGAGGTCGGCGATGGCGCGGGTGAGCAGCTCGGCGTCGAACACGTACACGGACGTGTTCACCTCCTGCACCGCCAGTTCGCTGCGGTTCGCGTCCTTCTGCTCGACGATGCGCAGCACGTTGCCGTCACGGTCGCGGATGATGCGGCCGTAGCCTGTCGGGTCGTCGAGCACGGTCGTCAGCACGGTGGCGCCGTCGCCCGAGGCGGTGTGGAATTCGACGAGCCTGCGCAGCGTCTCGGTGTCGAGCAGCGGCATGTCGGAGGCTGCGATGAGCACCGGGCCCGTCAGCGGTCCGTTTTCGGTCAGCTGCGCCATCGCGCACTGCACGGCGCGTCCGGTGCCGGGGATGTCGTCCTGATTGACGATGGTGACCGCCTCGTCGTACGAGCGGGCCGCCTCGGCGACGCGCTCGGCCTGGAAGTGCACGACCACGGCGAGCGTGGCGGGGTCGAGGGCCTTGACGGAGTCCATCACGCGGTTGAGGAAGGTGCGGCCCGCGAAGGTGTGCAGCACCTTCGGCTTGTTGGAACGCATGCGGGTGCCTTCGCCCGCGGCGAGGATGATTGCGGCGGTCAATGCCGAGGATGCCATGAGTGTGTCGTTTCCCTTCACTGGCGGTTCGATTGCTGTGTATGCGCGGGAGTCTCGCGGGGAGGCGTGCCTCGCGCATACATGACTAAAGCTAACAGCACCTATACAACGAACGGCCGACCGGGAAGACCGGTCGGCCGTTTATGCGAGGTGTTCCCCCACCTGGATTCGAACCAAGACAAAGGGTTCCAAAGGCCCGTGTGCTGCCATTACACCATGGGGGAGCGGCGGGCGGACCCGCCAAGTGTTCATTTATACCATAAGGTCAGGCGAACAGGAAACCCTGACCGTGGTGTTCGGGGTACGTCTCGAACAGTTCGGCGACGGAGCCGTCCTCGAACACGGCGCGGATGGCGCTCGCCAGCAGCGGGGCGATGGACAGGACGGTCAGGCCGTCCCAGCGCTTCTCCTCCGGGATCGGCACGGTGTCGGTGAGCACCACCTCGCGCGCGCCGCAGCCCTTGAGCCGTTCGACGGCCGGGCCGGAGAGCACGCCATGGGTGGCGACGACGGTGACGGACTTGGCGCCGGCGTCCTTGAGCACGTTGCACGCGCCCACGATGGTGCCGGCGGTGTCGATGAGGTCGTCGACGAGCACGCAGTCCTTGCCCTTGACGTCGCCGACGACGCGGTTGGAGACCGCTTGGTTCGGGCGGGTGATGTCGCGCGTCTTGTGGACGAAGGCGAGCGGGCCGCCGCCGAGGCGCTGCGCCCACTGCTCGGCCACGCGGATGCGGCCGGCGTCGGGGGAGACGACGGCGACGTTGTCGAGGTGGCCCTCGAAACGGTCGCGGATGTAGTCGACGAGCACCGGCATGGCGATGAGGTGGTCGACCGGGCCGTCGAAGAAGCCCTGCGACTGCGCGGCGTGCAGGTCGACCGACATGATGCGGTCGGCGCCGGCGGTCTTGAGCAGGTCGAAGACGAGGCGGCAGGAGATGGGCTCGCGGCCGCGGTGCTTCTTGTCCTGACGGGAGTAGCCCAGCATCGGGCACACGGCGGTGATGGAGCGTGCGGAGGCGCGCTTCAGGGCGTCGATCATGATGAGCTGTTCCATGATTGCCTTGTTGATCGGCTTGTAGTGGCTCTGCAGCACGAACACGTCGGCGCCGCGCACCGACTCGGTGTAACGCACGTACATCTCACCGTTGGCGAAGTCATAGGCGGTGGTCTCCAGCAGGTCGATGCCGAGCTGTTCGGCGACGTCCTGCGCGAGTTTCGGATGAACCCTTCCCGTAACGAGTATCAGGTTCTTGTCGGGCTTCCCTTCGAGGATTGCGCTCACCGTATCTCCCAAACGTCATTTGAAGTTTTCGCTTGCGTCACACCAGTGTAGTGGTTCGCGCCGACCGTGCCGCGCGCCGCTCGTCCGAAGTTCTTCCATGTAGAAAAAGGAGCGTCGCCCGCAACGGACGATGCTCCTTATTTTTTTACTCCCATTCGATGGTTGCCGGCGGCTTGGACGTGCAGTCCAGCACCACGCGGTTGATCTGGCGGCATTCGTTGGTGATGCGCGTGGAGATCGTGGCGAGCACGTCATAGGGGATGCGCGACCAGTCGGCGGTCATGGCGTCCTCGGAGGAGACGGGGCGCAGCACGATCGGGGAGCCGTAGGTGCGCTCGTCGCCCTGGACGCCGACGGAGTGCACGTCGGCCAGCAGCACGACGGGGCACTGCCAGATCTCGCGGTCGAGGCCGGCGCGGGAGAGCTCCTCGCGGGCGATGGCGTCGGCCTCGCGCAGCACATCGAGGCGTTCGCGGGTGATCTCGCCGACGATGCGGATGCCGAGACCCGGGCCGGGGAACGGCTGGCGCCAGACGATCTCGTCGGGCAGGCCGAGCTCGGTGCCGATGGCGCGCACCTCGTCCTTGAACAGGGTGCGCAGCGGCTCGACGAGCTGGAACTTGATGTCCTTGGGCAGGCCGCCGACGTTGTGGTGGCTCTTGATGTTGGCCGCGCCGTCGCCGCCGCCGGACTCGACGACGTCGGGGTAGAGGGTGCCCTGCACGAGGAACTTGACTTCCTTGCCGCGGGCTCCGGCCTCCTCGAGGACCTGGCGCTGGGCCTTCTCGAAGGTGCGGATGAACTTCTCGCCGATGATCTTGCGCTTGCGCTCGGGCTCGGAGACGCCCTTGAGGGCGTCGAGGAAGTCGTCGGCCGCGTCGACGGTGATCAGGCGGATGCCGGTGGCCTCGACGAAGTCGTGCTTGACCTGCTCGACCTCGCCCTTCCTGAGCAGGCCGTGGTCGACGAACACGCAGGTGAGCTGGTCGCCGATGGCCTTGTGCACGAGGGCCGCGGCCACGGCGGAGTCGACGCCGCCGGACAGACCGCAGATGACCTCGGCGTCGCCGACCTGCTCGCGGATCTTCTTCACTTGGTCGTCGATGATGGAGGAGGCGTCCCAGTCGTTCGGCAGGCCCGCGCACTTGTGCAGGAAGGTCTCGATGAGTTCCTGGCCGCGCGGGGTGTGCTTGACCTCGGGGTGCCACTGCACGCCGTAGAGCCTGCGGGACTCGTCCTCCATGGCGGCGACGGGGGCGCCCTCGGTGTGGGCGAGGACGGTGAAGCCCTCGGGGGCGGTCTTGACGGCCACGCCATGGCTCATCCAGGTGCTCTGGTCGGCGGGGGAGCCGGCGAGGATGCCTTCGGCCCTGTCGATGACGGTGTCGGTCTTGCCGTATTCGCCGAGGGCCGCCTTGTCGACGTCGGCGCCGAGGGCGTAGGCCATGGCCTGGAAGCCGTAGCAGATGCCGAGCACCGGGATGCCGGCCTCGAACAGCTTGGGGTCGACGCGCGGGGCGCCGGGCTCGAACACGGAGGCCGGGCCTCCGGACAGGATGATCGCCTTCGGATCCTTCGCCAGCATCTCGTCGACGGGCATCGAATGGGGCACGAGCTCGGAATATACATTGGCCTCACGCACGCGGCGGGCGATGAGCTGGGCGTACTGGGCGCCGAAGTCGACGACGAGCACAGGACCTGTTGCCATGGAAATTCCCCTAACGTTTATCGGGATGTAACTTGGGTGGTGTCATATTGATTATCCCCAGCGAGCCAGACAAGGGGTAAAAGGCGTAGTTTCTGTGCGAAAAACGAACAAACAACGTGCACGCGTCTTACCAACACGCCGATAGTGAACATGGCGAATCGAACGTCGCCTTTCGTTGCAAAATGGCGGATTGCCGCGGTATTCCAACGTTTTCATTGCATGGCCGCGTCAAACGTATGCGCACAATCGATCGGCTAATTCACACAAAACCAGCAATTTTCGCAACATTTTCGAACACACCCGCAAGAAATCGTTCAAAAGTCGCGTTGTCCTCGTAACATGACTGGTGATTGGAAGCGGGAAACCGCGTAACCGCAAGGTTATGGAGGTCTCGCGACCGAAACAGAAATAATCAATCGCACGATTACGTGCAGGAGTACAGGAGTACACATGACGAGTCCTGTTATTGGCACCCCTTGGAAGAAGCTCAACGCTCCGGTTTCCGAGGAAGCCCTCGAAGGCGTTGACAAGTACTGGCGCGCCGCCAACTACCTCTCCATCGGCCAGATCTACCTGCGTAGCAACCCGCTGATGAAGGAGCCCTTCACCCGCGAGGACGTCAAGCACCGTCTGGTCGGCCACTGGGGCACCACCCCGGGCCTGAACTTCCTGATCGGCCACATCAACCGCTTCATCGCCGACCACGGCCAGAACACCGTGATCATCATGGGCCCGGGCCACGGCGGCCCGGCCGGCACCTCGCAGTCCTACCTGGACGGCACCTACACCGAGACCTTCCCGAAGATCACCAAGGACGAGGCCGGTCTGCAGAAGTTCTTCCGCCAGTTCTCCTACCCGGGCGGCATCCCGTCCCACTTCGCTCCGGAGACCCCGGGCTCCATCCACGAGGGTGGCGAGCTGGGTTACGCCCTGTCCCACGCCTACGGCGCCATCATGGACAACCCGAGCCTGTTCGTCCCGGCCATCGTCGGCGACGGTGAGGCCGAGACCGGCCCGCTGGCCACCGGTTGGCAGTCCAACAAGCTCGTGAACCCGCGCACCGACGGTATCGTGCTGCCGATCCTGCACCTCAACGGCTACAAGATCGCCAACCCGACCATCCTGTCCCGCATCTCCGACGAGGAGCTCCACGAGTTCTTCCACGGCATGGGCTACGAGCCGTACGAGTTCGTCGCCGGCTTCGACGATGAGGACCACATGTCCATCCACCGCCGCTTCGCCGAGCTGTGGGAGACCATCTGGGACGAGATCTGCGACATCAAGGCGACCGCCCAGACCGACAACGTGCACCGTCCGTTCTACCCGATGCTGATCTTCCGCACCCCGAAGGGCTGGACCTGCCCGAAGTACATCGACGGCAAGAAGACCGAGGGCTCCTGGCGTTCCCACCAGGTGCCGCTGGCCTCCGCCCGCGACACCGAGGCCCACTTCGAGGTCCTCAAGAACTGGCTCGAGTCCTACAAGCCGGAGGAGCTGTTCGACGAGAACGGCGCCGTCAAGGAGGACGTCCTGTCCTTCATGCCGAAGGGCGAGCTGCGTATCGGTGCCAACCCGAACGCCAACGGTGGTGTCATCCGCGACGACCTGAAGCTCCCGAACATCGAGGACTACGCCGTCAAGGAAGTCGAGAAGTACGGCCACGGCTGGGGCCAGCTCGAGGCCACCCGTCGTCTGGGCGTCTACACCCGCGACATCATCAAGAACAACCCGCACGACTTCCGCATCTTCGGACCGGATGAGACCGCCTCCAACCGTCTGCAGGCCTCCTACGAGGTCACCAACAAGCAGTGGGACGCCGGCTACATCTCCGACGAGGTCGACGAGCACATGCACGTCTCCGGCCAGGTCGTCGAGCAGCTGTCCGAGCACCAGATGGAAGGCTTCCTCGAGGGCTACCTGCTGACCGGTCGTCACGGCATCTGGAGCTCCTACGAGTCCTTCGTCCACGTGATCGACTCCATGCTCAACCAGCACGCCAAGTGGCTCGAGGCCACCGTTCGTGAGATCCCGTGGCGCAAGCCGATCGCGTCCATGAACCTGCTGGTCTCCTCCCACGTCTGGCGTCAGGACCACAACGGCTTCTCGCACCAGGACCCGGGTGTCACCTCCCTGCTGCTGAACAAGTGCTTCCACAACGACCACGTCATCGGCATCTACTTCGCGACCGACGCGAACATGCTGCTGGCCATCGCCGAGAAGTGCTACAAGTCCACCAACAAGATCAACGCCATCATCGCCGGCAAGCAGCCGGCCGCCACTTGGCTGTCCCTCGACGAGGCTCGCGCCGAGCTCGAGAAGGGTGCCGCCGCTTGGGATTGGGCCTCCACCGCGAAGTCCAACGATGAGGCCGAGATCGTGCTTGCCGCCGCCGGCGATGTCCCGACCCAGGAGATCATGGCCGCCTCCGACAAGCTCAAGGAGCTGGGCATCAAGTTCAAGGTCGTCAACGTGGTTGATCTGCTCGCTCTGCAGTCCGCCAAGGAGAACGACGAGGCCCTGTCCGACGAGGAGTTCGCCGACATCTTCACCGCCGACAAGCCGGTCCTGTTCGCGTACCACTCCTACGCTCACGACGTGCGCGGCCTGATCTACGATCGCCCGAACCACGACAACTTCAACGTCCACGGCTACGAGGAGGAGGGCTCCACCACCACCCCGTACGACATGGTTCGCGTGAACGAGATCGACCGTTACGAGCTGACCGCCGAGGCTCTGCGCATGATCGACGCCGACAAGTACGCCGCCAAGATCGACGAGCTCGAGAAGTTCCGTGACGAGGCCTTCCAGTTCGCCGTCGACCACGGCTACGATCACCCGGACTACACCGACTGGGTGTACTCCGGCCTGAACACCTCCGAGAAGGGCGCCGTCACCGCCACCGCCGCGACCGCCGGCGACAACGAGTGAGTCTGACTCCATCTCGTTAGGGTCCTAACGGTTAAGGGGCTTGGGGATTCTCCCCAAGCCCCTTTTCGTATGCCGATTCGTATGCCGGTAGAATCCTGATCTCCTCCGAGTCGTAGCCCGTAGAATCTGGCAGCCTCTGCAAGGGGAGCCGAGAAAACAAATGGTCTTGGCAGAACACAGTCTGCCAAGACCATTATTGATGAGAACCGGATCGGTCAGTTGGTCGAGCCGGAACCAGTGGAGGCGCCGCCCGAGGTGCCGGAGCCGGTCGAACCGGACGTCGAGCCCGTGCCGGAACCGGACTGGGAACCCGAGGACTCGGAACCGGTGGAACCCGACGACGAACCGGTCGAGCCGGACGTCGAACCGCCGGTCGATCCCATGCCAGTGCCGGTCGAACCGGAGCCGGTGGAACCCGAGCCGGTCGAACCGGATTCCGAACCATTGGAATCGGTCGAGCCGGAGGATTCGGAACCGGACCCCGAACCGGATTCGGTGCCGCTCGTGCCGTCGGTGGAGCCGGTGGAATCGGAGGATCCGGAATCGGTCGTGGACTCGGAATCGGTGCCGTCCGACGTGGAACCGGAGTCCTTGCCCGAGTGATCCTGCGGCTGCGAGGGCGCGTTCGGCGTGGTGTCCGAATCGTTGTCGGTGCCGTTGTTTGTCGTGGTCTGCGAGGTGGTCGGGCTCACCACGTCGCGCACGATCGTGTCGGTGCCGTTGCCGTTCGTGAACAGCATCACCAGACCGGCGGCGAACGCCACGCCGATCAGGCCGGAGACGACGGACACGATGATCGCCATGCGCTTCGGATCGATGCGGCGCTTGCGGCCGCGTCGGATCTCCTCGAGCGTGTAGGTGCTCGTCTTCGTGGCGGGCAGGCCGCGACGATCCGCGGTCGGCACGTTCGAGCTGACCGCGCGGGGCGTGCGGGTGGATGCGCCGGACACGCCAGCCACCCCCGCCGCATCCGCGATGACGCGTGTCGCATCGGACGGTTCGGCGGCATCGTCGTTCGGCGCCTCGTCGGACGATGGCGAGGAGGCCGACGGTTTCGCCGCGTCGGCATCGCCACCTGCGGCGGCGTCGGAGGCGGCGGCGGAGTCGGAATCCGGTGTATCCCCGCCGTCGGCCGAGTCGGACGATCCCGGGGTGATCGACTGGAGTTTCTCGCCCGAGGCGTCGAGCACGTTCTTGTAGATGTTCGCGGCGACGGTCGAGATGATGTAACTGGCGGCGGCACCGATCACCGAGCCGGCGACGCCGATTTTCGCCGATAACAGGAATGACGTGACCGCCGCGAGCGACCCCGCGACGATCTGTGAGACGGAAAGACCTTTGATAAACTTCATCACCATCGAAAGTAACCGTTATCGCCTGCGAATGCCTGTGAAGCGCGATGATGACGCAAAACACACACAAGCTTGGGGGTGTCGTTCGGGGGTGCCCCGTGTCGTCGTCGTGTCGCGTCGTATCGACCGCGGTCGCGTCGCCGTCAGTTGCGGTGCAGGGAATGCCGTGTCGGCCTGATCACGGACAGCAACACGGCCGAGAAGATCAGCGCGAATCCGACCAGCGAACTCCATGTGATGCGCTCGCCCCAGAACAGCGCCGAGAACGAGACCGCGAACAGACTCTCCGTGCACATGATGATCGACGCCTGCGAGGCGGGCACATGCGCGAGACCGATGTTCTGCATGATCTGCGCGGACATCGTCGCCCCGAGGAACAGGTACAGCACGCTCGCCAGCACCGGGGCGGCGAGCCAGCCGGCGTTCGGCGCCGGTTCGGTGAACACGGCGCCGACGATGAACATGACGCCCGCGACGGCGAACTGCACGAACGTCACGGCGATCGGGTCGAACCGCTTCGTGTAGACGCCCAGGAACGTGAGGTTGAACGAGAAGATGACGGCGGTCGACAGCGTCAGCCAGTCGCCGGTCGACAGCGACAGTGACGCCCCGTCCTTCAGCGAGACGAAGCCGACGCCGATCAGGCAGATCACGCCGGCGACCAGATTGACGGCCTTCGGACGGACCTTCGAGACGATCCATGTGGCGAAGGGGGTGATCACGCAGTAGGCCGCGGTGAGGAACGCGCTGCGTCCCGGCTCAATGGTCTGCAACCCGATCGTCTGCGTGACCATCGTGCCCCAGTAGGTCAGGCCCACCACCAGCGCGGGGACGATGATCGACGGCTTCAAGGCCGGGATGATATGACGGTGGAACATCGCCAGCATGCACAGGCAGGCGCCGATCATGCGCAACCCCATCAGCCATTGCGGGGGAATCGCCTCCATCGCGAACTTGGCCAGCAGGTAGCTGCCTCCCCACAACGCGGCGCAGGAGAGCAGCATGAGCCGGGCGAGATTCGGCGGGAAGGACCGTGACCATCGGCTGCGCAACGCGCCGATTCGTTCCGCCATACGCATGGAAGATGACCTCACTTCCTTCGTCTTCTCGTGTTCGTCTTCTCGTGATGCCGATACTTACGATACGGCCGGTCCGGCGGACGACATGCCTGCGAGGGAAGAGTGAACATACTCACAGCGAACGATGAGGGCGGCGCGGCGGGCGAATGGGTAGAGTGGAGTACGGATAACGCGTTTCCCAACGAAAGGATGTCACCATGGCAACGCTCACCGCTGAGATGAAGACCTTCATCGAGAACAACCTGGGCTGGATCTCCACCGTCTCCAAGGACGGCCAGCTCGACCTCGGCCCGAAGATGTCCCTGTTCGTGCTGGACGACAACCACATCGCCTACCACGAGCGCACCGCCGGCCAGGCCTACGAGAACCTCAAGAACGGCTCCCCGCTCGTCATCGCCTTCGCGAACCTCGCCGAGAAGAAGGGCTACCGCTTCCGCGGCACCGTGACCCTGCACTCCGACGACGCGATCTACGAGGAGCAGGTCAAGGTCGCCGAGGAGAAGGGTACCAAGAAGCCGGCCGTGATCCCGGTCCTCGAGATCACCGAGATCCAGAACCTCGCCTCCGGCCCCACCGCCGGCAAGACCATCGTCAAGGACTGAGCCTGCCATACGGTCGGTGTCCGCTCCGGTCCTGGACCTGATCCCGGATCATTCCATGATGCCTGTGCGTCGCATTCGACTGTGACGCACAGGCATCATTGGTTTTCGGGGAAGAGATGGACTGAGGAGATGGGTCCGTCTCCGTCTTCAACCTCATCCGCGACCCCGTTATGCCTTGCGGCAGCGGATGACGAGGTGACGGCCCCGGTCGTCCGTCGTGGCGAACAGATAGGCGTCACCGCCGTCCTTGAGCTTGAGTTTCCTGCGCAGCGCGGCGACGGGCATCGGGAAGTTGCGCACGGCGATGTTCGCATGCGTGAGATCGCCAAGCGCGGCCTTGAGCTCGCGCTTGTTCATCGTCGATACGCCTTCGATGGCGAACGACCGTCCGGGGAAGCCCTCGACGGGCTCGTCGGAGACGAACAGGTGGCTGTTCGGCCCGATCATCCGTACGCCATAGCTCCGGGCGAGCGCATCGAAGCATCCTGCCTTCATGATCGAGGCGTTCGGCTCGTACAGATGACGCCATTCGTGTCCGTCGGGGGAGGGACCTGCGTCCGATCCCATGGGATCCGTCGCGGCGGGCGGGGTGAAGGAGAAGAGCTGGGCGTCGTTGACGCACACGATGCGCGGGGAGGCATGCGTGCCTCGGTCGAGGACGACCAGCAGCTCCTTGCACTCGTTGCCGGTGGAGACGATATGCACCTCGGCCGCGTGGCCGGCGAAATCGTCCACCGTCTTATGCCAGTCGAGCATCGGGGAGAGCTTGACCATCACATGCGGGGCCTTGGCGAGCAACCGGTCCAGAATCCCCAGCACGTCCGGCGTGCAGTCGGCGATCGCGTAGGTGCGCGCGCCGTGCGCGTCGCGTCGGGCCGGATCGAGGAAGACGAGCGTCGCGTCGGGCATCGAATCCAGATACGCCTCGGCGTCGGCGTTGACGATCCGGGCGTGGGCCAACCCCAGCGCGGGCATGTTGTGCGCGGCGAGCTTGCACAGGTTCGGCTGACGCTCCACGTAGACCGCATGCTCGAAGTCGCGGGCCATGTATGAGAAGTCCACGCCGAACCCGCCGGTCAGATCGACCAGCGTGGAGGATCGGGCGGAGTCGGGGGCGTTGTCCGACGGGTCGAGGGACGACGTACTCTGGGCTGTTGCGCCCTCGGCGTGCGGGACATCGTTCGACATGGTGTCGAGCGATTCTCCTGCGACGAGACGGCGCGCGACCCCCGCCTTGTACCTTGCGGTGAACTCCGACGAGCACTGTTCCATCGCGAGGTGCGGCGGATACCATACGTCGTCATGCGCCGCCCACTCGGGCAGCTTCGCGCGCGCCGTCCGCCATCCGGCGATCTGCTCCAGCGCGACCGTCATGTCGACGCCGTCCGGGCGGCCCGCGTGCAGCGCCAGATCGCGTACGTCCTCATTGCGATGCGCGTCCACGAACGCGCGCGTCTGTTCGGAAATCATCACGATGCCATTCTACGGAAGCCGGAAATCCGAAAACCCAGGACGCTCGACGATGACCGGCGGATGTGGAACACTTGACACGAGGAAGCCCCCGCGAGCGTACGGAAGGAAGTCGTCGACGATGATCGAAGAAGTGGTGATGCTTAGGCACGGACGCACGAACTACAACCTGACCCGGCGGCTGCAGGGCCAGATCGACGTGCCGCTCGACATCGTCGGCCAATGGCAGGCCGACCAGTCCGGACTGGCGCTCGCCGGTCGGTATTACTGGGCCAAGGTGAGCCGTCTGGCGGCGCACCCCGAACGCATCGCGCAGCCCGGTCCGGACGCGGCCGAACGTACCAGCGTCGACGAGTACCGCGAGGCGCCCGCCGCGGCGAGGCGCATGGTCGTGGTGAGCTCCGACCTGTTCCGCGCATTGCAGACGGCCCACGCCTTCGCCGACATCCTCGGTCTTGAGGTCCACCCCGACGCGCGCCTGCGCGAACGCAGCTTCGGACAGTGGGAGGGCATGACCCGCGACCAGATCAGGCGGGTGGACGCCGCGGCCTACGACTCATGGAAGCGTCGCGAGGGCGGCGAGCTCGCGTACGGCGTCGAAAGCAGGAAGGCGTTGGGGCAGCGCGGCGTGAAGGCGCTGAACGAGATCCTCGCCGATCCGGCGTACGCCGACGACACGCCCACCACGCTGATGATCGTCGGACACGGATCGTGGATCATCGCCACGATCAGCGAGCTGCTGGGCATCGACCCGGACGCGATGAACGCGATCGGACCGATGCGCAACGCCTGCTGGAGCCGTCTGAAGCCCCGGTACACGGTCAACGGGCACGCCGTCGCCACGCCGCTGTGGGAGCTGCTGGAGCACAATCAGGCGCCGGACGTCGCGAACCTGACCGACTGGGAGAACGGCCCGGCCGAGCTGCACGGGCCGCACATGCCCCAATGGCAGCCGATCACATGGTGAGCCGGCGGACCGGCCTGTAGACCGGGCGGCGGTCCGCGGCGGTCCGCGGCGGACCGCGGCGGACCGGACACGGACGGATAATTCACGTCGAATTCAGACTTCCTGTGGTGCGGCGGTGGCGCCGGGCACGGCCTCGGATTAGACTTGTCGAGGTTTGAAACGCCATATACGGCGTCACGATGCAAGACGGAAGGCGGGTGAGAAGACGATGTTGAGGATGTTCAGCACCATGAATGGTCAGGTGGAGCGTATCGACAAACCCGAGAACGGCTCGTGGCTGTGCCTGAGCGAACCGACCGACGTCGAGCTCGCCACCGTCGCCTCCGAGACCGGCGTGGATCTCGCCGACCTGCGTGCCCCGCTGGATGACGAGGAGCGCTCGCGCGTCGACGTCGAGGACGACTACACGATGGTCATCGTCGACATCCCGACCGTCGAGGAGCGCGGCGGACGCGACTGGTACGAGACGATCCCGTTGTCGATCATCGTCACCGAACACCTCATCATCACCGTGTGCATGCAGGACACGCCGGTGCTCCACCCGTTCATGGAGGGCACGATCCGCGGCTTCAACACGTACATGCACTCGCGTTTCATCCTGCAGATCCTCTACCGCAACGCCACGATGTACCTGCGCTACCTGCGCATCATCGACCGCGAGAGCGACAAGCTCGAACTGAAGCTGCGCCATTCGATGGAGAACCGCGAGATCGTGATGCTCATGGAGCTGTCCAAGACCTTGGTCTACTTCACCACCTCCCTCAAATCGAACGAGATCGTGATGGAGAAGCTCAACACGCTGCAGCGCATCAAGCAGTATCCGGACGACGAGGACCTGCTCGACGACGTCATCACCGAGAACAAGCAGGCCATCGAGATGGCCAACATCTACAGCGGCGTTCTCGCGAACATGACCGACGCGTTCGCCTCGATCGTGTCGAACAACCTGAACAACGTGATGCGCATCTTCACGATCATCTCGATCACGCTGTCCATCCCGACGCTGATCTTCTCGATGTACGGCATGAACTTCGTGCCCGGTCAGCTGGGCATGCCCTTCACCGACAAGACATGGGGCTTCACGCTGATCATCGTCATCTCGATCGTGCTGTCGGCTCTGGTCACCTGGTTCCTCACCCGTTCCCGCATGTTCAAGTGACGTCCCGGAGGGCGATCATGGCGATGAAGGCGAAACCGTCCGCCGGTATCAGGCGCACCGCCGTCGCGGCATGCGCGGCGCTGACGTCGCTGGCGATGCTGACGTCGCTGACCGGGTGCGGCGAGGCGCCGGCGACGGCCGGCCAGCCCGAGGGGCCGACCATCGCGATCGGCGTGGCCGCCGACGAGCCGGGCCTGTCGCGCTGGCACGACGGCTCCTACTCCGGGTTCGAGACCGAGGTGGCCCGGTATGTGGCCAAGAAGCTCGGATACGCGAACAAGCAGATCATCTTCAAACAGGTGCTTCCGTCCAACCGTCTGGAACTGCTGGACGACGGCACGGTCGACATGGTCGTCGCCGGCGTGACGATGCCCGAGACCGAACAGCAGGCCGGCGACGCCTCCATCGAGTACGCCGGGCCGTACCTCGAGGTCGCCCAAGGGCTGCTCGTCCGCCCTGACGATGCGGACGACATCACCGGACCGGACGAGTTGGCCGGCCATGACGTGTGCGTGGTGGCGGGCAGCGGGGCGAAGGAGGCGCTGCTCGCCGAACAGCCCGGAGCGCGGACGCACGAGCGAGACACGTACCCGCAATGCGTCACCGACCTGATGATCGGCACCGCCGACGCCATCGCCGGCGATGACGTGATACTCGCCGGCCTCGCCCGCGCGCAGGGCGGCGGACTCGCGCAGCCGGTGGGCGGCGTGTCCTACGGCGGGGCGCGGTACGGCGTCGCGCTGCCCGAGGGGGCCGGCACGCTGGCCCAGAACGTCGCCGCCGCCCTCGAGGACATGCGCTCGGACGGTTCATACGAGGCGGCGCTGCGCGGGCTTAAGGCCGACACCGGATGGCGGGCCTCCTGACGTCGGCCTCCGGCTCCGGTGGCACCCGCTGACGCTCGGACAGACGTTCGGACATGCGGTCGGATAGTATGGATGGCCGACCCGGACGACCGCCGGAACCGTGCCGGACGGCCACGCCGGCGGACCAGACACGAGACAGGAGAGGCGATATGCGACGCGGACCGCTCATGGCGGGGGAGAAGGTGCAGTTCACCGACCGCAGGAACAAGAGGATCACCGACCAGCTGGTGGCGGGCGGGTCCACGCAGACCGAGCACGGGCTGATCCTGCACGACGACGTGATCGGACGCACCGAAGGCGTCATCGTCACCACCGTCACCGCCAAGCGCGAGGCGCAGGTCAACCAGCTGCACCCGGAACGCGACGCCGCCAAACCATGGAAGGCGACACGCGCGATCGGCGGCTGGCAGTACGCCGTGATGCGCCCCAGGATCGCCGACTACGTGCTTTCCATGCCGCGCGGCGCGCAGATCATGTACCCGAAGGACATCGCCCAGGTCATTCAGCTCGGCGACATCCGCACCGGTCATCGCGTGCTCGAATCGGGCGCCGGATCGGGCGCGATGAGCCTGAACCTGCTTGACGCGGTGGGCGAGGGCGGCGAGGTCACCACCATCGAGCTGCGCCCCGATTTCGCGCGCGTGGCCGAGGCCAACGCGACCGTCTACTACGGCGAGCGCCCCGCATGGTGGAACCTCCTGACCGGCGACTTCGACTCGGTCGCCGCCACGCTGCCCGAACACTGTTTCGACCGCATCATGCTCGACATGCTCGACCCGTGGAACCGCCTCGAACAGGCGTACCGCGTGATCGCCCCCGGCGGCGTGCTCGTCGCCTACGTCACCACCACCACGCAGATGAGCCGCATGGTCGAGGCCCTGCGCGACGCGGGCGTGTGGACCGAACCCGACGTGCAGGAGACGCTGGAGCGCAGCTGGAAGGTGCAGGACCTCGCCGTCCGCCCCGACCACCAGATGATCGGGCACACGGGCTTCCTCATCGTCTCGCGCGCGATGGCCGAGGGCTTCACCGCCCTGCGGAAGCGCGATCGCGCGGCCAAGGACACCGTCACCGACGTGGACGACCTGACGCCCGAGGAGCGTGCCGCGCGGCTCGAGGACCTCGAGCTGCGCGACATCTCCGACCGCAAACTACGTAAGGTGCTGCGCGACCTCGACCGCATGGTCGATGCGCTCGGAGACTGAACGGACTATAATTGATCGTTATTGCGCGAACGTGATGTTCGCCGTCCGTTCCCCGGCCGTTTTCCGGCGGTTCGGACGGCGTTCACGGAAGGGTTCGCCACGGGATCGAGGGGAGCAGTCATGGGAGTCAATCCGAACAAGGTGGCCAAGCGTGCCAAGGGCTACGACCATGTCCTGATCATCATGCGCCACGCGAAGGCCGAACCGTTCCACGCCGAGGGCGACTACGGCCGCGAACTGACGTCCAAGGGCCTCAAGCAGGCGAAGAAGGTCGCCAAGGGCCTCGTCGACATGAAGCTCCTGCCGGACGTGATCGCCTGCTCCGCCGCCACGCGTGCGCGCCAGACCTGCGCCAAGATGCTCAAGACGTTCGGTGACGCGCCCAAGGTCGACTACCATCAGAGCCTCTACGAGGGGGGCGTGCAGGCCGTGTTCGACGAGCTCACGCACACCAAGGAGAAGGACCGCGTGCTCATGGTCCTCGGCCACGAGCCGACCGTCTCGATCGCCAGCCAGTGGCTCGCCTCGTCCGAATCCGATTCGGAGCGCCTCGACCTGCTCAACCTCGGACTGCAGACCGCGGGCGTCGTGGTCTTCGGCTCCGACAAGCCGTTCGACCAGTGGCAGGTGCATTCCGGCGACCTGCTGGCCGTGATGAGCCCCTCCGATTTCGAATGACGGGCAGCCGGCGCGTCGGGTCACCCAGCGGGCTATGATTCCTCTACAGTGGCGCCAAACGGCGGTATAAAGCCGGTTTATAGCGACACTTCCATGTCATTGATGACCGTGTTTTAGGACGTGTTTGATAGGCTGAGCGGGTTGAAAAGCCGTTTTCGCTACGAAGCAGTATGGAGGATTCATGACTGCACTCACGTCCGTGTCCGGATTCCCGCGCATCGGTCAGAACCGAGAGCTCAAGAAGATCATCGAAGCCTACTGGAAGGGCAACGCCACGCTCGACGAGGTGCACGCCACCGCCAAGGAGCTGCGCGCCAAGCACTGGAGGATCCAGGCCGAGGCGGGCGTCGACCTGATCCCGAGCAACGACTTCAGCTACTTCGACCAGCTGCTCGACACGGCCATCCTGCTCAACGTCATCCCGGAGCGCTACCAGCGCCTCGCCTTCGAGCAGCCCGAGGAGACGCTCTTCGCGATGTCCCGCGGCTACCAGGGCGAGCGCGGCGACGTCACCGCGCTGCCGATGAAGAAGTGGTTCACCACCAACTACCACTACATCGTGCCGGAGATCGAGCCCTCCACCGAGATCAAGCTCAACGGCACCAAGCCGTTCGACGAGTTCCTCGAGGCCAAGGAGCTCGGCATCGTCACCAAGCCGGTCCTCATCGGCCCGTACACCTTCCTCAAGCTCTCCCGCGACGACAACGCGCAGGAGCTCACCTACGACAAGGGCCTCGTCAACGCCGTGGCCGCCGTGTACGCCGAGGTGGTCGCGAAGTTCGCCGAGCTCGGCGCCGAGTGGATCCAGATCGACGAGCCGTTCCTCGTGCTCGACAAGCAGCCGGGCGACGTCGAGCTCTTCAAGAGCCTGTACGCCAAGATCCTGCCCGCACGCAAGGGCGCCGTCAAGGTGCTGCTCAACACCTACTTCGGTCACATCGCCGACGTGTACGAGACCGTCAACCTGCTCGGCTTCGACGGCATCGGCCTCGACCTCAACGAGGGACGCGAGGAGAACCTCGCCGCCGTCTCCAAGTACGGCGTCGCCGAGAGCACCACAATCTTCGCCGGCGTGGTCAACGGCCGCAACATCTGGCGCAACAACTACGCCGTCAGCCTCGGCCTCGTCGACGCCCTGAAGCAGGTCACCGCCAACGTGGCCGTCTCCACCGCCAGCTCCCTGCTGCACGTCCCGTTCAGCACCGAAGGCGAGACCGCCTTGAAGCCCGAGGTCCTCAAGCACTTCGCGTTCGCCGTCGAGAAGCTCGGCGAGCTCAAGGAGATCGCCGTCCTGGCCGACGCCTCCGACGAGGAGCGCAAGGCCTCCGCCGCGCTCGCCGCCAACCAGGCGCTGTTCGACGGCACCCGCGTGGCCGCCGACCCGGCCGTCGCCGAACGCATCTCCAAGCTCGCCGACGCCGACTTCGTGCGCCAGCCCGCCCGCGCCGAGCGCCAGAAGCTCCAGCGCGAGGCCCTCGGCCTGCCGCTGCTGCCGACCACCACCATCGGCTCCTTCCCGCAGACCCGCGAGATCCGCGCCGAGCGCGCCAAGTTCCGCAAGGGCGAGATCACCAAGGATGCGTACGACCAGTTCATCAAGGACCAGATCGACGCCTGCATCAAGCACCAGGAGAAGATCGGCCTCGACGTGCTCGTCCACGGCGAGTTCGAGCGCAACGACATGGTCGAGTACTTCGGCCAGAACCTCAACGGCTTCCTGTTCACCAAGAACGCTTGGGTGCAGTCCTACGGCACCCGCTGCGTCAAGCCCCCGATCGTCTGGGGCGACGTCTCCCGCGCCAAGCCGATCACCGTCGAATGGTCGTCCTACGCGCAGAGCCGCACCGACCACGTCATGAAGGGCATGCTCACCGGCCCGGTGACGATCCTCAACTGGTCCTGGCCGCGCGAGGACATCACCCACGAGGAGCAGACCAAGCAGCTCGCCCTCGCCATCCGCGACGAGGTCCTCGACCTCGAGGCCGCCGGCATCAAGGTCATCCAGATCGACGAGGCCGCCCTGCGCGAGAAGCTGCCGCTGAGGAAGACCGACTGGCACGTCAAGTACCTCGACTGGGCCGTGCCGGCGTTCCGCCTCGTGCACTCCGCGGTCAAGCCGACCACGCAGATCCACACGCACATGTGCTACTCCGAGTTCAACGACATCATCCGCGACATCGACGCGATGGACGCCGACGTGATCTCCTTCGAGGCGTCCCGCGGCGACCTCGTCGTGCTCGACGCGATCCACGAGGCCAACTTCGAGACCGAGGCCGGCCCGGGCGTCTACGACATCCACTCCCCGCGCATCCCCGCCGAGAAGGAGATCGAGGAGCGCATCTACGAGATCCTCAAGAAGATGGACGTCGAGAAGGTGTGGATCAACCCGGACTGCGGCCTGAAGACCCGTGGCGACGCCGAGACCTGGCCGAGCCTCGAGCATCTGGTCGCAGCCGCCAAGGCCGTGCGCGCCAAGCTCGCGTGAAGACGACTGACTAGATTCCGGTAGTTCCAGCGGGGAGGCTGGGCGTTGCATACGATACGCGACACACTCAAGGCCGTTCGGCCAAGCCTACGGTCGCGCATCGCATGCAACGCCCAGCCTCTGTTGCGTGGGCATGGCGCCTGCGCGCCGCTCGGGTGCGTGATGTGGGCGCCTTTGGCGCGCCGAGGATAAGGGAAGGGAAGAACTATGCATAAGCCGATGTTTTCGCTCGAGGTGTTTCCGCCGAAGCGGGATGCGCCCGTGGGCACGATCTATGACACGCTGGACGGGCTGCAGGGGCTCGACCCCGACTTCATCTCGGTGACGTACGGGCACGGCACGCACGCCGACCGTACGGCCACGGCGCGCATCGCCAACACGATCCGCAAGGAGTACCGCATTCCGACGGTGGCGCATCTGACCGCCCTGTATTCGGACGAGGCGAAGATCGACGAGGCGCTGGAGATGTTCGAGCATGCGGGCGTCTTCGCGGTACTCGCGCTGCGCGGCGACTACATCGACGGCGAGACGCCGGTGGGCGTGTTCGAGCACGCCAGCGATCTGGTGCGTTACATCCGCGACCGCAAGCCCGATCTCAAGGTGTTCGGCGCCTGCTACCCGGAAGGCCACATCCAGTCCGCCTCGCTCGACGAGGACATCGAACACCTGAAGGAGAAGGTGGACGCGGGCGCCACGCACCTGATCTCCCAGCTGTTCTACGACAATGAGGACTTCTACCGGTTCCTCGACAAGGCCCGCGCGGCCGGCATCGACGTGCCGATCGAGGCGGGCATCATGCCGATCAACGGCGCGAAGTCGCTGCGTTCGATGGCTTCGAAGAACCGCACGCGCATCCCGGCCGCCGTCGAATCGCTGCTTGAGCGGTGGGGGAGCGACGTGCCCACGCTGCGCGAGGCCGGCATCAACTACGCCTCGGCGCAGATCACCGATCTGGTCGCGCACGGCGTGGACGGCGTGCACCTGTACACGATGAACCGCCCCGCCTCCACGCGGCGCATCTGGCGCAACGTGCGCCCCCTGTTCGATACCGCGGAGACCGCCGAACCCGCCGAGTGACGAACCGGCCGAGTGACGGCTACTTGCGCTTCCTGCCGCCGTTGCCGCCCTTGCCGGCGGGCTTGGCGCGCTTGAGGGGGCTCTTCGGCTTGGCCGGCGCCATCCACGGGAACTGCTCCAGACCCCAGCGGTGCAGCGGCGGGATCTTGGCGATGATCACGCCGGCCAGCATCGCGAAGATCGCCGCCCACGAGGCGAAGTCCTGCTTGGTGAAGATCAGGATGATCACCAGACCGACGCCGATGATGCCGAAGAACTGCGAGTACTTGTTCTGCTCCTCGGTGGTCTGATCGACCTTGAGCGGGATCAGGCCGAAGAAGAGGCCGATCACCACCGAGACGATCACGACAATGACGGTGACGGTGATTTCCAGACTGCTCATGATGGGTGTATTCCCTTCCTGTTCGGTTCTATTCGTCTATTCGCTGCTATTCGTTGCCGGCCCAGTAGCCCCTGGCGCTGCGGTCCAGCGCCGCGCTCATCGTGCGGTCGATGAGCTTGCGTTCGCGCACCATGTTGCCATACTTCGGGCTTTCGGTGATCTCCTCGTACTCGTGTTCGGTCGCGACGCCGGCGATCTCGGCGATGATCTCCTCGTACGAGGTCTCGACCGTGCGGTGCACGCCGGAGATGCGCCCCTGACGGATCACGACGATGCGGTCGGACACGGCGAACACGTCGGGCAGGTCGTGGCAGACCATCACCACGGTACGTCCCTCGGAGCGCAGGCGCTTGATGTACGAGAGCACCTCGGCGGTCTGCATCACCGACAGGGCGGCGGTCGGCTCGTCCAGCAGGATCAGCTGCGGGTCGTTGAGCAGCGTGCGCGCGATCGCGACGGTCTGGCGCTGTCCGGTGGACAGGGCGGCGATGGGCGAACCCACGCGGATCGCCGAGCTCAGGGTCTTCAGCACCGAGCGGGCGCGGGAGTTCATCGCCTCGTCGTCGCGCACGCCGCCGATGTTGACCTCCTTGCCGAGGAACAGGTTGGCGGCCACGTTGAGGTTGTCGCAGAACTCCTGCCCCTGGAACACCGAGGCGATGCCCATGCGGTCGGCGGCGCGGATCGAGGGGATCGTCACCTCCTCGCCGTTCAGGTAGATGTGCCCGAAACCGGGCTGGAGGAAGCCGGCGATGATCTTGACCAGCGTCGACTTGCCGGCGCCGTTGTCGCCGACGATGGCGACGACCTCCTGTCGGTTGATGTCGAGGTTCACCGATTTGAGCGCCTCGACGAAGCCGAACTTGATGCAGATGTCCTCGAGCCGCAGCAGAGGCGGTTCGGACCGCTTGCCTTCGCCGGATGAATGAACGTGTGCGTTCCCTCGTGCCATCTCGTCCTCCACGCGGCTGTCGCGTGTCGATTGCCTGTTCATGCCCACCATAGTCGATTCCGATCGCCGTCGCCAAGCACCGTTACTGCGCCGCCGTTGTTACCGTGGCCGCTGTCGTCGCCGTCGCTGAGGGGGCGACCGGGTTGCGGTCCGAGTATTCGATGGCGACCAGGGCCCCGCCGAGCGCCGCCCCGTCGACCGGGTGCGAGGACACCCTCACGTCGATGGGGGAGACCGCGTCGGGGAACAGCATGCGCTGCAGCGCCTCGTCGAACGGCTGCGAGAACGTCTCCCCGGCGAGCGCGAGTTTGCCGCCCAGCACCACGATCTCCGGGTCGACGCTGATGCACAGGTCCGCGACCACCTGGCCGATGCACACGGCGGCGTCGGAGATGACGCGGCGGCATCCGGGGTCGCCGTCGTTGGCCTTGGCGACAAGGTCGTCGAGCGTCATGTTGCCGTGCGTGACGCTCAGCAGTTGGACGAGGCGGTTCTCCGAGACCACGGTGTTGAGGCATCCGCGGTTGCCGCACGAGCAGATCGAGCCGAGCGGGTCGATCTGGATGTGGCCGATCTCGCCGGCGAGTCCGGTCACGCCGTGCAGGACGGCCCCGCCGATCATGATGCCGGCGCCCACCCCGTCGCCGGTGCCGATGTACACGAAGTTGCGTCTGCCGAGGGCGACGCCCATGCGTGATTCGCAGAACGCCGAGAGGTTCGCGTCGTTGTCGACGTAGACCGGGCAGTTGAACGCGGTGTTCAGCGGCGAGGCGATGTCGACGCCGTCCCAACCGGGCAGGATGCCGGGGATCGCGATCATGTGGTCGGCGGTGGTGACGGGGGCCGCCACCGCGACGCCGATGCCGACGATCTCGTCCGCGTCGGCGTCGATGTTGTTGAGGGTCTCGTTGATAAGCACCATCGCGCGTTCGAGCGTGGTGTCGGCCTTGTGTCCGAAGGCGAGTGGCAGGACGTGCTTGGCGATGATTGACTTCGAGAAGTCAACGATGACGAGGGTGAGCTGCCTGCGTTCGACCCACAGGCCGAGACCAAGCCCCTGATGGCGTGCGAGGGCGACCAATGTGGCGCGCCTGCCGTTGCGCGTAGTGCCCTTGGTCTCCACCAGACCCTCGTCGACGAGCTGGTGGACAAGCGTCGAGACCGTCGCCGTCGACAGTCCCGTGACCTCGGCGAGCTCGACCTGCGTCATCGCGCCGAACCGGTGGAGGCTGTCCATGAGGTTCGCCCGGTTGGCCTCGCGCAGTGAGGTCTGCGACCCGAATAACCGTCTTGTCATAAGGGTCCAGTGTAGTCGAAGTGGCTGTGTCGGCCGCGGCCGTGTGTGACCGTTTACGGCGTGTCGCGTTCTCGGGTGTAAGAAATGGCGTATTTCCGCCATTGTGTTCACGTCTCAAACTCAAGTGATCGAGAACATGCGTTTATGAGTTTGACATCTAAATCCAACTTGGTATTCTGTTACCTGAACCTAAGGAAATTCCAAGGTTCGGGCAGACAACGGTTGTCCGCCCGCCCTCAACGAAGAAGGAGAGCACATGAAGTTCACCAAGAAGATCGTGGCCCTGATGGCCGGTGTCGCCATGATGGCCGGACTCGCGGCGTGCGGCGGCGGTAGCCGCACCGGACAGGCCGCCGGCGGCGACGCGAAGATCGAGAAGGGCGCCACCATCGGCATCTCGATGCCGACCAAGTCCGAGGAGCGCTGGAACAAGGACGGCAACAACCTCAAGGCCAAGCTGGAGAAGGCCGGATACAAGGTCATCCTCTCCTTCGCCGACGACAAGCCGGCCCAGCAGAACGCCGACATCGAGAACATGGTCAACAACGACGCGAAGATCGTCGTCGTCGCCTCCAAGGACGGCACCGCCGTCGGCCCCGCGGTCGAGAAGGCCCGCGACGCCGGCGCCAAGGTCATCGCCTACGACCGCCTCATCATGAACACCGACGCCGTCGACTACTACGCCACCTTCCAGCTGGAGCAGGTCGGCGTGCTCGAGGCCACCTGGCTGATCGACAAGCTCGGCCTCGAGAAGGGCGCCACCGGCCCGTTCAACATCGAGCTGTTCACCGGCTCCCCGGACGACAACAACGCCAAGTACTTCTTCAAGGGCGCCTGGGACCTCCTCCAGCCGTACTTCGAGAAGGGCGTCCTCGTCTCCCCGTCCCAGCACGGCCAGGGCGGCGTGACCAAGGACTTCACCGTCGAGGACTGGCAGAAGATCTCCGTCATGAGCTGGAAGACCGAGCAGGCGCAGAAGGACATGGAGTCCATCCTCGACTCCACCTACGCGCACGGTGAGAAGCTCGACGCGGTCCTCACCCCGTACGACGGCATCGCCCAGGGCGTCATCAACGCCATCGAGTCCAAGCGTCCGGACATGAAGCCCGGCACCGACACCTGGCCCTACATCACCGGCCAGGACGCCATGGAGATCGCGGTCGCCAACATCGCCAAGGACAAGCAGGGCGAGACTGTCTTCAAGGACGTCAACAAGCTCGCCGACGCCGTCTACGACATGATCGTCGAGATCGCGGAGAACAAGGAGGTCTCGGGCATCAACGGCAAGTTCAACAACAACAACATCGACGTGCCGTCCAAGCTCCTCGACCCGCAGAACATCACCAAGGACAACCTCGACGACCTCGTCAAGGCCAACTACATCACCCAGGATCGTTTCGACGAGCTGACCAAGTAACGTCCCGAAAAGATTCCCACGAATCCAACGACATGCGGCGCATGGCGCTACCGTGCGCCGCATGTCCATGAAACCAGCACTGTGAACGAGGAGTGATGACATGTCAGACAATGACACCATTTTGACGATGGAGAACATCACGAAGACGTTCGGACCGGTCAAGGCGCTCACCAACGTGAACCTCGAAGTGGGGCGTGGCGAGATCCACGCCATCTGCGGCGAGAACGGCGCGGGCAAATCGACCCTGATGAACGTGCTTTCGGGTGTCTACCCCTACGGCAGCTATTCCGGCAAGATCACCTTTGACGGCAAGGAATGCAAGTACCACACGATCAACGACTCCGAGGCCGACGGCATCGTGATCATCCATCAGGAGCTCGCCCTGAGCCCCTTCCTGTCGATCGCCGAGAACATCTTCATCGGCAACGAACGCGCCAAGGGCGGCGTGATCGACTGGGACGAGACCCGTGCCGAGGCCAAGAAGCTGCTCGACCGCGTCGGCCTTCCCGAGGACCCGGACACCAAGGTCATGGACATCGGCGTCGGCAAGCAGCAGCTCGTCGAGATCGCCAAGGCCCTGTCCAAGGACGTGAAGCTGCTCATCCTCGACG
This sequence comes from Bifidobacterium rousetti, assembly GCF_008698235.1. GTDB lineage: Bacteria > Actinomycetota > Actinomycetes > Actinomycetales > Bifidobacteriaceae > Bifidobacterium > Bifidobacterium rousetti. The sequence continues at coordinate 91,026 of NZ_PEBH01000010.1, forward strand.
AGCCCACCGCGGCCCTGAACGACGAGGACTCCGCCCACCTGCTCGACCTGGTGCGCCAGCTGCGCGACAAGCAGGGCGTGACGAGCATCATCATCACGCACAAGCTCAACGAGGTCGCCGCCATCGCGGACACCGTCACCATCATCCGAGACGGCTCCACCGTCGGCGTCATGTACGTCACCCCGGAGACGCCCCTCGACCAGGAGGAGCTCATCCGCAAGATGGTCGGCCGCCCGCTGCACAACCTGTACCCGGACCACCCCTCCAACAAGCCCGGCGCCGAGTTCCTGCGCGTCGAGGACTGGACTGTCCACCACCCGCTCGACTCCGAGCGCGTCATCGTCGACCACGCGAACATCAACGTGCACGCCGGCGAGATCGTCGGTCTGGCGGGCCTGATGGGCGCCGGCCGCACCGAGATGGCGATGTCGATCTTCGGACACTCCTACGGCTCCAACATCTCCGGCAAGGTGTTCGTCAAGGGCAAGGAGGTCCACCTGCCCAACGTGCAGTCCGCCATCGACGCGGGCCTCGCCTACGCCACCGAGGACCGCAAGGGCAACGGCCTGAACCTGCTGCAGAACATCCGCGAGAACGCCTCCCTGGCGAGCCTCACGAAGATGAGCAAGTACGGCGTGATGGACGACAACATCGAGCGCAAGGAAGTCGAGCAGTACCGCAAGGACTTCAACATCAAGTGCCACGACATCGATGTGAACGTCTCCACCCTCTCCGGCGGCAACCAGCAGAAGGTGCTGCTCGCCAAGTGGGTCATCTCGCAGCCGGACATCCTCATCCTCGATGAGCCGACCCGAGGCATCGACGTCGGCGCGAAGTACGAGATCTACGAGATCATCGACCAGCTGGCCGACGCCGGCAAGGCCGTCATCGTGATCTCCTCCGAGCTGCCCGAGCTCATCGGCATCTGCGACCGCATCTACACGGTCTCCTACGGTGTCGTCACCGACAATGTTGAGAAGAATGGATTCACCCAGGAATACCTGATGAAGGGTATGACCAAGGAAAGGGAGGTGGCAGCCTGATGAGCGCCGCAACCGCAACACCTGCTAAGAAAGAAGAGAAGGTCGGCCTGCTGGCCACCGTCGCCAACAACGCCCGCCAGTACGGCATCGTCGGCGCGCTGCTGGTCATCGTCGTCGCGTTCCAGATCCTGACCGGAGGCGTCCTGCTCAAGCCGAACTCCTTCGTGTCGTTGATCCAGCAGAACGCGTACGTGATCATCCTCGCCATCGGTATGGTGATGGTCATCATCGCCACGCACATCGATCTGTCCGTCGGCTCGCTGGTCGCCTTCATCGGCGGCGTGTGCGCCCTGCTCATGGAACGCCAGGGCGTCAACTGGATGGTCGCCATCCTCGTGGCCCTGATCGTCGGCCTCATCGTCGGCGTCTGGCAGGGCTTCTGGGTCGCCGTCGTCGGCATCCCGGGCTTCATCACCACGCTGGCCGGCATGCTCATCTTCCGTGGTCTCGCCACCGTCATCGTCGGCGAGTCCGTCCCGATCACCTCCCTCGAGTTCCGCGGCATCGCCCGTAACTACCTGCCGAACATCCTCGGCTGGTGGGGTCCGTTCGACGGTCTGACGATCGTCCTCGGCATCCTGTGCATCGCCGCCTTCGCCTGGAGCCAGCTGCGCAAGCGCGCCCGCGTCGCCAAGGTCGGCCTCGTGCCCGAGCCGATGAGCCTGACGATCCTCAAGATCGTGCTCGCCACCATCGTCATCATCTTCGTGACCTACCTGCTCGCCTCCTCCGGCAACGCCGATCAGGGCGGCACCCCGATCATGCTGGTCATCGTCGGCGTGCTCGTGTTCATCTACAACTTCATCCTGACCAAGACCGTGTTCGGACGCCACGTGTACGCCGTCGGCGGCAACCGCAAGGCCGCCATCCTCTCCGGCATCAACACCCGCCGCGTGGACTTCCTCCTGTTCGTCCACATGGGCTTCCTGTCCGCCGTCGCCGCGGTGTGCATGCTCTCCCGCCTCGCCTCGGCGACCGCCCAGGCCGGTATGGAGTTCGAGATGGACGCCATCGCCGCCTGCTTCATCGGTGGAACGGCCGTCACCGGTGGTATCGGCACCATCCCGGGCGCCGTGGTCGGCGCCTTCGTGATGGGCGTCATCAACCAGGGCCTGTCCATCATGGGCGTCGACACCGCGGTCGTCAAGACCATCAAGGGCCTCGTGCTCCTGCTGGCCGTCGCCGTGGACATCATGTCCAAGAAGAAGAAGAGCTGAACCGCCTGACTTCATCCCGCTCCTCCTCCTAGAATGGGGTCCGCGCTTATAGGGGCTTTCGGTCCCGGGGCGCGGACCCCATTCGCCGTATCAGAAGGGAACCGCACATCATGAAACTCAACAAGCAATCGACCGCGCGCCTCTACGCGCTCACCTGCGTGGCCTGCGTGGCCTGGCTCGTCCAGTCGCTCATGGAGGCCAACTCCGACGGCTCCCTGACCAACTGGGCCACCATCGTCTTCTCCCTGTGCCTGCTCGTCGTCATCGGATGGACCGGATACAACGCCATCATCGGCTGGAACGCCAAGGACGATGACGAGGACGACGGCGCGAACGGCGACGGCAAGAACGATGGCGTGAACGGCGGCGACGCCCGCAAATAGTCCGCACCGCGGACGCGACGTCCGCCGTGGCGCGTGCGTTCCGTGTACATTAGCTAAGTATGAACGCAAGTGACGCCTTCCAGCCATCCGCGATGGACCTGATCCGAGCGGGATTGCAGAACCTCGACGAAGCCCGCGGCATGTTCGACCGTCTCAGGGCCGATGGCGTGCCGTCCGACCGTCTGCGATTCGTCCTGAAGGCGCTCGCCGAGGCGTGCGACCCCGACGGCGCGCTCGCCAACCTCGTGAGCATCACCAACGCCGTGCAGAGCCAGGGGCGCGACTTCGACCGCATGGTGCCCGACGCGGCGGCCTTCGAACGGCTCATCACCGTGCTCGGCGTCTCCGACGAGCTCGGCAAGCTCATGCGCTTCCGCCCCGAACTGGTCGAGGCGGCGTCCACCGACGCCTGCAACAGCCACCTGTACACCCGCGAACAGCGCCGCGCCCACGTCCTGAAGGCCGTCGGCGCCGATCCCGGCGATCTAACCGCACCCGTCGCCACCAAGGAGCTCGCCGACGCCGCCACCGCGCTGCGCGGCACCTACCGCCGCCAGCTCGCCGCGATCATGGCGCAGGACGCCACCGCCGCCGATCCGTGCGCGATCCAGCCCACGATCAGCCGCGGCCTGTCCGATCTGGCGGACGCGGCCCTCGAAGGCGCGCTCGCCATCGCCCGCCACGAGGTCAAGGGAAGCGAGCATGTGCGCTTCGTCATCATCGGCATGGGCAAGCTCGGCGCCCAGGAACTGAACTACGTCTCCGACGTCGACCTCATCTACGCCGTCGAGCCGGCCGACAAGGAGATCGGGCGGCAAGAGCTGCTGCGCACCGGCACCAAGATGGCCACCACGCTGCAGCGCGTCTGCCAGTCCATCATCATGGGCGTCGCCGAACCCACCCTGTGGCAGATCGACGGGGGGCTTCGACCCGAAGGCAAGGACGGCCCGCTCGTGCGCACCATCGAATCGCACGAGGGCTACTACCAGCAGTGGGCCGAGAACTGGGAGTTCCAGGCGCTGCTCAAGGCGCGGCCGGTGGCCGGCGACCCCGAGCTCGGCCGTCAGTACATGGAGATGACCCGCCCGTTCGTATGGACCGCCTCCAAGCGCGACAACTTCGTCTACGACTGCCAGCAGATGCGCAAACGCGTCGAGGACCTGATCCCCGCGCCGCTCAAGGACCGCGAGATCAAACTCGGGCGCGGCGGCCTGCGCGACGTCGAATTCACCGTGCAGATGCTCCAGCTCGTCCACGGGCGCTCCGACGAGACGCTGCGCACCCGCTCCACGCTCGAATCGCTGGCGAGGCTCGCCGAAGGCGGCTACGTCTCGCGCAAACAGGCGGCCCGGCTTTCCGCCGACTACCGCTTCGAACGCGTGCTCGAACACCGCCAGCAGATGTGGGGGCTCAAGCGCACCCACCTGTTCCCGGATCTCGGCGCCACGGCGAACCTCGGCGGGCTCGAACGCAAGCGCGACGTCGACGTCGACGAGCTGAACCAGAACCAGGAGCTGCGCCGCGTGGCCCGCGCCTTCCGCATGCACCCCGAGGAGCTCGTCGAACGCTACGACGAGACCCGACGCGAGGTGCGCCACCTGCACCTCGACATCTACTATCGTCCGATGCTGCCCGTCTCCGCGCAGCTCGAGGACGACCAGATCGACCTGAGCAAGACCGCCGCGCAGGAGCGTTTCAGCTCCATCGGCTTCGGCGACCCGGATGCCGCCATGCGCCACGTCGCCGCCCTGACCGCCGGCATCGGACGGGCCGCCAAGATCAACCGCATCATCCTGCCCGCCGTGCTCGAATGGCTCGGACAAGGGCAGAACCCGGACATGGGCCTGCTCAACTGGCGCAAGCTCGAGGAGCACTTCGGCACCGAAAGCGAGTACCTCGGCTTCCTGCGCGACTCCAACTCCGCCGCCCAGCGCCTGTGCCATGTGCTGTCCAACTCCCGGTTCCTCGGCGACGCGCTCAACAAGTCGGTCGAATCGGTCACCTGGCTGGGCGACGACGATCGGCTCAAGGCGCGCACCCGCGAGAGTCTCGACGTGCAATGCCGCTCCTCGCTGGAACGCAACGCCGAGAACATCAACGACTTCGCCACCTCGATGCGCGCGATGCGCCGCCACGAGATCGAGCGCATCGGACTGGCATGGATGAGCGGCGTGATGGACGACGCCGCCAGCCTCAAGGGCATGACCGACGTGTACGACGCGATCATCGAGGCGTCGCTCGAATGGGCGGTCCGCCGTCGCGTGCGCGAGGGCGGGCTGACGTCGGCGCCGGCCGCGCTCGCCGTCATCGGCATGGGACGGTACGGCGGGCGTGAGGTCAACTTCAGCTCCGACGCCGACGCGATCCTCATCTACCGTCCCACGGACGGGGCGCACGTCGACGAGGGGACGGCGAACCTGTTCGCGCGCAAGGTCGTCGAGGACCTGCGCGCCATCCTGCAGGGGCCCACCACGCTGGAGCCGCAGATCGAACTCGATCTGGACCTGCGCCCCGAGGGCAAAAACGGCCCGCTCGTGCGCTCCTACGCCTCCTGCGAGGAGTACTACCGCTCGTGGGCGAGCACCTGGGAGCATCAGGCGCTGCTGCGCGCCCGGTACGCGGCCGGCGACAGGGAGCTCGCGCACGACTTCCTGACCAACATCGCCGACCCGCTGCGCTACCCGCATGTGGACCTGACCGACACCGAGATCGGCGACATCCGCAAGCTCAAGGCGCGCATGGAGGCCGAACGCCTGCCGCGCGGCGTGCGCCGCGATCGTCACCTCAAGCTCGGCAAGGGCGGCCTGTCCGACGTCGAATGGACCGTGCAGCTCATGCAGCTCGAACACGCGGGCGACATCGCCGACCTGCGCGTCAACGGCACGCTGCCGGCGCTCGACGTGCTCGAGGCGCGCAAGATCATCTCCAAGGCCGACGCGTTCACCCTGCGACGCGCGTGGACGATGTGCACGGCCGCGCGCAACGGCAACTACCTGTGGAGCGGCCGCGCGCGTCAGGCGGACATCCTGCCCGACGACATGTACTCGCTCGGCGGCATCGCCGTGTACCTCGGGTACGACGCGAATCGCGGGCAGCATTTCGAGAACGACCTGCTTGCGGTGATGCGCAAGGCGCGAGAAGTGGCCGAACGCCTGTTCTACGGCCGCTGATCTTTCGGAAGGGGAGCAACATGGTGTCCAGCAAACTGGTGTTCATCGACATCGACGGCACGCTGGCCGACGAGAGGCACATCGTGCCCGAATCGGCGGCGCTCGCATGCCGCGAGGCGCAGAAGAACGGCCACCGGCTGTTCATCTGCACCGGCCGGTCCATGCCGAAGATCGAGAAGAGCATCCTCGATCTGGGATTCGACGGCGTGGTGTCGGTCGCGGGCGCGCAGGCGAACATGGGCAGCAAGGTGCTGTTCCAGCGGTTCGTTCCGCCGGAGGCGATCGACGCGGCCGACAGGTACTTCCGCGAGCACCACATCGAGGCGTACCAATGGCAGGGCGCCGACGGCATGTACATCTCGGAGGGCTATCGCCGTCATCTCGAGGAGAAGGGATCGGCGTGGAACCGCGGCGAGTTCGCGCGGTTCTGGCATCGCCTTGATGAGATCGAGATCCCGTCGGGCTCCACGCTCGGACAGGTGATCCACGTGAGCAAGGGATCGTACTTCACCGGCCCCGACCCGGACGTGAGCTTCGAGGAGACGCGTCGCGACCTCGCCCCGTGGTTCGAAACCGTGCACGGCTCGTACGACAAGATCTCGCCGAACAACGGCGAGCTGCTCATCAACGGCGTCGACAAGGGCACCGCCGTGCGCGAGGTGGCCGCGCGCCTCGGCTACGACATCGCCGACACGATCGCCATCGGCGACAGCGACAACGACACCGCGATGCTCAAGGCTGCCGGCACGTCCGTGGCGATGGGCAACGCGATCCACGGCATCAAGGACTTCTGCGACCTCGTCACCACCGACATCCACGACGACGGCCTGGCCAACGCGTTCCGCACGCTGGGGCTGACCGGTGACGGGGACGCCCGGAGCGATGATGCCGAAACTGATGGAAAGGACGGTCGATGATGCCTGTTGCCGTTGCCCGCTGCGGGTCCGTGTCCGCGCTGACCCTGGGATTGCCGGTTTCGATGGCGGTGCCCGAAGCGAAGGGTGCGCTGCCCAAGGCGATGTTCCTCAAGCTGCCGATCTCAGCCAAGCTGAAGCAGCGGCTGAACACCGAGGTCGAGTCGATCACGATGCTCGCGCTGATGCGCCCGGCCAACACCGGTCTTGAGGCGGTCGCCGGCAGGATCCCGGAGGTGCTCGTCATCGGGCTGAAACTCACCGGCAAAACCGACGTGGTGCCGGCCGAGATCGTCGAGCTCATCTCGTCGATCCGCAGCAAGTCGGGCATCGTGTTCGTGTGCGTGCGGGACGTGCCGTTCGAGGGAACGACGCGCGAGGAGTGCGCGTTCGCGGTACGCCGCGCCGTGCCGGTCAAGCCGGGGCGGCCTGCGGTCGCGAAGGTGTACGCGGGGCGTTGGATGCCTGCCGGCGAGGCGCAGCTGGAGGTCGGGGTCGCCGGGGCCGCTGTCGCGGGAGATACGGACGATGCCGGTTCCGCGGAAGCCGTGCCCCGGACGATGGACACGCTGTGGCATTCGCTGTGCGCGCAGGCCGTGCTGGGGGACGCGGACGGGACGGACCTTGATGCGCGCATCGCGCGGCGGGACCTGATCGCCCGGCTCAAGGCCGACGAGTCGAAGCTCTCACGCGACCACCAGCGCGCGAAGAACCCCGCGCAACGCAATGAGATCTACGCGAAGCTGCACAAGGTACGTGCGCAGATCGCGCAGATGGAGGGGTGAGTCGAGGTGGTCGGGTCCGGGGTCCGGGGTCTCTGGGTGGGGGCGCTGCCGGGCCCTTCGGCCTCGGCCTGTCTCGGTGGCTTTGGATGCCTTGGAGAACCGGGGCTTTGGGGCGCGTCACTTCGTGTCCGTGAGGAACGCGCGGATGTCGCGAATCTCCTCGTCGCGGATCGCGTGGCCCATCCCCGCATACTCGCGGTAGGTGAGGTGTCCGGCGGACTCGAGGACGCGGCGGGCGTTGCGCTGATCGTCGAACGGGATCGTGTGGTCCTGGGAACCGTAGGCGAGCAGGAACCGGGTGGGGGAGTCGAGTCGGGTGGTTTCCTCGCCCTTGAATGACGGGCTCATGAGGATGGCCGCGTCGAACGCGTCCGGATGCTCGAGAACGAGCCGATAGGAGAGATAGCCGCCCTGCGAAAAGCCGATGAGGACCTTGCGACGGCCGGCGAACAGCGGGTTGTCGAGCAGCGGGACCAGCGTATCGCCGACGGCCGTGCACGCACGGCGCCGTTCTTCGACCCCGCAGCCGTCCGGATACCAGTACGCGCCGCCCATGTATGGCCGGTCGTAGGTGCCTCGGAACGAGAGATAGCTTGGGGTGGCGGTTACGGTTGAGGCCGCGGCGGACGGGTGCGGTCCGGTGACGTCGGAGGAGTCGTCGCCGTTGTCACCATTGTTATCGTCATCGTTGTCGCTATCGTTGTCGAGATCGCCATCGAGACCGCCGTCGGCGTAGACCGCGTCGATGATGCGGATCATCTCGCGCTCGTCGTTGCCGTACCCGTGGAACATGATGAACAGCCGGTCGTCGAACGGCGATCCTGCCTGTGGAACATTGATCTGACTGGTCATACGCAGCTGCATCGTCGATCCTCCCTCGCCCATCGGCGTCGTTTCCGGTCCGTCTCGGGGGTCTTTCGATTCTCCTCGGATGTCGTTTCCGATCCGTCTCCAGTCTAGGCGTCAGGTTCTCTCGAAACGAGCCCGGTTCTCGAGAGAACCTGACGCTGAACCATTGTGAGCGACGGTTTTTCTCGAAACGAGGTCTGTTCTCGAGAGAACCCGTCGCTAGGTCGAGTCAAGCGACGGTTTCTCTCGAAACCGCCCAATTCCCCGAGAGAACCTGACGCTGAGCCGCCGTCAGCGACGGTTTCTCTCGAGACAAATCGATATGTACGTTTGTACACGCCGACAACTTTGAGAAGTTCGAATAACTAGAGGTTGTGCGATATGATGAATGTGGACGATGGCGCATGGTCGTAACCGGTTCGATGAGGATGCCGGCATGGGCCGATCGTGAAGGAGGCGAGGATGGCGCGCGACTATCAGGTGATTGTCGAACAGTTGCGATCGCGCATTCAAGCCGGTGAATTCGGCAGGAACGGCAAGCTGCCCACCGAGGAGCAGCTGATGGAGCAATATGGCGCAACGCGATACGGCGTGCGCAAGGCGCTGGGTTCACTGGCTGACATGGGCATCGTGTTCTCCATGCGAGGCAGCGGCGTCTATGTCCGTGACGGTCGGGAAGACAACGACTATATACCGATTTGTGACATGCGCGGGTTATCCTCGGAGTATCCGGGACGCAAGGTTCGATCCAGAGTTCGTGAACTGTCCATGTTGCGTGCGGATGCCAGGCTGGCAGAGAGGCTGCGTTGTACTGTTGGAACTCAGGTATGGAAAGTTGTCAGGGTGCGCTTGATCGATGGGGAGCCATGGTTTTTCGAGAAATCTTGGTTTCCCAAGGATGTGGTGCCGTATCTTGATCTGCACATAGCTGAAGGGTCGCTCTTCGGATATGCGCGCAATGTACTTGGACGGAACTTCGGATACGCCGATAGGGTGTTCGATGTGCATGAGCTTGATGCCGAAGAGGCCAAAGAGCTTGGTCTACACGAGGGGGAGCTCGTCCCCCGTCTTGAATCTGAGGTATTTCTCGAAGACGGTAGAACTCTCAATTACTCGGTTCTGATCGGTGATCGTCGCAAAGTACGTTTCTTCGCGAGATCATCAGTGGGGTGATCGGTAGAACGGGTTCCAGCGAGATCGACAGCAGAACGATATGACAAAGACGGAAGAGAAAACAATGAAGCCCAAGATCATCCTGCTCGACGTCGACGGGACATTGGTCGACTACGAGAACAACCTGCCCGACTCGGCGGTCGAGGCTATCCGCAAGGCGCGGGCGAACGGCCACAAGGTGTACATCTGCACCGGACGCAGCAAGGCCGAGGTGTATCCGCCGCTGTGGGAGATCGGCCTCGACGGCATGATCGGCGGCAATGGCAGCTATGTCGAGAGCGACGGCGAAGTCGTCATGCACCGGACGCTCGCCCTCGAGCAGTGCGCACGGGCGGTCGATTGGCTCAATTCGCGCGGCCTTGCGTTCTATCTCGAAAGCAACAGCGGTCTGTACGCCAGCGAGGGGTTCGAGGAGGGGGCGCTCGCCGCCGTGCGCGAGTACTCCGCGCGCAAGGGCAAGGAGGGCGCCTGCACGATGACCGTGCGCGACGGCTATCCGGAGATGATCTACGACGGCGAGCTGTATCGCGACGATGTCAACAAGATCAGCTACGTGCTCGGTTCCTATCAGGATTTCCTTGATACCAGGGAACGGTTCGACGACCTGCAGAACGGCACATGGGGCGGCAGGGATGCCACGGCGCTGTGGGGTGACCTCGGCGTCAAGGGCATCACCAAGGCGCACGCCATCGATGTGTTGCTGGCGCACCTCGGAGCCGACAGGGCCGACACCATCGCGTTCGGCGACGCGACCATCGACGTGCCGATGCTCGAGTACTGCGCGTTCGGCGTCGCGATGGGCAATGGCTCGGACGACGTCAAGGCGAGGGCCGACCTCATCACCGACGACGTCGAGGCCGACGGTCTCGCACACGCCTTCGAACGATTGGAGCTGGCATGAAATTCCACGAATTGGCCGCGGCGATAGCCGACGAAATAGACAAGGGCACGTATGCCGACGGCAAATTGCCGACGGAGAGCCAGCTCATGCAACGGTATGAGGTCACGCGCTACTGCGTGCGTAAGGCCATCGCGGAGTTGGTCACGCAGGGACGTGTGTATTCGGTGCGCGGCGGCGGCATGTATGTACATGAACGTTCCCGTGAGGGGTTCGTGAGCGTCAACCTCAGTGGGTTGAGCGCGTCGTTCCCCCCTGGGGATTTGGTCTCCAAGGTGTTGTCGATCGGACTGCGCAAGGCCGGCGATACCGTTGCCGGGAGGCTGAAATGCGATCCAGATGACCGCGTGTACGAGTTGAAGAGGATTCGTTTTCTGAGAGGGGAGCCGTTGCTGCTGGAGCATGCGTTCTTTCTCCAGCCCGTGGTCAAATACCTTGACGAACATATCGCGATGGGTTCCATCTTCAGATATCTGGCCGATAGTCAGGACGTCGTGGTCCGTTTCGTCGACAAGTCATTCCGCGCCGATGCGATGCCCGAGGACGTGGCGTTGACCATGGGGTTGACGCCGGGGGAGCCGACACTGATCGTGGAGGACGAGGTGTACAGCATGAACGGCACGGTGTTCGATGTTTCGGTGAGCTATTACAACTACCGTCTCGGCAGGTTCTTCAGCATGTATGACGTGAGTTGACACGGGCTGGATCGGCCTGGCCGTGCGGTGCGTTGCAGGTGCGACACGGCATCCGAAGCTGCGGCGTATGACGGCGCCACCCCGAGGAGGGGTGGCGCCGTCTTCTCGTATCGGGAGGCATGTGCGTATGTGATTGCGTGGGGGCGTTCGGGTGCATGTGCGTGCAGGTAAAAGATAAGAAAAGTTATTCGTATAACTTTGGCAGTTTTATGCCAGTGTGAGCGTTAACGTAGTTAATGAGAGCTGTATAAATGTCGTCAAATCGTTGAAAATACCGGCGTGTCGCATTTTGACAAGTAGTTCGAACAAGTGCATACTATAGCCAAGAAGTTCGAACAACTTCATAGAGTTCGTACTTCAGGTTACAAGGAATGGAACTATCTCACAGCGATGTGAATAGGAGAAACAAGGAGTAATCCAATGAAGGAGCATTTCCAAGCTGCTGGCGATGCCATGATGAAGGGCTTCGCTCGGTTCAGCACCTTCAAGATCGTGGTTGCCTTGAAGGATGCGTTCATCCTGACGCTTCCGGTCACCCTGCTTGGCTCGATCTTCCTGCTGGTCGCGAACATCCCGATCACCGGCTACGCCGACTTCATGTCGAAGTACCTGACCGAGAACTGGGATATCGGTCTGAACCAAGCGTATTCCGCCACGTTCAATGTGCTGGCCATCGTCGTCGCAGTCGGCGTCGGTTACTCCTACGTGCATAACGAGAAGCTGGACGGCATCTCCGGCGCCATCCTCGCCATGGTCTCCTTCTTCTGTGTCTCCCCGTCATCGTTCGGCATCGACCACAGCACTGTCGACGCCCTGCCCAAGGGGATCACTGCCGAGGTCGCCAACGTCATCCCCTTGACCTGGGTCGGCGGTAACGGCATCATCTCCGCCGTCATTTGCGGCCTGTTCTCCTCCTGGGTCTTTACCAAGTGCATCAAGAAGAACGTGCGCATCAAGATGCCTGATTCCGTGCCCGAGGGCGTGTCGAACGCGTTCTCCGCGCTCATCCCCGGCTTCATCGTGCTGTGCGTTTCGGCCCTCGCCTACCAGCTGTGCGAGATCTTCGGCGGCGTGTCCCTCACCGAGATGATCTTCAAGGTCATCCAGGCGCCTCTTCAGGGCCTGACCGACAACCTCGCCGGCGCCATCATCTTCGCGATCCTGCCGCCGCTCATGTTCTGGTGCGGTATCCACGGCCCGAACGTCATGCAGGGCATCCTCCTGCCGCTCGCCACCGCGAACTCCCTTGCCAATCAGCAGCTCATCGACGCCGGTACCGCCCTCACCCGCGAGAACGGCGCGCACATCATCACCCCTCAGCTGTTCGATCTGTTCAACAAGTTCGGCGGCTGCGGTCTGACCCTCGGCCTGCTCATCGCGGTGTTCATCGTCGGCCGCTCCCAGCAGCTGCGCGAGGTCTCCAAGATGTCCTTCGTGCCCGGCCTGTTCAACATCAACGAGCCTGTCATCTTCGGTCTGCCGATCTGCTTCAACCCGTACTTCCTCGCCCCGTTCATCCTCTCCCCGCTCGCCGCGATCGTCATCATGTACTTCGTGCAGATCACCGGATTCATCGCTCCGTTCGGCGCGGTGCAGGTGCCGTGGACGACCCCGCCGATCATCTCCGGCTTCATCGTCGCCGGGTGGAAGGGATCGCTGCTGCAGATCATCATCACCGCGGTCTCCACGCTGATCTACCTGCCGTTCGTCAAGATGCAGGACCGCATCTACGTCAAGGAGGAGGCCGAGATGGCCGCCGCCGAGGCCGAGGCCTGACGGATCATTCCCGTTCCGGCGAACAACCGACACTTGGCCGCCCGCTGACGAGAACGGGCGGGCGGCCATCCAAACCGACAGTTCTCGCACCCAACTCATACCCACCAACAATCACCAACATCGACGGCCGATGAAGGTCGTCACAACGAAAGGAATCACCATGAAGATCGTCCTGTGCTGCGCCAGCGGAATGTCCACCAGCATGCTCGTCAAGAAGATGCAGGAGGCCGCCGTCAAGAAGGGCGTCGACGTCACCATCAGCGCCTGCCCGGTCACCGAGCTCGACGTCAAGGCGTCCGACGCGAACGTCATCCTCCTCGGCCCGCAGGTTCGCTACGAGCTGTCCAACGTCAAGAACAACTTCGGCGACCGTGCCGGCGTCGACGCCATTGACCCGCGCGACTACGGCATGATGCGTGGCGACAAGGTGCTCGCCCACGCCATCGAAATCGCCAAGTGACGATCGCCCATCCATTCTCAGTCACAGCGAAAGGCATATGCGATGACGCAAGAAGAATATGAGATGACCTGCTTCCAGATGATCACGGCCGCGGGCACCGCGAAGTCCGATTACATCGAGGCCCTGCGCGCCGCCAAGACCGGCGACTACGCGAAGGCCGAGGAGCTGCTGGCCAGCGGTCTGGAAAGCTACAACGCCGGCCACGAGGCACACTCGGCGATGGTGCAGCAGGAGGCTGCCGGCAATCCTGTCGCCCCGACCCTGCTCATGACCCACGTCGAGGACCAGATGATGAGCGCCGAGGTGATCCGCACCATGGTGATCGAACTCATCGACGTCTACAAGAAACTCGAGAACAAGGAGAACTGAACGATGGCTTTCCCGAAGAACTTCCTGTGGGGCGGCGCGGTTGCCGCGCACCAGCTTGAAGGCGCATGGAACGAGGGTGGCAAGGGCATGTCCGTCGCCGACGTGATGACCGCGGCCCGCCACGGCGTGCCTCGTGAGATCACCGACGGCATCATCGACGGCAAGGTCTACCCGAACCACTGGGGCAACGACTACTACCACCGCTACAAGGAGGACCACTCCCTGTACCAGGAGATGGGCTTCCGCTCCTTCCGCACCTCGATCGCATGGACCCGCATCTTCCCGAACGGCGACGACGCGGAGCCGAACGAGGAGGGCCTCAAGTTCTACGACGACCTGTTCGACGACATGCTCGCCAAGGGCATCGAGCCGCTGGTCACCCTCTCCCACTTCGAGCTGCCGCTGCACCTCGCGAAGATGGGCGGCTTCACCAACCGCAAGGCGATCGACTGCTTCGTCCGCTTCGCCACCACCGTGCTGGAACGGTACAAGGACAAGGTCAAGTACTGGCTGACCTTCAATGAGGTCAACAACCAGATGAACATGGGCATGCCGTTCTTCGGCTGGACCAACTCGGGCGTGTACTTCGACGAGAACACTCCGATGCAGGAGCGCAAGCAGAAGATCTGGCAGGCCGTGCACAACGAGTTCGTCGCCTCCGCACTGGTCGTGAAGAAGGCCCACGAGATCAACCCGAACTTCCAGATGGGTTGCATGATCGCCTTCACTCCGGTCTACCCGGCCACCTGCAACCCGGCGGACGCGATCTACGCCGAGGAGCGCATGCGCGACAAGTTCCTGTTCACCGACGTCTACGCGCACGGCAAGTACCCCGAGTACCTGCGCAAGCGCTGGCAGAACGAGGGCATCGAGATCCAGATGGAGCCCGGTGACGAGGAGATCATCGCCGGCGGCATCATGGACTTCATCTCCATCAGCTACTACATGTCCGCCACCGTCTCCGCGTCCGCGTCCAAGGAGATCACCCCGACCACGCAAGTGGCCGGCGAGGTCCCCAACCCGTACCTGAAGGCCACCGACTGGGGCTGGACCATCGACCCGCAGGGCCTGCGCTACGCGCTGCGCCGCCTCTACGACCGCTACGCCATGCCGATCTACGTGGTCGAGAACGGCTTCGGTGCCTACGACACGGTCGAGGCCGACGGCAGCATCAACGACGACAACCGCATCGACTACCTCTCCGCCCACATCAGCGAGATGAAGAAGGCGGTCGAAGAGGACGGCGTCGACGTGCGCGGCTACTACATCTGGGGCTGCATCGACCTGGTCTCCGCCGGCACCGGCGAGATGAAGAAGCGGTACGGCATGATCTATGTCGACGCCGACGACGAGGGCCACGGCACCTTCGAGCGTCGTCGCAAGAAGTCCTTCTACTGGTACAAGAAGGTCATCGAGAGCAACGGCGAGGAGCTGTGAGCCCGATGACCGGCCATGCCACGTCCCGCGGGACGTGACGACGAACGAAATCCTCCCTTCGCATCATGCGGCGGGAGGATTTCGTCGTATCGTGAAAGGAAACGGATATGAACGGACACGAACGTGAAGGAGCGTACATGAATCGCGCAATCGTCTTCCTCGACATCGACGGCACGCTCTTCGGCCGTGACCATGTGATCGCGCCGTCCACACTCGACGCGATCCACACGGCGCAGCGCAACGGGCATCTCGTGTTCATCGACACGGGGCGCTCGCGGCCGGAGATCGACGACGAGGTGCTGGCCCCCGGATTCGACGGCATCGTCGGCGCGATCGGCGCGTACGTCGAGATCGACGGCAAGGTGCTGCTCGACCGGTTCATCGACCCCGCGGTCGTCACGCACGCTTCGCATGTGTTCGACGAGATCGGCGTCAACTACATGTGGCAGTCCTCGCGCGGCCTGTGGGCGTCCGCCGGGTACATGGCGCACGTCGACTGGGTGCGCCGCACCATGCACCCCGGATACGGCGGCGACTGGTGGCGCGTGCTCGAGGACGCGAAGGCCGAAGCATGGTTGGACAAGGTGCCGCTGGGCGAGCTCGTGCCCGGCTCGAAGTGCACGTTCTTCGCGCCGTCCTCGTCGCGCCTCACGCTGGACGACATCCGCGAGGCGGTCGGGCCGAGCCTCAAGATCGTCAGCGGGTCGATGGGCCTCGAGGCGCCCACCAACGGCGAGGGCATGACGCCCGGGGTCAACAAGGGCACGGGATTGAGGTACGTGGCGGACCTCTACGGCGTCGACATCGCCGACACCGTGGCCATCGGCGATTCCGAGAACGACACGGAGATGATCGAGACGGCCGGCGTGGGCGTGGCGATGGGCAACGCCACGGACGGCATCAAATCCGTCGCCGACTGGGTCACCACCGCGGTCGACGACGACGGCATCGCCCACGCCTTCGAGCATCTCGGCCTGATCTGACGGCTGTATCTGATCTGAACCGATCTGAACCGGTCTGGACTGATCCGAACCGGTCTGACTTGATCCGGCGGCAGCCGCCGGAACGGTGAACGCGCGGTGACGCGCGGGTGACGCGGAGCCGCGTCGCGAGTCGGCGAAATGGTCTATAGTCGGATAGGTCACGTTAGTGGCCACCTTATCCGCTTCACGCACGAAAGGTGAGCCGTGTCAACTCCACAAGAGCCGGCGGAGACGCCGATGATCGGTAAGAGCGTCATTTCGCTGGATGATCTGTCCATCGCCCAGATCAGGGATCTGCTGCACAAGGCGCAATACATCGATTCGAATCGTAAGGAAGTGGCGCACACCTGCGACGGCAGGGTGCTGGCCACGCTGTTCTACGAGCCCTCGACCCGCACGCGTCTGAGCTTCGAGACCGCGATGCTGCGTCTCGGCGGCAAGGTGATCGGCTTCGCCGGCGCGCAGCTCGCCTCCGTCACCAAGGGCGAGTCCATCGCCGACACCCTCAAGACCGTCTCCAACTACGTCGACGTGGTCGCGATCCGCCACCCGAAGGAGGGCGCCGCGCTGGTCGCCTCCCGCGCCGCGTCCGTGCCGGTCATCAACGCCGGCGACGGCGGCCACATGCACCCCACGCAGACGCTCGCCGACCTTGCGACCCTCCAGTCGCGCTTCGGCCGCGTCACGAACCTGACGGTCGGCCTGTGCGGCGATCTCATGTTCGGCCGCACCGTGCACTCCCTGATCGAGACGCTGTGCCGCTTCGGCAACGTGAACTTCGTGCTCATCAGCCCCGACGAGCTCAAGACGCCGCAGTACGTGCTCGACCGCATCGACGCGACCCCGTCCTGCTCTTACACCGAGGTCAAGGACCTCGTCTCCGTGATCGGCGACCTCGACGTGCTGTACATGACGCGTGTGCAGAAGGAGCGCTTCTTCAACGAGGACGACTACCTGCGTCTGCGCGACACCTACATCCTCGACGAGGACAAGCTCTCCCACGCGAAGAAGGACATGGCCGTGCTGCACCCGCTGCCGCGCGTCAACGAGATCGCCGTCGAGGTCGACGACGACCCGCGCGCCGCGTACTTCGAGCAGGTCAAGAACGGCATGCTCATGCGCATGGCGCTCGAAAGCTCCGTCGTGGGCGACGAACTGCCCGGATACGAACCGCTCGAATCCAAGGAGGTCCAGGCCTGATGGAGGTCACCAGCATCCAAAACGGCATCATCATCGATCATGTGCCGGCCGGCACCGCGCTCAAGGTGCTCGAATACCTGAAGATCGACCCGGCGAAGACCAAGCTCGCCCTGATCATGAACACCGACAGCCACCTGTACGGCTCGAAGGACATCATCAAGATCGAGGACCGCGAAGGCGAGGACAACCCGGCCATCGACCTCGACGTGCTCGGCCTCGTGGCTCGCACCGCGACCGTCGGCATCGTGCGCGGCGGCACCATCGTCGAGAAGAAGACCCCGACCCTGCCCGAGCACGTGGTCAACATCCTCACCTGCCGCAACCCCCGTTGCGTGACCACCACCGAGCGCGGCATCGACCAGATGTTCCACCTGACGCACTCCGGGCGTCAGGAATACCGCTGCGACTACTGCGACGAGGAAGCCAAGCTGTAGCCGATCCGCATAACGAGCACTCCGCATAACGAGCACAAGGAGCACAAGGAGGACGCCATGCTCACGCTGCGCAACATCAAGGTGTGGGACACCGACGAGATCATCGATCTCAAGGTGCCCGCGGACGGGACGCTGTTCGAGGACGGCGGCTCGGTCTCGCCCGAAAACGGAGCGGACGGCGACGTTGAGATCGACGCCACGGGTCTCACGCTCGCGCCTGGCTTCGCCGACCCGCACGTCCACTTCCGCGATCCCGGCCAGACCTACAAGGAGTCGATGGCCTCCGGTTGCGCGGCGGCGGCCTCCGGCGGCTACACCGACGTGCTCATCATGCCGAACACCGTGCCCGCGATGGACGGCGAGACGATTGACGACCCGGACGCCCCCGGCGCGAAGGAGGTGCTCGACTCCGGCTACGACACCGTCATCGACTACCTCCAGCATTACGAGGCCATCCACGGCGTTAGCCTGCCGGTGCGCTACGACCTGTGCGTGTGCGCGTCCAAGGGCCGCGCGGGGCGCGAGGCCACCGAGCTCGAGCATTGGCGCCGCTACATGCTGGGCGTCGACGACGACTCCAAGGACGACGCCCAGCTGGCGCACCCCGTCACCGCGATCAGCGACGACGGTTCGGCCGTCACCCCCGAGATCCTCGACGATGTGCTCGAACTGGCGCGCGAGAGCGGGCTGTGCCTGATCGAGCACTGCGAGCACCACGACACCGGCGCCGTCAACGAGGGGCCGGTGTCGCGTGAACTCGGCGTGCCCGGCATCCCCGAGGACACCGAACTCAAGGTCGTCGCGCGCGACATCGCCAAGGCGCGCGAGACCGGCGTGCACGTCCACTTCCAGCATGTGAGCACCGCGATCTCGTTCGACGCGATCCGCGCGGCCAAGGCCGAGGGCCTGCCGATCACCTGCGAGACCGCGCCGCACTACCTCGCGCTGAGCGACGAGGCGCTGCTGAAGTACGGCACGCTCGCCAAGATGAACCCGCCGCTGCGCTCCGAGGCCGACCGCAAGGCCACCATCGCGGCCATCGCCGACGGCACGGTCGACCTGCTCGCCACCGACCATGCCCCGCACACGATGGAGGAGAAGGCCCGCGGCTTCCTCGAGGCGCCCAACGGCATCATCGGACTGGAATGCGCGTACGGCGTGTGCCACGCGAAGCTCGTCGACGGCGGCTTCATCTCCGACAAGCGACTCATCGAACTGATGAGCGTCGAGCCGATGCGACTCATGGGCCACGAGCCCACCGACGTCACCGCGCTGCTCGACCGCGAGACCGACGCCTCCCGCGAACCGGACGCCAAACGCGTGCTCGACCTGACCCGGCCCGGCGAGGCGGACGGCATCGGACTGGTCGTGCTCGACACCGCCGCCGAATGGACCGTCGACCCCGAGGCGTTCCACTCGAAGGCCCGCAACACCCCGTTCGGCGGATGGCGGGTCACCGGACGCCCGATGGCCACCATCATCGGACGGAACCTGACGTTCAGCCGGCTGTAGTCGGCTGTAGCCGGCGGCGGTCGGCGTCGGGCGGGCCGCCGATGAATCACACGTAGAAGCCAGAGAAGCTCCAGAGAAGCTAAAGAAAGGGACCATCATGGACCGTCTGATCGAAGCGATCGAGGCGACGCAGAATCCGAGCGTCGTCGGACTCGACCCCACCGAGGCGCTGGTGCCGCCGCAGGTCGTCGCGAGCTTCGCCGAGGAGGTGCGCGACTCGGTCGACACCCCCGAGGAGGTGCCCACCGCACAGCTCGCCGTCGCCTACTACGAGTTCAACCGCACGATCATCGACGCGGTCAGGGGCATCGTGCCCGCGGTCAAGCCGCAGATCGCGATGTACGAGGCGCTCGGCCCGGCCGGCGTCGACATCTACACGATGACCTGCGAATACGCGGCGTCGCAGGGACTCTACGTGCTCGCCGACGTCAAGCGGGGCGACATCGGCTCGACCGCCGCCGCCTACGCGCACATGCTCTCCGGCGTCGAGGGCCACGACCCGTGGCATGTGGACGCGGTGACCGTCAACCCGTACCTCGGCACCGACGGCATCACCCCGTTCGTCGACGCCGCCAAGACCGCCGACAAGGACCTGTTCGTGCTGGTGCGCACGTCCAACCCCTCGTCGAGCGAGCTGCAGATGCTGGACCTCGCCGACGGCTCCAAGGTGTACGAGCACGTCGCCGATCTCGTCGAAGGCTGGGGCGCCGACACGATCGGCTCCCACGGCTACTCTCGCGTCGGCGCGGTCGTCGGCGCCACCCATCCCGAGGAGGGCAAGGCGTTGCGCGCGCGCATGCCGCACACCTTCTTCCTCGTGCCCGGCTACGGCGCGCAGGGCGGCACCGCCGCCGACGTGCGCGGCATGTTCGATGCCGACGGCTCCGGCGCCATCGTCAACTCCTCGCGCGGCATCATCGGCGCGTGGAAGAAGAACGGCGGCTACTCCAAGTCGATGTCCGTCGACGACGCGCTTGCGCTGGTCTTCGACACCGCGCGAGAGGCCGCCGAGGCCATGCGCGACGACCTGCAGGCCGTGCTGTAACGCTGCACCTCGCAACACAAGCACACAAAGCCCACACAAGCCAAGTTCTACTTCGTAATTTCGTACAAGGAGCATGATGACCGCCACCTTCACCCCCACATACGACGTGGTGGACGAAGCCGTCGCGGCCGGGTACTTCCCGCCGCGTCACCCCGTCGAGATCACCGGCGTCGAGACCCTCGCCGACCGCGTGATCCGACTGACCTTCCGCGACCCGTACATCGCGAAGCACGCCCGGCCGGCGCAGTTCGTGAACCTGTTCACCAACGATCCGCTGATGCCCATGCCGCGTCCGTTCGGCGTGAGCGAGGTCAACGGCGACGAGGTGAGCGTGATCTTCGCGGTCATCGGCAAGGGCACCGCCGAATTCGCCGAGCTGCACGCCGGCGACACGCTGCAGGTGCTGGGGCCGCTCGGGCGTCCGTTCAGGACCAAGCAGGCCGCCCACTATGTGCTTGTGGCCGGCGGCCTTGGCGTGCCCCCGCTCATCTACACCGCGCAGTGCCTCGCCGCCGATCCGGCCGTGCGCACCACCGCCGTGTTCGGCTACCGCAACGAGCGGTTCGCCGACCGCTTCGTCGAACCGTACGCGGACGCCACGGTGAGCATCGACGAGTCCGAAGGCAACGTCATCACGCTGCTTGACAGGCTCGAGGCGACCGGAGGTCTCCATGTCGACGGGCTCGAGACCGTGGTCCTCTCCTGCGGGCCGCTGCCGATGATGAAGGCCGTGGCCGCATGGACCGCCAAGCGGGGGCTCGCATGCCAGCTGAGCATGGAACAGCGCATGGGCTGCGGCTACGGCACCTGCGTGCTGTGCACCGTCGACACCGTGGACGGACGCCTCAAGGTGTGCGCCGACGGACCGGTGTTCACCCGCGAACAGCTCGGATGGGGGGAGTGAACATGACGGAGCGGATCAAGGAACACATCGACCACATCAACCTGTACGAGGCCCACGAGTGGAAGCACCCCACCAAGGTCGCGGGCGTGACGTGGAAGAACCCCGTCGGCACCGCATCCGGCACCTTCCAGTACGCGGCCGTCCGCTGGTTCTACGATGTCAGCCAGCTCGGCGCCGTGTGCACCAAGGGCTGCTCGCCCGTGCCGTGGGAGGGCAACCCGTCGCCGCGTACCGCCGAAGGGCCCGCCTCCAACATCAACGCCGTCGGCCTGCAGAACCCCGGCGTCGATCACTATCTCGTCGACGACCTGCCCAAGCTCAAGGAGGCCGGGGCCATGGTCATCGCCAACGTCGCCGGTCACAGCGACGACGACTACGCGGCGGTTGTCGACAAGCTCGCCGACTCCGCCGCCGACATGCTCGAGATCAACGTGAGCTGCCCGAACGTGACTCACGGCGGCATGAGCGTCGGCACCGACCCGGTGGCCCTCGCCAAGCTCATGGACCGTCTGCGTCCGATGACCGACAAGCCGATCATCGTCAAGCTCACCCCGAACGTCACCGACATCACCGTGCCGGCGCGCGCCGCCGTCGAACACGGTGCCGACGCGCTGAGCATGATCAACACGCTGCTCGGCATGCGCATCGACATCCGCACCGGCGAGCCGATCATCGCGCACGTCACCGGCGGCGTGTCCGGGCCGGCCGTGCTGCCCGTCGGACTCGTGGCCGTCTACCGCACACGCACCGTGCTGCCCGACACCCCGATCATCGGCATCGGCGGCGTTGACTCCGGCGAGAAGGCGCTCGAATACCTGTACGCCGGCGCGAACGCGGTCGAAGTGGGCGCCGCCGCGCTCTTCGACCCCGTGGCGCCGTTGCGCGTCGCCCGCGAACTCGACGACCTGCTCGACGAGAGGCCCGAACTCGCGGCCAAGCTCGCCGCCGGCGAGACCTGGCGCTGACCTGCGCTGATCTGGCGCTGACCCGCGCTGCACGACTACACGGCACATCCACAGAACCACAGAAGGAGATACAGGACCATCATGGCCGACACCGCATCGCTCGACATTCGCTTCACCCAGTTCCTGCTCGAGGCTCAGGCCCTGAAGTTCGGCGAGTTCACCTTGAAGTCCGGGCGCAAGTCGCCGTACTTCATCAACGCCGGCGCGTTCAACGACGGCACCAAGATCGCCACGCTCGGCGCGTTCTACGCCGAGAAGATCGCCGCCGAAATCGAGGCCGGACGCCTGCCCAAGGACATCGACACCGTGTTCGGTCCCGCGTACAAGGGCATCCCGCTGGCCGTCTCCACCGCGATCGCGCTGGTCAGCGCGCACGGCATGGAGATCGGCTACACGTTCGACCGCAAGGAGAAGAAGGACCACGGCGACGGCGGCATGATGGTCGGCACCCAGCTGAAGGACGGCATGAAGGTCCTGCTCGTCGACGACGTGATGACCGCCGGCACCGCCGTGCGCGAGGTCATCCCCAAGCTCAAGGCCGAGGCGGACGTCGAGGTCGTCGGCCTCGTGCTCTCCGTCGACCGCATGGAGAAGACCCGCGATTCCGACACCTCCGCGGTCAAGGCCGTCGAGGCCGAATTCGGCTTCCCGGTGTTCGCCATCGCCAACGTGCGCGAGATCTTCGATGCCGGCCAGCACATCGCCACCGATTCCGGCGAGCCGTACGTGACGCCCGAGATCAAGGCCGCCGCCGACGCCTACCTCGCCCAGTACGGCGCCTGACGTTCCCGTTGGTGTAGGAGAGAGGTCCGGCCTGTGGCGAGCAATCGTGAGACAGACCTCTGAAAGCCGTAATTCTTCCGACTGTATTCGAGGATGAATTACGGCTTTTTCGTTGCGGCGCTTTCATATCTGTGTATCTGTTCGTTGATGAATTCTCGGTGACGTCACTGTCCGAGCCGGGTCAGGATCACTACAGTTGGTGATATGAGGGACAAGGATGAGGCGCAGGCGCCGTCCGAAGGGATCAGAAACACGCAGGTCAATCCGGTCATCGTCGTGGTGGCGACGGCGGTCGTCGCGATGCTGATGTTTGCCGGCGCGTACGCCGCCGGGCGTTCCGCCACCAAACCGACGGACAGCCCCGAATACCGTGCTCTGGTGTCGGACATCGCCGACGTGAAGAAGCGCACGGCGGCCAACAAGGCCAGGGCGAAGGAGCTCACCGGCGAGGTGGAACAGCTGGAGGAGAAACAGCAGGCCGCGGACAAACGGCTTGAGGAGGCCAAGCAGGCGTATCAACGGTATGTGCCCGCAGGCAGCGTCACGGACCAGCCGTTGACCGTCGAATCGCTCGACGTGACGGTCGACAACTCCAACGGCACGGGAATGCATGTGCATCCCAAGTTCGTCGTGCGCAACACGTCCGGGCACATCATCACCAAGATCGAGATTGTCGGCGACATCGTGCGTCCTGACGGCAGCATGGTCTCCGACACTCAGGTCGTCTCCGCCGACGACATCCGCCTCATGCCCGGCAGGACCGCCGTCATTGAGGAGGTCCTCTTCTCGCAGGGCGGCAGGGGAGACCTGTTCAAGCCGAAGCACTACTACTATCAGGCCGCTTCGGACAGCCAATCCAAGGACGTGCAGTTCGGCGGCGACGTGACGGCGAAGGTGATCTCATGAACGACAGGAGGTTGAAGACCGCGATCGTCGCCGCCATCTGCTTGATCGCGGTGGTCGCGGCTGGAATCATGGGCTGGAGCATGGGCGGCCGCTCCGTAGACGTACATGCCAGCGCGGAATACCAGGCCAGGACGAAGGAGCTCAGGCGCGCCGAAACGGCGTTGACCGAATCGCAGGAGGACATCGACAACCGCAACACACAACTCAACGAGACAGACGACGCCATCGGGAAGACCGAGCAGGAGATGAAACGGTATCAGGATTTCGCCAAGGAGTTCGGCCCCTCGGCCGGCGACGCCAATCCGCAGATCACCGTGAAGAGCATCGGCGCGGTGGAACCTTCATACAGTTATTACGACATTCCGATCACCGTGCACAACAACACCTCGACCGCGATTACCTACTACGAGATCCGATACCAACTCACCGATGACGCCGGCAACATCACGTACACAGGTTTCGCGAATGACAGCTCGGGATGCGCGCCGGACGTCGACTGCGTCATCATGAGTCACGGTCGATTCAATCCGGCGGGTATGACGCTCACGCCGATCTCGTGGACCACCGGTTCGGCGGAGAACAGCTACGGCCGCTACGGCACCGATGTGGTGACGCGGAGGTTCTAGACAGGCCGTTGATTGTGCGTCTGCGCGACCGTGTACCCAGTGCTTCCGCGGATGCGGGTGCGGGCTCGGTAGTCCCCAATTCGGTAGTCCCCAATGTTGCCGGGATATGCTGTTTCTGAACGACTCGGGAACGGCATAGGAGCACCGGCACGCATTTCTTAGGCACTTTTTGCGTTTCTTAGGCAGGTGTCTCGTTTGAAAGCTGCCGTCTGGGCTTTTCTGAGCCTTGATTTATCGAGGATTTTGAGGACGCGCGGAGATATGCTCGGCAGGCCAGCTGCCTAAGAATTGAGAAAAGTGCCTAAGAAATGAAGGTCGGAGTGCCAAGTCGGTCTTAAGCCGGTCCCTGGGGCGGTTCCAAGCCGGTCAGGTTGCCCAAAACCGAAGCTTGGTATGTTGGATTTGACCGGTGTTGGATGTGAACTGTCCATACAGGGCGTATCCGGTCATTATCATTGCGGGCAGTGCAGTTGTCTCGATCAGCTGCCGCCCCTGCGTCTGCCGATCTCCTGCGCGATCATGGACAGGAATGCGTTCAGATTGTGCGAGTTGGCCATGGTCGCTTTTGTCGCGACGAAGGTCGTCTTACCTAGCGCGGAGAGGCGGTTCCGTTTCGCCAGATCCGCTTCCCACCGTTCCATCGTGTAATGGTGTCTGCCGTCGTATTCGATCACGATGTCGTATTCCGGCAGAGCCATATCCACGATGTATGCCTTGCCCAACTCGTAGTCCATGATCGGCATATTCACCGTCAGCTTCGGAATCCCATATTTCTCCGCGGACAGCCTCAGCAGTGATTCCTGAGGGGAATCGGTTCCTTCGCGGCTGTAGGAGAGGGCTTGCCGGCACAGACGTACGCCGGGGAATCGTCCAAGCCCCTGCACATGCTCCGCCAATTCGGCATGGGACATCATCCTCATATCCGGATTACGGCAGGTGAGCCAATCCATCGCTATGACCAGACTGGTTAGATCGGTGTATGACGCCATCTGGCAGATGGCGTCCGCGGCCGGCATGCAGGTGACCAACTCGTCGAGTATGACCGGTGATGGGTCCTTCGACCACAGGTGGAATCGGATATCTCGCAGGTGGGAGAGCCTTCCCGCATGATCGACGCTGACATGCAGCTTGTTCTCGTTGAATCCGGGGCGGAGATCCATTGAAGCGGCCATGCCGTGGAGCTTGAGAGCCGTGACATGGCTGAAGCATAGGGGTTGCGTGGTGCGCATGGCGATATCACGGCATGCGGCGTGGGTCTGCCTCGCCAACGACGCGGCCTGTTCCAATGTGAAGAAGGTGTTCTGCGGCATATCCATGTGCCCACGGTATTGGCGGTTCGCAATGAATCGCAAAATGGCCGAGCACCGTTGTGGATAACACCTCTGAAATGTTGATGAGATTGCGTCGACGGCGAACTGGGTGGGCGGACCCGTGACGTGTTTCTATGGTCCTATATGAACGTATGCATAGGCCTTCCCTGCAAGGGTTTGCCGGGAAGGCCCTCATGTGATGCATGTGATGTGCGGTGTCTCGGATCCGATCGACGTACTCGTATCGTTGCGTCCGATCGACGCCGACAGTTCAGTCGGCCCGGTCCCTAGTCGATGAGCTTGTAGCCGTGGTCGGAGACGACGGACTTGAGCTTTTCGAGGTAGTTCTCGGCCGCCGAGGAGAGCTTGGCGCGCTCGTTGGTGATCCAGCCGACGAGCATCGTCTCGTCCGAGTCGAGCGGGACCGTGCAGATCTTCTCGTTGTTGAGGTCGCCGTTGTCGATGCCGGTGCACACCGTGTAGCCGTTGAGGCCGATGATGAAGTTGAGGATCGTGGCGCGGTCGGTCACGTTGATCTGCTTGGGGGAGTAGTCCGGCCAGACCGCCTCCTCGGCGAAGTAGAAGGAGCCGTCCTCGCCCTGCTCGTACTGGATGAACGGGAAGGGCTTCAGATCCTTCATCGTGACCATCTTCTTCGTGGCGAGCGGGTTGGTGCGCGCCAGGAACACATGCAGCGGGGCGCGGAAGAGCGCATGGAACTCCAGATGCTTCTCACGCAGCAGTTTGCCGATCACGTCCTTGTTGAAGTCCGACAGGTAGATGATGCCGACATCCGAACGCATGTTAGCGACCGAGTCGATGATGTCGCGCGTGCGGGTCTCGCGGATCGTGAACTCGTACTCGTCGGACTTGATCGAATTGATCATTTCGACGAACGCCTCGACGGCGAACATGTAGTGCTGCGTGGAGACGGTGCACAGCTGCTTGCGGGGCTTCGCGTTCTTGTAGCGCTCCTCGAGGAGCGCCGCCTGATCGAGCACCTGACGCGCGTAGGTGAGGAACTCGGCGCCGTCCACGGTCAGGGCGATGCCCTGCGAGGAGCGGGTGAAGATCTCGATGCCGAGCTCCTTCTCCAGCTCCTTGACGGAGGAGCTCAGGGCGGGCTGCGAGACGTAGAGCTCGTGGGAGGCCTCGTTCATCGAACCGCATTCGACGATCTTGACGATGTATTTGAGTTGCAGAAGCGTCATAAACACCGGTTATAGCAGTGGGGATAGTCGAAGGGTGAGGTTATAGCCGATTGTTTCCATGACGGCGGACGCCATGTGAGACGCCTCGTGAGACGCCTCGTGAGACGCCCTGTGAGACGCAAGACGCCGTGTGACGCGGCGGAACGCACCAAGCCCGCCTCCCGCCTGGCTGTTAGCCTGTTGGCGTTACAATCGTTCGGATGACAGGGAACGGCAGGAGGAAGGTGGCTCGGGTGGGGACCGTCAGGACGCTCATGCGGCACATCGGGGAGTTCAGACGGGACGCCGTCATCACCCCGCTGGTGATGATCGGCGAGGTCGTGTGCGAGATGATCGTGCCGCTGCTCATGGCCACGCTCATCGACGACGGCGTCGAGAAAGGGGATATGGGCGTCATCGTGCGCACGTCCCTGATCATGCTCGCCGTCGTGCTGTGCGGACTCACGGTCGGATGCCTCGGTTCGGTGTTCGGCTCGAAGGCCGCGGCCGGCTTCGCGAGGAACCTGAGGCAGGACCAGTACGACAACATCCAGACCTTCTCCTTCACCAACATCGACCGCTTCTCCACGCCGAGCCTCGTCACGCGACTGACCACGGACGTGATGAACATCCAGAACGCGTTCATGATGATCCTGCGCATGGTGCCGCGCGCCGCCAGCTCGCTGATCGTCGCGATGTGCATGGCGTTCGTCGTCTCCGGGCGCATGGCGCTGATCTACCTCGCGGCCGTGATCTTCCTCGGAGTCGTCCTGGGCGTGCTCATGAACGTCGCGGCCCGCTTCTTCCGCCGCGCGTTCCCCGAATACGACGTGCTCAACGAGAACACCGAGGAGAACATCACCGCCATCCGCGTGGTCAAGGCGTTCGACCGCGGCGACATGCAGAACGAGCTGTTCCGCGCGGTCTCCAAACGCATCTACGACATCTTCATGAAGGCCGAGCTGACGCTCGCCTCCGTCAACCCGGTCATCCAGTTCACCGTCTGGGCCTCGATGCTGCTCATCAGCTGGTTCGGCGCGAACCTCATCGTCGCCGGGGACCTCACCACCGGAGACCTCACGTCCCTGCTCATGTACTGCATGAACATCCTCATGAGCCTTGTCATGCTGTCGATGACCATCGTCATGATCACGATGTCGTCCGCCTCCGCCCGCCGCGTGGCCGAGGTCCTCACCGAGAAGGCCGACATGCCCGTCGTCGACCATCCCGTCACGGTTGTGAAGGACGGATCCATCGACTTCAACGACGTCGACTTCAGCTACCCGGAGGTGACGCTTTCCGACAACGACCCCACCGCCAAGCGGCGCGCCGCCATGGCCGCGAGGATCGCCGGCACGAGACGCCGCGAACGGGTGCTCGACGACATCGACCTGCACATCCCCTCCGGCGCGGTCGTCGGCGTGATCGGCGGCACCGGCTCGGCCAAGACCACGCTCGTCAACCTCATCCCGCGCCTGTACGACGTGACCGGAGGCTCGGTCATGGTCGGCGGCGTCGACGTGCGCGACTACGACCTCGACACCCTGCGCGACAACGTCGCCGTCGTCCTGCAGAAGAACGTGCTCTTCTCCGGCACCATCGCCTCGAACCTGCAATGGGGAGACCCGAACGCCACCGAGACGGACATGCGCCGGGCATGCCGGATCGCCTGCGCCGACGAGTTCATCGACCGCATGCCCGACGGCTACGACACCGTCGTCGAACAGGGCGGACAGAACCTCTCCGGCGGCCAGCGGCAACGCCTGTGCATCGCCCGCGCCCTGCTCAAACACCCCAAGGTGCTCATCCTCGACGACTCCACCTCCGCGGTCGACACCGCCACCGACGCGCGCATCCGCCGCGCCTTCGCCGACGAGATGCCCGAGGTCACCAAGATCATCATCGCCCAGCGCATCTCCAGCGTGCAGGACGCCGACATGATCGTCGTCATGGACGACGGCCGCATCCACGGCGTCGGCACGCATGAGGAACTGGTCGTCAGAGACGAGATCTACGCGAGCATCGTCGAACTGCAGACCAGGGGCGGCGGCGACTTCGACGAGGCCGCCGCGAACACGAACGAACCGGAGGTGAAGTGATGCCGGGACCAAGGGGGAACGCGGCGAGGAACGCCGCGGCGGCGAAGGACTACCTGAGGATGGGCCACCCGTGGCGCACGTTCACGCGTCTTATGGGCGACCTGTTCTCACGCTACGGCGTGCAGTACGCCGTCATCATGGCGTGCATCCTCGTCACCGTGCTCGCCAACGTGCGCGGCAACCTGTTCATCCAGCGGCTCATCGACGACTACATCATGCCGCTCGTCCATGCGGATCCGGGCGAACGCGACTTCGGCCCGCTGCTCGGCGCCATCCTTGCGCTCGCCGGCCTCTACGCGGTCGGCGTCGTGGCCGCGGCCGTTCAGGCCGTCCTCATAGCGTTCGTCACCCAGGGGTTCATGCGCCGGCTGCGCAACCGCATGTTCGGACACATGCAGCAGCTGCCGCTCGGATACTTCGACACCAATTCGCGCGGCGACGTGATGAGCCTGTACACCAACGACATCGACACGCTGCGTCAGATGGTCTCCCAGTCCATCCCGCAGATCCTCACCTCGGTGCTCCAGATCGTCATGGTCCTGGTCTCGATGATCTACCTGAGCGTGCCGCTGACCGGTGTGATGCTCGTCATCGCCGCGGTCATGGTGCTCCTCACCAAGGTGCTGACCGGCCGCTCCGGCGCG
This sequence comes from Bifidobacterium rousetti, assembly GCF_008698235.1. Taxonomy (GTDB): domain Bacteria; phylum Actinomycetota; class Actinomycetes; order Actinomycetales; family Bifidobacteriaceae; genus Bifidobacterium; species Bifidobacterium rousetti. Next base: position 120,796 of record NZ_PEBH01000010.1, read on the forward strand.
CACTTCTCGCAGCAGCAGCGCTCCGTCGGCAAGCTCAACGGCTTCGTCGAGGAGATGATGACCGGGCAGAAGGTCGTCAAGGTGTTCACGCACGAGAAGGCCGCCAAGCGCGACTTCCGCGAGGTCAACGACCGGCTGTACGACGCCTCCAACAAGGCCAACAAGTTCGCCGGATATCTGGGGCCGATCAACAACCAGCTTGGATACATCGGCTACGTGGTCTGCGCCCTGGTCGGCGGCGCGCTCGCGATGACCGGCGCCACGGGCCTGACGCTGGGCGCGCTCGTGAGCTTCCTGACGTTCGTCAAGAGCTTCACGATGCCGATCTCGCAGGTCTCCCAGCAGCTCAACGCCATCGTCATGGCGCTGGCCGGCGGCGAACGCGTCTTCGACCTGCTCGACGAGAGGCCGGAGTCCGACGACGGGCGAGTCACCCTCGTCAACGTCACGCGTGACGGTTCCGGCAGGCTGGTCGAGTCGGGGGAACGCACCGACGACTGGGGCTGGAAGGACCCGTCCGACGGGCATATCACCCCGATGCGCGGCGACATCCGTCTGGACCATGTGAACTTCAGCTACGTGAAGGGCAAGGAGGTCCTGCACGACATGTCGATGTTCGCCAAGCCCGGGCAGAAGATCGCGCTCGTCGGGTCCACCGGCGCCGGCAAGACGACGATCACCAACCTCATCACCCGCTTCTACGACATCGACTCCGGTTCGATCACCTATGACGGCATCGACATCAGCGACATGAGGAAGGGTGATCTGCGCCGGTCCCTCGGCATGGTGCTGCAGGACACGCACCTGTTTTCCGGCTCGATCATGGACAACATCCGCTTCGGCCGTCTCGACGCCACCGACGAGGAGGTGAAGGCGGCGGCGCGGCTCGCCAACGCGGACGCGTTCATCGAAAAGCTGCCCGACGGCTACGACACGCAGCTGACGGCGGACGGCGCCGCGCTGAGTCAGGGGCAGCGGCAGCTGCTCGCCATCGCGCGCGCCGCGGTGGCCGACCCGCCGGCGCTGATCCTCGACGAGGCGACCTCGTCGATCGACACCCGCACCGAGTCGCTGGTCCAGCACGGCATGGACGAGCTCATGCGCGGGCGCACCACGTTCGTGATCGCGCACCGCCTGTCGACGATCCGCAACGCGGACTGCATCATGGTCATCGAGGCCGGCCGCATCATCGAACGCGGCACGCACGACGAGCTCGTCGCGATGAAGGGGCGGTACTACACGCTCTACACCGGGCTGAAAGGCGATGCGGCCAGCATCGACTGACCGGGCCTGACCGTCTGACGTCCGGACCGGCCCCTACAGGCGCACGCCGAGCGCGGCGAGCGCCTCGCGGGCCTCAAGCGCCCCCTCGAACAGGCGGCCGTGGATGCCGACCTCGTTCGCGCCGACCACGTTCTTCGCGGTGTCGTCGAAGAACACGCAGCGCTGCGCCTCAAGGCCGAAGCGGGAGAGCGCCAGCTCGTAGATGTCGGCGTTCGGCTTGTGCATCTTCTCGATGCCGGAGACGACGGTGCCGTCCAGCAGGTCGTTCAGGACCGGGTACTTGTCGAACGCGATGTGGATCGTCTCGTGCGACCAGTTCGTCAGGCCCCACACGCCGTAGCCGTGGGCCTTGAGGTCGCGCAGCAGCTGTTCCATGCCGGGCAGCATGCGCGGCAGCGCGTCGCCGTAGTGCTCGATGTAGTACCTGAAGATCCGGGCGATGTCCTCGCCCTGCTCGCGCACCACGTCCGGGTAGATGTCGGCGAAGTCCTCGCCGGCGTCCATGCGGTCCTCGTAGCGGAAGAAGCCGTGCGGGTCGTCGTCGGCGCAGATCGCGTTCACCACGTCGTCGGGGAAACGGCCCGTCAGGCACGCGCGTGTGCTCCAGTCGAACAGCACGCCGCAGAAGTCGAAGATCACGTCGGTGACGGGGGAGGGGGTGTGAGGGGCGGTCATGCGAAGCTCCTTGATGGGTTGGCGGACAACATACCTATATATACGCGATGCATCGGCCAACGTAAGGAGACCCGCCCGTCCTGACAGGGAGGGCCGATAGACACCCGAGACTACGTTGACCATACGCCGGCCAACGGTGTTAGCAAAGCGTTAGCGAATCGCCATGTCCCGTCATAACCGCCGTATGTAACCCGTAAAAACCGTTTCATCTCCTTCACATACTCAATAGCATGAAGAGCTGTAATGACCCGACGGTGATGTCTGACCGCCCCGCACGGCACGCGTGACAACGTGCCGCGCGCCGGGGCGGGAAGGTTCAGCACCGTCGGGTTTGTTCAATGATAAGGAGAAAGACATGCCCTGGTGGGTAGATGTTGCCTATGTCGTGGGCACGATCGTCATCTTCGTCCTCTTCGATCTGTTTGGAAAGTGGGTTGACAAGCTATGACGACGTTCTTCACCGTGCTGGGTGTCGTGCTGGGAATCGTAGGAATTGCCTACATGATTTACTCCCTGTGCCGTCCCGAGAAGTTCTGACAGGCCCCAAAGAGAAACAAGTCTAGGGAACAAAGGTTCATCACATGGTATATCTTTTTGCGATCATGGCATTCGCGCTGATTGCCATCATCCTGGCGGCGATCTACAAGCCGCTGGGCGACTACATGTACAACGTGTTCACGTCCGACAAGGACCTCTTCTTCGAGAAGTGGATCTACAAGATCGTCGGCGTTGACTCCAAGAAGGGGCAGACCTGGAAGGCGTACCTGCGCGGCCTGCTCGGCTTCTCCCTCATGAGCGTTCTGGTGCTCTACCTGCTCCAGCGCGTGCAGCAGTGGCTGCCGTTCTCGCTGGGCTTCCCGAACGTCGAAGGCCCGCTCGCGTTCAACACCGCGGCCTCGTTCGTCACCAACACCAACTGGCAGTCCTATTCGCCTGACGTGACGCTCGGCTACACCGTCCAGTTCGCCGGCCTCGCCGTGCAGAACTTCGTGTCCGCCGCCGTCGGCATCGCCGTGTCGATCGCCCTCGTGCGCGGCTTCGCGTGGCGCAAGTCCGAGACCATCGGCAACTTCTGGGTCGATCTGACCCGCGGCACGCTGCGCCTGCTCATGCCGATCTCCATCGTCATGGGCATCATCCTCATCGCCCTCGGCGTCGCCCAGAACTTCGCCGGCTTCGTCGACGTGAACACCATCGCCGGCGGCACCCAGAAGATCATGCAGGGCCCGGTCGCCTCCCAGGAGGTCATCAAGGAGCTCGGTACGAACGGTGGTGGCTTCTTCAACGCCAACTCCTCGCACCCGTACGAGAACCCGAACATGTGGACCAACCTCATCGAGATCCTCCTCATGCTGTGCATCCCGGTGGCGCTCACCCGCACCTTCGGCCGCATGGTCGGCGACGTGCGTCAGGGCTACGCCATCCTCGGCGCGATGGCCATCCTCTTCGGCGTGAGCTTCCTGTGCGTCGTCACCGCCGAGTCCTTCTCCAACGACGCGATCGTCAACCTGACCGGCGGCTCGATGGAAGGCAAGGAGACCCGCTTCGGCATCGTGTGGTCCGGCCTGTTCGGCACGACCTCGACGTCCACCTCCACGGGCGCCGTCAACTCGATGCATGATTCGTACACCGCGTTGGGCGGCATGATGTACATGCTCAACATGATGCTCGGCGAGGTCTCGCCGGGTGGTGTGGGCGCCGGCCTCTACGGTATCCTCGTGATGGCCGTCGTCGCCGTGTTCATCGCGGGCCTCATGGTCGGCCGTACGCCTGAGTACATCGGCAAGAAGATCGGTCCGCGCGAGATGAAGATGGCCTCGCTGTACTTCCTCGTCATGCCGATCACCGTGGTCGTGGGCGTCTCGCTCAGCTTCGCCCTGCCGTTCGCGCGCCAGTCGATCTTCGACACGTCGCTCAACAACAGCGGCAACCACGGCTTCTCCGAGGTCGTCTACGCGTTCACCTCTGCCGCGAACAACAACGGTTCCGCGTTCGCCGGCATCACCGCCGACACCCCGTGGCTCGACACCGCGCTGGGTCTGGCCGTGCTGCTCGGCCGCTTCCTGCCGATCGCCCTGGTGATCGCCCTGGCCGGCTCGCTGGCCAAGCAGGACAAGGTGCCGGTGACCGCCGGCACGATGAAGACCGACAACGGTCTGTTCGTCGTCCTGCTCGTGTTTGTTATCGTCCTTATTTCCGCGCTGACGTTCTTCCCGACGCTTGCTCTGGGACCGTTGGCAGAAGGTTTGGTGGCGTGATATGACTTCCGCAACTGCGAACGACGTCACGAACGACGCGACTTCCCTCGCGAACGACGTCAAGAATTCCAACAACCAGTCACTCGGCGTCATGCTCGGCAAGAGCCTGCCGAACGCGTTCCGCAAGTTCGACCCGCGCAACATGTGGCACAACCCCGTCATGTTCATCGTGTGGGTGGGCGCCGCGTTCCTGACGCTGCTCGGCATCTGCCAGCTGTTCGACGCCTCGCTGTCCAACGGCGAGCCGGTCTACTTCACGTGGATCGTCGCGATCGTGCTGTGGGCCACCGTGCTCTTCGCCAACCTCGCCGAGGCCGTGGCCGAGGGCCGCGGCAAGGCGCAGGCCGACGCGCTGCGCAAGACCCGCACCACCACGCCCGCCCGCATCGTGCGTGGCTACGACGAGAAGAACGACCCGGACGTCCGTGGCCCCGAAAAGGGCGAGGGCCCGGCCTACATCGAGGAGATCCCGAGCTCCGACCTGAAGCTCGGCGACGTGGTCGTCGTCTCCGCCGGCGAGCTGATCCCGGGTGATGGCGACATCATCTCCGGCATCGCCTCGGTCGACGAGTCCGCCATCACCGGTGAGTCCGCCCCCGTCATCCGCGAGTCCGGCGGCGACCGTTCGTCCGTCACCGGCGGCACCCGCGTGCTGTCCGACCGCATCGTCGTGCGCATCACCCAGAAGCCCGGCGAGTCCTTCGTCGACAAGATGATCGCCCTGGTCGAAGGCGCCAACCGCCAGAAGACCCCGAACGAGATCGCCCTCGACGTGCTCCTGAGCTCCCTGACCATCATCTTCCTGGTCGTCGTGCTGTGCATCAACCCGCAGGCCTCCTCCGTCAACGCCTCCGTGAGCCTGACGGTCCTGATCGCCCTGCTTGTGTGCCTCATCCCGACCACCATCGGCGCCCTGCTGTCCGCCATCGGCATCGCCGGCATGGACCGTCTGGTCCAGCGCAACGTGCTCGCCACCTCCGGCCGCGCCATCGAGGCCGCCGGCGACGTCACCACCCTGCTGCTCGACAAGACCGGCACCATCACCTACGGCAACCGTCAGGCCTCCGAGTTCCACGCGCTGCCGGGCGTCGACCACGACGAGATCGTCAAGGCCGCGGCCCTGAGCTCGCTCGCCGACTCCACGCCTGAGGGCCAGTCGATCGTCGCCCTCGCCAAGACCGAGGGCTTCGACCTCGACGAGGTCCCGGGAGCCGTCTCCGTGCCGTTCACCGCCGAGACCCGCATGTCCGGACTCGACCTGCCGAACGGCGACCGCATCCGCAAGGGCGCGACCTCCGCCGTCGAGGCGTGGATCGACAAGGAGGGCGGCGTCATGCCCTCCGAGGTCCGCGACGCGCTGCACGACCGTGTGTCCGCGATCTCCGGACAGGGCGGCACCCCGCTCGTCGTCGCCGAGCAGAACGCCGCCGGCGAGGCCCGTGTCCTCGGCGTCGTCCAGCTCAAGGACGTCGTCAAGGAGGGTCTGAAGGAGCGTTTCGCCGACCTTCGCAAGATGGGCATCCGCACCGTCATGGTCACCGGCGACAACCCGTTGACCGCCAAGGCCATCGCGGCCGAGGCCGGTGTCGACGACTTCATCGCCGAGGCCAAGCCGGAGGACAAGCTCGCCTACATCAAGAAGGAGCAGGCCAGCGGCCAGCTTGTCGCCATGACCGGTGACGGCACCAACGACGCCCCGGCCCTCGCCCAGTCCGATGTCGGCGTCGCGATGAACTCCGGCACGTCGGCCGCGAAGGAGGCCGGCAACATGGTCGACCTCGACTCCGACCCGACCAAGCTCATCGACATCGTCGCCATCGGCAAGCAGCTGCTCATCACCCGAGGCGCCCTGACCACCTTCTCCATCGCCAACGATGTGGCCAAGTACTTCGCCATCATCCCGGCCATGTTCATGGAGAAGTTCCCGGGCCTCGGCGTGCTCAACATCATGGGTCTGCACAGCTCGCTGTCCGCCGTGCTCTCCGCGATCATCTTCAACGCGATCATCATCGTGCTGCTGATCCCGCTGGCGCTCAAGGGCGTCAAGTACCGCGCCGAAGCCGGTGAGAAGATCCTCGGCCGCAACCTCAAGGTCTACGGTCTGGGCGGCATCATCGCACCGTTCATCGGCATTTGGATCATCGACCTGTTCGTCCGCCTGATCCCGGGCTTCTGATCGGCCCCGCGTCAACAGGCAATTCAAGGAGCGAATGAAATGAAATCCTCTATGTCACTGAACCTGCGCAGCTACTGGGCCGGCTTCAAGGCGGTGATCGTCTTCACCGTGATCGTGATCGTCTACACGTTCGTGATGACCGGCATCGGACAGCTCGGCATGCCCGACAAGGCCAACGGCTCGATGATCACCAACTCCCAGGGTGAGGTCGTCGGCTCGTCGCTGATCGGCCAGTCCTTCACCGACGAGAACGGCGACGCCCTGCCGCAGTACTTCCAGTCCCGTCCGTCCGCGGCCTCCGACCCGAACAAGGACGAGGACAACCAGGGCTACTACGCCGCCGCGTCGTCCGGCACCAACAAGGGCCACGCCGACGAGGACCTCATCAAGAGCACGACCGAGCTGCGCAAGGCCATCGCCAAGCGCGAGGGCGTGAGCGTCAAGGACGTGCCCGCCGACGCGGTGTCCGCCTCGTCGTCCGGCCTCGACCCGGAGATCAGCCCCGAGTACGCGGCCATCCAGGTCAAGCGCGTCGCCAAGGAGCGCGGCCTGAGCGAGGAGAAGGTCGAGTCGCTGGTCAAGCAGAACACGACCGGCCGCGGCCTCGGTTTCGTCGGCGAGTCGACGGTCAACGTCGTCAAGCTGAACCTCGCGCTCGATGAGCTCAAGTAGCCATTCCGAGTGATTGACATCCCTCAGGGGTGATGGCGTGAAGTGTCCGACGCCGTCACCCCTGAAGGTGTTTTATAACGTATAGTCGAAGGCAACGGGACAAGGGGAAGGCGGGAACGCATATGGCCGAGGCGCGAGGAACGTTCACGGTGCTGCTCGGCGCCGCGCCGGGCGTCGGCAAGACCTTCGCGATGCTCAAGGAGGGGCATCGCCTCAAGGACGAGGGCAAGGACGTGGTCATCGCCCTGCTCGAGACCCACGGGCGCAAGAACACCGCCGAGGCGGCCTACGGACTCGAGATGGTGCCGCGCCGGCGCGTGCGCTACCGTGGCATGTGGCTCGAGGAGATGGACCTGTTCAGCATCATCGAACGCCATCCCCAGGTGGCGCTCGTCGACGAGCTCGCCCACACCAACGCGCCCGGCTCCGTCCACGAGAAGCGCTGGCAGGACGTCGAGGACCTGCTCGACGCCGGCATCGACGTCATCACCACGATCAACGTCCAGCACATCGAATCGCTCAACGACGTGGTGCGCGAGATCACCGGCAGCACGCAGAAGGAGACCGTGCCCGACAAGGTGCTGCGCTCCGCCTCGCAGGTCAAGCTCGTCGACCTGCCGCCCGAGGGGCTGCGCGAGCGCCTCTCCGCGGGCCTCGTGTACAAGCCCGATCGCGTCGACGCCGCGCTGAGCAACTACTTCCGCGTCGGCAACCTCACCGCGCTGCGTGAGCTGGCGCTGCTCTGGCTGGCGGGGCGCGTCGACGAGACGCTGAACACCTACCGCACCGAGCATCACATCCGCGCCAAATGGGAGACTAGGGAGCGCGTCATCGTCGCACTGTCCGGAGGCCCCGAAGGCGAGCAGCTGCTGCGCCGTGGCGCCCGCGTCGCCCGCGCGTCGGGCGGCGGCGACCTGATCGCCGTGCACGTGACCCCCGAGGACGGGCTTGCGGGGTCCAACCCGGCGCTGCTCATCAAGCAGCGCGAGCTCGTCGAGAAGCTCGGCGGCACCTACCATCAGATCGTCGGCGAGGACATCGCCGACGCCCTGCTCGACTACGCGCGCGCCAACAACGCCACGCAGGTCATCGTCGGAGTCTCCCGCCGGGGCTTCCTCGCACGCTGGTTCGGCAGGCCTTCGACCCCCAACGGGATCATCGAGAAATCCGGCGACATCGACGTCCATATCGTCACCCACACGTTCGCCAACCGGGGGCTCGCCGGGCTGCGCATCCCCTCGCGCCGGCATTCGCCGATCGCCCTCGGGCGTCTGGTCGCCGGCCTCGTGTTCGCCCTCGTCTCCGTGGCCGCGGCCGCATGGATGCTCGGGACATTCAGCTCGACGGACTTCGCGCAACGCGACGCCCTGATCCTGCAGCTGCTCGTCGTCATCGCGGCGGTCATCGGCGGGTTCATCCCCGCGACCGTGTCCGCCATCCTCAGCGGTCTCGTCCTCGACTTCCTGTATACGGAGCCGATCGGCACCTTCCATGTGATGCACGCCTCCGATGTCGCCACCATCATCCTGTACGTCGTCGTCGGCATGATCGTCTCCGCCGTCGTCGACCGGGCCGACTCCCACACGCGGCAGGCGCAGCGCGCCAGCGCCGAGTCCGAGATCCTCGCCTCTGTGGCCGGTTCGGTGCTCCGCAGCGACGATCCACTCGAGGCGATCGTGCACCGCACGCGCGAGGCGTTCGGCTTCAGCTGCGTGCGCGTCGTGCAGGACGGGCACGTCATCATCTCCGACGGCGAGCCGGGCGCGTCGCCGGACGCCGTGGACGGCGAAGGCGGTCAACGCACCGCCGCCGGCGACGCCATCGCCGTCGAGGAACCCGAGACCATCTCGCGCGACGAGCACGGTCCGTCGCTCAAACTCTACGGGCGCTCGGTCGAGGCGTCCGACCAGCGCATGCTCATGGCGATCCTCTCCCAGATCGAAACGGTCATCGAACACAACGATCTGGAACGCAAGGCGCAGGAGGTCGGGCCGCTCGCCCAGGCGGAGAAGGTGCGCACCGGACTGCTCAACGCGGTCAGCCACGACCTGCGCAGGCCGCTCGCCTCCGCCACCGCCGCCGTCTCCGGACTGCAGCGCATGGGCGACACGATGGACAAGCGCGACCGCTCCGAGCTGCTTTCCGTGGCCGCCAACGGCCTCAACCAGCTCACCAAGCTCGTCACCGACCTGCTCGACGTCTCGCGCATCCGCGAGGGTGCGCTGCCGCTGTCGCTTGTCGCCACCGACGTGGGGGAGGAGATCATCCCCCTGTTCGACGAGCTGGGCATCGGGCCGTGGACCGTCGACCTCGACATCGCCCCCGACCTGCCGCTGGTGGTCGCCGATCCGCCGCTGCTGCGCCGCGCGCTGTCGAACGTGGTCGTCAACGCCCTGCGGTTCACCCCGAAGGACAAGCGCGTGCGCATCGCCGCCTCCGCGTTCAACGGCGTGGTCGAGATCCGCGTCGCCGATCAGGGGCCGGGCGTGCCGGACGATCGCAAGAACGACATCTTCCTGCCGTTCCACCGCCTTGGTGACACGGACAACAGCACCGGTCTCGGCCTCGGCATGGCCCTGTCGAAGGGATTCGTCGAGTCGATGGGCGGCTCCATCACCCCGGAGGACACGCCGGGCGGGGGATTGACCATCGTCATCACCCTGCGCGCCGCCGACCGGGTGCTGCGCGTCGGCCAGCTCATCCCGAAGAACGAGCGTCCCGATCCGTCGGATATCCTCGAGCAGGACACGCTCAAGGTCTCCGGCGCGGTGTCCGACGTGATACTGCCGTTGCCGGGCAAAGGCAATTCGGACGAGCGGGGGCTCGACCGGTTCATCACCTACGGCATCATGCGGGGCGGGGAGAAACCCGACTCCGACGACAAACCGCAGGCTCCGGACAGCGTAAAAGGTGACGACACCGATCACAACGACGCCGATCGTGACGACACCGGTCACACGGCAGACCGCACCGGGCATACAGGGAAAGACCACACGGGGAAAGGGAGTGACGAATGATGAAGATTCTGGTAGCCGACGACGATCCGCAGTTCCTCAAGGCGCTGAAGATCACCCTGCACTCGCAGGGCTATGACATCGTCACCGCGCGTGACGGCGTCGAGTGCATCACGGTCGCGGTCAAGGAGCACCCCGACCTGTTCGTCCTCGACCTCGGTATGCCGAGGATGGACGGCATGGGCGTGATTCAGGGCGTGCGCGGATGGACCGAGGCACCGATCCTCGTCGTGTCCGGACGCACCGACGCGCGCGAGAAGGTCGCCGCGCTCGATGCGGGCGCCGACGACTACGTGACCAAGCCGGTGTCGATCGACGAGCTGCTGGCTCGCATCCGCGCGCTGCTGCGCCGCGTGGCGCTGGAGGGCGCGAGCGAGAACGCGGCGCCGCTGACCCGATTCGGCGACGTGACCGTTGACCTCAACGCCAAGGCCGTGTTCCGTCAGGACCACGGCCGACAGGTGCGCATCAGGCTCACCCCCACCGAATGGAAGGTGCTCGAGGTGCTGGTGCGCAACGCGGGCAAGCTCGTCACCCGTCAGGACCTGCTCACCGAGATCTGGGGCGCGAGCCACGTCAAGGACACCGGCTATCTGCGCCTGTACATCTCGCAGCTGCGCAAGAAGGTCGAGCCGAACCCCGCCCATCCCCGGTATCTCAAAACCGAACCGGGAATGGGCTATCGCCTCGACATCGCCGGCGATGCCAAGGAAAACGGAGAGACCGGGGACAGCGGCAGCGCCGCGGACCCGGCCTAGCCGATGAGGTCGGCGATCGCGTCGGGGATGGCGGCGATCACGTCCGAGGCGATGATCGGGTGCCCGATCGTCTCGAAGCGTGAGGCGCGCGTCATGCCGAACAGCTCCGGCGGCTGCCAGCCGTACTGCTCCGATTCGGATGCTGCCCCCGCAGCCACGCCGTGCAGGTACGCGGCCGCGGCGGCGGTGTCCGCGACAAGCGCCGCGTCATAGGACAACGGGGAGCCCATCCGCCCGCCGTCGCCGTCCAGATCGTCGTCCATCTGCGCGAGCAGGGCCCCGGTGATGCCGGCGAGCACGTCGCCCGCGCCGGCAGTGCCCAGCCACGCGGGCGCGCTGCCCGAGACCATCGGATGACCGCCCTCGCCCGCGACGATGGTCGCGGCCCCCTTGAGCAGCACCGTCGCGCCGGTGTGTTCATGCGCCTCGAGGGCGTACCGGAGCGGCTCACGTTCCACCTGTTCGCGCGTCACGCCCAGCAGCCGCGCAAGCTCGCCCGCATGCGGCGTGAGCACGACCTGAGGGGCGACATGGTCAGGCAGGAGATCAAGCGCCCCCGCGTCGACGACGATCGGAGGCATCGTCAGGGCGCGCACGTCGGCCGTCCCGGCGTCGTCGGTTCCGGCACCGGGCGCGCCGGCCGCCATATCGGCGGCGTCATCGCCGTCCGTGTCCGTGTCGCCGTCCGTGTCCGATGCGTCCGCGGGAGCGCCGTCGACCGTGTAGAAGGCGAGCAGCGCCGCGATCGTCTGACGCTGGACGTCCTTCAATTCCGGGTCCCCGTCGTTGTCCGGCACACCGGACCCCACGACCCACGACTGCACATGGCCCTTGCCGATCACGGCCTCGGGCAACGCGGCCAACACCATGTCCTGCGCGCGCTCCGGGCCGAGATAGCGCACCATCCCCACGTTCGTGCGGGCCGCGGCCCTCGCCGTGAGCACCGCCGCGCCCGGATAGCGGGACGATCCGGTGACGAGCCCCACCACGCCCCGGGTGTACTTCATATCCGCCACACGCGGCAGCCGGATGGCCTCCGCGGCCAGATCGCGCGACATCGCCTCGACCGAAGGCTCCACGCCGTCCAGGTCGAAGCCGAAGTCGACCAGCGTGATGTGCCCGCACGCGAACGTCGCCGGCGGCAGCATCGCGCACGGCTTCATCGCGCCGAACATCACCGTCTCGTCGGCGGGGATGTAGGCGCCGGTCAGCGACCCGTCGTCCACGCCGACGCCGGAGGGCGTGTCCACCGCAAGCACCAGCGGCAGATCCACATCCGCCGTCTGGCGGTTCGGCATCGCCGGACGGTCCGGGAGCGGCCCCTCGTCGCGGTCCACGCCGAGGGACGCGGCGAGCGTCCCCGGGATGCCGCGCAGCTCGCCGTTGAGCCCGATGCCGGTCATCGCGTCGATGACCAGATGCGAGCGGCTCGCCAGCCTGATCGCCGCCTTGAGGCGCTCGCCGGCCTCACCGGGGGTGAACCCGGACGAGCAGCCGGGGATCTCGGCCTCGGGGTCAAGCACCAGCACCCTGCCGCCCGCCTGCACGAACGCGGCGAACGCGGTGTCGTGCAGGGTGCGTCCGGTGGCCACCGCGGTGACCTGCGCACCCTCGTCGGCCAGCGCGGCTGCGGCGAACAGGCCGTCCCCGCCGTTGTCGCCGGCTCCGGCGAGCAGGGTCACGACCGCGTCCTCGATGTCGATCTCGGCGTCGTCGAGCATGCGCGCGGCCACATGCGCGGCGGCGTTGGCGGCCATGCGCATCAGCGGCACGCCGTCCTCGAGCAGCGGCCGTTCCATGTCGCGCACAGCGGCCACGTCATATGCGGCGTTGAGCAGGGTATCGCGGCGTTCCGAATCGTTCCGGGTGTCCATGTGGCCTCCTTAAGACCATGCGATTCGACTTGACCTTCCGTCGCCGGCGCGGGGCCGGTTCCGTGAGCTCCAGTCTAGTCCGTCAATCCAGTGCGTGCCCGTGGCGCGGGGAACGCACGGTATGCCTCACGCTATAGTGGTTGGTCGGCAAAACGGCCGGATGCGCCGATGCGGGGCAGACGCGCGGATCACGGCGAAATCACGACGACGACACGGAAAGCGGCAGGTGGGGTATGGCGATCGATGCACAGGGTCTGGAGATTCAGATCGGCGCGCGTACGTTGCTGCATCCGACCGACTTCCACGTCGCCAAGGGCGACAAGATCGGTCTGGTGGGGCGCAACGGCGCCGGCAAGACGACGCTCACGCGCGTGATCACCGGCGACATGCTGCCCACCTCCGGCAAGGTGCGCGTCTCCGGCAAGCTCGGCTACCTGCCGCAGGACACGCATGCCGCCGATCCGGAGCAGACCGCGCTCGACCGCATGATGAGCGCGCGCGACATCGCCTCGATCATCGCGCGGCTGCGCAAGGCCGAGAAGGAGATGACCGACCCGGACCCCGACGTCATGTCCAAGGCGATGAACCGCTACGACAAGGCCATGCAGGACTTCGACAAGGCCGGCGGCTACGCGGCCCAGTCCGAGGCCATCACGATGGCCGCCTCGCTGGGGCTTCCGCAGGACGTCATGGAGCAGCAGCTCGGCACGCTCTCCGGCGGCCAGCGCCGACGCATCGAACTGGCGCGCATCCTCTACTCGAACGCCGACACGCTCATCCTCGACGAGCCCACCAACCACCTCGACGCCGACTCGATCGAATGGCTGCGCGGCTACCTCAAGAAGTACGAGGGCGGCTTCCTCGTCATCTCCCACTCGACCGAGCTGCTCGACGAGGTCGTCAACAAGGTGTGGCACCTCGACGCGCAGACCGGCGGCATCGACATGTATTCGCTCGGCTGGAAGGCGTACCTGCACCAGCGCGTCGTCGACGAGGAACGCCGACGCCGCGAGCGCGAGGTCGCCGAGAAGAAGGCCGAGCGTCTGATGAAGCAGGGCATCCGCCTGCACGCCAAGGCCACGAAGGCCGTCGCCGCGCAGAACATGATGCGCCGCGCCGAGAAGCTCCTCGAGAACACCTCCGAGGCGCAGAAGGCCGAGAAGGTCGCCGACATCCGCTTCCCGGAGCCCGCGCCCTGCGGCAGGACGCCGATCATGGCCAAGGACATCTCCAAGGCGTACGGCTCGAACATCGTGTTCGCCGGCGTCAACCTCGCCATCGACAAGGGCTCGCGTGTCGTCATCCTCGGCTACAACGGCGCCGGCAAGACCACCACGCTGCGCCTGCTCGCGCACATCGAACAGCCCGACACCGGTTCGGTCGAATACGGCCACGGCTGCAAGATCGGCTACTTCGCACAGGAGCACGACACCCTCGATCTCGACGCCACCGTGCTCGAGAACCTCACGCATGTGGCGCCCGACCTGAACGACACGCAGGCCCGGTCCATCCTCGGCTCGTTCCTGTTCTCCGGCGACGACGCGCTGAAGCCGGCGCGCGTGCTGTCCGGCGGCGAGAAGACCAGGCTCGCCCTGGCCACGCTCGTCACCTCCCGCGCCAACGTGCTGCTGCTCGACGAGCCCACCAACAACCTCGACCCCGCCTCGCGCGACGAGATCCTCAAGGCCATCGCCAAGTACGAGGGCGCGATCGTGCTCGTCACCCACGACGAGGGCGCCGTCGAGGCGCTGAACCCCGAACGCGTGCTCCTCATGCCCGACGGCGACGAGGACCTGTGGAACGACTCCTACCTCGAGCTGGTCGCCGAGGAGTAGTCGACACTCTCCAGGCTCCCCTTGCCGGGGGAGCTGGCCCGCGAAGCGGGACTGAAGGGTAGCCGATATACCGACAATAACTGGCCGTTTCCGATCGCTCGACAGTCAGTCGAAGAATCCGTTATGCCGTCCGGCGGGCGCCGTCCCGCCTCCCGTGCGCGCGGCCCTGCGGCGACTGGCCCTGCGCGAGTACTCGAACACCTCGGTCTCGGTCGGCTCGGGCTGGTTCGCCCATCCGATGCCTCCACGGGTCAGCGGGTCCTGCGCGTCGATATGCTCGCGCATCAGCGCTATCGCGCGGCGGATGTTCCCCTCCCCGGCTCCGGTGTCGGCTCCGGTCCCGACTCCGGTGTCGGAGCCTGTCGGCGGATCGCAGGATGGCCGTCCCGATCCCCGTCCCCAAGTGACGTCGAGCCCCCGTTCATCGAGCCCGCACTCGATCTGGTCGAGATACTCCCGCTGGCTCTGCATCCGCTCGTGCAGCGCCGCCTCGTCGCACAGGGCCATGTACAGCCGTTCGATGTGGCATCGCCTGCGTGAGGCGTTGCTCGCCTCCTCCTGTTCACGCGCCCGGCGGCGCACCTCACCGCAGCGCACCATCTCCTCGGTGAGCATGTCGAACAGGTTGGGGATGCGCGTCTCGACCAGTGTCTGGTCGGAGTCCCGGCTCGTCTTGATCCGGTAGTGCGCGATGTCGCTGTCCACCCTGACCAGCATCGTCCCCGTGGGCTCGAACCGTGTGGATCGCTGCGCCTGCCATATCGGCGTGCCGTCCGACGACGCGCGGTCGGCGAGGGACCGCGGCTTCGATTCGGTGCCGTTCCGCGACCGTTCCGAGACGTGGAAGGACAGCAGATCGCCCTGTGGCGTGGCCACGACGATGTGCGGCCACGCCCATTTGGCGCGTCTCGCCCTGTCGAACAGTCCCGGCGAGGGGTCCATGACGTTCAGCCCGCGTGCCGACGCCTCCCGTCCGATGACGTCGATCAGCCCCATCGCCCGCTCGACCCGGGGCGGGGAGACGTACTGGTGGTCGACGTCGTCGGCGAACAGCGCGGTCCATCGGCCGACGCTCGACGCGCCGCCGTCCCGGTCGTCGCGCCCGCCGTCCTGTCCGTTGTCATGTGCGTCATGTCCGTCATATGTGTCATGCGTATCACGCCGGTCCGTGTATCCGCCTCGTGCGATGTTCGTCGAAATCATGAGAGGTCCTTCCCTGAATCTGTCTGACACGGTCCCCATTGACCGTCGCGCCGGTCCGGCGACCTGCGCGTGCACCCACCTTGCCACGTCCCGCGAGGCACGGCAAATACGGGGTCGTCGACTGTGCACAACCCCGTCGTCATGTGGATAAGACGGATGGGACGATCAGCGGACGGCGAGATCCACGATCCGATCGCACCATCCGGCCGCGAGCTCCTCGTCATGCGTGACGACCAGCACGGCTCGCCCCAGATCGGCCAGATGACGCAGCAGACGACCGACCTGCTCCATATGGAACCGGTCCAGACCGCTGGTCGGCTCGTCGAGCACGATGAGGTCCTTGCCGCACATCAGCGCCGACCCGATCGCCACACGCTGCTTCTGCCCGCCCGACAGGCTCATCGGATGACGGTCGGCGAACCGCGTGAGATCCAGATCGTCCAGGATGCGATCGCAGCGCTCGCGCACGGCCGGGTCCGTCCCGTCCAGACCGAGCGTGATCTCCTCACGCACGCTGTCCGAGAACAGCTGGTAGTTCACGTCCTGCATGACCAGGAACCCGGCGCGCGTCAGCTCGTGCGGGCGGGCCGTTGCGCCATCGAGCTCGACGCGTCCCGCCAGCGGCTTCGCCAGACCGGTCAGCGTGCGCACCAGCGTCGTCTTGCCGCATCCATTGGGGCCCATCAGCCCCACGATTTCGCCACGGCGCAGGACCAGATCCGGGATCGCGCGGCTGAACGCGGCGGATGCATCGCCGCCGGAGGCGCCGACACCGCCGCGGCCGCCGGGACCACCGGGACCACCGGGACCACCGAAACGGAACCGGCGGCGCCTTGCGTATCCGACCGTCAACCCGCGCGTGCGCAGCAGCGGGACGTCCCGCGCGGCGTTCGTCTCACGTTCCGCCTCACAGGAGGCAAGCTCCCGGACGCGCCTGCGGTACGGTCCGAGATCCAACGCGCGCAGCCCCATCGCCGCCACACAACCGGAGGACAGCCTGAGGAACTCGTCCGCCGCGTACTCGCGGACGATCCGCCCCGCCTCGAACACCACATACCGGTCGGCGACGCCGTTGAGCCACGCGAGACGATGCTCGGCGACCAACACGGCCATCCCGTCCGCCTTCATGCGCATGACCATATCCCGCATATCGTCGATCGCCCGCGCGTCGAGATTGCCGGTCGGTTCATCGAGCACGACCAGACGTGGTTCCAGCACGCTCGCCGCGGCCACCGCGATACGCTGCTTCTGCCCGCCCGACAGGCCGAAGACGCTGCGTCCCATGAGATGCGTCACGTCGAATCGCCGCGCCACTGCATCCACGCGCCTGTTGATCCCGTCCGGGTCCATCCCCATGTTTTCGCAGGGGAACGCCAGCTCGTCCGTCGTGTTCGCGTTGAAATACTGCGTCTTCGGATTCTGGAACACGCTGCCCACCAGCGGCGTCAGCCGGTCGATCGGCACCCGCGCCGCGTCGAGGCCGCAGGTGATCGCACGGCCCGAGAACGCGCCGCGGAAGAAGGACGGCGCCAGGCCGTTGACCACGCGGGTCAGCGTCGTCTTGCCGCATCCGCTCGCGCCGCACAGCACCACGCACTCGCCGGCCCCCACGGTCAGGGACACGTCGTCCAGCGCGGGGGAGGAGTCCCCGGCGTCCGCCGCATAGCGGAACGACACGTCCTCGACGAGCACGTCGGCCGGAACCTCGGCCGGGACCTCGCCCGGGTCGACGTGCCGGATCGGGTCAATGGTTCCCATCGCATCCATCGTCACACCACCCCCATGGCATCCAGCGCAAGCGGCAGCGTGCACACCGCCATCGCCGCCCAGTCGACGGCCCCCATGTGGATCACCGTGCGCGACGTATGCGCGCCCTCGCGGCCGAGGCCCTTCGTCAACGCCGCCACGGACAGATCCTGCGCCACGTTCGTCGCGTTCATCAGCAGCGGCACGATCACATACTCCAACGACTGCGCCGGATGACGCACCCACGCGAACGCGCCCGCGGCGACGCCGCGCAACGCCATCGCCTCGCGGATGCGACGGTAGTCGTTGAGGATCGTCGGGAAGAACCGGATGATCACCACGCACGGTACCACCACCGCCTCGGGCACGCGCATGCGGCGCATCGCGCATACGAACGCGCTCGCCGACGTGGTGGAGAACGCGTATGCACCAGTCATGAAGCACGGCATCATCATGATCATGCCGACGGCCAGCGCCGAGACCACATGCAGCTGGGGCACGCCCAGCGCGTCGGGATCGAGCATGCCGAGGACGTAGAGCGCCGCGTACGCGAGCGCGAACCGCGCCGCCATGCGGGTCCGTCCGGCGGCGATCATCGGGATCAGGAACAGGGCCGCCATCACCGCCTGCGTCGCCGATCCGGCGTGGAAGAACAGCATGAGGTTCGCGAGCAGGAGCAGATACAGCTTCGCACGCGGGTCGAGCGACCGCGCGTGCGAAGCGTCGGGGCGGAGCGGGGCCTCGGTCATCAGGCGATGCCGGCCTTGGCGAAGTGCTTCCTCATGAGGCGCTGGCCGAACCATCCGCCGAGGGCCGCGCACACGAGGATCGCGCCCATCGACAGCGCGAACGTGCCGGTGTTGATGTTGGCGAACACGCCGTCGATGTACGCCGCGTCCTTGCCGCGCGCCTCGAGGCTCGCCACGTAGGCGTCCTTCATGAACCACAGCGGCAGGATGGGGCCGGTGAGACCGTACGAGAAGACCACGTAGGAGACGAGCAGCAGCGCCTTGTTGCGGTAGGCGCCGGCGCGCGCGATCAGGTCGGCGGCGACGGGGAAGACGACGCTGGCGACGAACGAGAGCGCGAAATGGCCGGAGACGAACAGGAACAGGCCGATCACGAGGCCCATCACCGTGATGCCGCCGAACTTGCCGAGGCGCGCGTTGAGCAGCATGAACACGGGCCCGGAGATCAGGGCCGCGATCGCCGGCAGGAAGATCGAGCCGAAGCCGCCGGTGAACACCGTGCTGATCAGTGTGGCCACGCACACCATCACGAAGTACAGGGCCGCGAAGACGCCGATCGTGATGAGGTCGGCGGTGGCGAGCCTCTTCGACGGGGCGGTCGGGGCG
>NZ_PEBH01000011.1 GCF_008698235.1 Bifidobacterium rousetti
GGCGGGCGCCTCAGTGTTCGTCGGGAACTGCGTCGGGAACTGCGTCGGAGATGAGGAGCACGCGGCCTTCGGCGACGTCCTCGAGGTGACGGCCGTACGGGGACTTGCCGTATCGGGCGGCGGAGTCGAGCAGCTCGCTCCGGTCGATCCAGCCGTTCTCGTACGCGATCTCCTCGACCACCGCGATCGGCAGACCCTGCGCGCGCTGCACCGTGCGCACGAACTCGCCGGCCTCGTAGAGCGAATCCATCGTGCCGGTGTCGAGCCACGCGTAGCCACGGCCGAGCGTACGCACGTTGAGCGCGCCCGCGTCGAGGTACATGCGGTTGAGGTCGGTGATCTCCAGCTCGCCGCGCGCGGACGGCGTGATCCGCTTGGCGAAGTCAACGACGCGCTCGTCGTAGAAGTACAGGCCCGTCACCGCGTAGTTCGATTTCGGATGCAGGGGCTTCTCCTCGATCGACACGGCCTTCTTGCGCTCGTCGAACTCGACCACGCCGTAGCGTTCGGGATCGTCGACGTAATAGCCGAAGACGCTCGCGCCTTCGCCGCCCTCGGCCTTCGCGACCGCCTTGCGCAACGTCGCGCCGAGACCGTTGCCATAGAAGATGTTGTCGCCGAGGACCAGCGCGCACGGCTCGCCGGCGATGAACTCCTCGCCGAGGAGGAACGCCTGCGCGAGGCCGTCCGGGCTCGGCTGGACCTTGTAGCTGAATCGCACGCCGTAATGCGAGCCGTCACCGAGGAGCCGCTCGAAGTTCGGCAGGTCCTTCGGCGTGGAGATGATGAGGATGTCGCGGATGCCCGCGAGCATGAGCACGCTCAGCGGATAGTAGATCATCGGCTTGTCGTAGACGGGCAGAAGCTGCTTCGAGGTGACCGTGGTCAGCGGGTACAGCCTCGTGCCCGATCCGCCCGCGAGGATGATGCCTTTCATGGTTTTCCTTTCGTGATATGTCCCGACTTCATGACGGGAAGGGAATATTCGGATGGACGCCATGGAGAAGAGGCATCGCAAAGATTCCCCCCATTCTACACAAGGGGGAACCCCTTCAAACTCCCCCTTCAAACCGCACTGACGCTATGCCGACCGCGCGGAACACATACCACACAAGACCTCTCGGCCTTTCAAACGACACCCTCCAGAAGACACCTTGTTCGTGACATTTTTATTCCCGAACAAGATCGACCAGACTGCCTACGCATGAAGCAGCTGCCTTAGATTACACAGCCGTACCTCATTCTCTCCGGGATCTCAGCAATGAATAGGGATGGAATACATACCGGAGAAACGCCAGCGGCCTGACGCGGGCGTACGCGGCGACCACCAACAGCGGCAAAAGCGTACATAGCAATGTGCACACCATCCAGATGACGTAGGCATCGCTCATTCCCAACGCGAGACATGCCTCCACCAGAACACTCACACCGATGAAATGGCACAGATAGATCTCCAGCGTATATCGTCCCAACAGGCCAAGCACCCGCATCCTCCGCTCCAGCACCGACCGCCCGGCGAAGCACAGCAAACTCACCGCAGCGCCTGCGCACAGCATACGTCCCACGGGATTCACCGACAACACGAGCAGGACCATGGCGACGCCCAACGGACCCAACGCCGCCAATACCACCACACGGCTCTTCCAATCACGTTCATGGCATCGCACGATCATGCCGAGCACATAGAACACGCCATATGCACACCAGCTGTACGGCTTGTCGGAGTCCAGACCGACTCCGGCGATCACGAACCACAGCGCATAGCACAGGAACATCGTCAGAAGCAACGCATAACGGTCACTGAAACGGCGGAACACCGCGACGATGACTTCGATGAGCGTCAACGCGCACAGGAACCACAGGTTCCATCGGGGCATGATCCACAGCGTCAAGACGTCATGCCATGAAACCGGTTCATTGCCCGCGTGGAACAGCATCTTCACACCCCAGTATGCGTATACCGCGAACAGATACGGAACGTACAGCTTTACCACGCTTTTCAATACGCGCTCGCCGCACTCCGCGCTGGAATACCGCTTCCCGAGATCCCGGACAAGAAACCCACTCAGGAAGAACATGACAGGCATATGGAACGAGTACAGCACCATATCGAACACCGTAAGCACACCGGTCCCCGCGCCAGCGGAGACAACCGCCCGTTCCACATGCCCGGCGACCATCAGCAGGATGATCGCGCCCCTGACGTTGTCAACCCATACGTACCTCGTGAGCAAGATCCTTTCCTCACGTTTCACCCGTGCCGGAACCGTGTCTGTCAGCGGCCCGCACCCGCACGATGTCATTTGATGATCGTGGTCACCCGTTCCACAGGGAACCTCGATGAACGACACACCTGTGCATGTTCGGGGAACTGCCCGATGGAGATGTACATGACCGGCAGCTCCCAATCCGGCACGCCGAGAACCTCACGTGTCCTCCTCGCCTTGTCCTCGTCGAACATGGCATTCAGCGGACACGCGGCAAGTCCCACGTATTCGAGCGCGTACAACAGGGACATCGAGAACAATCCCCCATCCACGAATGGCTCGTTGCGCTCGGCGAAGTTCATGAACGCGCGAATATCCGACGTCACGAACATGAGGGCGGGAGGCATGGGATACCCGTGCAGCCCACCTTGCAGGTCGAGCAGTTTCTTGATCTTCCTCGGGTCGAGGATCACATATACGCGCGAAGACTGGCGATTGCACACCGAAGGGGTCTTCATCGCGATCTCAACCGCCTCGATGAGCTGCGTCTCATCGACCGGACGAGACGAGTATTCGCGAATCGCGAACCGATGCTCGGCCAGCGACCGGAAATCGACGTCTCGGTTGCCTGTCTTGGACGCGGCATCGATCACAAGACCTCCCGACAGATCAACGGGAGCGGACCCTATGGACGCGCGCACGTCCTCAGGGAACATCGCCTCCAGGGATGAAACGTCGTACCCGATGGTCTCATGCCGCTTCCGGTACGCGTGCAGCGCCGACAACGCCTGCCGGTACACGGCGTTATCGGCGTATCGGGCATCGGCGCGACGGAGCGCCGCCATCGATTCGGCGAGACCGTGCAACGCCCCCTTACCGAACCCCGCACGAAAATCGTCGTGAGTGAGTCCCTTTTCGATCTGGTGGACACAGAACATGATCCGGGTCTCGATCCGCCCCGCGTCCGTGGAGTACTCGCGCGAGTAGTATCGGTCGAAACGCGCCAGCTGCCTGCGACCGTCGCGATACAGCCGTCGACGTTCCCTGCGATCCCGACGCGCGTGCAACAGCGCATCCGGGACCATGGACCTGACGATCTGTTTAATCGTTGACTTAGCCATACTCGTTCCTTTCCGCATACACCTTCCGTATGCCATCTCATGCGCGCATTCGCATGCGCCGACTGTCCGAAACGGACCATCGATTACTATTTATGGGAAAACCTGACCTTCAACATGTTCCGTTCCGCTTTCGTGGCGATGAAGAACCACGCCGCGACCGCATACAGGACGACGTACAGCATCCCGTACAGGAAGAACCCCGCAAGCCCCTGGACGGCCGTCACATAGGCGATCGCTCCGCTGACGGCCAGCACCCCCACACTGACGGCGAACACCGGGGCCATGGATTTCCAGAAATACAGCATGTCAAGCCCGATGCGACGCTGGTAATACCAGTTCATGAACAGGCCGGTACCCAGCAGGATGCTCACCATATATCCCAACGTGGTCGCCCAATACCCCCACGTCGGAATGAGTATGACGCTGATGACGATATTGACCAGCGACGTCAGGATATAGACGAGGCTCCGAGCCCGATGCTTGTTCTTCGCCCGCTGGATCTCGATGCCGGTGTTCTGGATCAGGGGGATCATGACAGGCAGTGTCATCAGCAGTGTCATCCAGTAGGAATCGTCATATCCCTCCCCCGCCCATATGGAGATGAAGTACCTGCCGACGAGCACGAAGCCACCGTAGATGAAGCAGAACAGCACCATCTGGAATCGTCCCACACGGGTCATCAATCTCGTCAATGCGGTGTTGTCGTCGCTGTCGGCGACGATCCGATTGATCTTCGGAACGAAGACGTTCGCCGCCGTCGTGGACAGCGTAAAGAAGATGGTTCTGAACTGCGTCGCAATGGCGAAAATCGCCACGGCGTTCGAACTCGCCAACGCGCCGAGCAGGAAGTTCGGCACGTTGTTGTTGATCAGATCGAAGATCTGGTTGAGGAAGATCCAGAAGCTGAACACGGCGATCTCCCTGAACAGCCCCCAGTCGAACGAGCCGAAATCGAACCGCATACCCAAGGTCCGTACCGCGTATCGGATGTTGAGCAGCAGCAGGACCGCGGAGACGAACGCCTGGGCCGCGGCGACACCGACCGCACCACACCCCAACGCCAGCAGCAGCACGGCGATGACGGGAACCATAAGCGATGAGAACAGCTGACGGGATTGCTGGAAGACGAACTGCTCATGCACCATGATGAAGGAGTCGAACACCGAGGCCGGGAACTGTATGGCCAGATTGAACACCAGAATCAGGATCAGCGTCTTAGCGAGACCGATTTCCTCCGCGGTCAGGCCGTTTTTGAACAGCTCATTGGTGAAACCCCACAACACCAGTCCGCATATCATGCAGATGCCGGTGATGATGAGGAAGACGAGAAGGTACATGCCGTTGAGCCTGCGGATGCCCTGCTGGTCGTCCTTCGCCGCACGCTGCGAGTAGAACCGCACGTACGCCGAGGTGAAGCCCATGCTCAGCAAGCTGAGCGACATCACCGTGGAGTTCGTCATCTGGAAGACGCCGTAATCGCCCTGACCGAGGAACCTGAGAAGCAACGGCGTGTACATCAGGTTGATCAGGTTCTTCGCGATGATGTTCACATAGCCCAAGGCCATGCCCATCTTACGTTGTGACACCATATGCGTTTTCATTTCCTATCGAGAGACGGGGATTATCGGGAGACCGGGACGCGCGAGCTACGCATTCTCCGCATCGAGTCTTGCCGCCATCGCTTCGAGCACGGTCAGTGATTCCGACCGCCGCGAGGCCAACCGCGCATTGACCTCATCGAAATCGATGGGAGTGTCGATGGCGGTCCGGAGCTGCTCGGTGTCCTCGATCATCCTTCCCTCGATGCCGAGGGCGTCGAACAACGTGATGAATCGGGAATCGACGGTCTGGCTTTTGTCCGAACGTTTGAAGACGAAGAACTGCCTGTTGAAGATAATCGAGAAAGCCACGGCGTGGAAACTGTCGGTGACGACGTATCGTGCCTTGGACACCAGTTCGACGAACTGCCGGGGGCCGATTCCGTCGGGTAATGCGCCATCGTCATATACGCTGATGCGCGCATACCTGCCATCGGCGAGATATTCGACGCCCTCACGAGCGAGATCGCTTTTCGGGCAGATGAAGATCTCCAGAACGTACTCCGATTGCAGATGCACGTCGTCGGAGGACACGCGCTCCCATTCGTCACGATCCACCAGCAACGTCGGATCCAGCACGACATCGACTGGGGTGTCGGGAAGCAGTTTAGCGATGATGCGCCTGCCCTGTTCCTCACGAACGGTGATTCCCGCGAATTGCGACAGTTCGCGCGCGAAATACGCCTTATCCGGCTCCGGAATGTCGTTGACGCTGAAAGAGGCGGCGAACGACATCCGCCTGCCGCCTTCGACAAAGGCCAGCAGCCGTTCCTCAAGCACCTGGTTCTTCGTGCTCGGGTCGAGATACCTGGAATTCCATACCTGATCGGATCCCACGGAAAAGAACCCGTACCGCTTCAGCCCCGCATGCCCGCGCAGGGTGTTCCCCGCATGGACATTGCGCAGTCTCGTATACTCCTTCGAGAAGGCATAGAACTGCGCGTACCGTGCATGACGACGTCGAGCGATCAGGCACTTGAGGTACTCCTTCAATGGCAGAAGGGGATTGCCCCGGTAGACCCTGACCGTGTCCACATCATATCCCAGATCCGTCAGTATCCGCACGACCGCATAGTTCTGCAACCGATTGCCGAAGTTGTTGAGATCGAACAGCGTGATGACGCCGACGCTTTTCCTGGATTTCCCGTTCATCCTGATCACCTCGCGATCTTTCGGTACAATGCCGGACAACGCCGGATCATGAGCACGATGAGACGTTCCTTCGCCGACAGGTCGTATCGGCCGAGATGGGAGACCGCAGCCGAACGGATGTCCCTGATCCGCCCCATCGAATCACGGTCAAGGCCGTGCACGGCTTTCAGATGTTCGGACACCTTGACGGTGTCCTTCAGCACGTTCAGGCACAGATACCTGTGCAGTCGGGGCACGCCGGCGGTCACCTCCATGATCCTGCGATACACCTTCAGCGAGCTGAGGTACGTGCCGACGCCGTCCTCGTTCAATGCGCCATGCGACAGGCTGTCGGAACGGTATACGCTGTGGTAGATCACCTTGGACCCCACCGCGATCCTTCTGGAATTGGCGATCACGGCGTACAGGAACAGCAGGTCCTCCTTGATGTGGACGTCCTGATCGAACAGGATGGTCCTACCCTCGGCATCGGTCAGGGCGGACCGGCGCATCATCGTCTGCCAACAGGTATACGGCAGGAATCTCGAGGCATCGAATGCGGTGACGTCATACACATAGTCCGAAGTGTTCTCACTGCGGTGCAGCACTTCGCCACGCTCGTCCTCGTCCACGAATCCGCACACGCTGATGTCGATTCCCGGCTCTGCGGAGATGTTCCCGAGATGCCATTCGACATAATCGGGCGTCACATAATCGTCCGAATCGATGAAGCAGACGAACTCCCCTCGAGCGTGTTCGATGCCGACATTGCGCGCGGCGGATACGCCGCCGTTGGGGACAGTGTGCAGGATGAACCTGTCGTCGCGAGAACAGTACGCTTCGCAGATCGTCGCCGTCGAATCGGTGGATCCGTCATCGACGATGTGGACCTCGATGTTCCCGTATGTCTGCGCGCCGAGGCTGTTCAGGCACCGTTCTATGTATTGCTCGCCGTTGTACACGGGTACGACGACGCTTACCAAGCCAGCCTTCATCATCGTCATCCCCACACCTCTCGCAACGTCTCGACGAACCGCCGTTCAAGGCCGTCGATCTGAGTCCTGAACACGTCATAATCCGGGTAAATGGCGGCATAGTCGTCCAGCATCACGCGGATCGTCCGACTGATCTCGTCCAACGACGTATCAACGGGCAGCTTGTAGCGTTCCGGGATGTTGACGTCGAACGGGTTACAAGCGGCGTTCCGGCGGATCACCAGCACGGCCGCACCGTTGTAGGCGGCCTCCTTGGGGATTCGCTCCGGACCGGGGAACTCACCGAAATCGACGTACAGCTTCACCTCGCGCAGAACCCCGACGATCTGTTCCGGGGTCATACCGGTGATCGGAACATAGTCGAACTCATTGCGCGCGAGCAGCTCCCGCATCACCTTTGAGGGTTTCGCCGGGTTGTATGCGACCATGTCCTTGCGCCGCGGGGAACGTTCACGTTCCATGCCGATCTCCAGAAACGGTTTGGAGATCGGTTCGACGAGCCTTCTTGCGGGCATACGCAGACTTTCGGTGACATATTCGTACGCATACTGCGAGGCGCAGAGGTGCTCGGCGGCATCGGGACGTAGCGGATGATGGTATTTGCGGAAGCGAAACAGATCCGTCGGATTGGACAATGACCGTTTCAGCCAATGCCTGACCGCCAGTCTGCTCATCAACGGCCCGCCATCATAGTAGTGGACGGACAGCCACCATACGATCCGCCGGGCGTTCCTGTATGCGGCGAGCATTCCCGTCGAGAACTCCGGCGCGACAACGGAGTTCTCGGGATCATCGGCAATGGCGTTCCCGTTGACGATTTTCCCCTCGGTCGGCAGATATTCGGCATAGCGTTCGGGAGGCTCGCAATCCACGAACCTCTCATCTTCATCGTAATAGCTCAGATACGCGTCCTTCCCGATGGATTCGAGATAGTAGCGCAGCTGATGCAGGGCCTCCGTTCCCCCGGTGGTACGTCCGGCAGGGCACAGTATGTATATGCTGCCACGGTTTCCGCCCGCACGCGCAACGGCATGCATGTCAGTATGTGTATCGATCATTGGTTTCCCGTTCTATTCCCAGCTTGACGTATACGGATGCGAGCGCAAGTACGGACATGAAGATTCTCAAGGTGCCGATTTCGTCGACGACGACCAGATTGGAGAGATATACGACCATGATGATCAGGAACAGCAGGCATAGCTTGCGCACCTCGCGATGCTCCAGCGCCCTCTTCAGGAAGATCAGGACATAGACGAGGAAGAAGCACAGCAACGCCAATACACCGACGACCCCGAACCTGATGTAGTAGTTGATGTAGAAGTTATCGATGGAGTTGATGTACCATCCGCCGATCATGATGTTGATGCGATAGTCGTTGCCCTTGCCGAAAGGCGTGAGTAGCTCCTGCCTTCCCAGCAGTTTCCACAGCACGTTGCGGTATTCGGAGCTCTGGGCGACATGCGCATCGCCGCCGTAGAGCACCGCGTAATTCGTGTGGAACATGCCGTCGACGGTGTACAGGACCGACCGTATCAGCGATCGGATGAACACGTTGGAACTGCCGAACATCAGCACCAGGGTGGACGCGGAAACGGCGACCAAGCCATTCACCACGAGTTTCTGCATATACCGGCGATCGGACAGCAGCAGAATCAGCAGCAATTCAATGATGAACAACGCGATGCCCGACCTTGATCCGGTGAGCAGCATGTTGAGCAACACCAGCACGAACAACGGGCCGTCGCGGAACAGGTAGACCTCCCTGTTCCTCGAGTCGTAGCACACCAACGGAAACAGCAGGTTCAGCACCATGCTGTAGGCGAGCGGATGACCATAGGCCGAAGTCACCCTCAACGTGGTGTCCCTCATCAACGACCCGTAGTTCAGATCGGACATGCCCGTGTTCAGGTAGTCGAACACGTTTACGCCCGATGCCGCCTCGATCAGGCCAAGCAGGCAGACGACCCATAGGATCTTCCTCGCCAACGACTGCACATCATCGAAATCGAGGTACCGATACAGGCTGAAATAGATGATGCAGAAGGAGAGAATGTCATCGAACAGCGGATTGAAGAAACTGTTCATGCCGAAGAACAGGCCCGTCACGAAGGTGGACGCGGCGAAGCCTATGAATACGGCCTTCTCGACCAGCGACAGTGTGTTGATGACCCGCCAGAAATCGGACATCATCCGCCGGTTGAGCAGCACCCACAGCAGCAGCGCGATCAGCAATACCCTGTGCATCGTCATCAGGGGAAGGCCGGACACCTTGACCGCGAAATAGTTCGGCATCACCCAGAAGCACGCGAGATAGACGATGAACAGCGATGAATAGCGGATGCGGATCTTCATCGCGCACCTGCTTCCTCCGCCGACTCCCGCATGATCTCGCGCAGCCTGCGGTGGCGGGCGTCCTCGGAATGGTTGGATTCAAGGTGTGAGCGCTCCTCGGCCACGAGAGCCTTCCGCTCCCCCTCGTTCAGGGAGAGCGTGGTCCGGATGGCGTCGGCCAGCGCCCGGGCGTCGCCCATCGGCACCAGCGCGCGGTCGCGCAGCGGCTCCGGCACGAACTGCTCGGTGGAAGCGGTGCGGGTCATGACCACGGGCCTGCCGTACCGGACGGCGTCGAACATGACCAGGAGTCCGGCGGTCACCGGGCTGTTCAGCGGCAACGCCACCATGCGCGCGTCGCCCAACGCGCGCAGATACTCGTCGTGCGGCAGGTTGAAGTCCGCGCGCACGTTGGCGGCATCGGCGTATTCCGGCTTCCAGTCGGCCTGACGCGCCACCACATGGAACCGCAGGTCGGGCAGCAGTTGCGCGACCTCGACCAGCGTGTCCCAATCGCGGACGCTGGCGCCGCAGGAGAACACGTCGTAGGAGGGGGCGTCGGAGGGCACGGCCTGCGCGTCCCCGTCCATGCGCACTCCGTCCATACGCACTCCGTCCGGCAGGTGCACCAGACGTTCCGGATGCCGCAGCGCGAACATCGCGCGGTATCGCGGCATATCCCCGCGGGCGTTGCAGGTGGCCCACACGCCCGGCCTGTTGAGCGCATGCGCGTACAGACGGTTGCGCAACCGCTCTCCCACGCCGGGGCGTTCGGAGGAATGGCACAGCAGGTTCACCACCACCACGGGCACGCGCTTCCAGTTGAGCAGCGACGCCAGAATGCCCGGCGTGGCGCACATGGAGACGATCACATCCCCCTTGCGGGCGCGCAGCACCGCACGCAACGCGAGCGCCACGCACTCCAGGGAGTTCACCGCCTTGTACCACTTCGACAGGCGTCGGGCGCCGTCGTCGGGGTTGTCCAGCACCTCGCACGGCACACCGTGCGAGCGGAGGTAATCCGGGAACGTCTCGTTCGCCCCGGCACGCCAGTTGTAGACCAGCACCGCCTTACCGAGCGGGCCGCCGCCCGGCTCTCCGGTCCTCTTCGTTCCATTCGTTCGCGGCATCGTCTCACCTCCCCTTCAACGACATGAGGAACTCCACCGGAATGGCCTTCCAGCTGTAGAAGCAGTCCCGGTAGCGAAGCGCCAGCGGCGCCACCTGCCACAGTTCGCGGTCGCGCATCATCGCGACGCGCCTCGCGGTGCCGTCGACGTCCCGCTCGATCATGCGGACGCGTTCGGCCGGCGATCCCAGATCGCGCGCATAGTCGAGCATCGCCCGATGCCCCTGTTCCAGATTCTCCAGGAACGCGAGGCGGCGGCCGACATCATGCAGCTTGCTCGTGGACACGTTGCCGCCGTGGATGCGGCGTCGCAGCGTCGCGCGATGCAGGCAGAACAGCCCGTCGGCGGCGAGCGCCATCTTCCACACGAACTCGTCGTGCGCGAACCCGTCGAACCAGTACGGTTCGATCTCGCGCAGGAAGTCGGCGCGCACGGCCATCGTGCATCCTTCCGTCCTGATGAACAGGTTCGGGGGCGTGAACGGCGCCTGCTCGACCATGTCGTCGAAGGTCATGGCCCTGACCACCGGCGAAGAGACGCGCGCCACGTCGTCGGACTCGTAGAACAGTTCGAATTCGGAGTACAGCGCCTTGATGCGCGGGTCGTGCGCGAAGCATGCCTCCATCCGTTCGATGCGATCCGGCAGCCACACGTCGTCCTGATCGCAGAACACCACCAGATCGCCGGTGGCATGCGCCATCGCGGTGTGGAAGTTGTCGGCGTAGCCGAGATTGCGCTCGTTGACGGCGATGCTCCAACCGGCGAGACCGTATCGTTCGATGTACTTTTCGACGATCGCGACGGTGCCGTCGGACGAACGGTCGTCGCGGATCACCACCTCGTCCACCGGACGGGACTGCGTGCGGATGGAGTCGAGCTGTTCGACGATGTAGCGCGCGCCGTTGTAGGTGGCCATCACCACTGAGATGTTCACAGTCGTTTCCTTCCCCGGTAGCGGATGAGATAGATCAGATCGGCGTACAGCGGCAGCGTGAGGCGGTTGACGCTCCTGACATACAGCCCCTTGAGCCCCTTGCGGAAGAAGCGGTTGCGACGGTATCCGGGAAACAGCCTGAGCGCCTTGCCGATGCTGCGGTCGAGATAGTCGCGGCGCACCGCGCGGTCGCGGATCTGACAGATCCGCAGCACGGAGCTGGAGAACAGGATCTTGACGCAGAAATACTCCAGATACTCCCTGTAGCGTTCGTAGACCCCGTGCGCCCGGTAGAAGGCGATGATGTCGTCGACCACGTCGAAGATGAGCAGCACGCGTTCATCCTGACGTTGGTTCATCGTCGACGACTCGCGGAAGTACTGATGCACGAACGCCTCGTCCACGTTCGCGATCCGGCGGACGAACGGGATCAGGTCCGCGTAGAACGCGGTGTCCTCGTACGCGCGGGTCCCGGGGAACGCGATGCCGTTGTCCACGAGCATGGAGCGGCGGTAGAGCTTGTTCCACGGCGCGGCCCACGGGTCGAAGAACAGGTCGAGGGGCCGGGCCGGCTTGGCAAGCGTCACACGCTTCGCGTCCCGCTCGCCGCCATACGTGTACGTGTAGTCGCAGGTGACCAGATCGGCGTCGGCCTCGCGGGCGGCGGCGAGCATCCGGCCGAACATGTCGCGGGAGACGTAGTCGTCGGCGTCCACGAACCCGACGTATTCGCCCGACGCCTCGGCCAGCCCCAGGTTGCGGGCGGCGCCCTGTCCGCCGTTCTCCTTGCGCAGCGCCCGCACACGGCCGGGATGACGCTCGACATACCTTCGGATGACCTCCGGGGTGCCGTCGGTGGAACCGTCGTCCACCACGATGATCTCCATGCCTTCCAGGCTCTGACCCACCAGGGAATCCAGGCAACGGGCGAGGTCGCGCTCGCCGTTGTAGACGGGGACGATCACGCTGACGTCCATGTTCACCTCCTTCGCTTGTCCTTTCCGCACTTTTCAGCGCCTGCCGTCGATGAAATCGGTCACGATGCGTGTCATCGCCGCGTTGCCTCCGACGAACGGCTTCGGCGTGAACTCGGCGGCCTTCGCGATGGCCGCCTTGAGCGAGGCCTTGTCCGTGGCGTACAGCAGGTATCCGCGGTCGGCGAACACGGATGTGATCTCGCACTGGTGGTCGTCCAGATGCTCGCCGTAGCGCGCGAGTCGCGGGAAGGCGATGACCTTCTTGCCGTGGCGCAGCGCGGAGATCAGCGAGGAGACGCCGCCGTGCGAGATGATGAGATCCGCGTCCGCGATGGCCTGATCGAAGGTCCCGCCGTCGACGAAGTCGAAGCTGCGGTAGCGCTTCGGCACGTATGCCGCGTGGCCGCGCTGGGCGACGATCCGGTCGCCATCAAGCGCGCCTTCGGCGACCAGCTCGTCGAGGATCCTTAAGGGGCGGCTGAAGTCGAATTCGACGACGCCGCCGACGATCATGAAGATGTCCATCAGTAGATCCACCCCGCATACGTGGCGTTCGGATAGCAGTCGAGCTGTTCCCTCCACTGCACGAGGAACAGGTCGGCGAACCGTCCGATGATGCGGCCGGTCCGGCTGGCCGTGTTGACGCGGGCGATGCTTTCGATGAAGACCACCCGGCCGCCGAACAGCTTGACGTACAGGCAGATCGGCAGCGCCACCACGGCCCCGGTGGTCACCACGACGTTCGGACGCTCCTTGAGGAAGATCGGGATCTGCTCGAGGAAGACGCGCGCGAGCGTGACCAGTCTGATCAGCCTGCCGCTGCGGTCGATGTCGTGGATGAAGTGCTTGCGCCCCTCGATCCTCTCGGTCCACTTGGTGCGCGGGGTCATGAGGAAATGGTCGTACCGCTCGCGCAGCACGCCGAGCTGCATCAGCTCCTCGATGTGCCCGCCGGAGGAGGCCACGAGGCACAGCTTCACGCCGGGCTTCGCCCCCGTCGCTCCCGCCGCCCCTGTTGCCTTGGTCCTAGAAGCTGCGTTCATACTTCACCCCCGCGAACCGGGCCCTGACGAACGAGGCGATCTTGCGCGGCCAGTCGATCCGGCCCATGTACACGACCGGCACCTCGGCGCAGGTCAGATGGTGATGACGGATCCACACGTCGAGCATGAACTCGCTGACGCGGCCGAACAGGCGCGCGTGGAAGGCGTCGTACCGGGAGACGTCAATGCGGCGCTCCAGCTCGAACAGCACGTCGAACAGCCACTCGCAGTAGGCGCGGGCCTGATCGTCGCGCATCACGAACATGTTGAACATGTGCGCGGAGCGACGGGCCATCACGGCGTCCCAATCGGCCACATACTGCGGGTACAGGTCCTCGAGCACGCGCCTCGTGGCATCGAGGTCGGCGGCGTTGTGCGTGTGCGAGTAATGCGACGCGATGGTCTCGATGACATAGTGCTGCCTGCGCGGCACGATCACGTCGTGGCGTCCCAGCAGGCGGGTCACGTCACGCTCGGTGAGCAGACGGTCGTACTTGTCGCGGGAGAGGACGAGGCCCCTGCGTCCGAGGAACCTGCGGTAGTGGACCAGACCCCAGTTCTCGGCGTCGAGGTTCCGGTACGCCCAGTACAGGCCGGTCAGCTCGCAGAAATAGGGGTTCCTGCCGGAGATGTGCTCGCCGGCGTCGTCGCGCTGATAGCCCAGATCGGCCTTGCCCATGGCGCCGACCTGCACCGGCAGGTACAGATCGGATTCGGGCATGCGGTAGCGCTTGTGCGTGGCGACGACGAGCGTCGATCGACTGCGGCCGGATGGCGCACGATCAGCGGATGCGCGATCGGAGGTGCGGGAGCCTGCGCTCACGGTGGTGCCGTTCGTGTCGCTCATGATCGCGCCTTGTGCTTGTTGCGCTCACCGGGACGGCCGTTGGCGGCGCCCGATCCGCTGGCGTCATCGGAGGAGGCGGAGGAGGGGTCCTGATAGGAGTCGCCGTAATAGTAGTAGCCGGTCTTCTGCATGTTGTCGTTCTCGGCGTAGTCGACGGCGACGCCGATCGGATGGACGTCGAGGGTGTCGAGCTCCTGCATGGTCTTCCTGAGCAGACGCTTCTCGGCGACGCCCAGACCGACCACGAACATGAGCTGCGGCCCCTCCTTGGCGAACACCACGGCGTCGTTGGACACGCGCATCGGGGCGGTGTCGACGATCACGTAGTCGTAGGCGTCGGAGACCTGGTCGATGAAGGACTTCATCGCGCGGGAGTTGAGCAGGATGCTTGGGTTGATGCGCTGGGCTCCGGCCGGCAGGACGTGGAAGTTCTGCTTCCAGTACTTCTGGATCGCCTCCTGCGAGGAGACCTCGTTGGTGATCAGATGGGTCAGGCCGACCGTGCCCTCGAGATCGAGCTGCTTGCTGACCGAGGGATTGCGCACATCGGCGTCGACGAGCAGGACCTTGGCGCCGGACTCGGCGAAGGCGGTCGCCATGTTGACGCAGATCGTCGTCTTGCCTTCGGACGGACCGGCGGAGGTCACGACGATCACATTGGAGCGCGGCGCATCAGGCAGGATGAACGACAGGTTCGTGCGCAGTCGGCGGATCTCCTCGGCCTCACGGGAGGCCGGCTTGGAGATGACCGCGGGCGTTTTGCCGTGGTAGAGGTCGTTGCGGCGGATCGACCCCAGGATCGGGGCGTCGATGAGCGCGGCGATGTCGGACTCGTGACGGATGCGCGTGTCGAGCGAATCCTTGACGACGGCCGCGACCAGTCCCAGCACCACGCCGACGAGCACGCCCACCGCGAGGTTCATCCTCACGTTCGGGGAGCTCGGGGATGCGGGGACGTAGGCCTGCTGGACGACGGTGAGGTTCACCGGGGAGACGATCTTGTCGCCCTCGTCGCTGTAGAGCGTGGAGGTGACCTGCTTCTTGAGGCTTTCCGCCACGGCGTTGGCGATCGTGGAAGCGGACTTCGGATCGGCGTTGTCGACGGAGATGTCGACGAGCATCGTGTCGCTTGGGTTGGAGGCGGTGACCGTGGCGGCCAGCTCCTTGACCGAGGATTTGAGCCCGAGATCGTCGATCACCGGCTGGAGGACCGACTCGGTCTTCACCAGCTGCGGGTAGGTCTGGATCTGGCTGTTGATGTAGCTCGCGCCGGAGTTGAGCTCGTTGCCGGCGCTGCCCGCGGCGGCGCCGGACGACGAGCGGTAGGTGGCCAGCAGCTCGGAGGTGGCCGTGTACATCGGCGTGCGGGTGAACGTGTACGCCGCGGCGGCCGCGAAGACCACCACGAGCGTGACGACCGCGGTGATCCAATGCTTCCTCAGGGCGCCCAGCACGTCGATGGTGATGACGTCCTGAACCTGTTCTGTCTCATTCACCGGAGGGACTCCATTCCTTATCTCATGTCTGTCGTTGATGTGTCTGTCGTCTGTCGTTTCGCCGTCACCCGGCGTCGGGCGTCGTGCGCACGGTCATCGGGGTGTCGCCCGCCGCGGGGCTCGCGAGCAGGTGGACGGTCAGTTCGAACCGCTCCCCCGCCTCGAGCGTCACGGTCGTCGCCCCGACCGTCAGCCCGTCGTGCGTGGCGATCTGGTCGAAGTCCTCGCTCCAGTCGACCAGCCGGCCGCCTGCGGGCGCGTACACGTACAGCACCGTCTCGATCTCGCCGTGCCGCGCCTTGCCGTCCGCGTCGAAGCCGCGCAGCAGGTCGGGCGTCTTCCCGATGGTCGCGGGGTCGGCGGTGTTGGTCATCGTGACGGTGAGCGTGTACTGGCAGGCGCCGTTGGGGTAGGTCCTGTCGTAGGCGATCTTCGTCTCGCGCTTGAGATACCAGTCCATCTTGCCCATCGTCGCGTCGTTGAAGTAGACGCCGGCGACCGGTTCGGCGGGCTTCGAGGGCATCGCTCCGGCGACGGCCGTGCCGGCGAGGCGGTCCTGCTCGTCCTCGTGCGCGCTCCACACGGTGAGGTGGCCGTCCTCGACGGCCTGGCTCACGGTCTTGAGCAGCGCGAGCCTGTCGGAATCACCCGAACCGGAATCACCCGAACCCAGACCGTGCAGCACATGGTCGAAGACCTGACCCGCGGCCATCGCGAAGAACGCCTCCTGCGCGGCCTGCGTCGTTTTGTCCAGATACGTGCGGTTGAGCAGCGTGCTCGCGGCGTCGCTCCCGGTCAACACGGTCCCGTCGGCGAGCGTGACCGGGCCGGTGATCGCGAGCATCCGCTGCAGGAACACCGGGTCGACGCTGATCACGCCGTCCACGTCCCCGCCGCCTGCGCGCTTCCAGATCCCGCTCGCGAGCTCGGCGGCGCGTGGGAAGTCCGGCGTGAAGTTCACGTCCTGATAGTCGGTCGCCATCTTCACGGAGAACAGGTTGCGTTCGTCCGCGGTGAGGACAGTGAGCGCCTCGTCCTCGCTGAACGCGGCGTCGGAGGGAGGCGGGGCGAGCGTGCCGAGCGTCGGCCTGCCGCGGGTCACACGCAGCGTGCCCCAGCTGGCGGGGATGCCGCCGGTGGCGCGCAGTTCGGCGTTGTTCTGGGCGAGCAGCAGGTACGTGCGCGACGTGCCGGACGTGCCGGACGACTTGGCGGCTGAGATGTCGAGGTCCAGCATCGCGGGCAGCGTGTCCGCGAGCCGGGATGCGGTGTCGGTCAGTCCCGCGATCGCCGCGAGCTGCTCCCGTCCCTTCGCGAGCGCGTCGTTGACCCGCGCAAAATGCGTGTCCGGCACGTCGGCGAGCCTCGCCGCCGCGTCGGTCAGCGCATGGTCGGCGCGCGCGAGGTCGGACGCCACGCCGGCGTCCAGCCCGCCGAGCGAGATCGCCCCGTCCTTGACGCCGATCGCGTCCGGGTCGATCGAGCGCGCGGTGCGGGAGAGCGCGGGCATCGCGTTGTTGGCGATGTCCTCGAGGATGTGCACGGTCTCGCGCACGGAGGTGACGTCCCGTCCGTAGTACGGGGTGATGCCGGCGATCGACCAGACCGGCTGGCTGGTCTGCGCGTACGCCTTGCCGATGTGCACGGACATGTCGTCGATGCGGTCGGCGGCCGACTCGAGGTCGCCGTCGCGCACGGCGTCGCGGATGCCGTTCGCCGAGGCGACGGACGCTTCGATCTCGCCCTTGGCGATCCACGCGGAAGCCGCGAACCACACGACGACGGCGACGAACGCGACGAGGACCGTGACGAGCGTCATAAGGACGATGCGGCGACGGCGACGGCCGCGTTTCATGCGGGCGACGCTCGCCCGGCTCATGCGCCGGCGGGGCGGGCGGGACTCGGGAGCGGGGCGCACGCCGTCCATCGGATCGACGCCGCCCATCAGTAGGCCCCCTTGTGGCTCAGCACGGCACCGACGGTGCGGAACATCAGCGCGATATCGCCCATCATCGACCAGTTCTGCACGTACGCGACGTCCAGCGCCTCGCTTTCCTCGGCGGACAGGTCGGAGCGTCCGGACACCTGCCACGGGCCGGTGATGCCCGGCTTGACCAGCATGCGCGTGGCGTACAGGCGGTTGTAGCGCGCGTACTCCTCTGGCAGCGGCGGACGCGGGCCGACGACCGACATGTCGCCTTTGAAGACGTTGATGAACTGCGGCAGCTCGTCGATCGAGAACCGGCGGATGAAGCGGCCGACCGGCGTGATGCGCGGATCGTCCTTCATCTTGAAGATGAACCGGTCGGTCTGGCCGGTGCGTTCGGCGAGCTCGCGTTTGAGCGCGTCGGCGTTGGCGACCATCGAACGGAACTTGATCATCTCGAACGGCCTGCCGCCGCGTCCGATGCGCGTCTGCGTGTAGAACACCGGGCCGCCGTCGGTGAGTTTGATCGCGATCGCGACCGGCAGGGTGATGATCAGCGAGCACGCGATCGCGAGCGACGAGACCGCGAGATCGAACAGGCGCTTGGTCACGCGCACGGACGGCGTGTACTGGGCGAGACGCTGGGTGATGATGGTCGTGCCCTGGATGGAGCGGATGCGGAACTCGTGGTTCGCGGTGTCCGCGGCGGACGCGAACATCGCGATCTCCAGG
This sequence comes from Bifidobacterium rousetti, assembly GCF_008698235.1. Classification (GTDB taxonomy): domain Bacteria; phylum Actinomycetota; class Actinomycetes; order Actinomycetales; family Bifidobacteriaceae; genus Bifidobacterium; species Bifidobacterium rousetti. The sequence goes on from NZ_PEBH01000011.1 coordinate 18,470, forward strand.
CCGAAGGACTCCATGCGTACGCTGAAGATGTTGTAGTTGTCGGAGTAGCGTCGCAGCTCGTCGGCCACCAGCACGGTCTGCGCGCCCGCGTCGATCACGCGGCGGGGCAGGTCGGTGTCGTCGTACTCCAGCACGGGCAGCGAACGGCCCCACGAGTCGGCGATCCGGGATTCGAGCTCGATGAGGTCGTGGTCGCCGACGATCAGGCCGCTGTCGGGGTCGAAACGGATCGGGCAGACGGCGACCGGACGGTAGTTGAGCTGGGTGCGCTTGGCGAGGAACCGCAGCGCGTCGCCGATGCCGCGCGGCGAGCCGACGATCACGACGCCGTACGCGAACTGGCCTTTCTCGCGGCTGCGGGCGAGGAACAGGCGGGAGACGACGCGTTCGGCCATCGTCAGCAGGCCGCCGGCGACCACCATCGCGGTCAGCGAGCGCAGCGTGAGGCGGAAGTCGAAGACGTAGTTGAACGTGCAGTGGAGCATCCAGCACAGGGCCGTGCCCTTGACCAGCAGCATGTTCACCTGATAGCCGTCGCCCATGATGTGACGGTGGTAGATGCCCACGGCGTGCAGCGATGCGATCCAGAAGCACGCGCTGACGATGGAATAGGCCGTGGGGCCGAACGCGATCCCGAAGCGGACCGACCAGTACACGCCGGTGGCGTGCCCCAGGTTGAGCACGGTGGCGCCGGCGATGATGAACATGGCGGCGTCGACCAGCATCAGCGCGGTGTTGACGAAGAACCGCCAGTAGACGACCTGCGACATCTGGCTCTGGCCCCGGCTGCGGCTCTGACTCTGGCTCTGGTGGGAGTCGGCGGGATCGTCACGGTAGGGGGTATCGGCGGTGTTCGCGCTAACAACGATCTCCGCGGGCGAGCCGGGACCGTGGGGAGTCCCGATGTCGGTACGGTATCGGGACCGCGATGCCTGAGCCACTTGTCCACCCTGCGCTTTCACGATGTCGTCAATGGTTGCCGCCGTGCTGGTGCCGCCGGGTCCGCGGACACCGTCCGCGGACCGGGATATGGGGAAGCAGAGTTACCCCCGAATTATGGTGCCCATGAAGCGTACACCCCCCCCCCGTGACATATCGGGGGTATGATCGGGGTGTTCGCGAGTCAGATCGGGGGTGCCGTGCCGGATGGGCCCAGCGGCCCGACCGTCGACGCTCGGATGCAGATGCAGCCGAGTCATGCATATCGCGGCATACGCCAGACAATATGATGTGATACGGGTCGCGATCCATGAACGCAATACATGAATCAATACGCCGCGCACTGCCGCATAATCACGTTGCGACACCAATGCGCCACAGGCCGCAATACCATGCAATTCAGGGCGATGCATACCGAACGCGAACAGCGAAATCATCCCGGAAAAGAAAGACGAAATCATAGTGGAAACCACGGGGACACGCTCAATGAAATTGCATTCGAAATACACCGCGGCCATTCGCTACAATAGATGTCGAATAAACATTCGGAATGTCGATTTGCCGAAAATCGACATCTCATTAAGGAGTTCATATGGCATCCGTCCTGCAGGGATTCGAGGAAGTCAGGCTGGTCAAGCCGGTCGGCAAGATCACGATGACCATCACCGCCAACGCCATCCGCTTCAACAAGGCCACCGCGCAGGCGCTGGGCTTCCCGGCATTCGTGCGACTGCTCGTCGACGAGAACGGCAGGCGCATCGCCGTCGCCGTGACCACCGGCAAGGCGCTCAACGCGGTGAAGTTCAGCAAGCCCGAGGAGAAGCAGACCGCGTCCGTCAGCGTGCGCGAGCAGGCCGCGCTCGAGGCGATCGGCAAGTTCTTCACGCTCGCCGAAGCCCCGGAGGGCGAGGTCGCGTACGTGTCCGTCCCCGGCACCTACTACCCGGACGACAAGGCCGTCATCTTCAACGTCGACGACGCCACCGCCGGCACGATGAAGCGCCGCGGCCGCAAGAAGGCCACGGGGTCCGCGGAGTCCGACAAGAGCGCCGAGTGATCACAACCCTGCCATACCTACATCCTCGCTGAGCTGTCAGCACCCCATTGCCTGAGGACCGGAGCGCAATCACGCCGCATAGCGGTTCGTTGTGATGCATATCGGTTTCGATCGAACGCACGTGCGACGCACCCGGTCCTCAACGCAATGCGCATTACCACTTATACCTCAACCTAACTTTCGCATACTGTCTTCTTTGATCTACAAGATATCTTGGATTGTATACTATTTGATATACAATCCAAGCATGAGTAGACGGTTTGCTGTCACTCAACACGAATTTGGTGACTTTTGACGTTGAGTGGCAGACTCATTGCGGCAATTCATCATCATGGCAATTCGACGTAAAATCAGCGGATAATCATGTTGAACGGCAGCGAGACTCCAAAAGAATGAGGGAGACCGAAAACAGCCACGACAAGCACTGTGCCGCCCGTCGGTGCGCTCGCTGGTAAGCGCACCTCACGCCAGACCGAAGAGGGTGAGGGCGATGAGGAGGACGTTCAGGGCGACGATCAGGGCGGCGACGGCGATGAAGATCACATGCTTGACCATGCCGTCGGCGTACTCGCCCATCAGCTTGCGGTCGTGGGTGTAACGCAGCAGCGGGATGATCGCGAACGGGATGCCCACGGACAGGATCACCTGGCCGATGACCAGCGCCTCGGTGGGGTTCGGCGCGAACCACAGCACGATCAGGCCCGGCACGAGCGTGACCACGCGGCACGCCCACATCGGCGCCTTGACGCGCAGCAGACCATGCATGATCTCGGAGCCGGCGTAGGTGCCGACCGAGGTGGAGCTCAGCGACGAGGCCAGTAGGCCGATCGAGAAGATCGTGCCGATGACAGGGCCCAGCACGGTCACGATCGCATGCTGCGCGCCCTCGATCGAATCGGTGCCCTTCATGCCGTACAACGAGTTCGCGGCGAGGATCAGCAGGCACAGGTTCACCGAACCGGCGAGCAGCAGCGCCCACACCACGTCGATCTTCGAGCCGTGGAGCAGCTCGCGCGTGGTCGGACGCTCCTCGCCGCCCGCGTAATGGTCGTTGACGAGCGTGGAGTGCAGGTAGATCGCGTGCGGCATGACGGTCGCGCCGAGCATCGACGTGGCCATGAGCACCGAGTCGCGCCCGGTGAAGTGCGGGATCAGGCCGCCGGCCACATCCGCAGGGTTCGGCGGAGCGATGAACAGCCCCGCGATGAAACCGAACGTGATGACCAGCAGCAGCGCGATCACCATCTTCTCGAACAGGCGATGCGTCTTGCCGCCCTCGAACAGCAATAGCACGGTGGAGACCGCGCCGATGATCACGCCGCCGACGAACAGCGGCAGACCGAACAGCAGGTTCAGCGCGATCGCGCCGCCGATCAGCTCGGCCAGATCGGTGGCGATGGCGATGACCTCGGCCTGCATGAAGAACATGAACCGCCCGGCGTCGCTCATGCGCTCGCCGAGCAGCTCCGGCAGCGACTTGCCGGTGACGATGCCGAGCTTGGCGGACTGGTATTGGATGAGCACGCTCATCGCGTTGGCGACGACGAGCACCCACACCAGCAGGTAGCCGTACCTCGCGCCGGAGGTGATGTTCGCGGCCACGTTGCCCGGGTCCACGTACGCGACGGCCGCCACGAACGCGGGTCCCAGGATGCCGGCGAGCGCGTGCCCGTGGTGCACCGTGCCCGACTGGTGTCGCGCGGCCTGCCGCTCCTTCTCGATCTCGGGTTCGGGCCGCCGGTATCCGTCGGCGTCGACGAGGTTGCCGTGCGCGAAGTCGCCGTTGCGGCGCATGGCCGCGGTGATCTTGGCGCGTTTGGCGTCGCCGTGGATGCGCCCGTAGCCGCTGCCGTGGGCGCGTCCGCTTCTGACGATGGTCGGGTAGCTGGTTTCGGTCGATCCTTCGACGACGCGATCGTCGTTCTTGGGTGCGTGTTCCCCGTTACCGGCGTTCCCGCTGTTGCTGCCGTTATCGATGTTCACGCTCATTCTTTTCGTTATCCATCCCCTCGCGTGTCATGCATGTGCTCGCATGTATCTGCGCATGACCATGCCATGGTCATCGATTTCCACGCAAAGGTATAGCGCGACCGTGTTACTTGCTGCTGCTTTCGCCAGTCGCATGCACGGTCTCATTGTCGCCTCGACTACCCCTCAGGCCCGTTTCACGGGCCAGCTCCCCTGACAAGGGGAGCCGAGGGAGGCAGAGCATATCCTACGGGATCTGCTGGGCGGGGCAGGTGTGGAGGACGGCGAGCATCGCGTCCTTTTCGGCGGTGGTGACGGTCAGGCTGTATGTCGTTTTGACGCCGATCTGGCGGGCGACGTATTCGCAACGGTAGGCGGCGTTCGTCGGCAGCCAGTACGCGGCGGATGCGGAGCCTTTCTCCTGATTGGCGGGGCCGTCGACGGCGAGCAGGTTGTACGGGTCGTTGCCGAACCGGCGTCGCATGGCGGTGTCCCAGTCGCGCGCGCCGGACGCCCACGCGTTCTCGAGGGCGACGACGTGGTCGATCTGCACGGCGGCGGAGGTGTCGACGCCGCGCGTGAACCGGATCGTGCGGCCGGTGTACGGGTCGTCGAGGACGCCCGATTTGACCTGGCACGCGCCGGGGCCAGTCGCGGCCTTGTATCGCACGGCCTCGAGGTCGCGGGCGAGGATGTCCTCGCGGATGTCGCAGCCGTTGCCGTCGTCGTCGGTCTCGCGGTAGCCGAACGCGTCGCGGTCGTAGCCGGATGCGCTTTGGTTGTCGTCGACCGTGAGTTTCTCGAGCGCATCGGCAGCGGGCCCGGACGCGGCGGTAAGCCCCGAAACCTTGCCGATTTCGGGACTGATTCTAGGCAGCAGGGACCCCGCGCCGACGCCGCCCAACGCGACGACGACCAGCAGGATCAGGAGGCGTTCGAGCGGACTCGTCGCGGTGACGCGGCGCCGGCGGAATCGAGCGGGAGCGGCGCCTGCGCCTCCCCCGCGTCGCCGGCCGCCGCGGCGATCACGCATACGTGAAGGTGAGCGGATCGTGTCCGGCGCGGGTCGGCCCGTCGAGCTCGTCGATCGCGGCGTGTTCGGCCGGGTCGAGCACGAAGCCGAACAGGTCGAGGTTCTCGCGCTGGCGCTCGGCGTGGACCGACTTGGGGATGATGATCGTGCCGTTTTCGATGTGCCAGCGCAGGATCACCTGCGCCGGGGTGACGCCGTGGGCTTCGGCGATGCGCTCGATCGTGCCGTCGCCGGCGTTGAGGTCGGCGCCGCGGGCCATCGGCGAGTAGGCTTCGACGGCGATGCCGTGCTCCTTGCAGAACGCGACGACCTCGCGCTGCTGCCAGGTGGGATGCAGTTCGATCTGGTCGACGGCCGGCCATTCGCCGGTTTCCTCGTGCAGACGCTCCAAGTGCTCGGGCAGGAAGTTACACACGCCGAGGGTCTTCACGCGCCCCTCCTCGCGCAGCCTCGTGAACGCCTTCCAGGTCTCGCCGCTGCGCCAGTCGAACGGGGTGGGCCAATGGATCATGTACATGTCGACGTAGTCGACCTGCAGCTTGGCAAGGGAGTCGTCGAACGCCTTGAGCGCGGAATCGTAGCCCTGCTGGGAGTCACGCAGCTTGGTGGTAAGCCACAGGGACTTGCGCTTCTCGCCGGTGTTGAAACCGGTTTCGGCGAGCGCGCGCCCCACGCCGGCCTCGTTGTTGTACCCGGCCGCGCCGTCGATGTGGCGGTATCCGGCCTCAAGCGCGCTTTCGACGACCGGGGTGACGCCCTCGTCGTCGATCCTCAGGACGCCGAGGCCGATCTGCGGGATGAGATGGCCGTCGTTCAGGGTGATCACGGGCGTGTGGAATGTGGGCTTCGATGCGGACTGTGATGCCGGATTCGATATGGATTCGTTCGTCATGAGTGCTCCTTCGTTGCTGCTACGCACTCACTGTACACGTTGGTGCATCACCGTGTGGAAGCGCGGGGGATGACGTGCGACTTGGTCATGAGGAGTTCGGGGGCGGAGATGTCGCCGCGGATCCGGCCCAGAATGCGCTCGACGGCGGTGGGCGCGGTCCATTCGAGGCGCGAGGCCATCGTCGTCAGGGGGATCTGCAGGTAGGGGGCCTCCTCGATGTTGTCGAAGCCGATCACCTGCACCTGACCCGGCACGTCATAGCCGGCGGTGCGCAACGCGGTCATCGCGCCGATGGCGAGCTGGTCGTTCAACGCGACGACGCCGTCGAACGGCACACCGTTGTCGATGAGCCGCTGGGTGACGCGCGCGCCGGCGCCGATCGTCCAGTCCTGATCGGTGGCGCCGACCAGCCGCGGATCAAGTTCGAGGCCCCTTCGCCGGGTCTCCTCGATGACGCCGCGCGTACGCAGCTGGGCGTTGCCCTCGATCGCCCCCAGCAGAGACGACTCGTCGTACGCGCCGCGCGCGCCCACGACCGCGAGGTGGCGCGAACCGTGGTCGTAGAGGTATCCGGCGGCCGTGGCCGCGGCGGCGACGTCGTCGGGGGTCACATGGTCGGCCCTGCCCCATGTGGTGCGTGCGCCGACCACGACGAGCGGGAAATCGACCTCGAGATCCTCCGGACGGATGTCCTCCACCTCGCTCATCGACAGAATCATGCCGTCGGAGACGGTGGAGTTGAAGCGGCGCAACAGGTCGCGCGCGCCTTTGGCAGAGCCTTCCGCGTAGGTGGTGACGTAGACGGAGTAGTCCTGCAGGCGCGCGGCGTCGATCGTACGGTTGGCGAGTTCGGCGAGGTAAGGCGGCGTGAGCGTGGGCACGGCGAGTGTGATGAAGCCGGTGTGGTCGCGGCTCAGATTGCGCGCGGCCACGTTGACGCGGTAGCCGAGGTCCTTGATCACCTGCTCGACCTTGGCGCGCGTGGCATCGCTCATGCGGCCGGAATGGTTGATGACGTTGGACGCGGTCTTGAGCGAGACGCCGGCCGCCTCGGCCACGTCGCGCAGCGTGACGCGGCGGGGGCGGGCGGGCTTGGCCGACGTGCCGCCGGCGGGCATGGACGAGCCGGACGCAGATGAGTCGGGTGTGGACGAGCTTTGCACTGACGAGCCATCCGCAGCCGGATCGGATGATGCCTTCGATTCCACTTCGTTCATTGAACCCACCATCCTTACGCTATCCGTGGTACTCGCATATGCCCAGCGTGCCGCGCCATACAATCATCGACGAACCGACCGTCCCTCAGATCCACGGATCCTCACCGAAAGCCAACGGACTTCCATGCAGGAGGACACCAGCCTTACCATTTTGACGCCACCATATTACTCGCCTTACTCGCCCTGAGAGCATCTTCGCACCTGATCCGCGACCATGAGGATGGTCGCAGACATTCGGTCGAGAGAAAACGAACGGCTAACTGCTTTATAAGGGGTACTTTCGGCTTTATGCGGACATCTATCTTCGTTATGAGGGGTACCCATCTCAGGTATCAGGCGCCATGAACGGCTTGATGGCGACGGCGCCAAGCCATTTTCGGTCTTTGATACTTCGGTCAGGTACCCCTCATAACGAAGATAGACGTCCGCGAACCAGCCGAAGTACCCCTCGTAAGAAAGATAGCGGCCTCGACACGGCTACAAGCGGCTACAACACGGTCCTGGTGACGAGGATCGCGTTGCGATCGAGCGTGTAGGCCACGGTTCCCGACGATTCTGGAGCCTCTGATGCCTCGCACCGGTAGGCGACGAACGGCGTTCCCTCGATTCCCGGGACCTGCACCGTCTCCTTGGCCCGGTTCAGATAGAAATCGAACCGGGTTCGACCGTCCTCGGATTCGCGGATCGTGTGGATGATACGCGGGTCGGTCTCGCTCACGACCTCGGCGCCCAATCCGGCCGAGGCGATGAGCTTCGCCAGATCGTGGCGGTCCAGATCGCAACCGACGTAGACGCCCTCGCCGCTCCCGTAGGGATGGCGTGTGACGGCGGGCGTGCCGTCGAGCTCCCAGTCGGCTGCCGCCGCGCCCTCGTACGTGGCGATCACGGTCACGTCCGGGGCGACGGAGGTCACGTCGTTCTGCCACAGTCGCGTGACCATGCCGTTCGACAGGGCGATCGCGACGGGCTCGCCTTCGGACGTCCCGTCACCGGATCCATCGTCGGGGCCGAGGATGTTGAACTCCTCGGAGCGGATGCCGAGCAGCTCGCGCAGCAGGCCATTTCCCGCCCCCGGATAGCCGCCGAGCCCGATGTGGAATCGCTCGTCGATCAGGCCGGTCGCGTAGCCGACGACGACCCGGCCGCCGGAGCGCGCGAAGTCGGCGACGCGCCGCGCATCCGCGTCGGACAGGGCGATGAGCGTGGGCAGCACGATCGTGCGGTATCCGCTCCAGTCGTAGGCAAGCGGGACCACATCCGCGCGCGAGCCCGCGTCGAGGAACGCCCGATACCAGTCGCGCACGTCATGCCAGTGGCTGAGCCTCATGCTCGGCAGGGTCTCGCAACGCGTGGCCCATTCGCTGGTCGCATCGAACAGGATCGCCGTGTCCGCGCGGCGCAGGCGCGTGCCCTGCACACCGGCGTCGGACAGCGTCTCGAGCCTCTCCCCCAGTTCGACGACGCCCCGATACACCTTGGAGTCCTCCCCCGCGTGCGGGAGCATCGCGGAGTGGAACGCCTCGGCGCCGCTGACGGACTGACGCCACTGGAAGAAGTTGATGGCGTCAGCGCCCAGCGCCACATGCGCAAGGCTGTCGCGCACGATCTCGCCGTGGCGTTTGCGCGAGTTCCACTGCTTCCACTGCACCGCGGACGTAGAGTGCTCCATCACGTACCACGGGTCGCCGTGGGCCAGCGAGGCCATGAGCGCGTCCGAGCAGGCCAGCTCGTCCAAGTGCGATTCGCCCTCGCGGAAGTAGTGGTCGTTCGAGACGAAATCGACCTCGTCCGCCCATTGCGCGTAGTCCATGCAGCACTGGTCGGTGGAGACCATGAAGTTCGTCGTGCACGGCTTGTCCGGGCAGATGGACGCGATCGCGTCGCGCTCGGCCTTGTAGAAGTCGAGGAGCATGTCGTTGCCGAATCGCTCGAAATCAAGCTGCTGGGACGGGTTGACCATCGCGTCGCCGCCCATGTGGCGCGGCAGCAGCACCTCATCGAAGCCGTTGACGTGCTGCGACCAGAACGCCGTGCCCCACGCCGCGTTGAGCGCGTCGATGGTGCCGTAGCGGCGCTCGCACCAGAGGCGGAACTCGCGCAGCGCGTCGTCGGAGTAGTCATAGCGGTTGTTCCAGCCGTACTCGTTGCCGACGTGCCATGCGGTCACGGTCGGGTTGTCCCGGTAGTGCTCGGCGAGTTCGCTACACAGGCGCAGCGCGTACTGTCTGAACACCGGACTCGTGGGTCGCCACGACTGACGGCTTCCCGGGTTGACCGTGTGCCCGTACCTGTCGACCGGCAGCACCTCGGGATGCGCCTCGTACAGCCACATCGGCGCGGAGGCGGTCGCGGAGGAGAGATCCACCGCGATGCCCGCACGCCCGAGCTGGTCGATGACACCGTCAAGCCATGCGAACGTAAACGCGCCTTCGGTCGGTTCGATGCGATCCCAGCTGAAGATGGCGAGGGCAACAGTGTTGACGTGCGCCTGTTTCATCAGGCGGATGTCGTCGGCCACCACGTCGTCCGGCCACTGGTCGGGATTGTAGTCGCCGCCGAACGCGATGCCTCGCCCGGACTCGGTCAGCAGGGACGGCCATGTGCATGGCCTGTGCGATGTCGTTTCCATGATTGTCGGTTACTCCTTGACTGCGCCGGCGGCGAGGCCGGACTGCCAGTACTTCTGCAATGCGAGGAACGCGATCACCAGCGGGATGATCGTGATCAGCGAGCCCGTGATCACCAGGTTCTGGATCGCCTGACCACCGGCCGTGGACGCCTGGTCCTTCCACTGGTTCAGACCGATCGTCAACGGATACCAGTCAGCGTCCTTCAACATGATCAACGGCAGGAAGTAGTTGTTCCACGTCGCCACGATCGTGAACAACGCCGTCGTCACGATACCCGGCGCCAACAAGGGCAGACTGATCGTCCAGAACGTACGCCACTCCGACGCGCCATCCACACGAGCCGCCTCCAGCAGCTCGGTCGGCACCGCCTGCTCGCTGAAGATCCACATCAGGTACAAACCGAACGGGCTGATGAGGGAGGGGATGATCATGGCCCACGGCGTGTTCGTCAAACCCAGCTTGGCGAACAGGAGGAACTGCGGGACCGCCAACGCGATACCCGGCACACTGATCGAGCCGATGATGACGGCGAACACGGCCTTGCGGCCCGGGAACCGGAACTTCGCCAACGCGTACCCGCCCATGATCGCCAGCAGGGTCGCGCCGCCCGCGCCCACCACCACATAGAGGAGCGTGTTGATCAGCCAGCGGCCGAAGATCCCGTCCTGGTACGTGAACACCGTCACGATGTTGTCCCACAGGGCGAACGTCCTGCCGAAACCGAGGCCGAACGTCGACGTGAAGTCCGCCTGGGTCTTCGTCGCGTTGATCAGCAGGTACACGAACGGGAACAGGCAGTACACCGCGAAGACCGCGCACACCACCGTCATCCACACGCTCCGGCGCGGGTTGTTCACGTTCGCGAACCCGCTCCTCTGCGCCCTCTTGCGCTCGGCGGCCTCGTCCTTCGCGACACGCCTCTGACGCGCCCTCTCGGCCCGCCTCGCCTCACGCTCCTGCTCGCGCACCGACTGCGCGGAAATGGTCGCACCACTCACTTCATCTGCTCCTTGAGGCTGTTCAACTGCACCGCGTACGCGATCGCCATCGTGATCACCGCCATCGTGATCGCCAAAGCCGCCGCGTAATTGCTCTGGTTGCCGCTGAAGCTCAGGTTGTACGCGTACATGTTCGGCGTGTAATACGTCGTGATCGCGTTGCCCGGCACCATGTTCTGCAAAATGCTCGGCTCATTGAACAGCTGGAACGAGCCGATGATGCTGAAGATCACCGTGATCGCCAACGAACCCTTCAACTCCGGCAGCTTGATCGACTTCACGATCTTCCACTCCGACGCGCCGTCAATGCTCGCCGCCTCATACAGGCTGTGGGGGATCGTGGACAGCGAGCTGTAGAAGATCAGCATGTTGTAGCCCGTGAACTCCCACGTGTTGATGTTGCCGATCGACGCCAGCAGGATGTTCGGGGCGAACAGGTCGATGTTCGTGCCGAAGAAGTCGTTGAACGAACCGATCAGGCCGTACTTCGCGCCATACACGAAACCCCAGATCAGGGTCGAGACCACCGCGGGCACCGCGTACGGCAGGAACGTCGAGATACGGAAGAACTTCGTGCCATGCAGCTTCATCGAATCGATCGCCAACGCGATCGCGGCCGCGAAGAACAGCATGATCGGCACCTGCACCACCGTGAACAGGGCCACACGGCCCACCGAGCTCCAGAACTGGCTGTCCTGCAACAGACGCGCGTAGTTCTCGAACCCGACGAACCTCGTACCGCCGATCATCTGCTTCTTGAAGAAACTGATGTAGATCGCGTACACGATCGGGATGATGAACACGAACACGAACACCACCGCGAACGGCCACATGAACTTCCAACCACGCCAATCAGGCTTGTGTTTGTTGACCCGGGCGGCCGCCGAATGGCCGCCGGCCGTGACGGGAATCGATTGTTCGGACATGACGAATCACTTTCTTGACACTGGATAACGGTTGATGGCGTTGGGCGCGCATGGCACACGCACGGCACACGCGGGGCCAAACGCGGCTGTCGGGCATGACAAGGGCGGGGATACTGCGGAGTATCCCCGCCCTCATCGATTCGGGTTCGCGGCCGGCGATCAAGGAGGACATGACCGGGAGGGGTAAGGAAGGAAGGATGAACACGCCTTCCGGTCACCGCATCGCGCCGCGACGCTTGTTCGTATATTCGGGTGGTTCAGGACCGCCGGCTCACTTGACGGTGACGGTGTAGCCCTGCTGCTCGCCCTGCTCGGCCAGCTTCTTGCCGTAGTTGGTCAGGGCCTGCTCAAGGGTGATCTCCTTGGTGTAGGCCTTGGAGACCTCGTCGCCGTAGGTGGACTGGGCGTACGGGTTGTACGGCAGGTACTGGAACTTCTCGGTCGGGCGCTGGGCGGCCTCGGCGAGAACCTCGTTGACATTCTGGCCGCCGAAGTAGTCGTTGGTCTTCTTGTTGGCCTCGGTGGTCGGATCGGTGAAGGAATCGGACTGCAGGATCTTCTTCAGGGACGGGAAGGTGCCGGTGTCGGCCATGGTCTGGGCGCCGTCGCCGTGGGTCAGGTACTCGACGAGCTTGTAGGCCGCGGCCTGGTTCTTGGAGAGCTTGACGACCGCGAGCGCGGAGCCGCCGTCCTCGGCGGAGACCTCCTTGCCCTCCTCCCACTGGGGCAGCTGGGCGACGCGCCAGTTGCCGGCCTGGTCGGGGGCGCCGGTCATGAGGTTGATCGGCATCCACGCGCCGATGGTGAGGGAGGCGAGGGTGCCGTCGTTGAGCTCACGGTTCCAGTCGTCGGACCAGTTCGGGGTCTTGGTGTCGACGAGGTCCTCGTCGATGAGCTTCTGGACGAACTTGATGTAGCGCTGCATGCCCTCATCCTTGGTCATGTTGATGGTGATGTTCTCGCCATCGACCGTCCACGGCTTGGCGCCGGACTGCCAGACCTGCGCGGTGAACGGCTGGTAGTCGTTCGAGGTGCCGGCGATGTTGGTGATGTAGGAGCCGGTGGCGCGGATCTTCTTGGCGGCCTCGTAGTAGTCGTCCCACGTCTTGATGGATTCGCCGTCGACGCCGGCCTTGTCGAACACGGCCTTGTTGTAGAAGAACATCTCCGGGCCGGAGTCGATCGGCAGCGCATACGGCTTGTTGTTGTACTGCAGCTTGTTCCACGGGCCGGCGGCGAAGTCGTCGGAGAGCTTGTCGGCGCCGAACTCGGAGAGGTCGACGAGGCCGTCGGTCACGGCGAACTGGGTGACGGTCGGGTCCTCGAGCATGACGACGTCCGGGGCGCCGTTGCCGGCGGCGATCGCGTTGGAGAGGGCGGTGGAGGTCTTCTCGGCGGTGCCGGTGTTGTTGAACTTGACGGTGATGCCGGGGTTGGCCTTCTCGAAGTCGGCGAGGATCTGCTTCATCGAGTTGCCGGAGTCCCAGCCCCAGAACACGAGCTCGGCCTTGTCGGCGTCGCCCTTGTTCGCGTTGGCGTCCCCGGAGCCCGAGCCGCCGCCGCAGGCCGCGAGTCCGACGAGCGTGGCGACCGCGGCGCCGGCCGCGACGATCTTCTTCAGGTTTCGCATGGTGTTATCTCCTCCTGGACATGCGAGTCGGAGTACGTTCTCCGATTCGTTGCCGTCCTGTTTCCTGTCTGCCGCACTTGGTGGTACATCCGTGTACCAAGTACGATTCTTATGATACAGCTGTGTACCAATTTGTCAATCCGCGTGTCGCACCCCCGTTGCCGACCGATGCCGCCGACCGATCAGACGGGCCGAATACGCCACGCGCGACCCCGCGCAACGTGAACAAACACCCCCGAACAGCGGCCCAGCCACTAGTATGGAACCAATCCCCCATAGCTGCATTTGAGAGGAAGAGCAAATGGCGGGCCTGTTTCAGGCTGTTTCGAAACAGCAGAACCCCTTGGGAACGACGATCCGGACGCAAGGTTCGGGCAAATACACGTTCGGTCTGGCCCTGAGCGCAGGCCTGGCCGGTCTGCTGTACGGTTACGACACCGTGTCCATCTCGGGCGCGATCGAATTCCTGCGCGCGAAGTACGGACTCAGCACCGTGATGGAGGGACTCGTCATCTCCTCCATCATGATCGGTGCCGTCATCGGCGCCGCGTGCGCCGGGTTCCTGTCCGACAAGTTCGGGCGGCGTCGGCTGCTCATCATCGGCGGCGTGTTCTTCTTCGTCGCGGCCATCTGGAGCGCATTGACCATCGGCCCATTCGACCTGATCGTCGCGCGCGTGGCCGGCGGATACGGCATCGGACTGACCGCCGCGCTGGCCGTCACGTACATCACCGAATCCGCGCCGACCAACATCCGAGGCCTGCTCGCCTTCTCCTACCAGATGCTCGCCGTATGCGGCATCTTCCTGACGAACGTCATCAACTACATCATCGCCTCCTACGGCACGAACCGCTGGGACGTCGAGACCGGCTGGCGCTGGATGCTCGGGCTCGGCGCGATCCCCGCCGCCGCGTTCCTCCTGGCGATGATGCGCGCGCCGGAAAGCCCGCGCTTCCTCATCCAGATCGGCAAGACCGACGAGGGCTTCGAAGTGCTCGAGCACATCCTCGGCACCGAACGCGCGCGACTGCGCACCGACGATATCCGCGCGTCGGTCAAGCTCGAGAACGAGATGTCGCACGAGTTCCACGACCTGTTCCGCCCCGGCCTGCGCCGGGCGCTCGTGGTCGGCATCTTCCTCGCGGTGTTCAACCAGTTCATCGGCATGAACGCGATCTCCTACTACGGCCCGGTCATGTTCGCCGACATGGGCTTCGGCGGCGACACCGAGTTTCTCGCCGCGGCGAGCGTGGGCGGCGTCGAACTGGTCGCCACCGTGATTGGCATGTACCTGATCGACACCTTCGGCCGCAGGCGCCTGATGGCCATCGGCACCGCGATGATGTGCGCGTTCGCGCTGTGCATCTCCGCCTCGTACGCGATGGGCAGCTCCCTGCTCACCCTGATCTTCGTGATGATGTTCACCGCGTCGTTCGCGTTCTCGATGGGGCCGATCCCGTGGATCGTGATCCCCGAATTGTTCCCGACGTATCTGCGCGGGCGGGCGACCGGCCTGTGCGTGATGTGCCTGCTGCTCGCCAACTGGATCATCGCCCAGTTCACGCCGCTGATGATCGACGGGCTCGGCGGCGGCATCTCGTTCACGATCTTCGCCGTGATCGACCTGATCTGCCTGTTCGGCGTCATCACGATCGTGCCCGAGACGATGGGACGCACGCTCGAGGAGATCGAGCACCTGTGGCAGCCGAACACCGATCTGGCGGCCGCGAAGTACGCGCTGAGCTCGGCCGACGCGAACATCCGCCACGCCGAGGCGACGATGGTGCGCGTGGAGAACGAGCGACTGCAGGCGATGGGCATCATGGCCGCCGCCGAACGCGCCCGCGTCGCGGCGCAGAAGAAGATCTTCGAGATCGAGGCGGCCGAACGGGCCGAGGCGGAACGGCTGTCGGCGCAGCATGCCGCCGAGGAAGCGATGCAGGCCGCGCACACGCGCGACGCCGAGGGCCTCGACGCCCGCAACGCCCGCCGCGCGGACTCGACGGAAAACGGCATCGCCTCGGGAATCAGAAGCATGAACCCCGGTGCGGCGGGCCGGACCGGCAACGCCTATCTGCACGAATCACGGCTGCACGGGCAGGACGAGGCCGCGGTGACGTCCCATCCGTTCGCGGTCGGTGACGCGGACGCGCGACAGCCGCAACAGTCTCAACAACCGCAACAGCCGTCGAGCGAGACCGACCATGGGACCGATCATGAAACCGCCAATGAAACCGACCATGAAGTCGCGCTTTCCGCGGCCACGGACGCCTACGCCCACAGCCTCGCCGAGGAGGAGCGCGAGTCCGCGGCCATCGACCGCGCGCTCGACTCGCTCGACGCCCTGATCAAGGCGTAGACGCTCAGCGCAGGGCCAGCGTCCGGTCCGCGATGCGCATCGCGGATTCACGGTGGGAGACGAGGACGACGGCCTTCGCGGAGCCGTCCTCGCCCTCTCCCGTTCCTTGAGTTCCTCGAGCGAGATCGCGGATCGAACGCAGGATGACGGCCTCGTTGAGGGCATCGAGACGGCTCGTCGGCTCGTCGAAGAGGACGAGATCGGCGTCGCGCAGGAACACGCGCGCCAGACCGATGCGCTGGCGCTCGCCTTCGGACAGGCGGTCGCCGAGCTCGCCGACGGGCGTGTCGAGACCTTCAGGCAGGGAGTCGATCAGGTCGAGGACCGACGCCTTGCGCAGGGCCTCGCGCAGCGCCTCGTCCGACGCCTCGCCCTGCGGCAGGGCGAGCAGCAGGTTGTCGCGGATCGTGCCGTCGAACAGGTGCGTCTCCTGACCCATCAGGGCCTGGATGCGGCGGCGGTGATGCGCGTTCACCTGCGGCAGCGGCGTGCCGGACAGCGTGACCGTGCCGGACTGCGGGTCCCAGTAGCGCATGAGCAGCTTGAGCGTCGTGGACTTGCCTCGCCCGGACGGCCCCTGGATGCCGAGGATGCCGGCCAGCGGGATGTCCAGCGTGAAGTCGTCGAGCACCGGGCCGCCGGCGACGGTCCCGGACTCGGTTTCGGACTCGGACTCGGACGGAGTCGCCTTGGAATCCTTCGCGTCCTGCGGGTAGGAGAAGGTGACGCGGTCAAGGCGCATGCCCTCGTAGTCGGGCGTGTGCTTGCCGGATTCGCGCACGGCCGGCGACTCGTCCATCAGGGCGAACAGACGGCGCGCGGAGGCGAAGGTCTGCGTGAGGTTCGCGGGCAGCGCGCTCAGCGCCATCGTCGGGCCGAAGGAGCTGGCGAACAGGACGAACGCGACGACGATCGCGGGGAGCCTGTCGGCGGCGAGACCTGCGGACGCGCCACCGAAGGCCGCGAGCAGCATCGCGGCGGTCGTCAGGATCAGCACGAGCAGGCCGCCGATCGCGGCGAACCGGCCGTTGACGCGGCTCAGATCGGCGTGCTTGCGCCACAGGCGCTTCGTGCGCGCGACGATCACGGCGACGCGGTCCTCGCCGCGGCCGAATCGGAGGATCTCGTCGAGACCGCGCATGTCATCGAGCATCACGTCGTCGAGCGCGGACGCCTGACGGCGGATCGCGGGGCCGAGGTTGCGCACGCCGGTGGCGAAGAACCGCGGCACGGCCACGCCGATGATCAGATGCGCGACGATGAGCAGCAGCGCCATCGCCGGGTCGAGCGTGAGCAGAGCGATCGTGTAGGCCACGGATGTGACCACGGCGATCGCCACCGGGCTGATCGTGTGCGCGAAGAAGATCTCGAGCAGCTCCACATCGGTGGTGATCAGGGCGATGAGATCGCCCTTGCCGTGTCCGGCGAGCTTGGCCGGCGCGAGGCGACGCAGCGCGGCGAACGCCTTCGAACGGAACAGGGCGAGCAGGTGGAAGGCGACGTTGTGGTTGAGGTATTGCTCGACGTAGCGCATGAGGCCGCGCAGGATCGCGCAGACGACCATCGCGATGACGGCCGATCGGACGCTCATCCCCCACACCGGCCGTCCGGCGAGCGCGAACGCGGCGATCATGCCGAACACCGGCAGGAAGGTCGCGGAGAGGTGGCCGATCGCGCCGGTGACGGAGGCCGCGGTCATGAGTCCGGCGAGCGGCTTCGCCTCGCCCAGCAGGCGGGCGATGAGTTGCTGCGTGGTCATCGGCCCGGTCGGGGCGGATGTGCAGGAGCCGGTGTTGGCGGCGGTCGAGTTCCGGCGTTCCTCGAGCTGGCGGGCCGCGCGCTCCTTGCGGCGCTTGGCGACGCCTTCGCCATCATAGGAGGGCGGGACGGATGCGTCGGCTTCGCCGGTGGCTTCTCCCCCGGTCGGCTCCGCTGACAGCCCTGCCGTCAGAGGGGGACGGAAGGCATTCTCGTCGGTGTTCTCATCGAGCGACTCGATGTCGGCCTGGGTGCGGAAGAGTTCGGCGTATCGGCCGTCGGCGGTGAGCAGGTCGAGGTGGTCGCCGGTTTCGACGGTCTCGCCGTGGTCGAAGACGACGATGTTGTCGGCACGCACGGCGTTGGCCATGCGGTGCGTGATCATGACGACGGTCTTGCCGTGGGTGGCGGCGAGATCGCGGATCGTGGCGAGGATCAGCTCCTCGCTTTCGACGTCGACGCTGCTGGTCGCCTCGTCGAAGACGACGATCGGCGCGTCGTGCAGCAGCGCGCGGGCGATCGCGATGCGCTGGCGCTGGCCGCCGGAGAGGTTCGCGGCGTCCTGTTCGATGGTCATGTCGAGGCCGTCGGGCTGTTCGCGCACGAAGTCGGCGATGCGCGCCTGTTCGAGCGCCTGCCAGAGGCGGGATTCGACGGCGTCCGCGTCGCTGTCGGCCGAGGCCGTGGACTCGCCCGCGGGCAGGGCCATCGTGAGGTTGTCGCGCAGGGTGGCTGCGAACAGGTGGCTGCGCGCGCCGATCAGCGTGACCGCGCGGGAGAGCGATTCGACGTCGAGGCGCGAGACCTCGACGGCCGTCGCGTCCCCGGTGACGCCGGCCGCGGAGTCGGTCTCGCCGATCGTCAGGGAGCCGGAGTAGCCGGTGATCGTGCCGGCGAGCAGCGCGGCGGCGGTCGACTTGCCGGAGCCGGACAGGCCGACGATCGCGGTGACCAGGCCGGGGCGCGCGGTGAAGGTGACGTCGCGCAGGGCGGGTGACGGGACCGCGGAGTCGGACGTGTCGGCGGAGTCGCCCGAATCACCCGCATCATAGGAGAAACCGACGTGGTCGAACCGGACGGTGAGGTCGGCGGCGCCGGCGGGCAGGGACTCGTCGCCGCGCGGCGGTTCGGGCGCGTCGAGGAGGGCGAAGATGCGCTTGGTGGAGGTCATGCCGTTCATCGCGACGTGGAAGTACGACCCGAGCTGGCGCAGCGGGATGAAGAAATCGGCGGACAGCAGGGCGATGAGCAGCAGTCCGGACAGCGTGAGCGGGCCGCCGAGACGGAACGGGAACGCGTAGGCGAGCGCGTACCCGACGTACGCGAGCGGGCCGGGCAGGCCGCCGGCCCAGGTGACGAGCGAAACGCCCGCACCGGCACCCGCACCCGCGGCGAGCCCGGAGGCATACTGCCACAGCGCGACGCCGATGCCGGCCGCGGTGCCGCCGTACGCGACGATGTCCATCGCGGACAGGGAACGCAGCTGGATCTGGAGCACGCGCATCGTCATCACGCGGAAGTTCTCGGCCTTCTCGTCCATCTCGCGGGCGGCACGCTCGTCGGCGTCGAACGCCTTCAGGGTCTCGAGGCCCTGCAGGTCGTCGAGGAAGGCGGCGCCCATGTCGGTGTAGCGTCCCCAGTACTTCTTAAACACGCGGGCGGCGCTCATCGCGACCATGCCGACGATCACGACGATGAGCGGCGCGCAGACGAGCAGGGTGAGCGAGGTCGGCAGGTTGATCGGGGCGATCACAAGGAACAGCGTGAGCGGCGCGATCACCGCGTAGAACAGTTGCGGCAGGAACAGTTCGAAGAAGGTCTGGATCTGCTCGATGCCCTCGCCGGCGGATTGGACGACGTCGGCGGTCTTCACGCGGGAACGGTAGGAGGGGCCGAGCGCGAGCATCTTGCGGTACAGCTTCTCGCGCAGCGCGAGCTTGACGCGCTCGGAGGCCTCGGTGCCGAGTCGTGCGGCGAGCGTGGTCATCCAGAATCGGATGATCGCGCACACGGCGATCATCGCGAGGTAGACGAGGAGGTCGCCGGCCATCGGCCTGTCGGCGTGGCCCGACCCGACGCCCACGGCCGCAAGCAGGTTGCCGAGCAGCGCGACGAGCGCGACCATGAACCCGATGTTGGCGAGCAGCGCCACCCACAGGCACGCGATCTTGCCCGCCACGAGCCGGCCGATGCCGGGCGCCAGTTGGAACAGTCGTTTATCGAACATGAATGCTTCCCTTCGCGTGTCAAATCCTTCCCACCGTACCGAAAAGCGGGGGTACACGCCAGATGCGCCTGCAGCGAACGTCATATATCGCCATATGTTAGGAAACCATAAGGAACACACCCTCATATGCGTATGCGTTCCGTTAGTGGGCGCCCGCCGGTGCACGCTCCGTCAATATCATGAAAGCGGGTCCATGCCCGTATGGGGCCCACTTCGGGGATGGCGATGGGACGATTGGGGACATCCGTTCCCCGTCATCCGCCCGTCAACGCGCGACCGGACGCCGATTCCCGGCGGACCGCGGACGACGCGCGCGAACCGTGCGGCCCCACAAAGGAGCACATGGAACGATGGCGGACGCGATACTCGTCACGGAAATCCTCTTCGCGATTCTGATCTCCTCGTTCCTCAGCCGCTTCCTGCCCAAGATCTCGACACCGCTCATCCAGATAGCCTTCGGCATCGCGTGGTACTTCACGCCCGCGCTGCAGAACATCCAGTTCGAGCCGGACATGTTCATGCTGCTGTTCATCGTCCCGCTGTTCTATCTCGAGGCGCGCAACATCGACCGCGAGGCCCTCGGCAAGGACCTCAACCTGTCGATGTCGCTCGCGGTCGGCCTCGTGCTGGTGACGATGGCGCTCAGCGGCGTCGCCCTGCACGCGATCTGGCCGGCCATCCCGATGATGGCGGCCGTCGCGATGGGCGCGGTCATCAGCCCCACCGACGCGGTGTCGGTCGCGCAGCTGGGCGGCGTCGTCAAGCTCACCCCCCGCCAGCAGTCGGTGCTGCAGAGCGAGAGCCTGCTCAACGACCCGGTCAGCCTCGTCGGCTTCCAGACGATGCTCGTCGCACTGGCCACCGGCAAGTTCTCGCCGGTCGGCTTCGGCTGGCAGGTGCTGCTGAGCTTCGTGCTCGGCACGCTGATCGGCGCCGTGGTCGGATGGCTGTTCGACCGCATGGTCCTGACCCTGCGCCGCCACAACCTCGAGGACGTCACCACGCGCATGCTCATGGAGTGCTTCCTGCCGTTCGGCGTGTACCTGATCTCGGAGCACGTCGGCATCTCCGGCCTGCTGGCCGTGGTCGCGTGCGGCGTAGTGATCACGTTCCCGCGCACCGGCGTCGGCGGCGACGTGGCGCGCGTCAACCTCGTATCGAACTCGGTGTGGCATTTCGTCGACTTCACGCTCAACGGCATGGTGTTCGTGCTGCTCGGCATCGAACTGCCGATCGCGATGCGCACGATCTGGGACGATCCGCGCGTCAACCTGTGGGCGATGATCGGGCTCGTGCTGCTGCTGACCGTGCTCACGCTGCTGCTGCGCTTCTTCTGGTGCGTGGCGACCCTGCGCTGGGCGAAGGACCTCGCCACCGGGCTGCGCCGCAAGATGACGTCGGAACGCTGGCATTCGGCCGTGGTGATGACCTTCGGCGGCCCGAAGGGCGCGATCTCGCTGGCGATGGCGTTCTCGCTGCCGTATTCGGTTGATGACGGCGCGTCGGTGCCGGTGCGCAACATCATTCTGTTCATCGTCTCGGGCTACATCGTCCTGTCGATCCTCATCTCGAACATCATGCTGCCGTTGCTCTCCCCCAAGCCCGCGGACACGTCGAAGGAGGAGTGGGCGAGACGCGACATCGAGATGCTGCGCCGCACGATCGCGAAGATCGTCGACGGGGAGACGCCCGAGACGCACACGGCCGTCACGCGCGTGCTCAAGAGCTACAACGACCGCATCGAACGCGTGGAGGCGAATATCCCCTCGTCCTCGCCGCGCGAGGCCAACGAGCTGCGCGTGCGCACGCTCGAATGGGAGCGCGACTGGCTGCTCAAATCGATCAAGGCGCGTCAGAACATCGTCGACCCGGACGAGGAGACGCGCACGCAGCTCGAGGGCGCCCGGTACCTGCTCGAGCACATCGAGGGGGTGCTGGAGCGGCTGGAGCCCGGCGACGGCGAGCGCACGGTGCGCCACGGCCTGTCGTTCCGCCTCGCGAAGCTGCGCCGCCGGTTCATGCCGGTGATCCGTCGCTTCTGGGAGGGCGTGGCCCGGCGCACGCCCGGCCTCGAGGCAGAGCGCACGCGCGCGATCCGCGCGGTGCAGGTGCCGCTGTACAACGATGTCATGGAGAAGCTGCAGGATCTCATGCTCGACCACGTCTACGACGCCGAGCTGGTCGCGGAGCTGCTCATCGAATACCGCAAGGGCCTCAACCAGATCCTGGACACATCCATGTCGGCGATCCCGATCGCGGACGAATCACAGGTCGAGGCCGTGCGCGCCGACGCGATGCGCATGGAGCTCGACACGATCCGCGAGATGCTCGAAAACCAGGAGATCACCCGCGAGGACGCCCGCCTCATGCGCGCCAACGTCCACCTGATGCAGGCCGAAACGGTGATGGCCCAGTAAGCCGGCGGCAAACCGGCCCGTTGTGGCCCGTTGTGACCCGTTGTGGCTTCGCACAAAAGCGGGGCCGCGGGTTGTGGCATTGCGCACAATACGGCGCAACCTACGGGCGCGTAACCTCGTTGACAACATGACGGGGAGCGTCAACGTTCGACCGCAGGACCACGTAGGACCACATCGCTGGCGCCGGGCACGCGGACGCGCGACCATCCCCGCCGCCGAACGTACGTAAGGAACGTGGAACCCGCAATGCTCACCGAATACACCACCCCCGGCTCGTCGATCGAGCTCAAGGACGACCAGACCATCTACTCCCTGCTCACCGCACGCCTCGAGCGCACCGGCGAGGACACGGTCATCGCCGAGAAGAAGCTCGGCCCCGGCCGCTGGCAGAACATCACCACCGGCGACTTCCACCGCATGGTCGTCTCCGCGGCGCGCGGCCTGATCGCCCTCGGCATCAGCAAGGGCGACGCCGTGACGATCTTCTCCTCGACCCGTCTCGAATGGGGCGTGCTCGACTTCGCGATCGCCGCGATCGGCGCGGTCAGCGTGCCGATCTACGACACCGACTCCGCCGCGCAGGCCGAGCGCATCATGAACGACTCCGACGTGAAGCTCGCGTTCGCCGACGACCGCGAGCGCTTCGACCGCCTCGACTCGGTCAAGGACCGTTGCCCGGCCCTGAAGCAGATCCTCATGATCGAGGGCAACGCGCTGGGCGCGCTGGAGGGTCTCGGCGTCACGGTGTCGGACGAGGAGCTGGACGAGCGCATCGCCTCGGTGAAGATCGACGATCTCGCGACGATCGTCTACACGTCCGGTTCGACCGGCGCGCCGAAGGGCGTTGAGCTCACGCACCGCAACTTCGTGTCGATCACGCTCGCCGCGAGCGAGGCCCTGCACGAGATGGTCCTCGACGATCATCCGCGCCTACTGCTGTTCCTGCCGCTCGCCCACTGCTTCGCCCGGTTCATCCAGTACGCGTCGATCGCCTCCGACGACGGCGTGGTCGGCTACCTGCCGGACACGAAGTCCCTGCTGCCGGATCTGCGCTCGTTCGAGCCGACGTACCTCCTCGGCGTGCCGCGCGTGTTCGAGAAGGTGTACAACGCGGCCTCGCACAAGGCGGGCGCAGGCTGGAAGGGCCGCCTGTTCCTCAAGGCGGCGGACGCGGCGATCGCGTGGAGCCGCGAGGAGCAGACCGGCGAGAAGCACACGCTGCGCGAGATCGCCGACCACGCGCGCTACGAGGCGCTCGTCTACCGCACGGTGCGCGGCGCGCTCGGCCCGAAGATCAAGTACGTGGCGTGCGGCGGCGCGCCGCTCTCGCTCGATCTCGCGCACTTCTACAACGGCATCGGCCTGCCGATGATCCAGGGCTACGGCATGACGGAGACGGCCGCGCCGTTCGCCGCCACGCGCGTCGACGACAACGTGATCGGCACGGTCGGCCAGCCCGCGCCCGGTTCCTCGGTGCGCATCGCCGAGGACGGCGAGCTGCAGGTCAAGGGCCCGAACGTGTTCCGCGGCTACCACAACCTGCCCGACAAGACCGCCGAGGCGTTCACGTCCGACGGCTGGCTGAAGACCGGCGACCTCGCGTCGATCGACGACGAGGGCCGCATCGCGATCACCGGCCGCAAGAAGGACATCATCATCACGGCCGGCGGCAAGAACGTCTCCCCGATCCCGCTGGAGGAGGAGATCGCCAAGTGCCCGATCGTCGAACACGCGGTGGTGGTCGGCGACCAGCGCCCGTTCATCGGCGCGCTGGTGACGCTCGACCCGGAGGCGCTGGCCCTGTGGCTGCCCGCACACGGCCTGTCGATCGACACCCCGATCGACCGCCTCGCGACGAACGCGGCCGTCCACGACGAGATCCAGCGCTACGTCGACAAGGCCAACGCGACGGTCTCGCGCGCCGAGTCCGTGCGCAAGTTCGTGGTCCTCGACACGCAACTGACGCAGGAGAACAAGTGCCTGACCCCCTCGCTCAAGGTGGTGCGCCCGGCCGTCAACCGCGTCTTCGCCGACGTCATCGAACACGACCTCTACGCCGGCAAGCGCTGAGCGCGCCGGGGCCGAAAACCGTGAAGGGCCCGACTCCCCTGATGGGGAATCGGGCCCTTCACGTGGTTACTAACAGGTCAGCCGATCAGTGACGGTTGTCGAGACGGTGGACCATCTCGGACAGCTCCAGCTCCTTCTCGAACTGGCGGGCGGTGGTGTTCTCGTCGATGACGGCGAGCTCGACACCGGCGATGCGGGCGAAGTCCTCCCAAGCCTCACGACCGACGGAGGTGGTCATGCAGGTGTGGTGGGAGCCGCCGGCGGTGATCCAGCACTGGACGGCGGTCTTCAGGTCCGGCTTGGCCTGCCAGACGGCGCGGGCGCACGGAAGCTCCTTGAGGGAACCCTGCGGCTCGACGACGTCGACGACGTCCATGAGCAGGCGGAAGCGCTCGCGCACGTCGGACATGGAGACGACGACCGCGTCCTTCTTCGGCTTGCCGGAGAAGACGAGGCGGACCGGGTCGGCCTTGCCGCCGATGCCGAGCGGGTGGATCTCGAGCTTCGGCTTGGCGATGGTGCCGATGGACGGGGAGACCTCGAGCATGTGGGAGCCCATGTCGAGCTCGTCGCCCTCGGTGAAGTTGTAGGAGTAGTCCTCCATGAGGGAGGCGCCACCCTCAAGGCCGTAGCCCATGACGGCGCCGATGCGCACGAGGACGGCGGTCTTCCAGTCGCCTTCGGCGGAGAAGCCCCAGCCGTACTCGGACGGGAAGCGCTGCGGGCCGACGCCCGGCAGCTGCGGGAGGGCGCCGAGGTCCTCGAAGTTGTCGACGCCGGCGGTGCAGCCGTTGGCGCGCATCATGTTGACCATCGCGGCCTCTTCCTTGGCGGCGATGTACAGGGAGTCGTACTTGGCGTCGAGCAGGGCCGGGTCGACGTCGTACTTGGCCTTGTAGTCCTCGATGATCTCCTTGACCTGATCGTCCTTGACGGCCTCGTACGCGGCGACGAGCTCGTTGACGGCCCAAGTGTTGATGGAGGCGCCGAAGACGCGCTCGGCCTCGGTCTTGTCGCCCTCGGTGACGGCGACGTTGCGCATGTTGTCGCCCCAGCGCATGACCTTCATGTTGTTGGAGGCGTCCCAGCCGGCGCAGGCGCGGGCCCAGGTGCCGACCTTCTCGGCGACCTCCGGGTCGGTGTAGTGGCCGACGACGATCTTGCGCTTGATGCCGAGACGGGAGACGATGTAACCGAACTCACGGTCGCCGTGGGCGGCCTGGTTCAGGTTCATGAAGTCCATGTCGATGGTCTCCCACGGGATCTCCTTGTGGTGCTGGGTGGCCAGCTGCAGCAGCGGCTTGGTCAGCACTTCGAGGCCGCGGATCCACATCTTGGCCGGGGAGAAGGTGTGGCACCAGGTGATCACGCCGATGACGTTCGGGTTGGCGGACGCCTCGACCATGAACTCCTTGACGCCGTCGGAGGACTTCAGGGTGGGCTTGAGGACGATCTTCGCCGGGATCTTGCCGGTGTTGTTGAGGTAGTCGACCATTTCGGCGGAGTGGATGGCGACCTGACGCAGGGCCTCCTCACCGTACAGGTCCTGCGAGCCGACGCCGAACCAGATTTCCTTGCCCTCGAACGGGTTCTCCATAACCATGGGTTACTTCCTTTACTTCGTTGTGATGGATTGGATCACGTTTTGGTCCGACTTCGCAGTCGGACCAAAAGTCGTTTTGTTTGTTGATCGATGGGTCTCTCCCCCACCCGCTTCCGCGGGAGCCCCCCCCCGTCAGAGGGGGCCGAAGGAAAGCCCTCAGTGCTGCTGGCGCAGTCAGCGCGTCAGCGACGGCTTGGCGTGTGTGTCCGCAAGGCGCACCGAGGGAAGGCGTGCGAAGGCACGTCGACCGAGGAGCAACGCCGCGGACACTCCGCCAAGTCAGTGCTGGCGTAGCCGGCGGTGGTCCGATGCGTGCGAATCCAAGGCGCGGGAGACGAAGGCGTACGAAGGTACGTCGAGTCTCGGCGCTGTGCTGACGCACAGCCTTCGCGGTCTTAACGACCGCTCACTTCGCCTACGGACAGTCCACCGGACTGTCCGCTTGACGGCTCAGCGCGGGAGGCGCACCATCGGATCAGTGCTGGCCGTAGACGTTCTGGTAGCGGTCGTTCAGCTTGTCGATGTCGGCCTGGTCGATCTCGATGATCTCACCCAGCTGACGGGCGGCCCACATCGTGTGCGCCACCTCCTCGGTCATGGCGGCGGCCTTCACCGCGCCCTCAGCATCCTTGCCAATGGTGAAGGGACCGTGGTTCTGCATCAGCACCGCCGGCGACTTCGGGTACTTCTTCAGCGTCTCCACCACGCCCTCGCCGATCGCCTCCGAGCCGATCAGACGGAACGGGCCCACCGGCACCGGGCCGCCGAACTCGTCACCCATCATCGTCAGACCGCACGGGATGTTCTGACCCGTCGCCGCCCACGCCGTGGCGTAGGTGGAGTGCGTGTGCACCACACCGTACACGTCAGGCATGTTGCGGTAGATGTACGCGTGCGACGCCGTATCCGAGCTCGGCGCCTCGGTGCCGTCCACCACGTTGCCGTCGAGATCGACAACGACCATCGAGTTCGGCGTCAGGTTCTCGTAACGCACGCCCGACGGCTTGATCACGAACAGGTCCGCCGTGTGCAGACGCTGCGACACGTTGCCCGCCGTCCACACGACCAGGTTCCACTTGATCAGCTGCTGGTGCAGGTTCGAGACCACCTCGCGCACCTGCTTGACCTCGGCACGCACCTCAGGACCATAATCAGCCAAAGTAGCCATAATTTGGGTTTCCTTTCCACTAGTGATGGATTGACGATTTGATTGCAAATACCGTTCGGGTCTCTCCCCCAGTCAGCCTCCGGCTGACAGCCCCCTCGTCAGAGGGGGCCAAGACGGAAGCCGGCCGAGCCCCCGACCGCCTTCAGGCTCGCCTGTCGGCTCGCACGTTGCCTACAAACAGCTCTGCTGCTTGCTTCACGGCAACGTCCCATCAGAGGGGGCCAGAGAAGGGAGGGATTACTTGTCTTCGAGATCGATGGTCTCGATCGCGGTGTGCTCGATGGGCAGGCCCTTCGAGAAGCGGGCGAAGAAGTCCTCGAATCCGACGACATCGCCGGCGTAGGGCTCTTCGGTGGTGGACTGCGCGTCCTTGAACACGCGGCCGTCGAGGTAGTCGGCGAGGTTGGTGTGGTCCTCGTTGGTGTTCCACAGGTAGTCGGCGAGCACGGCCATGCCCCAGGCGCCGCCCTCGGCCGCGGTGGACATCACCTTGATCGGGGTGTTGAACGCGGCGGCGAGGATCTTCTGCGCGACCTTCGGCGTGGTGAAGATGCCACCGTGGCCGACGAGGGAGTCGATCTGGACGTGCTCCTGCTTGGTCATGACGTCCATGCCGATCTTGACCGGGGAGAACGCGGAGAACAGCTGGGCGCGCATGAAGTTGCCGAGGGTCATGTTGGCCTCGGGGCTGCGGGCGAACAGCGGGCGGCCTTCGGGCAGGCCGGCCAGGAACTCGCCGGAGCGGAACGGGTAGTTGATCAGGCCTCCGCAGTTGGAGTCGACGTCATCGGCGATGGCCGAGCGGAACAGCGTGCCGTAGAGCGTGCCGGCGTCGACCGGCTGGCCGATCGCCTTGGCGAACTGGCCGAACAGGCCGACCCACGCGTTCAAGTCGGAGGTGAAGTTGTTGGCGTGGCTCATGCCCGCGAGGTCGCCGGCCGGGGTGGTGACGAGGTCGACTTCCGGGTGCAGGGCCTTGAGCTTGTGCTCGAGCACGACCATCGCGAAGATCGAGGTGCCGGCGGAGACGTTGCCGGTGCGCACGCGCACGGAGTTGGTGGCGACCATGCCGGTGCCGGCGTCACCCTCCGGCGGGGCAAGCACGATGCCGGGCTGGAGCGTGCCGGACGGGTCGAGGAGCTTGGCGCCTTCGGCGGTCAGCTCACCGGCCGGGGTGCCGGCGACGAGCGGCTCGGGCAGCAGGTCCTCGAGCTTCCACGGCTGGACGGCGACCTCGGGCAGGGCGTCGAACTGCTTGATGAACTCGGTCTCGTAGGTGTGGGTGGTCGGGTCGATCGGGAACATGCCGGAGGCGTCGCCGACGCCGAGCACCTTGCGTCCGGTGAGCTTCCAGTGGACGTAGCCGGCGAGCGTGGTGAAGTACGCGACCTTGGAGACGTGCTCCTCCTTGTTGAGGACCGCCTGGTAGAGGTGGGCGATGGACCAGCGCTCGGGGATGTTGTACTGGAACAGCTGGGAGAGCTTCTCGTGCGCCTCGGAGGTGTTGGTGTTCTGCCAGGTGCGGAACGGCACGAGCAGCTCGCCGTTCTCGTCGAAGGCGAGGTAGCCGTGCATCATCGCGGAGAAACCGATGTGGCCAATGTGGGTGAGCTTCTCGCCGTACGCGGTCTCGACGTCGTTGGCCATGGACGCGTAGGCCGACTGCAGGCCCTTCCAGATTTCCTCCTTGGAGTAGCTCCACAGGCCGTCCTCCAGATGGGAGGCCCAGCCGTAGTCGCCGGAGGCGATGGTCTTGTAGGTGTCGTCGATCAGGACGGCCTTGATGCGGGTGGAACCGAATTCGATGCCCAGCGAGGTCTTGCCGGCGCGGATCTTCTCGGCGATCGCGGCGACCTGCTCCGAATCATTCGTAGCTGCCATAGTATGTGTGACTCCTCACTGATCGGCCGGCCATCACCGCCCGATCGTCGTCCCGCGAACGTTGTCAACCACCCCTCGTCGGGCGTGCTGTTAACGCTCACAATTTCCGTGCTCCATTGTACAGATTGAGCCGGGCGAACACAACCCCGACGTGTCACGCTTGATAACGGTTTGATAACAGGTCACAATCCGGCCTTATACCGCCGATTCCACGCGACACCGCACTCCCGACATCTCACACCACACGCGGCGGCACCGGACCGAGCGAGGTGCGGTCGCGCACCGACGCCGGCACCAGTCCGACGCCATGCTGCGAATTCGGCAGCTGGGGCGACGACCCCTCCCCCAGCAACCGCAGCGTCTCGCGCATCGCCGCCGTGCCGAGCCCCTCGAAATCGGGGCGGACCGTCGTCAGCGGCGGATACATGTTGTCCATCGCGGTCATGTCGTCGAAGCCGACGAGGCTCACGTCCTGCGGGATGCGCAGGCTGTGCTCGTGCAGCGCGCGCGCCACACCCACCGCCTGGCTGTCGTTCGCGGTGATGACCGCCGTCGGCAGCTTCGCGCCCGTCACACCGGCCGTGTCGATCAGACGGTTCATCTTCGCGTACGCTTCGCCCGACTCCCACGTCGTGCAGCGCATCACCTGCGTCTGGATCGATGCCTCCGCGGACAGCGTCTCCCACGCGACCAGCCGCGTCGCGGCGTCGCGCCATTCCGACGGGCCGGCCAGATACAGCACGCGGCGATGACCGGCCGACTTGACCAGACGCATCACGTCCGCCATCGCACCCCACTGGTCGATGCCGACGAACGACGTGCGCGTCAGACCGTCGTCCGGGATCAGCGAACGCGCCTCGCGCATGCTCATCCCGCCATGGGTCGACGTGACGATGACGCGCGGCTGGTCGACGCGGGCGCGGCAGGCGACGTCGAGCATCACGTCGGTCGGCGTCAGGAAGATGAACGCGTCGACGTTCTGCTCGTTGAACGTGTCGACGAGGTTGTCGAACTCCTTCTGCGTGCACAGCGCCTCATGCACCATCATCACGCTCATGAACAGGCCGTGGCTGCGGGCGATCGACTCGATCGACGAGATCGCGGAGATCGGGCCGTAGAACTTGAGGCCGCCTGCGATCAGGCCGATCGTGCGCGAACGGCTGGAGGCGAGGGCGCGCGCGGAGTTCGACGGACGGTAGCCGAGCTCGCGGATCGCGGCCTTGACGCGGGCGCGCGTCGTCTCGGAGACGTCCGGCGAATTGTTGATGACGCGCGAAACGGTCTGATGACTGACCCCCGCGAGCTTGGCGACCTCGAACATCGAGGGACGTTTGTTCGTGTTGCGGCTGGAAACCATACCTCTTCTCCTTCCGCGCGGCATTGCACTGACGGCACTTAGGGCTCCAGCTTATCGCGAACGCCCGTCCGACACAGTGAGCGCTCACAGGTAACAGCGGAGAATGTTCGATCCTCTGAGTTCCGGCGTGGGCCGCGGGGAGGCGGAATCCGCTGGTCGCGACACGCTCAAGGCCGCTCGGCCAAGCCTACGGTCGCGACCAGCGGATTCCGCCTCCCCGCTCCGTTTTCATGTAAGTTTCCAGGAGAGGCGATGAAGGTCGCTGGGGCCGTGTTGGGCGATGGCGTCGCGGTGGGCCTGGGTGCCGTAGCCCTTGTTGTGCTCCCATTCGTAAGATTCGTACTTGGGGTCGGATTCGGCGAGTTCAACCATGAGATGGTCTCGAGTGACCTTGGCGATCACGGCCGCGGTGGCGACGACGGCGCAGTGGCGGTCTCCCTTGACCTTGGTGGTCACGCGGGCGGGGATCGGGACCTCGGGGGCGTCGAAGGTGTCGAGCGCCTTGGTGATGTAGTCGCTCGGGCCGTCGAGGATCGCGCCGACGCGGACAGGATGGGGAGACGCGGCGCCGGTCGCGGAATCGCCGAGTCCCAGTTTGCGTTCGACTTCGGCCAGCGCGCGCAGGGCGGCGACGCCGAGCGCGTAGGTGATGCCCCACTCGTCGATCTCTGCGTTGGACGCCGAACCGACCGCGTAGGCGGCGGCCCAGTCGGTCAGCTCGTCGTAGATGGCCTCGCGGCGATGCTCGGTCAGCAGCTTCGAGTCGGCGACGCCCGCCGGGACCTCCAACGGCCCGCCGGCATCGCCCCCGAGATCGCGCGCCCAGATCGCGGCGCAGCCGACCATGACCGGGCCGGCGAGCGCGCCGCGGCCGACCTCGTCGAAGCCGCAGATCAGGTCGTATCCTCGCGCGGCGAGGTCGCGTTCCAGATCGAGCGTGGGGGTGATCATGCGGCGTCGCCCGCACTGCCCGAAACACCCGCGTCGGGTACGGAGGCGAAGACCTCGTGGTGGGCGTCGAGCCCGCTGATGCGGCTCACGGGCCAGTATCGGGCGATGCCGACGCCGACGACGTCGTCGACCGGCACGAGGCCGTGGTCGCCATCGTCCTGATGGTAGCGGGAGTCGGCGGAGTTGGCGCGGTTGTCGCCCATGACGAAGATGTGGTTCGCGCTGACCGTCACGCTGAACGGGAAGGCGCTGGGGTCGACCCCGGCCTTGAGGTACGCGCTTTCGTCGACGGCCACGCCGTTGACCTTGATCGGCTGGCCGGCGCCCCCGCATTCGACGGTGTCGCCAGGCAGGCCGATGACGCGTTTGATGAGGTAGTCGCCGGCCAGCGGGCTGGACGACTGTTCGCCGGCGAGCCAATCGGCGGGATCATGGAAGACGACGACGTCCCCGCGTTCGAGGCCGATGACGCGCGGCGAGAGCTTCGACGTGACGACGCGGTCGCCGGGTTCGATCGTGCTTTCCATCGAGCGCGACGGGATCTCGTAGAAGCCGACGAGCAGGACGCGGATCAGGATGACGATGAGGATCGGGATGCCGCACCAGATGAGCGTGTCGCGCCAGGAGAACCGGCCGTCGCCATCGTCTTCGGCGTCGGCGTTTCCGCGGAAGCCCCCGCGGCCGGCATGACCGGCATGACCGGCATGGCCGACGCGCGCATCGACCGGCTGTTCGCTGACGCCCACGACCTCGGCGGTCACCGGCACATCGGATGGGTCGACGCCGTGATTGGCCACGTCGAACGTGTTGCGGTCGCGCTCATCGGATTCGTTCGATGCCATGCTTGCCTTCCTGATATGTCCGCCCTGATGTCCTAGTCGGCGGTGCTTGGGCCATCATAGTGCGCGGGTATGGAAACGGCCCGGAACCAACGGGTTTCCGGGCCGAATTTCACGCTTTCCGCGCAGGCGTCAGAGATGACGTCACTTGGCGCGACGCTCGACGATACGAGCGGCCTTGCCGCGCAGGGCGCGCAGGTAGTACAGCTTGGCGCGACGGACACGGCCCAGACGCACGACCTTGATGGAGTCGATGGACGGGGAGTGCAGCGGGAAGCGACGCTCGACACCGGTGCCGAAGCTGACCTTGCGGACGATGAAGGTCTCGCGCACGCCGGCGCCCTTACGGGCGATGACCACGCCGGTGAAGGTCTGGATACGGGAGTTGTTGCCTTCCTTGATCTTGACGTTCACGTCGACGGTGTCGCCCGGACGGAAGGTC
Source organism: Bifidobacterium rousetti (assembly GCF_008698235.1). GTDB lineage: Bacteria > Actinomycetota > Actinomycetes > Actinomycetales > Bifidobacteriaceae > Bifidobacterium > Bifidobacterium rousetti. Next base: position 50,832 of record NZ_PEBH01000011.1, read on the forward strand.
GGGATCTCCTCGGCCGGCTTCATGTGCTTGGCGTCGAAAGCCTCGATAGCGTTAACCATGATGTTCCTTAGGTGCCGCCGCATATCGGCCACCGGTTGGGGCGCGCGTTTCACGGCCGTTTCACGGGCATCCCGCCCGACGGCTCCGCGCACGCCGATTCGTTCCCCCGCCGGTTCGCCGGCGAAGGGGTGCCAATCCGCCGGGAGTCGCGCCTTGCGGCGGCCCGGCTGGACTTTCTGAAGCGGGACGGGTTTATGCGGTGACCCGTCTCACGACACAGCAATCGACCAGTGTACGACGCCACAGGGACACCACGGCGACGCCACCGCGCCCCGTCGTCGCGCACGCATGGCTCACGAGTATTCACGAGTCGGACAGGCCCTTTCCACGAGCCGGACGGCGACGGCCGGCCGGCGCAACCGCCCCTATCATCGTATGGCGATTTCATCTGTCCACATATCGGACTTATCGAAGTCACATACCGAATAGCAAACACAGGCAATTCGCCGTCGCGGGACGGCGCGTCGCGCGCGTAACTGAGCGTGCGCGATCGTAACGGCATCAGGGTGGTGGAGGGTTTCATCATGGGCGCGTTTTCCTTGACGGCCAACAACGAGATCGGTTCGCAGGCGATGTGGAGGGCCGTCCCGCTCGGGCGGCTCGAGTTGCCGCAGGCGAGCGAACCGTATGAAGGCGCGTTCGACGACGATTTCTGGCCGAGTCGCCACGAGGAGTACAACCGCCTCGAATGGGACAAGATGGACTGGCAGTCCATCCGCGAACAGATGGATCGGGCGAGCGACCAGCTGGAGCAGCATCCCGAGACATCGCCCGAACTCGAATTCGACGTGCCGTCGATACGCGAACGCACGTTCCTGGAGATGTGGTTCGGCTACGGCGACCCGAGCGTCGAAGCCACGGCCGACAACGACCGCTATCGCGTCGGCTACGGGCAGCATCGCATCTGCGCGTACGCCGACTATCCGATGGGCACGCGCGACCGCAATCTGATGCGGATCCCCGCATCCGGATTCCTCCCGACCGGCCCGCTCTCGCCGAACACCAGAATCCCCGTGCTGACGCACTGAATCATCCGCGATTCGCCCACGGCGCAACACGGGGCACGGCACGGGCTTCACCCGAAGAAGAACCGAAAAAGAATACAGCACAACAGGACAGGACGGCAGCGCCATGAAAACGAACAGAGCATATCCACGAGCCGTGATCACCGAGAAGGGCGCACGCGCGCTCGAAAGCGGGCATCCATGGGTATACGAGGGCGAGATCAGGCGGTTCGCACTGCCGTCGGGTGAGGCTTGGGACAACAACGGATCGCTCAAACCCGGCGCATGGGAAGAGGCCGATGCGAACGGCGGCGGCAACGGACCTGCCAAGACCGAAGGCGATTCCGACTCCGCCCGTCCGAAACGCGGTGACTTCCGCGAGCGCCGTCGTCGCAAGGAGCTGCTCAACGCGCCCCGGACCGAGGATGAGATCATCCCGCTCGACGATCTGCCGGACGGCTCGATCGTCGACGTCGCGAACCTCAAGGGCGCCTATCTGGGCACCGGCCTGCTGTCGCGTCACAGCCGCATCCGCGTGCGTCTGGTGACACGCAATGCCAACGACGACTTCTCGCCGGCGTTCTGGGAGCGCAAGATCCGCTGGGCGTGGGAGTATCGCAAAACCGTGATGGGCGACGACGCGTCCGCCTGCCGTGTGATCTTCTCCGAGGCCGACGAATTCCCCGGGCTGATCGTCGACCGGTTCAACGACATGCTTGTCACGCAGACCCTGTCGGCCGGCATGGAGCGCCTCAAGCCGGTGATCTTCCCGGCGCTGCTCAGGGTCTTCGCCGAGGACGGGGTGTCGTTGCGCGGCATCTACGAGCGCAACGACGTAGCCACGCGCGCGCTGGAGGGACTGGAGCAGACAACCGGCTGGTGGTCGGACTCGGGCGCATCCGATTTCGGCCCGAGCCTCACCGACATCACCGAAAACGGCGTCAGGTATCACGTCGACTTCGCGAACGGCCAGAAGACGGGGTTCTTCCTCGATCAGAAGTACAACCGCCGTGCCGTGGCACGACTTGCCCGGGGGCGGCGTGTGCTCGACTGCTGCACGCACACCGGCTCCTTTGCCCTCAACGCGGCCCTCGGCGGCGCGCAGTTCGTACGTGCGGTCGACGTGTCCGAAACCGCCATCGACATGGCGAGGGAGAACGCGCGTCTCAACGGGCCGGATGTCGAGGGCCGCATGGACTTCACCGTCGCGAACATCTTCGATCTGCTGCCCGAGCTGGAGCGCACGCACAATCCCGAGCGATTCGATTTCATCATCCTCGATCCGCCGGCGTTCACCAAGAGCCGCAGCACGATCGGCTCGGCCGCACGCGGCTATCGGGAGATCAACTACCGGGCGATGCGTATCCTGCCTCGCGGCGGCTATCTGGCGACCTGCTCGTGCTCGCATTTCATGGATCATGAGCATTTCAAGCGCATGCTCGCCGAGGCCGCGCAGGACGCCGGCGTGCGTCTGCGTCAGATCGAGGAACGCCAGCAGGCGCCGGATCATCCGATCGTCTGGGGCATTCCCGAGACCGACTATCTCAAGTGCCTGCTGTTCCAGGTGGTGTGACCGGCACGTGGGCTCCGCGCAGCCACTCCGCGCAGCCCACGTGGGATCATCACGCCGCCATCAGGCGGGCGACCGCGGCGCGGATGGCCGGTTCGGCGGCGAGCGGATCGCTGATCGAGGTCACCGACCGCTCGATCGGGCAGACGCCGGTGCGTGCGCGGTTGAGGATCACCGGCACGAGGGTGCCGTAGGAGGCGGCGATGCCCTGCGTACGCAACGTCGCCAGTCCGGCCTCGCTCATCGTCTCGGCGTACACGGCGACGACGCCGAGACGTGCGTACAGCAGGGCCGCGCCCTTGCCGACCACGCGGTCGGCCGCCGAATAGCCGACGAGGCTGCGCCCTTCCGCCAGCCATTGGAGCAGCGGGCGCACGCCGCGGCCGAATCCGGTGAGGATCTCGTCGGATTCGCCATGGCCATCGTCGCGCGCATCAGCGCGCTCGTCGCCACGGCAGGCCACACAGCCGACCGCGGGGTCGGCCAGCAGCACTTCCTTCGCACGTTCCACATCAGCCGGCATGTTTTTCTCCCTTCCTCCTGCAATTCCTAGGCACATTTTTCGCTTCTTAGGCACCTTTCCGGCGAAAGACGATGCCAAAAGCTTGTAATTCCAAGGGTTCTCGAACCACCTTCACAGGGATACCTGCCTAGGAAACGGAAAAAGTGCCTAGGAAATGCGACGACGATATGCCGGCGCCCTCAATTCGGTCCTAATAGGGGCTAGTCGCGGCGCCGACTCGCCTTATCCACGGCGAACATGATCGCGGGGATCGCGATCCACTGCAGCACGAGGCCCGGCAGACCGGTGAGAACCGCGGCCCACACGGACGCGACGGTCATGGTCGTGTTGCCGAGGAGGGCGACGGCCACGCCGATGGCGAGCGCGTCGATCACTCGGCCGGCGATCTGCGCGCCGAGCAGCTTAACAAGCCATTCGATCGGCGAGGGCAGGGAGGACGGCAGGTTCACCCCGCGCAGCAACCCGGCGACCAGACCGTAGGAGGCGAGTTCGATGACCATGAACGGGACCATCGGCGCCATCGGCATGCCGGTGAGCGCAAAGCTCACGACGGGCGCGAGCGCACCGGTGGCGACGCCGGCGTACGGGCCGGCAAGCAGGCCGACCAACAGCACGGGCAGATGCATCGGCAGCAGCGTCTGGCCGAGGGCCGGGCCGAGGCCTAGCGCGGCGCCGCCCAGATGGAAGATCTGAGGTAGGGCGACGGCCGCGATGACGGCGAGCACGGCGGCCAGCGACTGGACCTTGACCGACGGCAGGGCGCGGGCGGCGACGCCGGCGACCGTGCGAGTGGATGAGGTGGATGAAGTGGATTGCATGACAAGCTCCTTATGACGACTAATGAGTAATCACCGGCCGGACGGCATTGCGACCGGACCGGAGACCGGATTTGTTGCCGGATGACGAGTTCGACGACTTTGCGGCTCAGCGCGCGTCGAGATCGACGAGATGGTAGTCGCGCGAGCCGAGACCCATCTCCACGGCGTGCTCGATGATGTGGATGCCGTGGCGGGATTCGATGCGCTCGATGAGCGGCTCCTTGTTGTCGTCGGACACGTAGACCATGTCGACGCACGCCTGGTCGACGGCCACCGGGTCGAGCGAGGCGCAGATGCCGATGTCCGCCATGACCGGCGCGCTCGGATGCCCGTCGCAGTCGCAGTCGACCGACAGGTTGTTCATCACGTTGATGAAGAGCATGTTGCCCTTGAGCGCGTTGAACACGGCGGTCGCGGCCTCGGCCATCGCCTCGAGGAAGGCGTCCTGGTCGCCGCTGAACGGCTGGGCGAGGATCTCGTCCTGTCCGGAGTGCAGGCGCTTCTTGCCGCGCGAGGACGCCATGCCGATCGAGATGTTCTTGAGGGCCCCGCCGAAGCCGCCCATCACATGGCCTTTGAAGTGGGAGAGCACGGCGTAGTAGTCGTAGTTCGGGAAGTGCGATCCGACGATGTCGCCGGTGATGCGCCGACCGCCCTCGACCGGGATCTCGATCTCGCCTTCCTCGTCCTGAATATCGCAGGGGGAGATGTCGGTGAACCCGTGCTCCCGGATCGTCTTCCAGTGATGCTCGGATGTGTCGCGCGTGCCGGCGTAGGCGGTGTTGCATTCGACGATCGTGCCATCGAGCCGCTGGACGAGGTCCTTGATGAGAGCCGGCTGCAGGTAGTGCGTGTTGCCGCCCTCGCCGGAGCTCAGCTTGACGGCGACCTTGCCGTGCGGGCGCGCGCCGAGCGCCTCGTAGACGCGGATCAGTCCGGCGGGGCTGATGTCGCGGGTGAAGTAGACCTTCGCGGCCATCGGATAGTCGGTTTGGTGTTCAAGCGTCATTGCCATGATTGCCTCCTTGCTCTTTCCACATCCAATCGTACAGCCGGCAACGTAAAAGCGCCCGGCAACCTTTCGAGAAGGTGCCGGGCGCTTTCAGTCAGTCAGCAGACCGACCAGTCAGCCGACCAGAGGATCGAGATCAGAACTCGCGGTTCTCGCGGTAGAACTTGATCAGGCTCTGGGTGGAGGCGTCCTGGGCGGCCAGGGCCTCGTCATCCTTGGAGATGGCCGGGGTGATCTGCTTTGCCAGCTGCTTGCCGAGCTCGACGCCCCACTGATCGTAGGAGTCGAGGCCCCAGACGGTGCCCTCGACGAAGGTGATGTGCTCGTACAGGGCGATGAGCTCGCCGAGCGCGAACGGGGTCAGGGCCACGCCGAAGATCGAGGTGGTCGGGCGGTTGCCGGTGAACACGCGGGCCGGGACGATCTCCTCCGGGGTGCCCTCGGCGCGGACCTCGTCGGCGGTCTTGCCGAACGCGAGCGCCTTGGTCTGCGCGAAGTAGTTGCCGAGGAACAGCTCGTGCACGTCCTGGTCGCCGTCCTTGGTCGGGTTCGGGGTGTTGACGAACGCGATGAAGTCGGCCGGGATGAGCTGGGTGCCCTGGTGGATCAGCTGGTAGAAGGCGTGCTGGCCGTTGGTGCCCGGCTCGCCCCAGAAGATCTCGCCGGTCTCGGTGGTGACCGGGGTGCCGTCCCAACGCACGGACTTGCCGTTGGACTCCATGGTCAGCTGCTGCAGGTACGCCGGGAAGCGGTGCAGGTACTGGTCGTACGGCAGGACCGCGTGCGAGGCGGCCTTGAAGAAGTTGCGGTACCAGACGTTGAGGATGCCGAGCAGCACGACGACGTTCTTCTCGAACGGGGTGTTGGCGAAGTACTCGTCGATCTCGTGGAAGCCGTGCAGGAACTCCTCGAAGCGGGCCGGGCCGAAGACGACGGCGAGGGAGGTGCCGACGGCGGAGTCGACGGAGTAGCGGCCGCCGACCCAGTTCCAGAAGCCGAACGCGTTGTTCGGGTCGATGCCGAACTCGGCGACCTTCTCCAGGTTGGTGGAGACGGCGACGAAGTGCTTCTTGATGGCCTCGGCCTTCTGGGCGGCGTCGTTGGAGTCGATGGCGCCGTTGGCGGCCAGCTCCTCGAGCAGCCAGGTGCGGGCCTCACGGGCGTTGGTCAGGGTCTCCAGGGTGGTGAAGGTCTTGGAGACGATGATGAACAGCGTGGTCTCCGGGTCCAGGCCCTTGGTCTTCTCGGCCAGGTCGTTCGGGTCGATGTTGGAGATGTAGCGGGCGGAGATGCCGGCGTCCGCGTACGGCTTGAGCGCCTCGTACGCCATGACGGGACCCAGGTCGGAGCCGCCGATGCCGATGTTGACGACGGTCTCGATCTTGCGGCCGGTCACGCCGGTCCACTTGCCGGAGCGGACCTCGTCGGCGAAGGCGTAGATCCTGTCGAGGACCTCACGCACGTCCTTGACGGTGTCCTGACCGTCGACGATGTACTTGCCCTCGTCCTCGACCGGACGACGCAGCGCGGTGTGCAGCACGGCGCGGTCCTCGGTGTTGTTGATGTGCACGCCGGTGTACATGGCCTTGATGCGCTCGTCGAGCTTGACCTCGCGGGCCAGGTGGACGAACAGCTGGAGGGTCTCCGGCTTGATGAGGTTCTTGGACAGGTCGAAGTGCAGGTCGCCGGCGTCGAAGCTCAGCTTCTTGACACGGTCGCTGTCCTCGGCGAACCACTTCTTGAGGCTGATGCCCTCGGACTGCAGCTCGTCGTAGTGCTTCTGCAGGGCGACCCACGCCGGGGTCTGGGTGGCGTCAATGGGAGGATTGATGGCCATGGATTCCATTCCTTTCATCATCGATCGAAACGCCGCGCTGGGCCTTGCCCGATGATGCGGACGAGGTCACGCGATGTCCCTTATCAAGGAACAGAATACTCACAAAAGCGGACACAACAACACAAAAAGAATAAATGTTGACATGTCGGCAACGTAGCGGTGAACGCAGGTGGATAACGAGCGAACTACGTAGAGGAGATCCGTCACAATGCGCCATCCGGCGCGCTATCCCCGTCGCGACACGCCGACACGGCGACACACGACACGTCGATTTTGCGTTTTCCGCGCGATGCCCTATACTCTCCATCTTGTGCATGGATCGCGAATGCTTTCCAAGCACGACGCCACTTTAGCTCAGTCGGTAGAGCGGCTCACTCGTAATGAGCAGGTCGTCAGTTCGATTCTGACAAGTGGCTCCGTCACCCCGGATCGCAAGGTCCGGGGTTTTTCGTTTTCCGATTGCGTGGTTCGCGATTCCCGCCCTCACGCCCCTCGCGCCCCTCACGCCACGGGACACCCCGTAAGCAGGCCTTGTGATAGATTGGCTCCTTGCGCGCGAGTGGCGTAATTGGTAGCCGCGCAGGATTTAGGTTCCTGTGACTTCGTTCGTGTGGGTTCGAGTCCCATCTCGCGCACGATCATCCCCGGCGCCCGCATATCCGGATCCCCATCCGGGCGGGAATCCGGGGAATGGGAAGAGAAGACGACAAGCGGAAGAAGACACCATGACCGCGTTGCTCAAACCGATCGCGTTCCTGCTCATCATCGCCGCCGCGTACCTCGTCAAACGCGCCGGGCTGTTCCGTCCGCGCGACTACCGCGTCATGCAGGTGGTCGTCTTCGACTTCACCCTGCCCGCGTCGATCATCGTGTCGTTCGCGACGAACCCGCATCACCTGAGCATGCTCATCATCTCGGTGTTCGCGATCGTGTTCGGCCTGCTGCCGCTGCTGCTCGTCTACGCGGCGACCCGGCACCGCCCGGTGGCCGACCGCGCGTTCCTCATGCTCAACTGCTCCGGCTTCAACGTGGGCAACTTCTGCTTCCCCGTGATCCAGGCGTTCATGGGCCCGTCGGCGCTGGTGACGGCCGCGATGTTCGACATCGGCAATTCGGTGGTCGTCACGGCTGGGTCGAACGTGATGACCACGTCCCTGCTGCACATCGACATGAACCGCACGCTCGCCGAACAGCACGCCGGCTCCGCCCCGACGATGCCGTACACGAAGCCGACCGACCCGGACGCGAGGCGCCTCGCCCGCCGCGCGAAGCTCAAGCAGGTGCTCAAGGGCTTCCTCACGTCGGTGCCGTTCGACATCTACATGCTGATGATCGTGGTGATGGTCTTCTCGATCCCGATCCCCGCGTTCATCCCGACGCTGCTGCAGCCGGTTGCGGACGCGAACTCGTTCTGCTCGGTGTTCATGGTCGGCATGCTCATGGACCTGCCGAAGACCCGCAAGGACGTGATGGACGTGCTGCAGGTGCTCGGCTGGAGGCTCCCGCTCGGCGCGCTGTTCGCGGCGGCCTGCTGGTTCCTGCTGCCGTTCGACGCCCCGGTGCGCAAGGCCGCGGTCATGCTCTCCCTCGCGCCAACCGCGGTGTTCTCGACGCTGTTCACCGACCGCGTGCTCGGCAACGCCAAGCTCGCCGGGTTCACGCTGTCGATCACGGCGATCATCGCGATCGTGCTGATGACCGCCGTGAACGTCCTGATTCCGGCGTGATCGGTGGGGTTTGAGTTTCCCGTCACCGGACTACCCCTCAGACCCGCTTCGCGGGCCAGCTGTCCTGCAATTACAGACGCGCTACGCGCGCGTTATAACGGCTCACCTGTCGGCTCGCACGTTGCCTACAAACAGCTCCGCTGTTTGCTTCACGGCAACGTCCTGACCAGGGGAGCCAGAATTAGAGAAGGGCCTCGATCGCGGGGACCAGGGACTTCAGGGCCTTGCCGCGGTGCGAGATCGCGTTCTTCTCGGCCGGGGTCATCTCGGCGCTCGTCAGCGGCTCGCCCTCGTGGTCCGGCTCGTCGCTGGTGCGGCCGGGCTGGTCGTCCGGCACGAAGATCGGGTCGTAGCCGAAGCCGTGCTCGCCACGCGCTTCACGAATGATGCGCCCGGGCATCTCCCCCACCTCGACCGTCTCGGAGACGATGACGTGATGCGCTGCGAGGGCGGCGCCGGAGCCCGCGGCGAGCGTGTCGCCGGCGGTCGAGTCGACCTCGTCGCCGGGCACGACGAGCGCGGCGGCGCAGCGGAAGCGCGCGGTGCGCCTGTCGTCCGGGATGTCCTCGATCTGGGCGAGCAGCAGCGCGTTGTTGGCCTTGTCATGGCCGTGCGCGCCGGCCCAGCGGGCGGAGAGGATGCCTGGGGCCGCGCCCATCACGTCGACGATCAGGCCGGAGTCGTCGGCGATGGCCGGCAATCCCGTACGGCGGGCGACGTCGCGCGCCTTCAGCAGCGCGTTCTCCTGGAACGTGACGCCGGTCTCGACCGGGTCGGGCAGATGGAGCGATCCGGCGGAGACGAGCTCCACCTTCGCGGCGTCGGCGCCAAGATCCTCCTCGAGGATGCGGCGGATCTCGACGAGCTTGCCTTCGTTGTGCGTGGCGACTACGAGTTTCATGGATGTCCTTTCGATTGGGGCGATTGGGTCGATTAGGGCCGGGCTCAGTCGAGCGCGAGCGCGGCGCGCTGCGCGGCCTGCAGCTCCTTGTTGCCCTTCTCGGCGAGGTCGAGCAGCTCGCTGAGCTCCGCGCGGTTGAATGGGCGGTGTTCGGCGGTGCCCTGGATCTCGATGAACGTGCCGGAGCCGGTCATCGCGATGTTCATGTCGGTCATCGCACGGCTGTCCTCCGGGTAGGGCAGGTCGAGCATCGGCGTGCCGTCGATCACGCCGACCGACACGGCGGACACGCAGTCCTTGATCACCGTGTCGGCGGACTTGATGTGGCCGTTGGCCTCGGCCCAACGGAGCGCGTCGACGAGCGCGACGTACGCGCCGGTCACGGACGCGGTGCGCGTGCCGCCGTCGGCCTGCAGCACGTCGCAGTCGAGCTGGATCTGGTTCTCGCCGAGGGCCTTCATGTCGATGACGCCCCTCAGACACCGGCCGATCAGGCGGCTGATCTCGTGCGTGCGCCCGCCGATCTTGCCCTTGACCGACTCGCGGTCGGTGCGCTCCTTCGTGGCGCGCGGCAGCATCGCGTATTCGGCGGTGACCCAGCCGAGGCCGGAGTCCTTGCGCCAGCGCGGCACAGTCGGGGTGAACGTGGCGGTGCACATGACGCGCGTGTTGCCGCACTCGATGAGCACGGAGCCCTCCGGCGCGTCGGTGAAGTGGCGGGTGATCCTGACGGGGCGCAGTTCGTCGACCTTGCGTCCGTCCTGACGGGTGATGGATTGGTTTCCGAGGGTATCTGTGATTTCGACCATACGGCCCAGCTTAGCCGCTTATCCGATATCCGAGCAGCCCTATCCGACCGGCCTACCCGAGTAGCGGCTTGGGCGGCAGGATCCGGTCGATGACGAACACGACCAGCCCGATCGCGAGGAATCCCAGCGCGAGCTTGCCGCAGTTGACGCCGAACTGCATCCACCCCAACGCCTTCAGGTCGATGAACTGGTACGGGTACGGGTTGCCGCCGGCCGCCGGCCCACCCGTGGGCCACAGGGCGGCGCGGATGAGCACGAACGCGAGGTACACGGGGAAGTACAGCAGCCAGCTGAACATGTAATGCCACTTGAACCGGCGATGCGCATCGAACAGCAGGAAGTCGACGAGCGCCATGATCGGCGCGACGCGATGCAGCCACGTGTTCGTCATCAGCCCCAGCACGGCCGGCACGTACGCCGGGTCGTCGGGCGGCATCAGCAGGAACGCGACGACCGCGGTGATCACCGCGTACACCGTCACGCAGCCCTTCAGCCAGGCGGGCGGCTCGATGCCCTTCAGAATCGAGGAGGCGCCGGCCCACAGCATCACGAATCCGAGCGCGAACCCCGCCTGGAACGTGAAATAGGTCCAGTATTCAGGCTTGTGCCACGCCTCGTAGATGCCGACGAAGCACATGGCGGCGATCGCCAGCCGCCACAGTCCCGCGATGAATCTCATGGTCCCCAGTCTAGGCGGAACATGCGAACCGGAGTAGGCTGTTGCCCAGCGAAATCACAGCGAAACATCGAAACATCCGATCAGGGAGTTCACATGGATTATTCACCGGCGCTGATGACCGACATGTACGAATACACGATGCTCGACGCGTGCCTCAAGGACGGCACCGCGAACCGCAAGTGCGTCTTCGAGGTGTTCACCCGCCACCTGCCGATCGGCCGGCGCTACGGCGTGGTCGCCGGCACCGGACGCATCCTCGACGAGCTCGAGCGCTTCCACCTCGACGACGAGGACCTGAAATTCCTCGCCGACCGCAGGATCGTGAGCCCCGAGACGATCAAGTGGCTCGAGAACTTCCGCTTCTCCGGCACGATCAAGGGCTACCGCGAGGGCGAGATGTTCTTCCCGAACTCCCCGATCCTCGAGGTCGAGGGCACGTTCGGCGAGTGCACGCTACTCGAGACGCTGATCCTGTCCGTGCTGAACTACGATTCCGCGGTCGCCTCGGCCGCCTCCCGCATGGCCTCCGCCGCGAAGGACCGCCCCTGCATGGACATGGGCGGACGCCGCACGAACGAGTGGAGCGCGGTGGCCGCCGCGCGCGCCGCGGTCGTCGGAGGATTCCAGGGCACCGCGAACCTGCTCGCCGCGCAGATGTACGGCTTGAAGGCGATCGGCACGGCCGCGCACTGCTTCACGCTCGTGCACGACAGCGAGCGCCAGGCGTTCGAATCGCAGATCGCCGCTTTGGGCAAGAACACGACCCTCCTCGTCGACACGTACAACATCGAACAGGCCGTGAAGACCGCGGTCGAGGTCGCCGGCCCGGAGCTCGGCGGCGTGCGCATCGACTCGGGCGATCTCGCGCTCATGGCCCAGCGCGTGCGCAACCAGCTCGACGCGCTCGGCGCGACGAACACGCGCATCACCGTCACCAACGACCTCGACGAGTACGCGCTGGCCGCGCTGCAGACCGCGCCGGTCGACTCGTACGGCGTCGGCACGATGCTCGTCACCGGCTCGGGCGCGCCCACCTGCGCGATGGTGTACAAGCTCACCGAACGTGAGGGCGCGGACGGGGTGATGGTCCCGGTCATGAAGAAGTCGAAGGACAAGGCCACCGTGCCGGGCCGCAAGGTCGCCTACCGCTCGTACGAGTACGGCCTCGCCGACGTCGAGCACGTGATCTCCGGATCGGAGGAGAAGCTCGCCGCGTTCCGCCCTGAGGAGGGCTGGAAGGATCTCATGGTCGACTTCGTGGACCACGGCGAGATCGATTCGCAGTGGCAGGGGCACGACGCGATCCAGCGAGCGCACGACTACCGCGCGAAGGCGCTGGCCGAACTGCCGATCGCGGCGCAGAGCCTCATGCGCGGCGACCCGGTGATTCCTACCGAGGTGACGGTGCTGTAAGTCGCCGCCTCGCTTATTCGCGTCTTCTGCATCCTGCCGTCTGGTGGGGCGGGGTGGGGCGTGGGACGCGATGCCGGACACACTCAAGGCCGTTCGGCCAAGCCTACGGTCCGGCATCGCGTTCCACGCCCCACCCCTTTGTCCTCTTGTGTCCGCTTGTCCGCGTCGTCTTGGGGATTACGCGGGATGTTGTCTGCCGCCGGGATGCGCCGTAGCCTGAAAATGCAAAAGCAACCGGGCCGGCGAAGGAGACGGACATGGGACGGGATCATCATCGAACGGTATCGACATCGCGGATACGCCGCTTGTCGGGCGTTGTATGCGTTGCCCTTGTCGCGATCATGGCGTTGACGTCGTGCGCCTCCAATCCACTCGCCTCGGGTAGTGGGAGCGGGAATGGCGGCGGAGCCGGGGCGGACGGCGAGCCGGTGTTCACCGGCGTGCATGCGGAAGACTATTCGTGGGCGTACGAACGGGCGAAGCGCGAGGGCAGCGAGTTCGCGGTGCGGGCGCTCTCCGACGGCGAGCTCACCGAGGCGGAGACCCAGGAGGCGGCGGACCGCTACGTCTCCTGCATGGCGGACAAGGGCTTCACCGCCACCAAGTCCATCGACGGATCGGGCGATGTCTACGTACCGGACGGGGTGTCCGCCGATCGGATAAACAGCGCCAGCGACACCTGCGAGCAGGAGTCCGGCATCCGCTATCTGGCGGGCCTGCTCTATCAGGACCGGACCAATCCGGACGGCAAGAACGACATCCCGATGGTCATCGACTGCATGCGCCGGCACGGCGTCGTCGACGACTCGATGACCGACGCGCAGATCGAGGCCGAACTCACCGCCCAGAGCCCCGACACCTACTTCACCCGGATCCCCCACGACATGGCCGACCCCAACTATGACGCGAACAAGGCCAAATGGTCCATCGAATGTCAGGCCAACCCCCGCGAGTTCTAACCTCATGGCCCCCTCTGACGAGGGGGCTGTCAGCAAAGCCGACTGGGGGAAGAGATAGAGAGCAGCCAATCAGCAGTCGATCGAGTAGCTGCGAGTCTTGTAGTACTTCCAGTCGGGCAGCGGGCGATGCTCGGCGAGCGCGCGCTTGATGTCGCCGTAGAAGTGCAGTTTGCGCTGCACATGCAACGCGGCCTCGTCGAGCGCGCGACGCTGCTCGTCGAGCGCCTCGCTCCGCGCCTGCAGCAGTTCGAGGATCTCGTCGATGTGCTCGGGCTCGTTGCTCTCGTAGGTGAAGAACTTCTTCAGATCCCCGATCGTCATGCCCGCGTTCTTGAAGCAGCAGATCGCGCGCAGGCGGTTGATGTGGCACTCCTCGTATTCGCGCTGCCCGCTCGCGTTGCGTTTGACGTTCGTCAGCAGTCCCTGATCCTCGTAGTACCGCAGCGCCGAGGGCTCCATATGGAACCGATCCGCGACCTCGCGGATCGTGTAGGTCCTCGGCTTGTTCGCCGACTCGTCACCCGTCGATTCGTCGATGTCGTCCGTCATTGTCGCATCCGTCCTTTCCTGCGGCGTCGCCCGCGACACGCCGCCCTTCCGCGGCGCACTTGCATTCAAGCTTACTTGAACTGTGATGATGATGGCGAATCAGTCAACCGGTCAAAATCGACCCGAAGGAGAACGACGATGCTCGAACCCATCACCACGTACACGCCGGCGGACGACCGCTACGACACCATGACCTACAACCGAGCCGGACGATCCGGCCTCAAGCTGCCGGCCGTCTCGCTCGGCTTCTGGCACAACTTCGGCGATCTGACGCCGTTCGAGCATATGAAGCAGCTCGTGTTCACCGCGTTCGACCACGGCATCACCCACTTCGACCTCGCCAACAACTACGGCCCCGAACCCGGCCAGGCGGAGAAGAACTGCGGCCTGCTGCTCAACAAGTACTTCAAGGCCCACCGCGACGAGCTCATCATCTCCACCAAGGCCGGCTACGAGATGTGGACCGGCCCGTACGGCGACTGGGGCTCGCGCAAGTACCTGATCGCCTCGCTCGACCAGTCCCTCGAGCGTCTCGGCCTCGACTACGTCGACATCTTCTACCACCACCGACCGGACCCCGAGACCCCGCTCGAGGAGACGATGGGCGCGCTCGCCCAGATCGTCAATTCCGGCAAGGCGCTGTACGTCGGTCTGTCCAACTACGACGGGGAGACCATGGCGAAGGCCGCCGCGATCCTCGACGAACTCAATGTGCCGTTCGTCATCAACCAGAACAAGTACAACATCTTCGACCGCACCGTCGAGAAGAACGGGCTCAAGGACACCGCCAAGCGCCTCGGCAAAGGTCTCATCACCTTCTGCCCGCTCGCGCAGGGACTGCTGACCAACCGCTACTTGAACGGCGTGCCGGCCGACAGCCGCATCGCCCTCGATCCGCGATTCCTCAAGGACTCCGCGCTCACCCCCGAGCGTCTCCAGCAGATCCGCGAGCTCAACGACATCGCGATCGCCCGCGGCCAGACCCTCGCCGAGATGAGCCTCGCGTGGCTGCTGCACGACGGCGTCGTCACCTCCGTGCTCGCCGGCGCCTCCAAGCCGCAGCAGATCATCGACAACATCGGCGCGCTGAAGAACACCACGTTCAGCGACGAGGAGCTCGCCAGGATCGACGAGATCTCCCAGCGCTGAGCCCGCTGTCGGCCCGCACCCACATACACCCACATATACGGGGACGTCCCTGTCCATGATCGTGCGATCACGGGCGGGGACGTCCTTATATCAGCTCAATATCAGCTCACCAGCCGCGCATCTCGTCGTAGATGCGCTTGCAGTCGGGGCAGACCGGGTACTTGGACGGGTCGTGCTTGGGGACCCAGACCTTGCCACACAGGGCGACGACCGGACGGCCGGTGGCCTGCGACTCGGCGATGCGGTCACGCGAGACGTAGTGGGCGAAACGGTCCGCGTCGCCGTCGTCGGCGCGCTTGCTCTCCTCCTTGGTCTCGGGGCGTTCGAGCACCGCGGTGCCGGTCTCGGCGTCCGGGTTGGACAGCGGCGAGGACGTATCGGCGTCGAGGCATTCATCGGCGAGCGCATTGTTGATCATCATGGCGACCTCCTTGTAGGGCATGTTCTGCACTCCATCATAGTGTTCATGCAAACGATTGAGGTAACGGGAGATGACGGACGGCGGCGAATCGCCGTGGCGCCGGCGCACATCATCACACCACGCGCATGGGCGCGGTAGGCTAGTGCCTATGACCAAAGCAGTGTGCCCCGGCTCCTATGACCCAGTGACCGCCGGACATCTTGACGTTATCGAACGCAGCGCGCGCTTCTTCGACGAAGTGCATGTGGTGGTGGCGGTGAACGCCGCCAAGACGCCGATGTTCCCCACCGAAACCCGCGTCGACGTGATCCGACGCGCCCTCGCCAAGGATGGCTGCACGAACGTCGTGGTCTCGTCCACCGACGGGCTGATCACCGACTACTGCAACAAGGTGGGCGCGTCGGTCATCGTCAAGGGCCTGCGTCAGAACGGCGACTACGAGGCCGAGCTCGGCATGGCGCTCGTCAACCGCAAGCTCGGCGGCGTGGAGACGCTGTTCCTGCCCGCCGATCCGGTGCTTGAGCATATCTCCAGCTCGATCGTCAAGGACGTGGCCCGCCACGGCGGCGACGTGACCGGCATGGTGCCCGACTGCGTGGTGCCGATGCTGAACGAGGCGCTGAACGGGGACGGCGGGGATGTCAGGAACGCGGAAAGGAACGCATGATGAGTGACATCACGGATTATTCGAAGCCGGGCGAGCACCCGGAGGGGTATGTCGATCTGACGGCGCAGTCGTCGGACGCGACCGGTGCGGACGGTACCAACGCCGCCGGCTACGTCGCGCCGGCGGTCGATTTCACCGACATCGCGGGCGCGGCCGACGTCTCCAGCGAGGACACCGTCGACAGCGTGCGTGCGGCCGGCGTCGCGGGCGCGGCCGGCGCGACGCAACCCGCGGCCGGCGCCGGGCAGGCGGCGGCGCAGCCCGCACCGCTGTTCCCGCCGCAATCGCCCTCCCAGTCCGACACGATGCCGGCGACGACACCCAGCCCGACGGCCCCCGGCGCTCCCGGCACTCCCGACGGCACCGACGACACCGACGACACCGACGCCAAGGCCGGCGACGACGCGCGCGTGCTGAAGTCCCCGTTCCCGTTGCCGGACCTGCGCGAGGACGCCGAGGAGGACGACATCGACCAGAGTCGTGAGGAGTTCACGACCGTCTACGACATCATCGACCAGCTCGAGGCGTCTCTGAACGAGGCGAAGGGCAGCATCTTCTCCCCCAGCATGGTCAGGATCGACCGCGACGAGTTCGGCGGCCACCTGAGCGAGCTCAAGAAGATGCTCCCGGTGCAGCTCGAACGCGCCTCGGCGCTGATGCGCGAGGCGGAGCGCCGTCTCGAGGGGGCGCAGACGCAGTCGAACGCGATCGTCGCGTCGGCGCAAAGCCGTGCGGCCGACATCGTCAAGGAGGCCAACGAGCAGGCGCAGTTCCTCGCCGGTCAGGAGAACGTCACGGAACTGGCCCGGCAGAAGGCGCGCACGATCCTCAACACGGCACAGGCGAAGGCCGACCATCTCACGCACGGCGCGGACGAGTACTCGACGAAGGTCATGGAGACGCTGCGCGCGCAGCTCAACAAGATGGGCGGCGACGTGGACGCGGGCCTCAACGTGCTCTACGAGCGTCGCAAGGCTGCCGCGCAGGACCTGCCGCACCTCGACATCAACGATTATCCTGAGGCACAGTAACGCTGGAGGGATCGGAAACGTCTAGGTCCAGCATTCCGTGTCAACAGTTCGTTTGCCCGGATTCCAGGCTCCCCTTGTCAGGGGAGCTGGACCGCGAAGCGGGGCTGAGGGGTAGTCGATACGCGGTCTGTCTCTCCCCCAGTCAGCTTCGCTGACAGCCCCCTCGTCAGAGGGGGCCGATGCACCCCGCGGATGGAATGTGGTCGCCGCGATCCGACAGCCCCCTCGTCAGAGGGGGCCAATATTACCAACACTTAGAAAGGCTGAACAATATCATGGCTCGTCCTGAACTTTCCCCGTGGGCGGTGTCGGTGGCGCAGGTCGCATCCCGCGCCGGCCAGTCCAAGGAGCTCGACGCGGACTTCCCCGCGCCGAGCGGCATCGGCGACGAGGTGATCGGCGTCGAGGAAGGCGCCCCGGTGCATGTGGCGGGATCCTTCGATTCGATCGTCGACGGACTGATCCTCAACGCGCGCGTCACCGCGCCGGTGCACGCCGAGTGCACCCGCTGCCTCAAGCCGATCACACGCGACTGGGGCGTGAACGTCACCGCGTTCTTCCCGTACGAATCGGAGAACGCCGGCAAGGCCGACGGCAAGGGCAACAAGGGCAAGGGCGAGGTCGAGATCATCGCCGGCGAGGAGGAGTCGGAGGACTCCTACCCGCTACTCGACGGCGGCGCGTTCGCCGACATCGAGGCGCTGCTGCGCGACACGCTGGTCGAGGCGCTGCCGCTGCAGCCGCTGTGCCGCGAGGACTGCCAGGGACTGTGCTCGCAGTGCGGCGTCGACCTGAACGAGCACCCGGACCATCATCACGAGATCATGGACGACCGTTTCGCCGGACTCGCCGCGCTCAAGGCCCAGCTCGAGGCCGCGGAATCGGACGGCGAACGCTGAATCACACTGAATCACACTGAATCACACTGAATCACGCTGAATCACGCTGAATCACACAAGAAACGCCGTGTTTCGTGCGGACGTGACATTGTACGGGCGTTGCGCTAGAGTACTGAACGCTTAAGCTCAAATGTTCGAACGAAATAGAGGATACTGAAAATGGCACTGCCTAAGTACAAGACCTCGCGCGCCAACACGCACTCGCGTCGCGCGAATTGGAAGGCGACCGCTACGGCCACCGTGAGCTGCCCGAACTGCGGCGCTCCGGCCCTGCCGCACGTGGCCTGCCCGAGCTGCGGTTCCTTCCGCGGCCGCATCTACCGTGAAGCCATCCGCGCCCCTCACGCCAAGTGAGTCGCCGGAGCTGACCGCGGCATGAAATGAAAGAAAGCCCTGCCATCGACGGGTGGCGGGGCTTTCGCGTAACTATCCGCCATTCGCGGTGTGCGGTATCGCGGGCGACTCCCCCGGATGCCCCCAATTCCCTTGGATTTCCGGGCATCGCCGAAGTCGTTCGGGATTCGCCCCGGTGCCACTGCCGCGACCGACCACCAACCATCTCAATCATCATGACGAATCACCAGCAGAACACACAGCACACCGTGCGCACGACAGGCCCGTCGAACGAGGCCGTCGAGGCGCTGCTCAAGGAACTGGACACGACGATCAGCCCGGAGCTGCTCGTCCAGGCGCTCACCCACCGCTCCTTCGCGCACGAGCACCCCGGCGTCAAACACTACGAACGACTCGAGTTCCTCGGCGACGCCGTGCTCGAGCTCGTCGCCACCGAGACGCTGTACCGCATCCACCCGGACATGACCGAGGGCCAGCTGGCCAAGATGCGCGCCAAGGCTGTCTCCGAGGAGGCGCTGAGCGCGATCGCCCGCGACAAGCTGCACGTCGGGCCGTACATCCTGCTCGGCCACGGCGAGGCCGCGGACGGCGGCGCCGAGAAAAGCTCGATCCTGTGCGACATCGTCGAATCGCTGATCGGCGCGACGTTCGTCGAGCACGGCATCGACGGCGCGCGCAACACCGTCCACCGCCTCATCGACGACACGCTGAAGGAGGTCGCGACCGAGGGCCCGGCGCTCGACTGGAAGACATCGCTGACGGTCAAGGCGCACAAGATGGGCAAGGAGGAACCGGTCTACCACATGGCCGTCACCGGCCCGGAGTACGCGCAGGAGTTCATCGCCCGCGTCACGCTCGGCGACGACGAGACCGTCATCGGCGTCGGACGCGGCACCAGCAAGCGCAAGGCGCAGCTGGCGGCCGCCGAGGCGGCGTGGCACCAGCTCGACGAATAGTCGCGAGTGACGCATCGTGACGTATCGCACACCGATCGTGTGCGCGTCCCACGCATCGGGCGCCGGACGCGCATACGTCACGAACGTGAATAGACTGGAGAAACACGCGCGAAACCGGCCACGAACCGGTATATGACGCGATCGATGCCGACCGGACCGGACGGACAGGCCCACAGCCACCCCGCCCGGCAGGACGTCGGCGAGAACAGACCAAAGCGAAGTGTGAGAGGATTATGGCTTTACCCACGCCTTTGCAGGCATTCAGCGGGGTGCCCAAGACACCCGTGAGCGACAAGCAGACCATCGTCGACGGCGAGAAGATGACCGGCGCCAAGGCGCTGGTCCGTTCGCTGGAGGACCTGGGGGTCACCGACGTCTTCGGCATCCCCGGAGGCGCGATCCTGCCCGTCTACCACCAGATCACCGACGATCTGAAGTTCCGTTTCGTCCTGATGCGCCACGAGCAGGCCGCCGGCCACGCCGCGGAGGGCTACGCGATCGCCACCGGCAAGGTCGGCGTGTGCATCGTGACCTCCGGCCCGGGCGCGACCAACGTCGTCACCGCCATCGCCGACGCGAACATGGATTCGGTGCCGATGGTCGTCGTCACCGGCCAGGTGGGCGTGCAGGCGATCGGTACCGACGCCTTCCAGGAGGCCGACATCGTCGGCATGACCTACCCGGTCTCCAAGCACTCGTACCTCGTCACGCGCGCGCAGGACATCCCGCGCGTCATGGCCGAGGCGTTCCACGTGGCCTCCACCGGCCGTCCCGGCCCGGTGGTCGTGGATCTGACGAAGACCGCGCAGACCGGCGAGATGTACTACTCGTGGCCGCAGCGCATGATCCTGCCCGGCTACAACCCGACGACCAAGGCGCACGGCCGTGTGCTGTCCGACGCCGCGAAGCTGTTCAACCAGTCCTACCGCCCGGTGCTGTACGTGGGCGGCGGCGCGATGCGCTCCGGCGCGAGCGAGCAGGTCAAGGCCCTGGCGGACCTGACCGAGTCGCCGATCGTCACCACCCTGCCGGCGCGCGGCATCGTGCCGGACGACGATCCGAAGAACCTCGGCATGCTGGGCATGCACGGCACGATCGCCGCGACCGGCGCCGTGCAGCGCTGCGACCTGCTCGTCGCGATCGGCGCGCGCTTCGACGACCGCGTCACCGGCAAGCTGGACGCGTTCGCACCGGGCGCGCGCGTGATCCACATCGACATCGACCCGGCGGAGATCGGCAAGAACCGCACGCCGGACGTGCCGATCGTCGGCGACGTCGCCACCGTGCTCGACGACCTCATCCCGGAGATCGAGCGCGAGCAGGCGATCACGCCGAAGCCGAACCGCAAGCCGTGGTGGGACCGCATCAACAGCTGGCGCGAGAAGTACCCGATGACGTGGGACAAGCCGACCGACGGCTCGCTCGCCCCGCAATGGGTCGTCAAGACGCTGTCCGAGATGGCCGATCCGTCGACGATCTGGGTGACCGGCGTGGGCCAGCACCAGATGTGGGCGTCGCAGTTCATCGACTTCCACGGACCGCACGAGTGGATCTCCTCCGGAGGCCTGGGCACGATGGGCTACGGCCTGCCGGCCGCGATCGGCGCGTCGGTGGGATCGGCGCGCGAGTTCGACGGCGACAAGCCGGTGTGGCTGATCGACGGCGACGGCTCGTTCCAGATGACCAGCGAGGAACTGGCGGCCGCGTTCTTCGCACACACGCCGGTCAAGATCGCGCTGCTCAACAACTCCGTGTACGGCATGGTCCGCCAGTGGCAGACCCTGTTCTACGACCACCACTACTCGCAGACCAACCTGCTCGACGGCGAGGCGCACGGTCCCAAGGGCGATGCGCAGGCCGCCGCGGGCGAACTGCCGCTCGAGGTGCCGGACTTCGTCAAGCTGGCCGAGGCGTACGGCTGCGTCGCGATGCGCGTGTTCACCGAGGAGGAGGCCGTCGAGGCGATCCGCAAGGCGAACGAGATCAACGACCGCCCGGTGCTCATCGACTTCCGCGTCTGGAAGGACGCGATGGTCTGGCCGATGGTCGCCGCCGGCAAGTCGAACGACGAGGTGACGTACCGTCCGGGCCTGAAGCCGTTGAAGGGAGATACCGGCACCGGGCCGATCGAGGAGTCCGAGGTGGCCGCGGCCACGGCCGAAGTCGCCGGGGCTGACGCCGGGGCCGCCGCCGGGAACACCGAGAACGGAAAGGAGAACTGACATGCCCGCCAACTATCCCGCATCCAAGCCGGGTTCCGAGCGCCACACGCTGAGCGTGCTGGTGGAGAACCGTCCGGGCGTGCTGGCGCGCATCGCCGGCCTGTTCGCCCGCCGCGCGTTCAACATCAACTCGCTGTCCGTCTCCCCCACCGAGAGGCCCGACATCTCGCGCGTGACCGTCACCGCCGATGTGGAGGCGGTGCCGCTCGAGCAGATCATCAAGCAGCTCAACAAGCTGCTGCATGTGTTGAAGATCGTCGAACTCGACCCGAACACCACCGTCGAGCGCGAGCTCGTGCTCATCAAGGTGGCGGCCGACCAGTCAAACCGTTCCGACGTGCTCGAGATCGTGCGACTGTTCCGCGTGCGCGTCGTCGACGTGAACCCGGAGTCGCTCACCATCGAGGCCACCGGCGCCGAAGGCAAGATCGACGCCCTGCTGGGCCTCCTGGAACACTACGGCGTGATCGAGCTGGTGCGCTCCGGCGCCGTCGCCGTCACCCGCGGCCCGAAGGCCCTGGCCGAAAAGGTCATCGGCTCCGAGATCACAGGCCGGTGATTTCGGTTTCGATGAACCGGCCTTGAGCCGGTGGACACCGCCGATCACAGCCAATCACAATGGAGGGCGTCCATCCCGAAACGACGGGATGGACGCCCTCTTTGATACGTGCACAGATTGCGAAACTCACAGGTCCAGCGGCGGCAGTTCGACCGTGGCGCCGGCGCGGTCGCGGCAGGCGGCGATGCGGCGCGCGTTGATCTCGTCGACCTCCATGACCCACCTGCGCGCCTGCTCGGGTTCCTTGCCGAATCGGATGTGGCGTTCGACGAGGCGCTCGCGGCGCAGGTCGTCATCGACGTCGACGTACCAGACCTCGGTCATCGCCTTGCGGACGTCATTCCACGCGTCGGCCTCGTCGAGCAGGTAGTTGCCCTCCGTGACCACGAGGCGGGTCCACGGGAACACCGGAATCGCCCCGGCCAGCGGCTGCTCCAGATCGCGTTCGAACATCGGCGCATAGATCACGCCGTCCTCGCCGGCGCTGATGCGCCTGAGCAGGGAGCGGTAGCCACGGGCGTCGAACGTGTCGATCGCGCCTTTGCGCTGCAGGCGCCCCAGACGCCTGAGTTCGACGTCGGCCAGATGATAGCCGTCCATCGGCACCCACGCCGAGAAGTGGTCCTTCGGTTCGGCGGCGCCGCCCGGGACCCCTTCAGCGAACGCCTCGGCGAGCAGCTGGGCCAGAGTGGACTTGCCGGCGCCGGGCGCGCCGACGATGCCGAGGATCACCCGCTCGTCGGCGGCGAGCAGCTCCCTCACGCGGGACTGGGCTTCTTCAAGATTCGCAATGTTGACGGTCATCGTCGTTCCTCCTATGAGTTTTGCACCCCTCCTATTCGTCGGCATCGCCAATGAATGGGAAAGATGCGGTTTTATGGTGTCGTCGTTCGTGGGTGCAGCCGTCTCCGCTTCTTCGGGAGATGACTGCGGTGGAGTCCGCGGATGCGTCACCGTCATCCGTTGTTCTCCTTGCAGTACATAAGTCTACCACAGTTTTGTATAAGAATATACAAAAGTCAGCATGAAACTGTAAAGATTCTGTCAATACTCTGCTGCTGTATGCTAACTGGTATGGATAAGTCTGCGGAATACACCGATCTCGGCGCCGGCGCCGTCGAACTGCTCACCCATCTGCGCGCACACGGTCCGATGACGCGCAGCGAAATCGGCGCCGTCACCGGATGGGCGCGTCCCACCGTGAACCGCCGCATCGAGGAACTCGACGGCATCGGCATCGTCCGTCCGCTGTCCATGCCCAGCCCGACCGGAGGTAGACCCGCGCAGGGCTTCGCCTTCGACGCGTCCTGCGCGGCCATCCTCGCCATCGACATCGCGACCACGGCCACCACCATCGCCCTATGCGACCTGTCCGCACACCCCACCGTGACCCGGACCATCGCGGTCGGCGCCGAAAACGAACCGGAGGAGACGCTCGCCCTGATCCGCACGACGGCGGACGCGATGCTTGCCGGCGGCGCGGACGCCCCGCTCTCCCCCGTCGCACCGACGCGCCTGTGCGCGGTGTCCGTCGCGGTGACCACCCGCGTCGAAACCACCACTGGCAACATCATCCAGGCGCCCGTGATGCGGCATTGGGAGAACCACAACCTCCGCGACTATTTCACGGCGCACTACCACGTGCCCGCGTTCGTCGAGAACGACGCCAACGCCCGCGCCCTCTGCAAGGCGTACGAACTGGCCGAGGACGGCACCGGCTATGCCGGCGCCAAACGGGGCGACGGCGCGCCTATGATCGCCGACCTCCTGTACGTGCATGCCGGCATGGGCTTGGGCGCCGGCGTCATCTCCTCCGGCACTGTCATGCATGGCGCGTTCGGCGCCGCCGGCGACATCGGCCACATCCATGTCTTCAGCGAGGACGGCGCACAAAGCCTCTGCCGATGTGGCAACACCGGCTGTGTGGAGGCTTCGGCCGGCGGCTGGGCCGTGATACAAGCACTGCGCGACGCCGGCCGGCCGGTACGCACGCTGGGCGACGTGGTCGAGCTCGCCGATCACGGCGACGTCGAGACCGTGCGACTGATCCGCCTGGCGGGTCGGCTCATAGGTGACACGATCTCCGCCTGCGTCAACCTGCTCAACCCGTCGTGCATCGTCGTCGGCGGCGAGCTGTCGCATTGCGGGGAACTGCTGATGTCCGGCATCCGCGAGCGCGTGTGGGCCCGCGCCCAACCGCTCGCCACCACCTCGCTGCGCATCGAATCCTGTTCGGACGAGGCACAGGCGGGAATCATCGGACTGGCGTACGCGGCCATCGACCAGGGGCTGACGTCGCCCGAGTTCCTGCGGCGTCTCGCATCGCATGGCGAACTTCCCATGAAGTAGTGTTTCGTCCATTGCGCGGTGACGTAAAACGACACAAGAATGAAACGGTTTCCGCCATGCCGCGCTCCCCGCACGATGATTCATACCATGCACATGATCACGATCACCCCCTCTGGAAAACACGCCAGTCTCCAGCACCTCGTCATGGGCCCCTCTCCATGACATGACAAATTGTCCATGAGGCAATATTCCAACCCACTACATGACTGCATAGTGCATGCAAATATGTGCTATCGTCATGAATGCAGGCAATGCAAGCACAATGCAAGCGCTTGCGGGCATGACACGACAGCATAGAGCAGGAGGCACCTATGACCACCGCAGCGACGCAGCCGAAACCCGGCAAAACCAACACATTGACCATCAGACGGCTCTCCGACGAATGCGTGGCGACGCTGAAGCAGGCGGCCAAGGACAACAACCGGCCCATGGAGGCGGAGGTGCGTTCGATCCTCGAGGAGTTCACTACCGAATGGCTCACCCATCAGGTCACCACCTCGTCCGATCTCGTAGAGGAAATGGAACGGCTGCTCGGCGGCGAGGGGCTCGACGGGGACGAGCAGCTGTGTCCTCCGCGCAACACCTACGACCACGGCCCCCGCCCCGTTGACTTCGGGGATGCCGGCGATCAGGAGGACGTCCGATGATCATCCTCGACACCAATGTCATCAGCGAAGTCACCAGCAGACGGCAGATGGATCGAAACGTCCGAGACTGGATGATCGCCCAGCGCCTTCAGGACCTGCACGTCACCAGCATCACCGTCGCCGAGCTGCTGTACGGTCTCGCCCTGATGCCCGAATCCTCCAGAAAAGAACGGCTGAGACAGACCACATCGGCTTTCATCGAGCACTTCCGGCACCGAACATTCTCGTTCAACAGTGCCGCAGCACCCCATTACGCGGCGATCATGGCCGCGCGCCGTTCCCAGGGCCGTCCGATCGGCGTGCAGGACGCGATGATCGCGGCGATCGCGCGGTCGCACGGCGCGGCCGTGGCTACGCGCAACGTCAAGGACTTCGAAGGCACCGACGTCACGGTCATCAACCCGTGGGATCACCGAGACCGATGACCCGCTTTTCGATAGAATCGAGATCAAGAAGAGACTAAGGGGATCGTCATGAGTCCGATCGCATCGTCCATCCAGCTCGCCGCGGAACAGGGCTCTGCCGCATGTCCGACCGGCTCCGAGGCAACGGATATGCTGTCTGGCACAGGGGCGATCATCGGAGGCATCGGCATCATTCTGCTGTCGGCGGCGCTATTGATGGCGGCGATCTACCTTATTCACCGATATCTGTCTGGCAATAGACGTCCATGGGCGTTCATGGTCGTCTTCGTCGCGGTGTTGGTATGCGCGTGCTTCGAGAACTGGGATGGTTCGACTGCACGGAACGTACTCGGCCTGCCGACGCTCATCCTGACCGCCCTCGGCAACGCCGCCCTCGCATTCGTCGGAGGCAACAGCTTCACGGTGCTGCCATCCATGATGTCGGACTGTGAACCAGACAAATGGGCAATCTGGATCTCTGGAGATCCGGGGCAGGCGCTGGTGCACATCGCATTCATCCTGCTCAACATCCTCGCCTTCGCTCTCACAGCCGAAGCATTGCTGTCGACGTTCACCAATTTCTGGACGTTCCTACGAACCACGTTCCACCGGTACGACGACGTCATCATCGTGAAGTTCACGGACGATATGCGCGAACAGGCGCAGTCCTTCATCGACGATCTCACGGAACGGAACGAATCGGACCGCAATCGGAAGGATCGAACAAGCGAAGCGGACGGAACGGGACCAAGCGGCAAGCGGCACTCGCCACGACATCTGATCCTGCGAATCAGACTGACGCCCGACGATGACGACTCCCGCTATTCCATCGTTCTCGGGGACGGCCATGCGAACACGAAACGCAAATCGATGGAGCGCACACTGGCTTCGGCCCTCAAACACAAGCGATCCAGGCGGGAAACGGCGAACACGCCGAACGGCGACGCGTTCACATCCGTCGTGTTCCGCAACGGACGCATCACCGTGTTCAAGCACGACCCCGATACACTCGACAGGCACGTCACAGGCGGCAAACAGGATATGAAGGATGCGGCCCACGAGCTGATTACGGACACCGCCACGAACCTGACGAACGACACCTATTCGTACAGCGTCAGGGAGATCCAGATCCGACAGCTGATACGACATATCGCCGACGACGCTCTGAGCGAGAACACTCCACGGTTCGAGCTCGGACTGCGCCGGCTGAACGCGATGATCGTCGGCGACGACGTGGAGAGCGTGGTGCTGATGGCCGTCTATCTCATCCGCAACGGGCAGTCGCTCGAGGGATACCCGACGATCCACATCGCCAGCGAGCACGCCGACATCATCGAGGAGCGACTGCGTTGCGCGTACCCGGCCCTGTTCGCCGACACGATGCCGGAGCACACCTATCCGCTGACTCCCCCGGCGACGTTCACCTTCCACCACACCGTTTTCGAGATGGTGAGATCGGTCACGACGCCTTCGGACGGCGGGGCTGCTGAGGCCGACGATCAGACGGGCGACGCCGAACAGGCCACCCTGGTGGTGTTCACCTCGCCGGACACCGGCCGTGCGCCGTCACAACGCGCGATCATCGCACGCGCGCTTCGGCGCCGGTTCGGCACGCTGAAGCATGACCGGCTGCTGTTCGTCCAGTACAGCGAGGATGAACCTGCCGGATACGTGCACGAGAACGAATACGGCGGACGCGAGAACCCCGACGCGAAGGGCGCACGGAACGACGACGGGGGCACCGCATGGAGCTCCATCACCGTGCGCCTGTATGGCGACATCGACGAGACCGTCTCCGCACGAGTGCTGCTGCACTCTGAGCTCGACACGCGGGCGATGCTGATCAACGGACGGTATAGCGACCTTGCTGCGGCGAAGAGCGCCGATCTGATCAAGGCCGATGAGAGTGATCTCACGCAGGACATTCGCAACGGGTGGAACGACTGCAGCCTGTACGATCGCGAATCCAGCCGTGCAGCCGCCGATTTCATCCCGATCGAACGTCGGGTATGGGAAGCGTACGGCACCAAGGACACCGAACAGGTCAAGGAACAGATCGGCCGACTGGAGCATCTGCGCTGGAACGCCTACATGGTAACCAACGGATTCGTTCCCAAGCCCTGCGACGTCACGCAACTGGTCCGGGAACGCGACGAGGCGTATGACGCCTTCCACGATCTCGCGCATCTCGACGACGGCCAGCTTGGGAAGTATCTGAAGGACGTCGTCCGCATCGACGAATCCGCAGAACGCCATCTGGCGCTTGTCGACTGGAGCTACCTTCTGCAGGTTGATGCGGCCATCGCCAAGCTCAACGCCATGCCATTCGGCGGAGATGACCGTCACCCCCGTGCCGACATCCACTGGACCCCGCTGCGGGAGAACGACATGAAGATCACCGACAACCTGCTGAAGAACCCCGGTGAATGACCGACATGGCGGCGGATGTCCGGCATGGCGGCGGACGTCCGACATCCGCGAGCGCAGTTGGCCCCGACCCCAGCCGCTCCATCGCGCGGTGAACTCTCCCATGAAGCGGTGAACTCCCCATGAAGTAGTGTTTCGCCCATCGCGCGGTGACGCAAAATGGCGGTATTCCGCCAATCCGCAAAATCACCTCACCGCTCCATGGGACATTCACCGCACGATGGGACGCCAGACCGCGCGATGACCAAGCAATCCCATCTTTACATTCTTTTATAAAGTTTTATAATTCTTTATAATCTTTATATTTCAACGGCCTCGCAGCACGACACGGCATAGATAAGGCACAGATAAGGCACAGATAAGGTGAAGGAGAGGCACTCATGGCGATGCAACGACACAGCAATCCGTTCAAGCCCACTGCAGGACGGATGCCGCCGCTGCTTATCGGCCGCGACACCGTCATCGACGATTTCGAGGAGGGACTCGACGACGGCCCCGGTGCACCGGGCCGGCTGATGCGCGTGACCGGAGCCCGAGGAGTCGGCAAGACCGTCATCCTGACCGAGTTCGGCCTCATCGCCAAAGCACGCAAATGGGAGGTGATCGACGAGACGGCCTCAACCGGCCTCGCACAACGTCTGCTCGACCGATTGACGCCTCCCGCGACAGCGGTCGATCTCTCGCTCAAACCGTCACTGTCGGTTGCTGGATTGGGTGGGCTGAGTCTGGGCGAAGCCCATGTCTCGTCGCAGCAGATGCCGCTGACACTCCGCGACGCCTTCGGCCGCAGATTGGACGCACTCGCACACAAGCATGCCGGACTGCTGGTCACCATCGATGAAGCGCAAGCCGCCGAGCGCACCGACATGGTCGCCATCGCCACCGCTGTCCAGCACCTGATCCGCGAGGAACGCAACATCGCCTTCGTCTTCGCCGGACTACCCACCATTGCGTCCAAGTGGCTCAACGACGAGGTACTGACATTTCTGCGACGCGCACAGGCCGAGCAACTGGGTGACATCCCCCTGCAAGACGTCACAGACGCCTTTGAGGACACGTTCGCCGATTCCGGAATCACCATTGCCGGCGAACCACTTTCCATGGCGGCCAACGCCACGGAGGGATACCCCTTCATGATTCAACTGGTCGGCTATCATATCTGGCGCATCGCCTACCGCCGTCACCGCAATGCCGACGGAACCACTGCGGACGATGCCAGAGTCACCGAGGAAGACGCCAAACAGGGCATCGCCAACGCGCTGACCAGACTAGGTGACGCCGTGCACGGCCCCGAGCTGAACGGTCTCTCCCCCGTTGACAAAACCTACCTGCTCGCGATGGCGCAGGACGACGGCCCATCATCCACATCGACGGTCGCCGAGCGCATGGGCAAGGACGTCAACTACGCCAACATCTACCGGACGAGACTCATCGACGCCCAAGTCATCAGCGACGCCGGCTATGGCAAGGTGGATTTCGCCATCCCCTATCTACGCCAGTATCTGCGCGAACACGCGGCCTACATCCGCATGAACGGCTCGCGATAGGGGAAGGCGCCGGCTACCGGCCGAGCTGTTCGGACAGGTCCATCCACTCGAGGGTGAGCTCCTCCGACTCGTCGGAGACGGCCTTGAGCTGATCGTTGAGCTTGTTGAGGCCCTCGTAGTCGCTCGGGTCGTGCGCGGCCATCTGCGCCTCGAGGTCGGTCTTCTGCTCCTCCAGCTTGTCGAGCTTGCGTTCGATCGCGGAGACGCGCTTCGACGCGTCGTGGAACGCCTTGCCGGTGAGCTTCGGCGCGGAATCGCCGGAATCACCGGCGACGGAGGCCGAAGACGCCGCATCGGACGCCTGACCGTTCCTGCCGCCGGCGGCGCCTGCCGAACCTGCGCGTCCCCTCGTCCCGGAACCCGAACCGGAACCCGTGCCCGCGATCCCGGCGACCTCGTCCGGCAGTCCCTTGCCGTTCTTCAGGTCCTCGACCATGTCGAGATAGTCCTGCACGCCGCCGGGCAGGTGACGCACCTTGCCGCCGATCAGCGCGAACTGCTGGTCGGTGACGCGCTCGAGCAGATAGCGGTCGTGGGAGACGACGATCAGCGTGCCCGGCCAGGTGTCGAGCAGGTCCTCCATCACGGCGAGCATGTCGGTGTCGAGATCGTTGCCGGGCTCGTCCATGATGAGCACGTTCGGCTCGTCGAGCAGGATGAGCAGCAGCTGCATGCGGCGCTTCTGGCCGCCGGACAGGTCGCGGATCGGGGTCATCAGCTGCGCGGACTCGAAGCCGAGACGCTCCATCAGCTGGCCCGGAGTGACCTCCTTGCCGTCGACGATGTAGCTCGGCTTGTAGCGCGAGAGCACTTCCTTGATCTTGTATTTGCCGAGCTTCTCGAGCTCGTCGAGACGCTGCGAAAGCACCGCGAACTTCACGGTCTTGCCGATGTTCACATGCCCGGCGGTCGGGGTGATCGTCCCGTCGATGAGCTTCAGGAGCGTCGACTTGCCGGCGCCGTTCGCGCCGACGATGCCGAACCGGTCGCCCGGGCCGATCAGCCAGGTCACGTCGTCGAGGATCTCGCGGCCGGTCACGGTGACCTTGCGCGCGGCGGACGTGGGTTCGGCTCCGCCCGCTTCGGGTCCGCCGCCGATGGTCTCGCCACCGGTGTTCATGCGACGCACCTCGCGGTCGTCGTTGAGCGACGGCACGGACACAGTCGACGAGGCCGCAGCCGCCGCTCCGCCTTCCGCCTCGGCCCGGGCGCGAGCCTCCTCGACGGCCTTGATCGCCTCGGGCACGCCGGCGTCGACGAGACGCGGGTCGGTCATGTCGGTGACGGCCACCTCGACCGAGCCGTGCACCTGCGGTTCGGCGTACATCGCATCGACCACGTCCACGCGCGACGCGGAGTCGGCGAGCGCCGCCACGTCCGGGTCGATGGCGTCGGCGGCCGACACGGTGCCCTGCGCATGCTCGAAGATCTGGGTCACGTCGACGAGGTCGACGACCTGCTTGCCGAGGCGCGAGGTGGCCATCTGCTTGAGTTCGAGCGTGTTGCGCATCGGCGGCACGTCGGCGATGAGCTCGCGCGCGGCCTTGACGTGGAACTTCTGCTTGGTGGAGCGGGCGCGTGCGCCGCGCGACAGCCACGCGAGCTCCTTGCGGGCGAGGTTGCGGCGCTTGGTCTCGCGCACGTCGGCCTGTCGGTCGCGTTCGACGCGCTGGAGCATGTACGCGGAGTAGCCGCCCTCGAACGGTTCGATGACCCCGTCGTGGACCTCCCACATCGACTCGCACACCTCGTCGAGGAACCAGCGGTCGTGGGTGACGAGCAGCAGCGCCCCCTGCCCCTTCGACCAGCGGTTCTTCAGGTGTTCGGCGAGCCAGTGGATAGTGACGACGTCGAGGTGGTTGGTGGGCTCGTCGAGCGCGAGGATGTCCCAGTCCTTGAGGAGCAGTCGGGCGAGGTCGGCGCGGCGGCGCTGGCCGCCGGACAGGGACCCGACCTTCGCGTCGAGGCTCATGCCGCCGAGCAGAGCCTCGACGATCTCGCGGGAGGTGTTGTCGGACGCCCATTCGTAGTCGGCTCGGCCCTCGAGCGCGACCTGGCGGATCGTGGCGTCGTCGTCGAGCGGATCGCGCTGGTCGAGCATGCCGAAGGTGAGGCCGCCGCGTTTGGTCACACGGCCGGAATCGGGCTCCTGCGTGCCGCGGAACAGGTGCAGCAGCGTGGATTTGCCGTCGCCGTTGCGGCCGACGATGCCGATGCGGTCGCCTTCGAATACGCCCTGCGTCACATCGGTGAAGATGGTCTTGGTGGCGAAGGCGAGCGAAACGTGTTCGAGTCCAATATCGTAAGTCGGCATGACTCACCAATGTAGCCTGAGGCCGCAACAGGGGCCGTGACATACACTTTTTTCGCATTTGCTAGGCACATCTGACGTTTCTTAGGCACATGCCACGAGGTGTCCATAACGGCGGCCGCCGGAAAAGCGCGGTTTTCCGGCGGCCCTGACGTGCTACGGACACCCGTTTCGGCACGTGGGTGCCTAACAAATGCAAAACATGCCTAAGAAGTGTTGCTCACCCCGCTAGGAGATGACCGGGTCCTTGGGGGCCTTCTCCGCCTCGGCCTTGGCGAGCCCCTGCGCGTAGTTGTTGCAGCGCACGGCGAACCCGGAGAACACCTGTTCGGCGAACGGCTCGAGCAGCGGGTTGCAGCGTTCGAAGTCCTCGCGCAGCTGCGTCTTGGAGCCGCCGGCGGCCTTGAGGTCCTTGACCATGCTCGGTTCGGCGAGCCACTCCTCGAGCAGCGAGGCGGTGACCTCCAGATGGAACTGGAGTCCCAGCGCGGAGCCGGCGCGGAACGCCTGAACCTTGGTGGCGGAGGATCGGGCGAGCAGCTGCGCGCCCTCGGGCAGGCCCACCACGTCGTTGTGCCAGTGGAGCACGTCGATCTGCTTGTCCCACATCGAGAAGTAGTCGTGCTTGTCGACGCGTTTGATCGGCCCGAAGCCGATCTCCGGCGCCTCGCCGTGGTGCAGCTTCGCGCCGAGCGCGGTGGCGATGATCTGATGCCCGAGGCATACGCCGAGCACCGGCTTGTTCACGGCGATCGCGGCGCGGGCGAGTTTCACCTCGGCCTTGAGCCCGGGGTGCTTGTCGTAGTCCGTGGCGCCCATCGGACCGCCCATGATGACCACGCCCGCGACTTCGTCGAACGAGGGCAGGTCCGGCTTCTTCTCGTCGACGATGCTGAGGACCTGATAGTTGATACCGAGGTCCTCGAGATTGGTGAGGATACGCCCGGGTTTCTCCCAGGGCACGTGTTGGAGCACAAGCACTTGCGGAGTCATGCCCCCCATTGTGGCACGAGCCACGTAAACGGCGATCGCCCCCGAGTCGCCCCAAGTCATGTGCAGGCCACGGGATGTAGGCCACGGGTGTACCCTTGACGTATGGGAAATAGCCAAGAATCGCATGATTTCAATACTTCCGTGATGCCGAGCTCGCTCACGGAGGCGAAGGTCTCCCCGCTCGCCGCGGGGCTCAGGCTCTATGACACCGCCTCGCACACGACGAGCGTGTTCACGCCGATCAAGCCCGGCGAGGTGGGCATCTACGTATGCGGCGCCACCGTGCAGTCGTCGCCGCACATCGGCCACATCCGCGCGGCCGTCGCGTTCGACATCATCCGCCGCTGGTTCCTGAAGCTCGGGTACAAGGTCACGTTCGTGCGCAACGTCACCGACATCGACGACAAGATCCTCGACAAGGCCGCCGCCGCGGGCCAGCAGTGGTGGGCGCGCGCCTACTACTACGAGCGCGAGTTCACCCACGCCTATGAGACGCTGGGCGTGCTGCCGCCGACGGTCGAGCCTCGCGCGACCGGCCACATGTCCGACATGATCGACCTGATCCAGCGCATCATCGACAACGGCCACGGCTACGTCGTCACGGACGAGGACGGCAAGCCGACCGGCAACGTGTACTTCGACGTCGCCTCTTGGCCGCATTACGGCGAGCTGACGCATCAGAAGCAGTCCGGAGCCGCGGAGGTGGACGAGGCGGCGGCCGTCGCCGACCGCATGGGCCCGTCCGTCGACGCCGCGGGCGACGACAAGTACAATCCGGTCGATCCGGCCGACGCCTCCCCCGACAAGCACGATCCGCGCGATTTCGCGCTGTGGAAGGCGCCGAAGGACACCGATCCGCTGGACGCGCGCTGGAACACCCCGTTCGGCGTGGGACGACCGGGCTGGCACATCGAATGCTCGGCGATGAGCCACCGCTACCTCAAGGACGGGTTCGACATCCACGGCGGCGGCCTCGACCTGCGCTTCCCGCACCACGAGAACGAGATGGCGCAGACCCGCGCCGCCGGCTACGACTCGGCCGCGCGCTGGATGCACTCGGCGTGGGTCACCGCCAAGGGCGAGAAGATGTCGAAGTCGCTGGGCACCGGCCTGTCCGTGCCGAGCGTGCTCGCCGAGCACTCCGCGTGGGTGGTGCGCTACGCGCTGGGCGGCGTGCAGTACCGTTCGATGCTCGAATGGTCCGATCAGGCGCTCGTCGAGGCCGAGGCGGCCTATGAGCGCATCGCGAACTTCATCGAGCGCGCCGGCGTCGCGCTGTCCGGCCAGCCCACGCGCGAGGAGATCGCGGCGGTTCCGGCCGAGGGACTGCCGGCCGATTTCACGGCCGCGATGAACGACGACGTGAACGTGTCCGGCGCGACCGCGGCGATCTTCACCGCGATCCGCTCCGGCAACACGCTGCTGTCGCGCCTGACCGACCACGCCGACTCGCCCGAGGCCAGGGCCGAGGTGCGCGCGGCGCTGGTTTCGGTGCGCGCGATGCTCGACACGCTGGGCCTCGACCCGCTGGCCGAGCCGTGGGTGTCGCAGGGCGCCGCCGGGGCGGCCGGCGACGGCGGGGACGAGTCCCCGGAGCACAAGGCGCTTGAGGCCCTGATCGGCGAGCAGCTGACCGCCCGCGCCGAGGCCCGCAAGGCCCGCGACTTCGCCAAGGCCGACGCCATCCGCGATACGCTGGCCGAGGCCGGCATCGCCATCGAGGACGGCCCGCAGGGCTCGACCTGGTCTCTCAAGTAGACCCGGCGGTCTCTGATCGAGGTTCCGATCGGACCCCGGTCAGTCGAAGACGAAGTCGACGTCGACGATGTGCAGGCGGCGCTTAAGCTCGCGCTCGAGCGACCGCTTGCACTCGACGAGGTCGGCCACGTCGATCGTGTCGCCGGTGCCGGCGAGGTACACGTCGACCGTGTAGTTCATGCCGGTCTTGAAGATCAGGGTCTTGTCGTATTCGGTGTTCGCCGGCAGGTGCCGCTGGGCGACGGCCTCGACGTGCGCGTTCGTCTCGTCGTCGTCGTGCACGCCGCCGACCAGTTCGACGAACGCCTCCCTCAGCACGCCGAACGGCTCCTTGATGGTCGCGATGACCAATGCCACGGTGATGAAGAAGTCGCCGGTGTAGTGCAGGAACCCGAGCGGGCCGCCCGCGGGCAGGATCATGAGGATCACCGCCACGGCGCCGACGCCGGCCGACATCACGCCGTCGACGAAGGAGCTGTTGGCCTCGGCGTTCAGCATCGTGCTGGAATCGCGGATCGAACGGTTGCGGGAGCGGTAGTAGACGCACAGGCCGAAGCAGGCCGCCACGGCGAAGAGCTCGTAGACGACGACCGGCCCGGTGACGATCGGCTCGCCCTGTCCGAGCGCGAAGTAGTTGTAGGCGACTTGGATGACGTCGAGCAGGGAGTAGAGGAGCAGCGAGAGCGTGAGGATGGCCTTGGCGATCGCGTAGATCGGCTCAAGGGCGAACAGCCCGTTCGGGAAGCGTTCGGTGGTGCGCACGGTGCGACGAGACAGGTAGACCGCGACGAGTCCCGACAGCACGGAGATCGCGGTGAAGGAGAAATCGAGGAACATGGCCTTGAGGCCGGTCATAAGGAAGACGACCATGCCGGCCGCGACCTGGGCGACGTTGACGACGATGCCGACGGTGAGCGCGCGGCGCTCGATGGTCTTGTGATTCTTGTTCTGGTTCTTGTTCTGATTGTGGTTCTGATGCTGATTGGGGGTACTGCTCATAGATGGGCCTTCCGGTGCTTGGCTGTCCGCGTTGGCCCTTGCCCTCCTGGCTTCCGCCCTGTGGGGAGTGGCTCACAGCAGTCAGCTCGGTGGTGTCCAGGAAATCATCAAAACACGGCCATCATGGCCGCCGTGATACATTCCACGGAATTTTATTGCCCCTCTATGATACCGGATACCCCCGATCCGGCTATGCTCCGGGCTGAGTCCGCATCAGGCCCGGCCACGCCAGAGCCCGGCGTCCGACCGCCGCCGGTTTTCCCGCGTGGCGGCTAGACTGAACCCATTATGGCAGCATTTAGTTCTTTGACTGACAAGCTCTCGAATGCGTTCAAGCATCTGAAGAGCAAGGGCAAGCTTTCCGAAACGGACATCGACGGCACGATCCGCGAGATCCGCCGCGCGCTGCTCGACGCCGACGTGGCGCTCGAGGTGGTGCGCTCCTTCACCGCGCGCGTGCGCGAACGCGCCCTCGGCACCGAGGTGTCGCAGGCGCTCAACCCGGCGCAGCAGGTCGTCAAGATCGTCGACGAGGAGCTGACCGACGTGCTCGGCGCCGGCGTCGACCGTCCGCTGAACTTCGCGAAGAA
Source organism: Bifidobacterium rousetti (assembly GCF_008698235.1). Classification (GTDB taxonomy): domain Bacteria; phylum Actinomycetota; class Actinomycetes; order Actinomycetales; family Bifidobacteriaceae; genus Bifidobacterium; species Bifidobacterium rousetti. The sequence goes on from NZ_PEBH01000011.1 coordinate 86,976, forward strand.
CCCGCCGACGATCATCATGCTCGCCGGTCTGCAGGGCGCCGGCAAGACGACGCTGGCCGGCAAGCTCGGCTACTGGCTCAAGGACTCCGGCCACACGCCGCTGCTGGTCGCGGCCGATCTGCAGCGTCCGAACGCCGTGACGCAGCTGCAGGTGGTCGGCGAGCGCGCCGGCGTGCCGGTGTACGCCCCGGAGAAGGGCGTGCAGTCGGACGGCGGCGACGAGGTGTCCGCTCCGGGACTCACGACCGGGGACCCGGTGAAGGTGGCGCGCGATTCGATCGCGTTCGCCAAGCAGAAGCTGTATGACACGGTGATCATCGATACCGCCGGCCGTCTGGGCGTCGACGAGGAGCTGATGAAGCAGGCGCGCGACATCCGCGACGCCGTGCAGCCGAACGAGATCCTGTTCGTCATCGACGCGATGATCGGCCAGGACGCGGTCAAGACCGCGAAGGCGTTCGACGAGGGCGTGGACTTCACCGGCGTGGTGCTTTCCAAGCTCGACGGCGATGCGCGAGGCGGCGCGGCCCTGTCGGTGGCGTCCGTGACCGGCAAGCCGATCCTGTTCGCCTCGATCGGCGAGGGCTTCAAGGACTTCGAGGTCTTCCACCCGGACCGCATGGCCTCGCGCATCCTCGACATGGGCGACATCATGACCCTGATCGAGCAGGCGCAGAAGCAGTTCGACGAGGAGGAGGCCCGCAAGGCCGCCACGAAAATCTCCGACGGCTCGTTCGGTCTGGATGACTTCCTCGACCAGCTGCAGCAGGTGCGCAAGCTCGGTTCGATGAAGTCGCTGCTTGGCATGATCCCGGGCATGGCCCAGCACCGCAAGGAGCTGGAGCAGTTCGACGAGCGCGAGATCGACCGCACGGAGGCGATCATCCGCTCGATGACGCCGGCCGAACGCCGCGATCCGAAGATCATCGACGGCTCCCGCCGCGCGCGCATCGCCTACGGTTCGGGCACCACGGTCTCGCAGGTCAACGCGCTGTTGCAGCGTTTCGAGCAGGCCGCGAAGATGATGAAGCGCATGTCCAACAAGGTCGGCGGCGGCATGCCCGGCTTCGGCGGCCCGTCCATGGGCGGCGGCAAGAAGGGCAAGGGCAAGAACAAGAAGAGGGGCGGCAAGTCCGGCAACCCGATGAAGCGCGAGGCCGAGGAGAAGGCGTTGCGCGACAAGCTCGCCGGCAAGAAGTCCGGCGCGTCGGGCGGCTCGGCGTTCGCGAAGAAGCCGCAGAACCCGGCCCTGCCCGCGGGCCTTCAGGAGGCGCTCGACGCGAACGGCGGCGAACTGCCCCCGAACTTCGGCGGCGGACTCGCAGGCCTGCTGCACTGATCCGGGGAGGACACGATTCATGCTGGTGACGGTCCTGTATGTGGCGATGCTGGTCGGCGCGATCTGGGTGGCGGTGGCGAACCTGCCGGCCGGCTTGGAGGCGTGGATGCCGCTGCCGTACATGATCGCGCTGATCCCGTTCCTGTGGCTGCCGCTCGGCGCCGCGGCCGTCGTCGCGGCCGTGGCGCACGAGTGGGGCGTGATGTGCATGCTGATCGCTGTGGCGCTCGCCTCGACGACGCGTCGCAGCGAGTACTGGTCGAAGAGCCTCAATCCGCGGGGTGGCAAGGGCGGCTCCACTGCCGCCGGCGCATCGCGTGAAACACTGCGTGAAATACATTCCGACGTCTCCGTCGACCGTGAAACACCGCGTGAAACACTCCCCTCCCGCCTCAACCTGATGACGCTCAACTGCCGCTACGGCCGCGCCGACGCCGCGCAGATCGTGCGCGAGGTGCGCGAGCGCCACATCGACGTGCTCGCCCTGCAGGAGGTGACCGACGACCTCGTCGCGCGGCTCGACGCCGCCGGCATCGCCGATCTCCTCCCCCACCGCCAGTCCGGCGAGCCGAAGGCTGCGAGCGACAACGGCGGCTACAACATGCTGTTCTCGACGCTCGAGCCCGCCGCGGCCGTGGCGAACGTCGTCGTGATCCCCGCGGCCGACGTGCCGGCGATCACGCTGCGACTGGCCGACGGGCGCACGGCGACGATCGCCTCGGCGCATCCGAAGTCCCCGATGCGCGGCTGCCGCGACTGGTCGGCCGGCATCCGCGGACTCGGCGCGCTCGCCGGGGCGAAGCACATCGGCGACCGCAACATCGCGGTCGTGATGGGCGACCTCAACTCCTCGACCGACCACCCGAGCTTCCGCGCGCTGCTCGGCACGCGCGGCGGCCGCGGCGGCACGACGAGCGGCCGGTTCCGCGACGCGAGCCTGACACAGGGCACCGGACCGCGACTCACGTTCCCGAGCTGGCTCGCGTGGCCGCGCATCGAGCTCGACCACATCCTTGCCACGCCCGGAGTCGCGTTCTCCGGCGTCGAATCGTTCGTGGTCAAGGACACCGATCATCTCGCGCTCACCGGCACGATCACGCTGGACTGACATGGTCTCGATCACCTCGACTACTCCTCAGCCCCACTTCGCGGGTCAGCTCCCCTGACAAGGGGAGCCAAGGATATGGCCGCGTGTCGCACAGTCCGCGGCACGGCGTTATAATGGGCCAGTTATTCGCGCGTGCGTGGCGCCCTCTACACCCCGTGCCGCGAGGAACACGTGGGCTCGGCGAGCTGCGCCCCACAAAGCGAACCGATTCCGCAAACCTAGATTTACAAGGAGAGCCGTTTTGGCAACCAAGATTCGTCTCAAGCGCATGGGTAAGAAGTTCTACGCGTTCTACCGCGTGGTCGTCATGGATTCCCGTACCAAGCGCGATGGCCGTGCCATCGAGGAGATCGGTACGTACGATCCGAACACCCAGCCGTCGACCATCAAGATCGACTCCGAGCGCGCCCAGTACTGGCTGGGTGTCGGCGCCCAGCCGACCGAACAGGTCTACAAGCTGCTGAACATCACCGGCGACTGGCAGAAGTTCAAGGGTCTTGACGGTGCCGAGGGCACCCTGAAGACCGTCGAGGCCGGCCCGGATGCCGCCGCCCGTGTCGAGGCCGTCGAGGCCGAGGCCCAGAAGCTCAAGGCCGCCAAGTCCGAAGCCGAGGCGAAGGCCAAGGCCGAGGCTGAGGCCGCTGCCGCCGCCGAGGAGGCCCCGGCCGAGGAAGCCGCTCCGGCCGACGCCGAGTGAGCTTGCGCCAACAGGCATAACGCATAGGAAGGCTGGTCATGCTCGCACAGGCTGTGGAACACCTCATCAAGAACATCGTCGATTTCCCGGATGACGTGTCCGTCAAGTCCCACGAGAACGCGCGCGGCGAACTGCTTCGCGTGCGCGTGAACCCGGAGGACATCGGCCGCGTCATCGGTCGCTCCGGCCGCACGGCCAACGCGATCCGCACGGTGGTGCAGGCCCTGTCCGACCACAAGGTGCGCGTCGACATCATGGATGTGCGCCGCTGACCTTGTGCGAGACAGCCACGCCGATCGACGTGTGATGGTGGTGCCGGCCTTGGGCTACACTGCCTAGCATGACAGATCAGCAGAATATGCAGGACGACCCTCAGCAGCCTGAGCTGCTGAGGGTTTGTCGTATCGGCCGCGCCCAGGGCATGAAGGGCGAGGTCACCGTACAGATCTTCACCGACGAACCGGAATGGCGTTTCGAGCCCGGGTCGGTGCTGTATTCCGAGGACGGCGAGACGGAGTACACCATTGAATCCTCTCGCACGTTCAAGAACCGATGGATCATCAAACTGGATGGCTGCGACGACCGCAACGCCTCCGAGGCGCTCAACGGCACCATGCTGTACGGCGAGGCCGACGATCCGGACGACATGCTCGAGGCCGACGAATGGTATCCGAAGGATCTCATCGGCCTCGAGGCGCGCATGGACGAGGAGAACGCGCTCGGCGTCGAGGCCGGGCGCGTGGTGGGCAAGGTCGTCGATGTGATCGACTCCCCCGCCCAGTCATTGCTCAAGATCCGTCTCGCCGAGCCGGTGACGGTCGGCACCGCCAAGGACGGCACGCCGGTGGTCGAGAAGACCGCGCTGGTGCCGTTCGTCGACGAGATCGTGCCTGAGATCGACCTTGAGGAGGGCTATCTCACCCTCGACCCGCCGGGCGGGCTGATCCCGGGGATGTGATCGATCCCCCGGATCACACCTCGGCGACCCAGTGATCCGTGTCACCGACCCGATGCAGCGCCGGTACACGCCCCTCGCGGATCGCCTTCGCGTACGGGCGGTGCGCGGCCGGGTCCCCATCGGGCACGTCCGCGGCCGAGACCGCGCGGCGCTGGCGCGGGTTCGGCACCGGGATCGCGTCGAGCAGCTCCTTGGTGTACGGATGCAGTGGGTTGGCGAACAGCTCCTCGCGGCTGCCGCTTTCGACCACGACGCCCAGATACATGATGACGATCCGCTCGCACAGGTGCTCGACGACGCTCAGATCGTGCGAGATGAACAGGAACGCCGTCTTGCGGATCTCCTTGAGATCACTGAACAGGTTGATGATCTGCGCCTGAATCGACACGTCGAGCGAGGCGACCGGCTCGTCGGCCACGACGAAATCGGGGCGCAGGGCCATCGCGCGGGCGATGCCGATGCGCTGGCGCTGGCCGCCGGAGAACTCGTGCGGGTAGCGGTCGAGCGCGTCGGCGTTCATCCCGCAGATCTCGAGCATCTGGACGACCTTGTCGCGCACGTCGTCCTTCGTCGCCAGCCCGTGCTCGACCATCGGTTCGCCGATCGCGTCGACGATCGGCAGCCTCGGGTTGAGCGAGCTGTACGGGTCCTGGAAGATGTACTGCATCTGCGGGCGCAGCGTGCGCAGCTCCTTGGGCGGCAACGCGAACACGTCGCGCCCGCGGAACCGCACCTCGCCCTCGGTCTTGGACTGCAGTCGCAGGATCGTCTGTCCGAGCGTGGTCTTGCCCGAACCGGACTCCCCCACCAATCCGACGGTCTCACCGGCGTTGACCGTGAGGTTCACGTCGTTGACGCCGCGCACCACGTCGGTCACGCGGTTGAAGAAGCCCGATTTGATCGGGAAGTACTTCTTGAGATGCTTCACCTCGACCAGCGGCGCGTTCGGGTCGCCGAGGTCGCGGCCGGACAGGTCGACGGCGTTGAAGTCGTCGAGCGAGACGCCTGCCGCGCCCGACGCACCCGCAGTGCCCGCCGCACCGCCGGAACCGGCCGTCGCGTCGTCGAACCCATACTGCTTGCTGAAGAACGTGCCGTCGGACAGGTCGGAGAACTCCGGCGCGATGTCGCGCACGGTGGCGAGGCGACGGCGCCGGCTGCCGATCACCGGACGGGTGGCGAGCAGCGCCTTCGTGTACGGGTGCGTCGGATGATCGAAGATCGTGTAGACGTCGCCCTGCTCCATGATGTGCCCCTCGTACATGACGACGACCTCGTCGGCGACCTCCGCGACCACGCCGAAATCGTGCGTGATGAACAGGATCGTCAGGCCCATCTGCGCCTTGAGCGAGAGCAGCAGGTCGATGATCTGCGCCTGGATCGTCACGTCGAGCGCGGTGGTCGGCTCGTCGGCGATGAGCAGCTTCGGCTCGCAGCTCAGCGCGATCGCGATCATCGCACGCTGCACCATGCCGCCGGACAGCTCGTACGGATACAGGCGCATGATGCGTTCGGGGTTGGGCAGTCCGACGCGCTCGAGCCATGCGACCGACTTGGCCCACGCCTCCTTCTTGGTGACGTCGAGGTGCGTCATGATCGTCTCGACCATCTGGCTGCCGATCGTGAACACCGGGTTGAGCGAGTGCATCGGCTCCTGGAAGATCATCGAGATGCCTTCGCCGCGCAGTCGCTGCAGCGATTTGGCGTCCATCGCGAGCACATCCCGCCCGTCGAAGTCGATCGACCCCGAGTCGATGCGTCCGGGCCTGTCGATCAGGTTGATCGCGGACATCGCGGTCACGGACTTGCCGGAGCCGGATTCGCCGACGATGCAGGTGACCTTGCCGCGCGGCACGTCGAACGTGACGCCGTCGACTGCCTTGCGTACGGTGCCGTCCTCCAGCGGGAAGGACACATGCAGGTCCTTCATGCGCAGCAGGGCGTCGCCGGGCTCGGGGATGGAAGACCGGTTCTTGTTCTCGTCCGACAAATCACGCCTCCTTCGAGCGCGGGTCGACGACGTCGCGGATGCGGTCGCCGAGCACGTTGATGCTGACCACGGTGATGAAGACCGCGAACCCCGGCGGGATCCACAGCCACCAGCGCTTCTGGAAGTCCATGAGGTTCGAGGCGACGGCCATCATGTTGCCCCACGAGGCGTTCGGCGGCATGACGCCGAGGCCGAGGAAGCTCAGCGTCGACTCCATGAGGATGCCGCCGGCCACGCTCAGCGTGGTCTGCACGATGAGCAGCGGGTAGACGTTGGGCAGCAGGTGGTGGAACAGGCGCGAGCGGGTGCTCAGCCCCAGCGCCTCGGTGGCCTTCATGTACAGCTCCTCGCGCAGCGAGAGCACCTCGCCGCGGATCATGCGGGCGATGCCGGGCCAGCCGATGAGGCTCAGCATGATCATCACCACGTAGATGCGCGAGTCGGGCGGCACCTTGAACGCGGAGAGGAACGCGGCCATGATGATGAGCAGCGGCAGGCTCGGGATGGACATGAGCAGGTCGGCGACGCGCATGATGACCGCGTCGACGAGGCCGCCGAAGTAGCCGGAGGCGACGCCGACGAGCGCGCCCAGCACGATCGACATGACGGTCGACAGGATGCCGATGAGCATCGAGACGCGGCCCGCGTACATCAGTCGCGTGAGCACGTCGCGGCCGTAGTCGTCGGTGCCGAGCCAGTGCGCGAGGGTCGGCGCCTGCTCGGCGAAGCGCACGTTGAGCTGGTTCTGGCCATACGGGCTGAACAGCGGGCCCAGATAGCTGAACACCAGCATGAAGATGAGGATGCCGATCGCGATCTGCGCGGCGCGGATGTGCACGAGGTCGCGCGTGTAGCGTCGCCACAGCGGGATCGTGCGGTTGGGCTTGGACTTGACGCCGATCATGTTCGTTGCCTTCGATTTCGCCATCTCACGCCTGCGCCTTCTGCGCGAGTCGCACGCGCGGGTCGGCGATCGAGTACGCGATGTCGGCGAGGAAGTTGCCGAGGATCGTCAATTCTGATGGCGCGCTATCCGCACCGCGGTTTTCCGCGGGATGTGAGCGTTATCGGTTCCGTCGATAGCCCGCTTTTCCACCGCGAAATCTCACGTTTGACGCCACGATACGAGATATTTCATCGTGGGAGATTCCGCGGCCCAGTCTCGGGCTCCGTCCCGGCGCCCCTCCGACGCCCCGCCGCTACTTCGCCGCGAGGGCGGTGACGCGCGTCATGAACCTCTCGAGGAACTCCGGCACGTCGACGCCGAGGGCGACCTGCGTGCGCTTGTCCGGATCGGTCAGGCGCGCCCGGTCGCCGATCGTACGGCCGCGGAACGCGCCGTCCAGATCGACCTTGAGGTTCACGCCGAGCGTCGTGACGAGCGTCGGGTCGAGCGCGGCGGCGACGGCGAGCGGATCGTGCAGGCCGCATCCGCCGATCTCGGGCTGGTTGGCGAGGTAGAAGTCGATGTAGTAGTCGGTCATGTCGGCGAGGAAGTCGCCCGCCGGGGTGCCGAGGGCGCGCCAGACGGCCGTGCCCTTGCGGGTCAGCGCGGTCTGGTGGGTCACGTCGAGCCCGATCATCGTAGTGCGTGCGCCGCAGCGGAACAGGCGGTCGGCGGCCTCGGGGTCCTGGGAGATGTTCGCCTCGGCGCCCGGGCTCACGTTGCCCGGCACGGTGAGAGCCCCGCCCATCAGGGTGATGCGCGCGCCGGAGTCCCTGACGTCCGGGGCCTTGTCGAGGACGGTCGCCATCGTCGTCATCGCGCCGGTCGGCACGATCACGAGGTTCTCGCCGTACGTGCGCACCGCGTCGATGATGAAGTCGACCGCGGAGCCGTCCGGCTCGGCCTCGCGCGGCGAGTCCGGGATCTCGGCACCGCCGAGGCCGTTGGGCGCGTGGACCGCGACCGATCCGGCACTCGGCTTCCACGGGCCGTTCGCCACCGGATCATAGGCGAGCGGATGGTCGACGCCCGGGTAGACGGGCACGTCGTCGCGCCCGAACAGGTGCAGCACGGCGAGCGAGTTGCGCACGCCCCGGCGCACGGTGACGTTCCCGTACGTGCCGGTCACGCCGATGAGGTCGGCCTCGTCGGCGCTGCCCAGCGCGTAGGCGATCGCCAGCGTGTCGTCGATGCCCGTGTCCAGATCCAGAATCAGCTTGCGTGCCGCCATCATGTGCTCCTTCGTGCGATTGTTCCTATACGCACCTCTTACGATAGGGTGGGTGGTTATGAAGATCGATATCGTGAGCGTGTTCCCCGAATATTTCGACGTGATGGGGCTGAGCCTGATGGGCAAGGCGCAGGAGAAGGGCCTGTTGCGCATTACGGCGCATAACCTGCGCGATTGGACGCATGACGTGCACCACTCGGTCGACGACACCCCGGTCGGCGGCGGCGCGGGCATGGTCATGAAACCCAGTGTCTGGGCCGAATGTCTTGATGAGCTGCTCGGTCTCGAGCCGGCGGATATCGAGGCCCCCGCGCCAAACGACAGGGCGACCGCCCCGACCGATCAACCGACCCCAGTCCTGATCTTCCCCAATCCGTCGGCGCCGCTGTTCACGCAACGCGACGCGACCGAGCTCTCCCACGCCGGCCACCTGCTGTTCGGCTGCGGCCGCTACGAGGGCTATGACGCGCGCATCCCCGAGTACTACCGCTCGCGCGGCGTGGACGTGCGCGAGTATTCGATCGGCGATTACGTGCTCAACGGCGGCGAGGTCGCCACCTCGGTGATGATCGAGGCGATCACCCGCCTGATTCCGGGGTTCATGGGCAACTCCGACTCCATCGTCGAGGAATCCTACACCGGGCAGAACGCCCTGCTCGAGCATCACCAGTACACGAAGCCGGCCGAATGGCGCGGCCTCAAGGTACCGGACATCCTCCTGTCCGGCGACCACGGCAAGGTGGACCGCTACCGCCGCGACGAGGCGCTGGAGCGCACCAGCGAGATCCGCCCCGACCTGATCGAGCGGCTCGACTGCAAGGCACTCGACAAGGCCGACCGCAAGACGCTGATCGCGCTCGGCTGGGAGGTCTCCTCGGCTCATCCGAGGAGGGTGTGAAAGGAAGGCCGGTTCCCGGGGATCGCACACACGAATCCCGTGAACCGGCCCCGGTTAGATCACAGACCGAACACCTTGACGCGGGCGTCGGCCGGCTGCTTGTCGACCGGGCCGGCCGGCTGGGCGACGACGCCGAACGGCATCTGGGCCTGCAGCTTCCAGCTCGCCGGCAGGCCGAACTCGGCGGTGACGGCCTCGTCGATCAGCGGGTTGTAGTGCTGCAGGGATGCGCCGAGGCCCTTCTCGGCGAGCGCGGTCCACACGGCGAGCTGCAGCATGCCGGCGGCGTCACGGGCGAAGCCGGGGAAGTTGGCGGCGTAGGCCGGGATGTTCTCCTGCAGCTGCTTGGTGACGTCCTCGTCGTCGTAGAACAGCACGGTGCCATGGCCGGCGGCGAAGCCGTTGATCTTGGCCTCGGTGGCCTTGAACTGCTCATCGTCGTTGACGACCTTGCGCAGGGTCTCCTTGACGATGCCCCACAGCTTCTGGTTGGCGTCGCCGAACAGGACGACGGCGCGCTGCGGCTGGGAGTTGAAGGCGCTCGGCACCTCGACGGTGACCTTCTTGACGAGGTCGGCGATCTCCTGGTCGCTGATCGGGGAGGCGTCGGTCAGGGCGTACTGGGAGCGGCGCTTTTCGAGTTCCTCGACGAAGTTCGACATGATTGTCCCTTTCACATGATTGCACATGGTTCGGTGTTCCGGCCCTCCACGACGCCCGGCACCTGATCGGTCCACGTCGGTGAACGTCAGGCGTCGTACAGATTGCCACAATCTGACATATATCGTTTCGATCCATTGCTTACGAATACCACGATACGAGATATCCCAGACAGCGCGATTCCGCCCGACTCGTTCCACCGCCCGGCCCCTCTCGACTTCACCCGAGGCGTTCCACTGGCCCACCCCATCTCGACTTTGCCCGGCCCCCTCTGACGAGGGGGCTGTCAGCGAAGCTGACTGGGGGAGAGACAGACGAAGCCGACAGACACATCACTCCTCGGCGCGCTCGATATAGAACACGGCGGTCTCGCCGTAATCGCGACGATCGGTGACGCCCCACCCGGCGGGCGGATTGGGGTCGGCGGAGCGCGCGGAACGCTCCAGCACAATCACCGTGCCTTCGCCCGCCATGCCCGAGGAGGCAAGATCGGCGAGCAGTTTCTCGCACGCCTCGGTCTCGAACGCGTAGGGCGGGTCGATGAAGATCACGTCGTAGGCGTCGGCCGCGGGCAAGGTCACCGCGCCATCGCCCGCCACCCGGTGCGCCGGCTCGACGAACCGCTCCGCCTTCGCCTTGACCACGCGAGCCCTCAGATCCGCCGACCACGCGCGGTTGCGCTTCAGCGCGCCCAGCGTCTTCGCGATCAGCGCGGCCGCCGGACCGTTGGCCTCGACGGCGACCAGCTCACGGCCCCCACGCGACAGCGCCTCGACGCCGAGCGCGCCGGTGCCGGCGAACAGGTCGAGCACGCGGGCGTCGTCAAGCACGCCCCACGAGTCGAGCCGGGAGAAGATCGCCTCCTTGGTGCGGTCGGTGGTGGGGCGGGTCACGCTTTTCGGCGTGGCCAGCGCCATGCCCTTGAATCGTCCGGAAATCACACGCATGACGACCGACTTTAGTTGGAGGTGAGGAAGGTCTCGTTGCCGCGCGTGAAGTCGAGCACGGCGCCGGCGAGCTGCGGGTTGCCGGACAGCTCGGGGTCGGCGGCGAGCAGCCGTTCCGCGCGCGAGCGCGCGTCGACGATGAGGTCGGCGTCCTTGACGACGCGCAGCAGTTTGAGCCCCGATTTGGCGCCGGACTGCGCATCGCCGAGCACATCGCCGGCGCCGCGCAGCTCGAGATCGGCCTTGGCGATCTCGGCGCCGTCGAGCGACCCGCGGATGACCTCGAGCCGTTGCGCGGCAAGCGAGCCGGCCTCGGCGCGCGAGACGAGGAACGCCCAGCTGTCGGTGCCGCCGCGTCCGACGCGCCCGCGCAGCTGATGCAGCTGCGACAGGCCGTACCGGTCGGCGTCGAAGATGACGATGCAGCTGGCCTGCTTGACGTCGACGCCCACCTCGATGACGGTGGTGGCGACCAGCACCGGGGTCTCGCCAGAGGCGAATCCGGCCATGACGGCGGTCTTGACGTCGTCCTTGTCGCGTCCGGTCATCGTCGCGAACCTCACGCCCTTGAACTGCGGCAGGGATTCGAGACGCGCGGCAATCTCCGCGACCGAGTGCAGCGGCGGGCGCGCCACCGCCTCGCCGTTCTCGTCCACCGCCTCGAACAGGTCGTCGATGCCGTCGCCACCCGCGTCCGAGCCCGCCCCTTCCGTGTCCGCATCCGCGTCGATGCGCGCACACACGATGTACGCGCGCTCCCCCGCGTCGATGCGCGCGCGGATGTGCGCGAACATGCGCCCCATCGTCGCCCCGTCCGCCTCGTCGACGACGATCGTGCGGATCGGCTTGCGGCCGCCGGGCAGTTCGGTCAGCCACGAGATGTCGAGGTCGCCGAACCAGGTCATCGCGGCGGTGCGCGGGATCGGCGTCGCGGTCATCACCAGCAGGTGGGGCACGCTGCCGTCATCCGACGCCACGTTGAGCGCGTCACGCTGTTCGACGCCGAAACGGTGCTGCTCGTCGATGACGACGAGCGCGAGGTTCGGCGCCTGGAAGCTCTTGGAGAACGCGGCGTGCGTCGCGACGATGATGCCCGCCTCGCCACCGGCCGCCGACGCGAGCGCCTTGCGCCGCGCCGCGAGCCGCATCCCGCCGGTCAGCATCGTGACCGGCACGACCGGCTCCCCGGCCGGCCCCTCGGCCGATCCCCCGGCCATCGCCTCGACCATGCGACGGATGGTGTCGTAGTGCTGTTCGGCGAGGACCTGCGTGGGCGCGACGAGCACGGCCTGATACCCGGCGCCGACCGCCTGCATCATCGCGGCGAGCGCGACGACGGTCTTGCCGGAGCCGACCTCGCCCTGCAGCAGGCGGCGCATCGGGCGCTCGCCGGACATGTCACGCGCGATGTCGTCGACGACCTGGCGCTGGCCGTGGGTCAACGCGAACGGCAGCGACGCGAGGAACCGGTCGCGCAGACCGGTTTGCGCCTGTGACTCCCCCACATTCCCGATCTCCAGCGGTTCCAGCGGACACGGGTGGGCAGGGGCCTTGTGCGCGCTGTCACGCGCCCGAAGCAGCGCCGTCTGGCAGACGAACGCCTCCTCGTAGCGCAACGTCTCGATGCCCTTGTGGAACAGTTCGACGGATTGGGGGTCGTGGACCGCGCGGAACGCCTCGGCCCGGTGCATGAGCCCGCGCGCGGCGCGAACATCCTCTGGCAGCACGTCGGGGATGGCCTTGGCGAGCGTGCCGGCGAACTCCTCCTCATCGTCGTGCGATTGCAGGGCGATGTCGTCGGTGCCGGGCGCGGCCATGTCCCGTCCGCCGAGCGCCCACATCAGGCTCAGGATCGTCTCGTGGATGCGTTCGCTGGACAGTCGCGCCGACGCATGGTAGACGGGACGCGGCCGGCAGACGCGCGCGAGCCCCTCGATCGGCGAGGGGGCGTCATAGTTTGTCGTGCGATACCCCGGATTGGACCGGTCGCGCACGTTGCGCTCGATGTCGACGCCCGGCGCGACGGTGAGGATCTGCGGATGCGTGAACTGCAGCTGGCCCATGTATTCGCCCGCCACGCCCGCGACGACCACGACGGCGCCACGGGCGAGCCTGGCCGACATCCAGTCGATGTACCCGCGCTTGCCGGAGAAGAAGACGAGCCGGGCCTTGCCGGGGGCGACACCGCGGGTGGCCGCGAAGACGGCGTCATCGACGATGACCTCGAGCCTGAGCATCCGGCCGGTCATCACACGCGACGAGACGACCGTCGCGACGAACGCCATCGACTCGCCGACGCGCGCCTCGCGCACGGCGCGCGCGGGCACCGGATCGGACACGCGGAACGGATAGTAGGTCAGCGCGTCGCCGATGGTCGCGATGCCGAAGGATTTGAGCGCGGACACGCGCCGCGTGTTCGCCAGCAGCGAGGCGATACGGGTATCCAACGTTATGCTCATGGCAATCCATTGTTCCCGCATATGCGGACGCGGACCAGTGAAGATAGCAAAAGCCCCCATCGGCGAACCGATGGGGGCTTCATAACGTTTACGCTATCGCGCACTCACGCAACCACGCGCTGGACCTTGCCGGCCTTGAGGCACTTGGCGCACACGGCGATACGGACGTTCTGGCCGTCGACGGTGGTGCGCACCGGCTGAAGGTTCGGGCGGAAGCGACGCTTGTTGCGGATATGCGAGTGAGACACGGTGTATCCGACCTGCGGACCCTTGCCGCACACTGCACAACGAGCTGCCATGATGGACTCCCTTTAACCTTGACTGTCAAGTCTTTCGCGTTCCGGCCGGGCACATCCGCATACGTCAGGCGCAATCGCCGACACACGCTGAGTGTCTAGCCGAACACACAACTTCACGAATATATCCCTAAATGCCGACAAACGCAACCGCGGCGTGGTATCCTACCCCGCGCACGGCGTCGAACGGCATCGAAACGCACCGAAACCCGCCGAAACGCCAAGGCGCCCACGCCGGCGAAATTCACCGGAAACCAACGGAAAACGGACCGCCCGTATCATTTTGACCATTGCGATTCCAGCGTGTCAGCATAGAATCACGGTAGAACTGAAATTACATCCACAACTGCAACATAACAGACTGTATATGGCGGAGAGTCCCGCCCGCATCCAAGCCGCGCACTGACGCACGGCGGGGAACGACCGACGGGGCGACGACGCGGCGATGAAAATCGAAAAGGAACGGCCACGACCGGCCGCTTCCACGGGCACAAGGAGGACGACAATGCTCGGTTTGACCGTCAACGAGGAGACCATGCTCGGCAGGCTGATCGCGAAGAGGAAGGCCGAACAGGAGGAGGAACTGCGGCGTCGCGAGGAGGAGCGCGAGCGCGTTGCCAGCACCGGCACCGGCGCCGAAACGCAGCCCGATGCCGGCAACGCCGACGCGCCCGCGCACATCCCCGCGGTGATCTCCCTGGGGCAGGTGTGGGTCGACATCATGATGGACGTGGACGCGCTGCCCGCGAGCGGCGGGTTCGCCGTCGCCGACGACGCGCACCCGGCCATCGGCGGCAGCTACCGCGTCCTCGACGCGGCCAGCCGCATGGGGGTCCCGGCCGAGCACGCGGGCGTCATCGGCAACGGCGTGTGGGCGTCGATGATCCGCAAGGCGTACGAGGAGGACAACATCGCGCACGTCGGGCCGAGCCGCCTCGACGCCGACTCCGGATTCCGCCTCGTGTTCCATGACGCCGACGGACGCAAGACCTTCGTCGCGCACTACGGCGCCGAGGCGCAGGGCGACGAGCGCACGTTCGACGCCCTCGAGCCGGGTGCCGGCGACGTGGTGCACATCTCCGGCAACACGCTCCTCGACCACACGGCCGCCGGCATCGACGGGTTCATGGACCGCGCCGGCACCGATCCGAGGAAGCGCCCGTACCGGCTCGTCATCAACCCCACGAACACGCTGAAACTGGTCAACGACCACCTGCTCGAGGATCTGGTGCTGGCCCGGCCGATCTGGTCGTGCAACCGACAGGAGGCGACCACGCTGGCCGAACGACTCGGCATCGTCATCGACGAGGAGGAGACGCTCACCGTCGGCGGCGGCTTCGACAAGGCGATGAAGACGCTGTGCGAGGCGCTCGGCAACACGTTGCGCGCCCCGCTGGTCGTGCGCGCTGGATCGCGCGGCGCGTGGGTGCGCGAACCCGGCGGCGAGACGATCCACGTCGAGGGCTACCCCACCAAGGGCGTGCACACCCGCTCCGCAGGCTCCTGCCACACCGGCGCGATGTGCGCGATGCTCGCGAAGGGCTGGTCGCTCGCCGACGCGGTGAACATCGCCAACGCGGCCGCCTCGATCGCCATCCAGCGCTCCCGCGCCGGAGTGCCGGTCTGCCCGTCCGCCGACGAGGCGATCGCGCTCGCCGGAGTCGCGCCCGATTCGCAGTCCTCGTGCTGACGCACCCATTTCCTAGGCACTTTTCTCACTTCCTAGGCAGGTGGGCGTGGAAAACACAAAAAGGAACCGTGATTTTCCGCGCCTTATCCGATGGGCACGAGACGCGACCTGCCTAAGAAACGCAAAACCTGCCTAGGAAATGACACCCACATACGCCTCGGTAGAAGTTCATCCTGCGTTCACCTATCCACGGCCCGCACCGGCGTCCCGCATCCGTACGATTAAAGGTGGTCTGGACGTTCCGTCGAACGCCCACGGATTCGTCGAGGAGTGAACATGCCCGAAAGCACCACCGCGGCCCTGCCCGCCTCCGCCAAGCTCACCGCGCGCGAGAAGAAGTGGATCGTCTATGACGTGGGCAACTCCGCGTTCGTGCTGCTGTCGACCGCCGTCATCCCGATCTACGCGAAGTCGCTGATGCCGGCCGACGGCAACATCGTGTCCGCGTGGGGCTACGCGCAGACGATCGCCTCGCTGGTGATCGCCCTGCTCATGCCACTGCTCGGCTCGATCGCCGACGTGCAGGGCATGAAGATCAAGTTCTTCCTCGGCTTCTTCGGCACCGGCGTGGTCATGTGCTGCGCGATGGCCCTGCCGCTGACGTGGCTGCCGTTCCTCATCGTCTACGTGCTGGCGACGATCGGTTTGAACGGCTCGCTCACGTTCTACGATTCGATGCTCATCGACACGACGTCGAACGAACGCATGGACAAGGTCTCCTCGCACGGCTACGGCTGGGGCTACGTCGGCTCGACCATCCCGTTCATCGCCTGCATCGCCCTGATCTTCGGCGGCCCGGCGATCCTCGGCTGGTCGACGGCCGCGTGCACGCGCGCCGCGTTCGTCATCACCGCCATCTGGTGGGTCGCGTTCACGATCCCGCTCCTCACCAGCTACACGCAGGTCCACTACCGTGCGACGCGCGACCACGCCGCCGAGGCGGTGCGCGGCACGTTCACCGAGCTCGCCGGCACGTTGCGCAAGCTCGTCAAGAACAAGCCGCTGTGGATGTTCATGGTCGCGTTCTTCTTCTACATCGACGCGGTCAACACCGTGATCTCGATGAGCACGTCGTACGGCACGCAGCTCGGCATCGACTCGACCCAGCTGGTCGTCGCGCTGCTGGTCACACAGTTCGTCGCGTTCCCGTGCGCGATCCTCTACGGGCGGCTGGCCGGCCGCTTCGGCTGCAAGCCGATGATCATGGTCGCGGTCGCCGCGTACATGGGCATCGTGTTCTTCGCGACGTTCTTCCTTAAGTCGGCCGTCGAATTCTGGATCCTCGCGATCCTAGTCGGCATGTTCCAAGGCGGCATCCAAGCCCTGTCGCGCTCCTACTACGGCAAGATCATCCCCAAGGAGCACGCCAACGAGTACTACGGTCTGTATGACATCTTCGGCAAGACGGCTTCGATCCTCGGCACGTTCCTCGTCGCCACGACCACGACCCTGACCGGCAACGCCTCCCTCGGCGTCCTGTCCATCGCGATCCTCCTCGTCGTCGCCCTCGTCTTCCTGACGTTGCAGAAGGACCCGACGCGCACGGCCGCGGCCCGGACCGCGTGGAACCTGTTGCGGACGATCGCGCGGCACTGGAAAGCGCTGGCGGTCGTCGTCGCGCTCGCCGTCATCGCGTATTTCTGGATCTGGCTGCCGTACAGGCCGCTCGACACCAGTCATACGCGATACGTCATCGCCACGGACGGCTCCAAGTTCACGCACGCGCAGCTCGACGACGCGATAGACGTCATGCTCGAGCACAAGCAGTCGCTGCGCGGCTGTTCGATCGACAGTGTCACCTACGACGAGACCAGCTCGGACGACATGCTGCGCTCGGAGGTGCGGATGGTCGAAGGCTCGGGCGCGGACAGCGGCTCCTCCGTCTACAGCGCCATCAGGAAGTACGGCATCGACCATGTCGCCGTGCTCACCACCGACTTCACCTGCGCGCACCAGAGCGCCTACGGCTACGGGTTCAACCGGGGCACGACGACCGGCTGGCACGACTACTACGCCTACGCGCCCGGCTCGCCCGACGCCGAGCACGGCTGGGTGTACATCGACAGCGGCAGCTGACCGTCATCATGGCATCACAGTGAATCGATCCCTTTCTTCCACTCGACCATGAACTTGTGATCGGGGTGGTTCGGGTCGGTATACGCCTTGAGGAACTCGGCGAACCCCCATGGTCCTCCGACGTCTTCAGGAGGTGCGTCACCCTCACTCCCACAAACCGTGGGATGTTCGATCCCGCTCGTTGTGTTGGTCTTGACAAGCTTGATCTCGTGTTCCCAGTTGTCGCCGTAATCGTACGTGTACAGCGCGGTGCGGCTGCGCGGGAACACTTCATCAAGACGCACGGTGTCCGCGTCGGCGGGCGTACGCCGGCTCCAGTAGTCGTCGAACGAATTCTCGTTCGACGAGGACTCCAACTGGTATTTCACACCGCGACTGTTCAGCTGGATGTTCCATAGGTGGTAGTCCTTCCAGTCGAACGCATGCTGGATGGCCATGTGCAGGTCGGTGAAGGACGATCCGGCTGGCATCTCAATTTCACGCCAACATACCAATGGCTTGCCGTCAGGTGACGTCGCATCGTGTAGACGCAAGGTCACACGCAACAGAAATGAGCGCGGATCATCGACGCCTACGTACTTCGTGTCAATATGTTCTACGATATGATCCATCGGTGTTGAATCACCGTAGCTGGCGTATCCGCGGAACGGATCAAAGCCCGAATGATCCGCATGGGATTCGTCACCATCGTCTTCCAGCAATGTCACCAATCCGTGCGGACCGAAGACGTGTTCGAGATCGTTCCGTTCATCAGAGGGATCGAGGTCGGGACGACCTGCCGCGCGTGCCATCAGCGACATCACCACCATCTGCGCTTCCTGCTCGGTAAGGGTGTCGACATCCTCCATCATCTGCGCAAACATGTCATGATGCCCATGACCCACACCGTTCGCAGCGCCACCACCGGTCATGTTCCGATACCGATCGACCAATGCCTCGGCGAGATCGATCCCCCGCTCCGTCAGATAGACGGACTTGTTGCCTTTGCGCCCCTCCACCAGCTGTTCGTCACGTAGCGCATCCACGGCGCCCCAGCTGTAGCTGACCCACGAGCGCAGCAAGGGTTTTGCACCCTCGGTCTTGGAATTCTCATCCCATGACGTCAGCCACAACAGCATCAGGGTGAGATCCTTGATCATCCCGTCACGCCATGCATCCGATTCGACAGATGTCTCGCTTGAATTGTCCATTCGTTTCTCCCTTGAAATCGCATCGCCGATATGCACCACTGTATAAGGTCTTGATGAGCCAGCCGTGACGACCGTGTTTATAGACGTATTCGGTCAGCTGCAGTAGCCACCGCTCTCGAGCGCAAGCAGATGTACCAATCTGCCGGGGACGTCCCCTGCATCGAACTCCGACCGGCATACACGCTCACGAATGAACACCTTGACACGCATCGCATGCTTCATACTCTCATCTTGACTCTCACTGCCCAAGCAGCAGCGGGCGCAGCGTCGCTTCGTCGACGAAGCGGATGCCGGTCAAGCCCGGTACTGCGGCCGATGCGGCGTCGGCGTTGCGCTGCTTGTCATCGACGAACGCGGTGTGCGCCGGGTCGACACCGAACCGCGCGACCGCGCGCCGGTAGATCTCCGCATCGGGCTTATGGATTTTCTCGGCGCTGGATACGACCACGTCGCGCAGGATGTTCAGCGAGGGGAACAGCTCGCGCGCCGCGTCGACGTATTTCACGGTGAAGTTGGTCAGCCCCCAACACCGCACGCCGGCCGCGTCCAGATCGCGCAGCAGCGTCTCCATGCCGGGGATCATGCCGACGAGCGCACGTCGCTGGCGCCGGAAATACGTGGCGTACGCCTCCAGCTGGCGTGCCTTGCCGCCTGATTCCTCCCCGATGCCATGCCGCGCCGCGTATTCGGCGAGGACCTGCTCCTCGCTCCAGCCCAGATCGGACAGGATGTCGTAATGCCAGAAGCCGAACGGGTCGCGCCGGTCGAAGAGCGCGTCGAGCACGTCGTCCGGGAACAGACCCTCGACGGCGCGTCGCGGCCTCCAGTCGACCAGCACGTCACAGAAATCGAAGATGATGTCGGTGTACATGCCTGACAGCTTACCGCCCGTCCGCGCGCAAAGCCTCATACATGCGATCGAAGCACTCCTTGAGCAGCGGGTAGGGCATCGCGAAGTTCATGCGGACGCATCCGGCGCCGCACTCGCCGCATTCTCGTCCGTCCGTCAGGGCGACTCCGGCCTTCTCGAGGAAGTATCCGGCAGGATCGTCCAGTCCGAGCGGCGAGAAGTCGAGCCACGCGATGTACGTGCCCTGCGGCGGGATGTAGCGCACGCGCGAGAACCGTGTGCGCATCTCGTCGTTGACCAGCGCGATGTTGCGTTCGATGTAGGTCATCACGCCGTCGAACCACACGCCGCCGCCGTCGTAGGCCGCGGTGGTGGCGATCGCGCCGATGGTCGCGGTCTGGTGCTCGGACCATTCCGCGTTACGCATCCACATGTCGAGGTCGTCGGGGTTGGTGAGGATCACCTGCGCGCACTTGGTGCCGGGGATGTTGAAGGATTTTGAGGCGGACGTGGACGTGAACGCCTGCATCGCGGTCCGCTCGTTGATCGAGGCGAACGGCACATGCCTGTGACCGCGGTAGACGAACGGCGCGTGGATCTCGTCGGAGAAGATGCGCACGTCGTACTTCGCCGCGAGATCGGAGATGCGCAGCATCTCCTCGCGCGTGAGCACCTTGCCGATCGGATTGTGGGGATTGCACAGCGTGAACGCGTGGCAGCCAGACGCGAACGCGCGCTCGATCGCGTCGAAGTCGAACAGCCACTCCGCGCCGGAGTCGCCAGCCTCGCCGGAGTCGCCGGACGACGCACGCAGCATCGGGATCTCGATCACGTCGACGCCATACAGGCGCGGCACACTCAGGAACGGCATGTACGCGGGCGTCGGCACGACGATCGAGTTGCCGGCGCGCACGATCTCGCGCAGGAACACCTCGAGCGCCTCGAGCACGTCCGGCACCGGCCGGATCACCGCGGGATTCACGTTCCAGTCGTAGCGCAGCTGCCAGGCGGCGCAGGAGCGTGCGACCTCGCGCTTCCACGGGTCGGGGATGTAGCCGAGCGCGCCGCGTGCGGTCGCCTTCTCGATGGCCTTGGCGACGCACGGAGCCAGACCGTAGTCCATCTCCGCGATGAACGCCCCGATGCATCCGGGGTGACGGGTCCACTTGTCCGATCCGACGCGCTCGAGTTCCTCGATGCTTTCGGCGTCGATGCGCGCGGCGTCGAAACCGCCGTCGGATTCCGCCGTCTCGTTCGTCACACGGTCGATGATGCTGCTCTTCGTATCCATGACGCCCATTGTTCCCGGCGCATGGCGACCCCTCAACGCCCGGGCACCCCGGAATCATAATGGCGTTGGCAATGTTGCTTATCGGCTGTCAGCGTCCTTCCGAACCTGTCAGATACCGCAACGCGGTGCGCTTCAACTCCGCGATAAGCGGTTCCAGCGCCGGACGACCGTCGCCTGCGCGCGTGACGACGCCGATCTCGCGGGACGCGTAGTCGTCCGCGATCGGGCAGGCGACCAGATCGCCGCCGAGATTGATATGCGTATCGAGCGCCGGCACGAGCGAGACGCCCATGCCGACCTCCACGAGGTTCTGCGTCGCCCAGTAATCGTCCGTGGAATGGCGGATGTCCGGCGTGAAGCCGGCGCGGGCGGCGAGTTTGACGAGGTTCGCCCGGCAGGTCGCGCATCCGGCTATCCACGGTTCGTCCTTGGCCGCGGACAGCGGGATGGGAGCGTTCCCCGACTCGTACGTGCGCGCGATGTCGCTGGATCGGCGCACGAGCAGTCGCAGCGGATCGTCGCCGAGCGTCTGGAACACAAGATCGTCGCCGATGGGCAGGAAGCCGGGGATGCTGCTGTAGCGGAACACGACGGCCGCGTCGGCCTTGCCCTGCGAGATCAGGGCGATCGCCTCGGGCGGCTCCATCTGCGTCAGGCTCAGTTCGATGTCGGTGAACATGCCAAGTTTGACGACCGCACGGGCCGCGATCGTCGAGCAGATCGACGGCGGCGCGACCAGCGTCAGATGCGCGAACCGGCGTTCGCGATAGTCCTTGAGTTCGCGTGACGCCCGTTCCAGTCGGTCCGCGATGGCCTCTCCGTGACGTGCGAGCATCACGCCCGTGGCCGTCAGCGCGACGCCATGTGACGTGCGATCGACCAGCGTGGTGCCGCATTGCGATTCCAGTTTTCTGATCTGCTGGCTGATGGCCGGCTGCGACCATCCGGTCGCCTTGGCCGTGGCGGAGAACGAACCGTACTGTTCGATGCGCCACAAGGTGACCAGCGACTGCGGATTGAGGTCGGCCATGCCTAAAACTCCTTGTCCGCCCGATAAGGATCAGGCTGCGGATGCTGCCATTGCCTGTCAGCGTACGTTCTTGCGGAGGTTTTCGACCGGTTTCCGGTCAACCGTACGGATACCGATCGTAGGAGTACGGTTGTCCGGGTGTTTTCGACCGGTTTCCGGCCAACCGTACGGATACCGATCGTAGGAGTACGGTTGTCCGGAAGTTTCTTAGGAGTGTCCGGGGGAACGTACTCCCGCCCGTTCCGGGTCGGGTTCGCCCGGAGCCGGGAAAACAGGAATCCCCGGGGACTGTGTTGTCCTGCCGGGGATTCGGTTACGTGTGTAGCGGCGACGTGCTACTCTCCCACATCCTCT
>NZ_PEBH01000012.1 GCF_008698235.1 Bifidobacterium rousetti
GTGCGTGAACCGCCATTTTCCGCGGATTGGCGCTATGACGCCACCGTCACGAAGAGTTCGACTCTCTCTGGGGGTACTCACCGGCTCCGGGTTCCACGAGGTATCGTGGCCCGGAGCCTTTTGTTTCCAACGGTTTCAGGCCGCCAGCTTGGCCTTCAGTTGCTCGCACAGGAAACCCGGCGGTGGCCACTGCCACCAAAGATGCACCTCCGTCACTGCTCATTCCGCGCATCATCTGCTCGTACATCGACGCATCCAGCAGGGAGAGCGGGGGGACGTTGAAGAATTCCGCCACTGCGGCGATGTCCTGGATGGTCCAGGAAGTCTTGCCGGTCATCTTCGCGGACACGGCGCCCCTCTTCAGCCCCAGTGCCGCGCAAAGTGACTGCTGGGTCATCCCGCGGCCGGTCAGCTGCATGTTGACGTTCCAGATGAATACCCTCTGCAGGTAGTCGCCGAGTCCATTGGATTCGGTCGACGGTTCGATTTTTGCCATATCAAGTCCTTTCAGATTAGAGTTGTCCAATATCGATGGACATAATCCTACAACAATGATTTGCCGCTGTGCAAGTTTCTTGCTATATTGTCTATTGTGAATGGACTGACGGCAAAAATAATGGATTCTCCGATGCGTCGTTATATGACGGCGGCGGGTCTGAGCTGCCGAGACCTCGCGAGGGAGATGGGTACGTCCAAATCCTCGGTCGCGGGAAAGGTCAACGGCTCGATACCGTGGCAGCAGTCCGACCTGATCTGGCTGGCCATTCACCGAAACCTGTCCCCTGGGTATGTGCTCGGCATCGACGCCTATCTCACGGATGGCGGGTGGAAACCCGAAACGAGAATCCCCGGACCGGCTGGAACCCGGCGCGGGGATTGAACGGCAACAACCATGGAGCCGCGGGCGCGCATATCCGCCAAGATCAGACGCCCGTCGTTCCGATTCCCCGAAGGAGGGTCATCGCCATGACCGATTCTACCAATACTGCCGGCATTCGCCGGGCATCTGTCTTCGAGCCTAATCGCCAGCGCGACGCCGTGCGGCGGACGACGCGGGGTGGCGGCAACGTCGATCTGCGCATCGCGAAGGCTCATGTGCTGTCCATGCTCGCCCACCCGTCCCGGGGCTCGCGCCGCTGAGGCGCGCGTCCGCGGACCGTTTCCCCGATACCGGCCGAACCATGTGGTGGTTGGTCGTTGCCGCCGTGTGCATGTCCGGCGGCGTTCTCTCGTATGCGTTGTGCCGCGCCGCCCGTCTGGGCGACGACATCGGCGCGAGACTGCGCGAACGCCGCGAAGCGGACCCGGCGCATGACGGCGGGAAGGTCGAGCGATGAGCAGCAGAGCCGAGAACTGGGCATGGGAGCGCGACGACGTCAAGGGCATCACCAAGTTCGTGCTGGTGTATCTGGCCCGCCGCGCCTATTACGACGATGGCGCCGCCGCGTGGCCGAGCGTGGAGACCATCGCGTTCAATTGCGGGTGCTGTGAGCGCACCGTGATCCGTTCGTTGCAGGAGCTGGAGCGCAAGGGCTACATCAGGCCCGGCGACCAGGAGATGTCGGCGCGTAACCCGCGCACCCGCAAGCCGATCGCCAAGGGGCACCGCTCGCGCGTGTGGGACGTCGTCATGGACGGCGACCATCCTGCCGAGAACATCGAGGAGAAGCCCCGGAACCTGGACGCGCTGGCGGAAGGCGACGGCAAGCCGGATCCGATGAAGGACAATTTGTCACCCGACGGATTGTCACCCGAGCCGAAGGACGTGGAGCCGAGGACAAATTGTCCCGGAATCTTGGACAGAAAGTCACCCAATAGACAAGTGATAAACAATTCTCCCCTCATCCCCTTCGGGGATGCTCCCCTCAACGCCGAACAAGCCTCCACGAAGCCGGTCGCCGACCCGAAGCCCGAACCCGTTCCAACGACCGATTGGGGCAGGGCCCTGCCTCCAAGGGGTTGCAGGAACCCGCTATGGGTGCCCGAACCCGGCAAGCTGCCTGAGCCGGTCACGGAACGCGCAGGCCAAGAGGTGCGCGTGCTCGACGGCATCCGCCGGCGCATGCTCGCCGTGGACCAGAGGTTCGATGTTCCGGCGACCATGGCCGACCGCAAGGCCGTCCACTCGCTGCTGATCGACAGGCCGTACGGCGAGATCGTCGCGACGATGGACTGGGCGTACCGCAACCGCTACTGGCTGCCCCGGCTCACCAGCGGCGCCAGGTTCGCCGCGAACTACGTGCAGCTGCGGCTGGAAATGCTCACCCATCCCGATCCGACGGGCAAGCGGGCGCCAGACGCCCCGCTGCCGGTCGTCAAGGATCCCAACCGGGCGATACCGGTCAGCTCGTCGTCCGCGAGCCGTGTGCCGATCTACGGGGCTGCGCTGCTGCGCACCTCGCTGTGCCAGGAACACATCGAAGGCGTCATCTCGCAAGAGACGTGCCCGGTATGCGCGTACGACAAACGCAACCACGCCACCCACGACGTCGCCGGACGGCGCAAGACGAAGACAGGCGCGCCGGCGGAGGCGGTGCGGCCATGAGCGGGGACGGGCAGCGTCTTGAGGCGTGGAAGAAGGCCGGCGAATGCCGCGACTTCCCGCAACCATGGTCCGACTACCTGTGGTCGCTGGAGTTCGAGCACCGTCCCGGCGACGCGAAGGCGTTCCACTCGGTCGCCAAGGCCGTGTGCGAACGATGCCCGGTACGCGCCGAATGCCTGGCCTACGCGGCCAGCGGCGGACTCGAATGGGGCGTGTACGGCGGCAAGGTGTGCACCGACCGGCGCAGGATCGCGCGCATGGCCGAAGCCGACGGCGTCCCCTGCCGGGACCGCGGCCTGCCGTGGCCGCAACGCTGGCGGCTGCTCACGGACTGGATACGCGCCCACCGGAACGTGTTCGACGAAGCCACCGACGAGGCCAGCGCCGAACGCCAACAACGACGCCTGCGCGCACGGGGCAGGACGGCCGATCGCCCCGCCCCACATGAGCCGTCAGACAATCAAACAATCAAGCAAGCAGGAATCCAAGCAATCCAGCAAGCAAACAATCAAGCGACCGACTGACCAGGTTCGCATGATCGCCGACAGTCGCAAAGGAGAAGAACGAATGCGCATCGCCATAGCCAACGCCAAGGGCGGGGTCGCGAAGACCACGTCCAGCATCTACATCGCCTCGGTCATCGTTTCCAGAGGCGGCAGGGCCGTCGTGTACGACGCCGACCCACAGTCCAGCGCGAGCCTGTGGGCCGCTGCCGCGGAACAGACCGCGGACCCGCTGACGTTCGACGTGCTGCCCGCCAACCAGGCCACGCTCCGCCAGCTCGCCGCGGGAGCCGACCCGGACGAATGGGCGATCATCGACGCGCCGCCGCAGGGGCCGACCCTGGACATGGCCATCAAGGCGGCCGACTTCGTGATCGTGCCGGCATCGGACTCGCCCATGGACCTCCAGCAGGCATGGAGCACCCTCGACATGGCCAGGATGAGCACGCCCGCCGCGCTGCTGCTGGTCAAGGCCGAACACAACACGAAGGCGTTCCGCGACACCATGGACGCCCTCAACGCCATGGACACTCCCCGGTTCGACACGATCGTGCCGAAGGCCCAGTCCTACAAGCGTTCGCTCGGCACCAACCCGCACCAGCTGGGCGAATACCGCGACCTCGTCACCGAACTTCAGCAAATCGCCGGAAAGCAGGAGTGAGACCATGCAGGGCAACTACCAGCCACTGGCACGACCTGTGCCGTTCGACGACGTGCTGCGCCAGCAGAACAAGACATCCAAGGCCACGGGCGAACCGTTGGTCATGCTCTCATTGCGCATACCCGTATCGCTCAAGACCCGGCTCAAGACCACGGCCGCCGCGCACGACCTGCCCATGCAGCAGCTCCTGCGCGACGCCATCGAACGCGAGCTCGACCGGCTCGACGGCGACGACGAGCCGTAACCCGTCAGACAATCAAACAATCAGGCAATCCGACAATCCAGCAAGCAAACAAGCCGACAGCCAAACATTCAGGCAGTCAAACATGCAGACGCGATCCGGCAAGCCGGCGCGTCTGCGGAAAGGAGACACTATGGACTATTCGATGGAGGTCTCCGTGCTCGGCGACCGGATCAGCATCGGCGAGGAGGCGCACGTCATCACCCTCGGCGTGAACACGGGATTCCCCGCGGGCTCCACGGCGGGACTGGCGTACACGCTCTCGCCATTGCAGGCCCGCGTGTTCGGCGCGCAGATGCGCGCGGCCGCGGACGCCGCGGAGGGACATCCGGGCATGCCGTCCGACGAGGAGGTGAACGCGGCGGCGAAGGTGTTCTGCGGCGGCGTGTGGAACGGGTTCGACCCCGCCAGCATGATGCCGACCGAACAGTTCGACCGGTTCTGGGGCGACGGTGAGGGCCACCAGCTCTACCTGGAGATCGCGCGCCACGCGCTCATCGCCGCCCGCATGTCCATCCTCGCCGGGCAAAACGAAAGCTGACAAGCAAACAAGCCCGCATGCAGACAATCAAACAATCAAACTTGATTGCATGCAGGCAAGCTGACATGCAAGCAATCAAGCAAACCAACAATCAGGAAAGCAAACAATCCAACAATCAGGAACGGAGCAGAACCATGAACGACAACCACAACGAAAACGAGGAGCCCTTCGACGGCACGAGCGAGGATTCCACGCTCGAAGACCAGATGAGCGCGCACATCGCGGCCATCGCCGCCAGCGGCGTCGCCGCCGAAGCCGAAGCCCTGGCCAACCGGCAAGCCGACATGGCGGCCAAGGAACGCCGCGAAACCAGACTGGCGCTCCTTGCCGCCGTCACCGTCATCGCAGGTCTTATGGCCTATGTAATTACTCGCATCGTCAAATAAAGACGATGTTTCTGTCGCTTATCATTTCAGGGACGGGTAATTCCTTGGATCCACGTCCCTGAAAGGCGCGCGTTTCCCCATTTATGCAATTAGGATGCCCCGTCAATGAGCTGAGCCATTGACTCGCCACAGCGGCGACACCCGCCATCCGTCAGGGAATCCCATATCAGACTTCGGAATCTGAGGGTGCCTATCCATAAGGGAGATGAATTTCTCCGTCCACGCGGGTCCGTCGATCTGGGATGTCAGGTAGTTCTCCATGGTGAGGAATGCAGCAGGGCCGGAGGACTTACGGAAGATATCCCAATCGTTACCCCACCAACCCTTTGCATGGGATCCGCTGCGATGCTTCGGCAGTTTCGGCGCTATGCGGGTGCTGGTTTCGTTCCAGAAGCGATCATGATGCGCGGTCATGTTCCGGGCCTGCCGGATAGTCTCAAGCCAATTGGAGAGGATTTTGGCGTCGCCGCGTACGGCGGGATTCGGGTTGGGGTTGAAGATATGCAGCTTGGTGGCCAGCTTTCTCTTGATATGGTCTGGCGCACCTTGGTAGAAGTTCTCCTTGAGTGTTCCGTAGCTCAGGCATCCGACGATCATCCAGTACGGAGGCAGCGGATCACTGTAGGTACTCCGGAAATGCCTGAGGTACGGAAGATTTGATTTGGTGAATGTCGAACGCAACGAGGAAAGGCAAGCCAGATGGTCGTCATAGCTCAACCCCGGGAGTCCTTCCCGTGTCATGTAGCCGAATTCGCCGCCGAATACCGATAGCTCATGGGCGAGGAAGCTCTTGAGATAAATCTCGATGGTGACGATGCCGTCGAATACCAGCATCCGCAGTTCCTGATCGAACAGATACCTATCCCAGATATCCTTGAATTGCACATCTTGACGGAAGGGCAATGAGCGCTTCGCCGACTGCTCCGATACCGGGGTGAGGAACGGATACCAGTATCCTTTCAGCCGAAAGTATCCCACTTGCTCGATTCGACGCTCAAGGAGCTCGCGACTTATTCCGGACAAACCGTTGTCAATGAGCTTGGCCGATAAATCATCCAATGATTTCGGCGGATGCTGCGGATAGGGGCGGAGCTGTGGAGTATCATTCTCGTCCATCGTTCCTCCGATAAGAAAAATGCCACCCTAGTGTGCTTCAGTGAGAGGCAATGGTGGCTTTTAACATCGCTAATTGTAGCGAATATATCGCCTTTCGTAAAGATACAGAACACTCCGTACATCTAGTATCCAAAGCAAAGCAATGCACTAAATGTAGTATCCGCGTCATGTTTCATCCATGAACGGGTTGCCAATCTTCGTCACATGTCCGCCGCAGCATCGCTCGATGCGGGGTGATGCTGATGGTGCGTCCGGGGTCCGGCGGCCGGCCGTCGGGCTTGCGGGCGTGCTTTTCTTCCAGGGACCCGGGAGGAGGCGGGTTCTGGAGTCCCCGTCTCCTCCCTTTCCCGGAGAGGGGCGCTTCTGTCGTATGTGGGAAAGGATTTCGTATGAGGTTCGGGAAGAAGGGCACCGGTGCGGTGGCGTCGATCACCGCCGCCGCGGCGTTGCTGGCATGCCTGGTTCCGGTCGCGTTGGCCGATAACGGCGGCGGTGGTTCCGGAGAGGATGGCGGCGGTTCGGGTGGGGGCCCGACGCAGACGGCCGATGCGCATTGGATCTACAAGGATTCATGGCCGGCCACGTTGGATGGTATGAAGATGGCGCTGAGCGACGCGAAGGTGCGTCTGTCGTCCGATCTGGCGAACGGGCAGAACCAGTTCGTGAACATGAACAAGACTTTGAGCGACGCGATCGATGAGTGCCGGCGTTCCTATACGGGTGACGGGAACGCGGACTGCCGTCTGGTGGCGGTGGGCTACGTGCGTCTGGCGGATGGTTCGTTCAATGGCAGCTACGTGAGCTCGAACGCGAAGAGCCGTTGGGAGGCTCAGTGGAAGGCCGAGGCGAAGGGAGACTACACGTATCAGGGTCAGAAGTATTCGACCTCGACGACTTGGAAGGACAAGCTTGGCACGCGCAGCGTTGACTCGCTGGCGCAGGAGTCGATCAATTCCAACCCGAACGCGTCGTTCCGTGTGATCGTACTGGCGCAGAACCAGCCGCCGGTCGATTACAAGCTGAACGTGACCACAAGCCATAAGCAGAAGACGGACATGCAGGTCGGCTCCACCGACCCGATCGGCGACGTCATCCATGCAGACAACGGCGGTTCCGCGATCAAGGAGACGTTGAACGGCACCGCGATCATCCATTACGAGAACGGCCCCTACCTGCCCGCGAAGAGCGTGAGCAAGCCGATCAGCTTCTCCAGCAATGGGGACACCCAGCTCGACAATCTCGCCTCGCCGAAGGATTTCGGCATGGAACACTGGGCCGAGGGCTCGTACTGGATCGACATCCAGGTGCCCAAGCAGGGCCGCATGCAGACGGCCGTGGACACCGCGGACCGTGACCCGGCCGAATCCTGGAAGGTGAGCTCGGTGCCGCCCGAACCCCCGGTCAAGAAGATCGAGGACGGCGTGAGCGCCGACCGGATGACGAACCGCACCACCATCACGTACGGCACCGGCCGCGGCGGCTACGAGATGCGTTTCCGCGACGTGATCGAACCCAACGGCGTCGAATACTCCGTGGACAACTACAGGCTCATCGACAGGACCGACGGCAACCGCGACGTTTCCGGCGAGTTCGAGATCAATTGGGACAAGGCGTCGAACACGGTGTCGGCCGCGCGTTCGGCGGACAAGGGCGAGATGCCCATGGACCATGTCTACGAGTTCAGCTTCGACGTGACCGTGTCGAAGCCCTCCGACTTCCAGCAGGTCAAGGACCATGCGTGGGGCCAGTGGAACCACGAGCCCGAGGCCGACGCCGGAACGAAACAGTTCGATACGTGGCGGCCGAATCCCGACAAGAGCTGGATCCGCCTGAACACGAAGGGCCAGTGGGAGGCGGTCATCGACCCGAAGGAGACCAACCGGACCGGCGCCGACGATATGACGCTTCTGGACGGGGACCGGGTCGCCTCGGTGGTCAACGGCACCATCGCCAAGAACCTCATCCAGGCCCCGGAGACCCTGACGCTCACGGACGACTGGTCGGCCGCCGACTACCTGTTCGACGCCGACGACAAGTCGAAGATCAAGGTGTACGAGGCCGACGCCGGCACCGATCGCGAGTCCAGCGTCACCGACATCGCCAACCACGGCAGGGACGTCACCGACCAGTGGACGATCACGATGGAAGGCACCACGGTGACCGCCACCGCCGGCCAGGCCTACCGCGAGGGATTGAAGGGACTGAAGACCGCGAAGCAGGTCACGCTGCTCATTCCCGGCAAGGCGGCCTACGCCAACGGCAAGGGCGCAGGCCAGGTACGCGACGACTTCGGCAAGCAGGCGAGCGACGAACTGTCGTTCTGCACCGCGCCGGACGACAAGGCGCTGACGAACAAGGGCTCCCAGACCGTCAACACGCACACCATCCCCACGAACGAGCCGAAGATCTGCGGCTACATACCGCCCGTCGTCAAGGACGTGGTCGGCGAATCCTCGCAGGGAGGCGACCAGGCGTCCGTGGACGGCAGAGTCGTTTACCCGGGCCAACGCTTGGAATACCGTCTGGAGACCCAGCCCCACCTGCCCGGCAATCTCGCGTACTCGGTCAGCGAGGTAGCGGTCACCGACACCTATGACGAGCATCTTGAAGTGGACAAGCAGACCTTGGAGGTCACCGACCTGTCCACCGGCAGGTTCATCCCGAAAACCGAGTACGAGACCCAGTGGAACGACGCGCAGCACGCGGTGCGCCTCGTGTTCTCCGACGGGTACGTGAAGACCAACTGGCGCAACGGCGCGAACCCGCGCATCATCGTACGCTTCGAGGGCACGGTCGCCAAGGACGCGCCCACGGACACCAAAATCGGCAACCAGTGGGCCCTGACCCTGAACAACATGATCACCCCGAGCAACAAGGTATGGAACGAGCCGCCCGACTTCACGCCGGTGAAGAAGGACACCCAGGCCGACCCGTCCATCAGCATCGACGGCAAGACCGCACTCCTGGGCGACCGGATCTACTACCGCGTGACCATCGACGCCAAGCAGACCAACCAGGCCTACAAGGTCTGGAGGCTCGGCATGACCGACGACTGGGACGACGAATACCTCTCCCTCGACGCCAAGCGCATCGAGGTCACCGACACCGCGACCGGCAAGGACGTGACCGCGAAGTTCAACATCGCGGCGATCGACGGCGTCGCCTACGTGTACGCCAAGACCGCGGACACGAAGGGGCCGGCCACCGGCGAGACCATCAAGGGCGATCCCCAGCCCAAGAACCTCAAGGAATACGCCGAAAAGAAGGACCACGACCCGTTGAAGGAGCCGGCCATCGACCAGTCGATGCTGGGCACGAGCTACGAGGTGAGCCTGCCGATGACCGTCATCAAGGTCACCGACGGACATATCGTGAGGAACAAGGCCACGCAGGTCGTCAACGACACCCGCAAGGACACCAACGAGGTCGCCAACCCCCTCAAACCCGTCAACCCCTCCAAGGACGTGGTCGTGAGGGTGGACGGCGAATCCATCGACAAGCGGAGCGTGTACCTCAACGGCCTGTTCCTCTATCGCCTCGACAGCTCCGTGCTGCCCGCGCACCGCGCCTACCAGAAGGTCACCGACTGGAGCATCACCGACCCGCTCGACGCCGAGCATGACCAGTACACCGGCCAATGGGCCGTATACGCCATGCGCGACCTGACCGAGCAGGGCAGGGTGATCGCCCGCAAGGGCGTGAAGATCGCCGGCAGCGGCTTCGACGCCAGTGTGTACGGTGGCGAACTGTTCACCCTCGCGCAGGACGACAAGGGCGTGGTCACCGTTACCGCGACCCAGCGCATGCTCGATCTCGTCAGCGGCAACGACGAAAGCGAGCAGGCATGGACCGCGTTCATCCAGTGCAAGCGCGTCAAGACCGGCGAACACATCGCCAACCGGTTCGACGAAACCATCAACGGCACCAAACGTCCTTCCAACCAGGTCGAGACGCACACGCCCGACATGACCCCGAGCCTGAAGATCGAGAAATGGGACGAGGCCTCCGGCTGGCCGGCCGGCGACCGCGACCAGGTCAAGGACGCGCTGGCCATGCAGGGCGACACGCGCATCGTGTTCACCATCACCAACACCAGCACCACCGACCCCGACACCAAGCAGGGCGCATGGTACCGAACCAAGGACCTGAACCTCAAGGACCAGCTGGTCGCCGGCGACGGCCGGGTGACCGATCTCGAATACCCCGCCGATTGGGACAGCCGCATCCTCAAGCCCGGCGAGAGCGTCGAGGTCAAGGGCGTCCTCAAGGGCGTGACCGGCCATCACACCGACCGCGCCACGGTCACCGGCACGCCGTTGGTCGAATGCGTCGTCTCCGACCCGGATCCGTTCGACGGCAAGGACGAGACGTCCGCGCCTGATGATGCGGTCACGATCGACGGCAGGCTCGTCTGCCCCGACACCGAAGTGGTCAGCAACACCGACGACTGGAACGGCTACCGGACCGGGCTCGCCCATACCGGCGCCGCCGTCCAGGGCGTGATCGCGGCGGCGATCACCCTGCTCGCCGTCGGCGTGGGACTGGTCGCCGCCCGCAGGTTCAGGCGCGGGAACAACGCCGCCGGCCGCCACTCCGGCACGATGCAACCCGTCGATGCCGAGGATGCCGACGCGGATGACGTCGAAACCGTGGATTCGGTTCCCGGCGGGCAATCCGTGGTCTGACCGAAGCGGCGGGGACCGTTCTCCGCCGCGATGATTCTTCCGGTCGGACGGCAATCCGGCCGGAACCCCGCCGGTTCTCTTCCTTCTTCTCTCCCCGGCGGGCATGGCAACGGCCCGACGCCAACGGTTCAAACCGTTCGCGTCGGGCCGTTCCCTTGCTACTTTTGGCTGCTTACTGTTCGTCGGTGTTCTCGGAGGCGAGTCGTTCTTCGAGCTGTTCGACGATGTGGTCGTGCATGTTCTCGTCGATCTTGACGGTCAGGAGGAAGACGACGAGGCTGGCGACGATGCCGGCGAGCGGCAGGTAGTAGGCGCAGGTCTTGAACGTGCGGATGTTCGCGGCGGTCATGTCGGCGGCGGTGGCGTTGCCGACCATGCCGGCGGCGACGGCCACGAAGCCCACGATGCCGTTGGACAGGGCGCCGGCGATCTTGTCGAGCATCGGGCGCACGGAGAGGGTGACGGCCTCGTTGCGCTTGCCGGTCTTGAGCTGGCCGTATTCGATGGAGTCGGTCATGCTCAGGATGGCGGTCATCTGGATGGTCTGCGCGGGCAGGTAGAAGAGGACGAGCGCGACGATGACGACGGGCAGGTTCATGGGTGCGATGATGAACAGCGTGTAGCCGGCGATCATGAACGCCATGCCGGCGGTGTACAGCCAGCGGCGCGGGATGCGCCGGTTGAGCACCGGGTAGAGGGGCGTGGTGACCAGTCCGGTGATGACCGGGATGACGCCGGCGATGGAGAAGCTGTCCGGGGCGCCGAGCACGTATTTGAACTGGTAGAAGAGCACGCCGGTGGTGGCGACGTTGGCCACGGAGTACAGCAGGTAGCTCAGGGCGACCCACAGGAGCTGGTCGTTCCGGGCGATGGCCTTGAACGCCTCGATGGGGTTGCCGTTGGCCTCGGCCTTGGCGCGCAGTTCGCCCTGGTTCTCGCGGGTGCCGAACGCGACGCTCCACGCGGTGAGCAAACCGAGCACGGCGATGATGATGGCGAACGCGGCCCAGCCGGTGCGGCCCTGCTCCCATTGGCCGGTGAACTTCCAGGTGAACCAGCTGACGACGGGCACGACGATGACGGTGACGCCGTTGTATCCGATGGATCCGGTGAACGCGCCGAGAGCGGTGTACGTGCTGCGCTCGTGCGAGTCGGAGGAGATCGCGGGGATCATGCCCCAGTAGGAGATGTCGCGCAGCGAGTAGATCACGTCCAGCAGGATGAACACGATGACGAACAGGACCATGAACACGCCGGTGTTCACGTCCACGAGCCCGAACAGGCCGGTGAACACCATGATCAGCAGGATGCCGGGCACGAGGCCTCCGATGAACTGCCAGGGACGGAACCGGCCCCAGCGGGTGTTCGTGTTGTCCACGAGGTTGCCGAGCAGCGGGTCGAGGAAGATCTCCGCGATGCGGATGACCACCACGAGTCCGGTGATCACCGCGATGAGGCGCGCGGCCAGCGTCTTGTCCACGTCGATGAACAGCGCGGTGGTCACGAACGTGATGAAGAACGTGCTCATCGTGTTGTAGAACGCGGCCTGGCCCAGATTGCCGAACGCGTATGCGATCTTCTGCCCCATGTTCCTGGTGGGCACGGCCTGCGGCTGTCCGGGCGTCGCCGTGCGCTGTGTGGTGGATCCGCTCATGGTGTGGTGGCCTCCTTGCGACCTGTAAAGAATCCGTGCGCGGGAACAGCTCCGATCCCGCAAGACGCGAGTATAGGACTTTCTTGAAAAAGTAAAAAACTTTACCGCGTGTCGCAAGCAATGCCAACGATTCATGTTCGCCAATCCAACACGCCGCGCGGGCGCCAGCAGTGGTCGGAGACCGGATTATCGTTGATAAGTAACGGCTTTCCGCCGTTCTTGCGGTCGCAGTCGGGACAAGCGCAAGAAGTTGCGTAAATTAGTAAATATCTTTATCATCATTGTGCAAGGAGTCACATTCGGAGGCTCCCGCACTGCGGCGGCAACGACGCGACGCAATCCGATGCGAAAGCGAGGACATCATG
This sequence comes from Bifidobacterium rousetti, assembly GCF_008698235.1. Lineage (GTDB taxonomy): Bacteria > Actinomycetota > Actinomycetes > Actinomycetales > Bifidobacteriaceae > Bifidobacterium > Bifidobacterium rousetti. The sequence goes on from NZ_PEBH01000012.1 coordinate 12,698, forward strand.
AACACAACCGACGATCAGCGGAAGAACGGCGATCCGATCGTCTCCCCGTCCATGCCGACGACGGCATGGCTCGCCGACCCGCGCGTGTACGCGGTCCACCGGCTCGACGCCCATTCCGACCATGCATGCTGGTCGCACGCCCCCTCCGGCGGCGAGGGCACGGATCTCACGCAGAGCCTCGACGGCGAATGGCGGGTCCGCGTCGAGACGGCGCCGGCGAACAGCTTCCCCGACGGGACGAGCGACGGGCCGGATTGGATCAGCGACGTGTCGCCGTTGTTCGCCGCGCCGGGCTTCGACGACTCGTCGTTCTCCCGGGTGCAGGTGCCCTCGCATCTGGAGACCGCGGGGCTGCTCGCCCCGCAGTACGTGAACGTGCAGTACCCGTGGGACGGCCACGAGGACCCGAAGGCCCCGGCCATCCCCGAGCATGGCCATGTGGCGGTCTACCGACGCGAGTTCTCCGCGGAGGGCGCGGTCGCCCAGGCCATCCGCGAGGGCCGTACGGTGACGCTCACCTTCCAGGGCGCGGCCACCGCCATCTACGTGTGGCTCAACGGCGCGTTCGTCGGATACGCCGAGGACTCCTTCACGCCCAGCGAGTTCGACGTGACGGACGTCATCAGGAAGGACGGCAACGTGCTGGCGGTCGCCTGCTACGAGTATTCGAGTGCGAGCTGGCTGGAGGACCAGGACTTCTGGCGGCTGCACGGCCTGTTCCGCTCCGTCGAGCTCAATGCGAGGCCCGCCGCCCACGTCTCCGACATCCACGCCGAGGCCGATTGGGAGCCCGCCACGTCGATCGGATCGCTTTCGCTGGACGTGCTGATCGACGGCGCCGCGAACGCCGCGACGGCCGATCTCGCACTGCGGGACAAGAACGGCGCCATCGTCTGGCGCACCGCCACGGAAGCGGACGGGACGCTGCACGCCGAGGCCGAGATCGACGACGCGGCCCCCTGGAGCGCCGAACGCCCCGACCTGTACGAGCTGTCCGTCACCCTGCTCGACGCGGACGGCAAGGTCCTGGAGACCGCGCGCACTCGCATCGGCTTCCGGCATGTGGCCATCGAGGATGGCATCCTCAAGCTCAACGGCAAGCGTCTCGTGTTCCGCGGCGTCAACCGCCACGAGTTCGACTGCCGGCGCGGCCGTGCCGTCACCGAAGAGGACATGCTGTGGGACATCCGCTTCATGAAGCGCCACAACATCAACGCGGTGCGCACCTCGCACTACCCGAACCAGTCACGCTGGTACGAGCTGTGCGACGAATACGGCATCTACCTGATCGACGAGACAAACCTGGAGACCCACGGCAGCTGGAACAGCCCCGGCGACATTCCCGTGGGCACCTCCGTCCCCGGCGACGACGAGGCCTGGCTGGGCGCGTGCATCGACCGGCTGGACAGCATGATCCTGCGCGACCGCAACCATCCCAGCGTGCTCGTCTGGTCGCTGGGCAACGAATCCTACGCGGGCGAAGTCCTCAAGGCCATGAGCGCGCACGCGCACCGGCTCGACCCGTCCCGCCCCGTCCACTACGAAGGCGTCAACTGGAACCACGCCTACGACGGGATCAGCGACTTCGAAAGCCGCATGTACGCCAAGCCCGACGAAATCCGCGACTGGCTCGAACATGGCGACGAACGGGGCGAGGCGAACAAGCCGTTCGTCAGCTGCGAGTACATGCACGCCATGGGCAACTCGTGCGGCGGTCTGAGCGAGTTCATCGACCTCGAACAGTACGAGCGCTACTCCGGCGGGTTCATCTGGGACTACATCGACCAGGGACTCGTCCAGCGCCTGCCCGACGGGCGCGAACGCCTCAGCGTCGGCGGCGACTGGGCCGACCGGCCGACCGACTACGAATTCGTGGGCAACGGCATCGTGTTCGCCGACCGCACGCCTAGCCCCAAGGCGCAGGAGGTCAAGCAGCTGTACTCGCCGGTCAAGCTCACCCCCGACGGACACGGCGTGACCATCGAGAACCGCAACCTGTTCGCCGGCACCGACGGCTACGTGTTCGCCGCACGGCTCCTCGAAGACGGGCATGAGATCTGGCACGCCGACTACCGGTTCGACGTGGACGCCGGAGACACCCAGCGCCACGACATCGCCTTCCCCGACATCGACACGGACGGGAATACGCGCGAGGTCACCTACGAGGTCGATCTCCTGACTGCGGAAGCCACCGCATGGGCGCCGGCCGGCTACGAGCTCGCGTTCGGCCAGCTCACCGGCACACTCAACCCCGAACGGGACATCACCGAGACCGATCATGACGACGACGGCCGCGCGACGGTCACGCTCGGCCGATGGAACGCGGGCATTCGCCGCGACGACGAGGAAATCCTCCTGTCGCGCACCCAGGGAGGCATCGTCTCCTGGAAGCGGGACGGCCGGGAAATGGTCATCCGACGCCCCGAACTCGTCACCTTCCGCCCGCTGACCGACAACGACCGGGGCAACCGTTCCGGATTCGACCGCGCCGCATGGTTCGCGGCCGGTCGCTACGCCGTCGTGACCGATACGAGCATCGCGCAATCCGACGACGGAGGGCTCACCGCCAAATACCGGTACGAGCTCGCCGACCCGGACCACACGCCCGTGACGGTCTCCTACCGCATCACCGCCGACATGCGCATGCGACTGACCGTCGAATACCCCGGCGGAGCCACCGGTGCGGCCAGCCTGCCCGCGTTCGGCGTCGAATGGGAACTGCCCGGCGAATACGAGCGTCTGCGCTACTACGGCCCCGGCCCCGAGGAGACCTACCGCGACCGCAAGCAGGGCGGCAAGCTCGGCATCTGGAACGCCACCGCGAAGACGAGCATGGCACCGTATCTCATGGTGCAGGAAACCGGCAGCCACGAGGACGTCCGCTGGCTCGAAGCCACCGACATCCAAGGCCACGGATTGCGCGTCACCCAACGCGGCGACCGTCACTTCACGGCCAGCCTGCTGCCCTGGAACACCTACATGATCGAAGCCGCGCGCCGACATGAGGACCTGCCCGAGCCGCGCCACAACTACCTGCGTCTGCTCGCGGCCCAGATGGGAGTCGGCGGAGACGACTCCTGGGGAGCCCCCGTCCACACGGCCTACCAGCTGTCCGCCGGCAGGCCGCTCACCCTCGACGTGGACCTCGAACTCATCTGACCGGCAACGGGCGGCGGCATGCACCACCATGCCGCCGCCCGTACACGTATATATACATTTCCCAAACACACTCCACAGGAAAAGAGGCAATCAATCATGGCTGAAGTGATTATCGTCAGGAACGAGGAGGAGGCCGGCGAGATCTACGGCCGCTGCGTGGCGGACCTCATCAAGGCCAAGCCGGACGCGGTGCTGGGCCTGGCCACCGGCTCCAGCCCGCTGGCCGCCTACCGCGCCCTCGCCAAGATCGTGCACGAGGAGCACATCGACGTCTCCAAGGTGCGCGGCTTCGCGCTGGACGAGTACCTGGGCCTGCCGCTGACCCACCCGGAGTCCTACCACTCCACCATCCACCGCACGGTCGTCGAGCCGCTCGGCCTCGACCCGGAGAAGGTTCACGTGCCCGGCGACGTGCTCAACGGTGCACCTCTTGAGGATGGCGACAAGATCGCCGCCGCCGGTCCCGCATATGACGCGGCGATTGAGGCCGCGGGCGGCATCGATGTGCAGATCCTCGGCATCGGCACCGACGGCCATATCGGCTTCAACGAGCCCGGCTCCTCGCTGGCGTCCGGCACGCGCGTGAAGACCCTGGCCGAGCAGACCCGCATCGACAACGCGCGCTTCTTCGACAACGACATCAACCAGGTGCCGACCCACTGCATCACGCAGGGCATCGGCACGGTGTTGAAGGCCCGTCACCTCGTGCTGCTCGCGTTCGGCGCGGGCAAGGCCGAGGCCATCGAGGAGACCGTCGAGGGCGGCGTGTCCGCGTTCTGCCCGGCCTCCGCGCTGCAGCTGCATCCGCACGCCACGATCATCATCGACGAGGAGGCCGCGAGCCGTCTGCGTCACAAGGACTACTACCGCTACGCCTTCGCCCACAAGCCGGCCTGGCAGGGCATCTGATCGGCAGACGAACGATTCGGGCTCCTTCTTGCTTCGCCAAGAGGGAGCCCGAACCCATATGCAGGAAGGAAATCATGACGCAGGACAGAGATGAGATCGTCGCCCGCGTGACGGCGGCGTTGGAAGACGAGGCCAAGCCGGTCGCGATCCGCGGGGCACGCAAGGTAGACGCCTGCGGCGAACAATCGGGCTATTGGGTGGTCTCGGACGCACGTGGCGTGATTGTGGCCACGGGCTTCGCCGCCGCGGACGGTACCGGCGAGGAGGCGTTCGAGCACGCCTGCCGCACGGTCGGCATCGACCCGGCCGTTCCAGCTGACTCCAACGACGCGGTCATCGACGCGGCCGGCCGCATCCTGACCCCCGGCTACGTGGACATCCACGCCCACGGCGCCTGGGAGAAGAGCTTCGACGACGGCCCCGACGGCATCGACGTGGCTCGCACCGGCCACGCGGTCCACGGCACCGCCCGCCAGGTGCTCTCGCTCATCACCAACCCGATGGACGTGATCTGCCGTAACATCCGCACCGTGCACGAGAAGATGGCCACCCGCCCTGACATCCTCGGCTGCCACCTCGAAGGCCCGTTCCTCGCCCTGAAGCGCAAGGGCGCGCACGACCCGAACTGCCTCAAGGACCCGGTGCCCGAACTCGTGGACCGCATGCTTGACGCCTCGGGCGCCGACCCCGCCGTCGGGCGTCTCGGCTGCATCCGCCAAATCACCATCGCCCCCGAGCTTGAGCACGGCATCGGCGCCATCCGCCAGTTCGCGGCCGCCGGCGTGGTGCCCGCGGTCGGTCACTGCGACGCCGACTACGAGACCGCCCAGGCCGGCTTCAACGCGGGCGCCGGCATCATGACCCACATGTTCAACGCGATGAACGGCCTGCACCATCGCGAACCCGGTCCCATCCCGGCCGCCGTCGAGGACCCGCGCGTCACCATCGAGCTCATCAACGACGGCTTCCACGTGCAGAACCCGATGGTCAAGCTCGGCTTCGGCCTCGCGCCCCACCGCATCGCGTTCGTCACCGACGCCATGGCCGCCACCGACTGCCCCGACGGCGCGTACAAGCTCGGCAAACTTGATGTGAACGTCATCGACGGCCACGCCCGACTCGTGTCCAACGGCGCGATCGCCGGCTCCACCTTGACGTTGGAGGTCGCGGTTCAGCGCGCGGTCAACGAACTCGGCTTCAGCCCGGTCGCCGCCGTCGAGGCCGCCACCCTCACCCCGGCCCGCGCTTTCGGATTCGACAGGGCCAACCCCGTCACCGGCACGCCGCTCGGCCTGATCGCCCCCGGATACGCCGCCGACCTCAACCTCCTCGACCCCACCGACTGGACCGCCCAACACGTCTGGTGCGCCGGCCGCCAGCTGAAGTAAACTCCTTCCAGCAAAATCGACACCGGTGCCGCCCGTCTTCGAGACGACGTCTTACGCCCGAGGAACGAAGCTTGCGCGCGGCACCAGCTCGGTCGTCAGCAGGATGTGACGCCGCACCCGCCGCTCATGCTTCAACCCATCAATCAAGGTGGAGAACGCCATACGGGCCAACTCCCTTTGATCGATCGCATACGAACTCAGCGACGGAGACGTGTACCGGGCGATCGACTGGTTGTTCACACTCACCACAGCCAACTCGTCGGGAACCGCCACACGCAGCGCATTCAACGCCTGCAACGCCCCCACCGCGAGCACGTCGGCGGCCACGATCAGGCCATCGGGCATGCTGCCGGCCTCACGATGGTCAGCCACCAATTGCTCCGCGAGACGGTAGCCGTTCTCCACGGTGAACGTGCCGGACGAATACACCAATCCGTCCGTTCCCAATCCCAAGTGCGCGGCCCACTGGCGGAACGACAGTTCACGGATGTCCTCGGGATAGTCATGCATGCCCATGATGCTGCCCACTCCGCCGAGAAACGCGATGCGCCTGCGGCCCACCGCGATCATCGCGTCCAGGGCGTCCAGCATCGTCTGCGACAGATCGGGCCGTACGGAGTCGAACAGGTGCGGCGCCGGATTCGTATCGATGCACACGCCATGCGGGAGCACCGCATGCAGGGCGCGCAGGTCCGCTTCGGGAAACACCGTGGCGCCCACGGTGATGAACCCATCAAACTCCGCCGCACGTTCCGTCAACTCGTGTATGGACCGGATGAACGTGGGCTGGTCCAATTCCATCGACTTTGCACACTCCACAAGGACCTTCCGCAGATCCGAGAAGTATGCGTCCTGCAATTCCTCCCCGGACGGAGGGGCATCCAACACCGCGATCGCGGGACGGAACACGTTGCGGTATCCCATCTCCTCGCATACGCGCAGCACCCGCCGGCGCGTCTCCTCCTTGATGGAGAACGACGGGTCGTTCAGCAAGCGCGACACCGTGCTCTGCGACACCCCGGCCCGTTCCGCGACTTCCTTGAGCGTGGCCATGACATCCTCCTCGCAAACTTTAGTAAAGGGTTTTACTACAGCATAACCCGGGATTTGCAAGATGGCGGATTCCCCCACTCAGGAAGTGACCCACAACTGATAAACTTCAAGCGTCCCGACAAAGGGGCAATGCATAGAGGGCGGGCTTGTCATTGGAAAACATGCTCGCCCTCTAATCAAGACGTATGGCAGTCTGAACCGGAACCTTTTCCTCATGCTCACTGTCTGTTTTTGAAGAAGGCGAAGAGTTGGTTGTCGTGTATGGCGGTGATGGCAATGACGGCTCCGATTTGCGCGGTGATGAGGGCTGTGGTGAGTGCGGGGAGTTGGATGGCTGTCAGGGTGATCGCGTTGGCGTGTCCGCTGGTCCAGCGGGCCGTGGTGTAGGTGATGGCGGTGGCGGCGAGGATTGCCGGCAGGGTCCATGCGAGGGTTTCGAGCGCGTTGGTGGCGAGGATGCCTTGGCGGGGTATTCCCATGTGCAGGTCGTCGGCTATTTCGATGCGTCGTGCGCGTGTGGCCATGATGGCGATGGCGAATGCGGCGATGGGTGTGATGGCGAGCATGAGGCGTGTGGTTCGCTGCCGGTAGCGGGTGTCGAGGTCAGGGTTGGTGCCGAGCATGGTGTTGGCTTGTTTGGTTTGGGTGGCGGGTGCGGCTCCGGGTATGGCGGTCGCGGTGGTGTTGAGCAAGTCTTCGGCGTCGGGGTTGGCGGGGTTGATGGTGGCCCAGCATTCGTCCCATTGCTGGCCGGCGTTGATGGGTGTTGGGGTGATGATCGCGTAGGCGAGTCGTTGGTCACGGCTGTCGTCGGTCCAAGGGAAGACCGCGCTGATGTGCATGACGCCCTGGGTCGTGGGCAGGTCGTCTCCTTCTCGCGCGTGGAGGGTGGCGGCGAGTTGACTGGAGATCCATACGCCGGGTTGGGTTTGCTCTCTTGCTCCGACGCCGAGCACGTTAGCGAGTCCCGGCGTGGCCTGCCATGCGTCCAGTGGGGCCGCGGGCATGGCGGTCAGGGTGATTTCCCCGTTGCTTTTGAGCGCGCCGGCCGCTTGGATGGGGTTCGTGGTGGTGTCGCCTGTGGTGCCGGTGGTTTGGGTGAGGTTTGCGCATGTGGTGGGGTCGATTTGCTTGCTGCCGGAGATGATGTGGATGGCGGCGGCGCTGGTGGCCCATTGTCGGGATTCGTGTTGGAGGGAGGTGATGGCGGTCAGGTCGAATACGGCGGTTCCTGCTGCGATGAGGGTGAGGATGCCGGCGCAGGCGAGGGCGCGTGTGGTGCCGGTGGCGATGTTGCGCCATGCTTCGGACAGGATGGCGGTTGGTTTCATCGTGTGTCGTCCTTGGTGTCGATGTTGGGGTTCGGGTTGTGCCACGCGAGGTCGATGACGCGGGTGCACGCGGCCCGGGTGTTGGGGTCGTGGGTGGCGATGACGACGATCGCGTCGCCTTGCGCGAGTCCGGTGAGGGTGGAGTCGATGTCGTTGGCGGTGCGCTGGTCGAGTTGGGCGGTGGGTTCGTCCACGAGGAGGAGGTCGGGTTTGCTGGCGATGGCGCGGGCGAGCATGAGGCGTTGGGCTTCGCCTCCGGATAGTTCACGGAACTCGCGTGCGGCGACTTTGGTCAGGTGGAACGTGCTCATGATGGCGATGGCTTCGTCTTCGGCTTGCGTGCGGTCGATGCCTTGGCCGAGGAGCGGTTGGACGACGTGGTCGATGGCGGTGCGCCGTGGCATGCCGTGGGGGTTCTGGAACACCCAGCGCACGCGGTTGACCCGGCTGCGTCGGATGGTTCCTTCGGCGGGCGGCTCGAAGCCGGCGATGATGGACAGGAGGGTGGATTTGCCGGAGCCGGACGGCCCGCACAGGCCGACGGCTTCGCCGGTCGTAAGGGTGAAGTCAAGGTCGCGGAACAGCCAGGGGCCGTCCGCGAACCGGTGGCCCACGTGTTCGCCGGTGACCGACGGGGAGCCTTCGGCGTCGGCCGGGGCGGTGGGGGCCGGTCGTGCCGGAGCGGGGTCCGCGACCGTTTCCAGGGGCAGGATGCTGGTGTCCATGTTCGTTCCTTATTTGGTTGCGGCGGGGCATTGGACATCGTCGAGTCTGTGGCCGAGGGCCACCTTGCCGATGGTGGTGCCGAATTGCTCGGGTTGGATGAGCGTGGCTCCGAGCGCGGAGCCGATGACGGTGACAGGGACGGCCTTTTTGCCGTCGGGCGAGACGCAGGCGTGGGTGCCGTTCTGGCCGGTGATGGCGGAGGGCGGGACCTTGATCGCGTCGATGGGCTGTTCGAGCGCGAGGGTGGCGTTTGGTTTCTTGCCGCCCTGGTCGGCGAGTGTGGTCTTGTAGCCGTCGCTGGCCTGGACCTGGTCGAGGAACTTCCGTTCGGAGATCCTGCCGTCGATCTTGCCGGTGTCGTCGGCTTCGATGCTGGTTTTGACGCCGAAGAGCGTGAGCGTGCGTTTGCCGTCCCTCAGGTCCGCGGGCGTGGGGAAGGTGACGGCGGTCAGCTGGCCGCCGGTCTTCATGATTTCGGCACCGTCCGTCAGGCTGGCGTTCAGTCCGGCCGTGCATTGGGTGGGCATGGCGGCAGCTTGGGGCAGCCATGCCACGTCGGCCGGTCCGATCCTGCCGTCGGGGTTGCGGTCGCCGGCCTGCGAGAGCAGCTGGTTGACGCCGTCCTTGGTGCGCCACCCGTAGGTGCCGTTGCCTTCGGCGTTGTAGCCGAGGCGGGCGAGTTCCTGTTGCAGGGCGAGCACGTCGGGCCCGGTGTCGCCGGTGCCGATCTCGCGGTAGAGGGGCGTGTCGGTGTGCAGGGCGATGACGGGTTTGCCGTCCACGGACAGCAGTCGTTTGCCGGATTCGACCGCTTGGCCGGGCGTGCACAGGGTTTCGCTGACGGTGCCGGCGGCGCGCGAGGTGATCGATTGTTCCGCGCTGGTCTCGAACGAGGCCTCGACGGTCCGTTCGTCGTCGAACTGCTGGCGGCTGGCCGTGACGGTGTCTGGGCTCGTGGCCGCGGACAGTCCGTCGGGTGTGGGCGTGGGGATGACGAGCGCGGTGACGAGCACGCCCGCGGACAGCATGCCCAGCCCGGTCAGGATCAGCGGGGTCAGGATTCGTGTTTTCATGTGGTCGTTTCCTTTCGTCGGATGCTTGTTCGTCAGCCGATGTTGACGGCGAGGCCTGCTCCGGTGAAGCATGACTGGGCGGCGTCCGACGAGGCGTCGAACGGCAGTCCCTTGGATGCTCCGTCCCCGTTCAACGCGTTTTCGAGTTTGCGTCCGGTGTAGGAGTCATCGACGAGGCTGCTTTTCTTCAGGCATTCCACGGCGGTCTCGTACGGGTCGGCCAGAAGACCCGGGTTGCCCTGCTGGAGCTGGTAGAGGGATTCGATGATCTTGCTGGTGCCCTCGGAGCAGGTGTTGGATGCCTCCATGTACTTGTTCACTTCGGCGTCGGTCGATGGCACCGGCGTCACGCCGGTGGTCTGGTAGAGTCCGTTGGACAGTTTGCGGGTCTGTTCCTGCCACCCGTTCTCGGCCATGCACGCGGCCTGTTTGTCGTGCGCGGTCTCGTAGTCCTCGGCGCTGATCTTGCCGGTCTTCTTGGCCCGTTGGAGCACGTCGCGCTCGAACTGGCTGAGTGTGTCCTTGGCGAGGTACTGGTCGAACAGGGCGCTCATGCTCGGCGCGATTCTGGTGCCGGATGTCTGCGCGTCGTCGGCCGTGTCCCGGCTCCAGGGCGTCGAGCATGCCGTCAGCGAGACGAGCAGTCCCATGCAGGACAGCAGCGCGGCGGCCCTGCGCAGCGTTTCTTGGCGGAGGATGGATGATGTGCTGGTGGTCATGGTGGTTTCCCCTTCCATCGGCTGGTGCCGGTCTGTCTACTTGGTGTTGAAGTCGGGATCGTGGTAGTCGGGCACCTTGGCCTGGCATTCCTTGATGGCCTTGTCCCGGTCACCGTCCGTGGACCCCGAGGACACCGAGCCGGAGCCGTCGCCGGTCCATTGGAGCACGACCCAGTTGCCGTCCATGATCTGCGCGGGCACTCCCGCTGCCGTGAGACAGTCGCGGTATCGTTCGGCAGCCTGTTTCGAGGCCGGGTTCGATCCCTGCGGCGCGTCGCCGCCCTGGCTGTCGGTCTTCGGCGCCGCGTCCTGCGACGTCGTCGCGGAGGGCGCGTCGGATGATTGCGTCGGCTGCTGTTGGCCGCACGCCGACAATGGCGCGGCCAGCATGGCGGCCAGCGCCGCGGCCGCCGCCAGTCTGAATACAGATATGGTTCGCATGTGTTCCTCCCTTGCATGGGTTCGCCGCTGCCGGGGCGATGCTTTGGCCCGGCGGCTGCCGGACGATGCCCATTACAGCCGGCTCTCCGTGTGCGATGGGTGCGTGTCGCGCTCACCTAACGCACACCCACACCGGGCACAATGGAGAGCACGAAGGCAATCGCATGGAGACCATGCGAGGAATCGGAGGCAATAAGAATGGCGAGGATCCTGATCGTCGAGGACGACGCCGACCTGTCGGCAGTGCTGGACGACTGTCTCAGGCACGAGGGATACGCGACCGGACTGGCAGGCACCGGCGTCGAGGCGCTGGACCTGCTCTCACGGGGAGAATACGACGTGATGCTCCTCGACCGCGACCTGCCCGTGCTCTCCGGAGACGAGGTCATGCGCACCGTGGACAGGCTGCGCATCCCCGTGCGTACGCTCATGCTCACCGCGGCCGGCAGCATCGAGGACCGCGTGCACGGCCTCGACCTCGGGGCCGACGACTACCTGCCCAAACCGTTCGCCTACCCCGAACTCCTCGCCCGCATCCGCGCGCTCCTGCGCCGAGGCGACGCCGACGACGCGCCCACCGTAATCTCACGGGGACGTCTGTCGGTGGACACCGTCAGACGGCTCGCCTACGCGGACGGCCGGCCCCTCGACCTCGCACCCCGCGAATACTCGCTCCTAGAGGAACTGCTGCGCGCCGACGGCGGGTGGATCAACACCCGCGCCCTCCTCGAATCCCTGTGGCCGTCCGAGGCGCACGACCAGCCCGACCTCGTCAAGACCGCCGTCTACTCGCTACGGCGCAGGCTGCCCGACCCCTCGCTCATCGCCTCGTCGCGCGGAGAGGGATACCGCATACCATGACCGACACCGACACGACAAACCAGCCGGCCGGGCACGCCGCGCACCCGCGCAAACCCGCCAGCTTCCGCATCCGCCTCGCCGTCACCGTCGGACTGCTCCTGCTCGGCATGCTCCTCGCCGTGATCCTCGTGCAGAACATCTCGCTCGACTGGGCGTTCCAGCATCAGGTGGACACCATCGCCACCGGCAGCAACCAGAACACCATCACGACGGAACCGGCAACACCCCAGGACGGGGTTCCCGGCACGGCCGACTCATGCAACGCGGACCCCTGCGACGTGACCGGCACCATTCCGACCCCGAACGCCGGACAGGGCGGCACGGAGGGCGTGGTGCTCACCGTCAGGGACGGCGTCGTGCAATGGATGCGCTACGGATCGCTCGCCGTGTTCGCCGTATCCGCGCTCCTGGCCGTGCTCCTCGTCTGGAACCTGTCGGGCAAACTCACCGCACACCTCGACTCCATCAGCCGCCAGGCCGGCCAACTCGACCCCGACTATCCCGCCGGGCGCATCAGCCTCGATCATCCCGACGCCGAGACCGCCAGCCTCGCCGACGCGCTCAACACGATGCTCGACCGCATCGAGCAATCCAACGAACTGCAACGATCGTTCATCCGCAACGCCAGCCACGAACTGAAAACACCGATCACGACCATCGGCACCAGCCTCGAAGCGCTCATGGCCCAGGACCGGTTCCCCGAGGACGTCAGACCAGCCATCCGCCACGCCATCGAAGCGAACCGCAAAAGCGGCGAACTCATCAACAGCCTGCTCGAACTCTCCCGCATCCAGACCGTGCCCGACACCAGCACGGAAGCCGTGGACCCCGCCCGCATCGTACGCGACACGCTCGAAACCCACCGCGAACAGGCGCAGGCACGTCACCTGCGCATCGACGCCGACGGACTCGTCGCATACCACGGCCCCTTCATCGAGACGAACCCGCGCTACCTCTCGCTCGCCGTGGACAACCTGATACGCAACGCCATCATCCACAACACCGACCACGGCACCATCGCCTGCACCATCCACGACGACAAGCAGCACGTCACCATCAGCATCACCAACACCACAAGACAGCCGGACCACCCCGAAGCCACGGCCGACCTCATCCAACCATTCCATCGAGGAGACGCAACCCGCATGGCCAACCAACCCGGCCACGGCCTCGGACTATCCATCACCAAAGCCTGCACAGACGCCATCGGCGCCAGCCTCAACATTAGCCGTCCCACAGCCGATGTATTCCGCGCCGGAATCATGCTAAATCGACATATCGGCATGACCATTAGATGATTTATTCACGATAAGATATCCTTACCCATACTGACTGATTAGTCAATGAATGCGAGGATATCGATGAATAGTGCGGAACGGAGACGTAGAACGCGCGAAGCCCTGCTCGAAGCCGCGGCTCTCGAATTTGAAACACAGGGATATGCGAAGACCACATTGCAGGGCGTCGCTGACCGACTTGGTTTGACGCGTGGCACAGTGCTGTTCCATTTTCACACGAAGGAAGCATTACGGGATACGCTTATCCAATGGTGCGATGAGCGCCTGTGCGCAAAAGTGTCCCAATGTAGCGGCAGAAGCGATTTCGCTCGGATTCTCGCCGCGATTGCTGACATGCACTATGAAGATGCGCGAATACGTTCCGGGTTGCTGCTGCATGAAGAAAAAGCCCGAGCGGAGAACGCGGGGCACATGAAGTGGGAGGAAGCACTTGAACTAGTCTTGTTTGGGCAGTCCAACGACGTCCATAACAGCATTAAGGCAGGAACCCTAATCGATATGTACATCGCCGTCATAAGGTCTGATCGATGGAAGAATAAGCAGCAGCTCCGTCAGGCCCTTGATTTCTATCTGTCCCTAACCGGTCTGAGCAAAGCGGCTGAACTCTCTGATAACAGGCTATAAGGGAATCGTATGACAAGAATCAACGATTCTTGTTGACTGACTAGTCAGTCAATGCATATTATGGGAGCACCAACCGGAAAGGTTGGACAACCCAAGGAGGAAGGAACTCCCATGAACACCACCACCAAAAGCAAAATCGGTCTGCTGGGCAAAGTCGGAGCCGTCGCCGCAGCTGCGGCAGCCGTGATGGCTTTCACCGTTCCTGCCGCTAACGCGGCCGGAACCTACGCTCTCCATGCCGGCACGGACTATGCCTTGGCCCAGACTTGGACCAACGGAGGAACCCAAGGTCGCTCCTATGCGCAGCATGGCAGGCGCGTAGCAAGCACCGTGTGGACTCTGCAGTCCAGCCGCGCATACGCAACGGGTACTCGACCAGTTACCACGCTCAGGTCTGGTTCCGCTAAGTTTGACTCTATGAATCGAGGAGGCGAGTTTGCTCGCCTCCTTTTTTCGTCCCAATCAAAACATGAAGGACAATGAAACCATTCGTTGTCCGCCGCTATCCTGCCGGTTTTCCCTGACGATGGGTGTCAACGGAGGCCGTTGCCTGTCGGGCTCCTTGATCATCGTCAGAGGAGGCCGTCGTGGATTTGTTGAATCAGGTGCTTCAGTTGTTCGTCAGGTTCGCCACTATCGGCGGCGGTCTGTGGCTGGTGTGGGGTGCCGTTACATTTGGTGGCGGCCTGAAGGATCACAATGGGCCGCAGACGCAGTCTGGACTGTGGCAGATCGTGGGCGGCGGCATGATCATCGCGGCCGCGCAGATTTTCAACGCGGTGGCTCTGGGCTGAGCTGGTTCGGGGCCTGCCGTGGAGGACTTCATCGTAGCCATGCTCAACATGATCGGCGGCGGAGGTGCCGGTTCGATCACTGCCGGGCTGTTGTCCCAGGCGCCGGAGACATGGAATCCCGCTCTTTATCAGTTGGCGGTGAATGTGCATGGAGTCGCCGTCAAGCCTTTGACGTCGGTGGTGCTCGCGGTCATGTTCACGTTGGAGCTGGCGCGCAACTCGACGCGCATCGAAGCGGATCGCGATCTGGGTGTGAAGATCGTAGCCGGCACCATGTTCAAGATCGCGCTGGTGTTCATCGCCGTGCAGAACGCCGGTTTGTTCATTCGGATGTTTAATCAGGTCACGCAGTTCCTCATGCAGGGCGTGTCCTCGCAGATGTCGTATGAGGCGACGGGCGACGGCGGTCAGCTGGGTGATCTGATGCGCGACCAGATTCGCGATGCCGGGGTGATGGGGCAGGCGGCGTTGTTCTTTCTGCTGGTGATTCCGTGGCTGTTGTCCCAGTTGGCGTCGGTGGTGTTCACAGTGGTGCTGTATGTGCGGTTCATCGAATTGTATGCGTTGACGGCGTTTCAGTCGTTGCCGTTCGCGTTTCTGGTGCATGAGGACACCAAGCCGATCGGCGTGGGTTTCTTCAAATCGTATGCGCGCACGTCGGTGAATGCGGTGTGCGTGTTCATCTGTCTGGTGTTCTATCAGCGGATCGTGGTCGATGCCGTGAAGATCCCGGATTCCGCTGACGAGGGCATGGTGGCGTGGGTGACGGGCAACTTCGGCAATCTCATGATGGCGGGCATCCTGCTGTTCTTCGTGATCGCGGTGAGTCAGCGTGTCAGCCGGGCCATAGCCGGCGGCGAGTAGCCGCCTACTATAAACCGGATCCAATCGGGGAAAGGATTCTTTCATGTTGCAGATGCGCGTATATAAGGAGATCGCCAATGTCGAGGCGAAGGTGATGTGGGGTCTGAGCTGGCGCCAACTGGCGGCCGCCGCGTGCATGCTCGTTCTGGGCGGAGGCGAGGCTGCGTTGTTCTGGTCGTTGGGACTGTCCGATCTGGGGTCGTATCTGCTGTTTGCGGTGTGCCTGCCGTTCGCGCTGTGGGGCTGGTGGCGTCCGAAGGGGCTGAAGCCTGAACGGTATCTGGGATACATGCTGCGCCAGCGTTTCGGCCCGAGGGTCTACCTGCTTGAATCCTATGTTCCCGCGAGGTTTCCCGGCAAACCGTCATTGAGGGAGAAGACCCGTAGACGAATCAGGGGAAGGAAGGCACGTCGTCATGTCTGACATCAGCGGCAGCAAGGCGGTCAAAGGCAATGGCAAGCGACATGGAAAGGCCGGGAACAGGCGTTCCGGGAATCGTCGCATGCCGCGTTCGTCGAAGGAGCTGCTTGGCTATGATTCGATGCTGTCCAATGGCATCGCGTTCCTTGGCGGCGACCGGTGGAGCGTGTCTCTGCGAATCAGCGACATCAATTATCAGGTCGCGACCCAGGATCAGCAGCTGGACGTCGTGGACCGGTGGGGTCGTTTCCTGAATTCGGTCGGCGAGAACATGGGTGTCCAGATCACGGTCGCCACGCGCATGCTGGATCCCGAGGAGGTGACGCGCAGCATCGCCATGCCGCTTCGGGGCGATGCGTTGGATGGATTGCGCGGGGACTTCAACCGCAATGTGCGTCGGCGTCTCGCCGGCCGTTCGCAGGGCGCGGTGACGGACAAGTATCTGACGCTGACGCTGCATGAACGGGACGGGGAACGTGCGGTCACGCTGCTGAACCGTGCCGCGTTGCGTGCCACGGCGCAACTACGATCGGTGGGCGGCTGCGTCGGCGTCCGCTTGAACCGTCAGTCGCGTCTGGCGGTGCTGCACGGGATGCTGCGGCACGGTGTCCGGTTCTCGTTCACCGAGGATGATTTCCTGCAATCGCATGGCATGTCCACGAAGGATTACGTGGCCCCGTTCGCCGTGGACGTGTCGGATCGCCGTTGGCTCCGGTTGAGCTCGGGCACCACGGAAGTATGGCATCAGTGTCTTTTGGTGCGTGACTTCCCGGATTATCTGAGCGATCAGCTGGTGTCGTCCATCACGGACATCAAGGCGGATATCACGGTCAGCATCCATCTGTCCCCGCGGGGCAAGGCCGAGGGATTGAAGCTCGTGAACCGGACGATCGCCGAGATGGACATGCAGGCCATCGACGAGCGGCGCAAGAACCGCAAACAGCATCTGCCCGAGGACATGCTGCCTCATGATCTTCAGGAATCCATGACCCAGGCGGGCGAGCTGCGCGATGATCTAGAGCATAACGGCGACCGTCTGGTGGATTCCCTCATGATCGTGGACGTGTCGGCGGACAGTCGCGAGCAACTGGACCAGACGGTCCGTGACGTGACGGCCGCGATCGATGGACAGTCATGCGTGGCCGAGACCTTGGCCTACATGCAGGTGGAGGGACTGAACGCCGTGCTGCCATTGGGTAATCCTTTGCCGCCGATGCGCCGCACGCTGACCACGTCGAGCGCGGCAATTCTGGTGCCGTTCACATCGCAGGAGCTGTTCGAGCCGGGCGGGGTGTTCCATGGGGCGAACGCCCGCACCGGCAATCCCGTGGTCATCGACCGTACGAAAGGCATGAACGGCAACGGATTCATTTTGGGAACGACCGGGTCGGGCAAGAGCCAGGCGGCGAAGAACGAGATAACCCAGATCTATCTGACCCGTTCGGACGATGATCTGATCGTCATCGACCCGGAACGTGAGTTCACGCCGTTGTGCACCGGTCTTGGCGGCGAGCGAGTCGAAATCGGGGAATCGTCGCGCGCACATATCAATGCGCTGGATATCGAGTATGAGGATGATTCCGAGGGCGATCCGATACGGTCGAAATGCGCGAGCGTGCTGAACATGCTCGGCGTGCTGATCGGCGGACAGGACGGCATCGACCGCATGCAGCGCAGTCTGATCGACCGTACGGTCATCGGCATGTATCGCGAGGTGCGGGAGCATCCAGAACTGGGCATGCCCACGCTCGTCACCCTGCATGATCGTCTCGCGGCTTTGAATGAGCCAGGTGCCCGTGATGCGGCACGAGCATTGGAGATCTACGCGACCGGCAGTCTGAACGCCTTCGCCCATGCCACTGATGTGAACACGTCCAGCCGGTTCCTGGTCTATGACGTTTCCGGTCTGGGAGCGGAGCTGCGCACGTTCGGTATGCTCGTCGTTCTGGATCAGATATGGAACCGGGTCGTCAGGAATCGCCGTCTCGGCCGGCGTACCTGGCTGTGGGTGGACGAGTTCCATCTGCTGTTCTCGAACCGGTATGCGGCCGAGTACTTCCTGCGCCTGTACAAGCGCGCCCGTAAATGGGGCTTGTGCCCCACCGGCATCACGCAGAACATCGAGGAGCTACTGGCCAATCAGGATGCGCGTCTGATGCTCGCGAACAGCGACTTCCTGTTGCTGCTGAACCAGACCGCCACGGATGCCGACGCCTTGTGTGAACTGCTGAAGTTGTCCGATGAGCAGCGGGCGTTCTTCACCGGGGTGCAGCCCGGTCAGGGCATGGCCAAGAGTGGTACCGCGTTCATACCGTTCGATGGGCGCATCGATGCCGATAGTCTGCTTTACCGGCTGTATACCACGAAATTCGAGGATCGGAAACCCGAATGAGACCCGTCACCTCCGACTCCTTCCACGCCACACGCAATCTCGTTCGGCCGAACGGCACGATTCATGGCTTGAAGGTCCGTCATGTCAATGGACTCTCCCATGGGCCAACGCTGGCCGGGCTGAAACAGCCACGAACCACCATCAGGAACAGTCAATCCGAGGTATCGCACCCAATCTGTACAACAACCGTCAGCGTTTTGGAACGTGGTGTGAAGGCGACACGGTCCGTGCTTGAATCGCAATCGACACAGACGGAGACCAGCGAGGATGACGATCTGTTGTCGTCAATGGTCCCTGCAGACCGGGTACGCGACGGCGTGACCGGCATTATTCGCACAAGACATGCCGCAAGAGGTTCAACGGCGCGTGCCGAGGCGGGAAGAACGGCTTCGGTTCGTGCCAAACGTGCGAGGCGTTCCGGCAAGACCGTACGATCAGGTGTTCAGGGGGCCGAATCCGCTGCCAGAGCTTCGACGCAGATTGCACGACAAGTCACACAGGCGGTTTCTCGGACTATGACGGCGGTGAAGGCCGGTGTCGCGGCATCGGCATCGGCTGCGGTCAGCGTTCCATTTCTATTGGGCGCGGCGGCGGTGCTGATGGTCTTCAGCCTGCTGTTGTGGTTCATCCCCACCGTTGCCGTCGGAGATGACGGAGGCTGCGAGGCCAGTGTGATCGAGGTTCCGGACGAGGCGAAGCCATGGGTGAGCGAGGCGGCTCGATCGAGCGGATTGAGCGCTGATTTCATCGCGGCGATCATGAAGCAGGAATCCGGTTTCCGACCGGATGCGTATGCCGACGACAGCAACGGCGGAACATGGGGACTGCTGCAGATGAACAGGATCGTATGGCGCGGCGTGCATCCCGAAGGTGCCGACCGGACGCCACCTGAAGGTATTACCGACCCCATGGTCCATGCCCATTACGGCGGCATATACCTGAAAAACCGTCTGGAAGGCGTCAAACAACTCAAAGCCACGCATCCGGGCATGCCGTTCGCCGAGCTTGACGACCTGACGGCTTTGGTCATCGCCCATAACGCCGGCGAAGGCAATCTCATGAGATACCCGGATATTCCCAACACCACCAAACGGTATCTCGACAACGTGAAGCCGGCAATCGACGCGGGAGGCGGCTGCTCGGCCACGGCAGGACGAACCATCGGCAAGCTCACGCCGCCGTTGGTCATGCGGTCCGGCACGCTGAACGTGGATGTGGCGGCGACCGGCACGCCCGTAGGCAAGATCACCACCTATGCAACCGGTCAATGCACATGGTGGGCGGCCGCTCGCCGATTGCAGATCGGCAAACCTGTGGACGGTTACATGGGCGACGGCTGGATGTGGGCGTCAAGCGCCAGAAAATTCGGATACCCGACGGGCGGCGGCATACAGCTCGGCGACGTGGCGAGCTTCGCCAAAGGCTATCTCGGCGCAAGCGCCGATTACGGACACGTCGCCATCGTTGAGGAAATCAAGGACGACGGCAGCATCGTCGTCAGCGAATCCGGCGGCGGCCTTCCATACGCATGGCTCAGGACCCTCACCAAGGAACAGGCCAACAATCCCAGCATCACTTACATCCACTAATCCCGAGGGAAAGAAGGAATCATGCGCCGCATCAATCCCCGACTTGATTCTTGCGAGCTTTCCGATCTTATGAGCGATTCCGCCAACTGGGATCTCCTCACGCAAATCCACGAGCATCCCAATACATGGCCGGAACTCGACCAGTGGGCTGCACATGCCATTGCAGATCCTGAAACCGCTGGAGCTCCACCGGAGCCGTTGACAGACAGGAAACCCAAGCATCGGCTGCTGCCCATCGCACCCATCATCGACGATGAGCTTTCTCGTGATACGCGGAACAACAGCACTCCCGTATCCAAGCCTGACAAACGGACGGGAACGACGATAGACACACCAATGGGGGTAGGGGAACATGCCAAGGATGATGTGTCCTTGGCAGAAGATTCATCGGCTGACAGCACGGATGAGGTGGCCGTCTATCGGCATATCCCTGTTACCCGCATCGCCGGCATCATGCTCGTTCTGGTCATCGTAACGGGATTAGCCGCAGGTCTTGTCATGGCGAAGAAGAACTATGACCATCAGAAGGCGCTCACGTCATGCAATCATGTAATCAAGCAAGCTGACATAGTGCGGATTGCATGGGACAAGGTATTGAAACAGGCGGAACCATATGTGAAGCTCCAGGATAAAGACGTGCAGGATCCCAAGTCTTTGGAACTGCTCGCCAAAATCATGCAATATCAGCCATCAATCTCAACAGAAAATTGCGATCCAAGTCTGACGGCCGACCGTCTCGATCGCAATCGTGCAGAAATAGGGAGAGAGAATAACCAGCTCAGAACCCAGATCAGGAACCTGCATGACACAGTTGGCACGGTCAAGGCATCACAGAAACAACAACAGATCGACAACGCACAGAACATACTGAGTCAAACCATTGAAGACGCCGATAGGCTCTACAAAGAATCCGAGAACAAGGTCAGAGACGACAACACCCGAGCACGACTCAATG
Source organism: Bifidobacterium rousetti (assembly GCF_008698235.1). Classification (GTDB taxonomy): domain Bacteria; phylum Actinomycetota; class Actinomycetes; order Actinomycetales; family Bifidobacteriaceae; genus Bifidobacterium; species Bifidobacterium rousetti. The sequence goes on from NZ_PEBH01000012.1 coordinate 33,295, forward strand.
AGCAGATCACCCATGCACGACTCATGACGCGCGACCACCAGAGTCTTGATGTCTATGACAGAACCATCCAAGACCTCAACGAAGTCATGCAAATCGTTCGGGATTCCATGACGACTGTAGAGAACGAGGATACATCTGATGCGGGCCATTCGGATGGTTCCACACAGCCAGGATCGGATCCCCAATCATCGAACCAACAGTCCGCACCATCATCGGAAGGTTTATCCTCGCCAGTCACGCAAGGCAATCCCACTTGGGAGGTGCCTGGGCAATCAGCAATCCCCTCATTTCCCGACCAGCTGGGTTAACATCACTTTGCAAGAATGGCTAGGAGACGGCGCTGCGGTATTCGTCGAGTTTCCGGGCCAGTCGGTCTCGACGATGTCGAACATATCAGGGAGCCTGCGGTTGAATTCGACCAATCTGTCGTTGGCAGTCACGGCCGGGCTGGTCAACTTGACCAGATTAAAGAGACTCTAAAGAATAAAAAGACGAGGGCTATCCCACAGAATTCATGGAATAGCCCTTATCTCATCAATTGCGACGATTGTATTCATTAAGAACACTGTTCGCGTATTCAAGATGAGATTCCGTCTGTTGCTTCATGAGCTCATCGCTCGCTATGATATCGTTCTTCTCCTTCAGCAATTTCCATGCGAATATACTGTATTTATGAGACGGATCTGCATATTCCGGAAGTTCAGGTCTTTCAAATTCAGTTAATCCAAATTTTTGCGCATTCGCCTTTTCGGTCTCTGCTGAGACTAAAGTCGCTAAATTCCAGAAAACTTGGTCTTCTTCCCACTGAGAATATGCCGCGGACACCTGAAACATCAGTACGCCCGTCATGCAGACATATATCAGGGCAATGACTGATATAACCTGAAAATACCTTTTACTCTTCATGCCAGCCAGAGTCCATTTTCTCAGTCATAACGATATTGAAGCCCATACCAGGTCATATTATTTTTTCCTTGTTCATGGGCATGCTGCAACGACTCCGTCAACGTGATTTGATGACGATTCTCCGTCTTCTGATCTATGACTGGATTGGCTTTGCCGTTTTTTACGACGACACCCACAACGAACATAGCGTGATCGATTTCATTATTTGAGGTCCAATCGACATACAATATGCTGCCTTGCCATGCTTTCCAAACATTATCCAAACTGTCATAACTATGCGAATAATGCTTCATATACGAATAATTGCTATCCGCATTCATCCAAGCGCGTGTTGTCAGCTTATCCGGCATTACAGTAGAGTAATTCCATAGCCGCGTCAGCGTCATTCCGCCTTGATGAAGAGCCTGCGAGACAAAATTTGTACAGTTAGAGCCAAAAGACGGATACGCAGGATTCATTTTATCTTTATTTTCAGGACTCGTCCATTTATCGGCATAATTCATCGCCTTAATATAATTTACTCCGACGGAGTTGTCCCCGAAGGCATATGTCTGAGCCTTATTGAGTGCCTCACTTTCTAATGCGCCATTTTCATCCAAAGAAGCAGGTGTTTTGTCTTCGGTCGGCAATTCATCCGATGCGTCGGCATATTCCGGTGAATCTTGTTCATCAATCACTTTGTCGCTAATAATTGAATACCCTCGCTGCCTTCCCACATGGGCAAGCTCCATGACATGCGTAGAAGTCCAACTCTGGTCAAGATGGTCCGTTCGCTTACCATTAACATAAATAACAGTATCCGAGTCTGCGTCCAAACTCACGTTCACGGTCATATCTGCATCAATCAGATACTCTCCGTCATTTGATGATTGAATGCTTCTAATTGTCGGTACGACTTCAACATTCTTGCTGATAAGACCCTCTTTGGCTTGTTCCTCCGCGGTAAGTGGGATATTCAGTTTGGACCTCGTACGCGGCGAATGATATTCGGCTAATAGTTCTTGCGAATACTGATGAAGCGTCTGCTGGATCTCTTGCATCTCCACATTGTCGCTTCCATACGCATATGCATTCGCAGGAAGCGTCAAGCTCGTCACTGCGAGAACCGTCAATACCGGGATAATCTTTTTTGTTTGCATTTAATGCATGATTTCATGCATATTCAAGAGACTGACCGATACATACAAGTTGTGTCATCTATAGATGACACAACTTCTCGCTGAGGAACGGTGGTATGCCTCTGAGTAGATAGATGCACTGGCCAGTGGGGATTCGGCCGAGTTCGTCCGGGGTGAGGAGTTTTCGGGCGTTCTTGCGGGTGCTGCGTGTCCAGCTGCCGTTGAGGCCTTTGGTTTCGCTGGTTTCGATAACGTCGATGGTTTGGTCTCCGAGCCGGTCGCTGATGTATTTGGTGGTGCTGGGTTCGTTGCCGCCGAGGAAGAGCTGGCTGTCGCAGTTGCCGGCGATGGTCTCCCAGTCATCCCGATAGAGGCTTTTGCCTTGACTGACGGTCTGAAGGATGATGCTGCAGCTGATGCGTCGGCTTCGTATGGTGGCGATGAGCCTTACGAAGTTGGGGATTTTGCCGATGTTGGCGAATTCGTCGAGCATGCAGTGCACGTCGCGGTCGAGCACGCCGTCGGGTTCGGCGTCGGCTTTGCGTACAAGCGTTTCGAAGAGGCATTGGTAGAAGACACTGGCGATGAAGGAGAACGTGGCGTTGGTGTCGGGTAGTTCGAGGTAGATGATGCGTTTGCCCTGGTCGAGGGTTTCGAGCCGGATGTCGTCGCCGTCGAGAATCCGGCGTACCTCGCGCACTTGGAGGGGTGCGAGGTGGACGCCGGTGGTGATGATGATGCTTTTCTTGGTTTCGCCGGCGCCTTTGAGGAACGTGTTGTATTGGGCGCATGCGAACGCGAGCCCATCGAGCATGTTCCGGGTTTCCTCGTCGTAGTCATCGGGATGTTCGCGCATGCGGTGGATTTCGGTTTGGGTTTCGGCGAAGAGCGCGTCGATGATGTATTCCTTGTCTTCGTCCTGTTCGCTGGCTCCCATTCGGTCGAGGGTGTCGGTGACTTGGTTGAGGGTGGGGTTGTCTTCGGTGTAGTAGGTCCATGCGAGGAGGGCACATAGGAGTGCTTTTTCGGCGTCCTGCCAGAAGCTGTCTCCGGTTTTGCGGTCTCCGGTGGCGTTGATGACGAGGTTGTCGGTCAGGCGCAGGATCGCGGATTGGGGTTCCTTGGAGTCAATGTAGCGCATGGGGTTGAACCGGTCGGATCGGTCGAGGTGGATGAGGTCGAGCGTGTTGACCTGATAGCCGCGGTCGCGCATGGCGTGTTCCGTATCGCGTTTGAGTTCGCCTTTGGGGTCGGTGACGGCCCAGTTCATGTCCACGGACAATAGGTTGGGTTTGACGTAGTAGCGGGTTTTGCCGGAGCCTGATGAGCCAAGCAGGAGCGCGTTGAGGTTGCGCAGGGTGCGTCGTGTGTCTATGGAGAGCCGTTCGGTCGCGGTGAATCGGATGTTGTGGGATTCCACGGGGTCGATGAACGGTTTGATGTCCTTCGGGGTGCCCCAGTGTGCGGAGCCGTGTTCCTCGCCGCTGCGCAGGTTCAGGCGTGCCGTGTACTTGTATGCCCAGATCAGCAGGCCGACGCCCGTTGCGGCGAGTCCGCACAGCAGGTCGGTATGGTTCGTGGACAGGTGGAATGGATGGTACAGGTCGAGCCAGAACCTGTTCATCAGGTCAATCACGCTCATGCCTTCATCCAGGTCGGCGCGTATCTGGTAGCCGATCTTGTCGCCCAGCCAGAACAGCGTGAACAGTCCCATGGCCGCGGGCAGTATGGCTTGCAGACGTTTCATTGGTTTCCCCTGTCTCTTTCCAAGCCGCCGCGGTGCTGCATCATGGCTCGTCGCATGTCATCGCCTGCGGGGGCATCGGCCGGCTGCGCAATCCGGCTGTTGACGCGGTGTTCGGCGCGGACGCGGATGTTCGTGAGCGTTTGTTCCCTGGTCCATGGCGGATCGTCGGCCGCAGGCTGCATGACGGCGGTGTCCGCCGCCGAGGGCTCATCTCGTCCGGGCACCGTCCGTCCGTTTCCCGCGTCGGCGGCGATGGTGATGCGCGTGAGGCCTTGGCGGTTCTCGATGGTGTCGCCTCCGTCGCACATCGCGGCAAGGATGCGTCCCATGGGTGTTCCCGTATCGTAGGTGGCGGGGATTTCGTGTGTGATTGGAGCGCCGTTGGTTTCCTCGCCTGCGTCGATGATGGTGATCGTTCGCGCCATGTTCACGGGAGCGTGTCCTTGACGCTGGTGTGCAGGGCCATTTCGTCGGCCAGGATGTATGCTTCGTCGGCGGTTTCCTCCTCATGGATGATGCCGTGGACGATGAGCCGTCGCCCCTGCAGCGCACCCTGTTCGCGTAGGTATGCCGCATGGTCTCCGGCTGCGTGCACGCGGATGATGAGCGGCGCGTCCATGGTGCCGGCGTTTACGGTCAGGGTTGCCGTCGTCCCGCCGTTGCCGTCGGTGTGGAATCTGGCGTCATCGGTGAGGATGCCGCGCGCATAGGCCTGCGGGTATCGGGCGTCGCTCATCGGCTTGGCCTGCGTTTTCTGGTGGGTTTGTCGATGTTCGGGGCTTTGCCTTGGACGGCGTTGATGGCGTCGCGTCCGATGGCGCGGGCGTCACGGCCGCCTCCGGTGAGCGCGTCGGATTCGGCGCGGGCTCTGGCCACCCGAACGTGTTTGGAGGCGAGCGTGTCGAGGGCCTGTTCCCGTGCGGCCATGACCCGTATGCTCCACGGGTCCCGGTAGTCGTAGATCGGTTGGCTGATGCGAGTGCGGTCGGGCAGTTCGTTGCGTCGGGTCTTGCGGTCCACCGGGTAGGATCGGCATGCGGGGTTCGCGGATTGGATGTAGTGGATTGCGGTGGCGAGGTCGGCGATGCGTTCCTCCGCCGTTTTGTCCATGTCGATGAGCACGCGGCCCTGCACGTGTTGTTCGTCGCATACGGTGCGCGTCCATGTTTCGTAGTCGCGCACGTCAACGGTGTCCCGTTGGTCGCGGTCGTGCTGGTATCGCGTGGCATCGAACCGGTAGGTGATGTCGTGCGGGTGCACGTCGGCCGACCATTCGGGCAACGGTTCGATGGGGATCTCGCGCAGGGTGACGAGCCGGTACGGTGGTTCGATGTCCCCGTAGGAGCCTTGGGGCTGGAGGATGCCGAAGCCTTCCATGCGCAGCTCGTAGCCGAGGCGTTTGAGTTCGTCCTGCAGTTGCCGGTAGGCGGTGTCCATGGTGGTCATGCTGGTCTCCTCGGCGGCTTATCGGTTGCGGGTCTTCGTCCGGTCCGGTGCGGATGGATGGGCTGTGGGGTCGTCGGCGCGCTGGCTGGCCCGTTGACGTATGCCGTCGAGCACCGTGTCCTTGCCTTTCGACGTGTTCGGCTCTTCCTCTTTCGCCGGTTTGGGGTTGAAGGAGGTGAGGGGTGCGGGCAGCGCGTATCCCTGGTCGATCGGGGTGATGCCGTCGGCGGGGTCGAGTTCGCCGGCGGGCATGGCGCCCATGGTTTCGGCGAGTATCGCGGCGGCGTCGCCATGCCCGGTCCGGTCGGCGATGATGCGTTGGAGGGTGTCCTCCAATCCTGCGCTGATGTCGGTGGAATCGGTGGGCATGATGCACTGGTAGACGGGTGCTCCCCAGTTCGTCGCCGTGCCGGCGAGCGTGTATTCCATGATGCGTTCGCCGGGTTCGAGCAGTGATTCGAGCTGGAACGGTTCCCGTGCCGGCATCTGGTCGGGATTGGCGTGTTCGGCTGCGTGTTCGGCGACGAGTCTGGCGAACGTGGCAGAGCCTGAGGGCATGTCGCCGTCCAGCTGGTCGGCCACCGGTTTGACGAGGCCTTGGACCTGTCGGCGCAGGGTTTCGTCATCGGTGTCGTTGGCCCGCATGATGCGTTCGGTGATGCGTTCCGTGCCGTCCGATCGCATCACGTTGTCGTGCGTGTCTCCCCAGCGTTCAACCATCTGCAATGCATCGGAGACCGTCGGCATCGTGGCGTCGAGGCCGGGCTCGTCGTCGGTGTAGGCGTCGATGATCTGCTTGAGTTCCGTGTCGGAATACCGTTTGGTGTCGGGGATGGTGGCGTCGATCAGGAACCCCTGGTCGGCGAGGGTGACGTTGTCGTTGATGGCGGCGTCGCGCCCGTATTTCGCCACGTCGAAGTACATGCCGTATGGGCCGTCAAGGAGTTTCGCGAGTTCGGCGTTTTGGTTGACGCAATGCCAGCCGTACATCTCGTCCAGGTCGGGCGTGTTCTCCTGCGTGATGCCTTGCGGCGGGTCGTAGGTCATGTATTCGATGTCCTCGGATTGGACGAGCAGGTTCGCCAGTCCGATCGGGTCGTGCACGCCGTTCATGTCGGCCGCCAGCCGTACCGCCTCCAATGCTTCGGGCTGGTCTTGCGTGAAGATCCGGGCTGCTTGTGCGAGCGTGTTCAGGGCGTGGAGGTCTTCGTATTCGCCGGGCCGGTAGTCGAGTGCGGCGAGCAGTCCCGTGTATTCGTGGTCGAAGATGCCGTATTCCTCGTAGACGACGTCTCCTTGGCGTCCGATCTCATAGGCTTGCTGCGCGTCGAGCGTCAGTCCGACCTGTTCGGTGAGGAACCGGTCGATCCGCTGCTCGTCCGTGGGCAGGCGCAGCCATCCGCCGATGAGCGTGCCCTCGTTGTATCGGCCGAGGTTGCCTACCCATACGTTGATCGTCAGATCGTCTTCCGCCATCATCGGCTCCTTGTCTGTGATTGCTGTGATTGCGTCCGCGTTCTTGCCGGCGTGGTGGATGGTGTCTGTGCACGGCGTTCGGCCCTGTCCTTGATGGCGTCGAGCGTCCGGCTCTTGCCGGCCTTCCGGGATTGCTCGGCCGCCTGTCCGGGGTTCTCCGGGCCGGGTGCTGCTGCTGGCGGTTCCTCGCCGGATCGGGTGCCGGTGGTGGCGGTGACCGGTTTGTTTTCGGCGCGTTGCCTCGCGTAGGCCATGCGTTGCGCTTTGACGGCGCGGCACAGCTGCCATGCGTCGTCGATGCGCATGGTCTCGCGTTGCTCGCCTTTGCCCCGCCACAGTTCCACCGGTTCGCCGGGTTTGAAGCTGACGGTCACGTCGCGCCCGTTCAGTTTGGCGTCCCGTGCATGGTCGGTCAGGAAGCGGTCGAGCTGCCATCCGGTCAGGTCCACGCCGCGGATGCTGGTGCCTTGCGGTATCGCCACGCGCATCTTGTCGAACACGCGCCCGTCCTTGGAGGTCATCCGGTACAGGTGCACGTAGCTGTTGGGGAAGTTCACGCGCGGCCAGATTTCCTTTGTTCTTCCGCCGGCCGCGGGTTGCGTCGGCTGCTCGCCGCCGGGACGGCCGACGGCCGTCCCGTCCTGCTTCGGCTCCGGGGCCGGGGTCTGCGCGTTCCCGGGATGTTCGGACTGCCATTGCGTCGGCGTCTGTATGGCGTCGGGCGTGTTCCATGATCGTGCGGCCTGCGTGCGGATGCGTTGGGCGATCTCGTCGGAGGCCTGGTCGAGGTCCGGCGCGGGGAAGCCGATCTCGGCGTCGGGCCATGCCTGGTTGTGGCGTCGGATGGCGTCATCGACGACCATGCGGGCGACCTGGTCCAGCCGGTTGTCCTGCGGCATGCCGGCGGCCGCGTATTGCTCGCCGCGTCGTGCGATGTCCGCCAGGGCCTGCCGGTCATTGTCGATGAGGTTGTCCATGAGCCAACGCGCGTTGGCTGAAAGCTCGGGCATGGCGATGCTCCTTTCCGGTCATGGTCGTCGCGCATCCGTTCACCGGGTGCGGGTGCGTTGTTTCGAGGGCGCGGTGCGGCGTTGGCCTTCGATGCGTTTGCCGGCCCGCTTGCGGATGTCGTTCAGGGTCTGTTGTTTGGTTTTGGGGCGTCGCACGCCGCCGTCCGGGGCGGGGATGTCCATGCGGTTCCAGTCCAGGCCCCGCGAGCGTGCGGTCAGGGATTCGATCGCGTCGGCGATGCGTCTGGCCTGGCCGGCCGGGTAGGTGAAGCGCACTGTGTCGTCGGCGACCCGTTGCGTGTGGTGGGGTATGTGGAGCCGGTCGAGCTGGTCGGTGATGATCGCGGCGTCACGGTCCCAGGGCACCGTGCGGAAGTCGAACTGGCCGTTCGATGGCGATTCGGCGTCGAAGGCGAGGCGCAGCGCGTCGTCGGATGGTTCGAGGAACGGGTTCGGCTCCTCCCGTTCCGGCATCGGCGTCGTCTCCGCGGGCGGCTGCGCGTGGTCGGCGCCACCGGGTTCGGGAATCGTGGCGGTCTCCTGTTGGGCGAGTTCCCGGTTGAGGCGTTCGACGATGCGCGAGACGACGTGGTTGACCTCGTCGGCGTCCCTGCCTTGGAAGTGGAGGAAGGTGCGGCCGGTGTCGCGGTCGTGCTCGATGTGGAAGGTGATGCCGGCCTTTTTCAGGTCGTGTTCGAGCTGCCGGGCGTATCGTCCGGTGACTTCCTGCACGTTGATCGGCTCGCCGGTGCGATGCAGGGTTTTGCCGTCCACCTTGCCGGTGGTCCTGATGCGCCGTAATGTCTCGCCGGTGGCGCGCACGCCGATGCCGAGCAGGTGCAGCGCCTTGTCGAGCCCGTATTTGGTCACGTCGATGATGACGCGTGTGCCTTGTTCGCTGACGCGCATCATGAGTTCCTGTGCCTGATCCTCGGCCGCCATGGGATTCTCCCGTCATCCGTCGTGGTTCGTTGCGTTCCAGCTTCCGCCGGCTCACCGGTTCCTGCGGCGGACACGATGCCCGTCATCGCGGCGTTGCGCGCGCCGTGCGCCGTCGGAGCGTTCGGAGGTTGGCGTGGTGCGGGCGATGAGCCGGCGCAGGGCAATGGCGTCGGAGGCCAGGCTGCGGGTCTCCTGCTCCTCGATGGCGAGCTGGGCCTCCAGTCCCGTGACGTCGGCTCCCTGATCGTGGTTGTCGGCGATGAGCGCAATCAGGGCGCGCATGTGCTTCGCGTTGCGTTCGACGGAGTCGGTGAGTCGGCCGAGCGTCGCCAATCGGCCGTCGCCCTCATCAATGACCTGGGCGAGCACCTTGAGCTCGCGTAGGCTGTCGGCGAGCCGGTCGCAGGCGATCGCCTGACGCAGCGCGCGCCCGTTCACGCCGGTCATGTCCCGGCCGCCGAACCGTTGCCGGCAGTAGTCCTCAAGCCGCAGCGCGGGCCGTGCGAACCATGCGTACAGGCCCTCGCAGTCCGTTGACCGCACATAGCCGCCGTTCCCGTCGATGAGCACCTGTCTGACGTCGTCGGACAGGTAGGCGTGCCAGATCCTTCCGTCGCGCACGAGCCGGTCGCACGGTATGGCCAGGTGCAGGCGTCCGTGCGTGCCGGGCACCCGCACGGTCACCGCCGTGTCCGTCCGACGGGTGATCATGGCCTCGTGGAAGGTGATCTCGCTGAGCGTGCGCCGGTGGATCTTGCCCATGACGGCGAGCATGTTGTATGCCACGCCCAGTCTCCGGTCTCGGATTCCGCGGGTCTGCCCGCATGGCGTGTAGGTGATGCGTCCGCCGCGAACGGTCGCGTTGACGCCGAGCGTCGCGAGTTCGCGGCGGAATCCCGCGAAGTCATGGGCGTTCATGCAGGCCGTGTCGATGCTGGTGCGCAGCCGGTCCTTGAAGTTGCCGCCTCTGGCGCTCAGGTGGAGTTCCCCAATCGACGGGGCCACGCGCCCGGACTGTTCCGGCATGAGGGTGTGCAGCCCGTATTCGCGGCACAGCCGGTCGCTGATCCTCCGCCATTCGCCCAAGGTCCCTTTCCGCAGACGCAGGGCCTTGCCCGTGATCCGGTCTGCCGGGCAGATGAGGATGTGGTTGTGCATGTGGGACCTGTCGGTGTGGGTGGCGATCACGTAGTCGTGCGTGCCTCCGGTGATCTCCCGGACGAACCGTTCCCCGATCAGATGCGCCAATCGGGGCGTGACCTGGTCGGTGGGATCGAACGATTGGATCACGTGCAGCGCCAACACGGCCCCCTGCCGGCGTGATCCGCCTTTCGTGGCGTCCAACGCACGTTCGAAGCCGCGGGCGATGGACTCGACGTCCGTGATGTCATCGCCGACGGTGGTCGAGGCCCACCGGTAGCCGTCGGTCTTGACCGGGTTCGTCACGTAGGCGATGCTGCGGGCGAGCGTGCTTTTGATCTTGCCGATCTTGACTACAGCCATTCGGGCACCCCTTCGGGGTCAACGTCGGTCTCCACCCGGACGCTCAGGCCCGCGACCAGCCGTTCCGCCTGGCGCAGCTCGTCGAACACGCGCGAGAGCATGGCCAGGTCCGTCTCCCGCGTGGTGTTCGCGTGACGGGCGATCTGGTTGACGTTGTTGCCGATCCTCGCTAGTTGGGCGCTCACGTCATGCAGGTTCGCGGGCACGGTGATGTTGACGCGGTGGGCGCATCTGATCCGGTTGCGGGCGAACGCCATCCATCCCACGGGCCTGAGCCCGGCCTGGATGCGCTGACGGTTCTCCACTTTGAGCGAGTCCGCCACCCACCGCCATTCCTCCTCGCTGAACGTGACCGCCTTGCGGATCGTCCTGGAACGGTTGCCTTTCCAGCCCATCGCTGCCTCCTCGTATCGGGTTCCACGGGTGTCCCGCGATCGGCCCCGAGCCTCGCGGGGCCGCGCCGGTGTACGTACACCGGCGATGCTTGCTGCACACCAACCGCCCCTCCGGGGAGGGGATGGTTGCGCACCGGTCAGTTTCACCTTCGCGCCACGCCATGCGCGGCGGACTCCATGTCACGTTTCGCATGCCGGCGCCGGTTCCGTTTCGTGTCCGCCGGCATCATGGCCGGCGTCGTTCTACGATGCGGGGCAACGAAGAACAATCACCGTGAGGAGACCGTCATGGCGAAGCCGAGGGAACGCAACCGGGCGATGCGCGCCATCGCAGACAACGCATTGGATGCCGAGTTGGAGGCGCTTCGGCGCAAACGCGGCGAACTGTCGCGTTTGGGCATCCTGCTGGACGACATGCGCTGGGCCGCGGAACGATTCCGCGACGCCGCACAGTCGTTCTGCGACGACCATCACATGCCGCGCGCCCAGCTTGTGCGCACGCTCAGAATGGAGCCGAGGGAGACGGGCATGGCGTTCCATGCCGTCACTCCCGACTACGGGCAGGCCAATCCCGCCGACGGTCACAGTGAAATCCATGATGGCGAGGATTCGGCCGTCGAATCCGGCGGCCGACCGGCATCCGCCGCCGATGCGCCGGAGACTGCCCTGACGGAGGACAACGCCGCAACGGAGAATGCGGCTGATGCCATGGATGCTGACACGTCCGGTTCGATTGGATTGGACCCGGAGGGGTTGCGATTCGGTTTCCCGCGTCCTGGCGGCTACGCTGGATGACATTGGCGACATACGGGAGGTGACGGCGATGCCGATGCTGCTGGTGATGCTTGGCCTGTCGCTGGCGACGGGCGTGATACGCACGCTGATGCGGGGCGTGGCCTCGTGCCTTGCCCTGCTCGCGCACCCGTTGCGGCTCGTGGTGTTCCTCGCGAATTCCGTGTTCACGGCGTTCGCCATGCTGTCGGGATTGCTCATGCTGGCGTTCCTGCTCATGCATTTCCTCGCCGGCTCGGACGCTCCGGCATTGGACGGCTCTTTCACGTTAATCGTCGCCGCTTTCCTCACGGCCGTGCTTGCGAGCATGCTCATGGATTGGTGCGACGCGCGGCTCCGACGACGCTCCGCCCGCCACGGCTGAGCGTCACCCGCCGCCGCTTGGCTCCGGCAGGTGCGGGCGCGCATGCGCCGTCACGTTTCGCCGTCCGCGCCCGGACTGGGCGGAACCCTTATTCCGGTTCCGCCCAGTCCGTCGCCTATTCGGCGTCTTCCGGTTCGCCGGACGCGTCGTCGGTCTGCGACGTCCCGTCGTCGTCCGGTTCGCCGTCCTGCCCTATGCCGGCATCCCCGCCATTGTCGTCGTCATCGATTGGCACGAGGGAGCCGTTGAGGGCTTCGGCCTCCATGTCCGAGGTGCGGTAGCCGAGCGTTTCCAAAGCCTCGTACAGCGGCGCGGCGTGTTCCGCGATGGTCGCCGCGCCGCGCCACGTTTCCCAGCTGACGCGTTCCTCGGCCAACGCGTAGAGCAGTCCGAACGCGGCCCGTTGCGGGTCGCCGGCAATCATCGCGGTGACGGACGCGCGTAACGGGTCTTCGGCCTCGTCCTCCGGCTCCTCGGCATCGGTGTCGTCGCCCGTCGTGTCGATGCCGGTGATTTGCTCCCAGACGTCTTCGGCGTGACTGTCCCATTGGTCGAATCCCTCGGTGAGCGCATCGAGCGCGAATCTCGCGGACAGCAGGGCGACGGCCCTGCCGATGCCTTTCGGCTGGGATTTCAGTTCCATGAGATGCGTCACGAACGCGATGCGCAAATCACGGCTTGCCCGCGCGAACTCCTTGGCCGGTGCCGCCTCGCGTTCCTCGCGTTCCCGTTCCTCTCGCCAACGCGCCTCCCGCGCCTCGCGGGCCGCGGTCTCCGCCTCCTCGTCCACGGTCTCGTACAGGACGATGCCGCGCGCCCATGACGCGCCTTCGGCCCGCACCCCCACGACGGGCGTGGCACCGTCATGGGAGTCGCGCCATGCGTCGATGGCCTTGGCGATGTCGCCCATGGTCAGCATCGTGGTGCGTCGCAATCCCTTCGGCGAGTCATACCAGTTGTCCGTGTTCGGCTGTTCGTCGGCCGCGTCGATGCCCATGCGTTCCAATTCGGCTCGCGCCGTGTCGAGCCATTCGCGCCATGTCCGCTCCTGCCGGGCGTGCTTGACGGCCATGTTCCAGTTCTTGCCGCCCGCCGCCTCGGCGAGCCGTTCCTGAAGGTCTGGATACCGGTCGAAGTCGGCTATGGTCTCCCAGTCGTCGATGCTCAGCTGGGCGGTTCCGGCCTTGCTTCGCGCGTTCTCGCCGATGGCGGCTATCTTCAGGCGTCGGCGCACCAATGACACGGAACGGCCGGTACGTTGCGCCGCCTCGTCCACGCCCACGCCCAAATCGAGAAGCCCCTGATAGCCGTCGGCCTCCTCGATGACGGTCAGGTCGGCGCGCTGGCTGTTCTCCACGAGCATGAGCTCGCGTTGCTCCCGTTCCGACAAATCGGCCACCACGGCGGGCACCCGGCTCAATCCGGCGAGTTTGGCGGCGGCGAGGCGACGATGCCCGATGACGAGCAGGTAGCGTCCCCGCGGCGTGGGAGTGACGAGCAAGTTCTGCCGGATGCCCTGCGCGCGTATCGAATCCGCGAGTTCCGACACGTCGCCCACGTCACGGCGCGGGTTCGCGGGGTTCGGGTCGATGAGACCCACGTCCAGCATGACGATGTTCGATTCGTCCATGCTCTCGTCGGTCATTACGGGACGTTCGATGATTGCGGTTTCCATGATTGTCTCCTTGAAAAAATCGGATGATTGGGATTGGTCGGGGCTTCCGGCGTCGGAAGCCCCGACCGGATTGAATCCGCGGCCGACGCTCAGTGGCGGCGGCGTTCCGTCCATGCGGGGCGGATGCCGTGTTCGCTGGCCGCGAGCACGAGGGACGCCAGCGAACAGTCGTCATCCAAGGCCAAGGCCTTGAGCGCGCGCACCGCGGCGGCGGTCGAACGGTCGGCCATCCACAGCAGGTACGCGCACGACGCCATCGGCTGCGCCTCGTATCCGTCCGGCGCGTCGGCCGTCACCGATTCCAGCAACGCCGTCGCGCGTTCCCCGCGTCGCGTGTCCGGCTGGTAGTCGGCGTCCTTGAACGCCCGTGACAGTTCGCGCATGACCACGGCCGCCGATTCCATCGAATGCGGCTGGGCGTACAGCATGTGCAGTTCGCCGCCGCCCATTTCGCGCAGCGATGCGAGTATCAGCGCGTCCCGCATGCTCAGGCACTCGGTCATCAGCACCGCCAGCGTGACGCGCTCCTCATGGGAGAAACCGCCCTCGTCGCGCGACAGCAGGCCGTTCCACCTGTCCATCAGGGGCGCGAACCACTTGTCGGCCGCTTGTGCCGGGCCAAGTTCACGCCGGCCCTGAAGGAACCCGTCGCGTACGCGCTTCGCCAGTCCGGTTCCCGCCGTGCGAGTGTCCACCATGTCGTTCATATCCATCGGTCCTTTCCGTGTGGTTTCCATTTCGGACACCACCCGCCTGCCATGCGCGTAGGCGGAGAGACCGGAGGCGTGGACCGCGACGATCCGGGCCATAGCGAAGACGGCATGCTGGTTCGCCGTCGCAGCGCAGGCACGGGAGCGGCGCGGGACACGGCGCAGGGAACGCAGACGGAGCGCATGGCATGCTGGTGGTGGCCGCAACCCCCTCGTCAGATTCCGCGCGGCCCACCGCCGCGAGCGTGCGAGCGGCCAGACAACACGGTCATGCGCGCAGCGCATGGCCCGGGGCCGCGTCCCCGCGCCGATTGCGGAGAGTATGTCGAACAGCCCCGCCTGGAGCATTCTCTCCGCAAGTGGAGCGGATGTCATCTATAGATGACACTTGAGTCCAGTAAATCGTCAACTTTGACATAACGCTGTAAAACATCACTGTCCCTAATGAAGGAAAGGAGGATGATTATGGATAAGAACACTGATGAATTCACCATTGAAGATATTCTGATTGATGATGCGCAGGTTGTAATGGTCCATCGCTGCTAATCAACAGGTACAGAATTGATGGGGGATGTCACTCAAGTAAAGTGATATCCCCCTTAAAATGAGGGTAAAAATGTATACAGCGATCAGGCCGGATACCGAGATTTCCTTTACCGAAGAAGGATTAAAACTGACCAATGAGGTTCGGTCCCTACTTATAAGAAATGTCACTGAAAATGATTACAAAGTGATTAGTGAACTAGTTGCCGGTATTGACGACCAAAAATATAATTCACTTTCACAAGACAATAAACGGATCACGGAACTTATCTCGATAATTAACGATCATCATTTCTTATACAGAATGAAAAACAGAAGTCTGGACCGCGAAAATCGGACGTTAGGATATTGGGCAGCAAAGGGCTTAGACCCATACAAAGCCGATCGGAAGGTAACCTCGTCTAAGATCCTTATACTCGGCATGGGAGGAACCGGCTCGGTAATCTTCCAACACCTACTGGCGGCAGGCGTTAAAAGAATTACCATAGTAGATAGCGATTCCGTAGAATTGTCAAATTTAAATCGCCAGTTCATATATCGTAAGAATGATGTCGGAACCCCCAAAGTGATGGCGGCCGAGCGATACGCCAGAGAATATTATGGCGATGATTTAGAAATCAACAACCTTCAGAAAACTATTCGAAGTGTAGAGGATGTTGAAGATATTATCGGCAACGAATCGTCGTTTGACTTGGCGGCGATATGCATGGATCATCCCACCGGGACAATAACGGATATATGTCAGAAAGCATTACTTAGCAAAAAGATTCCTTGCATCTCGGGTGGAGTTGGAATTCGAAAAGGATTTTACGGACCGATTATATGTTCTAAACAAGTATATAAGGAGGACCTTTACGACAGGCAACACGGTACGCTTTATTCATTTGGTCCAACAAATACGGTGATAGGAGCACTTATGGCTCAGGAAATGCTGGAATATGTGGCGGGATTGGATAATCATGCGACAACGTTCAACATGAATTTTGAACGATATACATTGGTGGCTGCAAAAGAATGAAGAATATTTCGATAGACGTATTACCTCGAAAGATACTCAATGAAAGTAATGATTGGACAGGAATATATGTATCAAGATCAATGGTTTTGCCGTTATTTCGCGAATCTGAGGATGGATACCTGCCGGGATTGGCGGAGACGACGGAAAAATTGGGTAATGATACATGGAAAGTGTCACTGAATGCTGAGATGATGAATTCAGCTAACGTTGACGCCGGGACTATACTCCATTCATGGATGCAACTGGCAACAGCAAAGACGGGTATGTCATCCCTTCTGAAGGTTCTCCAAAGAGTCAAGGTGGATGGCAAGAGATCGCTGATCCTGCATACATCGATGCAAATAAATGATATGCAGTCATATCTTGCCCATCCATTATTAGGCATTATCCCAGAGAAACAGAATGTCAATTACGGCAGCAATTCAATGACTGCACAAGGCTCAAGTGGCTCAAAAATAACATTTCAATACTGTAAGATTTTAACGCAGCGTTACGATCTTACAGTAAGGGAAATTTAGATTCCATAACTGGCATAGGGATACCAAGTCAGACTTGGAAAAAGCTTTGCGAAAATGGAAAAAATCGGATTATTAACACTAATTTGAATATTGCTATAAAGATCCCTCCCAAGTATTCATCGCTTAAGAATGAACTAATGGGTCTAAGGTATGACGCGCTAGAAGATTTGACTCATAATCAATTGGAATCCATGTCATATCACAACCCTCCACATAAGGATGGATGTGATGATGAATTATGGCTTACATATCCTGATTATCCGCCAAACCAAGAGGTGTGTACATGGTTAGCAAGTCAAATGCTTAATGATTATGGTATTAGAATTCACTGCCAGAAAATTTCGTATGACGATTATCTAATGGGATCAATTAGGTCAGATAATGTACTCCAGTTCTTGATTGAAGCGGACCCTTGGGCAAGTGCTGAAAGTATGAATCTAATCTTTAATAATTATTGCGATCATATGAATACATCTGACGACGCTTCTCTTGAAACGGCATCAAGTACACACCTGAATCTCGCACGTGTTAATAAAGAAGGGATACTGCGAATCGGAAAAATGCGAGGCTTAAAAATCACCCGTCTTTCACATGTATCAATACCGCACAGTGGTTGGATTGGATGGGATGATGATCTCTTTTATTAGAAAGGCGATATTCAATGCGTTACATAGATGAAAATAGAAAATACTGGGATTCAAATGCTCAAACATACATTGATGCACATCCAGAATTTAACAATGAAAATCTTTTCCCCTCATGGGGAATATGGTATCGGAGTGAATCAGAGTTGAACCTGTTGTCGCACCTTTGCCAGCACTCGAAAATACTTGATATAGGCTGCGGAATTGGGAATAACATGATTGGATGGGCGAATCGCGGCATGAATTGCTATGGCATCGATCTTTCCAAAAGTATGATTGACTCTGCGGTCAAACATATTAATTGTCACTATATATGCTCACCGGCGGAAAGGATGCCTTTTTGTAGTAATTCCTTTGATGCGGCATATTGCAATCATGGTGCTTTCGATTTTTCTCTCCCTACACCAGCACTACGTGAGATAAATCGAACATTGAAAATCGGGGCGCCACTGATAATATGCACTTATTCGGAACTATCTCAACTTTGCTATTCAAGGGCCACAGGAGAATTGCAAACATCGATTTTGTACCCTTTCAAGAAGGTACGTCTCGAAAGAAGTGATAATAGCCCGCTTGTTGTCTCGCTAAGCCACTCTGCATGGATCGATGCGTTCGAGGAAACGGGCTTTCGCGTAAAGAAGCTTATCGAACTAACTGCGAAAAACTCCGACCACCAGTATTACCGGGAAAGCCCCAGACTGGAATGGGCTGCTAAATGGCCGGCCGAGGATATTTGGAAAGTTGAAAAGTATAAGGATCTGCTATGAACATGGTCGCTAAAATCGAAGATACATTTATATCAAAATCCTTTTCGCGGGTGCTTGTCGGACAGATAATATCTGTAACGGGAAGCAATGCCACGGCAGTTGTTATACCTCTAATCGCCGTTATTACATTAAACTGTTCATCTTTTGAAGTCGGCATACTGACGGCAGCGGAATCTCTTGCGGCCGCTATTTTCGGTATTCAAATTGGCAAATGGTGCGACAAAATAGGCCCCGACAAGACAATGCTTTTGTCCAATCTCATAGGCGCTATGGCAACTGGTGCGCTTTTCGTTGTTCTTTATTTAAATATCATATCATTCCCAGCATTGGTCTTTCTTATGCTTGTCATAGGTGTCGCCTCGCTCGGATTCGATATATCAAGAACCGGATATACTGTCGCGCTAGTTCCCCGAGAACGAATTCCGCATGCCAACTCGCTGATCGAAGGAGCAAATGCGGTCGGAGAAGGAATTGGCCCCAGTATCGGCGGATGGTTATTTAATACGGTAGGCTCAGCTTTTTCTCTGTTGTTTGATTTCGCATCCTATCTAACCAGCTCTCTTCTTGTTTTTGTTAATATTCATCAAAACAAGCAGGAATATGCACAATACGATCAACAGGAGCACGATGCGGAAGATGCTGATGAAATTGGCAATGACTATCTGGCTGGTTTCAAATATGTTATTTCAAACGGAATAATCAAATCAATTGCATTTTCCGCAGGGCAATTCAATTTTTTCACATCAGCGTTCTTCACTGTCTATTATGTTTTCGTTGTCAGGAACCTGAACATGAATGCTACTGAGGTGGGACTTGCTGCAACATTTAGTGGAATTGCGGGAATTGTAAGCGCAGCTGTAACCGGCACGATAATCAAAAAAATTACGCCTGGCCCACTTTATATCTACTCGCTGATTGTTCCCTCACTGGCCGCTGTCCTAGTTCCTCTGTCATCAATCTTTGCAGGCCATTCATCTATTGTCCTGATTACAGTATGTATCTCCCAATTCCTTTGGAGTTTTGCTATAACTGTCAGTGTAATTCTTGGTGAATCAATCAAGCAGATTGTAGCGCCGGAGGGAATGCTTGGTCAGGTCAGTTCTGCGGAACGCATGATTGCACTCGTTGCCGAACCAATCGGAGCTCTTGCTGGTGGATTGTGCGCCGGCGCCATTGGAGAGAAAATCGCATTATATATCTGTGTACTTGGATTAGGCTCCTCTGCCTTATGGACATTAGGCAAAGATGGAATTTTATCTTTCAAAAAACCAAAGGAATGGTAATATCTCTTCAGATATATACCCTTTAATCCTTTAGTTGCTGACGGCTTCTCGGAAGTTAATATCCGAAAAGCCGTCATTGTTTGGCATGCTAAAAGAATATTCTATCGAAAAAGCATTCCTATTATTTTTAGGCTATTGGACAGTGAAACCTTGATCTATAGCGTAATTTCGCAAC
Source organism: Bifidobacterium rousetti (assembly GCF_008698235.1). Taxonomy (GTDB): domain Bacteria; phylum Actinomycetota; class Actinomycetes; order Actinomycetales; family Bifidobacteriaceae; genus Bifidobacterium; species Bifidobacterium rousetti. Next base: position 52,327 of record NZ_PEBH01000012.1, read on the forward strand.
GCTTTCTGCCACTTGGCGGCGGCCGTCTTCAGATCGGTCTTGCCGGAGAAGAATGATCCCACATTGTCGTTGTAGATGGAGCGGGCGTAGGGCTCGAAGGGCAGGAACTCCCACTTGCCGGTGACGTCCTTGGCGGCCTGGGAGAAGACTTCGTTGTACCGCTGGCCGCCGAAGAACTCGTTGTCGCTGCCGTCGGCGTTCCTGAGCGTGGTCTTGGCGAGGAAGTCCTTCTGGTCGAGGGTCTTGGTGGTGGCGGGGAAGCTGCCGTTGGATACGCGGGCGTCGATGCCTTCGTCGTTGGTGGTGACGTATTCGACGAACTTCTTGGCGGCGTCGAGTTTGCCGTCGGGGATCTTCTTGGTGATGGCCAGTCCGCTGCCGCCATATTCGCCGTTGATGGGCGTTCCGTCGATGGTGGGCAGGAGGGCTACGCGGAATTTGCCGGTGGCTTGGGGCACGCCCTGCAGGAGGTTGTTGGCCATCCATGCGCCGCTGATGAGGCTGGCGATGGAGCTGTCGCCTAGGGACTTCATCCAGTCGTCGGTCCAGGTCTTCGTGTGGACGTCGATGAGGTCTTCGTCGCGCATCTTCTGCCAGAGGTTCATGAACCGCTGGGCGCCTTTGTCCTTGGTGATATTGATAGTCAGTTTGTCGTCGTTGAGTTTGTAGGCGTGGCCGCCCATGGCCCACATCATTGCGTTGAACAGGCCGGCGTCGCCGGAGTCGGAGGTGATGTAAGAGCCGGTGGCGCGGATCTTCTTCGCGTCTTCGTAGAACTCGTCCCAGGTGGCCGGTGGTTCGCTGATGCCGGCCTTGTCGAACACGTCCTTGTCGTAGAAGTAGGCCATGGGGCCCGAGTCGGCAGGCATCGCGTACAGGCCGCCGTTGATGTTCACGGAGTTCCATGTGCCGGGGGTGAACGTGTCCTTGAGCTTAACGGTGTCGTAGATCTTGCTCAGGTCCATGAGCGTGTCCGAGTGCACGAACTGCGGGATGGCGAGGTATTCGATCAGGGTGACGTCGGGCAGGCCGTTGCCGGCCTGGGCCGCGTTGTTGAGCGCTGTGTAGGTCTCCTCGGTGCTGCCGACGTTGCTCACCTTCACCGTGATGTCGGGGTTGGCCTTCATGAAGTTTTTGGCGGCGCGATCGATGCTGGCGTCCCACGACCATACCGTCAGTTCGGTCTTGCCCGAGCTCGTGGTCGTGTTGCCGCATCCCGCGAGAGGGATGAGCAGCGCTCCGATGGCGGCCGTGGCGATGGCTGCGCGTGTGATGTTGTTCATGTTGATTTTCTTTCCGTGCTCGACCATCTTTGGCCGTATGTCGCAACTATTTTGTTTGGATGTCGAACATGATTATGTACAAAGATGGGAAACTTGTCAAAGTGCCGGGGTTTTCATATTGTCAGTCCCCTGATGGGTGTTATCCTGAAAGCCGTTCGAGGATGACGCCGGGATGTCCGTCCCGATAATGTGATTCCGCATTTTCCGCAATCGTCCCACCCGAGGAGGCTCCCATGTACGCTAAATCCAATCCCAGCGATGCAAGGGCCAACAACCGCAGACTGCTGTTCCGACTGCTGTTTCCCGACCGGCAGCTGTCGCGCGCCGACCTGTGCAAGGAGACGGGGCTTTCCCGCGCCACCGCTACGGACGTGACCGGCGAGATGATTGACGACGGCCTGCTGCGGGAACTGGGGTCGGGCAGGCGCGACGGCCGGGGCAAGCCGGGCACCCTGCTGGCCATCGACGCGGACATGCTTCGTCTGGTATGCGTCGATCTGTCCCGCCCGTATGTGATGACCGGCGCCGTGATGGACCTGCGGGCCAGGATCGTGGAGCGCCGCGAACGCGTGCTCGATGATGGCGACCGGGTCGATCTCGACGATGTGCTCTCGCTTGTGGGCCAGATGATCCGGCTTGCCGGTTCGGGGCTCGTCGGCATCGGCGTGGCCGTTCCCGGCGTGGTCTCCGGCGCAGGGAGGGTGATCTCCAGTTCCAATCTCGGCTGGGACGACGTGGAGCTTCGCGACATGCTCGAAGGCGAGTTCTCGTTGCCGGTCCGAGTGGACAACGACGCGAACGCGGCCCTGCTCGCCGACCGCTTCCTCGGGCACGGCAATCCCAACTGCCTGCTCGTGCAGATCACCCGGGGCATTGGCGCGTCGGTGCTGCTGAACGACGAGTTCGTGGAGGGCGACGACCATGCGGCCGGCGAAATCGGCCATGTCGTGATCGATCCCGCCGGCCCTGCGTGCACCTGCGGCAAGCGCGGCTGTCTGGAGACCTATGTATCGGCCATCGCGTTGCGCGACCGCATCCGCCGGAATCCCGAGCGGCGCGCGGACATCCTGGCCGAGGCCGGCGCAAGGCTCGGCGGCGCGCTGGCCATGCCGGCGAGTCTGCTGAACCTTCACGACATCGCCGTCTACGGGCCTCCCGACATCGTCGGCGAGACGCTGCTCGGCGCATGCGGCGAAACCGTCAACTCCTTGTCGCGGAACGACTACCAGAGCAACATGCGAGTGCGTCGGTGCGAGCTTGGCGACGACGCCACCCTGCGGGGGCAGGCGGTCTCGGTTCTGCGCGAGATCGTGGGCAGGCGCGGACTGTCCGCGGCAGCCGTCTCGTCCTGATGGATGCGGCCGCCGCCGCAGGGCGCGCATGGCGTGGTGTATCATCGCTTCCCGAATCCAATATGTAAGGATTCCGAACATAATGATCGGCGGACGAAAGAGAAGTCCGTCCAACGGGAACGGAGATTGCCATGATGATGAACGCCGGTGGCGCGACGGGAACGGAGAACCTGCGCGTCGGAGTGGATGTCGGGGGAACGAAGATCGAGGCGGTGCTGACCGACGCGGCCGGCGCCATCCTCGCGTCCGGACGCAGGACGGCCCGAAAAGGCGGCAATGAGGTCGTGGAGGACGTGGCCGCCATCGTGCGGCAGGTGGCCGGCATGAGGTTCGACGAGGTGAGATCGGTGGGCATCGGCATCCCGGGGTTGGTCCACCGAGACACCGGGCAGGTGGAGAACGTGGTCAATCTCGGAATCGAGAAACTGGAGCTCGGGGGCCGCGCGTCCGGCATGCTTGGTCTGCCCGTGTGGGTGGACAACGACGTGAACGCCGCCGCGCTGGGAGCCTATGGGACGCTTCCCGAACGGCTCCGTTGGGGAAGGATGGCGTTCGTCAATCTGGGGACGGGATTGGCGGCCGGATTCGTCCGCGCCGGTCTCGTCGAACGCGGCGACACGGGTGCCCTCGGGGAGATCGGCCACCTTCCGGTGGATCCCAACCTCGTGGCATGCAAATGCGGCCAACGCGGATGTCTGGAGACCGCATGCTCGGGAGGAGCCCTGCGACGCATGTGGCCCATGGCGGATCCTCCGCTGCCCGACATCCTCGCGAAGGCCGCCGAAGGCGATGCCGAAGCCGGGCGGGTTCTCGGCATCCTGCTGCATGCCCTCGCTGACGTCGTGCAGATCGTCGCCCAGGGTGAGGACCCTTCGGTCATCGTCATCGGGGGCGGCGTTTCGCGCGTCGGCTCCCCGTTGCTTGACGCATTGCGCGGGGAACTGCGCAGGAGGGAATCCTCCAGCGGTTTCATCGCAGGTCTGCGCCTGACGGAACGTCTGAGACTCGCCGACCCGTCGATTCCGATCGGCGCACTCGGTGCATCCCTCATCGCCTGCTGACCGCACCTCCCGACGCAACGCCCCCTTCGGCGCGTCGGGCCGAATGCCACGCGTTTCGTCCGGTTTCGCCAAGCAAGGCCGTAGCGTGCCCCTTATTTTGTTCGACTGACTTGCAAAAAAGATAAAGACGTCATATCCTTGGCTATCAAGGAGGTTGAAACCAGCTAAAGGAATTAAGCAAGGATGGCTAACAAAAGTCATGTCATTCCTGCCGTGACGTCATGTCGAGGAACGATGTGACATCACGTTCCTAGGCGCTGTTTCGGGCGCCGGCGACGGCGTCCGAAACAGCATCGTCCACGCATGGCAGCGCGGACGGATACGGCCCCGGGACCGTCGTGCGCAGCGGCACGTCGCGCCATTCCTCCGAACGGCGGCGCCGGGCAGGCATTCCAGGAAAAAGGAAACCACCATGAGAACGAAGAGGATTTCCGCGGCCATCGCCTTGGCGGCCGCAGCGGCGCTCACCCTGTCGGGATGCTCGATGGGAGCCCCGTCCGGAGGATCGCAGCAGGATGCGTCCGCGGGCGGCAAGCTGACGGTGTGGATCATGCAGGGAGACCAGAGCGAGGACACCATCAAGGCGATCAACGAACGGTTCACCAAGGAAACAGGCGTCAAGGTCGATGTGCAGACCCAGGTGTGGGCCGACATCAATACGAAGGTGACGACCGCGCTGTCCACGGACACGCCGCCGGACGTTATCGATCTGGGCAACACGCAGGTCGCCGGGTTCGCCGTGAGCGGCGGCCTGCTGGATCTGACGGACAAGGCCGACGATATGAGGCAGGGGCACACCTGGCTGTCCGGCCTTGAGGAGCCCGCCACCATTGACGGCAGACTGTACGGCATCCCCGCGCTGGGGGCCGCCGGCGCCGTGATCTACAACAAGAAGATGTGGTCCGAGGCCGGAATCGACAATCCGCCAAGCACGTACAAGGAGCTTGAAGCCGACCTGCAGAAGCTCCGGGACGCGAACACCGACAAGGACTTCTCCCCGTTCTACATGCCCGGACGCGATTGGAAGTCGGCGGCACGGTGGATCTGGGACGCCGGCGGCGACTTCGCCGAACAGCAGTCGGACGGAACCTGGAAGAGCACGCTGTCGAGCGACAAATCGCTCAAGGGCATCGACCAATGGCTGGAATTCCAGCACAAGTGGTCCTCCGAGGCGTCCCGTTCGCTGGACACCGGCAACCCCGACTTCAGCCAGCTGCTGGCCGAAGGCAAGACCGGCGCGATCCTGAACAACAGCGCCGGCATCCGCACCATCCAGCAGTACAACCCCGACCTCACGACCGACAATCTGGGATCGTTCCCCATGCCCGGCGCCAGCGGCAAGCTCCAGCCGGCGATGATGGCCGGCTCGGTGTGGGGCGTCGCCCAGAAGAGCAAGCGTCAGGAGTTGGCGCTCAAGTGGATCAAGATCGCCGCGAGCCCCGAGATCCAGAAGGACTACGTGTTCGCCAAGGACGGGTGGATGCCCAACTACGTCGAAGGCCTCGACGAGGTCATGAAGTCCGCGGACTTCCCGTCCTACCTGACCGGCTTCTTCGAGTCGGCGAAGAACACCAAGGCCACACCGGCGTCACCGCAATGGCTGACCATCGAGAACGACAGCTCCCTGAACTGCTTCGGCGACATCGCCACCGGCGCCACCACGGCCAAGGCCGCGGCCAAGTCGTTCGACGAGCATGCGGACTCCCTGTACGCGAAGAAGTAGGGAAATCATGATGAGCAACGCGCAATCGACGGCCGCCGCCGTCCCCGTGGTGAAGCGGCGTCGCAATCTGACGCCCCTGTGGCTGCTGACGCCCGCCGGCGTGATCATCATCGCGCTGGTCGTGGTGCCGTTGATCTTCTTGGTCTTCACGTCGTTCACGGACTTCAACCAGAAGACCCTGTTCACGGGCTCGTTCAACATCGTCGGGTTCGACCAGTACGAGAACGTGCTGACCGACCCGGAGTTCTACAAATCGCTGGCCCGCACGTTCGGGTTCGCGGCCGCCCTCGTGGCCGGCAGCGTGCTGATCGGCATGGGCGTGGCCCAGCTGATGACCAAATTGGGGCCGGTGATGCGCTGGCTGGTCACGTTCGTGCTGATCTTCGCGTGGGCCATGCCGAACGTGGCCTCGTCGGTGGTGTGGAAGTGGCTGTTCCAGCCGGGGTACGGCGTGGTCAACTGGCTGCTGACCCAGACCCATTTGTTCGGGGACGTGACGAACCTGTCGTGGACCGACAACACGTGGCTCGCGTTCCTGGAGATCTGGCTGCTGGTCGTCTGGCAAGCCGTCCCGTACATCGCGATCAACCTGTACGCGGCGACCACGCAGGTGGACAAGTCCTGCCTTGAGGCGGCCCAACTGGACGGCTGCTCGAAGCTGCGGTGCTACTGGCAGATCACCGTGCCGCTGATCAAGCCGAGCCTGATGGTTATCACGATGCTGTCGGTAATCTGGGACTTCAACGTGTTCAACCAGATCTGGCTCGTCTCCCAGGGAGGCCCCCGCGAGACGACCGCGACGATCGGCATCTTCACCTACAAGAAGGCGTTCGTGTCGTTCGACATCGGCACCGGCGCTGCCGCGAGCGTGCTTGTCACGCTCATCCTGCTCGCCCTGACGAGCGTGTACATCCGATACCTGCTCAAATCCGGGGAGGACCTGTGATGACCACCGCAACCATAACCTCTGCCGCGCCGCGCGCCAAGCGCAGCCTTTCCTCGCGGCTACGCCGCATCGGCACGATCGTGTTGGCCGTCGTGTTCTGCATCGTGTGGATCTTCCCGGTCTACTGGATGTTCGTCACGTCGATCAAGCCGCGCAACCAGATCATGACCGCCACGCCCGTGTTCTGGCCCGCGAAGCTGTCAATCGACAACTTCATGGTGGCCGTCACCCAGACCTCGTTCCTGACGAACCTGAAGAACAGCGTGATCGTGACCGCCGTGTCGATCGTCCTGTCGATCGTCCTCGCGTTCTTCGCGTGCGCGGCCCTGACTCTCTACCGGTTCCGCGGTCGCAAGGCAATCATGGTGTTCGTGCTGGCCATCCAGATGACCTCGGGCGGCATCATCCCGCAGTTCATCATCTTCAACCAGTTCGGCCTGCTCAACAAGTACAGCGGCCTGATCCTCGCGTACATCGCCATGGTCCTGCCGTTCGCGATCTGGAACATGCGCGGCTTCTTCCTGAACATCCCGAAGGACATCTTCGAGTCCGCTGCCGTCGAGGGGGCCAACGACTGGCAGATCCTGTGGAAGATCACCTTCCCCTTGGCCGCACCCGGCATCGTGTCCACGTCCGTGTTCGCGTTCATCAACGCCTGGAACGACTACATGACCGCTTACACGTTCATGAAGGATCAGGCGAAGTATACGCTGCCCGTGTGGCTCTCCTCGTTCTCCACGCCCACCATGGGCACCGACTTCGGCGGGCAGATGGCCGCATCCGTCATCTTCTCCCTGCCTGTCGTGATCTTCTTCATGATCATCCAACGCAACATCATGAAGGGCGTCACCACGGGAGCCGTCAAATAACCCAACTGAATCGATCGGCAGCATGTGCGGTGTCGGGACCATGTCCGCGAAATGGCCTCGACGCCGCACTGCCATCTCAGGGCCAAACGAACCTCACAACAATCCTTGGCGACATACTAAGAAAGGAACTTCCCATGAACGGCCAAACACCCCTGCAAGGATGGACCATCGTCCCCACGCCGCAAACCATGCAGCATAAAGCAGGCATCGCATTGCTGCCAATGTGCGGACGAATCAACGAAGCGCGCGCGGCCGGTGACGATCGGTACATACTCGCCGCACAACTCATCGACGACATCCGCGCAGCCACCGGATTGGAATGGGACATCGCGACGGGCGACCGCTGGCCGGGATTCATCACCCTGACCATACTTGACAATCCCCATGCACACCCGTCCGGCTCGTATACGCTCGACATCACCTCGGATGGCGTGACCGTCGTAGGCGCGGATTTCGAGGGCGTGCGCAACGGCGTGCAGACCCTGCGCCAGCTCATCCGCCAATGCGGCGCCGCCCTGCCCTGCCTGCACATCGAGGACCAGCCCGCCTTCGAAACGCGCGGCTACTATCTCGACGTGACCCGCGGGCGCGTCCCCACCCTCGACTGGCTCAAGACCTGGGCTGACAAACTCTGCCTCTACAGGTACAACCAGCTCCAGCTCTACGTCGAACACACCTTCGCGTTCGACGGGATGAGCGAGACCTGGCGCGGCAGCAGCCCGCTCACCCCGAAGGACATCCTCGAATTCGACGACTACTGCGCCGAACGTGGGCTAGAACTGGTCCCGTCGGTCTCCACGTTCGGGCATCTCTACATGGCCCTGCGCACGCAGTCCCTGCGCGACCTCGGCGAGTTCCCCGAGTCCGCCGACGAACCGTTCGGGTTCATCGACCGCATGCGCCACCACACATTGAACATCAGCGACGAACGCGCCTTCGCCCTGTCCACGAAACTCATCGACGACTACCTGCAGCTGTTCCGCTCCGACAAGTTCAACATCTGCGCCGACGAGACCTTCGACCTCGGCAAGGGCCACTCCAAGCCCCTCGCCGAGCGGATCGGCGTCGCCGCCATGTACGCCGACTACGTCACCCGCCTGTGCCGCCACCTCGAAACCCAAGGCAAACAACCGATGATGTGGGGCGACATCGCCCTCGAACACCCCGAAATCCTGGAACAGCTCCCCGAAGAAGTCATCCTGCTCAACTGGCAGTACGACCCGCAAGTCACCGACGAGAAAATCAGGACCGTCGCCGAATCCGGCGCCACGCAGATCGTGTGCCCGGCCGTATGGTGCTGGAACGCGCTCCTGCCGCGCATCGACGACGCCTGGAACAACATCACCCGCATGGCCCGCTACGGCGCGCAATACCAAGCGCAGGGCATGCTCGTCACCGACTGGGGCGACCTCGGCCACGTCAACGACCCGCGCATGGCCATCCCCGGCATGATCATCGGCGCACAGGAAGCCTGGAATCCGGGACGCGTCCCGGACGAGGCCGACATGCTCCGCCGCATCTCCCGACTCGAATACCACGACGCCAGCGGAGAACTGCTTGATATCCTTGCTCGCGCAAGCCATGCGGCCTGCTTCCAATGGAACCACCTGGTCACTTGGCTGGAACTTGATGACGGACAGGACGGCGTCAACACTGGGGTTCTGCAAACCATCCAGGGACTGCTCCCGGAAAACGAACGACCAGACGATGTGATCCGCACCCTCCAGAACGAAAGCCGGACACCGTCACTTGCAGAATCCCGACGGATACTGCTCCGCTATCTGAAGCACCACATCGCGCTCGGTGAAACCGCAGATCACCTTCTGCAGACCAGCGCTCGTCGAATCTCCGCGATCACCGCGACCGCAGGACCGCGAATCGCAGGAAACGCCGCTGCATTCCGCGTAGCCATCGAGGGGCAACGAACGCTGAACCGAGTTGGCCTCCGACTCGCGTCCGAGGCGGGGGTCACTGGCACTTTGCAATCATGCGAGGCGATTCAGCATGACGACGCGGCGAATCTTGCCGCAGCATTGGAGATCTGGATGGAGGCGTATGCGGCGCAATGGAGTATGACCAGCCGCGACTCCGAACTGCAAAGACTGCAGGAAGTCGTTTTCCGGGTTGCTGATCATCTGCGCTCGGCGAGCCGAGTGCAGAGCGTACTATGAGCAGCATCTGCCCCATGAGAGGAGTCCCCATGCCGTAGCCGCCCGATTCCGGGAACGACCAGCACCAGCAATTCATTGATGGTGCTGTCCAGACATGGTTCAAGACCACCAACACCATCAATCGGAACCAGAACGCTTCCAGCGCAACACCCACATCTAACCGTATTACGGATGATTGAGCAATGTACCTAGGGAAACGAATCAGAATCGCCATTGTCGATAACGACAAACTCACACTTGGCATGATGAAGCTAATGATCAAGCAGCTTCTGCCATTCGCTGAAATACATTGGACGGCGGCGAAGGGCAAAACGGCTATCGACAAATGCCTGGATAAGAAAACGCAGCCCGACGTACTGCTGGTGGACATGTCCTTGGAAGACATGACCGGCTATGAGGTATGCCGGGCCATCCGCTCCAAAACACCGCAAATCGTGCTGATCGGCATAACCGCTTTCTCCCTAGAGAGATACTACGTACAGGCTCTGGAGAACGGGGCAGCGTGTTTGATGGACAAGGCGCAGGTGCGTGATGTCTGTCAAGCCGTGTGCCTATTGGCCAACGGACAATCACCTCATGTGAAATACGAGTCATCGGAAACCGCGCAGGAAGCCTACGCGAGACTATCCATAGAGGACAGCCCCAAACGCCGGTATAAGAACCTCACCAGAAGAGAGGAAGAGGTCATGAATCTATGCGCGTTAGGATATACATCAAAGGAAATCGGAGTGAAGCTTGGCATAGGAGAACCAACCGTAAAGACATACATCAAGCGCGTAGTTGAGAAGATAGGCGCCAAGAACAGAACGCAGGCGGTAATTAAATGGCTCGAAAAGAAAGACGAGTAAAAAGCAGCAATAAAGCGCACAATGCTTTCATTCTCAATAACACCAAATATGTTCAACACTTACTTCCGGTCGTCAGTATTGTTATCACGATAACGGAAACATGGACTTATCCACCACGGGAAATAATAACTTGGCTATTGGTAATCATTCATATATCGATGATCGCGCTAATGGCCGTTCATCCGCTATTAGGCAGCAATCTGCTGTTGGGTGCATTTGTTTTCGGCTGTTTTATACCAGATACTAGCGGACCAAGTTTTCTGTGGGGAACTTGGTTGGCGCTTGCTTATATTGGACTATATGTCAAGCCACCATATGGAGCAATCTATCCGTTGACAGTTTCTGCCATTCGCATGTGGAGATTCAATCTAACAAAGACTCCGTTCGATGAATATGTCATGCTTTTGTTCATTATGTTTTTGGCATTTTTCATCGGAAGAGCGATATCTTGGAGAAATCTGGCGGATCAAGTAGAGAAGGATAAGCTTAAAGCAGAAAAGATTCAGCAGCATCTTTCAATGGTTAGAAAGGAAAATATTGCCGTCAGTAAGATACATGATTCGGTTAGCGGAAATCTAACATACATGGCAATAATGCTGGATAACAAATCAGCAAAACATGATTGCAACTTCAGCGAAGAAGAGATTTCAAATCTTCGATCAACGATTGTTAAAACATTGGAAGAAATACGAATTGCCATTAATGTAATGAACGGCAATGATGTTGCATTGCTAAATAATGTAGATATGCCGTATATCAGACGCCTTCAATCTATTGCCGAGCAAGGCGATAAATTTTTATCAATGCTGGGATTTTCTGGGAAAACCTATATACCTTCCGAGTTTTCAGAAAAAATCAGCAACGATTACTTTGATGAAGTAGAGTCTCTATTGCAAGAGCTATATACGAACACTGCCGCCCATGCGAAACCCAATAGCGATTATTATATCTCTATAAGTTGTAAAGATTTAATAATATCTATTGACCAGGTCAATGAAGTTTCAGCGGATAGCTTGTTCCCTGATAAACCCGTATCGGAAAATGGTTTAAAGCTGCATGAAAAACGCATACAATTGCTGGGTGGAACAACTAGAACTTCCTCAGAAGACGGCACATGGCAATTTCATGCACAAATTCCGCTGAGCTTATCCCACGATGTGACAGATCCAATTTATGGAATGAGGACAGGCCGGAAGCATTCGAACTGAATAGGTAGTAACGTCATATGCTTCCAATGAGATAACGTCGGCATTGCCTTCCGGCATTATTCCGATTGCTGTTAATGATACGATCAGCAACGCCGAGGTAATTACTTTCATGGTCATCCTTTCTGTGCCCGAAGTATCGCATAGATGCAATCGCATCATCTTGTTATTGGCGAGGCTTGTCATCTTTCGTATGACAACATCATGAGGTAATTGTTTATGCCATGCACACCGTCATGTCATTGAGCTGGTGTTGGTAACTGAGAAGACACCAGCACCAGCTTGTGTCATTCTTCCTTTGATATGGCGCTATGCGTCCATGAAATCCTGTGCAAGACGATCTACTATCCTGCTCTGATGTTCGGCGACGGTGAGTTGGTAATAACGTATGGCAACTTTCTCGCTTGTATGTCCCAGCTCGTTCATGACTTCGCGGAGTGTGCCTCCCCGCAACATCAACAATGTCGCATGGCTCGCCCGTAGCCCTTGGAACGTCAAATCAGGACGGCTGGCTTTTACGCGTGCCTTAGCGAATTGTTCCTCCAGCGTAGTTTGGGACATTATCTTCGCTCTTCGTGGGACGAATACCGGAGATTCTGGCAGTCCCATGTCGCAGTGATTGTGAAGGTGCTGGCGAATCATCGGCATGAGCGCGTCAGGTATATGCACATTCCTTATGCTTGATTCCGTTTTTGTCCGGCTGTATCGGATTTCTCCACGATCCGTACGGCCACGGTTCACGGAGCGTCGGACGTGCAACGTCTGACCATCTAGATCTATGTCCATGACACGCAAGCCGCAGAGCTCGCCGCATCGTAGTCCTCCGACCAAGGTTGAGAGGAAGACCGACAGTCTTGTGTATTCCGGCATGGCCTCTGCCAGTAGCATCAGTTCACGAGGAGTCACCGGAGGCGCGTCGATGCGGGAGGACCGGGGTGCTGGCGGTATGGGGAAAATGAATGGATTGAATTGAAGCAATGGCTCCGTCCCGTCCAATCCGGGCTTTGTCGCGGATTCGAGAATCGCCTTGAAGCGCATGCAGGAGCGACGGAATGCCCATTGCCCTTCTGGATGTGGTTTGTCATACCATGCCTTGATTTTCAGGGGTGTGATTTCCGAGAGGCGGAGCGACTCAAAATCCGTGATGAAATGCCGGATGTCTAATTTGAGGTTCCTGCGTGTCCCTCCGGCTATCTCTCCGCCATTCGGGAGCTTGTAGTTTGATTCCCATTGCGCCACATAATCGCGGAACAGGATATGACGCTGCTCCTGTTCCCTGAACTCCTTCAGCTTGTCTTTTTTTCGTTGAGTCGGGTGCTTCCATTCGGCTATGCCCTTATTGTGCAGATCTACCAGATGTTTCTCTTCTTCGAGCCATGTTCTGGCCTCTAGTTCCTGCCAGGGTTTGAACTGCCGTTGCACTCGTTTTCCCGGGGCAAGCGGGTTCGGGTAGCGAACTTGCCAGGCAATGATTCCTCCGTTTTCGTCAAAACGTGGTATGACCGTTCCCCATGCGCTTCGAGGCCTTGTTGTTTGGTTTTTCTTGGGACGCCTATTTCTGGGCATGAAATCCCCCTTGATAGCAAAAAGGCGCACCGTGTGTGCGCCTTTCGGGAGATTGAAGTCAAATGATGCCGGAGAGGAGGAGTTCGCCGTGTGTATGTCATCTTGAGATGACATACACACGCGAATGGCCTCTTTGAGGCCATTCATTGTCTATGCCGATAAGTTCTATCCGCATAAAACGAAAAGAGAAGCAGAAAATAAGAACTGTGATGACTGACGATTCTTGAGGTCTTACGGCAGATGCCAAATGAAGCACGCTCATGCGCATTAGGTCAGTATCGCGTCAGAGCGATATGCACGCAGACGCTCAATACTTCATCTTTGAATGTCGAGTATTTGGCCGTGCTCTGTCGCGAGGGAACAGGACGTTTTTTCGAACTACGTGATTCAGGATGGCATGCCCCGTATATGCAACTTGCTGACAGGTGCCCGTCACCATGTGGCGAGTGTTTCGATGGCGTCCAATCCGTCCTGACGGTGTGGTTCGTCGAGGTTGTCCCAGTAAGGTGAATCCTCGGTGAGCTGCTCGTGCAGGAGTTTGATGCGTTTGCGGTCGGTGCCGCTGTGCAGTCGTGCGAGCTCGGCATCAGGGTCCGGGATGAGGGATGCCAGCAGGGCGGCGTCGTAGAGGTGGCGTTCACCGTAGCCGGCGTGATCGGCACTATAGGCGGCACTCTTAAGTATCAATGCGCCGAGCAGGTCCGGGATACGGATTGTGACTTCGGTCCCGCTTTGGTCGTCGATGAGCCGGACCTGCATACTGCGTTCCACAGCCTGCGCGCCGCCCGGCATGGACAGTACCGGCGTGCCGGCGATGGTCGCGTCGTTGCCGAGGAATTTGGGCAGGTGGTCGGCGACCAGCAGGTCCACGATGTCGCCGTTCGGCGCGCTCATGCGGGTCGTGTATCCGGTCAGCGTGCCCGGCTGCGTCTGGAACCCGCGGGCAGTGAGGATGCCGCGCAGTCTGGCGATGCCGCGTCGGTCGGCCATGAGGTCGGCGAGTAGGTCGGCGTCGGTGGTGGGGCGTGCGGTCAATCCGCCCATGATGGCGTGCAGCTGGACCATGAGCCCGCCTGTGAGCAGCCATGATTCCGGGATGTTCGCCGCGGCGACCGCGTACACGGTGCTCCACGGATGGCCGGTGCTGGGGATGTGGATTGTGGGGATCATTCCTGATGCTCCTTGCGGTGGTGGTCTTCGATCAGCTGTTGGAGGGTTTTCAGGCCGGCGCGGCGTTCTCTCGGGTCGTTGGATTCGGCCAGGTCGGTCGCGCATACGCCGAGAGGCATTGATCCTTCGCCGGCGGGGAGATTGTCGGTGATGTGGAGTCGCACCCGGACGGGTGTCACACCTTGCTTCAACCGGCATTGTCGGACGATGTCATCCAGAGCGCTGGCGGTGACGTATCCTTCCACCATGTCCGTGGTGGTCAACTGGAATGAGTCCGCCAATGTGCCGGTGGCGGCGGAGGGACGAATGAGGGTTGCGACCTTGGCGAGGTTGGAATCCCTGCACCAGTATTCGACCGTCATCGCACGCCTGCGCGTGAGACGGGTCAGATTCTCCGCATCCATCCGTCTCAGGTATCCCTTGAGCCGGTATCGCTGTTGTCGGCCCAGCCATGGCGCGTCGAGACCGCTGAGCATGTATAGCGCCCCGAATGCCATGTCCGGTGAATACGGGCGCCCGTCCGCCCCCTGCCACTGTGCTTGGCGGCGTACGGAATCCTCCGTGACCAGCGAGCCGTCTCCCACGGGAAACGATTCAAGCCGGCCGGCAGCGCGAAGCGCGCTGACCCGTCGTTCGCTCACTCCGAGTCGGCGGGCGGCTTCCCGCCGTGTGAGCAGCGTCCGATTCGTTCTGATAGCCATACCTCTATTGTATACAGAACTATTCCATATTGGGAATAGTTCTGTATACATCGGACGGCAGGGCATCTCAATCCGTATTCGTCCATATGTGGTCATTGCGCTGCTTTGATGAAGTCTTCGGCGAGTTGGTTGACGATCTGGTTGCGGTGTCGGGCGACGATGCGCTGGTAGTGCTTGATGGCGACCTTCTCGCTGACGTGTCCGAGTTCGTCCATGACCTCCCTCAAGGTGCCGCCCTTGAGCATGAGCAGGGTCGCGTGACTCGCCCTCAGGGACTGGAAGGTCAGGTCGGGTCGGCCGGCTTTCTCCCTGGCTTTGCGGAACTGGGCCTCCAGGGTGGTCTGACTCATCACCGAGGCTCGTCTGGGGCGGAAGACCATGGCTTCCGGGTCCGTCCATTCGCAGTGCCTGAGCAGATGGTCGTGAATCAGGGGAACGAGACCGTCGGGGATGGGCACGGTGCGCCGGCTGGAGTCGGTCTTGGTCCTGGCGATGCGTGTCGAACCGCGATCCGCATAGCCCCTGTTGACGGAATGGCGCACGGTCAGGCGTTTGGCCTTCAGATCGATGTCCTTGACCTGCAGGCCGCACAGCTCGCCGCAACGGAGGCCTCCGACGAGCGTGGCGAGTATCACCGCCAGTCTCGTGTAGTCGGGCATGTTCTCCGCGATCAGCTTGAGTTCCAGCGGCGTGACCGGCGGAACGTCTTCCCTGGCGGATCGTGGCGCTGGCGGTATGGGCAGGATGAACGGGTTGTCGCGGATCAGCGGCGGGGAGCCGTCCATGCTCATCTTCGTGGCGCTGGCGAACGCCGCCTTCAGGCGCATGCATGAGCGACGGAACGCCCATTGCCCCTCGGGGTGCGGTGCGTCGTACCAGCGTTTGATGTCCTTCGGCGTGATCTCGGTCAGGAGCTTGCCTTTGAAGCCCGGCATGAAGTGCGCGATGTCGAGATACAGGTTCCGGCGCGTGCCGCCGGCTATCCTCTCGCCGTTCGGCAGCCGGTATCCCTCCGCCCATCGGGTCACGTAATCCTCGAACGAGATAAGGCTCGCGCGCTTCCTGCGGCGGCGTTCGGACGGATGGACCCATTCCTGGATGTTCTTGCGGTCCAGTTCCACCAGATGCCGCTCCTTTTCGAGCCACTGGTGCGCCTCGTGCTCCATGTCCGGCTTGAACTGGCGCTGGACCTTCTTGCCCGGTCGTTTCGGGTCCGGGTAGCGCACCTGCCAGGCGATGAGATTGCCCGCGGCGTCGTAGCGCGGCGTCACGGTGCCGAACCTGCTCCGCCGCTCCGGCGACGGCCCCATACTGTCCTTCTTCGTCCTTGCGGACATGATGATGCTCCTTGTGCTGAATCCAGGATCGATGGCACGCATAACGGCCTCGGAAAATGCCACCAAAAATGCCACCAAGTGGCCGAATGGGCTCTCGGCGAGCCATTGCACCTAAAAATGCACCTACGACACCTTAGGCCTTGCAATCATTGAGGTTTAGGATGATTCGATCACTCGTCACAGGTCGTTTCGACCATCAGCCGCATGAAGATGACGCTAAGGAGCAACACTGCTTGCGTGTCTACCGGAAGGAAGCGGGAATCGTTGCTATACTTAAGATTCAGATTGATAATAAGTAAATATACATTTGAAGGGGTAGTGCCCGGATTCTTGCGCACTTTGGTCTTCGCCCGGCTCTGCGACGATGATCAGTTCGCTGCCTGTACGGTCT
>NZ_PEBH01000013.1 GCF_008698235.1 Bifidobacterium rousetti
GGATGTGTATCAGATACAGGGGGCGGAGGGCGCTCGGACAGGGGGCAGTGACCCGCAGGGCCGGCAGGACCCGCGTCCCATCCCGATCCGCCTGCGCGACGCCGCGATCCTCGAGACCCTCTACGCGACGGGCATCCGCGTCGCCGAACTCGTCGGCCTCGACCTCGACGACATCGACTTCTCCAACCGCACGATGCGCGTCACCGGCAAGGGAAATAAACAACGTGTCGTCCCGTTCGGCGCCCCCGCCGCACGGGTCCTCGAGCGCTGGATCGACGAGGGCCGCCCCGAACTGCTCGCCAGCGGCCGGCCTGACCGACCCGCCCGGTCACCCCGTCCCGCGGGCCCCGGCGACGCCCTCTTCCTCGGCGTGCGCGGCGGCCGCCTCGACCAGCGCGTGGTCCGCGAGGTGGTCCACAGGGAGTCCAGAAGGGCGGGTGTTCCAGATATTGGACCCCATGCGCTGAGACATTCAGCGGCCACCCATCTGCTCGACGGCGGCGCCGACCTGAGGGAGGTCCAGGAGCTCCTCGGCCACGCATCCCTCGGCACCACCCAGCGCTACACCCACGTCTCCATCGAACAGCTCAAGTCCCGCTACACCCAAGCATTTCCAAGGGCTTAGCAGCCCCTCCCCGTTTACGTATCGGATGCGCTCGAGTCAAGCGGAAGCGGCGGGGCGGCGTGTGTGGTGTCCGACCGTAGGCTTGGCCGAACGGCCTTGAGTGTGTCGGACACCACACACGCCGTCCCCCGCGACACCCCCCATCAACCCCTCCGATACCGTAAACACCCCAGTCGGTATTCACACAATATCCATAATTTGGTAACGTCCTGTCTCCAGAACGCGGCACAATGGACCGCGATCAGCAAGGGGGTTGTGCACGGAGCGATCCGCGGGCAGCCCCCTTGCATATATGGCGCGTCCCGACACGCGCCCGAGAGGTGCGATCCACGCATCTCAAGGATGAACACAGGAGAATATCCAATGATGAAGAAGAAAGCCTTCGCGATCGCCGCGGCCGTGTGCGCCGTCGCGACCCTGGTGGCCGGCTGCGGTTCTTCCAGCAACAGCAGCTCCACGTCGAGCTCGAGCAACAGCGGCTCGAACGTCCTGAACGTCTACGCCTCCGAGCCCCAGAACCCGCTGATCCCGGGCAACACCAACGAGACCGGTGGCGGTAAGCCGGGCGACCTGCTGTTCGCCCGCCTCGTCTCCTTCGACGCCAAGGGCAACGCCTCCAACGAGGTCGCCGAGTCCATCACGCCGAACGACGACGCCACGCAGTACACCATCAAGCTCAAGGACGGCTGGAAGTTCACCGACGGCACCCCGGTGACCGCCGAGTCCTTCACCAAGGCCTGGAGCTACACCGCCAACGCGAAGAACGCGCAGAAGGGCACCTCCTTCTTCTCCACCATCAAGGGCTACACTGATCTGCAGAACGCCGACTCCCTCAAGGGCGACGAGCAGCTCTCCGGCCTGAAGGTCGTGGACGACAAGACCTTCACCGTCGACATGTCCCAGCCGGACGCCACCTTCCCGATCAAGGTCGGCTACCTGGCGTTCGCCCCGCTGCCGGAGTCCTTCTACAAGGACCCGAAGGCCTTCGGCGAGGCCCCGGTCGGCAACGGCCCGTACAAGTTCTCCAAGTGGGATCACAACAAGGAGATCGACCTCGTCAAGAACCCCGACTACAAGGGCAATGACGTGCCGAAGAACGACGGCATCAACTTCAAGATCTACACCGACGACAACGCCGCCTACGCCGACATCCAGTCCGGCAACCTCGACGTGATGGAGTCCGTCCCGGCCTCCGCCACCAAGACCTTCCAGAAGAACCCGAAGGTCCAGGCCTACAACAAGGCCGGCTCCGTCTCCCAGACCTTCACCATCCCGTCCAACCTCGAGCACTTCCAGACCAACACCGAGGAGGGCCAGCTGCGTCGTCAGGCCATCTCCATGGCCATCAACCGCGAGCAGCTCACCGAGAAGGTGCTCGGCGGCGTCGCCACCCCGGCCGTCGACTTCACCTCCCCGCTCACCCCGGGCTACTCCGACTCCCTCAAGGGCTCCGAGAACCTCAAGTTCGACGCCGCCAAGGCCAAGGAGCTGTGGGCCAAGGCCGACGCCATCTCCAAGTACGACGGTCAGCTGACCTTCTCCTACAACGCCGACGGCGGCGCCAAGCCGATCTACGACGCCATCGTCAACCAGCTCAAGAACAACCTGGGCATCGACGTCGCCACCAACCCGATGCCGACGTTCCAGGAGTTCCGCAACGCCGTCACCAACCGCCAGATCAAGGGCGCCTTCCGTACCGGCTGGCAGCCTGACTACCCGTCCCCGGAGAACTACCTGTTCCAGCTGTACGCCTCCGCCGCGGCTGACGGCAAGGGCTCCAACGACGGCGACTACAAGAACGCCGATTTCGACAAGCTGATGGACGAGGCCTACGCCGCCAAGTCCACCGAGGACGCCAACAAGCTCTACCAGCAGTCTCAGGAGATCCTGCTCCAGCAGCTGCCGGCCATCCCGCTGTACTACTCCAACGCCGCGGGTGTCGCCGCGACCGGTGTCAAGGGCTTCGAGATGAACTGGCAGAACCTGCCGGTCTACGAGGAGCTCTCCAAGTGAGCGTGACGCTCGCCTGACCTGATTCCCAACGGAATCGCAATCAAGGGTCGGAATCCGAAAAGGGTTCCGGCCCTTGTGTCGTTTATATGCCGACTACCCCTCAGTCCCGCTTTGCGGGCCAGCTCCCCTGACAAGGGGAGCCGAAGTTTGGGGAGAGACAAACCCGACATCGCGGTACGCACAGTCCCGTTGTAAGCTCCGATTCACCTTCGTGAAACATTCGTGTCAACCCGTAGGGTAAACTTACGGGGTACTTAGCGACCGGCTGGGCGCTTTGGCATGCCTTCCCGCACAACGGCGCGGCGAGTCAGGGCGATGTGAGACCGGTCCGAAAGAATTCAAGGAGAAACCGATGGGCAAATATCTTCTGCGACGCATTCTGCAGATGATCCCCGTGGTTCTCGGTGCGACCCTGTTGGTCTACGCTCTCGTCTTCGCGCTGCCGGGCGACCCGGTCAAGGCGATGTTCGGGGACAAGCCGATCAACGAGGCGGTCGCAGCCCAGATCCGCGCCGAATACAACCTCGACAAGCCGTTCATCATCCAGTACCTGCTGTTCCTCAAGAACGCGTTCACGCTGGACTTCGGCAACACCTTCGCCGGCCAGCCGGTCATCGACGAGATCGGCCGCGCCTTCCCTGTCACCATCAAGCTCGCTCTGATGGCCTTCTGCTTCGAGGCGGTCTTCGGTGTGGTCTTCGGCATCATCTCCGGCCTCAAGAAGGGCAAGTGGTACGATTCGGTGATCCTCATCGTCTCCCTGCTGCTCATCTCCGTGCCGACCTTCGTCACCGGTTTCGCAGGCCAGTACTTCCTCGGCGTGCAGTGGAGCCTCATCCCCGTGACGGTCAGCGCCAACACCACATTCACCGAGATGCTGTTCCCCGCGATGGTGCTGGGTTCGGTCTCGATGGCGTACATCATCCGACTGACGCGTTCCGAGGTCTCCTCGAACATCGCCCTCGACTATGTGCGCACCGCGCGCGCCAAGGGCATGTCGAACGGCTCCGTGATGGTGCGTCACGTGCTGCGCAACTCCCTGATCCCGGTCGTCACCTACCTGGGCCAGGACCTCGGCGCCCTGATGGGCGGCGCGATGATCACCGAGCAGATCTTCAACATCCACGGCGTCGGCTTCCTCACCTACCAGTCGATCCTCAAGGGCGAAGGCAACCTCGTGGTCTCGATCGTCACGCTCCTGCTGCTGGTCTTCGTCGTGTGCAACCTGCTCGTCGACCTGCTGTACGCGGCCCTCGACCCGCGCATCCGTTACGAGTGACAGGGAGGAGACCGAACATCATGACCGACAACAACCAGAACCGCTCCTACGAGACCCTACCCGGGCAGGAGCGCTACGTCGCCCCGCTCGACGAGACGCCGCTGCAGGACGTCGACAAGGTCGACGAATCCGCCCCGGCCTCGAGCATGTGGTCCGACGCGTGGCGCACGCTGCGCAAGAACCCGCTGTTCATCGTCTCGGGAATCCTCATCGTCTTCATCGTCTTCGTCGCGCTCTTCCCGGGCGTGTTCACGAAGCTCGACCCGAACTACTGCAACCTCGACAACTCGCTCGAGCCCGCCGAGGCCGGACACCCGTTCGGCTACGACTTCCAAGGTTGCGACGTGTTCGCGCGCACCGTGTACGGCACGCGCACGTCGCTGTCCGTGGGCCTGCTGACCACGGTCATCGTCGCCGTCATCGGCACGCTGATCGGCGCGGTCGCCGGCTTCTTCGGAGGTTGGGTCGACGCGGTTCTGAGCCGCATCATCGACATCTTCTACTCGATCCCGTTCCTGCTGGGTGCGATCGTGGTCCTGCAGATGTTCCGCACCTCCTCCTCCATCTGGAAGGTCGTCTTCGTCCTCGCCCTCTTCGGCTGGGTGTCCACCGCGCGTATCGCCCGCGGTTCGGTGATGGAGGCCAAGAACCTCGAGTTCAACACCGCCTCGACCGCCCTCGGCTCGACCCCGATGAGGAACCTGTTCAGCCACATCATCCCGAACGCCCTGGCGCCGATCATCGTCATCGCCACCACCTCCCTCGGCTCGTTCATCGTCTCCGAGGCCACGCTGAGCTTCCTCGGTCTCGGCCTGCCGACCACGACCGTCAGCTGGGGCGGCGACATCTCCCAGGCGCAGGTCAACCTGATGACCAACCCGATGGTGCTGTTCTATCCGTCCGTCGCCTTGGCCGTCACCGTCCTGAGCTTCATCATGATGGGCGACGCCGTCAAGGACGCGCTCGACCCGAAGAGCCGTACGGCCTGAGTGTGAGGTAGGCAAAACAACATGGAAAACACGAACGACGCCAAGATCGTCGAGATGCAGAAGGCCCACGGCCCGCTGCTCGAGGTGAAGAACCTCGCGATCGACTTCACCACCGACGACAAGAGGGCCGTGCATGCCGTGCGCGACGCCTCCTTCTCCGTCTACCCCGGCCAGTGGGTGGCCATCGTGGGCGAGTCCGGCTCCGGCAAGTCCACCTCCGCCATGGCCGTGCTCGGCCTGCTGCCCGGCACCGGCCATGTGGTCGGCGGCTCCATCAAGCTCGAGGGCAAGGAGCTTACGGGCCTCAAGCCCAAGGACTTCGACAAGCTGCGCGGCGACAAGATGGGCCTCGTGCCCCAGGACCCGATGAGCAACCTGAACCCGGTGTACCGCATCGGTACGCAGGTCAAGGAGGCGCTCAAGGCCAACAACATGGACGTGGCGCACGAGAAGCGCTCGGCTCTTGCCAAGGCACTGGCCGACGAGGACTCCGCCGTCGAGCTCAAGGGCAACGAGGACGAGACCTTCATCGGCTCCGCCGAGCTGCCCGCCCTGATGGATGCGGCCAAGCAGGCCCTCACCAATGCCGGCGTCACCGGCGAGGCCGCCGACAAGGCGGTCAAGCACTTCGAGAGCGAATGGGTGCCCGGCTCCGAGACCCGCTGGCGCGTCGCCAACGACCTCATCAAGGCCGGCGTGAATGACGATAAGGCGTGGTCCATCGCCAAGGCCCACGTCACCGGCTCCACGATGGACGACCGCATCGCGGGCCTGCTGTCCGAAGCGGGCCTGCCCGACGCGGCCACCCGTGCCCGCCAGTACCCGCACGAGTTCTCCGGCGGCATGCGCCAGCGCGCGCTCATCGCCATCGGCCTGGCCTGCCGCCCCGATCTGCTCATCGCCGACGAGCCGACCTCCGCGCTCGACGTGACCGTGCAGAAGAAGATCCTCGACCACCTGCACATGCTCACCGACTCGCTCGGCACCGCCGTGCTGTTCATCACCCACGATCTGGGTCTCGCCGCCGAGCGCGCCCAGCACATCGTTGTGATGTACAAGGGTCAGGTCGTCGAATCCGGCCCGTCGCTCGAGGTGCTCCAGCACCCGCAGCACCCGTACACCAAGCGTCTGGTCGCGGCCGCCCCGTCGCTCGCCTCCCAGCGCATCATCTCCGCGCACAAGCGCGGCGAGGACACGGACGCGCTGCTCGAGCACCATGTGGTCGGCGAGGCCAAGCTCGAGAAGAGCGAGAACGTCATCACCGTCGAGCACCTGACCAAGGAGTTCAAGCTCCCGCGCACCAAGGAGATGTTCAAGGCCGTCGACGACGTGTCATTCTCGCTCAAGCGCGGCTCGACGCTCGCGATCGTGGGCGAGTCCGGCTCCGGCAAGTCGACCGTCGCCAACATGATCCTGAAGCTCCTCGAGCCCACGGGCGGCAAGGCCCTCTACGAGGGCGAGGACATCGCGACGTTCACCGGTGCCAAGCTCCTCGAGTTCCGCCGCCACGTGCAGCCGGTCTTCCAGAACCCGTACGGTTCGCTCGACCCGATGTACTCGATCTACCGTTCGATCGAGGAGCCGCTGCGCATCCACAGGATCGGCGACACCAAGAGCCGCACCAAGCGCGTGCGCGAACTGCTCGACATGGTCGAGCTGCCCGAGTCCGTGATGACCCGCTATCCGAACGAGCTGTCCGGCGGCCAGCGCCAGCGCATCGCCATCGCGCGAGCCATGGCCCTGAACCCGGACGTCATCGTGTGCGACGAGGCGGTCTCCGCCCTCGACGTGCTCGTGCAGGACCAAGTGTTGAGGCTCCTGAACGACCTGCAGGCCGAGAAGGGACTGAGCTACCTGTTCATCACGCACGATCTCGCGGTCGTCCGTCAGATCGCCGACGAGGTCGTCGTCATGCAGCACGGCAGGCTCGTCGAGCACGCCACCACCGACGAGGTGTTCAACCACCCGCAGAAGCAGTACACACGCGACCTGCTCGACGCCATCCCCGGCGGCAAGCTCCAGCTCGGCCTCGACTGACCGGGTTTTTGAGCTCCCCTTGCGAAAGCCCCCGTTCCACCGGACGGGGGCTTTCGCGTTGTATAGTAAGCCGCATGATCACGATCACCACTTCGAACCTGAACGGCATCCGCGCGGCCAGGCGCAAGGGCGTCGAGGCCTGGGCCGGGCAGCACACACCCGACGTCTGGTGCATGCAGGAGGTGCGCGCCCCGCAGGACGAGGTCGACCCGATCCTCGACTCGTTCGCGTTCGAATACGCGACCCACGGGCGCGTCAACGACCCGAGCGGCCTCAACCGCATGAACGAGGTGTGCCGGGTCAAGGGCCGCGCCGGCGTCGCGCTGATCAGCGACCTGCCGGTCGTCGAACGGCGGTACGGTCTGCCCGGACTCGACGAGGACGTCGATTCGGGCCGCTGGATCGAGGCGGACGTCGTCACGCCGCAGGGCTACACGATCACCGTCGCCAGCGTGTACGTGCACGCCGGCAACGCCGACGATCCGGTGAAGATGGCGCAGAAGTACCGGTTCCTCGACGCGATGCTGTCACGCATGGGCGACCTGCGAGACGAGGCGGCGCACGGCGGGAGGCAGGCCGTGCTGTGCGGCGACTTCAACATCGCGCACACGCCGCTCGACATCAAGAACGCCAAGGCCAACGAGAAGCACGCCGGGTTCCTGCCCGCCGAACGCGCCTACGTGGACCGGTGGCTGGGGGAGCTGGAGTTCGTCGACGTGATGCGCGACCTCGCCGGCGACATCCAGGGCCCGTACACATGGTGGAGCCAGCGCGGGCGCGCCTTCGACAACAACGTCGGCTGGCGCATCGACTACCAGTTCGTCACCCCCGAGCTCGCCGACAGCGCGTGCGGCTTCGTCATCGACAAGGCGCCCACCTACGACCTGCGCTGGTCCGACCACGCGCCGCTGAGCGTCACCTACGACGTGTGAAGCCCTCGTGAGGCCGGCGTCCAGCCAGTTCCAAGCCGAGGTGCTAGGCTTGGCAGGGTTGCAACCGTCAGACACGACACTGTGAAATGAGGAACCATGGGACTGTTCGGATTCGGCAAGAAGAAGGACAAGGCGGAGAAGAAGGCCGTCGAGACCGAGGACGAGGACGCGAAGGCCGCGGCCGCCGCCAACGCCGCCGCCAAGGCGGACAGCGAGACCGCGGAGAAGACCGCCGCCGAGGCGCTGCCGGAGGCCAGCGAGGAGTACGCCGGCCGCGGCGAGGAGCGCGGCCCGTGGGACGTCAACGACGAGGACGTGCCCGATTACGACGACTACCTCGACCTCGGCGCCTACTACCTGCCGTTCATGCAGCACATCGAGCTGAGGATCAAGGCCAACCGCGCCACGCGCGCCATCCTCGGCTCCACGATCACCTACCAGCACTCCAGCCTCGAGGTCGAGGCGTACGCCGCGCCGAAGACCCTCGGCCTGTGGGAGGACTGGAGGAACGACTTCCTCGAGGCCAACAAGAAGGCGTCCGCCGACAAGGGCGTGTTCGGCACCGAAATCAAGCTGCCGGTCGAGGTCAAGGCCGGCAAGACCGTCATCACCCGCATCGTCGGCGTTGATGGCCCGCGCTGGATGCTGCGCGGCATCTTCTCCGGCGTCGCCGCCACCGATCCGGACGCCGAGGAGACCAAGGCCCTGAACGAGTTCTTCTCCAAGATCGTCGTCGAGCGTGGCGAGGAGCCGCTCGCCCCGCGCGACCTCATCCCGATGCACCCGCCGGTCAGCCCGGCCGAGCGCAAGGCCGCCAAGGAGGCCGCCGCCAACGCCGAGGAGGCGCAGGACGGCAACGGCAAGGAGCACCTCAAGGACGTCCCCACCCGCCCGAAGGGCCCGCTGAGCCAGGACCAGCAGACTGAGGTCAAGACCACGCTGTCGCGCGGCCCGATGTTCTCCGAGGTCCGCTGAGCCGGATCATCATCGGCAAAACCCACCCACGCAACGGATCGAAGGACTCGGCACGGATTTGACTGCACAGAACGCTGAACGCAAGCCCGAACAGGGCGAACGGAGGAAACGCACCGGCCTGGGCGCGCTCGCCACGGCCGGCGCCGACGAGGACTTCTCCGTCATCGACGCGATCGGAGGGCCCCGCGGCGTCATCGAATCGATGCTGCCCGGAGTGCTGTTCGTCGTCATGTTCGTGGCGACGAACGACCTCAACCTCACCATCGGCGTCTCCGCCGCGCTGGCCGTCGTGCAGGTGATCGTCCGCCTCGTCCAGCGCCAGTCCGTCATGGGCGCGCTGAGCGGGCTCATCGCCGTGGGCATTTGCCTGATCTGGGCGTGGAAGAGCCATGAGGCCCGCAACTACTACATGTTCGGGTTCCTCACCAACGCCGGGTACGCGGCGCTGCTGGCCGTCTCGCTGGCCGCGCGCGTGCCCGGCCTTGGCCTCGTCATCGAGTTCATCCGCCAGCTGCCCACCGAACGGCTGGGCGAATGGTTCCACGACTGGATGGACGACAAGGCCCTGAAGCGCGCCTACATGGTCATCACCGCGCTGTGGATGGGCCTGTTCCTGCTGCGTCTCGCCGTGCAGGTGCCCCTGTACCTGACCGACCATGTGGCCGCGCTGGGCGTCGCCCGCCTCATCATGGGCATCCCGTTCTGGGCGCTGGCCATCTGGGTGAGCTACCTCATCATCGCCACGCCCCTGCACCGCCACAAAGCCGCCGCCAAGGCCAACGCCGAGGCGGATAACTGAAGCCACAACCCATAAAGGAATCCATGGAAGCTGAAGTCCGCATCGAACGGTACGCCGATCAGGGACGCTGCGTCGCGCACATCGACGGCCGCGTCGTGTTCGTCCGCTTCGCCCTGCCCGGCGAACTCGTGCGCGTCGTGCTCGACGAGCCGCACGACCGCGACGAACGGTTCTGGACCGCGGAGGTCGTCGAGGTCATCGAGCCGAGCGAGGACCGCGTCGAACCCGCGTGGCCGCTCGCCGGCCCGCTCGCGATGGGCGGGGGAGTGGGCGGCGCCGACCTCGTCCATGTCTCCCTGCCCGGCCAGCTCAAGTGGAAGGCCGTGACCGTCAGCGAGCAGATGAGCCGCCTCGGCCACGTCGACGTCACCGTGCCGGTCGAACGCGCCGACGGCGACGAGGCGCTCGGCGGACTCCACTGGCGCACCCGCATCGAGATGATCGCCGATGACGAGGGACGCCCGTCGATGCGCCGCCGCGGCTCCCACACGCGCGTGCCGATCGATACGATGCCGCTCGCCACGCGCGGTCTGCTCGACGTGGCCGAAAGGCATCATGTCTGGGACGGCGGGTTCACGCCCGGCGCGCAGATCCGCCTGTCCGTGCCCGAACCCCGCACCGACGCGCCGCGCGGCGACGACTACGCCGTCCTCGTCGACGGCGAGCTCACCCACGGCAGCGGCACGCTCAGCGAACAGGTCACCGTCGCGGGCATCACCTTCACGTACGAGGTCGACGCCAACGGCTTCTGGCAGATCCACCGTCAGGCGCCCGTCGCCCTCGCCAACCACGTCATCGACCTGACCCGCGGCGAGCTCGACGGCGCCGCATCGGCCGTCATCTGGGACCTCTACTCCGGCTCCGGCCTGTTCACCTTGCCGCTGGCGACGCTCACCACCGACCGCACGCGCGTGTTCAGCGTCGAGGGCGGACGCACCGCCGTCAAGAGCCAGCAGCGCAACCTGCGCGCGCTGGGGCTCAACGACGTGGACGCCCGATGCGGCGACGTCGCGAAGACACTCGCGCACGTGCCGGCGAACTTCGCCCGCCCCGACGTGGTCGTCCTCGACCCGCCGCGCGCCGGCGCCCACGCCAAGGTCTGCCGGCAGATCGCCGAAGCCGGACCGCGATCCGTCATCTACATCGCCTGCGACCCGACCAGCCTCGCCCGCGACACCGGCACGTTGACCTCGCTCGGCTACACGCTCGCCGACATCCGCGCCTACGACATCTACCCGATGACCCACCACGTCGAAACCGTCGCCCTCTTCCGCAAGGACGCGGCGTGACACCGCCGCGTGCTGGCGGTCGCGCGTCCGCGGCCCTCGCCTGCGCAGCCGCGTGCCTCGCCCTGACCGCCTGCACGCCGGCCGGCAAGGCCGTCGGCGACACGCAGACCACCCAGCCCGAGGTCGCGCACGTCGGCATCCAACGCAACGAGGCGCGCATCGCGCTCATCGGCTCGCCGACCGCCGCCGCCGACAAGCCGGTCCTCGACGCGATGGGAGACACCGACATCCAGACCATCTACGTCTCCTCGAAGAAGTCCAAGGATCCCGACGCCGCGCGGCGTCAGGGCGTCGAGGACATGGTCGACCGCGTCGTCAACCTCATCGTCGTCTCCGACCTCGATGTCTCGGCCGACGCCTCCGGCTGGGACGCCGCGCTCGGCTCCGCACGCGAGGCCGGCATCCCCGTCGCCCTGCTCAACCCGGTCCACGCCCCCGATGACGCCACGCTCTACGCCGCGACCCTCGTCCTCAACGACCGCGCCGCCGACGCCACCAAAATCGACGACGCGATGATGACCATCCTCAACGACGAGCCGCACGAGCGCGAGATCGTCGTCACGACGATAAGGTAAGCAGCATGAGCGATATGCCGAAGATCGATGAGCCTGGCCTGAACGCCGACGAGGTGGCGCAGCGGGTGGCGGCGGGGGCCGTCAACCGGGTGAAGGACTCGACGTCGCGGTCGGTGAAGGACATCGTGCGCGCGAACGTGTTCACGCTGTTCAACGGGATCATCCTCGCCGCGATGGTCATGGTCCTCGTCACCGGATCGTGGAAGGACGCCGTCTTCGGCTTCGTGATCATCATCAACACGGGCATCGGCATCGTCACCGAGCTCAGGGCGAAGCGCACGCTCGACAAGCTGTCCATCCTCGTGGCCTCCGACTGCCTCGTGCGCCGCGACGGACACGACGTCGAGATCCCGCACGACGGGATCGTCATGGACGACCTCCTGTGGATACGATCCGGCGAGCAGGTGCCCGCTGACGCCGAGATCGTCTCCAGCTGGGGGCTGGAGGTCGACGAGTCGATGCTGACCGGCGAATCGCGCACCGTGCGCAAGAAGCCGGGCGACGACGTGTACTCCGGGTCCACCGCCGTCTCGGGGCTCGCGCTCGCGCGGGTCACGGCGGTCGGGGAGCGGTCCTACGCGGCGACGCTCACCGCGAAGGCGAAGGTGTACCGCAAGACCGTGTCCGATCTCAGCAGGGGCATCAACACGATCCTCAAGTTCATGACGTTCCTCGTGGTGCCGCTGTGCATCCTGCTCGTCCTGTCGCAGATCCACACGGTCGGCGGCTGGGGCGTCGCGCTCGCGACCGGCCAGTGGCGGCAGGCGGTGGTCTCCGCCGTGGCGGGTGTCGTCGGCATGATCCCCGAGGGACTCGTGCTGCTCACCTCGCTCAACTTCGCGGTCGCGGCGATGCGGCTCGCACGACACCAGACCCTCGTGCAGGAGCTCGAGTCGGTGGAGACACTGGCGCGCGTCGACTGCCTGAACCTCGACAAGACCGGCACGATCACCGACGGCGGCATCGCCTTCGACAGGATCGTCATGCTGGACGACGCAAACGACGAGTCCGGGAACAGGGCCGCACGCGAGGCCGCGCAGGCGCTGTACGACCTCGCGAACGAGGAGCAGCCCAACGGCACCGGCCGCGCCGTGCTCGACGGGCTGGGGGAGCGCGGGTACGGGCCCGGCGAGATCGCCCGTCGCGTGCCGTTCTCGTCCGCGCGCAAATGGAGCGCGATCGTGCGCGCCGGAGCCGGTACCGGAGTCGGCGCTGGGGCCAGTGCCGGAAACGCGACGGAGACCTGGTACATGGGCGCGCCCGAGGTGATCCTCGCCGCGCTCGAGGGCGATCGGACGGCGGATCGGCGACCCGCCCGCGCCGCGATCCTCGAACAGGTCAACACGTACGCGCGGCAAGGCAACCGCGTGCTGCTCATCGCCTGCGCACGGACGGCCGATGCGGCTAATACGGCCAATGCGTCCAATGCGTCCAATGTGTTCAATGCGCATGGCGGCGATGCCCCCGCCGCGCAGTCCGACGACGACCCCATGCTCGACCCGAACGCCGAACCGGTCGCGCTCGTGCTGTGCTCCGAACGCATCCGACCGGACGCCGAGCGGACCCTCGCATGGTTCCGCGAGCAGGGCGTGCGCTGCCGCGTCATCTCCGGCGACAACCCCGTCACCGTCGGCGCCATCGCCCGCCGGGTGCGGCTCACGGGCGAGCGCGAACCCGTCACGCTGGACGCGCGCGAACTGCCCGACGACGTCAACGAGGTCGCCCGCCTGCTCGAGGACGTCGACGTGATCGGCCGCGTCCTGCCCGACCAGAAGAAGCTCATCGTCGACGCCCTGCACGCGCGCGGCTACACGGTCGCGATGACCGGCGACGGCGTCAACGACGCGCTCGCCATCAAGGAGGCCGACCTCGGCATCGCGATGGGCAACGCCGCGCCCGCCACCAAGGCCGTCGCGCAGGTCGTGCTCGTCGACTCGAAGTTCAGCCACCTGCCCGACGTGGTCGCCCGCGGCCGGCAGGTCATGGCCAACATGGAACGGGTCGCCGGCCTGTTCCTCGTCAAGACCGTCTACTCGGCGCTGATCTCGCTGGGCGTCGTGCTCACGCGGATCCCGTACCCGTACCTGCCGCGCCACATCACCTACATCGGCGCGCTCACCATCGGCGTGCCCGCCTTCATCCTCGCGCTCGCGCCGAACACGCGCAAATACATCCCCGGCTTCCTCGGGCGCGTCGTGCGCTTCGCCCTGCCGGGCGGCATCGCCACCGGCCTGTCCGTGCTCATCGCCGCATGGAGTCTGCCGTCCATCATGGGCTGGGACGTGACCGACGCCGCCGACCTCGCGCGGCTGCGCGCCACCGAGGCGATCATCCTGTTCGTCATGGGCGTGTTCGTGCTCGCCCGCGTCGCCCGGCCGCTCAATGGCTGGAGGGGCGCGCTGGTCGCCGTCCTCGCCGCGGCCGGCGTCATCGGCATGCTCATCCCGTTCGTCGCGCGCTTCTTCGCCCTCATCATCCCCACCGGCTCCACACTCACCGCCACGCTGATCGCGCTCGCCGGGGCCGCCGTGATCTTCGCCCTGTGCCTGTTCGCCGTGCCCGCGCTCACCCACGCGATCGCGGAACGGCGCTTCCACCGCTGAACGCGCGCCGGACGCGCCGGATCGAGCCGCGCATTGTCTCACCTTTCAAGCCGACACGCCAGAGGAAAAGTAACGTACCCGTACCATTCGGAGTGGATAATCAACGGCATCAGAAGCCGACCAAGATTCCGGAGGAAGTATGTCCGTACGTGACGACCAACTGGCGACCCTGCACGCCGCCGGCAAGGACTTCGACTATTACAACATCGCCGATCTCAAGGGGATCGACCACCTGCCCTATTCGCTGAAGGTGCTGGTGGAGAACCTCGTGCGCAACATCGACGGCGCCAACATCACCGACGAGCACGTGCGCGCGCTGCTCGACTGGGACCCGAACGCCCAGCCCAGCCACGAGATCCAGTTCACCCCCTCGCGCGTCGTCATGCAGGACTTCACCGGCGTGCCGTGCATCGTCGACCTAGCCACCATGCGCGACGCGGTCAAGGACTTGGGCGGCGACCCCGAGGTCATCAACCCGCAGGTCCAGTCCGACATGGTCATCGACCACTCCGTGCAGATCGACAAGTACGCGCTCGCCGACGCGGTCGAGCAGAACATGGACATCGAATACCAGCGCAACGGCGAACGCTACCAGTTCCTGCGCTGGGGCCAGCAGGCGTTCCGCAACTTCCGCGTCGTGCCGCCGGGGACCGGCATCATCCACCAGGTCAACATCGAATACCTCGCCAAGGTCGTCATGACCAAGTCGGCCGAGGCGTCGGGCCTGAACGACGGGCGCGAGCTCGCCTACCTCGACTCCTGCGTCGGCACCGACTCGCACACCACCACCGAAAACGGCCTCGGCGTGCTCGGCTGGGGCGTCGGCGGCATCGAGGCCGAGGCCGCCATGCTCGGCCAGCCGATCTCCATGCTCGTGCCGCGCGTCGTCGGCTTCAAGCTCACCGGCTCCATCCCCGAGGGCGTCACCGCCACCGACGTGGTCCTCACCATCACCGACATGCTGCGCCAGCACGGCGTCGTCGGCAAGTTCGTCGAGTTCTACGGCGAGGGCATCGCCTCCGTCCCGCTCGCCAACCGCGCCACCATCGGCAACATGAGCCCCGAGTTCGGCTCCACCTGCGGCATCTTCCCGATCGACGACGTGACCCTCGACTACCTGCGCCTGACCGGCCGCTCCGACGAGCAGGTCGCGCTCGTCGAGGCGTACGCCAAGGCCAACAAGCTGTGGGGCGACGCCAAGGACCCGGACTACGTCGAACCGGAGTACTCCGAGTACATGGAGCTCGACCTGGGCGACGTGGTGCCGTCCATCGCCGGCCCGAAGCGCCCACAGGACCGCATCAAGCTGTCCGAGTCGAAGCAGGTGTTCGAGGACACGCTGCCCGCCTACGAGACCGAGAAGACCGTCAAGGAGAGCGTGCCCGTGTCCACGTCCTTCCGCGGCGACTTCGACCTCGACAACGGCGACGTGGCCATCGCCTCCATCACCTCGTGCACCAACACGTCCAACCCGTCCGTGATGATCGCCGCCGGCCTCATCGCCCGCAACGCGCACGCCAAGGGTTTGAAGCCCAAGCCGTGGGTCAAGACCTCCCTCGCGCCCGGCTCCCAGGTCGTCGCCGACTACCTCAAGGCCGCCGGCCTGCAGGACGACCTCGACGCGCTCGGCTACCAGCTCGTCGGCTTCGGCTGCGCCACCTGCATCGGCAACTCCGGCCCGCTGCTGCCCGAGATCAGCGAGGCCATCAACGCCAACGACCTGACCGTCACCGCCGTGCTCTCCGGCAACCGCAACTTCGAGGGCCGCATCAGCCCCGACGTCAAGATGAACTACCTCGCCTCGCCGCCGCTCGTCATCGCGTACGCGCTCGCCGGCACGATGGACTTCGATTTCGAGTCCCAGCCGCTGGGCGTCGACACGGACGGCAACGACGTGTACCTCAAGGACATCTGGCCGACCAACTCGGAGGTCGCCGCCGTGGTCAACGGCACCGTCAGCCGCGAGATGTTCCTCAAGGACTACGCTTCCGTGTTCGAGGGCGACCGCCGCTGGAAGGGCCTCGACGTGCCCGAAGGCGAGCTGTTCCAGTGGGACCCGAAGT
This sequence comes from Bifidobacterium rousetti, assembly GCF_008698235.1. GTDB lineage: Bacteria > Actinomycetota > Actinomycetes > Actinomycetales > Bifidobacteriaceae > Bifidobacterium > Bifidobacterium rousetti. The sequence continues at coordinate 16,180 of NZ_PEBH01000013.1, forward strand.
CCACGTACGTGCGCAAGCAGACGTTCTTCGACGGCATGAAGTCCACGCCGGACCCGGTCGAGGACATCCACGGCGCCCGCGTGCTCGCCCTGCTCGGCGACTCCGTGACCACCGACCACATCTCCCCGGCAGGCGCGTTCAAGGCGTCCAGCCCCGCAGGCAAGTACCTGACCGAGCGCGGCGTCAAACCGCGTAACTTCAACTCCTACGGCTCGCGCCGCGGCAACCACGAGATCATGGTGCGCGGCACGTTCGGCAACATCCGACTGCGCAACCAGCTGCTCGCCTCCGTGGGCGAGGAGGTCACGCCCGGCGGCTTCACCTACGACTTCACCACCGGCAAGCCGTCCACGATCTTCGACGCCTCCCTGAACTACAAGGCCGCCGGCACCCCGCTCGTGGTCCTCGCGGGCAAGGAGTACGGCACCGGATCGTCGCGCGACTGGGCCGCGAAGGGCACGCTGATGCTCGGCGTCAAGGCCGTCATCACCGAAAGCTTCGAGCGCATCCACCGCTCCAACCTCATCGGCATGGGCGTGCTCCCGCTGCAGTTCCCCGAAGGCGAGTCCTACACGTCGCTGGGCCTCGACGGCACCGAGACCTACGACATCGCCGGCATCGACGAGCTCAACGCGGGCGTCACCCCGAAGACGGTCCACGTCACCGCCACGCACAAGGACGGCTCGACCACCGAGTTCGACGCGGTCGTGCGCATCGACACCCCCGGCGAGGCCGACTACTACCGCAACGGCGGCATCCTCCAGTACGTGCTGAGGAACCTCATGAGCAAGTGATCCTCGAGATCCGCATCGAGATCCGCATCGCATGAGGCGTGACGGCCGCGGGGCTTTCGGGAATCTCCCGGAAACCCGCGGCCGTCGGCGTTTCCGCGCCCGACGTCACGCGCGTTGTCCAACGGGTGTGGGGTGATGGAGACCATGGCAACAACGGCAGGGAACGCGGCATTGCGCGTGGTGTTCGGCGGAGACGCATACCTCAACGGGCGAACCGCTAGGGAACTGCGCGACAAGGCGCTCGAGGGCCGCCCCGATGCGGAGCTCATCGAACTGGACGCGGCGTCGGCCGACCGGTACGCCTTCGACGAGGCCGTCAGCCCGTCGCTCCTGGCCGAGACCGCGGTCGTGACCGTCGACAACCTCCAGTCCGCAGACGAGAAGCTCGGCGAGGCGATGGTCGCCTACGTCAAGGAGTCGAAGGACGACCCCAACGCGAGCGTCGTCATCTGCCGGCACGAGGGCGGCAACAAAGGCAAACGGCTCGTCGACCAGCTGGTCAGGGCCGGCGCGCAGAAGGTCGAGGTGGCCGATCTCAAGAAACCGGAGGCGAAACTCAACTTCGTGCTTTCCCGGTTCGAACGGCTCGGCCGGCGCATCGAACCGATCGCCGCCCAACAGCTCGTCGACGTGCTCGGCGAACGCACCGGCGAACTCGACGCGATGTGCGGCCAGCTGTGCTTCGACTTCGACGACGATCCGATCGGACTGGACCGCGTCAACCAGTATCTGACCGCCAACCCGCAGGTCACCGGATTCGCCGTCGCCGACGCCGCGCTGGCCGGACGCACCGCCGACGCGATCGTCATGATGCGATCCGCCGTCGAACAGGGCACCGCGCCGATCGCGCTGATCGGCGCGCTCGCCATGAAGCTCAGGACCCTGGCCAAGGCGTCCGCCCTCAAATCGGGGGAGATCTCGGCCTCCGAGGCGGGCATGCCGAGCTGGATGCTCAAGAAGATCCGGCTCGGCGGATGGACGTCGCAGGGACTCGCGAACTGCATCCGCATGCTCGCGTGGGCCGACGAGCAGAGCAAGACCAACGGCGGCGACCCGATGTACGCGCTCGAACGCAGCATCGAGACGATCGCGGTGAAGGGACGGACCGACATGCAGGGAGGACGATACGGATATGGACGTGGATATGACAGGTGAGAACGTGAGCGGGACGGCCGGCGGAACATCCGGCGTGACGGCCGGCGGTGTGACCCGCGTCGAGGTGCCCACTGGCGGTGACATGCGCGCATTGGGCCGACGCATCGCCGCGCATGTGCACGGCGGCGACGTGCTGCTTCTGTCCGGTCCGCTCGGCGCCGGCAAGACCACGCTCGCGCAGGGCTTCGGCGAAGGACTCGGCATCGGCGAGCCGATCGTCTCGCCCACGTTCACCATCGCCCGCGAACTGAACGGCCGATTCGCCGACGGCGCCCCCGCGCATTTCGTGCACGTCGACGCCTACCGTTTGGGCGGCGCCGACTACGCGCCAGGACAGGCCGCCGTCGACCGGCTCCTCGACGAACTCGAATCGCTCGGCCTCGACGAGGAACTCGAGGACACCAGCGACGACACCGTCGTGCTCATGGAATGGGGCGAGCAGATGGTCGCCGCGCTCGCGCCCGAACGTCTGGAGATCCACATCGAACGTCCGCTGGACGCCCTCGGCGCAGGTATCGGCGTCGCCGGCGGCGTGTCCGGCCCCGACGGCGAGATCACCGGCGACGGCGTGCGCGTCGTCACGCTCGTGCCCGTCGGGCCGCGCTGGAGCGGGTTCGCACTGTAGCGGGTTCGCACTGCAGCGTCGGTTCTCCCGTCCCGGTGTACACTCGCTAGAGGTTTCCGGAGCCGTCCGGGCGCCGGGACGGACACTGTTGCGAAGAGCGGGAGGTCGCATGGGCTGCACACTGGTGATCGATACGTCATACGGTTCGACCGTGGGCGTCGTGGGGCATGAGCCGATCATCGAAACCGATTCGCGCACCCACGTCGAGCGTCTCCAGCCCAACATCGCGCGGGCGATCGGGGACGCCGGACTTACGCCCGCCGACATCGACACCATCGTCGTGGGCACCGGTCCCGCGCCGTTCACCGGACTGAGGGCCGGCATCGTCGCAGCCAAGGCGATCGCGTTCGCCACCGGCGCCACGCTCATCGGACAGAACATCCTCGACGCGCAGGGCGAGATGGCGTACCGTGCGGGGGAGGAGGTCTACGGCGACGGCGAACGCAGCCGTCACGTCACCCTGTGCGTCAACGACGCGCGACGCAAGCAGCTGTACTTCTGCCTCAACCACGGAACCATCTCGCTGCCCGAGCGCGAGGCGGCCGACAACCGCTGGATCGCGATGGACATCGACTATCCCGAGCGCATCGTCGAACGCGTCAACGAGACCGTGCGCGCGCACGCCGAACGCGACGGCGTCGACTACGTCGTCGACGTGATCGGACACGGCGCAGCCAAATACGCCGCCGCATGGCAGGGTCTGGAACACCCCGGCGAGGTGAGCGACCGGTCCGTGCTGGACCTCGGCGCCGAAGGCCTCGCCATATTCGCCGAAACCGCATTGGGACGGACCGCGCGCGGTGACGGGCAGCCGCCGGTCGAGCCCCTCTACCTGCGCCGGCCGGATGCGGAGATCCCCGCGCCCCTGAAGCACGTCCTCGGCCACGAAGGCGCCACGCGCAAGGACGAGACCGAGGCCGGAGCCAATACCGAGGCGGAAGGTCCACAGGCATGACGCAACCGACGCACCTGATGCAGTCGACGCAACCGACACAGGCCGGGCTGCGCATCACGCCCATCGACGAACTCGACCGCGACGTCATCGTCGAAGCCATCGCCCGGCTCGAACGCGAACTGTTCGGCCGCGGCGCATGGAGCGAGAACATGGTGCGCGAGGAACTCGCCGCCCCCGCCCGCACCTACTACGTGTGCGTGGACGACAACGGCAGCAGGTCCTCTCTGACAAAGGGGCCGTCGACGCAGCCGACCGGGGGAGAGACCACGGCACAGGCTTTCGAGAACGCCCCCGCCATCGTCGGATACGCCGGCTTCTGGTACGACGGCGACGACGCGGAACTCATGACCATCGGCGTCGCCGTCTCCCACCAGCGCCGGGGCATCGCCGCACGCCTGCTCGCCACGCTCGTCGACGAGGCGGAAAAACAGGGCGCCGCACGCATGCTGCTCGAGGTGCGCGTCGACAACGACCCCGCGCTCGCGCTGTACCGGCGATTCGGGTTCACACGCATGGGACTGCGCAAACGCTACTACCAGCCCGGCAACATCGACGCATACACGATGGCGCTGGACCTGAAGCCGCGCGTGGTCGGCTTCCAGACGGGGGCGACGGACGCGCGACCGGAGCAGCATGAGCATAACGAGCAGAACGACAAGCAGAAAGAGGACGACAGATGAGCGAACCCGTGGTGCTGGGCATCGAATCGACCTGCGACGAGACCGCAGCCGCCATCGTGCGCGGACGCACACTCGTATCCAACGTGGTCTCCTCCTCGATGGAGGAACACGCGCGCTACGGCGGCGTCATCCCCGAAATCGCCTCGCGCGCGCACGCCGAGGCGTTCGTGCCGTGCGTCTCCAAGGCGCTCGCCGACGCGAACATGGAGCTGTCCGACGTGGACGCGATCGCCGTGTCCGCCGGTCCGGGGCTTGCCGGCTGCCTCGCGGTCGGCGTCTCCGGCGCGAAGGCCCTCGCGTGGGCGTCCGGCAAGCCGCTGTACGGCATCAACCATGTGATCGGGCACATCGCGGTCACCCAGCTGCAGTTCGGCCCGTTCCCGCCCGACACACTCGCCCTGATCGTCTCCGGCGGCCACACGTCGCTGCTGCACGTCGAGGACGTGGCGCGGCGCATCGACGTGGTCGGCACCACGCTCGACGACGCGGCCGGGGAGTGCTTCGACAAGGTCGCGCGCCTTCTGGGATTCCCCTATCCGGGTGGCCCGCACATCGACCGTCACGCGCAGCACGGCGACCCGCATGCCATCAAGGTGCCGCAGGGCCTGACCCAGGGGCAGGCCGGCGCGAGGCACCCGTACGATTTCAGCTTCTCCGGTGTCAAGACCGCCGTCGCCCGCTGGGTGGAGGGGGAGCAGGCCGCAGGCCGCGCGATCCCCGTCGATGACGTGTGCGCCTCGCTCGCCGACTCTGTGGCCACGGTGCTCGCGAAGAAGGCGATGCGTGGCTGCCGCCAGTACGGCTCCGACACGCTGATCGTCGGCGGCGGGTTCTCCGCGAATTCGCAGCTGCGCGCCAAGCTGCTGCAGTACGGGCGCAGCAACGGCGTCGAGGTGCGCATCCCCGAACTGAAGCTGTGCACCGACAACGGAGCGATGGTCGCCATGCTCGGCGTGAACCTCGTCGAGGCCGGCGTCCGTCCCAGCGCGCCCGATTTCCCGATCGACTCCGCGATGCCGCTGACCAAGGTGTCGATGTAGGAGGTTTCCTTGCGCCGCAAGGGGACACGCCGTATTTGGAGTTTCCGCTCATCTTGCGGTAAAGTATCCGTCTTGTGCGAACGGGAGTGATCCCGTGAAGCAAGCCATTCCTGCGTAGCTCAGTTGGCAGAGCATCCGACTGTTAATCGGACGGTCGCTGGTTCAAGCCCAGCCGCAGGAGCGTTGCCTTTCAGGTCGCAAGCCCTGCGAAAAGGCGATAATTGAATATTCCTGCGTAGCTCAGTTGGCAGAGCATCCGACTGTTAATCGGACGGTCGCTGGTTCAAGCCCAGCCGCAGGAGCCTGTCGGAAGCCCCGGGTTCGCCCGGGGCTTTCTTGTTTCCGCGAGCCTTTCGGACCTTGGCGGATCTTGGTGGCAAATCGGAATTGAGATACCGTCGCCATGGCAATGGAAAAGTCCGGGGAATGTGGCTCCTTCAGCGCTGGTCCCGAGGTTTCTGGATCGGTATCCTAATATCCTATGGACACGGGGCTCGGGCATATCGGAGCTGCGTCGTGAGAGGAGATGGTCATGGACAGGGTTCGGCTTGTGGATTGGCTGAAGCGTGAGCGTGACCAGCGGGTTGGCGGCGGACTGTACTACAACACGCAGATCCTGTTCGCATACAACTCGAATCATATGGAAGGTTCCACGCTGTCTCCCGAGCAGACGGCGCAGCTGTACGATACGGGCGCGCTGTTGCCGGATAACGCGATCGACCAGATTCGTGCCGATGACGTGATCGAGACCCGCAACCACTTCCTCACGTTCAACTGGATCCTCGACCATGTGGATGAGCCGGTCGACAGGACCATGGTGTGCACCCTGCATGCGATGCTCAAACGCGGCACCGGACAGGAGCTCGATCCCGATCGCAATGTGGGCGGCTACAAGGTCCTGCCGAACGTGATCAGTCAGATGCTGGGGGTGCACACGGCGTTGCCGGAGGACGTGCCGCAGGCCATGGAACTGGTGTTCGCCCTGTATCGGGACCTGCGCGACGATCCGTATGAGATCGCGAAGGCGCATTGGATGTTCGAGACCACGCATCCGTTCTCCGACGGCAACGGGCGGATCGGACGGTTGGTCATGTTCAAGGAGCTGTTGCGTTTGGATACGGTTCCGGTGATCGTGGGTGACTCGGACAAGAACCTGTATGTCCGCGGACTGAGCCGGTTCGGTGTGGAACCGGGGTATCTCGTCGACACGCTGCTGACCGAGCGCGACCGATACGAGTCCCTGATGGAACGGCTCGCACCGGGACGCATCCGGTACTCGTACGTGTCCGAGTGGGATCCCGCGGCCGTCGCGGAACGACGCGGCGGCGAACCGCTCGTCAATCCGTTCGTGAAACGCGAGTGGACCGACGAGGACATCCGTTCGGACCGGTTCCGTTCGGGTCAGGTGAAAGACTGATCGTCTGGTCTGGCCGTTTGGCTGTTGGACCGGTCGGTCGCGCGACATTCGGGGGCATTTTGTACCCCCTTGCGCGTGTCGGCGGCGCGTCGTCCGATAGGGGGGTAGTATCGCGGGTGACGAACGAGATGACGGCAGGGAGGCCGGAATCATGGACGTGAGGATCATGAAGATAGGACGCGGCGTGTTCGCCGTCGTGCACAACGGGTCGGGGGCCGGCACCGTGCGCAAGCAGAGCTTCGGCATCAGGCGCATGTGGCTGGCCGACGGCGCCAACGGGGCGCAGGGGGTGTTCCCCTCGAAGAAGGTCGCCGCCGAATGGCTGGTGCAGCGCGCCTGATCGCAGCGGGAACGCGGCGGGAACGCATGTGACCGGTTCCGTCGCGCCGTACGTCGCGGCGTCCGTCGCGGCGTTCGTTCTGCGAACGCGGCTTGCGCATGTCGCCGCGCGTGCCTATCGTGTCCACTGTCGAACACAGTCCAGGCCTGCCCATTGGTAACGCGGGCCCCGATAGCAAAGGACACGATCATGGCGCAAAGCTCCATCTCCATCACAGTCAACGGCGAAGCGAAGGAGGTGGAAGCAACCACCACCGGCGTCGAGCTCTTCGCGGACGACAAGGACATCATCGCGGTCCGCCTCAACGGCGAACTGCGCGACCTGTACACCCCGCTCGCGGACGGCGACACGGTCGAATCCGTCGCGCTCGACTCCGAGGACGGCCTCGGCATCATGCGCCACTCCGCCACCCACGTCATGGCCCAGGCCGTTCAGGAACTGTTCCCGAACGCCAAGCTCGGCGTCGGCCCGATCATCAAGGACGGCTTCTACTACGACTTTCAGGTCGACCAGCCCTTCACGCCGGACGACCTGAAGAACATCGAGAAGCACATGCAGCGCATCATCAAGTCCTCCCAGTCGTTCCGCCGCCGTGTGACGACCGAGGAGGAGGCGCTCGCGGAGGAGGCCGACCAGCCGTTCAAGATCGAGCTGATCAAGGACAAGGAGGCGCACCTCGACCCGTCCACCGCCACCGAGATCTCCGGCAAGGAGCTCAGCTTCTACGACAACGTCGACCGTGACGGCAACGTCGTGTGGAAGGACCTGTGCCGCGGGCCGCACCTGCCGAACACCCGCTTCATCAAGGCGTTCAAGATCGAGCGCTCCGCCGCGGCCTACTGGCGCGGCAGCGAGAAGAACCCCACCATGCAGCGCATCTACGGCACCGCATGGGCCACCAAGGAGGACCTGAAGGCCTACCAGACCCGTCTCGAGGAGGCCGCCAAGCGCGACCACCGCAAGCTCGGCGCCGAGATGGACCTGTTCTCCTTCCCGGAGGAGATCGGACCGGGTCTGGCCGTCTTCCACCCGAAGGGCGCGGCCGTCATCAACGCGATGGAGGACTACTCCCGCGAGATGCACCGCAAGTACCACTACAGCTTCGTGCAGACCCCGCACATCACCAAGGGCGGCCTGTACGAGACCTCCGGCCACCTGCACTGGTACAAGGACTCCATGTACCCGGCGATGCGCCTTGACGAGGAGCGCGACGCCGACGGCAACATCACCAAGCAGGGCTTCGACTACTACCTGAAGCCGATGAACTGCCCGATGCACAACCTCATCTTCAAGTCCCGCCAGCGTTCCTACAAGGAGCTGCCGCTGCGACTGTTCGAGTTTGGCACCGTGTACCGCTACGAGAAGTCCGGCGAGGTCCACGGCCTGACCCGCGTGCGCGGCCTCACGCAGGACGACTCCCACATCTACTGCACCCGCGAGCAGATGAAGGGCGAGCTGACCAACCTGCTGACCTTCGTCCTGAAGGTCCTCAAGGACTTCGGCCTGAGCGACTTCTACCTTGAGCTGTCCACCAAGGACGAGCACAAGTACGTCGGCAGCGACGAGATCTGGGAGGAGGCGACCAACACGCTCGCCGAGGTCGCCAAGGACTCCGGCCTGACCCTCGTGGCCGATCCGGGCGGCGCCGCCTTCTACGGCCCGAAGATCTCCGTGCAGGCCCGCGACGCGATCGGCCGCACCTGGCAGGTGTCGACGATCCAGCTCGACTTCAACCTGCCCGAGCGCTTCCAGCTCGAGTACATCGCGGCCGACGGCACCCACCAGCGTCCGGTGATGATCCACCGCGCACTGTTCGGCTCCATCGAGCGCTTCTTCGCCGTGCTGCTCGAGCACTACGCCGGCGCGTTCCCGGCGTGGCTCGCCCCGGTGCAGGTGCTCGGCGTGCCGGTCGCCGACGAGTTCGCCCCGCACCTCGCCGGCTTCGTCAAGAGCCTCGAGGACGAGATGGTCCGCTGCGAGATCGATTACTCCGACGACCGCTTCGGCAAGAAGATCCGCAACGCCTCCAAGTCCAAGGCGCCGTTCATCCTCATCGTCGGCGAGGAGGACATGAACAACAACGCGGTGAGCTTCCGCTTCCGCGACGGCAGCCAGCTCAACGGCGTGCCGGTCGACGAGGCGCGCGCGAAGATCCTCGAGGTCATCAAGAAGCGCGTCCAGGTCAACTCGGCCGACGATTTCAAGGCCGCCACGGAGGATTCCGTCGAGGCCTGATCCGAGGTCTGATGCCAAGGCCTGATCCCAAGGCCTGATCCGTGTCCTCGCTGACGCGTCCCGGGCGTGACGCCGGTGCCGAATCGGCGTCACGCCCGTCCTTTCGCTGGCGCCATGGGCCGTCATACCGGCCGATTATCGCCGATTGTCGGCTTGGCGCCCTACAATCGTTTCGTTTGTCCAGTACCAGTTAACCTGCTAGGAGCATTATGTCAGGTCATTCCAAGTGGGCGACCACCAAGCACAAGAAGGCCGCCATCGACGCCAAGCGCGGCAAGCTCTTCGCCAAGCTCATCAAGAACATCGAGATCGCGGCCCGCACCGGCGGCGGCGACCCGGACGGCAACCCGTCGCTGTACGACGCCGTCTACAAGGCCAAGAAGGCCTCCATGCCCGCCGACAACATCAAGCGCGCCATCAAGCGCGGCTCCGGTGAGGAAGCCGGCGGCGCCAACTACGAGGACATCGTCTACGAGGGCTACGCCCCCGCCGGCGTCGGCCTCATCATCGAGTGCCTGACCGACAACCGCAACCGCGCGGCCGCCGAGGTCCGCTCCACCCTGACCAAGGGCAACGGCTCTCTGGCCACCTCCGGCTCCGTGTCCTTCAACTTCGAGCGCAAGGGCCAGATCGAGGTCCCGTCCGAGGGCGTCGACTTCGACGACCTGTTCGAGAAGGCCGGCGACGCGGGCGCCGAGGACGTCATCGACGATGGCGATGTGTTCACCGTCGTGACCGACCCGTCCGACCTGCACACCGTCCGCAAGGCCCTGCAGGACGCCGGTTTCGACTACGATTCCGCCGATATGGTCATGCGTCCGAAGAACGAGGTCGAGCTGACCCTCGAGGACGCCCGCAAGGTCTCCAAGCTCATCGACAACCTCGATGACCTGGACGATGTGCAGAACATCTACTCCAACTGGACCGCCTCCGACGAGGTCATGGAACAGCTCGACGAGGAGTAATCCAAGGTGATCATCCTAGGCGTCGACCCCGGGCTCACACGCTGCGGGGTCGGCGTGATCGAAGCCGGCGCGCACCGCCGGCTTTCGTTTATCCACGTCGATGTCGTGCGCTCCTCGCCGGATGTCTCGCAGGATCTGCGCCTCCTGGCCATTTACAACGGGCTGGCGGCCAAGATCGAGGCCTATGCGCCGGATGCCGTGTCCATCGAGCGTGTGTTCGCCCAGTCGAACCGCAACACCGTGCTCGGCACCGCGCAGGCCGCTGGGCTCGCCATGCTCGCCGCCGCCCAGCGCGGCATCCCGGTGGCGTTGCACACGCCGACCGAGGCGAAGCTCGCGATCACCGGCAACGGTCAGGCGCAGAAGGTGCAGGTAGAGCGCATGGTCACGCGCATCCTGAACCTCAACAAGATGCCGACGCCCGCCGACGCCGCCGACGCGCTCGCATTGGCGATCTGCCATGCGCTGCGTCCCGCAGGCGCGCTGCAGGGTGGGGAGCGCGAGGAGCATCTGACCGCGGCGCAGCGCCAGTGGGCCGACGCCGCGAAGAAGGCCACGAAACGGCGCATCAACGCCGACCGCGGCATGTGACCGTGATCCGGCACATGTCCGTGTGATACACTGATCGAACAGTTGTTCGAAGGAGGTGCCGTGATAGGTTCGTTGCGTGGCGTGGTCGAGGCGGTGGACGCCTCGGCCGCGCTCATCGAGGTCGGGGGAGTCGGATACGAGGTGCGCATGCCCTCCGCCGACCTGTCGCGCGTGCATGGCGGCATCGAGGTGAAGGTCTACACCTATCTCAACGTCTCGCAGGACGCGATCACGCTGTACGGGTTCCTCGACCCGACGGCGAAACGCACGTTCCTTCAGCTCATCAGGGTCAACGGCATCGGCCCGAAGGTCGCGCTGTCGCTCCTGTCCACGCTGAACCCGATGCAGCTCGCCAAGGCGGTCGCCGACAACGACGCCGCGGCCCTCGCCAAGGCCCCCGGCCTCGGCAGGAAGGGCGCGCAGAAGATCATCCTCGAGCTCAAGGGCTCGATCGACCTGGACGCGCTGGAGCAGACCGGCTCCGCCGTCACCACCGCGCAGCCGGAGGACAAGGGCGCATTGCAGGTCGTCGAGGGGCTGATCTCGCTCGGCTGGCGTCAGGCGGACGCCGAGCACGCGGTGCATGTGGCCTGTCAGGAGAACGGCATCGCCACCCCGCTCGCCGAGGACGACGTGCCGAAGGTGCTGCGCCTCGCCCTCGCCTCGCTTGACAGGGGACGGTGAACCACACAGCCATGAACGAACCGTACATCAGCGGCGAACTCGCCCAGCCGCAGGGCAACGAGAACATCGGCGCCAACGAGGAATCGCTGCGCATGGTCTCCTCCCAGCCGGTCGGCAACGAGCCGGTCAGCGACGAGGAGCTGCGCCCGCACGTCCTCGACGGCTTCATCGGCCAGCCCCGCCTCAAGGCCCAACTCCAGCTGTTCCTCGATGCGGCCCGCAAACGCGAGGTGCCGCCGGACCACATCCTGCTCGCCGGTCCTCCCGGCCTCGGCAAGACCACGTTGGCGATGATCGTCGCCAACGAGCTCGGCGTGCCGATCCGCATCACCTCCGGCCCCGCCATCCAGCATGCGGGCGATCTCGCCTCGATCCTGAGCTCGCTCGACGCGGGGGAGGTGCTGTTCGTCGACGAGGTGCACCGTCTGCCGCGCGCGGCCGAGGAGCTGTTGTACATCGCGATGGAGGACTTCCGTGTCGACGTGATGGTCGGCAAGGGGCCGGGCGCCTCGTCGATCCCGCTCACTCTGCCGCGCTTCACGATGATCGGCGCCACCACACGCGAGGGCATGCTGCCTTCGCCGCTGCGCGCCCGGTTCGGCTTCACCGCCCATCTCGACTTCTATCCGGTGGGGGAGCTGGAGAAGCTCGTCGAGCGTTCCTCCGGGGTGCTCGGCATCGCGTTGGACGAGGGCGCGGCCCACGAGCTCGCCCTGCGTTCGCGCGGCACGCCGCGTATCGCCAACCGCCTGCTGCGCCGTGTGCGCGACTGGGCGATCGTCCACGACCTGCCTTCGGTGGGCCCCGAGGACGTCAAGGAGGCGCTGGCCCTCTACCAGATCGACGCCGAGGGCCTCGACCGTCTGGACATCGCGGTGCTCAACGCCATCGTCAGGAACTTCAACGGCGGCCCGGTCGGTCTCAACACGCTGGCCGCGATGGTCGGCGAGGAATCGGAGACCGTCGAGACCGTGTGCGAGCCGTATCTGGTGCGCGAGGGGTTCCTCATCCGCACGCCCAAGGGCCGCGTCGCCACCGACAAGGCGTGGAGGCATCTCGGCATACGGCCGGATGCCGATGCGGACAAGGGCGATGTCAGCAAGCTTTTCTAGACTTTGTGCTTTGGATTAGTCGTCATTCGGATTAGTCGTCGTTCCCCGACCGGAAGGAAATCGTTTTTCATGACTACCAATATCATCCAAGAGTATGGCTTCTTCATCGTGCTCATTGTCGTCATGGGCGGCATGATGTGGTGGTCGCAGCGCCAGAACAAGAAGCGCAGCGAGCAGGTCAAGCAGTTCCGCGCCGGTCTCCAGCCGGGTACCGAGATCATCACGATCGGCCAGATCATCGGCAAGATCGTCTCCGTGGACGAGCAGTACGAGGAGGTCGTCATCGACTCCGAGGGCACGAAGCTGCGTCTCGGCTTCAACGCGATCTCCCGCGAGTACGTCCGTCCCGCCTACGTCTCCGACGACGAGGTGGACGAGAACGGCAACCCGATCGCCGAGGCCGACTCCCAGGCCGATGTTCAGGCCGCCGGCGCCGATGACGCCCAGGTGAACGTCGAGACGTCCGTCGCCGCGAACAACGCCGACGCCGACAACGGCAAGGCCGGCAAGGCCTCGGACGAGGAATCCAAGTGACCATGGCCGGCAGCGACATCACGATCAAGGATCTCGCCAAGGTCGGTCAGACCGACGCCGAGTATCTCGTCTCCCTTGTCCGCTCCATCCCAGGCTTCCCGAAGGAAGGCATCATCTTCCGCGACTTCATGCCGGTGCTGGCCGACGCCAGGGGCCTCGACGTGCTGATGCGCGCCCTCGAGGCGGCCCTGCCGCTGCCTGTCAGCGAGTTCGACTCTATCGCCGGCCTCGAATCGCGCGGATTCCTCTTCGGCCCCGCGCTGGCCCACCATCTGGGCAAGGGCTTCATCGCCATCCGCAAGGCGGGTAAGCTCCCGCCCGAGACGATCGGCGAATCCTACGATCTCGAGTACGGCACCGCCAGCGTCGAGATCGAGACCGCGGCCGTCAAGCCCGGCGAACGCGTGCTCATCGTCGACGACCTCATCGCCACCGGCGGCACCGCCAAGGCCGGCGCCGACCTCATTGAGAAGGCCGGCGGCACGATCGCCGGATTCAGCTTCGTCATGGCGCTCGACGGCCTCGACGGCCTCGACAAGCTCGGCGGCGTGCCCGTCAGCACGCTCATCTCCATGCCGGCCTGAGTCGGGGTCGGCATCCCCGGCGGCGCGGCGAACGCCGCCGGGGCACCAATAGACAACCATATTCCATATATCACGTTCCACATTCAACGGAAAAGCAGCAATGGATCTTTACGAATATCAGGCGCGCGAACTGCTCGAGGAGCAGGGTATCCCCACGCCGAAGGCCATCTACGCGCAGAACTCGCACGAGGTGGCGGAAGCCGCGGAAAAGCTCGGATACCCCTGTGTCGTCAAGGCCCAGGTCAAGATCGGCCACCGCGGTCAGGCCGGCGGCGTCAAGCTCGCCAAGACGCGTGACGAGGCCATCCTCGACTCCGAGGCCATCCTGCCGATGACCATCCACAAGCACAAGGTCAACGGCGTGCTCGTGGCCGAGGGCAAGAACATCCTCCACGAGTACTACGTGTCCATCTCCGTGGACCGCACCTCGCGCGACTACGACGTGCTCGCCACCGCCAACGGCGGCACCGAGGTCGAGGAGATCGCCCGCGAGCACCCCGAATCGGTCAAGCGACTGCACATCGAGGCCCTCGACGACTTCGACCTCGCCGCGGCCACCAAGATGGCCGAGAGCATCGGCTTCTACCATGCCGACGTCGATCAGGCCGCGCAGATCCTGCTCAAGATGTGGCGTTGCTTCAAGGAGAACGACGCCACCCTCGTCGAGATCAACCCGCTCGCCAAGATCGGCGATCCGGACGACGAATCCTCGAAGAGCCTGTGCGCGCTCGACGCGAAGATCTCCCTCGATGACAACGCCGCCTTCCGCCATGACGGCTGGAAGCGTTTCGCCGACCCGTTGGCGAACGACGAGTTCGAACGCCGCGCCAAGGACCACGGCCTGCACTACGTGCACCTGAAGGGCCAGGTCGGCGTGATCGGCAACGGCGCGGGCCTCGTGATGAGCTCCCTCGACGCCGTCTCCGGCGCCGGCGAGGAGCAGGGCACCGGCGTCAAGCCGGCCAACTTCCTCGACATCGGCGGCGGCGCCTCGGCCGAGGTCATGGCCGCCAGCCTCGAGATCGTCCTGTCCGATCCGCAGGTCGAATCCGTGTTCATCAACGTGTACGGCGGCATCACCTCCTGCGAGCAGGTCGCCAAGGGCATCCTCGAGGCGATCGACACGCTCGGTGGCGTCAAGCCGATCGTCGTGCGCTTCGACGGCAACGCGGCGGCCGAGGGCCTCGCCCTCCTCGCCGAGTCGAACACCCCGAACGTGCACGTCGCCCAGACCATGGAGGAGGCTGCGGCCGAGGCCGCACGCATCGCGGCCACCGCACTGAAGACCAAGGAGACCAACTGATGGTGCTGTTCATCGAAGACGACGCCCCTGTCATCGTGCAGGGCATGACCGGCCATCAGGGCATGACCCACACCGCCCGCATGCTCAAGGCGGGCACCAACATCGTCGGCGGCGTCAACGCCCGCAAGGCGGGTCTCGACGTCACGTTCCCGGCCGCCAAGGACGGCGAGGACGCCACGATCCACGTCTACGGCTCCTGCGCCGAAGCCCGCGAGGCCACCGGCGCTGAGGCGTCCGTCGTGTTCGTGCCGCCGCGCTTCGCCAAGGACGCGGTGGTCGAGGCCATCGAGGCCGGTATCAAGCTCATCGTCGTCATCACCGAGGGCATCCCGGTGGCCGACTCCGCCTACTTCGTCGAGCTCGCGCTGCGCCACGGCGCGCGCGTCGTCGGCCCCAACTGCCCGGGCCTGATGACCCTGGCCTCTTCGGAGACGTCGCACGGCGTCAACCTCGGCATCATCCCCGACGGCATCGTCGGCCGCGGTCCGCTTGGGCTGGTCTCCAAGTCCGGCACGCTCACCTACCAGCTCATGGGCGAGCTGTCCGACATCGGCTTCACCGCATGCCTCGGCGCCGGCGGCGACCCGATCGTCGGCACCACGCTGCTCGAAGCGCTTCAGGCGTTCGAGGCCGATCCGAACACGAAGGCCGTCATGATGATCGGCGAGATCGGCGGCAACGCCGAACAGGACGCCGCCCAGTGGGCCGCCGAGCACATGACCAAGCCGGTCGTCGCCTACATCGCCGGCTTCACCGCCCCCGAAGGCAAGCAGATGGGCCACGCCGGCGCCATCGTCTCCGGCGGCAAGGGCACCGCGAAGGACAAGAAGGAAGCGCTTGAGGCCGTCGGCATCCGTGTCGGGCGCACGCCCGGCCAGGCCGCCGACATCATGCGTGAGGTGCTCGCGGGTCTCGAATAGTGAAACTCAAACAGGCACGTCTCACCGCCATGCTCAAGGGCGCCGTCGCCTCCATCGGGGCGATGGCGCTCTATGCGATCTCGCTCGGCTGCTTCATCGCGCTGATGCTGCTCGTCATCTCGATGGAGGAGGGCGGCGAGAACCTGCCGTCGTCCGCGGTCGCCCTGACGCAGGCGGTCGTCCTGCTGAGTCAGGGGACCGGTTTCGTCCTCGGCTCGGTCAATCTGACCATCATGCCGCTGCTGCTGACGATCCTCCTGATCGCGCTCATCGCCCAGTGCGCACGCAAGGCCGGGGGAGGGGTCCCGAGCTGGGTCGCGGGCCTCGCCGTATGGGTCGTGCTCAACCTCATGTGCGCCAACGGCACCACCCTTGAACTCAACGATCCGCTGCCGGCCATCATCGGCAAGACCGCCCTCGTATGGACCATTGGCTTCCTCATCGGCGCGCTGCCCGGATCGGCGGTGGTCGAAGGCATCCGCGCAACGTTGAACGAACGGGTCGACAGGCGGGTGCGCGACGCGGGCCTGCTCGTCGTCCTCACCATCCTTGTCATGTTCGCCGTGGCCACCGTCGCGGGACTCGTCGTCGTGATCACGTGGATCGTGCGCGACTGGCAGGGCATGGCGCTCCTGTTCGACATGGACGGCATGGAGAACGGCTCGAGGATCCTCACCACGATCGCCTCGTGCGCATGGCTGCCGAACCTCATGGTCTGGGGCTTTTCGTGGCTGCTCGGCGCCGGATTCCACATCGGCGAGCTCGGCGTGTTCACCCTGTGGGCGGGCCAGTCCGCCGGATTGCCGCCGCTGCCCGTCTTCGGCCTCATGCCCGAGGGCGTGGCCGACGACCGCATCCGGATCGCGCTGCAGTGCGTGGTCCCCGTCCTGTACGCGATCATCGCCCTGCTCGCCATGCTGCTGCCCGGTCCGTTGAAGGTCCGTCCGGTGTCCTTCGACGACGTCGACGGCGTCAAGCATCTGGTTTCCACGATGCTCACGCATCTGGGCGCGCTCGCCGTGGCGGCGCTGGCCACGCTCGGCCTGTGGGCGGGATGCTTCGCGCTGTCCGATGGCGCGCTCGGCACGCAGCGGCTCGCCCATGTCGGCGTCGATCTCGTACCGTCCCTCGAGGCGGTCGGCCGATCGCTCGCCTTCGGACTGGCCGTCGCCTGGCTCGCCGTCGCCGTGGTGTTGGCGGCCGTCTACGGGATACACTGGATTGTCGGGCATCGCTCCGACCGTTCGCCGGATTCGGGACACACCGATCAGACGCCCGATGACGGCAAGGGAGAAAAGCCTGCAACGGCCGGCAAGGACTCGGGGCGGGCCGAATCCGCCGGCTCCGGGAAAACGGCTGAATCCGGTAAGCCCGGAATACTCGAGAGGATCGAGGGAGCCGTCAGGAACGGTGGGGGCACGCAGACCCGTGAGGAACGCGAGCCGCGTTCCGTGCGTTCCGTGCGGTCCGACGATCGCTCGGCCGGGGAGCGCCGCACGGCCCGAGTGGTCGAGGGCAAGGCGGGAAGCGCGCCGAAGGCCGGCCGGGTCGCGCGCTCGGCACGTTCCGGTTCCGGCAGACAACCGGCGCAACCCATGAAGCGTGAACAGAGCGAACAACCATCAAAGGAGGAACACGATGACAACAACCAATCGTCCGATTAAGAGGGCGCTGGTCTCCGTCTTCCACAAAGAGGGGATCGAAGTGCTCGCCGAGGCCTTCATCAAGGCCGGCGTCGAGGTCGTATCCACCGGTTCGACCGCGAAGCGCCTGGCCGAGCTGGGCGTGCCCGTCACCGAGGTGAGCGAAGTCACCGGGTTCCCCGAGTGCCTCGACGGCCGAGTCAAGACCCTCGACCCGCACATCCACGCCGGCATCCTCGCCGACATGACCAACCCCGATCACGCCGCCCAGCTCGAGAAGTTCGGCATCAAGCCGTTCGATCTGGTCGTCGTCAACCTCTACCCGTTCGCCGACACCGTGCGCTCCGGCGCCGACGAGGCCGCCACCATCGAGAAGATCGACATCGGCGGCCCGTCCATGGTCCGCGGCGCCGCGAAGAACAGCGCCACGGTCGCCATCGTCACCGATCCGGCCGACTACGCGCTGGTCGCCGAGCGCGTCTCCAACGGCGAGGGCTTCTCCCTCGAGGAGCGTCGCTGGCTGGCCGGCAAGGCGTTCGCCCACACCGCCGCCTACGACGCGACCATCAACGAATGGACCGCCAAGCACTGGCCGAAGCCGGCCACGATCGTCGAGACCGACCACGACGACGAGGACCAGCCGGTCAACGACGCCAAGTTCCCGGCCGCGTTCACCCGCACCTGGGACCGCGCGCACACGCTGCGCTACGGCGAGAACTCCCATCAGCAGGCCGCCCTGTACCTCGACCCGCTCGACCAGACCGGCTTCGCGCACGCCGAGCAGCTCGGCGGCAAGCCGATGAGCTACAACAACTACGTGGACGCCGACGCCGCATGGCGCGCCGTGTGGGACATGGCCCCATCCATCGCCGTCGCCGTCGTCAAGCACAACAACCCGTGCGGCCTCGCCATCGGCGCGACCGCCGCCGAGGCCCACAAGAAGGCCCACGCCTGCGACCCGGTGAGCGCGTACGGCGGCGTCATCGCCTGCAACACCACCGTCACCCTCGAAATGGCCGAAAGCGTGCGCCCGATCTTCACCGAGGTCATCGTCGCCCCCGCCTACGAGCCCGAGGCGCTGGAGCTGCTCCAGACCAAGAAGAAGAACCTGCGCATCCTCAAGGTGGCCGAGCCGCCGAAGGGCCACACCCAGTTCCGCCAGATCGACGGCGGCCTGCTTGTGCAGGACATGGACCTCATCAACGCCACCGGCGACGATCCGGACGCGTGGAAGCTCGTCTCCGGCGAGCCGGCCGACGAGGCCACCCTGAAGGACCTCGTGTTCGCGTGGCGCGCCATCCGCTGCGTCAAGTCCAACGCGATCCTGCTCGCGCACGATCAGGCCACGGTCGGCATCGGCATGGGCCAGGTCAACCGCGTCGACTCCTGCCACCTCGCGGTCGAGCGAGCCAACACGCTCGCCGACGGCGCCGACCGCGCCACCGGTTCGGTCGCCGCGTCCGACGCGTTCTTCCCGTTCGCCGACGGCGCCGAGACGCTGATGCAGGCCGGCGTCAAGGCCATCGTCCAGCCCGGCGGCTCCATCCGCGACGGCGAGGTCATCGAAGCCGCTCAGAAGGCCGGCGTGACGATGTACCTGACCGGCACCCGTCACTTCTTCCACTGATCGAACAGCCGAACCGATTCCCACTCGATTATGAAGAATCATCCCTATGTCTCCGAGGACCACGAGGGCAAGCCGTGGTTCGAATGGTGCGTGGCCGTGGCCGTGGTCCTTTCCGGCGTGGTCGCGGTCCTCGGATACACGATGGCCGCCACGGTGCTGATCTCCGTGACGGCCATCGGTACCGGGCTGCTGCGCCTCATCATGCGCGAACGCAGCCCCTGGAAGGTGAGGTCAGTGGCGTTCGACGCCACTATCGGCATCTGCCTCGGACTGGGCCTGCTGGCCCTCTACTTCAGCGGATACCTCTCCTGGTTCGACTGATCCGGCGACGGTAGCCGCGGACGCAGACGTTTCGGACGCGGACGCGGACGCATCGGACTCGGACCCTTCGACGGCCGTCGTCTCCCCAGCGGAGGCGGCGGCCTCGTCGTATCCGTCCAGCTGCTTCGGATCATCGCCCTTGGACTTCGGCGCGTGGACCATCTGCAGGACGATCATCGCCAGCGCGACCAGCGCCGCGGCGAGGACCGGGCAGATCCAGAACACCCACAGCTGGCTCAGCGGCTCGACCTGCAGACCCTGGTTCTGGGCGATCATCGCGATGCCGGTGGAGCGGGCCGGGTTCAGGGCGGCGCCGGTCACCGGGAACGTGACCGCCGCGGCGAGCGCGTAGGCCACGCCGGTCGACGCGGCGTAGCGCCTCGTGCCGTAGGTGGCCATCGCCGTGCCGACGATGACGAGCCCGGCGACGATCTCGACGGCGATCGCCTGCGTGATGGAGAGGCTGAGACCGTACTGGTTGAGGGTCGTGTAGGCGACGGAACCCTTGTCGAAGCCGTTGACGGCGGTCGTCAGCCACTGCGAGAGCGTCACGGTGCTGGAGGTGGGCAGCAGGAAGCGCAGCAGCAGGGCGGCCAGCGCGGCGCCGAGCGTCTGGAAGACGATGTAGAGGACGCCGTCCACGAGCTTCGTCCTGCCGGTGAGCATGGCCGCCACGGTCACCGCCGGATTGAAGTGGCCGCCCGAGACCCATCCGAGCGCGTACACGGCGGCGGCGTAGGCGGCACCCGTGCCGAGCGCGATGTAGGCGAGGTTGGCGCTGATGACGATCGAGCCGAATGTGCCGAACATGTAGACGGCGAAGCAGATCAGGAAGGTGCCGACCAGTTCGGCCCCCACCCGAATCGGCCACGGCTGTTCCTTCGTAACGTTGTCCTGTGATGTCATATCAATCCTTCAATCATGCGATATGCGATACTGCCTGTCCCTGCCGGGGCCCCGCCCCGAGGACGATGTCAGTCTAGCAGTGCGGACCGGCAGCGCGGACCGGCAGTGCGGCGGGTCGGAGGCCGGGCAAGGACCGGGGGTCACGATACACTATCAAGGTTGGAAATACCCTAGGCCACGTTGGGAGAACGATGCCAAACGCATATTCCCGCGCCAGAAAGGCGCATGAAGACAATCAGGAAGGCATTCGCCTTCAGAAGCTGCTCGCTCAGGCCGGATTCGGTTCCCGCCGCAAGTGCGAGCTCATGATCACCGAAGGCCGTGTCGAGGTGGACGGGGAACTCGTCACCGAACTCGGCACCCGCGTCGATCCCGAGCACCAGCAGATCCGCGTCGACGGATCCCGTGTGCGCATCAGCAACGACCACGTCACCCTCGCGCTCAACAAGCCCAGGCGAGTCCTGTCCGCCATGGAGGACCCGAAGGGCCGCTACACGCTGCGCGACATCGTCGGCGACAAGTACGAGCGCATCTTCCACATGGGCCGTCTGGACTACGATTCGGAAGGCCTCATCCTCATGACGAACGACGGCGAACTGAGCCAGCACGTCATGCACCCCAAGTACGAGGTCGAGAAGACCTACATCGCCACGATCGAGGGCAAGATCTCCGGCACCGTGTGCCGCCGACTCGTCACCACCGGCGTCCAGTTGGACGACGGCTGGATCAAGCTCGACCACTGCGCGATCATCGACTCGAACCGTGACGCCACGATCGTCAAGGTCGTGCTCCACTCCGGCAAGAACCGCATCGTGCGCCGCATCTTCGGCTCGATCGGCTTCCCGGTCAAGCGCCTCGTGCGCACCCAGATCGGCCCGATCAAGCTCGGCGAGCTCAAGTCCGGCTCCTACCGCGTGCTGAGCCAGGCCGAGGTGCGATCCCTGTCCAAGGAGGTCGGCCTGTGATCCGTGTCGCCATCGACGGGCCCGCCGGCGTCGGCAAATCCTCGACGTCGAAGGCGCTGGCCAAGTACTACGGCTTCGCCTACCTCGACACGGGCGCCATGTACCGCGCCTGCGCGTGGTGGTGCCTCAAGCAGGGCATCGACCTCGACGCTGACGAGGTCGACGAGCGCGTCGTCACCGAGGCCGTCGGCGAGTTCTTCACCGGCGACCACTTCGACATCTCCGTCGACCCGGACCGGCCGGGCGTCACCGCCGACGGCGAGGACATCTCCGAGGCGATCCGCTCGTCCGAGGTCTCCACGCACGTCTCCAAGGTGTCGGGCGTCATCCCGGTGCGCAACGTGCTGATCGCCGCCCAGCGCGCCTACATCGCGCGCGAGGCGTCCGCGGACTCCTTCTCCGGCGGCCTCGGCGTCGTCGTCGAGGGCCGTGACATCACCACCGTCGTCGCCCCGGACGCCGAGGTGCGCGTGCTGATGACCGCCCGCGAGGAGGTCCGTCAGGCCCGTCGCACCGGTCAGGCGGTCGGCGCCGCCGGCGTGGGAGCGGAGGACGTCGCCGCACGTGACCGCATCGACTCGAAGACCACGAGCTTCCTTAAGGCCGCGGACGGCGTCGTCACCCTCGACAACTCGGACCTGACCTTCGAGCAGACCCTCGACGCGCTCGTCAAGCTCGTCGACGAGGCCATCGAGGAGCAGGAGTACGAGCAGTACGCCGCCAACCTCGAGGGCTACGACCTCGACGAGGGCGATGAGGCGCTGATCGGCCGCGACGGCGTCGCATCCGGCTCCGGTGAGGAGTCCGGCCCGAAGCAGGTCGGCGTGCTCGCCATCGTGGGCCGTCCGAACGTCGGCAAGTCGTCGCTCGTCAACCGCATCCTCGGCAAGCGCGTCGCCGTCGTCGAGGACACGCCCGGCGTCACCCGCGACCGCGTCAGCTACGACGCCGAATGGGCCGGCACCGACTTCAAGCTCGTCGACACCGGCGGCTGGGAGGTCGACGTCGAGGGCATCGATTCCGCCATCGCCTCGCAGGCCGAGGTCGCCGTGAACCTCGCCGACGCCGTCGTGCTCGTCGTCGACGGGCAGGTCGGACTGACGGACACGGACGAGCGCATCGTCAGGATGCTGCGCGCATCCGGCAAGCCCGTCACGCTCGCCGTCAACAAGATCGACGACCGTGAAAGCGAATACCTCGCCGCCGAGTTCTGGAAGCTCGGTCTGGGCGAGCCGCATTCGATCTCCGCCATGCATGGGCGGGGAGTGGGCGATCTGCTTGACGAGGCGCTCGACAGCCTCAGGAAGGCGCAGAAGACCTCCGGGTTCCTCACGCCCTACGGCCTGCGCCGCGTGGCGCTTGTGGGCCGTCCGAACGTCGGCAAGTCGTCGCTGCTCAACCAGCTCGCGCACGAGGAGCGCGCGGTCGTCAACGATCTGGCCGGCACCACGCGCGACCCGGTCGACGAGGTCATCGACATCGACGGCGAGGACTGGCTGTTCATCGACACGGCCGGCATCAAGCGCCGCCAGCACAGGCTCAAGGGAGCCGAATACTACTCGTCCCTGCGCACGCAGGCCGCCATCGAACGCTCCGAGCTCGCGCTCGTCCTGTTCGACGCCTCCGTGCCGGTCTCCGATCAGGATCTGAAGGTGATGAGCTCCGCCGTGGACGCGGGCCGTGCCATCGTGCTCGTGTTCAACAAGTGGGACAAGATGGACGACTTCGACCGTCAGCGTCTGGAGCGTCTGTGGGCCACCGAGTTCGAGCGTGTCACCTGGGCGCAGCGCGTGAACCTGTCCGCCAAGACCGGCTGGCATACCAACCGTCTGGCCAAGGCGATGCGTGAGGCGCTCGAGTCGTGGGACAAGCGCATCCCCACAGGCAAGCTCAACGCCTTCCTCGGTCAGCTGCAGTCCGCCCACCCGCACCCGCTGCGCGGTGGCAAGCAGCCGCGCATCCTGTTCGCCACGCAGGCCTCGACTCGTCCGCCGCGTTTCGTGATCTTCGCCACCGGCTTCCTCGAGCACGGCTACCGCCGCTACATCGAGCGTTCGCTGCGCGAGGAGTTCGGTTTCGAGGGCACGCCGATCCAGATCTCAGTGAACATCCGCGAAAAGAAGCGCAAGTAGCGCAAGTCGCTCCATATAGCGGAAGCAGCGCGAGTAGCGCGCGAGTAGCGCGAGTAGCGCGCGAGTAGCGGGTCCATCTCGCTGTGTCAGTGCAACAATTTCCGGAAATCTCCCTTGGTTTCCCGAGATTGTTGCACTGACTTCGTCTCAGCGCAACAATCTCCGGAGCATAGGGGTGATTTCCGGAAATTGTTGCACTGACGCTGACTCAGCGCGACAATTTCGGGAGCTCAAGGCTGCTTTCGGGAGCTCAAGGCTGCTTTCGGGAGATTGTTGCGCTGAAAAGAACGACTTCTGATTTCATATAGCGCTATCCATAGCTATCCATGGCACTATCCCCGATGGCTCCCGACGATCTCATCGTAGAGACGCGCCAATCGGTCATCGCGCACCGGTTTCGCCAGCTCGCACTCCCATACCGTGATGACCCGCCAACCATCCCGTTCCAGCGCGGTTTTTTGCGCGACGTCGCGTTCGTGATTGCGCAGGAGCTTCGCGGTCCAGAACTCCACGTTCGACTTCGGCATCGAGTATTTCGGGCATCCCTCGTGCATGTGCCAGAAGCACCCGTTGACGAACACGATCGTATGGTACTTCGGCAGCACCACGTCCGGATGACCGGGGTAGCGCCTGTCGTTCTTGCGGAACCGCAGCCCCCGGCGGAACAGATAGCTGCGCACCATCACCTCGATCGACGTGTCCTTGCCCCGGATGTGCGACATCGTGTACGACCGCGTCCCCCGCGCGTATTTCTCCGTCGTTGACTTTGTTGAAGACCTTGCCGGCGTCTTTGTTGGGGTCTTTGTCAAGGTCTTTGTTGGAGTTTTTGTTGGTCCCTTCATCGAGGTCTCTGTTGAGGTCTTTATCGGGATCTCTGTTCTCGTTTCCGTCCTCGTCTTCTTCCGAGTCTGTCCCGTTTCCGGTGTCCCGTTGTTCCTGCGCGCGGCGGTTTGCGGTGTTTCGTGGGTCATGTGCCCAAGTGTCATGTGCCCAAAGGTACTGTATTGTCTCGGGGCATGGTTGACGTATGTCTCGGGGGATGGTTGACGGTATGTCTCGGGGCATGGTTTACGCATGTCCTGGGGCATGGTTGACGTTCGGCAGCGGTCGGCGGCGCTGGTATTCCCGGGTGGTGTCGAGCGTCTGGTCGACGAGGATCTCGCCGGTGTCCGGGTCGATGGCGGTGATCACGCCGTGGACCACCTCCAGTTCCACGACCTTGCCCGCGTTCTCCTTGCCGATGTTGACGGTGCGGCGGCGGCCGGCGGCGCTCAGCGCGACGCAGCCGCGCCCGTCGGCCCTGCGGCGGACGGGCGGGACGGTCACATCGACGGCTGTCGGAGGTTCGCGCTTCGCCCGGAGCCGTTCCTCCTCGTCGCGTCTGGCCTGTTCGCGGGCGGCGATCTCGGGGTCGGGGCCGGCCTTGCCCTTGGCCTCGTACGCCTCTCTGGGCGTATGCCGGTCGAGGGCGCGGTGGGGGCGTTCCTCGTTGTACTCGCGGCGGAACTCGTCCAGCTGGCGGTTGAGTTCGTCGAGGTCCCGGGCCAGGGGCCGGGCCGCGAGCCATTGCTTGAGGGTGCGGTGCCAGCGTTCGATCTTGCCCTGGGTCTGGGGATGGTAGGGGCTGCCGTTCTTCTGGCGCACGCCCATCAGCGCGAGCGTGCGCTCGAACGGGCCGGGCTCGGCCGAGTGCAGGCGGGTCGTGTACACGGTGCCGTTGTCGGTGAGCGTGGACGCGGGGATCCCGTACCGGGAGCACGCCTGGCGGAACGACTCCTCGATGGTCTTCATGGTGACCGTCGCGTACGCGCGCGAGTACAGGAGGAACCTCGAGTGGTCGTCGAGCCAGGAGACGACGAGCGCGTCCAGACCGCCGGCGATCGGCCAGTGGGTGAAGTCCGACTGCCACGTCTCGTTGGGCAGGTCGGCCTCGAACCTCGCGTACGAGGATCTGGGCCGTTTCCTCGGCTCGGGGCGCACCAGGCCCGCCTCCCTGAGGATCCGGTGGATCGTGGAGTTCGCCGGGGGCCTGACGCCCTCCCGCTCGAGTCTGGCGGCGATGGACTCCGGCCCCGAGTCCAGACCGGCGGCGTCCAGCTCGCGCCGGAGCGCCACGATCCGCTCCCTGGTCTCCTTCCCGGTCCTGTTCGCGATGCGGCGCGCGCGACGGGAACGCGGCAGGAGACCTTTCTCGCCCTCCCGCCCGTGCCTGCGTTTCAGCTCGCTCGCCCACTGCCTGGTGACGCCGTGACGGCGGGCGGCCTCGGAGACCGGCATGCCGGCGAGGATCGCGTTGACGATGGCCTTGTTGCGCAGGAACTCGCTACGGGCCGCGGGACCATCATCACTGGAATGTGCTGGTGTCTGCTGTTGTGATTGTGCATCCATACACCAATCAACCGGCACCAACCTGTCAACCATGCCCCAGGACACCCCGTCAACCATGCCCCAGGACACCCCGTCAACCATGCCCCGAGACATACGTCAACTATCCGCTCGAACTAGACAATGTGCCCAAAGGTACCTCAGCCATCTCAGCGCGACAAATTCGCGAAATCAGGCCACACTTCCCGAGATTGTTGCGCTGAGTCTAAGTCAGTGCAACAAATTCGGGAGATCAAGGGTGATTTCGCGAGATTGTTGCGCTGAAGCTAAACAGCGCTGGGCTGAGTGCTCGTTGAAGACTCCCTCGAGACTGACAGCTCGACACGTTCGGCGAACAGCATGGCGTCAACTACAGCGAGGTGCTGCGCGAGGGGCTCGAACACCGATACCGCGCCCTGCATCAGGCGTAGGGGCCTCGCCCGCTGACTTGGCAAAGCGGGCATTCGCATGCGGCCCGGATTGAAGGCATGGACAAAAATCGTGTGAAGGAAGTGTGAGCAAGCCTTGGGGATGGGTCGGGGCAATTCCGCAGTCGTTTGGAGACATGCCCATGATATGAGGCGTGCCGGGGTGGCGATGTGTCCGGTTGTGTCCCGAGTTGTGTCCGAAAACGTGTCCAGAATGCCGAGAACACGGCGTGTCGCAGAATACAAAAAAAGCCCGGAATCGTTGAAATTCCGGGCTTTCTGGTCGGACCAGCGGGATTTGAACCCGCGACCCCTTGACCCCCAGTCAAGTGCGCTACCAAACTGCGCTATGGTCCGATGCTGCGTTTTGCAACAGTCGATTAATTTACCAGAAACTCTCGGAAACGCAACTCGGCGTGTTCCCTACGGATGCCCGGGGATGGTGACTTCTGTCCGGGGCGGTGACGACGTAGCCGCCGCTGTGGTCGCCGTATGGGGTGAGGATGATCGGGTAGACCAGTTTCATTTCGTCCTCTTCTCGTTGATTCCGGCTTGTTTCCATATCGATTTGACGATGTAGGGGTTCGCGCGGACTGTATGCGGCCATTGTGGTACGCGATCATTCGGGCAGGATCTCGCCGACGGAGAACAGCGCCGCGCTTCCGCCGAGGCTGACACGTCCGTCATCCACCGTCGCTTGGATGACGCCACCGCGTGCGGATGCCTGATAGGCAGTGAGTGTGGCCTTGCCGAGTCTCTTGCTCCAATAGGGCAGGATATGGCAGTGTCCGGAACCGCAAACCGGGTCTTCAGGCACGTTAAGTTTCGGGGCGAACGAGCGGGAGATGCAGTCGAATCCCGTGCCGGGCTTCCCCGCGGCCGTGATATTGGCCAGCAGGCCGGGCAGTTCGGTCAGGGCGGCCAAGTCGGGCTTGAGCTCGCGCACGGTCTGCTCGTTCTCCATCACGCATAGCAGGTCACGGCCGAGCCACGCCTCAAGAGGTCGTGCCCCCAGCGCCTGTTCCATCGCATCGGTAACGAGTGTGGGCTTGAGATCGTATGCGGGGAAATCCATCGAGAGGACTTCGTCCGTGGCTCTGCGGTCGTTGCCGGAGCCATTTTGCCGTGTCACGGTCAGCGTGCCGCTCATCGTCCGGAACCGGACCTCGCTGGCCTCGGGCTCGACGAACCGCAGTATCACGTACGCGGAGGCGAGTGTCGCATGCCCGCACAGATCGATCTCGCCTCCTGGCGTGAACCAGCGCAGGCGCCATCCATCCGGCTCATGCACGATGAACGCGGTCTCGGAGAACCGGTTTTCCATCGCGATGTTCGCCATCAGCTCGTCTGATGGCCACGACTCAGGCAGGCACACCGCCGCCGGATTGCCTTTGAACACCCGATCCGTGAACGCATCCACCACGTACTGTTTCATATCTTGTCCGGTTCCCCCTATTCCTTATCCGATTGCGCCAAGTTTATTCCGGGAGCTCGAACTTGGGGTGAGCTGAGACAGGGTGAGGGCGAATTGGCCGGAACGCGACCGCTTGGTCAGACTCATCCTTGAAGGCACGAAGACTGCCACCGCGGCGCTGCTCATCGATTACATCGAGTGCGGAGACCCGTTGCCTGAAATCGGAGACCGGTCCGTACTGGTGGATTCCGACGGACATGGAGTGGCTGTGCTGACCACCACCGACGTGGCCGTTGTACGACTGGCCGACGTCACCGACCAACATGCCATCGACGAAGGCGAGGGCGATACGACCGCGGAGCAATGGCGATCCACGCACGAAACATTCTGGAACTCCGACGAATACCGTGCCGAATTTTCAGATCCGACCTTCCCCCTGGACGATGACACCCTCGTGGTATTGGAGCGATTCACGGTGACGGAACGGATACTGTCAGGCACAGGCTGATGACACACCCGCGGCAGCAAGGCAATCGACCCGCATGAATCGCACGGGGTTCGTCCTGTCATCGGTGCAACGGCATTTTGCCGATTTCGCTCGGGCGCATCCGGATCATTGAGTCGAAAGTTGTCAACATGCACGATTGGCGTGATGGTTGCGCACTGCGGATACTTGCATGCGCAATGTGGATTGTTATGTGCGCAATCGGAGTAGGCGATTGGCGGAGGGGCGGAGCGGAAAGCACGCCAACGCTTGACCCGCCAGTTTCAGAATCCTTGTATTTCCAACGTTTTTATCATGTGGCGATTCTTGCATGATGCTTGCATGAGGCCTGCCTTCGGGACGGCAGTGCCAAGTGGCACAGTCAATTGCGCAGATAGCTCCCGAAGGTGCGCAATTGGTGGCTTGGCTCGTTCGATCTGAATCGACAATGACCGCCCATAGTCAGCCACTTTGAACTGCTGCACGTTGTGATTCATGTTGTGCACAACGGCTTGTTGTATACGCGGGTCAGTCCGTATGCCCGCGGTTAGACTGAGGGCATCGGGCGCACAGCGAGGCGCGCGCACCATCACCTTCAGGAGGTACATCATGTCGGTCGGCCAAGTCATCAAATGCGTGCGCGAGGAACGCGGTCTCACTCAATCGCGGTTCGCCCACGAACTGTATGTCACCCAACAGGCACTCTCCCGGTGGGAACAGGGTACGGCCGAGCCGAGTCTCGATATGATACGGCTTATCAGCACCCGTTTCGACGTTCCGATGATGCGGCTCATGGAAATGCCCGAAGGTGGATTCTGCCAGAGTTGCGCCATGCCGTTCCAAGGTCCGGGGGAGGATCGTGGCACCGAAGCGGATGGCACTCGCAACGACGACTACTGCCGGTACTGCTATGACGACGGCTCGTTCCTGCAAAGCTACGCCGATAGCGACGAGCTGATCGCCGAGTGCGCGCCGATGATGGCCGAGTCCTGTCACATCAGCGTCGAACAGGCCGAAGACTGCATGTCGGCGCTGTTGCCTGATCTCAAACGATGGCGGCATCAGGACGGGGGCGTCGCGGAGAACGGGCGGGAGTAGACGGTGGCGGTTCCTCTTGTCGCCGTTACGTCAACGACGATATCTGTCCTGCGCGGGATGCTAAGTTGTGTCCGATTTGAAGCATGATCGCAAGGAGGGGATGGGCGTGGTGTGACGAGGTGCCAAGAAGACGGGCATGTCGGTGGATTTGCTGCATGACGATACGGCCGAGGAGATCAACGCGCATGTGCAGGTCATCAAGTCCTATATGGCTTCCTATATGATGATTTTTAGTGTTTTAGACGCATAGAAGAGTGAAATTCGTGTTCCAAGCATCGATATAAGGTGAAATGAGGTGATAGAAGCGATGGACTATAAAAGCATCAGACAGACTATCAACATGTCTCGGTCCACGCAGAGGCCCGTGGAGGCAGCCCAACGCGAATACGAGTCACGGATCACCGGATGGTCCACGTTCTGTTCTGGAATCACGTTCGACGAGCATGAGATGTTCGTCGTGTGCTTCAGGGAGCTCGTCACGGCGCTCGATGCCGTGAGGGAACTCGAAGGCAAGGTGGAATCGCTGTGGAACGGCCTGCCGAACCTCGCCAAACGGGCATACCTGTTCGACCTCATCGGGGCCGAGGTGCAAAGCACCAACACCATTGAAGGCGTGCGCACCACACGCAAGGAGATAGCCGACGCGTTGGAGTCGGCCGCAGGCGCAGGCCCCCACAGGCGACTGACCGAATTCGCGAAACTGTTCCTTGGACTGTCCGGGGAGGAAGGCAGGCGTCTTGAACTGCCCCACAGCCTCAAGGACATCAGGAGCATCTACGATCAGGTCACGGATGGGGAGATAGCCGACAAGGACAAGCCTGACGGCATGCTGTTCCGGAAGGGTGCGGTCTCCATATGGGATGATGGCAACGGACGCAAACTTCACGACGGCGCATACCCCGAATCGGAGATACAGGTGCAACTCACCCAATGGATCGCCCTGCTTGCCGACTCGAGCATACCGCCGGTGCTCCGTGCCGTGATGTGCCATTACGCCTTCGAATGCATTCACCCGTTTTATGACGGCAATGGAAGGACGGGGCGCTTCCTGCTGGCGTTGCAGCTGAGCAAACACTTGAGCGTACCCACCGCGATATCGCTCAGTCCGGTCATAGCCGGCGCCAAAGGTCAGTACTACAAGGCGTTCGACGATGCTCAGTTCCCGCTGAACTGCTCCGATGCATCCCCGTTCTGCTACCGGATGGTGAAATTCATCATCACTGCGCAGAAAAACATCATCGCCGATCTGGGGGATAAGCGGAACTCTCTGACCGCAGCCCACGACAAATTCGGCGAATATGTCGAATGGGAGCACATGTCCGTCGACCAGAAGGACATCCTGTTCTACCTGTTGCAGGTGGAACTGTTCAACACCGATCCGCGACCGGTCTCCCGCAGGAGGCTGCGCTCGTGGCTCGGGGTCGGTAACACCAGGCTTATGAGCGCCGTCAACGGGCTTCTTGACCTTGGCCTCCTGCAGGAACATGGCAAGCGGCCGATACGATATTCATTGTCGGGAGCGGCCCGCGAGCAATTCCTGCGATGAGGAGTCCAGGGATGCGGTCGTTGTGGTCGCAGCTCCATGACCGATGGACATGCAAGCCACAGTCGCCGATCCGGGAACGCATACTCAGTGGAAGGACCTGCGGTGGGTCGCTTGGCCGCCGACTGGGTCCGCGGCCAGTCCCGTGTGCCTGCGTTGTGTGAGCCGCGTCCGATGCGCTCGGCACCGGATCTTGCGCAGGTCGGTCGATTCCTGATGACTATGAAGTGTCCAGCTTTCAGGCGGTGACGAGGGGACGGATGTCGCCCAGATCGTTCGGGTCGAAGGTCAGCAGGTCATAGTCGGTCTGGAGATTCGACCAGAAGTCTGGTGTGGTGCCGAGTGCCTTGGCGAGTCGCCATGCCATCGCGGTGGTGATGCGGCGTTTCCCGTTGACGATCTCTCCTATGGCGGTTTCGCTCACGCCGATCGCCTTGGCGAGTCGGTATCGGCTGATGCCGAGCGGCTGAAGGAACTCCTCGTCGAGGATCTGGCCGGGAGTGCTGTAATAGTGGCTAGTTGTGGTAGTCGTCGAAGTGGACATCGATTGCCTCCTTGTTGTTGTCGTCCCATTGGAATACGAGTCGCCACTGCTGATTGATTCGGATGCTCCGGTATCCTTTCAGGTTGCCTTTGAGCGGTTCGAGTCGGTTGCCGGGCGGTATTTTCAGATCGCGTAGCTCGTGCGCTGCCTTGATCATCTGGAGTTTGCGCATGAGGATGCGTTCGAGCCCGGTGGGGTAGGTTTTGGGATATGGGCCTCCGTACAGGAAATCCGTGAGTTCCTCCGTTCTGGTTCTCATACCACGATACTATCGCATCGCGATAGTATCGTCAAACGTTAGTTTTCGCATCATGTCAGCGTTATGCTGACGTCATGCTGGCATCGCGGGGCGTACTTGTCCTGCGCGGGATGCTATGTTGTGGCCGATTCGACCGGTTCGATCGATTCAGCCGAATCGGAGCGTGGTCGCAAGGAGGGGCGGGCAAGGCCTTTTCGGAAAGGATGATTCGCGATGATCGTTGACGAGCGCATCGATGACGGCACGCCGTTCGACTGGGGGAGGGCGTCGGCCGATTACGCGAAATACCGCGACATCTACCCGCCGGAGTTCTACCGGATGATCCTCGATCGAGGCCTGTGCCGGGACGGTCAGCATGTGCTCGATCTCGGCACCGGCACCGGGGTGCTGCCGCGCAACATGGTCCGCTACGGCGCCACATGGGTCGGCACCGACATCTCCGCCGAACAGATCGAGCAGGCCCGGCGCCTGTCCGCTGGCGTGGATGGCATCGAATACCGGGTGTCCTCGGTCGAGGACGTCGATTTCCCGGACGCCTCGTTCGACGTGGTCACCGCATGCCAGTGCTTCTGGTATTTCGACCATGAGGCCGTGTGCGATAAGCTGCATCGCCTGCTCAAGCCGGGTGGCCGGTTCCTGATTCTCGTCATGGAGTGGCTGCCGTTCGAGGACGGGATCGCCGGTGCGAGCGAGCGACTCGTCCTCAAGTACAGCCCGCATTGGAGCGGGGCGGGGGAGCGCATGCATCCGATCGACGTTCCAGCCTGTTACGCCGCCTCGGGTTTCGAGCTGGTCCATCATGAGGAGCGCAAGCTGAAGGTTCCGTTCACCAGAGAGAGTTGGAACGGCCGGATGAAGGCGTGCCGTGGCATCGGCGCGTCGCTCGACCCGGAGCATATCGCCGCATGGGAGCAGGAGCACATGGCCATGCTCGAACGAATCGCCCCGGAGCGGTTCGACGTACTGCACTACGCCGCCCTGGCCGAGC
Organism: Bifidobacterium rousetti; assembly: GCF_008698235.1. Classification (GTDB taxonomy): domain Bacteria; phylum Actinomycetota; class Actinomycetes; order Actinomycetales; family Bifidobacteriaceae; genus Bifidobacterium; species Bifidobacterium rousetti. The sequence goes on from NZ_PEBH01000013.1 coordinate 48,830, forward strand.
TGAAACGACTCTGAGGTCTGGACGTCCGAAGGGCGGGGCTGATGCGCCGCCTGCCGGATCGTGATCTCGAACGATGCATCCGGTTCAAGTCGGTTGCAGGGGAGCGCGACGACGATATATTGATCTACCTAGTATATGTACAATAGATATAATTGGTTTATCTGCTGGGAGGTTAATATGGCTAAGCTGGTTATGAATGTTGATGACGATATCAAGGAGCGTGCCGCCGCCCTCTATGAGTCCATGGGCATGAACCTGACCACTGCTGTGAACATGTTCCTGCGCCAGTCGTTGGTGGAAGACGGCGTACCATTCAGACCACGTCGTTACGAGGGTGTCCGGCTGGCTCCCACCGAGGAAACACGTAAGGCGATGGTGGAGGCGGAAGCCAAGGAACTCGGATTGATCCCGGACGACGCGGTGGAGTGTCGGACCGAAGCCGAGATACGCGACCATCTGCATCATCTCAGGGAGCGTGCGCGGTGAGCTATGCGATAGCGCTCAGTCGTGGTTCATGATGGTCAGCACGGTGCGGCGGATCATGCTCGGCGGGTCAGTTGATAGGAAGAAGGTGAGTGACATGGCGGATTACAAGGCGAAAGGTGGCATCGAGATCACCGATGACATGATCGACCGGTGGGACGAGGATGCCGACAACGGTATCTTCCATGGCAAGCCTGGCAAGCTCGTGATCAATAAGCCTCTCGGCCGTCCACCGCTGTACGAGGAGCCGATGGTGCCAGTCACGTTCCGCATGCCTGAGAATGATGCTCAGGCGTTGCGTGAGGCCGCTGAGCGCCGGGGCATTTCCTTCGCGGACATTATGCGCGAAGCATGCCATCGGGAGCTGGAACGTCAGTCGCAGTGAGCGCTCAGTCGTAGTTCATGACGATGGATGCTTCCGACGGCATTTGTGTTATGGGTGCCATATGTGCCTGTCGGCAGTCAGCGTGCGTCCAGTGGGCGTCCATTATGCGTCGCGAGTCTCGTTCTCGGTCATGCGGTCGTTCATGTAGTCGCGCAGCACGGCTGCGTGGTTGATGTCGGGATCCTTGGCCGCGTACAGGAGCGTGACCTTCCCATGCGTCAGGATGATGCGTCGCAGCTCGTCCACCGTCTCCTCGTTGGCGTCCAGTTCGGCGCGATAGCGGTTCGCGAAATCCGTGAACCGCGCCGGATCGTGACCGAACCACTTGCGCAGGTCGGTCGAGGGCGCGATGTCTTTCATCCACAGATCGAGTGTGGCCCGTTCCTTCGTCATGCCGCGCGGCCACAGGCGGTCCACGAGGATCCGGTATCCGTCCTGCGCGTCCGGTCCGTCGTAGATGCGTTTGATGTCGATGCTGTTGATGCTCACGTCCTCATGATCGTTCCGCGGTCTCGGCTTGTCAACGATATGTCATGCGGGTCATGCCATCTTCGCGCTCGAGCAGGTCCAGCACGAGTTTCGCGAGGGGAGTGTGTTCGTCGATCGCGAGCGCGGCATTGGCCTCGAGTCCGCAGGTACCCCTGTCGCCGCAGACCCACATGAGGTATGCGGCGACGGCGTGCAGATCCGCGTTGTTCCGTTCCCACGCCTCGCGTGAGATGCCTTCGGCGGCCGACATGATGCGCGTGCCGTCGTCACGCGAAGGGTGCCGCGGCCCTTCGGCGAGGACAAGGTTGATGACGTTCGCGGACCTGCGCGCGGCATCGGCCCGGTCCGGGCATGCGATGCCGCGGAACTCCTCGAGGGTGATCGACGGGTCGATGATGCGCACCAGAACGGCGTCGCGCATCCCCGAGCCGAGTTCGATGGCGTCGCAAAGCGCCGCGATGCTCGTATGCGCCCCGAACAGGCCGTAGACATGTTCGATCGTGCTGCCGATCGTGCTGTCGATCCCGCTGTCGTCCATATGATGCTCCGGCATATGTTCACCCGATCAGGTGCCGGTAGAGTTCCGGGTCGATCGGCTTGGCGAGCCGCAGCGTGGACAGCGTCACCTTCACCGTGCCGTCACCGGATGCGTCCGGTTTGGTGGTGAGCTCCGGGTGCTCGACGGCGGCCACATGGCCGACATAGTAGTATTTGCTGCCCTTGAGCTTCCTGCCGTCCGGGGTCTCGGCTTCGGCCTTGCGCATGACGAACAGCGGCACGAAATGAGTCCTGTCCCATTTGGGACCGGCGTTCTCGCGCAGCCATCGGAACTCGGGGGATTGTGGGGTGCGCCCGTTCTTGCTGAAGTAGCGCATCTCCTGCGCGCTCAAGAACTCGTCCTCGTACTGGCTGGTGGCGTACTTCACGAAGATCGGCATCGTGCCGCTCTCCTTGTCGAGATAGTATCCGCCCACGTTCTGCGGCGTGTTCTCCCTCCTCCAGCCGCACAGGCGCATCACGTCGTCGAGCGAGTACTTGCGCTCGTACAGGAACGCGTGGTCGAAGTCACGATGATGCTCGCGGGCGTCCCGGAACAGGTCCCGGCAGTTGGCCAGACCGACCCGCAGCGTGTCCTCGAGGAAGACACGGAACGTGCGGTTCGCGGCGAGCATGGACGCGAACCGGTCGCTGAGCCGATACTCCGTGGCGTCGTCGCTGTCGTGGCGCTCGCTCACGATCAGCGGCAGGTCGCCGAACCGCTTCCGGTTGCCCTCACGGAAGTACGAGTAGTCGAGCACGCTGATCGCGGAATCGAACTGCGACGCGGATGGATCGGCCTGCGGGAAGTCGTTCCGTATCGCGTCCATCAGCTCGTCCCGGCCCATCGTCGCGGGACCATGCCATTCCTTGTTGTCGCCATTCCCGTTGAGTCCGCGTTCGTTGCCGCACGCGAACCCGCACAGGCGCGACAGGATCACCAGCTCGTGCGGTCGCAATCCCGGCAGCAACAGTTCCGTCGCCATCTTCAGCACGGCGTTCCCGGTCTCGTCGACCGGTTCCAGCCGATCAAGATACGATTCGCCATGTTTTCCGCCGCGCCCGAGGCTCTGTTCACGCGAGCGCACGAAATCGAGGTAGTTGCCGCGTTTCGACGCCAGTGTGGACGAACACGGCAATCGGAAGCGCCACAAGATAGCCGCGGCGACGGCGCAGAAGGGCGGCGTCATCGGCGGACGGCAACGCGAGGAAACGGGGTGCGCCGGACACGCCCGAGGTCTTCGGGGAACCGTCGTCATCCTGGTCGGGCTTCTTCAGAAAACGTGGCTGAACCGAACCCGCCAACCCCATCGTATCGGGGGCAACATCATGTTGCCCCCGATAGGCCACCGGCGCGCTCGACGTGATAGACAAGGGGGTGACGAGTTGCGAGACGCTGATCGAATAGAAAGCCGCGGCATTGGCGATGTCCGACACGGTCCAATCGGTTCGCCTGTTGAGCTTGCGGCTCAAACCGCTTTGCGCGATTCCCAAGGATGACGCCAAGTCCTCTTGTTGGGTCATGTAGGCCGCCATGAGGATACGAATGTTCTTGGAGACGATGTCCTGCAACGCCAGGGCCGCCTCCGAGTTCGCTTCTGATGAAATCTTCATATCCATAATTGTATACGACGATTTTGCTCTTTTCCACACGCAGTGCTATCTTTATGCGTATGACGCATAAGTACGAAATAAGTAAAACAATCGACAGTCTTCGAAGGGGAGCAGGGATGTCGCAAAGCCAGTTCGGACAGCTGCTTGGAGTGAGCCAGTCGACTGCTTCCAGAAAGCTCTCCGGCGAGTTCCCCTTCAAGGCGGACGAAATACTTGTATGTTCACAGACCTTCCATGTGTCAATTGATTATCTCTATGGGTTGTGCGATCTATCCGCCGGCCGACTGCCAAAACAGGAGGTGATGGCATGACCGGCGCGCAACTCTGGGTTTCCGCCGCAGTCACGGCACCGACTCCACAATCGGGCGAGCTGATCGGGCTGGTGATCGCCGACAAGTCGTCCAACCGCATGCTCGTGGATCATGCGGTGTTCAAGCCAGTCAAGACCGTATCTGATTTGGATCCGGATCTGGCTCCGCTCATCTCATTGGAGGACGCCCAGCACAGGCTCCCGTTCTCCCCTTATTACAAGGGCAAGGTCGAGGAGATCCTCGCCGAAGCCGAAAGGCTTGATGGGCCTCATGTGGAACGGGACCTGCTGTTCCTTGAGGCGCAGGGCGTGCACGTGAACGACCATCTGAAACAGTCGATTGGCAAACATCGCGAGAACTCCCATCACGATGCCTGCCTGACCGCATAAGCCATACCGCCGATCGGATCGGACTGCCATCCAACCGACCGAATCAACCAAATCAGGAATCGCCAGAAGGAAAGCAGACAGGAACAGGATCATGTCGAACAGTGTCATCGTATGGTCAAACGGATTACCCGATCCACTAAAGAAGCATGCCCGCCGCATCGGCGCGATGCTTCAGAATGGCGCAGACGGCTTTCCTCTCGAACTCACCCGGCCGGAGGGGCATCGTGACCAGCTCCAGGAGATCGATGTCCAGATCTTTGAATGGTCTGTCGAATACCGGCAGCATTTCGTCCTCCGACAGAAGACCGGTGAATGCAAGGTGTCTCCCGGTCTCAAGCGCATCGTCGCAACGATCGGCGGCGTGGATAGCACGATGTGCGTCGAACGCAAGGTATATCCGCTCGAGAGGAGAGGCGGCACTGGCTGCCATCAGGGACATCATCCGGCATTCAACCTGGTCGGGCACGTGGGATCCGGCAAGAAACACCCCATAGAGGACGTCGGAGGACTCCTGTCGGATCAGGGAATTGAAATCCCCAATGTTGCCTGTCGTATTGATCATCGTGTCCCCATTCCATCGGGCTTGCAAAGCGTTTACACCCCAACCACCCAAACGAGACGCGATACCGGTCCGGCGCCATGAAAAAGCCCTGCCGGGTCTGCCATTACCCGAACAGGGCTGGTAGCCAAAACCAAATCAGGAATCGCCAAAAGATTGATGAAAGGAAATGACCATGTCCATTGATAACACCACCACCGAAAATATGAACGACGAATATCGTGCCTCGGACGGCGTGGATTACACTGACGGCGTTGAGGTCGTGGATGCCGACAGCATCGAGGACCCCACCAACTACGATGCGCCCGAGCCCACCGACATCACCATCATTCAACAGCCGAAGCCGGAACCGGAATCGGCGGATGAGAACGCCGTCGTGAAGTTCGCAGATGAAGCGCTCCCTGTGAACACGTTCGACGAGTCGAGGACCAGGTTCACGCGTGAAGAAGCGATTGAGCTCACGGATGAGATCAAGCGGGACTTCCTGAATGTCGCCGAAGCCCAGTACCAGCTCAGCACGAACATCGCGAAAGCGTATGAAGGCCGGGTTTGGATTGCGCTGGAATACCCAAAAGGTCGTGAGGGGTGGGTTGCCTATTGCAAGGACAACTTCACTGCCGAAGCGGTCAAGCTGAGCGCCAAGCAGCGTACGGATCTGATCCTGAACTTCGATCCCAATGCCCAGATCAGCAACAAGGCTTTGGCTGCGGCTCTCGGAGTCAGCGATATGACCGTAAGCCGAGCTCGAAACAAGATCGCGGGACCGGAAGGTAAGCCAAAAACGGTGAAGGGTACCGATGGCAGGATGTACGCCCCTTCCGAGCTCAAGGGCGAGGATCGTCGCCGGTTCAACGCGAAAATCCTTGAGATGGCCGAAAGCGGAATGAAGGAGAAGGACATCGCCGCTGCGACCGGCCTGAGTCAGTCCCGTGTTAACGAGGTCAAGCAGGAGGAACGCGAACGCCGGGCCAGCGCCGGCAACAGCGCGACGACCATCCATCCCGTTGACATCGAGGGCGAGGTCCTCGATTCCGATCAGCCGCTCTGGTCCGCCGAGGACGGGGTCGACCAGACGCGTGAGATGTGGATCAACGCGCGCATCGACGCGTTCCGGGACGCCAGCGAGGCGGTCGACACCCTCAAGGACGACCTTGAGGACGATGACTGGAAGCTGGGCAGCCCCAGCGTCAGCGAGGTCATCGACAAGGTGAACGGCGATCTCCTTGTGATGTTCGACGGGATCGGCATGATCCTCGCGCAACTGACCGCCGCCCCGGAAGGACAGCCCGATGACGAGGAGAACGACGCCGGCACGAGGCTCGAGGAGCTGCTCGGAGGAGGCGAAAGGGCGAGGTCGATGTTCGGTTCCCTGACGGAACTGCAGCGGATCCTCGAACGGATCCTCGGCTGACCTCCACCATCATCAACCACAAGAACAACCAACATACGGGAACAGACGACGACGGTCAGGAGAGACCGGCGTAGACGGACACGACAGGGGAAGGAACGGACATGACAGGGAACAACGGCGTCAAGCGCAGGGAAGGCCATGTGGTCATGTGGCCGGGAGTGTTGCTCGCGCTCGTGCTGGCCGGATTCGCGTTCTTCAGCAGTTTCGACGCGCTGAGGATCGTGTTCATGGCAAGCGGCATGAGCCAGGAGATCGCATGGATGGGCCCTTTGTGCGTCGACGGAATCGTGGGACTGTGCACATGGGCGGTCTGGGGATTCAAGAAGTCGCACACCGGGTCCACCTGGTACCCGTGGGCGGGCTTCCTGCTCTTCGGGTGCCTGTCGGTCGTGGGCAACATGTTGCACGCTCGTGCGGTCACGGTCAACGGGACCACGCTTCCGGACTGGGCGCCGCCCATCATCATGTCCATTCCTCCTGTCGCGTTCATGTACGCCACGCATCTGATCGTCATCGTCGCCTCCCGCCGGCTCGCCAACCAGAGCCGAGCCATCGAGGAGCGTGATATGGAGCCGACGGTGGAGCAACCTGAACGGGAATCCGCTTTGGACGGGCTCTCCGACTTCGAGGACATCCCCGAACAGGATGAGACGCACCACAATCCGGCCCCCGCCCCTCTTATGACGCCGACAAGGCCGATGCCGACGCCGCCCGTCGAACCGGTCGTAGAGTCGTCCGCGCCGGTCATGCCGGTCACGCAATCGGTGCCGCCGGTCGACGACATCCTTGATCGCATCCCCGTGACCGTCGATTACCCCACGGATCGGCAGCGGACGGAGGACATGCCGTTCGACCGTGAACAGCAGACGACTCCGATGGCTGTCCCGCCGGTTCCCGTACCGCAGGAGCCGGTGAAGAGCGAACCGGCCGTCACGCCGGTCATTCCGACGGTTCCCGTTTCCACGCCCGAACCGGCCGTGCAACCTGAGCCGGTGAATGTGGAGACGGAACGCATCGTTCGACCGGTCGTCAAGGCTGCGGCGAAGACCGTGAGCACGGAGACGGAACCCGCCGAGACGGGCGATGAAACGTCTCAGGGCGAGGACGTCGAGGATTCCAAGATCATCGAGGACCGTTCGGCGGGACAGAAGGACGACGATGCGAAGAACAGCGGCGGGGTGAAGCCCGACGCTGACTGGTACGCGTGGGCGAAGGAGCTTGCCCGTCAGGGCAGGCGCCCCACCCAGGGCGGCGCATTGGAGGCCGGTCTCGCCCCCAATCTCAGCGCAGTGAAAAGGACCCTGAAGCGTCTGCGCAACGAGGATCCCGAACTCTTCGGAGCCAACAAAAGGTAATGAAAGGAGAACCCCATGGAACATGGCGACATCCATAGTGAGGCGAAGGCTCTTGAACAGCATGGCCGACGGCCATCCGGTTCGAGGACGGCGCCGGACGCTGACTGGTACGCGTGGGCGAAGGAGCTTGCCCGTCAGGGTGGGCGCCCCACCCATGGCGGCGCATTGGAGGCCGATCTCGCCCCCAATCTCAGCGCGGCGAAAAGGACTCTCAGGAGGCTGCGCGAGCAGGATCCGGAGCTCTTCGGACATTTGAAAACGTGGCGTTGAGCTGGAAGTAGGAGACGATGGGGATGGATCTGCGTGACAACAACCTGAACGACTACGACTGGAACGTCGAGCACTGGGATGAGATACCGGCCAAGAGCAAGAACGAGCGGCTGCCCAAGGGCGTGACCCAGGAGATGTTCTGGGATGCGATCCAGGACAACAGGAACCGTGTTCGTAACCTGCTGGGCGTGTACGACTCGTGGACAGACGACGTGATGTGCGAGCTTGCGGAGAAGGCGCTCAACGCCCTGCCACGGTGGGTCGGCTACGAGCATCGGGGCAAGCTCGCCGCGTTTGTGAACTTCCTCGCGAAGTCGACCGTGAACGAATGGTTGGACAGGGACCGGCCCAAGCATCGTGGAGGCATGACGTTCTCGCCGAAACGAGACAGCAAGAAAATCCCCATGCCCAACGATCCGGGGAACGCGGACGCGGTGCGTGAATGGCTGAGCGCCACCTCCAGGAAGGATCAGGCCAACAGGTTCGACATCGGCGACGATATCAATTCCCAATACGGTCCCGATGGAAGGCTCAAAGCGGCGCCGACCGACAGGCTCGACTATGAGACCTGGAAGACCGAGGACATGGGGGAGCGGGACGAGAAGCAAGCCGACCAATCCGATCTCACCCCCAAATACGACCGGGAGTTCAAGGCGCTCAGGGATGCGATCCGCATCGAATACCGGACCCGTGACGCGTGGGAGGCGGTGTGGAAGTTAGCCCTCAAGGACAACCGGCCGGACTCGGACAGCGAGCTCATCCGGCAGGAGATCCGTAAATGGATCCTCGACTGCCACAAGAGCGGGGGGTCGATCCCGTCGATCGACAGCTTCCCGATCATCACGAGAACGGCCCGCAGGGCGGCGGACCGGAGAAACAACGGGCGCCGACACGTCCCACGGCACTGAACACGGAAAACATGAGGTATTTGAACATCACAGAAAGACCATGTCATGAACGAACAACAGCCCACGGGCAGGTTCCTCATCCCGGGAACCGACCGGGTCGACCCAGAGGCGATCCACAGGTTCCTCATGCAGGAACCGACCCTGGCCGCATACATGAAGGCAAACACCATCGATGACAGGAAAGGACTCGTCGACAGCCTCACCAAGCTCGACAGGGTCCTCGAACTGCTCGTGGAGCTGTTCCGCAACGACCGCACCGGCAACCTCAGACGCAACATCGGGGCTGCTGACCACTACATGCGATGCCTGAACGTGCAGATCGCCGTGATCACCAACAGGGATCTCATCGTCACGCCGCTCGACATCAACAACCCCAAACGATTCGACGAGATCGTGTTCAGAAAAGCAGGGACACGACCATGAGCAGCAACGGAACAAGGCTCATCATCACCGGCGACCCCCTGCTACTGCCCGCGTACGCGACCCACCCGTGGCTCAAATCGGCTGACGGGAACCAAACGGCGGGTGAACACGTGGACATCCCCACAAGGGTCGGCTGGGCCACCGTCAACCTGACCATCGGAAAACACGATGACGGGACACGGGAGGCGTTGATCACGTTTATCCCGGTCAACCCTGACCTCGAGCCATACAGGCTCCCCTACGGACAAGGCGTCGAACGCATCGAGGCGCTCGACCCGGACAACGCGCAGGCCCTAACCCAATACGCGCACACCCTCGCAGCCCAAGGCAAGGCGAGGATAACGAATCGCATCGGACCGGGGGCATGTGACGGAAGCGACCGGAAACCCCAAGAAGAAGGACTTGAACCATGACAGCCGGGACTCTTGAACGCGTGTACCGCATGCGTGACGATGACCTGACCACGAGCGAGTACACGCTGATCGCATACCTTGCACGCACGTCCCGCACCGATGACGGTGAGGCGATCCCCGTGAACTTTGAACGTGCCGGCAAGGCATGCCGCATGCGGGCGCGTCAGGTCGAGCGTTCGCTCGAGGAACTGGCCGAGAGCGGATATCTCGACACGTATGCCCCCTCCATAGGGGATGGGGACGTGGATCTGATCGTGGATCTGACCGCATGGTGGGGTCCTGAGAAAGTGAGCAGGCCATGACCATCACGACCATGGTATGGGTGCAGAAGAACGTGCACGACGTGCGCAACGCCACGAAGACGGTGCTGTGCTACCTGGCGCAGCGCGCCCACTACGATGACGGGACCGCGGCATGGCCGGCGATGGACACCATCGCCTCCGACTGCGGCATCACCGTCAAGACCGTGCAGCGGGCCATCGACGCGCTGATCGAAAAAGGATACGTGGAGCTCGGTCAACAGGATTTCGCCGGCTTCGACCCCAAGACCGGCCAGCCGGTGCGCAGGGACCGCAGGACCGTCGTGTGGAACGTGATCTGCAAGGACTCGAACCTGCCGAAGGAGCAGACGGAGGAGACACAGGCCAAGACGGCCGACTCGGTCAGGCGGCACGCGAAAAAGGCGGCCGCCAGGACAACCGTGAAGCGGAAGGACGACGTGGACAAAATGTCGCCCCGTTCCGCGCAACCCTCTTCGGACAAAATGTCGCCCCGTTCTCCGGAAACGGCTTTGGACAAAATGTCGCCCCGTGAACCGGAGTCAGACGTGGACAAAATGTCCGAGAATCTGGACAAAATGTCGCCCAATAATACAAGGAAACACAACCCCTCTGCCCCTACGGGGCATCTCCCCGCAAGCGGGGCGAACCACCGGGAGGGGGGTGTG
>NZ_PEBH01000014.1 GCF_008698235.1 Bifidobacterium rousetti
GTGGAGCCGGAACGGGGGGATGTGGCGGCGGGGCCGCAGCAGCGGCCGTCGCCGAGCGTCGAAGCCGTGACGTTCGCCGAACGCCCGTCGTCGGCCGACGCTCCCGTGGCGGCGAAAACGATCCGGCATGACGACGATGCTTGGGACGAGGCTGATCCCAAGGACGACGACGAAGGCTGGGCGGACGACTCGGCCAACCCCGTGACCGTCCCGGAGCCCGCGCCCGGTGACCGGCTCGACACGTTCCTGGCCCGTATCGCGGTCGAACGCGCCGAGAACGGGCTCACCACCAAGCCGGCGACCACGCGCGACCGTCAGGCGATCCGTCGTCTCGCCGACCGGCTCGAACACGCTGGCATGGACCCGTGGCCGCGCATGGCCGAAGTGCTCGAACACGCTCTCGGCAACGACTTCCAAGCAAAGCGGGTCGACAGCGGGCGCCGGTTCGCCCGCCTGTACGACGAGCTCGCCAACGACCTGACCCTGGACCGCCGTCACGCCATGCGAGTCAAGCTCAAGACAGCCGCCAGCAGTCCGCAACCGTCCGGACCCGACGTCAAGCCGGTCCCGTCGGACGAACGCCCCGACCACCGGCACACGGCCCGTTGCCGTCACGTGCGGGACCTGGTCGACTCGGCGGCGGCGCGCGCCGTGGAACCCTCGTACCCGAACCGGCACGAGCACGACGACCAGGTCGCCGCATGGCTTGCCGGACACACGCCCCGCGAGACCCTTGACCTGCTTACCGCGACACTGCAACACGAACGCGCCCAACACGACCGGGACATGGCCCGACTGGCCGAGATCCGCCGCGCCAACGGCGGCACCATGGCTCGGGTCAACTAGTGCGGAGGCAGGGGATCATCATGAACGCGAACACCAGCCGCACACCGCAGAAGCCCGCCAACGACATGCCGTTCGACCGGATCCCGCCCCACGACGACCAGGCCGAACAGGCCACGCTCGGCGGCATGCTCATCAGCCAGGACGCCATCGGGGAAGCGTGCGCCATCATCGGCACAAGCGACTTCTACCAGCCCCGGCACCAGACCATCCACGACGCGATCATGACCCTGTACGCGAAAGGGCATCCGGTCGACGCGGTCACCGTCGCCAACGAGCTCACCCGCACGGGCCGGCTCGACGCGGTCGGCGGCGTCGACTACCTGCATACGCTCGTCGCCACGGTGCCCACGGCCGCGAACGTCGCCTACTACGCCGACATCGTCCACCAGCGCGCCATCCTGCGCCGTGTCATCCAGGCCGGCACCAAGATCGCGCAACTCGGCTACAACGCCGAACAATCCCACGCCACCGCCGAAGACGTCGTCAACCTCGCCCAGGCAGCGGTCTACGCGACAGCCGACGACAAAAGCCAGGAGGACTACCAGCCCATCCAAAGCATCGTCGGCGACGTGCTCAAGATGATCGACGACGCCCAAAAGCACAAGAACAAGCCGGGCGTACCCACAGGGTTCCATGACATCGACCAGGCCATCCAAGGCCTCCAACCCGGACAAATGGTCGTCGTAGCAGGGCGGCCGGCCATGGGCAAATCCACGCTCGGCATCGACTTCGCCCGCGCCGCCGCCCTGCACCACCACATGACCACGATCGTGTTCAGCCTCGAGATGAGCCGAAGCGAACTGGGCCAGCGCATCATCAGCGCCGAAGCGAGCGTGCCATTGACCGCCTTGCGTCGCGCCGACGAGATCACCGACGAGCAATGGCATCGCATGAACACCCTGCTCTATGACATCGAGAACGCACCCCTGTTCCTGGACGACAGCCCGAACATGAGCCTCATGGAGATCCGCGCGAAATGCCGACGGCTCAAACAGAACAACGACCTCAAGCTCGTCGTCATCGACTACCTGCAGCTCATGACCACCGGACGGCACCTGGACAGCCGCCAACAGGAGGTCTCCGAGATGTCCCGTGCGCTCAAACTCCTCGCCCGAGAACTGAACGTGCCGGTCGTGGCCCTCTCGCAACTGAACCGCGGACCCGAGATGCGGGCCGACAAACGACCGCAGCTCTCCGACCTGCGTGAATCAGGGTCGATCGAACAGGACGCCGACGTCGTATTCCTCGTGCACCGACCCGGCTACTACGACAAGGACGACCGCAAGAACGAGGCCGACATCATCATGGCCAAATGCAGGAACGGACAACCCAACGACTTCACCCTCCGCTTCGAAGGCCAATACTCGCGATTCACCGAACCTCAACCCACTCCCGACCTCTGACCCTACAGCAACCATCAACCGGCCGCACCCCAGTCGGAAAACAACACGGACCATGCTTCACATTCATTAGGGGATAGAGGCTAGACCTCCAGTGAATCGGGGCATCACGACAGGAACATCATGAACGATAAGACCGCCGACGATCTGATCAACGAACTCAATATCATCGCACAGGAACTCCACGCGGCAAGCGACGGCATCGAACGGATCATCCACCTCGTCACCGCCATGACCCAGACGAACGAAACCGGACACGTACAGCGACAGCATGATCACAGGAACCATGGCAGGGAACCGGCCAGGGACACGACATCGGCCGAAGAGAACAAGACCGGCTGGAGTCAATACATTCACGACCAAGATTGCCATCCTTACCCGTTGTTGCCGACGGCGCCGACGCGACTGCAACTCGAGACAGGCCCCATCGAAAGACAGGAAAACATGGGAGGAAGCAATACTCAAGAGAAGGAGACCTCCAAACTGATGGGCAGTTTCTATGCCCAGATCCTCACCGACCGCATCAAAAACGACTTCTACCGGGTTCATGAGAGCATGCTTGATCTCAGGGAGGCCATCGCCGACGCATACCGAGGGCAAGCGTGGATCGCCCTTGGCTACGAGAACGGCTTCGAAGGGTGGAAACACTACTGCGAGGACAATTTCCAGCCCGCCGCCATGCGTCTAACTTCGGATGAGAAGAAGGAGCTCGTTTTCGGTTTCGACCAAGGGGTGGCGCTCAGTGCCAAGGCTCTGGCAGTGATTTTCGATGTCAATCCATCGACCATCAGTCGGTGGAGGAAACCTGGAAACAGCAGTGACGGCGCGCGCCCTGTTCAAGGGCTTGACGGCAAGATCTACACGAAGGTGAATCTCAGTCGTAAGCAGCTGCGTGAACGCAACGAGAAGATCCTCTACATGTCTGAAGTGCTGCACATGCGCGAGGTCGACATCGCGGAGGAAATGGGCCTCAGCCAGTCCCGCGTCAACGAAATCAAGCAAAACGAGCGCCGGAAACAAGGCAAAGGGAAACCGCGCCGTTCTACGAAATGAGCCGATGAACCTGTGTATCGCCGTCGGGTCGGGTGATGGAGACGAAAACCCGATCCGACGGAGTCCGGGGGAGCAGTGAAAGGAACCGGCAATGATACTGGACGAGCAAAAACTCGCGGTCATCAGGAACAACCCGAACGTGATCGAGGCAGACAGTCAGCGCATCCTCTACACCGACGAGTTCAAACGACAGGTCATGACCGCATACAGACAGGGTGAAAGCCCGACCAGAATCTTCCGTGCAGCAGGCCTCGGCCCGGAACTCATCGGACACAAACGCGTCGAACGATGCATCGCACGATGGCGCGACAGCCAACCCCAACCGCCACAGGACATGAACGGCGTGAGGGTGGACGAGAACCTCCTGCTAGGGGAACTACCTGACTGCCTCATCACGAAAACAACACACGAAGGGAACAACGACATGAAAGTGGTCGCCGCCATCACCCTCGGCCCCGAGATCGAACAACGATTCGAGGAACAACGGGCACGGCTCGGCCTGACCCGGAGCCAGGCATTCGAACAGGCCATCAGGACATGGGCGGAACACACCCAACAGGAGGAAGCATGAACACCGCAGACACCACGACCGTACGACACAACCCGTTCAGCAGGATCGGACTCTACATCCGCCAGACCATCGAGGAAACCCGCAAGACCGTCACGCCCACGGCCCGCGAATGGGCCGGATGGAGCCTCGCCGCGTTCCTGTTCGTGCTCGCGCTCATGACCCTCGTCACCGGAACAGACTTCGGTCTCGGCAAACTCACTCTGTTCATCTTCGGATAGAGAAACTCGTATCGGGGGCAACATGATGTTGCCCCCGATAGACGCTTTGATTTGATCCACATGATTTGTGTTGGTGTTTCCAGTATAGGAGGTTTGACCAGTGTTGGTGTTGGTTTTCGTGTTCAGGATCGTGTTGGTGGTGCTGAGCGTGTTGTTGTCGTTGCTGATCCTGTTGCATCGGGGCCGGGGTGGTGGCCTGTCGGACATGGTCATGTCCGGCCCGTTGGCTGACGCGGCGTCGAGCGGTGTGGCCGAACGGAACCTTGACCGTTGGACGGTCATGGTCGCGTTGGTGTGGGTTGTGTTGATCGTTGCCCTCGGGCTGATTCGTTGACAGTGAAAGGGGGATTGGGGTCATGGAGTACAGGGAAGCGGAGTTGAACGGCTGCTGTTCGATGCTGTGCAGTGGCTTGCGCGTGTGGCATCGCATGCACGAGCGCAGGGAGCTGGCCCATGCCGCGTACGCGTTGAAGCACGTGTACGACATGGAGTTCCACCAGGCCGGGTATGGCTGCGAATGGAGGAAACCCGAATGGGACGAGTCCGCGGCGAGGGCGGTCATGCACAGTCTCGGCATGGATCCCGAGGGCGATCTCGATGACGAGGCGCTGGTACTCGCCAGCATGCTCGACGGGTCTCCCGCAATGTACACGAAACTGACGGGTCGTACGCCGTCGCAGGGTGTCGACACGTACGGGCCGGTCAAGGAACGGATGCTCACGGTCGATCAATACCACAACGCGCTGCGTCGTATGATCCCGGGAACCGAATGGGACACGTTGCTTGAGCGTCAGGTCATGGACCGTAACCTCAAGCAACTTTCCATGGTCGCCGCACGGGAGATCCACCGGAACCGGACCGGCCAGGATATTGACCTTGAAGCGCTCCTCGACCTGTGTCATGACGATAAGGGAGTGGCATGATGCGGGGGCGGGAATGGTCTGACCGGTTGAAACGGGCGGCTGTCGCCTGCCGTATCCCGGTGACGGTCATCGGCGTGGGCATCCTATGCACGCTGGCGGCGGAACTGCTGCAGTCGTTGCAGGTCATGGAATCCGTGCGAACGGTGTTGTTCACGGCGGGACGGGTTCTGAGCGTGATCGGACCGATCTGGCTGGTCACCTGTCTGATCGCCAGCATCGCCCGAGACCACGCCAGACCAGTCAGCCAGGAGCCGCATCACCAAGACGGGAATGTGAGGAAGGTCGCTTCGACACCGAAGCCCTCCGACCAGCTCCGGCACGACCCCGACACCGCTCCGACCAACTCGGACATGACGCCGACGGCACCGTTTGAAACACCATCGGACACCACAAGGGAGGAGCCGGCTCGCCCGTGGGGCAGGCTCGCGTTGACCACGCCCATGGGCGTCACCCCGGTGCCCGACGGGGACGTGCTGTCCCGCTTGGGGTTCGTGCCGGAGAACGGGCATGTGCGCTGCCTGCGTCGCCCGGTCGGCCCGCCCGCATGGCACACGGTGTTGCTGGTCGAGCTTGAACCCGTGTCCGGCTTGTGGGGCGTGATGGTCCTCGACGAGGACACCGGCGCCCCGTACCCGTATCTCACCGTCGAGGAAAGCATGCGCGCCCGCTACGTGAGCGAGATCGACGAGATCATCGACGAACTGCGTGACGCCGGACTGACCGGCGTCCACACCGACAAGGAGGAGACCTCATGATGAACGATTGGATCGTGACCGAATCGGAGGGTGATCCGATGCTGGTCATCGAATGCGCCGCCTTGCATGCGCGCATCACCCGCCGGAACCAACGCCTGCCGTACACGGCCGTGATCACCACGCCCGTGGGCGAGGTATCCGCCGTGTTCGACAGTATGCCGGAGGCGATCGACTGGTGCGAGGCCACGTACAACCGGCATGCGGTCGAAACACGGGAACGCAGCCTGCGCATGGCCGCTTGGCATACGGCTGAAGCACTCGACCTTGTCGGCACGCCGGATGATGACGACACCGAGGGCGCGTACTCGCATCTGACCACCGCGCTCGGCCTGCTCGTCATCCGCCTGTATGAAGGCAACTGGGGTATGACCGGATACACGTTGCGCCCCCTGCGTATCACGGGAACGGATGGCAACACGTACGGCACTTGGGTGGACTGGCTCAAAGCGGGCGGCACGTATGCGGATCCGGAGGCCGAATGATGCACACGGCATCCACCACGCTCACGGACCTCGCCCTCACGATCCTGACCCAGAACATCCACCCGTCGACGACGGGAATGAGCCTGCCCGAGTTCCGGCCGTCCATACTGTCCATCGCGCTCATTCTGATCTGGATCGTGTTCGCTTTGACGGCCCTGCGTTCCATTGGCCACCCGCGTGACACGTTCTGCGCGCGCATACCCATGTGGAGCTTCCTCCTGCAAGGTACGGCCGGTTTCGGCGTGGACCTGTCCCGCGCCTACCGGTCCGCCGCCCGTGTCCTCCACGATCAGACCGCCATGATCATCGCATGGTGGGCGACCGTCATCTGCATGATCCTGTTCGCGATCGCGTTGTTACGCCTGGTTGTTTGGATCATCATGCTCATTCGTAACCGTCACGAATGGGATCGGCGTCGCGCGTGGAAAACCCGTCACAGTCGACTGGTCGACACCGAACGCCTGTACGGGATCCAACACCTGTCCACGTTCGATGGAAAAGACCCGTTCGCCGAAGGGGACGGCAGACGACAGGTCTGCTGGCGGTACGGGGAACGACTCGTCCAAGGCATCATCACCATCCACGGCAAGTCCGTCCGCCTGTACGGGCCGGACGGATACCCGTTGCAAACAGTCGACCCCGAACACGCATGACGAACACCGTGAACACGACACCAGCCGACACCGGCACAGGATTGACCGTGGACCTAGCCTCGTGGGTGCGGGATCAGGAAGCCAAACAGTCGATCGTCCGACTCCGTCCAGGATGGGAATGGACGCGCACCGGCACGCCCTTGACTGCGGGACTCCTGTTCCTCCTGTCCACCGCAGCGGGCCTCGCCCTCGCCACCGGCATGGACGTGCCCGCACGCGCCATCCTGTCCACGCTCACCCTGCTCGCCGGAGCCCACCTGTTTCTCATCGTCGAATCCGTCGACGACACCCCCAGCCCTGAACAACGATTCAACAAACAAATCGAACACCGCCTCCACCTCACCGCGTTCAGACTCGAGACCCGCATCCCACGCGGGGCAATTCTCCCCAGGAACGGCACCACCGCAACATGGCTCGACAGCGGCCACCCAGTCCACGGGCATGTCACCATCCAAGACACCATCGTCACCATCCTGCCGAACTACGACAACGGAAGCAGGACTGACTGACACAAAGCAGCAGCTTCTAATACTCCGATACAAGGTTTCGGGGGAGTGACCACAAGGACAGGGATTCACCATACAACGCAAGGCAAGGAGAGAACGGCCATGACCGGGACAGACCACGAGGAAAAGAACAATAAGCAGGACGACGACCAGTCGCAGGACAAGAATGTCTCAGTCACGTCTGATGCGGATACGGCAAGCGGGCAGCAGCCGTCCACGGGTGACATCGACGTGGATGACACCGTGGGACTACAGCAACGGGACAGCGAGGAGAACCGCATCCTGTTCTCCCGATTGAGAATTCCGATCCTTGCCATCGGTTTCGGACTCCTCGTAGGAGCCACGGGCACCACCTTGACCCCGACCGCAGGACAAACCGCGACCATACTCACCGGGATCGGCGAACTGTTCGGCATGGGCGGCGTCCTATGGATGTTCGTCCTCCTCGTCGTCGATAGCATCCGACGGCTCCTCCGCCTCTGGAAGGAAGTCAAGACCATCTGGCGTCGAGAACTCGCCAAGCCTGCCCCCGGATATATCCCCGACGACGATGAGAAGCGCGATGAACAAGGAAACGACGAGAATAGCCGGGACGGTGACGGGAACGGGGCTACAGCACAGTAAAGGACACTTCAGGATCGGCTTCAAGGAGTGGAATACATATGACGGTGGATCAGATGATGATGGACTATGCGGAATTCCTGATGGCTCGGGTGATTTTCCCCCTTGCAGTGGTTGCGCTGACGCTACTGCCGTTGCTGCTTGTGTTTGCGCTGATCGTGGTGGGCGTCAAAGCGGTGATGCACCGGTTGGGCGGTAAGGCGAAAGTAGCAGGAAAAACCGATAAGAACCGGAATGGCAAATGCCCGGCCAATACGATGGACGCGCCTGAAGAATCCAGCCATCATTGGCTGTCGGGAAGGATCGAAATCGATGTGGAAACCAGGACATTCATCGTGGAATATATGGATTGGGGGATCGGAACAAACGGGACGAGCATATGAATCACCTACCGAGTGACCAGCATCGGTCGGGGACAGACAAGGATACCGCCGATGATCATGGCCTTTCAGAGGGGGATAGGATTACAACGAACCAGCCAGCCGGAATATGTGCTACTTCATGGCGCGAGTATCGACCTGACCGCTGAATTCGAACTAAGAGACAGGGATTCTCCGATCGTGTTCCAGATAGACAGGAGCCTGTTGGAATAAGTGTCCGATCAACAGACAAGACAACAAGCATTCAACAACAAGGAATCCATCACGGCATGGAACGGAAGGACAACTAGCATGAACGATCCCGAAGGTAACGACATCGGCGAGAAGGCCGTTCTCGCACGCAAGGAGATCATCGACCATTCCGACTGCGAGGACGATCTCGAGGACTACGTGTTCCTCATGCGGCAGGGAGACCGACAGTTTCCGATCGGTTTGCGTACGATCCTTGCCTGTCTCGCGTTCGCCGAATATGAGGGGGCTGTCCCCAAGCTCTCCGATGAATGGTGGAACCGGATCAACAACAGATACCAATGATCGATCTCATTAAGCCGTATCATGCTACCTGCCCTGTGTACGACAACCCGATCCTTCTGGTCGGATTGTTCAAGAGCGAACAGGAATCCCATGGGAGAAAACCATACGGACGCCACTACAGGGGTGATGTCGACGGACTGGCGGTATACGACGAACTCGCGTACCAGCATTGCCCGTATGCGAATCCGCTCCATGTGAACAACGGTGACCGTCGGGAGCCGACCGATCCGACAGGTCTTGCCATGTACCGAATCATGCGCACCCAGTTCGACAGGGTAGTCAGGGCATGGGAGGTGTTTTCCGGCATCCATATGAGCGCCGCGTACGCCGAGAACATGCTGCTGGCATGGCGAAACGACGAGGGATGGCGTTACTACGACGCGACCTACCAGAATCTCCCTCAAATGCTGTTCTGGGCGGCCATGGCGCAGAACCTGGTAGGACGATACATCCTTGCGGACAGTCCTCTCGCACGAATGCTGGCCAAGATGCCGCAGGTGGATCTCATCCCCGGGCATGGTGGATACCTGCAGGTTGGTAAAACCGGCAACATGTTCCTGGAACTGGAATTCCTGCTATTGGACCGGAGAATCCACGTACAAGGAGAGCATTACACGGAATCGTTCGGACTGTCCGTGATGATCCACGGCAAACCGGCGTTCCCTGACCTGACGCTTGACGTGGACCCCGACTGGCTCGCCCATATGAAAGCGTTCGACCACGATCATAGGGACAGGCGTCTTCTGGACATCGCCGACCGGATTCTTGCCTGACATGGCATGACAGGCAAGGTTGTCCGGTACTTGTGTGGGGGTGTGTGACGACAACGAAACCACGCTTGCACAGAAGGAAGGGCGATCATGCCGAACGACAGTGTAGAAACAGGACAGGGCGTGCGCGTTTCCCAACGGTTGACGGGACGAGCACCGCAGCAAACCGGCGGGATGACGATGCATCTGATCGTGGGCGCGGTGCTCACGTTCCTTGGAATCATGACGGTCAGGATCATGATCGGCATGTTCCTTGACCTCATTCACGCTGACACTGACCTCGATGGCGAGAGCGGGGGCATGGGGGAGTGGCGGTCATGAACCAGGTCATGGAGGTCATGGACCGGATCAGAACGGTCATGGGTCGTATCATGGAGGCCATCCCCGTTCATCTGCTGCCGTATGTCACGTTGGGATCGTTGATCCTGACGATCATCATCAGCATCATCGGCATCCATGTCGAACAGCGGCGTGATCTTAATGCCCAGTTCGGATGGGTGTTCGCGGTGCAGGCCATCGGCGCGACCATCGCCGGTGTCTCGTTCGGCCTGTACCTCGCATACGGCATGTAAGGTCAAGAAAACTAGGAGCTCGCAGTCGGAGGGGAGGCGAACACGACATGACTTTAAGCAAGATCGATACGAGTCCGGCGCTGAACGGTCTCGCGGATCGGATCCTCGATCCCGGGCGGCGTAACACGATCATCGTATTGTCCGTCAGGAGCCGCAACCATGTCAGCGGCTTTGACCCGTACGAGGTGACGGACGGCGTTAAGGGCACCGACGTGGACGTGGCGCTCCTGACCGACCCGTGGTACGGGAACACGTTGTCGAACCTTGTCAACGGCAGGCTTACCGCGTTCAATGGCGCCGCGAGCGTGGTGCCCGCGTATGGGGCGGCGCGCACGTTCCTGCCTGACCGGGATTCGGTCACGCAGATTGTCGACAAGGCGTTGGAACACGCTCGGTATACGGGTGGTGGGGATCTGACGACGGTGGACCCGTCCATGGAACGCGAGATCCGACGGTTGCGCCGGGAGAACAACCGGCTCAAAGGACAGATCAAACGCAGCGGGGGCGACCCGCAGGACACGGAACAGCAGTTGCCTGCCGCGAGCCTGTTCCCGCCCGGCATGCACCAGCAGTGGCTTGACCTGTCGATCAGGGTCGCGTGGGCGTTCATGACCGGCCCCGGTGACAAGATTCAACGTCCCCTGCCGGACCACTGGTCGTACGCGGACGCGTATCCGGGTCAGGCCGCGCGATGACTGTGGGCGGATGATCTCATCCGTTGCATGACCCGTATCCTTCTAGGGCTTGACGAGGGTCACGCCTTGCATGACGGGAGCAATGGCGCTCCGATCGCGCTCGGCGAATGGGGCAGGACCATTTGGCGGTCCTGTGTCAAACAGGGGTCGCCCAACGCGCCGCGCATCCACTGGACGCGTGACGATGCGAATGATGTCGTGTTCCTTGATTTCGGCGGACACGACGACCTCATCTAACCCCTCGTGAATAAGCGTGTTCGACGGCAAGGAAGCCGCGGCACGCATGGGATTCCACCATGGGGGAAACCTGCATGGCTAATCGGCCGATAGACCGGGTGGGAGGGGTGGAACGTGTGGGAAGTCCGGTAGACGGCGGGATGATCCGCCCCGGCAGTACGCATGCATCGCATCCCATCCCGTAGACGGTTTGCGGGGGTTCGGGATGGTGTCGACGGCCGGGGCATTGGATTCTCAAGACGTCCATGACGGTAGGGACTCCCCATCACCCAGTCGGAAATCTAAGGAGCATCCCCGAATCATGATGAAACATTCCTGGTATTGCCCGAACTGCGGGCAGCCGCTTGTCGTGAAATCGGCGGTCGACAACGCGACCGCCCGCACCACCTGGTCCATCCGCTGCCTGAATCCCAGGCATTTCTCCACCGGCGGCTACCCGGATCCGGAGCACGCCGAGGAGCAACTCGAGAAAGCGTTGGCATCATGCTGATCACCGGACCGTACCTGAAGAACATGCCCCCGGTGTGGGAGCACACGCCCTCCACCCCGACCCGTCACGGCGCGGTCGCCCAGAACCCCATGGGCGGGTATGTCGCGACCCTGCGCGTCGCCCGTCCCGACGGCACCGACCAGGTGCAGAACAGGATGTTTCCGTCGCTGGACGACGCGGAACGCTGGCTGATGGACGTCGTCAACGACATGCCCGCCCCGGCCCTGCCCGGCATGCCGTACGTCACGGGAATGAGGTGAGCGTCGTTGGCTAGGAACCGGAGCAACGGCACGCTCATCGCGTTCGCCGCCGACCATCGGATCAGCGTGGACGACGCGGTCGAACTCGCCCGCCGCATGGGCGTCACCGCACCCCACCCGTACCGTACGATCACCCGCAGTGAGATCGTCGAACTCGAACGCGAACTCGACCGGTTGAAAGGACACCGCGCATGAGCAAGGGAAACAACGGCAACGGCCATGTGCTGATCACGCTCGGCGAACGGAGCGCGGCCGTATACGTGGGGCCGGACGGCATGCCCGTCACCGACCCCGATCCCATGACCGTGGATCTGATCCTCGACGCCCTGTCGCTCGCATGGGACCGGTTCACCCGTACAAGCGCCGTCACCGACCCGTCGACGAGAACGGTCCGTTGCCCCGCGTGCGGCACGGACACGCTCCTCGACGAAACCCAGGCGCGCAGGATCCGCGTCGACGGGAGCCTTGAGACGGCATGCCGCTCATGCCATGCGACCATGCTCATCGAAGCCCGCCCCCGGTACGTGGTCGATGTGAAAGGAAGAAGGATCCGATGATGAACCCGGTGCCCGACCCGCAGTCCACATCGTATCCGAGCGGGGGAGTGAAAAGCCCGGCCCGTGACGAGGCCGAGGAGTACGCGGCCGGCGTGGTCGCCATGATCGCCCGCGAACACCGTCTCCCCGACATCCAGGGGATCGCGAACATCGTGGCCGACGCGTACGAGACGGCACGCACCCGTCCGGTCCGCGGCAGGCTCCTCGAACGAGTCGCCCAAGCGCACTACGAGTACGTGACCGGCAACGTACGGCAGGCCCTCCCGTTCGAGAATATCGACCATGGGACGCGTAAGGAGATAATGGAGGCCACACAGGCCCTGCTCGACCAGTACGCGCACGTGGCCTCCACCCCCGAACCCTAGAAGGAGTCTCCCCATGAACTGGACCGACCTGCTCGCCACCCTCGCCTCCGTCATCACCCTCATCGTGGCCGTACTGCTGATCCGCCGGATCAGGATCCTGCCGTCCAACCGGCAACGGATGAAAACGCTCGCGCTCATCGCGGAAGCGGTCGTCGCGATCGTCAGCGGCCTGCTCGCCATCGCGGACATCGTCATGATCGTCGTCTACGGGATCGACCTGACAAGCCACCCCATGCGGGACATGTCCGGCCTGGTGTCGCGGTTGACGTTGCTCGCCACCGTGCTCCTGTCCATGGCCATCGCCGATACCGGAATACGGTCCGGTGACAGTGATGAAGGGAACAAGGACGATACGGGTACACGCGAGTGAACCGGTATCGGCTGGACTTCCCGGGAACACAACAGGCAGGGTATGCGCCGCTCCTGCGTCGTTCCATAGGATTCCGCCAGTATGGGGAATCCACTGGAATGCCGCGATGTCCCGAACAGGGGCGCGTGCCTGGTCTTGAACTGGTTCCCAACCATAAATCATCCTTTCGGGACCGCCGTCCGTCCCGACTAACAGGGTTCTACTCATTGCTATAGGCTAACCGGACGGCACCGCCCTTCCAGGCTCAAGACGACGACATGGATCATACGTCGGCGGGGTCCGAATCCTCGTGAGGGCACGACCGGCCACACTCCCGTGGCCAGTAAGCGCAACAGACCACAGCCGCACAAGCACGTAGCTAGAGGCCCCGAAAGCGGCGGGGGCCGGACGCCATCCCGACGGGCGTCGCGCGAAACGTCGGGAACACGTCCCCGTGGCCCAGTGGACAGGGCGCCCGCCTCCGGAGCGGGAGGACATGGGTCCGAATCCCATCGGGGACACGATGCCCGGGCGCGGGCATCCGATCAGGGGCGGCGTCAACGCCACCGGGTACGGCCGACAGGAAACCCGATTCCTTCCCCACCGCGAAGGCGGGGCCGTGACCTGGAACGATGGGCGGGGAGGAAGGTTCTCCCTTCTTCTTGACGCCTTCCCATGATCCCCCAGCGCCGACCCCGGTCGGACGCCCGCGCCCATGGCATCCACGGCCCACGTCGCAATCGTCATGTGCTTCCTTTCCGGGGATCCGCGGCGCGGGCCACCGGCCGATGTAGCTCAACTGGCCAAGAGCAGGCGCCTCGTAAGCGTCAGACCCGGGATCATGCCCCGGCATCGGCTCGACGAACCGGGCAACCGGTGCGTAAGCGCAAACGCAGCAACCAACACCGCGCCACCAGCCCCCAGACAGGCCGTCCTGGAAAAACGGCCGGGCCGGGACGCGGGCACGTCAGCCGCTGCGGCGGACACACTGCCGGACCGGGATCCGACCGGCGCGCGAAACGGATCCCAAATCCGTCCCCCGAAACCGAGGCACGGACCAGCCCCGACGACACGACCCTCTCTGTTTTCGCATTTCTTCTCTCTCGGGCCGTATCACCGGAACCAGACTGGGCCGGGCGGGTTCGACTCCCGCCGGGGACACGAGTCCGACGGGCCAGGCGTCAACGCCACCCTCCCGGCCATACAAGGCACAACCAGCCATACATGATGACACGACGGACGGGACGGGCAACGATGGCACGGAACAGCGGCACGTTCCTCTTAGCACCGCCATGACCCGGCCAGCGCCTCCCCGTCGGACCCTCTCATCGTTCACTCGCCCGCACGGACGCGGGACACACCCCACGCGACACGCCGAGACGGGAAAAACATGATGCCTTGCGAGCCCAATCCAATCGCATGCTAAAAGCATCCAATCATATCCAATCGCATCCAAATGCGTTCTACTGATCGAAAACCGACAATGAATGACGTCACCCAGACCGAACGTTATCGGGCATGGGAGGGGTGTGTACGACAGGACGCGGGGGCATGCTTCGCGTACGAGAACACTACTTACACAAGGCTTTCAGGGAGGAGCGGGACATCATGGCGGACAGCACGACGGGAACGAAGACGACAGGGGAGCTGGAACCCCGTACCGTGGCCGGACGGCAACTGCGCGACTACCAGCTCGAGGCCGTGAACGCGATGGAACAGGCTCCCGACGGCGCCCACCTCGTCCAAATGGCCACTGGCCTCGGCAAGACCGTGACCATGGCCGCCTACCACCGGAAAGGCCGTGTCCTGATCCTGTCCCACAGGGACGAACTCGTCCACCAGCCCGCGAAATACTATGACGTGCCCGTCGGGTTCGAAGAGGGCCCAGAGCATGCGGAGGACGAGGAGGTCGTCAGCGCGAGCGTGCAAAGCCTGTCACGCGAAAACCGCCTCCACCGGTTCAAGCCGGGCGAGTTCGACACGATCTTCACCGACGAAGCCCACCACGCCCTCGCCGACAGCTACCGTCGCATCATCGACTGGCTCAAACCCGCCAAGCACATCGGCCTGACCGCGACCCCGCGCCGCGGCGACCAGCGTGGCCTCAAGGATGTCTACCAGGACATCATCTTCCAACGCGACCTCAAATGGGGCATCCAGCACAACTGGCTCACCGACATCGACGCCCGCCGCGTCAGCGTCTCCTGGGACACCAGCAACGTCAAACGCACGCGCGGCGACTACGAACACGCCGCCCTTGAACAGGTCGTCGACACCGCGAGCACCAACCAGCAGGTCGTCGCCGCCTACAAGGAACTCCACCAAGGCCAGACCCTGATCTTCGCGTCCAGCGTCCAGCACGCGCACGCGCTGTCCGAACTCATCGAGTCCAGCCACGTGATCGACGGGACCACGCCGCCGGACGAACGCCGCCGCCTCATCGAAGCGTTCACGAACCGTGAATTCGACTGCCTCATCAACTTTTCCGTGTTCACGGAAGGGACCGACCTGCCGTTGATCGAGACCGTGCTGATCGCACGCCCGACCAGCAACGACACCTTGTACACGCAGATGGTCGGTAGAGGACTGCGTCCCGCCAAAGGCAAGGAGATGCTGCGGCTCATCGACTGCGTTGGTACGAGCGACGACAAGCGGCTGTGCACCCCGCCGACCTTGTTCGGTATCGACGAAAGCGCACTGCCCGAACCCGCCCGCAAGTCCAAAGTGCTTGACGGCAGTCTCACGGGGCTCGCCGAACGCATCGAGAAAGCATGCGACACCCCGTACGGGTGGGTGTTGCGCGCCCGACGCATCAACGTGCTCGACAGCCCCCTGCACATCGCATGGGTCACGTTGCCCGACGGTACACGTTCGGTGTCCGGGGACGGGTGGAAGGCGACGCTCACCGCGCCGGACCTCGTCGACCATGTCACCGCGACCGTGATCCTCGACGGCAGGAACACGATCACCCGCGAATACCCCGACATCGAACAGGCCGACGAAGCCGTCCACCGGATCCTCCTCGACGACACACGAGCGCGTAAGAGCTTGAGCCTGTGGGACAAGAACAAGGTCGGCGACTGGGGGAGCGAACCCGCCACCGACGCGCAGATGCGCTACCTACGCAAGCTGCTCACCCCGGAAGACTTCAAACGCATCACGCCCGTCAGCAAGTTCGAAGCCTGCTGCGCCATTGAAACTCACCAGCGTGAAACCCAAGGAGTCTGGGGCGCCTGTCCGAAATGCGGCGCGCCCCTCCGCCCCAGCATGAACGGCAAATCGATCCAATGCTCCACGAACCGGCGCAGGAAGAACGGATGGGAGTGGGTCCTTGTCAGCGGTTGCGGCACATGGATGCCCGCCAGTCTCGACGGCGTGAAACTCGACCCCGCACAGGTTCGCGCCCTCGTCAAGGGGGACACCATCGACGTCAACGACCTCACATGGAAACTGTCCATGGGATACGACGGCGCATGCCGCTACACGGTCGTGCCAGCCGTTGAAACCAAACCGGAACAGAAACCAGAGGATACGACAGTCGGCAAGACCACGCAGCCCGCATCCTCGGACACGGACAAGGAACAGGAGCGGACGATCTGCGAACGGTTGAGAACGCTACTCGGCCCCGTCGTCTCTGAACACGTCACCAAGATCGGCTACCGGAACGGCACGCTCACCCTGGACGTGGACCACACCATATGGGTGACCCAGTTCGAATACCTGACCCCGATGATTACCGCCGCCCTCAAAGGCGATCCCGCCACGGCCACCATCCCTGTCACGGGCATCACCGTACGAGGACCGGAACCTGCCGAAAGCATGCAAGACGAAAGAAAGGAAGCCACCGTGGAGATCAACAAAGATCGTCGACGTTCGAGATTCGCGGCCAAACACAACCCGGACGCAAGCATGCCGCCGACACGACTCACCGTCAGAAACGACGGCAAGCTGACCGTCCGCGCCACCGACACAGTGCGGGCATTGGTATTCAACATCGCCGGATGCTCCGGCGCCGACGTCATCCTCACGATCAATCACGGGCACATCACCATCACCCGCGCCGACACAGGCGAGTTGCTCGTCAGCCAACGCCTCGACCCCGAACGCACCTACCAGAAACGCCAACCCATCACCACCAATGACCAGACCATTGGGAAGGAGAACACGAAGGAATGACCATTCGCCTAGTCAAAGCCGGACCCGGAATCTACGCCGTCACCCTCGACGGCCAACCCATGGGCAGCATCAGCAGGGAACGACGAGGTCGCCACCACACTTGGAAGGCGACCGGCATCCAAGGACGTGAAACCCTCATCCCCGACCGCGATGCCGCCGCCCGATGGGTGGCCAGAACCCCATGAACACCACCGCCGCAACCCAGGGAAACCAACCAGCCAACAGCCGGAAACCAGGAACCCGCAGAGCATACTTCCCGCATACACGGGGCAACCCTAGGGTGCGCATCCTACCCGCATGCATAGGGGTGGCCCTGCCGCATCTGGAAAGTTAAGGAAAGTTAGCGCAAGGGACATCGGGATGGACAAAGGATTGAAAATCCGACGATTCACGATTCCTTTCGAACGGATGACGGCGACAAGAACACCGGAATGGAAAGTTAAGGAAAGTTGGCATCCTCCCCGCACACGCAGGGGTAGTCCTTCATCGGCGTGGATAATCTGCCCGAACCGGTTCCCCGTGGGCACGGGGATGACCCTCCCCGGGTTCCGGAATGGAGATTCAGGATCATTGGTTCCCCCACTGGTGTGGGGTGCCCGAGAAAGAAAGGAGTATTGACTATGGCGGATGAGAACGCGACGCATTGGGATCCCGTGGAACAGTACCGTCGTATGGAACCGGTGTGGGAGTTGGGCGAATTCCGGCTGCTGCGTCGCACGAAGTCCCTGCGGAACATCGCGATCATACGCGCGTGTTTCGATCCGCTCGACAGCGAACTCCCACAGGACGAGTTGCGGCGACGACTGGTCTCGGCGGTCAGGGAATACGTGGATCAGGGCATCATCGAACTGTCCGACGGACAATACGTCGAGGACAAGGCCGATGAGATCCTCCAGGATCTCACGCGCGTCGCCGAAGGCGATTACGCATGGCTCGAGAACCACCGGGACATGTACCGTCGTCAGTACACGTACCGCATCACGCTCAGGGCCATGGCCGCGATCGCGACGGTGGACGGGTTCCTGTCCGGATCGAACACGCTGTCGGGCGCGTGGAGCAACGGCATCCTGACCCTGGTCAGGGATACGGCGTTGCGGTTCAACCCGGACACGGTCCAACGCATCCGGGATCTGAAACGCCAGCGCAGGGAACTGGACGAGCGCATCCGCGATCTGGAGCGGGGCGGCGTGGACGCCGCGATGAACGAACGCGAGGTCGAGGACTCCATCAACCTGATCCGCAAGATGATCATCGGCATCCCGACAGAACTCCACGGACTCGTCCAACGCGAACGCGACGCAGGCAACGACATCCTCGCCCGCATGCAGAACGGGGACATCACCGTCGAGGAGAATCTGCGCCTGTACCAGCAGGAGGAGCGGGGCATGCGGGAATCCCGTGACGGCCAACGCTTCCAGGAAACATGGGACAGCTTCATGGAAGACCGTGGACGCGAACGCATCGACGAATGGTTCGACACGATCGAATCCTCCCCGTACATGACCGAGAAAACCAGCCGAATGTTCGCCATGACCCGCAAGGAAATGGATGCCATCTACACGGGCATCGACGCGGTCGCTGACCAACGCCGCAGGTCGGAACAGGCGAAGACACGACTACTGGGCCAACGGTTGACCACGAGATACCGGGTGAGACGGGAAGCGTTGGATCGCCTGTTCGCATTGGCCGGACAGGCCGGCAAGACCACGCGCATACCGATTCCCGTATACGACCCGGTCATCGCCTCCGAACTGGCCACGAAAACGGACCGGCCACCGACTCCGCAAACCATCCCGCCATTGACGGGACAGGAGGTCGACAAGGCCGGGGGAGAACGGGCGCTCGTCGAGATGATCGAACAGGGAGGCCCCGACTGGGTGAGGATCGCATCGCTCATCATCGCGAACCCGGTCATGAGCGACGGGCTCGTGGACATGGTCGCCAGCTTCAACCGGCTCCCGGACAAGGACCGGCGCGATTGCGAAATCATCGGACTGCTCGAACAGTTCGAAACCATCCACGACGGGGACAAGACCGTCTGGATGGGCAACACCGGTGACGGGGACAAGGCGGCATGGGCTGGAGCGCGCATGCTCATCCCCATGAACACGCTCCAACAAACGATCAAGGAGGAAGAATGACGATGATCGAGGACGAGGAAAACGAGAACGCCCTGTTCGAGGGCGACACCAGCAGCATGCCCGCGGACGCGCGCAGGGCCGCGATCAAGCTCAAAAAGGAAAGGGTCTGTTAGACCAACGTGTTGGTTTTGATTTGCAAAGTAGCTACATAGTACTTACAATGGGGCTATGGGTAGGCATAGCGGGGCAGCAAAACTGGTCAGCGGGGTTCGGGACGGCCTCGCGCTGCTGGATGACGACGAGCGCCGCCGGGCGATTGAGACCCTTCGTTCCATCGTGTACGAGGACATGTTCGGCACGGGTTCCCAGGAGCTGCCCTCCAGCGCTTGCACGCGCTGCGGTTCGATAGCGGTCCAGAAGTACGGCAGGACCCCAGCCGGAAAACAGCGCTGGTACTGCAAGGACTGCAAGCGCACGTTCACCGCGACCACGGGCCGGGTCCTCGGCATGTCCAAGCTGCCGGACGACGTGTGGATGCGGTTCATCGAGTCGTTCATCAGCCGGGATTCTCTGCGAGACTGCGCTGACAAGTGCGGGGTATGCCTGCGCACCGCATGGTTCATGCGCCACCGCGTCATGGAGTGCATCAAGCGGTACAACCCCGCGTTCAACACCGGGGCCGGCGACCGTGTGGAGATTGACGAGACGTACTTCCGCGACAGCTACAAGGGGTACGGGCACGCGAACTCGAAACTCACGATGCCCCGCCCGGCGCGGACGAGCGGCAAGAAGGCCTCGAAACGCGGCCTGAGCAAGGAGCAGGTGTGCGTCGTCACCGGCATCGATGACAAGGGCGCGTCGTTCCTCGTGGTCGCGGGGCGCGGGCTGCTCGGCAAGGCGCGCGCCCTCCGCGCGCTCACCGGTCGAATCGGTGCCGGAGCGCTCGTGGTCACCGACAAGGCCGGCTCGTACCCCGCCGTGCTCAAGCGGCTCGGGGCCGAGTTGAAGCAGACCGACGCGACGGAGCACGGCATCAACCGGGTCAACTCCCTGCACGCCCGGCTCAAGGACTTCATGAAGCCGTTCAAGGGCGTATCCACGAAGCACCTCCAGTCCTACCTCTCGTGGTTCCAATGGACTGAGGTATTCAAGAGCAGGCCCACCGAACAGCAGCGCACGATGGGCCGTCAGGTCAGGGGCGGCACGTACCGGCGCACCCGCAGTGCCTACATCAACATGCCCATGCCCATCTGACCCATCGTTTGGCTACCCGCGTTTTCTTAGATATGCGCACTCCAGTTGGTAGCATGACCAGCATCATCCAACCGTATGTACTACGATGTAGCTACCACACGATTGGAGGACAACCCTATGAGCGTGCCGACCACCACCATGAGAATCGACCCAGAGTTGAAGGACGAGGCCAACAAGGTGCTTGGAGAACTCGGCCTGAGCCTGTCCGGGGCCGTCACCATCTTCCTCAAGGCCGTCGTGCGCGAACAGGGACTGCCCATCGACATGAGCATCAAGCCGGACAAAACCGACGAGAGCAACCGATAGAAGGAGTAGGCTCCCCATGATGATAAGCAAGCGGGGGGGGGGCAAGCGATAACGGCCTGCTGACCCCGATCAGAAAGCCCATCACTATCACCAAAGAAGGTGATAAGTGATGTCTGGGAAAAGCGTACTTAGCGCTGCGGCAAAGGCCAAGAAGGATGAGTTCTACACACAGCTCAGCGACATCGAGAATGAAATGCGACACTATCGTGCACACTTCAAAGGCAAGACGGTATTCTGCAACTGCGACGATCCGTTCGAGAGCAACTTCTTCAAGTACTTCGTGCTGAACTTCAACAAACTCAAGCTGAAGAAGCTCATTGCGACATGTTATGACGGTTCACCGATAGCCAATCGGCAGTTGTCTCTATTTGACGTTCTCAAACTTGATACGGCTCAGGATGAGGGGAAACGGGGCAAGCCTTACAAGGCCGTGGTTACCACGGTTCACGATACCACCGGTAACGGTGGTATTGACATGCTGGACGTGAAGAATCTATTCAAGGACGGGGAGAACCAGCTCACTGAGCTTGAGGGGAATGGTGACTTCCGTTCGAAGGAATGTGTGGCTCTGCTGGATGAGGCTGACATCGTGGTGACTAATCCACCATTCTCCTTGTTCCGCGAGTATGTGGCTCAGCTCATGGAGCATGACAAAAAGTTCATCATAATCGGTAGTAAGAACGCTATTACGTACAAGGAAATCTTCCCGTACATCATGAATGGAGGGCTATGGCTCGGGTACGGATTCGCTAACGGCAATTCGTACTTCAAGATTCCCCCGCAAAATGCGCGCGCTTTCGCTAATGGGGTGTATGACCCGGAAAAAGGCCTTGTCCATTTCCGAAATGTCACATGGTTCACGAATTTGGACATCGGTAAGCGTCACGAAGAGATGATTCTCGTCCGGAAATATGCTGGGCACGAGTCGGATTACCCAAAGTATGACAACTATGACGCTATCGAGGTGAGCAAGACAGCTGACATTCCGGAGGATTATGCCGGGCTGATGGGTGTTCCAATCACGTTCCTTGATAGGTACAGTCCTGACCAATTTGACATCGTTGGTATCGCTAAGGCCGGTGCTGGTGACATGTCCCTCCGCACGAAGGTATATCCCCGGCAGATTCAAATCAGCAAGATGGGTAAGGAGTCGTTAGTAACGAAGCTGAATGATGGCCCGGCGTTGAAGGTGAGGGAAGCTCCGGAGGATAGTACCTACTACCGCATCGACGATGACATATTTGTGCAGGTCTATGCACGTATTCTCATTCGAAACAAGCATCCGCAGGGCGTTTTTGACTGTTTCCCCCTCAACCCGGATGAGACCGACAAAGGAGCATTGAATGCAGATTGAGCAGCGCACCGTCACCGTCCGTGACGTGACCGACGATTATTTCAACAACGACGAGGAAGGTGTCAGAGGCTATCATGCTCGGCTCGACATCCGGCCTCCGTACCAGCGTGAGTTCGTGTACAAGGACAAGCAGCGCGACGAGGTTATCCGCACGGTTCTCAAGGGTCTGCCGTTGAACGTGATGTACTGGTGCAAGACCGGCAAGAATGAGGATGACGAGGAGACCTACGAGGTGCTGGACGGACAGCAGCGTACCATCAGCCTCTGCGAGTACGTGGACGGTAGTTATTCCGTGGATGACAAGTACTTCGACAACCTCCCGCAGGATTTGAAGGACAAGATACTCGACTACGAGCTGTTCGTGTACGTGTGCGATGGCACGGACAGCGAGAAGCTGGACTGGTTCAGAATCATCAACATCGCGGGTGAGCAGCTCACCGACCAGGAGCTACGCAACGCGGTGTACGCCGGCCCATGGGTCAGCGACGCTAAACGCTACTTCAGTAAGACCAGCGGCCCCGCATACAAAATCGCTGGCGACTACCTGAAAGGTGACGCTATCCGGCAGGACTATCTCCAAACCGCGATTAACTGGGCCGCGAAAGCCGAGAACGTCAACATCGAGCAGTACATGGCACAGCACCAGTACGACGCGAACGCAGTAGCCCTTTGGAACTACTTCCGCTCCGTCATCGATTGGATTCCCGCGACCTTCACCAAGTACTATAAGGAAATGAAGGGCTTGCCGTGGGGCATCTACTACAACGAGAACAAGAACCGCACCGACCTTGACCCCAAGAAGCTGGAGAAAGCCACGGCCAAGCTCATGGGGGACGAGGACGTGACAAACAAGCGAGGCATCTTCCCGTTCCTACTGACCGGTGATGTGAAGAACCTTTCTATCCGTCAGTTCGACCGTGCAACTAAGCTTGCTGCTTACGAGAAACAAGGGCATAAGTGTCCTACATGCGGTAAGACGTTCGATTTCAGCAAGATGGACGGCGACCACATCATTCCGTGGTCCAAGGGCGGAAAGACCGTTCCGGAGAACTGCCAGATGCTCTGCAAGGAATGTAACCTCAAGAAGAGCGCTCAGACCTCCGCAAGCGAGAAGGCCACTGGTTGGACCAGTTGGCTCCTCGATGTGCTTCTCTGACCTGCATAACCAGAGGTAGCTCAAACGGATAAGACAAGGTGTGCCCACCGGCGCGTAACCGGTGGGCACACCTTATTTGAATCAAAACCAACACGTTGGTCTAACAGCCCCAAAGGAAAAGTACATCGACGGCGACCTGTACGACATGGCCGAAACATACCATGACGAGGTCGTCCGCTCGCTGCACGACGACCTGCTCGAATTGCATGTCAACCGCAAATACAAGGTCATGACCGCCCACCCGGTCGACGTGCCCGGACTCGGCATGCCCAGTCTGAAAAGGCGTCAGAGACTCCGTCCCGAGGAGTTCCAGATGCTGATACTGCTCGCGGAACGCTACGACGAGCATGACGGCGACGGGCCGGTCACGGTCGACTTCGACGAACTGTTCGAAGGCATGACCAGGGGCGCGGGCGCGTTTTCTGGGCGCAGCGACATGAAACGGGCCGAGAAACGCATCAGGACCATCATCCAAGCCCTGGTGAAAAACAAATACCTCACCGAAATGAAAGAGGTGGAGGACCGGTGGACGGTGACGGTGCTCGTGCCCGTGGCACTGTCCGACGAAACACTCGAAGCCGCCAGGAAAACCCTCGAACAAGGAGGCCTCACCCCGACCACAGGCGACATGGACGAGGACGACAACGACCTCGACGACATTGACGACGACGACAACCAGGACGAAACGGAGGACATGCGATGAGCGGGGAAACCATCCAGACGATGATCGGCGACCAGTGGCGGCTGGAAAGCACCCAACTGGTCAACTGGGGTTGCTATGACGGCTACCATGAGTTCACGCCCGCGTACGATGATGGCGCCATCATGACGCTCGTCGCCGGCGACAGCGAATCAGGCAAATCCACGCTCCTCGACAGCCATACCGCGGTCCTCTATCCGACGGGATACGGGTACAACCGGGCGTCGAACGGTGGCCGGTCCGAACGCGGCATCTACTCGTACCTCAAAGGCGCGCTCGGCAACATGTCCAATAACGGCAAGGAGACGGAATACCTGCGCGGCAGTCTCAACGGCGAACCCGCACCCGTGTGGGGTGCCGTCATCGAAACATACGAGAACAACGATGGTGCCATCCTGTCGTTCGGCATGTTCCTCACACTGCCGGCGGGCGGCGCGGTCAACGAACTGAAAAGAACATGGCTGTCATGGGATTCGAGGATCGACCCTCGGATCATGGACGCGTACCGGGGCACGAGCATCACCCCGTCGAAACTGGCCGACGCGTACCCCGGATGCCGCACCTACGAGTCCGGCGAGAAATGCCACGACTATGTGTGGGGCAGGCTTGGCCTGACCAAGAAGGCATGCCGACTGCTCGCCAAGGTCCAATCATCCGAAGCGACCGGCAACGGCGACGGCGTGTTCAAGTCACTCGTCCTCGAGGTGCCGGACGCGATCGGCAAGGCCGAACAGACGGTCGGTGACTATGACGCGTTCAAAAACAACCTCGACTCCATGGAACGCAGCGTCCGCCAGCTCGCCGCATTGGACCGGCTCCACGACCGTCTCGCCCGTTACGACGAGGCCGCGACCCAGGCCGGCGCGTACACGGGCATCGACCCGGACGACACGGAAGGCGCCCACACCATCGACACCATGGTCACACGCCGCCTGCGGGGCGAGGTCGTTGACGGCCGGCGCATGTTGGACACGGAACTGGCCGACGCGCAGTCGAAATCCCAGACGGCCGAAACCCGCTACCGGGACGAGACCACCGCGTACGAGGAGCTCGCCCGCGAATACGAGGAGCGTGGAGGCGGCGAGGTCGACCGGCTCAACGCGAAACTCGAGGACGCCCAGGCCCAGGCCGATCGCATCCACAGGGAACACGAACGCGTTGCCCGCGCGTTCGACCAGGCAGGCAGGACCATGCCCATGGACGGGGACGCGTGGAACAGGGACATCGGCATGCTGCAGCATGACGAAACCGGCTACACGACCCGGATGGAGGAGATCGAGAACCGGCTGACCGGCCTGCGCGTCAAGTCAAGGGACCTGGCCGCGAACCTCGACCAGCTGCGCGGCGACTACCAGGTGCAGGCCGCCGGTGACAGCCGCGTCCCCGCGGACATGGAGGAGACCCGCCGCACCATCGCCGGCATCCTCGGCGTCAACGTTGAGGACATCCCCTACGCCGCCCAGCTCATGGACGTCGCGAAGGACCAGGAGCGTTGGCGTACTGCGGTGAACGCCGTCTACCGGGAACTCGGCAGCACCATCCTCGTGGACGCCGCGTTGAAGGACACGCTCGCGCCACGCATCGCCGCCATCAAGCCCAACGGGCTGCGCCGTGTCAAGGTCATGTTCGCACGCACCGGCATGCCCGTCGACCCGAAGCCCCGCGACGGGTGGGCCAGCGGCACGCTCGTCTACCGGACCGGATCCCCGTACGCCGGATGGCTCGCGACCATAACCGGGGGAGCCTGTGACGCCCGCTGCGTCGACACCATCGACACCAGCGACAACGGCCGGCAGGTGCGCGACGACGGATTCCTCTACGACGGTGCGGCGACGGTCTCCCACGGGTTGAAAACCCGCGACAACCGGCCCATGGAGTCGATCATCGGCTTCGCCGACGAACAGTACCTGCGTGAACTGCGCGAACGCATCGACACCGCCCAACAGCAGGTCGACCAGACCAGCGGCGAAATCCAGGCCGCACTGGACCAGCGTCGATCCCTTGAATCGGCGCACACCCTGACGACCCTCATCGAGGGCGTGACATGGACGGACGTGGACGAACAGTCCGCCCTCGAACGCGTCGACAGGATCGAAACCATGATCGACTCCCTGCAATCCGACCCGGACGTCATCCGCTTGGGACACATGGTCGAGGAAGCCAGGATCAGGCAGCGCAACGCGTCCGACGAGGCCGCCCGCGCCCGCGACCTAGTCGCCGCGACCCAGAACACGATCCATCAGGCCGGCGAATGGCTCGAACGCCATCCCGAAACCAGTATGGAAGGGACGGAGACCATCCTCACCAAGGAGACGGGCATGATTCTCGACGCCGCATACAAGGCCGTGCCCATGACCGGTGACGGGGGAGCGGCCGACCGGACCCGGTACATCATCGGCACGCATGACGGCGCCATCAACCGTATGATCGCCGACACGATCAGGAAAGGAAAACGCGACGCCGACCGCGACAGGGACGCCCAGCGCGAAACCGTCGAAACCCTCATGGACGCCTACCTGCGGGAATACGAGCCGGACGAGAACCGGGTGACCGCGACGGTCGGCGACCGGAACTATTTCACAAGGGAACGCGACATCGTGAGCACCCAAGCGGCGCCCGGCGTGCTCGGCGAGGAATACAGGAGCAAGGTCGACGACCTGTACCGTGACTTCGTCAGCCTCAACAACGCGTTGCGACGCGACAAGGAGGACGTCATCGACAAGCTCGCCCTCATCAACCAGAAAATGAGCCAACTCCGCTACGGGGCGAAACACGGCCGGCTGACCATCCAACCGGAAGTGAACGATCCCGACAAGACGTTCAGGGGAGCGTTGACGCGCATCATCAACAGGCTCACCGACGCGCAACGGAACCCGGATCGCAGCGACGACGAAACGAAACGGTTGTTCGCCGAATGCCGTCCCATGGTCGACAAGCTTCGCCAGGAATTGGACAGCATCAACGACAAGCAGGGCCCGTTCGAACGGTACGGGGCCAGGAACCTCGACCCTCGCTGTAGGTCACGATTCCCCGCGATCGTGGAATACGAGGACGGCGTCATCGAACGCATCGAATCGACCGGTGGCAAAAGCGGTGGCGCGCTCCAAGAGTTCACGAGCTTCGTGTACGGGGCCGCGCTCGTCTACCAGCTTGGCGGCGGCGACATCGACGCCCAACCAAGCTATACGACGCTTTTCCTTGACGAAGCGTTCACCAAGGCCGACCGTCAGTTCACCCGCCGCGCCATGAAAGTGCTGTCCGCCCTAGGATTCCAGATCATCGCCGCCACACCCAACAGCAAGGTCAGCGAAATCATGGCCCTCTCCAACAAGGCGTGCGTCGTCCGCAAAAACCTGTCGACCGGCAAATCCCGGATCGACCCCATCGAAGCCATCGCACTCGGACGGGAGGAACCCGACGGTGAAAACCACGCATGACATCAAGAACATGACCGCCCGCCGGCTCGAAGCGCACGCCTACGACCCGGCCGGCGCATGGCCGTACGACATCCCCGTGGGACTCCCGTCCCGAAACACCTTGGAACAGGACGCCGTCACCTACCTGACGGCGGACCGGGAGCTGCGCCGGATGGCCGAACAGGCGGGA
Source organism: Bifidobacterium rousetti (assembly GCF_008698235.1). Classification (GTDB taxonomy): domain Bacteria; phylum Actinomycetota; class Actinomycetes; order Actinomycetales; family Bifidobacteriaceae; genus Bifidobacterium; species Bifidobacterium rousetti. The sequence goes on from NZ_PEBH01000014.1 coordinate 27,871, forward strand.
TGCACGCTGTCCGTGAGAAACCGGATGATCGGCGTGCCCGTGGAACTGGTCGAACGGGTCACCATCCCCAATGAGGACACAGCCCTACGACTAACGGCCGGCGACGAGCGCGCGGAACGTTACCTGACCATCCGCCATCGCATCGCACAGGTCAAGGAACGATTCCACACATCCTTCGAGGAGGCGGCGACGTTCGTCAGGACACTCAAACCCTCGGACCGGGACGATGACACCGCGTTCATCCTCGACATGGACGCCGCAGCCTATTTCGCAACCCACGACGTGACCGGCATGGACCCCCGCCAAGTGCCGTTGGCCGGGTTCAGCGGCAAATTCCTCGACGGTGACGGCAACCGACGCGAAAAAGCCATCACACGGCTCATTGGCAAGGACACGCTCGGACTGCGGCATCCAACGGGCGAACGGTTCCGGTTCCGTCTGCTCGACCCCATGTATGCCAGCGAACCCGACCTGATCGTGGAAGGCCAACCGTGGGATAGCGGCCGTGACCTAGGCCTCGAAACGGCGATCATCATCGAGAACAAAGCCACTTACAGAATGATGCCCGCCATCAGGAAAGGCCTGTGCATATGGGGACACGGATACACGGCGGCGAACATCACGAACGCGATACCATGGCTCGACCATCTGCATGTCGTCTACTGGGGAGACATCGACGCGGACGGATTGCAGATCCTCTCCGATCTGCGCGTCCACACCGGCATCGACTGCGAATCCATTCTCATGGACATGGACGCCTACAACGAATACCAGCACTACGGCACGACGCTTGACCCGTTCAACAAGCCGATCCGCAACCGGGAACCAAACCCCGTACCCGGACTGCACCCCAAGGAGCGGCGCCTCTACGAACACCTCTGTAATCCAAGGAAAGGATACCCGCCCAGAATCGAACAAGAACGCATCCCCCTCGACAGGGCCATGCAGGAACTGACCAGACTCGGCATACAAAAACCATTATCGCCCGGAAGCCCCGTGTACTGAATGAAGCCTCCCCGCACACGCAGGGATAGCCCTCCCTTCCAGTATGGTCACTAAAGCCGGCGAAAATCAACGGATCTTCCTCGCATTCGTGGGGATAGGCCTGGAGAGGCACGACAGCGGACTGGTCCACAGCACACTTCCCCGTACACGCGGGGATAGGCCGGAGGCTGTCAGCTTGGAAGTGTCACCTGCTTCCCCGTATACGCGGGGATAATCCGATGGTCTGAAACCCTCTAACCTTCCCCGCACGCGCAGGGATAGCCCCTACAACCGCATCGCAGGCACGGACAACACTTAAACCTTCCCTGCACGCGCAGGGATAGCCCTCTCGGCACTAGGGAGTTTCCAGCCGAACCCTCCCCGCACACGTGGGGATAGCCCGAATCCAACCCGGACCGACCTCGGCAAAGCCGACTCTTCCCCGCACGCGCGGGGATAGACCCTTGACGGCCGATATCGTAGCCGAAACCTGACAACCTTCCCCGCACGCGCAGGGATAGACCCATCGACCAGCACATCATCCGATGCGGCCACAAACCTTCCCTGCATACGCGGGGATAGACCACCCGTACCGAGAGCCCGCTCCCTCCCCGCACACGCGGGGCCACTCCAGCTACAACCTCTTTTTAAGGGAAAGGAATCATTCATGAGCGACCACACATACGAGACACCACTCGCGTTGAACCTGTTCACCCGCTGCCACGTCACACTCACGGGAAACGACCGGTTCCTGTTCACCACAGGCAACCGCTCCTACCAGGCAAGCGAAGCCATCATCGACTACACATGGATCCCGGAACGCGCCATCACCCCGAACGGCACGGAACTCCTCGCATTGGACGCGCCCACGCCCTCATGGATGCGGGTCGTCTGCCGACACATCCGCAAGGACGGACGACCCTCCGCCCAAGGTTCGGTCACGAAAACCATCAACCTGAACGACCCCGGCATGGACGGCGCCCGCCGCATCGCCGACACATACAAACCCCATGCTCCCGAAGGCGGGGCGCCCGCAAGGATCAGCATCCCCGCATGGATGAACACCAGCGCAGGCGCCGGGAACCCGTTCCGGGAACGCGTCGAACGCACCGACCCCGTGGTCCGCGTGTTCGACACCGAAACCACCGGCACCGGCCCAGACGACGAAGTCCTCGCCCTCGCCATCACCGACGAACAAGGCCGCGTCCTGTTCAACCACCGGTTCAAGCCCGTCACCCACACAGCATGGCCTGAAGCACAGAAAATCCACGGCATCACACCCGAGGATGTGGCCGACGAGAAACCCCTGTACTCGTACAAGACGGAACTCGACGGGATCTTCCGTGACACGGACGTTCTCGTCGGCTACAATCTCCGGTTCGACGAACGACTCCTCGAACAATCCGGCTACGTGATCCGCGACATCACGAACGCCCCATGGCGCAGCGACGTCATGCTCGAATACGCGCCCATCGCCGCCGTACCCGACACCAAACACAACGGGTTCAAATACCAGAAACTCGTCGACTGCGCCACCCACTACGGGTACCGGTTCCACGCGCACGACGCACTCGAGGACACCAAGGCCACCGCCTACTGCTGGCTGCGCATGGGCCTCGACCAACGCTTCCGTGCTCTCAAGGACGCGACCGTCAACACCCGACCCAACAGTGCGCCCACGGGATCCGATGCCGTCGACCAGCCGAACACGGGGGAGTGACCCTCATGACCACAACCAACAACATGCGATCACCGGACCCGGACCCAGTCGACGACCACGGGTTCAACAAGCAGGACCGGCAGCTGCTCCGCAAGTTCAACATGACACCGGCATATGTCATACGAGCCGCGGAGCAAGCCGAGGACGAACACACGCCCGACCCGTTGACCGGCCGGATCAACGACCGGCTCCACCTCACGCAACACAGGGGAGAAGCCGCCACGAACCCCGACGATCCACAGGATCTGAAGGACTGATGCCCACACGCCCGGGCGACTCCACCACGACTACGATCGAAACCACCCACGAAAGGACCCTCATCATGACCACCACCGACACCGACGTTCAACCGCGTTGGCGGCTCCTCATCCCCGACCCCGCCCACCACAGCGAAGGTGAGATCATCGCGGAATTCACCCCCGGACAGATCGACAGGACGATCCTCACCCTCTGGGACTACGCGAAACTCTACGGGCCCATCTGGCTCTCCTACGAGGAGGAAGGCGAACTCGACCCCCACGACCTGCGTCCCGCCCTCGAAATCGCGAAAAACCGGATCCCCGACGCGATCGACCAAGACGAACACGACGGACTCACCCTCCTCTCCAACGCGCTCAATACCGCGATCGACCGGCGCACATCCCTCGCGTTCGAACTCGACGAACAACCCGACATCACCCGTCCCACACCCGCCAAACCCACAGGCGACCGACGCATCCTCGTCATCACCCCCAAAGACGTCGACGACATCCTCGAACAACCCGGCGCCCTCTGGACCCTCACCCACCACATCATCCCCGACTACGACATGGCCGTCATCCACACCCACACCACCAACACCCCGCTCGACGACATGGAACACTACCGCGCCGAACTCATCAAAGACATCATCCTCGCCCACAACACCTGGGCCGAAACCACCACCCAAACCAACTAGCCACACAACCACACAACCACACGCCACCAAAGGGGCCCGCCAACACGGGCCCTTTCCTTTTACCCATCCCCGACAAAACGAGACACGGGACAACGACGCCCCAAAACCGCCCACACGCGACCGCATCAGCCACCCCTCACGGGGCGGCCTCGCGAACCGCGGCCTCCGGCGGGCCAGGGGCTCACGCCCCCGGCACCCCGCCCGGGGACACCCCGGACCCCAAGCCGCCACACCCCTCACGGGGCGCGGCGGACACCCCGCGCCACGCGCGGGGAAACGGAGCGCCGCCAAGCGGCGCACGACAACACATTGTTTTGCCTTCTTCGGCGGCGAGAAGCATACCCGATTCGCGGAACCCGTCAACGCCCCCACACGACCAAAGGTCGGTGGGTTCTTATGACGGAACCCGCTCGGTCGGGTAACGCTTTCGCTGCCCGAAGAGGGCAAAAACAAAATCGGCGCCCTCCACAAGCCGATACCGGAAAGCGGGGGGGTGCATGAGACAGGAACGCATGATCCCCGCAACCGCAGGGCGAGACCACATGAAAGGACGACAACATGCCCACCTACAACCTCGTCGACAGGCAATGGCTCCCAGTCACCACCAGCAAAGGCGCAAGAACACTCGCCAGCCTCGACGACATCGCGAACCACGCCGACAGCATCCGACGCGTCGACCTCGCCGACCCCCTCGAACGGTTCGCCACCCACCGCATCCTCCAGGCCCTCTGGCTCGCCTCCCAGGGTGACATGCGCGCCTACCTCGACACCCACCGGGACCTGTTCAACCTGTACGACAAGGACAGGCCGTTCCTCCAAACCCCCGGACTCGAACCCCGCAACGACCCCGACAACGGGCTCGCGCCACTCCATCCCCTCATGCGCAGGACCATGTGGCAGCCCCGCGACCCCCACCAGCCCATCACCCCGGACAAGGCCGCCATCCAGCTCATCACCTGCATGATGTACGACGTCAGCGGCGTGCACACCGGCATGAAAAACGACCCCCGGTCCGTGAAAGACAACAAATCCCGCCCCAAAGGACCTACCCAGGCCGCACGCCAGTTCCTCACCCTCATTCAGGGCGACACCCTCGAGGACACCCTCCGGCTCAACACTCTCACCCCGCGAACCGGTGACAGGCCCGTCTGGGAACACCCCGCCATGACCCCGGACAGCAGCGGGATCACCCCCACCGGGCCCGCCCTCGCTGCCACATGGCCTTCCCGGCGCATCCGCCTCGCCCACGACACCAACGGCTACACCACCGCCGCCTACGTCGCCGCCGGCGACAACGCCGACGAACAACCCCAGGACGAACCCTGCGCGTTCCACAACAACGGCAAGCCCATCCACCGCAACAGTTACGAACCCGGTGACGGCGGCACCCTCGTTCAACCATTCTGGACCGGATGGGACAAACTCATGAAACCCGGCAACCGGCCCGCCACCATCGACCACGCATACGCCACCGGGCGGGACGTGATCACCATCGAGACCCTCGACATCGCATGGTCCGTCGGCCAGGGCGCCATCCAGGGATTCCGCAACGACCACCTCACCATCACCCGCGAACGCGTCGACGACTACCAGCACACCGCCGACATCGCCAGCCGCCTGCGCGACCACGCATGGCCCCGCTACCTGCCGCCCCGTAAAACCAAACCAGTCAACTTCAACAACCCCGACGCATGCACCACCGCGGCCTTCGCCCCCGAAGACAAGGCCATGCGCGCATGGCTCGCCGGAGGCCCCGAACCCGAAAGGAACTGACCATGGGCGTCTACACCGACTACCGTGAATGGGCCGGCCGACGCCTCTGGAAACTCCAGGACGCCTACCTCAACGACACCTACACGCGCGGACCCCTCGCGATCCTCGCCCGCAGCATCACCAAGGAACCCGGCACCGACCCCAAAGCCGCCATGTGGAGCATCAAAGGCATGCCCGACACCACCAGCCATCCGACCAACTACCACACGCCCCTTGAACAAGGCAGCTGGAACGCGTTCGCCCTCTACGCGATCCACCAACGCACGGCCGGCCACACCCAAGGCATGTACACGCGCGGCGTCACCGTCGAACAGGCCCTCGCCCGACTCGAACAAGCCGACCCTGACAGCCGCCGCCGCATCCGGAAACTCACCAACACCCGAACCATGAAGGAAGCCGTCACCATCCTCAAGGAACTCATTAGAACCATGGGCGACCACCACATCACCCTCGACCACACCATCCTCGCCATCGACCTCGCCCGACTCGAGAACCCCAACCTCCGCCAACGCGTCCTCGGACGATGGGCCAACCACCGGCCCGACACCACCGACAAACACCAGATTTAGGCCCCGGCCGGCACCACCGGATGGAGCCGACGGCAACCGCCGCGAACACGACGGAAACCAACCAACCAACAACCAATCAAACCGAAAGGAAACAACCATCATGTCCACCTACGTCGAAGTCCACATCCTCCAGAGCCTGCCGTCCAACGTCCTCAACAGGGACGGCGAGAACAGGCCCAAGACCGCCTGGTACGGCAACACGCCCCGCATGCGCGTCAGCAGCCAGGCATGGAAGAAAGCCGTCCGCCGCGAGTTCACGACCATGCTCGACCCCGACAAGCTCGGCCTCCGCAGCCGTGAATTCGCCGGCATGATCGCCGACCGACTCCACCTCGACCCCGACAACGAGAACGTCATCAAAGCCGCCATCACCGTCATGGGCGCCCTCGGCCTGCCCGACGACAAGGAACGCCCCGGCTGCACCAAAGCCGTCCAGTTCTTCGGCGAACCCGAATGGCGGCTCATCGCCCGCGTCGTCGGCCAAGCCCTCGACAGCAGCGACCCCGAACAGGCCATCAAAGCCCACACCAAGGCCCTGAGGAAATCCATCGACATGGACCACGCCGTCGACATCGCCCTGTTCGGCCGCATGAGCGCCAGCGATGAAAAGAACGACACCAGCAAATACGTCGTCGACGCCGCCTGCCAGTTCGCCCACGCCATCGGCGTCAACCGCACCGAGGTCGAAAGCGACTACTTCACCACCGTCGACGAGGCGCCCAACGCCCCAGCGTCCGCCATGATCGGCGAGACCGGCTACGTCAACGGCACCGTCTACCGGTACGCGAACATCAACGTCCAGGCGCTCGAACGCAACCTCGCCCACGACCAGGACGCCGTCCGCGCCACCATCGACGCGTTCATCCGCGCCGACGCGATCAGCCTGCCCACAGGCAAGACCAACTCGTTCGCGCCCATGACCCTGCCCGCGTTCATCCTCACCACCATCCGCGACGACCGTCCCGTCAACCTCGTCGACGCGTTCGAAGCGCCCGTCAAAGGCACCGACGTGACCCGCACCGCCAGCAGGCTCCTCACGGAACGCTGCGCCGCCCTCGATGAAGCCTTCTCCATGACGCCCTCCGGCGTGTACGCGCTCACCACCATGGGCGCCGACCCCGAACTCGACGCCGCGCTCCAGCGCATCAACGCCCAGACCTGCGACAGCCTCGACCAGCTCGCCGCGCGCACCGTCGCCACCACCCTCGGAAAGTGAACCATCATGAGCACCGTACTCCTCACCCTCAAAGGGCCCCTCCAATCATGGAGCCTCGGCATCTACCAGCATCATCCCGCCCAGCCACGCCCCACGAAAAGCGGCGTCATCGGCCTCATCGCCAGCGCCATGGGACTCGAACGAGACCACTACAACGGGCTCGAACGACTCCGCTACGGTGTACGCGTCATCAAGGCCGGCCGGCCACTGACCGAACTGCAGACCACCGGCATGAAAAACAAGAAGGACCGCAACCCGCTCACCTGGCACGGCTACATGATGGACGCCGAATACCTCGTCGGCATCGAAGCCCAGGACAAAGCCTGCAAGCTCATCGAACACGCCATCAGACACCCCGTATACGCGCCCTACCTCGGCCGCAGAGACTGTCCACCGGCAGGACCCATCCCCGTAACCACCACCCAACAAACCCTCGAACAAGCCCTCCAAGGACCCGGCGACACCTACCTCGAAACCCCCGACGGCCAACCCGTATGGGACCAACCCCACGACGGACGCGACTTCGGATCCCGAGGAGAAACCCACATCCACACCAACCCCCAACCCGACCCCTTCGACACCGCAAAGAAAGCCAACCAAGCATGAAACTCGCACGCATCACCCTCGACCTCAATGACCCCCGCAACACCCACGCCACAGCCAGCCGGCAACGACTCCACGCCATCATCGCCGCCGCCACCGGCGAAGGACGACAACTCTGGCGCCTCGAACACAACCGCATCTACCTCGCGGCCAACACCATCGACAACACCCAACTCCAAACCAGATTCGGCCGCTGCACCATCGAAACCACCGACTACGACAACCTTCTCAACACCCTTCAAACCGGCCAACACTACCGGTGGGCCATCCAAGCCAACCCCACCACCACCAAAAGCCATGACCCGCACAAAAACCGAATCCCCCTCAAAACCAACCCCGAACGCCTCGCATGGATTCACCGGCAAATCACTAAAGCCGGATGCACCCCCATCACCACAACCATCACCACCGCCCACGCCGAACGATTCAAACGAGGAACAGACACCATCACCATCCAAAACGTCTCCTACCACGGAGAACTCGAAATCAACAACCCCGACCAACTCCGCCAAGCCCTCACCCAAGGACTCGGCCCAGGCAAAGGATACGGACTCGGCATGCTCCTCCTCAACTAAACCCAACCCTCCCCGCACACGCAGGGATAGACCTCCCCGTGGGCGCTGCTTGCATCAGTGCTCATGACCTTCCCCGCACGCGCGGGGATAGACCCGAGGTACGACTCACGGTCGAAGCCGATTCCATACCTTCCCTGCACGCGCGGGGATAGACCAGCCAACTCGTCCTCGTCCCAGTCAATGTGCATGCTTTCCCCGTACGCGCGGGGATAGACCAAATGTGCATGAAATGGAGGTGTGACATGAGTACCTTCCCTGCATGCGCGGGGATAGACCGTGGTGTCCAGAGACCCCACTTCCAACACCGTAATCTTCCCTGTACGCGCGGGGATAGACCAAGTCCAACGAAAGCGCCTTCGCTCACGATTACATCTTCCCCGCACGCGCGGGGATAGACCCGTCTCTTTCGCATCGACATGTGCAAGCCGTCTACCTTCCCCGTACGCGCGGGGATAGACCGTTACGATGAGCAGTCTGCTGCAGACGCGTCACCTTCCCCGTATGCGCGGGGATAGACCAGGCTTTCACCGTACTTGTTGTTACTTCGCATCACCTTCCCCGCACGCGCAGGGATAGACACCTGGGATGCCTCATCCGCTACCGCAAAACGGGATCTTCCCTGCATGCGCGGGGATAGACCGGAAAGTTAGATTTTCCTTGCGAGCACGGGGATAACCCCGGATGGAGACAACGAAAACACCGAAATGGAAAGTTAGATGTTCCCTGCACACGCGGGGGTAGGCCAGCCTGCGGGTTTTCTTCCTTTCTTCCCAATATCGGGGGAGGGGAGGGTGTGAAGGATAGCGGCGGCGCACGAAGCGACCGTCAAACGCATTACTACTGGCGAGGTGGAATCCCATGGACGATAACGGCAAACGCAAGGGCGCCATCCTGATCGGAGCGTGCGTGTGCACGATCCTGCTGCTCCTGCTCGAAATCCGGGTCACGCCCCAGTTCACCGGCCTGTGGGCCGCGCTGATCGTCCTGCTCGTCGCACTGGCAGGCATCGCGGCATGGCTCATGACCCGACGCCCCGACGACCGGTGACCATACGGGAATCCCACGTTTCCCGCTCACGATGATTGGAGGAACAAGCCGACCATGAACGAAGACAACCAGCCACGCACCGTGCTCAGCTCGGACGCCGCGCAACTCATCCGCGCCACGGACGCGGCCACCACGCCCCTGACCCTGGACCTGCCCAAGGCCGGGTTCGGCGGGTACGATCGCAGGGCCGTCGAGGAACTCGTCGCCAAACTCAACGACATGCTGTCCGCGGAACGTCGCAGCAACGAGGAACTCGCCCGCTCCCTGGACTGGATGAAACAGGAGCGCGGACGCCTCAGCCAGCAGATCAGCGACCTGACCGACTAGAACAACCGTCTACGCCACCAGGCCGAGAACCCGGTCGAAACATTGGGCAAAATGGGCCAGGAAGTCATCAACGGCGCCAAAGGCCAGGCCGAGGAGATCCGCGCCAAGGTCCGCGAGGAGGAACGCCAGCGTCTCGCCGACAGTCGCGCCAAAGCCGACAAGCTCGTCAGGGACGCCGAACGCGACGCCGCCATCCAGGTCCAGCAGGGCGTCGACCGCAGGAAACAACTCGAAGAGGAAGCGAACCGGCTCATCAGCCAGGCACGCGCCCAAGCCACGGACATCGTCGCGCAAGCCAAAACCCGTGCGGACCAGCTCGAACTCGACGCGCACGACCGTGTCGTGAACGCCGACCGGGTCGAGGCCCACGCCCGCACCACTGTGGTACAGGCCTACCAGACCCTCGCCAAAGCCGCGAAAAGCCTCGCCGACGACTCCGACACCCTCACCCAGACCGTCCGGCCCGGCGCGCACAGCGCCCCCCGCACACCAACTGTCCCCGCAACGCCCGCCGTCACCCCAGCGACGACTGCCGTCACCCCGACGACAGGCCAGACGCCTACGACGGGTGTAACCGTCAATACCAACCCTGATCCGGCCGCGACGCATCCTGCTCCAGCACCGGTACAGGTCCTGCCCAGTGAGACTGTCCCGCAATCGGCGTCCACGCCGGTCGAGGGGACCGAGGACACCGGCCAGCAGCCTGCGGTAGTGGGGGAGACGGCATGAACGCGCGCCGTATCACCGGTATCGTCACCACGGTCGTGGGATTCACCTCCCTGACCGGCTACATCGCCTACCAGTGGGAGTCATGGCCCAGCCACCTGCTCATGTACCAGAGCATCCTCACCCACCTGCCGTCCAGTCTCATGAACCTGCCCGCGCACGTATGGGTCACGCCACTGCCGGTCATCCTGTCCACGGTGATCCTCATCTGCGGGATCCTCGCGATCATCCACGCCGGCCCCACCAGCCGACACGACCCGCATCCCGGCACCAGCCGTCACGAGGACAAACGGCGCGAACACAAGGAACTCGACGAGCATCAGATGGAAGGCTACGACATGACCGGCATCGGCACACGGGGGAGCAACGCATGAACGATCCCACTCGCAGCGCGTACGCCGCGATCATGCCCGACATCAAACAGCTCGGCTACCGGTGCGACCTGCGCGCCGGCTTGAGCGCGAGCGAACTGTTCGCCATGGTCGTGTCCGGCCGACCCACCGTGCACATCCACCGTAACGGGTGGGAACGCGACGACGGGCCGGAAGGCGACGACCCCGCCTCCCTCCTCGACATGATGACCCGCGAACGACTCGACCTCGCCGAACACCACCTCGCGGTCGGCGATTGGAAAGGCGTCGCCATGGACGTGCTCACCCTCGTCCGCCACGAACCCCCGTCCGCGATCGTAAGCGCATCATACCGGCCCGGCACCGACCTGCTCGCCGTCACCATCCGCCCCCAACGCGGCATGCCCGACACCACCACCATCAGCCACCCCGAACAACAGGTCCGCGAAGCCATCACACACAGGCGGGCCCTGCTCGAACGAAAGGAACCAATCGTATGACCGACACCAAACCCGACATGCTCCTGTGGGTCGACATCGAAACCACCGGACTCGACCCCAACATCGCCGACATCCTCGAGATCGGCATGATCCTCACCGACGAAACCGCCGCCCACGAAACCGGCCGGTTCATCCGCATCACCAACCCCGGCCTGATCGAGGTCGACAAGGACGCTCTCACCGCCATGCGCATGCACCTGGCCAACGGGCTGCTCGACCAGGCGCTCACCGCGCCCGTGCCGGAACACGCGTACGAACCCGTCGCAATCGAACTGCAAGACTGGCTTGCCTCGATGGCCGACCGGTACACGCTGCACGCGGCCGGCACGAACGTGCGCCGGTTCGACCTGCCCATGCTCCAGGAGACCATCGCTGACACCGTCGAGGGGTTCACGATCAGCGACTACCTGCACTACCGTGACATGGACATGAGCGGCCTGCGCCGGCTCGCGCACTCCCTCGGCCACGACCCGTACAAAAACAACCACAAGGGCACGCACCGGGTCGTCGACTGCCTGTCCCGCGACATCGCCGAATACCGCCGCTACCGGCGCATCCTCGACGCCGGATACAAGACGGTCGGCTGCGAATACGGCGTACTACGCCACCCTGCGGCGGGACGGGGCGTGCTATGACGGAACCGTTCTGGCAGCACGCGCCCATCCGCACGCTCGTCGACCGGGCCGTACGCGTCACCTACGCCAGCCACGCCGTCGCCCACGGCGTCCTCGAATTCAAACCGGTCTCCACCGATCGCGGGTCCGGGATCTTCATCCTCGTCGTCGAAAACAACCGGGACGCCATCGTCACCCTGCCCGTCGTCACCGTGCACACGGACGGCCGGAGGGATCTCGCCGATCCGAACATCGTGTCCGTCATGATCGAACCCGCCAACCGGATCACCCGCGTCGAACGCGTCGACGACCCCGCCAAATGGGAATCGGGCGACATCATCGTCCTGAAAGACGGCGGCGAATGGACCGTCATCGACGCCGACCCCGGTCAGGGCGGCACCCTGCACGCCAGCTACCCGATGCTCGGCATCGAAGGCACCATCCCCAAAGCGTACGTCGACCACGCGCTACGCCCGCACCCGATCCTGCCTGACAAGCCCGGACTCTGGCGCAGCCTCGTCGACGACGGCCTCTACATCGTCGCCCCCAACGACAACCGGCTCATCGCACGCGCCATCCGCGACTCGCACGGCGACTGGACGATCGGCCCCGGCATCCCCGTCGACTCCGACCAGGCCACGCACCTCGCCCCGTTCCTCCAATTGAACGGCCGACTGGACGGCGACTGGATCGACACCGACACGCAAGACACCACCACAGGGAAGGAACAATGACGGTCATGCACGACAGGACGCTCGCCCCGTACCGGCCCATCCACCTCGAACGCGACACCAGCGGCGACCACACGCTCGACCAGGAGACGATCCGCCGCATCGACTTCGCCGCCGGCTACTACCAACGGCCCGACCTCACCATCGGCGAAGCCATGACCGTCATCACCCTGCTCAAAGGCGTCACCCACATCGACGACCATCCCACCGGGATCGGAAACCCTTGGGCATGACACCCGACGAAATCCGGCGCTCCATCATCGAAGCCCGCCCCGGCTTGCGTGAACCACTCGAACTGGTCGACGACCCGACCCTCGCCGCGCTCTGGCACAAGCTCGAACGCTCCTCCGAAGGATTCCACATCGACCTGACCATCAACGGACACCGCACCCCGTTCGTCGACATCAGCCGCATCCGCCTCGAACCCGACAACGACGACTGTGGAAGCCCCCTCCTCGAGGAAGCCCACCTGTGCGAGGACTACGTGCGCAAGATCACCGACCGCACAACCCCCGGCACCGCGCAACGCACCGTCGACCAGGACGCCGTCCGCAGACTCGAACGACTCCGCGACTCGATCGACGACCTCATCCACGACATCAACAACGAAACGGACACCCCATGACCCAGGAAACCCTGCACGCCGACTACACGATCCTCATCCACGACACAACCGAGGACGACGACGAGATCCTCGCCATCCTCGAAAACCCCGCCCGCTACCACGGTGATGACGACCCCAATTCGACCGGCGTCGCATGGTACGGGACCCTCCTCGCCCGCCACGCCGACCAGCCCCGCGCCAAACAATTCGAACTCGCCACCCACGACCAGCTCACCGCGCTCAAGGATGTCCGAAACAGGATCGACCAGCTCATCGCCGTCCTCGAAAGCTAACCTCGCCCACATGACAGCGCACACCAGTCACACGCAAGACAATAGGAGAACACAAGCAATGAGCAACGCATGGCCCTACGTCACATGGAGGGACTCCGCGCACGAACTGCCAGAAGGCATCGACCACATCGCGTTCAACATGGTCGCGTCATCACTCCCATGGACGAAATACAATCTCACGGACGACGGGGGATACCGGTGGGCGACATTCGACGACGTAGACACAGAATCCGTGGAAACGAAGAGTTTCCTAGAGGCATGCTGTCCGTTGACGGTCGAGAAGAAGCACTGCAGAACGGCGGTCCTGTTCGAAGGACACGGAACAGAAGACCTGCCCGTCGTATACGCCACATTCGATGAGGATGCAGACATAGAGGCCGGTGCCATCCTCCGGGAAGTCTCATGGATGGGCGAGGGGTTCATGGACCGGATATTCCATGACGACGTTTACTCCCTGAGCGTCGACACCATCCACGACATGATCAAACACGACATGGCGCTCATCGCAGACCCCCTAGGCTATGAGTTCACAGACGGGGGCGACGCTCGCCTCATACACAGTCCCGAAGTGTTCATCAATAAGCTCCAAGCCGGTGACCTCGCGCACATCGACGGCAGGACATGGATTCTCGAACGGGACAGTCGTTGGAAAACCGAAATGCTGCAGGAATGGAGAGAACTTCTGTCCGGCACGGTCATCGACCACTCACTATTCATGAGCATCTTCAATGCGGCATCTCATCGCGGCACCGCTTCGATAGAAGGGCTCACCGAAGCGCAGAAGGAACTGATCCGGCTCAACGGCCAGCCGGTCGAACTCGGCTGGAACTGAACAACCAACGCAAAAACACAGGAAAGACAACGGGGAAAGGGATACGACACATGGACGCCAGCGAGATCAGACAACGACTCCTCGACTACGACGAGAACCTCGACGTACGGCTCAGAAGGATGAATGACGACGAGGTGCAACACCTGTGGGAAAGCATCAAAACCGACCGCAGGGGATTCATGGTGCTCCTAGTCGACGGGGACTGCCTGATCCCGTTCTTCATGCACGTGAACACTCCGTTGGATGGTGACGACCCGCTCAATGTCCAGTCATTCGCCAGCGAATCAGGCTTCTGCGAGGAATTCGTCGCCATGCTCGCAGACGAGGACAGCCCCGAAACCGTCGTCGACCAGCGGATCCGCGAGGTCGGCACAGGCATGCTCGAAGAACTACGCGACGTCATCGACGAACAACTGCAGCACCTACACGAACAGAACAAGGAACAGAAGTGACCCAGCCGATGGGGAAAGACATGGAATCCCGTTTCCCGAAAGGACTGCCGCAGCTGCCGAAGATGGCGCTGTCCGTATGGGCGAAAAGCAACATGCGCGACCCAACAGACCCGTCACATCTCCAGGTGTGGCAGCATCTCGAGGACACGGGCGCCATCGCCGGATACGTGTGGGACCTTTTCCTGCCTCGTCATGTGCGCGATCTGATCGCGGCCGATTGCGGGTCCGTGTATGACGCCCGTGTCCTGTTTGTTTTCCTCGCGTCGGTTCACGACGTGGGCAAGTGCTCGCCCGCATTCCAGTGTATGGTGCCCGAGTTGGCCGATCGAACGCGAATGAGCGGCCTTCAGGTTCCCCGCGATCTCAAAGACGACACGAAGGGACGTCGCCTGTTCCGTCATGAAATGGTCGGCGGCCGCGCTTTGCGTGACTGGCTTGCCGGTAGAGGATTGCCGACAGGTCCGGGATCGTTCGCGCATGGAATGGAGACGGTGATCGCCGGACACCATGGGAGCGTGTATTCGAATGAGAAGGCGAAATCGTTGGACGGGTGGCGAGCAACCCGGTATGTCGGCGACGGGATGTGGAAGACGGCGAGGAAGGCGTTGATCGACCACATGGCCAAGATCACGGGTTTTGACGCGATCATTGATGTGTTGGGGAACCGACCGTTGCCTCGCCGTACGTTGGTGTTGTTGACGTCGGCTGTGGTTGTGGCTGATTGGATGGCATCCAACTCATACCTGTTCCCGCTGTCCCTCACCGAATCGGATGAGTTCCGATTCGACCCTGAGAAACGTGCAGAGCGGGCTTGGCCCCGCCTTGCGCTTCCAAGCCCGTGGATGCCTGCGGAACCGGTCGCGGATCCGGGCGACTTGTTCAGGAGAAGGTTTTCGTTGCCGGGCGCGACGATCCGGCCCGTTCAGACGGAAACGGTTCGCGCCGCCGAGTCGATGACGTCGCCGGGATTGCTGATCGTCGAGGCGGCGATGGGCGAAGGCAAGACCGAAGCGGCGCTTATGACAGCGGAGATACTGGCATACCGGTTTGGTTGCGGGGGAGTGTTCTACGGACTGCCGACCATGGCGACAGCGAATGCGATGTTCGATCGTGTGCGCGAATGGGTGGAGTCCATGCCGGCCAACGGTAGGCCTGAGACGTCGATGTATCTTTCCCACAGCCGGAACCTGTTCGACGATGCGTTCGCAGCGCTTCCATCCTCCGGGTCGACCGACGAGGATGCCGGGCCGGAGGAGATCGACAGGATGGAGGCGACCATCGCCGACTGGTTATGCGGGCGACGACGGGGCATGCTGTCCGATTTCGTGGTCGGCACGATCGATCAGCTGCTTATGGCGGGGCTTCAGTCGAGGTATGTGGCGTTACGGCATCTGGCGATCGCCGGCAAAGTCGTCGTTTTGGACGAGATCCATGCGACCACCGCGTATATGAACGTGTATCTGGAGACGGTGCTGTCATGGTTGGGCGAATACCGGGTGCCGGTCGTCATGCTGTCCGCGACCTTGCCCCCGGCCCGCCGTGCGGCGCTGGTCGCCGCCTACAATGCCGGTTTGACTGGCGTGCGAGTGGACGATGCCGTTCCCATGTTCGCAGGATACCCGTTGCTGACGGTTTGCGACACCGCAGGAGTACGTTCCATTACTCCGGCTTCGTCCGGGCGGACCCGTGGCATAGACATGACACTGGTCGATGATACGGATGAGACGCTTGTGCGTATCGTCCGGAAAGCATTGGATTCAGGTGGCTGTGTGGTGGTGATCCGTGACACGGTGACACGTGCCCGACACGCATACCGGTTGTTGCGGGATAAGCTCGAGACCCCGGTCACGCTCTGTCATTCACGGTTCATGGCTGCGGATCGTGCGGAGAACGACCGTATGCTGCTTGAACGGTTCGGGGCGGATTCCACTCCGGAAACCCGTTGCGGGGTGGTCGTTGCCACACAGGTCGTGGAACAGTCTTTGGATGTGGATTTCGACGTGATGGTCTCGGACATCGCCCCCGTCGACCTGCTACTCCAACGCGCCGGACGATTGCAACGCCATGACCGAACCCGCCCCGTAGGCATCGGCGGCCCCAGGCTGTACGTGACGGGTGTCGGATCATGCGATCCAGACACGGCCCCGACGTTTGCCAAAAACCTTGAACGGGTTTACCCCCGCGCGCACCTCATGCGCACGCTTGCCGCCATGGGATTGCGGCCGGAGTACACGCGACAAGTGACTATCCCGGACGATCTGCCGGGCTTGGTCGCCTCCGTATACGGCGAACAACCGATCTGCCCTCCCGGATGGAGGAACGGCAAGAACGGCGAGACCGTAGCATGCGAGGCGCTTGCGCGGCGGATCGCGCACGACAGCGCGACAGCGGCCCAATGGCGCATCATCCGCCCGGACGATCGAAAAGGAGACCCGTATGCGTTCGAGGAATGGGCATCCGATCTCGATCCCGAATCCGCCAACGCCCATAAAACCATGACCACCGTGCGCGGCGGCATCGACTCGTTCGAGATGATCCTGCTCGAATCAGACCGGTCCGGCCGACTAGTTTTGCCGGACCGTCCGGCATTCGCTTCAATCAGGGACCTGCCGGACGGCCCCGAACCGCAGATCGACCCGCACCGTCTATGGGCCATCATGTCATGCACCGTGTCCGTGACACCCGCCACAGTGCCGGGCATCGGCCTGACCCCATTGATCAAGATCCTGGAACAGGACACGCCAAGCCAGTGGCATGCGATCCGGAAGGCGAATCCGATGCTACGCGGCAAGCTCATCGGCGTCGCTGACGACCAAGGGCGCATACGAATAACTGCGGACGAAATACATATCACCCTCGACTACACAAGAAAGGAAGGATTGTACGGCCATGTCGACTGACAACACGTCATTCGATCTCACGGAACGCCCATGGATGCCCGTGATCCTCAAGGACGGAACAAAAACCGAACTGTCACTCAAGAAGGCGTTCGCCTTCTCGCGGGACATCGTCGGCTTCGATGACCGGATCGGCGTCACGCCATTCGCGCTCACCCGACTTATGGAGGCCGTGCTCTACGGCGTCTACGGGCACTCGTTCGACGTCGTCGAATGGGATCATCTGCTCCAGAACGGGCCGGACTTGTTGCGTATCAATGATTACCTTGACGCGCGACGGCGTCGCTTCGACCTGTTTGATCCCGTCACGCCGTTCTACCAGTGCGCCGGTCTGCAAGGCAATGGCGAACAGCAGACATTCGAGCTGACACGGCTGACCGTCACCAACGAGGCGCGACCCGTACGCCACACTGATGGCACCTTGGGATTCGCGGAAGCCGCACGATGGCTTGTGGTCGCACAGGCATACAACATCAGCGGCATCAAGACCGGAGTCAAAGGCGGCGGGGGAACCAAGCCGATTGGTGTCGGATGGGCTGGGGGCATCGGCGGACTGGTCGTCGAAGGTCCGAACCTGTGGTCCACGCTCATCCTCAATTTCATTCCCGAACTGGTTCTCGACCAGAACGACGCGGGTGCCACATGGGCTGACGACAGACCCGTATGGGACCGTGAACAGCCCGGCTCCGCGCCGACCGCCGGCTATACGATGACCAAGAACGACGAGGGGGATCCCACGTCGTTGCGCGGTCCGGCCACCCTGTACACTTGGCAGTCACGACGCATCCTCCTGCACCATGATGGTCAAACCGTCACGGGATGCGTGGTCGCCAACGGCGACCGCACCCGTGCCGACAACGCCATGGCCTATGAGCCAATGACGGCATGGGTACGTAATGATAAGCGCGAGAAAGCCCTCAAGTTGCCAATGGTGTTTATCCCGGCCAGACATGCGAAGGAACGCGCCCTCTGGCGCGGCCTGTCCGCCATCATCACGGCCAAACGAGACCAAGGGCGAGGTCCCTACACGTTGCGGTGGCTGGCGAAAACCGGGTTCATCGGGGCGGTCCGTCTGCACGCCTACGGCATGGCATATGGCACACGGGACTCCATCTATGACACATGCATCAGCGACAGTGTCGACGCGCCGATTGCCAACCTCACCGCCACCGACCCCCTGTGGGCCGACATGGCCACGGATGCGATAGCCAAAGCCGACGAGGGGGTGAGCGCGGTAGCGAATCTCGTCTCCGATATCTGTCACGCGGCAGGTGTTGAAGCTGAGAAGCCTGACCGTAAGGGGCCTCGTTATAAAGCTCGGGCTGATGCGTATGCCGAACTCGGGCCGGCATTCCTCGCATGGTTCGGTCAGACGCATGCTGATCCGGAATCCGCATACCAGTCATGGCTTGCCACGGCGAAACAGGTGATCGCACGAGTGGCGGATCGGATCGAAGCTGATGCGCCACTACACGCTGTCATCGGCCGAGAAGTCGAGGAAGGCAAGGGAGCGAAGAAAAAGACCGTCTACATGACGGCGGCTCTAGCCGGCATGCGGTGTCGCGGCAACCTCGACAAGATCTTCGGAAAGGACACGGAATGAGCGAACCGACGCAACCACGTAAACTGTATCGTCGCAGTCTCGGCGCTTGGGTGGCGAACGAGGCCACGGTCCTTGCCACGGGAGGGAGGTACCCGGACGGTACCGACCACGGAGGGTATGTGGACAAGGATCCTGCTGCAAGATATGCCGTAGCAATACTCGCACATACCGCCGGGCACAGGCCGGGCGACGATCCAGACATACTCCCATGGACGATCCCGCCCGAAACCATCGACCCATGGGACGGCACCGGCATCTCCAACGCTGAATGGTCAGCGTTCGCCACGCTCACACTGTTCGCCGTACACCAGAAAGGGAAAGATATGCCCATGCACGTGAACGACGGCACCAGCATCGGACGAGCATTGGGCACGCTTTGCTGGAACAACCAGCAAAGGGAGCCCGGTATCCGCCGCGCCTTCGCCAGACTTGAGAACGCGCGTGAATGGCCGGCAACCGTACGCCACGCGCGCAGCATCGTCAGACTGCTGGCACGAGAAGACATCCCCATGGACTACGGCACGCTGGCCGATGACCTCAATGCACTGCGTTATGGCGGCGACAGCAAACGTAAAGTCCTTGTGAGATGGAGCCGTGACCTGCAACGTGGCTATGCCACCGCACGGGACGCATCAAACACCACAGATAACACCACTGACAAGTAAAGGAAACCACCATGAGCCGCACCATCATCGACATCCACATCCTCGAAACCATCGCCACCGGCAACATTAATCGCGACGACACCGGGACCCCCAAGACCCAGGAGTATGGGGGAGTGGTTCGCGCCCGCGTCTCCAGCCAGTCATGGAAACGTCCCACGCGGTTTCTGTTCGACGAACGATTCGACGACCATGACCTCGGCGTGCGAACCAAGCGATGCATCGAACTCCTCGCCGATGCCGTCGAAGCCAAGCGTCCCGACATCGATCATGACACCGCGATGAAGTACTCTGAGACCCTGCTGGGAGATCAATACGCCGGAATCAAAAAAAACGAGAAAGGAAAGATCGATAAAAAGACCGGACAGATTATCCCCCCGCGCAGCCCGTACCTGCTCTACATGGGTCGCGCCCAGTATGACCGCCTCGCGGACATCGCCATCGAAATGACCGACACGACAAACGCAGCCAGTAAGACAAAAAGCGAATGGAAGAAGCGCGTCAAGAACATCATCGAAAACGATCGCGCCATCGACGTGGCCCTTTTCGGCCGCATGTTCACCGACGACGCGAAACTCAATATCGAAGCTGCTGTTGAAGTCGCCCACGCGATCAGCGTGCATGGCGTCGAAACCGAGTCGGACTACTATACCGCTGTCGATGACATGAAATCCGTGTCCGGGGATGAGGATAGTGGCGCCGCCATGATCGGGGACATCGAATTCAGCTCCGCCACCTTCTACAGGTATGCGAACGTCGACGCGAACCGTCTGAACGACACGCTGGCCGATCCGAAGGCATCCGCCCGTGCGGCGGCGGAATTCGTGCGCGCGTTCGCCATGAGCATCCCCACCGGCAAGATCCACGGGTTTGCCCAGCGCGCCCTGCCCGATCTGATCGTCGTCAGCCTGCGGGACACCCAACCGGTCAACTTGGCCACCGCATTCCGAGTCCCCGTGAAGCCCGATTACGTCAAGCACGCGACCGAACAGCTGGTCGCCCAAGAGAAAGCCTTTGACGAGGCGTTCGACGTGACGCCGATCCGCACATGGGTGATCCGCGCGGACGACGCCGCGAAAGACGCCGACCAACTCGGCGAGGTCACGACCCTGAAGGAGGCAGTCGACGACATCGAAACCACCGTGCGCGATCGCCTCACCAACGAAACGGAAGCCTGAACATGCCGACGCTGATCATCCACCTATCCGGCGCGCTGCAGTCCTGGAGCGTCGATGAGGGGCTGAAACACCGCACGACCGGAGCAGCTCCGTCGAAAAGCGGTGTCATAGGCCTCATCGCCGCAGCTTTGGGACTGAGCCGAGACGAAGCGCCCGGACCTCTCGCCGACATGAGGTTCGGCGTGCGTTCGGATCGCCCGGGAAAACCACTCACCGACTTCCATACCGCCGAAGACAAATCCGGGACTAAGAGCCTCTCATGGCGAGGCTATCTGATGGACGCCGCGTTCACCGTCGGTCTGGAATCAGACGACCGAGAGCTGCTTGACCGGTGTTCGAAGGCGTTGGCACACCCTTATTACATCCCGTTCCTAGGGCGTAAGTCGTGTCCTCCTGACGAACCGTTGCGAGGAGTTATCGTCGATACGACACTCGAGGAGGCGTTGCGTCTCGCGCCCTTCGACAGTAAAGGAACGCCGATGATCGAAATCGAACCTAAGCCAGAGGACCCGGCCGGCTACCCATTCGTCCAAACAGTACGAGACCAGCCTGTCTCATACGCGATGGATTCACGCGACTGGCGTACCCGTAGAGTGGTCACGATCCAGCCGGCCGACAATGCGGATGCCCGCAACAAATTCGAGGATGATCCGTTCGAAACGATCGCCTCGTCGAACAACAGCATGAAGGACTAGATCGATGACCAGTTTCACCAAGGTCGACATCGACATGCGGCGACGGCACACCCGTTGGGTGCTCTCCAATGAGGAGCGCGTTCACGCGGTTGTCATGGCCGCAGTCAATCCCAAGGAAGGGCACCGACCGTTGCACCGGATCGACATGACAGGCGACGGCCGGACAGTGCTCTACATCGTTTCCGACGATGAGCCGAACCCATACGTGCTCGCCCGAGAACTGGGCCCCAGCCGCACCACCGGATACGAAGCATTCTTGGCACGACTCGATAGGGGGCAGGAATGGCGGTTTCGTCTCAAGGCTAACCCCACCACATCACCCGACAGTCATGAGAAAGGCGTACGTGGAGCACACCTGCCGGTTCTTGACATGGACGGTCAACTTGAATGGCTGGAACGCCGCGCACGCATCAATGGATTCCACATTCCCACAGGAAGACTCGGCCAGCCGGAGACGGTCATCTTGGACTCATCGAAGACCACATTCCATCGCAAAGGTCATGCCGTGACTCTGGCGTCCATGACCGTTCGGGGAATCCTCGCCATCGACGACCCCGACAAGATGCGAAACGCCTTGACACACGGCATTGGACGAGGTAAGGCATACGGGTTCGGACTCATCACTCTTCTACCGGTTGGCGGCAACTGATGAAAGAGTCGAAACCACTCACGGACCTACCTCGTCTGGAGGACCGGTTCACATACCTGTACGTGGAACACGCAACAGTGGGACGCGATGACGGTGCGGTCACATTGACCGACGATTCCGGAATTGCATCAATGCCAGCAGCCATGCTTACTCTGCTTATGCTGGGGCCGGGAACACGAATCACGCATGCGGCCATGAGCCTGCTTGCCGAGACCGGTACGAGTGTCGTCTGGACAGGTGAAATGGGAGTCCGATGCTATGGGTCGGCAATGCCAACCAGCAGGTCCTCTCGTCTGCTGATCAAACAGGCCACACTCGCATCCAACGAGCGTGGGCGGCTTGCAGCGGCCCGACGCATGTATTCGAAACGGTTCCCGGGTGAGGATATATCCGGGCTGACCATGCGCGCGCTACTAGGTCGGGAGGGAACCCGTGTCAGACGGGCCTATGAACAGGAATCAGCCCGGACCGGTGTGCAATGGAATGGGCGTTCATACAAGGTCGATGATTGGGATGACGCCGACGACATCAACAAGGCGTTGACCGCCACCGTGCAATGCCTTTATGGTGTCGTCCACGCCGCCATCGTCGCGCTGGGACTCGCACCAGGTCTCGGGTTCGTGCACACGGGGGAAGCCCG
Organism: Bifidobacterium rousetti; assembly: GCF_008698235.1. Taxonomy (GTDB): domain Bacteria; phylum Actinomycetota; class Actinomycetes; order Actinomycetales; family Bifidobacteriaceae; genus Bifidobacterium; species Bifidobacterium rousetti. Next base: position 51,048 of record NZ_PEBH01000014.1, read on the forward strand.
GTCCTTCGTATACGACATAGCCGACCTGTACAGGACGGAAATCGCAGTGCCTCTTGCGTTCGATCTGGTCGCGACCGGTGTGGACGACATCGGTACAGCGGCACGACAAGCAATGCGTGACCGGTTCGCTGAAACACGGATCATGGGACGGATAGTCAACGACATCCGATCCATCCTAGAACCGGATGCACCCCCGCTTGATATCGACGACGAGACCATGCACATATGGGCGGGACGAGGCGTAATGCTCGAGCAAAGTGTGAACCGGTCACCGGAGTGGAAGCGATGATCATCATCGTGCTCACACTCGCGCCAGCCAGACTACGTGGAGACCTTACAAGATGGCTCATGGAAATAACACCATGCGTATACGTAGGCAAGGTATCAGCCCGTGTCAGAGACCGACTCTGGGAACGTATCACCGATGAAATTGGCGACGGAAAAGCTGTGATGATTCATCCAAGTAACAACGAACAAGGGTATAAAATCAAAACGTACAACAGCGAATGGAGTACACGAGACTACGACGGGTTGACACTCATGGTAAAACCCCGCAGAATAGAAAACAAGGAGGAGGGGAGGACAGGGTGGAGCGACGCAGCACGATGGAGACGATTCCTGAGTCGGTAAGAGACATTGTCAAAATCGGTTTTTCTCAGCTCGTTGAAAGCATCAAAACCCTTTGATTCCCGTCTGAACGCCCCGCAGGTGCGGGGATGAAGCCTGGCTGGTCAGGTCGTTCAGCAGGAACGCGAAGAACGCCCCGCAGGTGCGGGGATGAAGCCGCGCTTATTGAGGTTCGTGGTGCTGTCGGCGAGAACGCCCCGCAGGTGCGGGGATGAAGCCTGAGGATATCGCGGCACCATCAGGCCGATTACGAACGCCCCGCAGGTGCGGGGATGAAGCCGATGTTGCCGGAGTCGTGCAATGGCAGGTGCGGAACGCCCCGCAGGTGCGGGGATGAAGCCCGTGGTCCGATGAACGGCGGGTTGCCCATCACGAACGCCCCGCAGGTGCGGGGATGAAGCCGAAGTCGACCGTTCGGCAACCGCCGAGCGACGGAACGCCCCGCAGGTGCGGGGATGAAGCCTGGACCTTCGTATCGCCGATGACTCGGGGCCTGAACGCCCCGCAGGTGCGGGGATGAAGCCACCTATTTGCCACCCCGATTGCGGTGTTTACCGAACGCCCCGCAGGTGCGGGGATGAAGCCGGCGCGTGGATGGCGGTCGGTCTGGACGGACGGAACGCCCCGCAGGTGCGGGGATGAAGCCGCCTGAGAGCGCCTGAGAGCGCCTGAGAGCGCGAACGCCCCGCAGGTGCGGGGATGAAGCCGCCGAGCGCACGGACGGCGCGTGGATGGCGGTGAACGCCCCGCAGGTGCGGGGATGAAGCCAATCGCCATTCCCCAGTACTGACCCGGTTGGCGAACGCCCCGCAGGTGCGGGGATGAAGCCATTCGAACAGGCCGGCCCAGAGGAGGCTGTCGGAACGCCCCGCAGGTGCGGGGATGAAGCCCATGTCGCGTTCCCGCTCGGCCCGCTCGGCCGGAACGCCCCGCAGGTGCGGGGATGAAGCCACGCCACTCAGTGTCTCGCCGCGCTGGACGACGAACGCCCCGCAGGTGCGGGGATGAAGCCGGCGATCACACCCAGCAGGACCGAGACACCGAGAACGCCCCGCAGGTGCGGGGATGAAGCCGATATAGGAGAGTGCGTCGGTCGTCATGCGCCGAACGCCCCGCAGGTGCGGGGATGAAGCCAGCTTCTGCGAAGTAGCAGTAGATATGAAAACGAACGCCCCGCAGGTGCGGGGATGAAGCCGCACAGGCGGCGCTGGCCGTCCGGGCACGGCAGAACGCCCCGCAGGTGCGGGGATGAAGCCACCGGTGCGCGCATGCACGCGGTTCACGAACAGAACGCCCCGCAGGTGCGGGGATGAAGCCGGGCGCGTGGCGTCGGCTGGCTGTCGGGGTCGGAACGCCCCGCAGGTGCGGGGATGAAGCCTTCTGAGGGCCGATGTCGCCCGGATACCAGAGAACGCCCCGCAGGTGCGGGGATGAAGCTTTCCCATGAGAGGGGTAGGGGAGAGTTACTGGGAACGCCCCGCAGGTGCGGGGATGAAGCCGTACCCTGTCCGCCAAGTTCGGCATACAGCGCGAACGCCCCGCAGGTGCGGGGATGAAGCCGCGCGGGCGTCCCGTTCGTGCTTGCTGGTGGTGAACGCCCCGCAGGTGCGGGGATGAAGCCTGAGAACACCACCGGCGTATCGTCCTCTCGGAGAACGCCCCGCAGGTGCGGGGATGAAGCCCCACCGCATGATCCAGCCGAACAGCCCGAAAAGAACGCCCCGCGGGTGCGGGGATGAAGCCTGGTTCACATGGTTCACTGGTTCACATGGTTCGAACGCCCCGCAGGTGCGGGGATGAAGCCCCCGGTGGTGCCGGCTGGGCCGGCTCCGGGGGGAACGCCCCGCAGGTGCGGGGATGAAGCCGACGTGGTGACGGCGTTCCGCAGCGTCATGGTGAACGCCCCGCAGGTGCGGGGATGAAGCCGGCTAAGCAGCTCCGCCGGAAACGGAGCTGCGGAACGCCCCGCAGGTGCGGGGATGAAGCCCAGACAGAAACGCCAGAGGTGCCCAGTTCCAGGAACGCCCCGCAGGTGCGGGGATGAAGCCATCGGCCGGCGTATCTCGTGGCATGACGCGTGGAACGCCCCGCAGGTGCGGGGATGAAGCCGGCGGCTACCTCAACCAGGACGGCGTGACCAAGAACGCCCCGCAGGTGCGGGGATGAAGCCCCGTGTGTGAACCAGCTGTGTGGGGGTGTGTGGAACGCCCCGCAGGTGCGGGGATGAAGCCCGGCGACTCCGCGGCACCACGGCTGGCACCGCGAACGCCCCGCAGGTGCGGGGATGAAGCCGAAGCGCGCGAACGCGATACGGACGTGGAAATGAACGCCCCGCAGGTGCGGGGATGAAGCCTGGTGCGGGCCCAAAAGCGATCTTCGAGCGGCGAACGCCCCGCAGGTGCGGGGATGAAGCCTACTTTCGGTGATCGTTGGGTTGGGTAGGGAGGAACGCCCCGCAGGTGCGGGGATGAAGCCTGGCCAGCGGCCAGCGTGGTAGTGATCGTAGTGAACGCCCCGCAGGTGCGGGGATGAAGCGGGTACGCGCGGTGCGGCTGGTACGGCGACGCGGAACGCCCCGCAGGTGCGGGGATGAAGCCGGTGGTATCGCGCAGGTACGGGTATCGTACGAGAACGCCCCGCAGGTGCGGGGATGAAGCCTAGTTAATGATGCCTGTGGTCTAGGTTCTCTTGAACGCCCCGCAGGTGCGGGGATGAAGCCGGTTTGGTATTTGCCCCGGTGTGGGGTGTGTGGAACGCCCCGCAGGTGCGGGGATGAAGCCTGCGCTGGGTGGTATCACGCAAACCTGGTCTGGAACGCCCCGCAGGTGCGGGGATGAAGCCCCACTCCCTACGCGCGCGTAGGGAGTGGTAGAGAACGCCCCGCAGGTGCGGGGATGAAGCCGCCATGATAGCCGGCAATTGCGACGCTACCCAGAACGCCCCGCAGGTGCGGGGATGAAGCCCCCCTATAGGCTCGCACGCCAAACGCCTTATCGAACGCCCCGCAGGTGCGGGGATGAAGCCGCGGGTCAGGCCGGCGGGCGCTCCATATCCGAGAACGCCCCGCAGGTGCGGGGATGAAGCCGAGATCACGGAGACGCGCCTCGCCCTAGGCATGAACGCCCCGCAGGTGCGGGGATGAAGCCATGATCGACAAGCACCACATCAGCGAGTAACCGAACGCCCCGCAGGTGCGGGGATGAAGCCGCGCTCCCGATCGTCCAGCAACTCGCCGACGGGAACGCCCCGCAGGTGCGGGGATGAAGCCGGGTATCCAGATCATCGTCAAATTGGCGATGGGAACGCCCCGCAGGTGCGGGGATGAAGCTCGTTTCTGCAATCAAGTCGGGATGTGCTATAAGAACGCCCCGCAGGTGCGGGGATGAAGCCTACGATGCATGCGGCGATGTCGGCGGGGGTTGGAACGCCCCGCAGGTGCGGGGATGAAGCCCCGCCTTCACCAACGCCCCCTGCAACGCCATCGAACGCCCCGCAGGTGCGGGGATGAAGCCCAAACCCATCCGCGCCGACATCATGGTAGGGGGAACGCCCCGCAGGTGCGGGGATGAAGCCCGGGCGCGCACCGGGGTATCGCGTACGAGCGTGAACGCCCCGCAGGTGCGGGGATGAAGCCGGTCACCTCACCCGGCAGACCATAGTGCATAGGAACGCCCCGCAGGTGCGGGGATGAAGCCGGGCTGAGAAACCCGAACCGCATCTACCCCGGGAACGCCCCGCAGGTGCGGGGATGAAGCCGCCGTGTGCGGCGGCAGGCAGAGTCGCGTAAGGAACGCCCCGCAGGTGCGGGGATGAAGCTTCTGCGTACGTGGGGCTTGATCGCATCCGCGTGAACGCCCCGCAGGTGCGGGGATGAAGCCGTGCGGATCCAGTTGCTGTCGCCCCATGCGCGGAACGCCCCGCAGGTGCGGGGATGAAGCTCCCCATGGGCGTGCAGATGGTCACGACGCTCGGGAACGCCCCGCAGGTGCGGGGATGAAGCCATGCTCTGGAGCGTGGGGTCCGGCGTGTGTTGGAACGCCCCGCAGGTGCGGGGATGAAGCCGAGTTTGACTACAACGCGTGAGCTCAATCGTCGAACGCCCCGCAGGTGCGGGGATGAAGCCTTCTACCGGGTGGGCGTGGACTCCGCGTCGGCGAACGCCCCGCAGGTGCGGGGATGAAGCCTCCCGCGCCGAAACAGCCCTTAGCGTGAACACGAACGCCCCGCAGGTGCGGGGATGAAGCCGACTGGTTCATGCTATCGCATCGGCTATTATGGGAAGTGCGGAATGACGGCAGTATCACCCATCCGGTTCTAGGCGGGTGTACAACGACTTTTCGGATGGTGCCGATTCCGTGGGGTGCTTCCAGATGCATCCCCCGTAAACGTGGAGGCCCCGACGTGCTGAGCGTCGGGGCCTTTTCGCATTCCTGCTAGTGGAGGAACGCCCCGCAGGTGCGGGGATGAAGCCCCGCGACCCTCGTCCTTCCTCTCCGTTCAGCGGAACGCCCCGCAGGTGCGGGGATGAAGCCTGGACCAGGCCAGCCGGGAACGTGCGCTGAAAGAACGCCCCGCAGGTGCGGGGATGAAGCCCCTACAAAAACAACTCGGCCACACCACCGCCAGAACGCCCCGCAGGTGCGGGGATGAAGCCGATCACCACTCGAAAGGGAAAAGCTAACATCATGACCCCTGCAGAATTCAAATCGATCCGTGAGCATATGGGGCTTCCGCACCCGTGGCTGGCCGCCCTCTGGCAAGTCACCGAGCTCACCGTCAAAAGGTACGAAAGAAAGGGCGTGCATGTACCCCCCGAGTATGCGGAGAGACTGCTCAGTCTTCTGCGTGGATACCTGCATATGGTGGAGAAGATGCATGCAAAGGCGATCGCTGACGATGGGATCATTCGAGTGTCCTTCCGAGATCCGATCGGACACCCCGTTCGTCCCTCAATTGACACGGGTACCATCGACTACCCCGCATCATACTGGCGAGCCGTTGCATGCGACACCATGCTACTTGGCGGAAACATCCGCATCGTCTATGCCGGGGACGAGGATAGCGCGGCTGATAACAGAATGCCCCCGAAGATGTGGGAATGAAACAGAAAGGCCCCGACATGTCGGGGCCTCACGCTAACGAGGGGCGCTCTCAGAAGCACCCGCCGGTTTCGGCCAACCCCTAAAAGTCGTGTCGACCCGCCTTGAAGTTCGGGGAAGTTTGCGGTGCTTCAACCGGTACTATCCATCATAGTTTGTAGGATTAACGGCGTCGAGAAACCCCTTAGCACGGGCGAAGCGATTGTTTGGCAACCGTCAGGTGACGTTGCCGCGCGAACTCCCCATAGGTGCGGGGATGAAGCTGATACGTTTTTGGCGTGACTGAACCTCACAATGAACGTCTCCGCAGGTTGTGGGGTAAGGTTGAAAATTTAGCTATTTCCAATAGCACCATACACTAGTGTGCGACACTCCGTTTTACCCAAAACTTCACAGTGTCATACAATAGTGTGCGACACAGGGAAGGCATGAAGCCACGCCCTCATCCTGCAAGGAGAAAACAATGAACAATAACGCCATCATCACTCGCGACGACGTCCTCAGAACAATCCGTACCACGCCCATCGATATCCAGGACTTGCGAGATGACATCTTGGATTTTCTCCACGACGATGTGGACGATTACGATGTCTACGCCATCGCCGAGGAGGTCCGCGACCGTCTGTATGAGCTTGACCCGGAAGCAGTGCTCGACAGTAGACTGGTCCGCAGGAACGTAATCTCCGACGATGATGCAGACGACGATGACTACTTTGCGTGTGATCACGTGCTTGACCTCGATGATTTCCCCGACCCAGACGGCAACGTACTCGCAGAGATCGTCTACCGGCATCCTGATGCCGCTATCGACTGAGGTGTTACTATGTCCGTTGAGACCATCACCCTCAAAGAATTCGACGATTGCGTCAAAAAACTCGTGAAAAAAACATGTAGGGTCAATCCGGATCTGACCGTCTGGGATGACTGGAGCTGGTTCTATGACAACCCGGACAACGGATGGCCCATTGACCCGTTTTGGGCCGACGATGATTATGCCGAGCAGAACATCGTCGTTCACGACGACAGGACCGAAAACCTCGCCGTCATCGGGGTGAACTGGTATCCACACGACTGCGAGGGGGTCGAAGGCCCCTACGTGTACGCGCGCATCCTCAAACCGGACGACGACGATGTAAACGGCATGCATGTGACATGCGGAGACGACATCGTCCGAACCTTCCAAAACGAAGAGGAGGACGCGTACACGCTCTGCTTCCATGCGGCGGGACAGGCGGAATACGATGATCGTGACTACGCGCTGTACGTAGCCTCAGAAGACGGTCCAACACCCGAGGAATGGTTTGAAACCGTACTGGCTTTGCTTGTCCGGGACAGGGAATGACGACGAGGGGAGGAACTATGTCCATCAACAGGGAGGCGGCGGACGGTCTGGCGGAGGATCTCCAACAACGGTACGCGACGCTCGTCCTCGCCCTGCCCGATCTCACACAGGAACTCACGTCCCGGCTCGACCGGCTCGCGATGACGCTTGCCGTGCAATTGGGCTCGGCTGATGAGGAGGAACGGGCGGAAGCGGCGTTGGAAACGGTGACACTGCTTGACCCTCCGGTCGCATGGTGGGGGACGGTGCAAGGAAGACTTACCGCAGCGGCCTACGCGGACACCGCCGACGGGACGGTGTCATATGGCGAGGCCGCAACCATGCTTGGAGTGACACGGGGCACCGTGTCCAATCTGGTCACACGCGGGCGATTGGAACGGGCTGCTGATCATCAGGGGGTGGTGCTGTCGAGCGTATTGCACCGGCTGACCGAATGTACCGAATAGGTACTGGTGCGGGTGATTGGAGATGCCGGTCAAGGCATTGCCAATCACCCGCTGGCAGGTTAATATGCAATGGTCTGCAGTGGGAGTGATCGGAACCGGCGAATGACTCTGGGGTCGCCTCTTCGTTGGAACGGGGAATTCCGATGTGTTGAACCGTCGGTGTTTCCCTTCGTGTTGTGGGGGGAGAGGCGTGGAGCTTGTGGATTTATGGACTTATGCCCACTGCGTGGGCGGGCCGTGATTTACAGGGCAGAGACTCGTCCGGTTTCCCTGTCGTCGACGATGAAGGATCCGTCGTTGATGGCGCGTAGTCGTTCGTTCAGTTCATGCAGAAGCCGGAGCATGAGACTTCGGTCGCGCCGTTCCCTGAATTCGTCGAACCCGCATGGCCGGCCGGACGCGGTCGTATAGTACGAGCTGTACAGGTCTCCGATCCGCTTATTGAGTGCTCTCACCTGTTCGTCAGAGTCGACGACGGGATTGCCGGTCAATGGTTCACCGGTCTCGAAATCGGATGGCCAGACCGGTCCTTGAAGGAAATCAAGCTGAAGCCGGATCGTGTCTGCTCTGCCGTCTGTTGTGGTTTGCCGCATGGCTTCCATTGCAAGGTATGCCGCGGACACGGTGCTGGTTGATAAGGCCCGAAATTTTGCGCACTTTGGTTCGGGCTTGAGATAAGAGGGCATGGCCCGTGTCCTGTGTACGATTTT
>NZ_PEBH01000015.1 GCF_008698235.1 Bifidobacterium rousetti
TTGGGGCCGGCTGGGGCTCCAAGGCGGGTTCGGGGGTTGGTGCCGGGGCCTTCGGCTGGGGCGCCGGGGCCTCCGGCTGCGGGGCGGGAGCCGGCTCGGACTCGACGGGCTGCGGCCCGGTCTCAGAACCAGCCGCTGCGGCCGACTCCGTCGGCTTGACCTGGGAAGACTCAGATTCCGGAGCCGGTTCATCGGCCTCGGATTCGACGGATTCATGCTGCGCGGGAGCCGTTCTGGCCGATTCCCCGTCGAAGGCGGATGCTTCGGCGGCCCGGGACTCCTGCTCCCCGGACACAGTGGAGGTGACGGTCGCCGCAGTCGATGCGCCGTGCGCGGGAGCCGATTCGGACGTATCGGAGCGTTCCGCCGCCGGCCGCTTCGCCGATGTCTCCGACGTCTCCGATGTTTCCGACGTCTCCGCCGGCTCGACGGTCGTCGACTCCTTCACGGCCTTTGCGGCCTCATCGGCCTGCGCCTTCCTGCGCTCTTCCTGCTCGCGGAGCTGCTCGCGCTCCTCGAAGACCTTGTCAAGATCGCGCTTGCGCGACTTGGAGAACCACACGGCGAGCAGGATCAGGACGATCGCGACTACGCCGATGCCAATCATGGCCAAAGTATTGCTATCCATGACCCCCAGTCTAATGAAGGGCGTCTATTGGCATCCCAAGTGGCGATCGCCCCCGCAGGACCCCGGTCAATCCCGGTCAGCCCCGGTCAACCCCGGCCCAACCCCACCTTGCCCGGTGACACCCCGTACGTTGATCGGGGGCATCTCGACGCTAGCCACGACTTACGTACGCCAGCCCCGGCTCAGCGTACGCGGATCGTGGCTCTGACCGCCCTATCACCCGAAAACGTACGTCCAGCCGACGGCAGCGTACGAATACGGGTGATCAGGCCGATATCGTCACGAGGAACGTACACCGAGCCGGACTCAGCGTACGCGTTCCGGGGTCAGGGCGTAATCGACCACAGAGAACGTACGCCGCAGGGCATCCCGAGGGCCGACTCCCCCGACCAAGCCGCCGACTAGACTGGCGTGACATGGCCACTTCCTCACGTATGACGTCGTATCAGCGACGGGAGCAACTCATCCGCATCGGACGGTCGCTGTTCGCGGCCAAGGGGTTCGAGGCGGTGAGCGTCGAGGAGATCGCCAGTCACGCGAAGGTCTCCAAGCCGATCGTCTACGAGCATTTCGGCGGCAAGGAGGGCCTGTACGCGGTGATCGTCGACCGTGAGATGCAGGCGCTGACCTCCACGCTCACCGCCGCGCTCGACGATCCGACGATGCACCCGCGGAGGATCGTCGAACGCACCGCGCTGGCGTTGCTGACGTACATCGAGGAGAACGCGGAGGGGTTTCAGGTACTGTCGCGCGATTCGCCGAGCACCGATCCGTCCGGGTCGTTCAGCTCGCTGCTGGGCGACATCTCCCTGCGCGTCGAGGACCTGCTCACGGCCACGTTCAAACGGCAGAAGCTCTCCCCCAAGGGCGTGCCGTACTACGCGCAGATGCTCGTCGGCATGACCGTGTTCACCGGGCAGTACTGGGCGGACCGGCCGAAGGTCAGCAAGGAGCAACTGGCCGCGTACATCGTCGACCTCGCGTGGCACGGGCTGAGTCGCCTCGACTCGAAGCCGAAACTGCTGTTCGAGGGCGAGCGCGCACGTCGCGCGGCGGCGAAGGCCGCGGGGAATACTGCGGGGAACGACGCGGCGAACACGGAGACCACGGACGCGAACGAAGCGGCACCGGCGGCACCGGAGTCGACTGCGGAGACGACTGCGGAGACGGCGAGCGCCGACAACGACGATCACACGGGACCGCGCGATGTGCGGAATACGGGTCCCAGTGACCACCAAGTGGGATGAGTGCTAGTGTGTGGCGTGGAAAGTACCACCCGATTTGTGATGTTGAGGACCGAGACCATATGACACTACCGGCGATGACGACGGCCAGCAGGACGGCCGGCAGGACGGTTAGCAGAACGGCCAACGCCAACAGGACGCCCAAGACCCTCACCTTCGTGGTCCCGGCCTACAACATGGAGACGTATCTTGAGCGTTGCGTGCTTTCGCTCACGGCCGCGAAGCGCATCGACGACATCGAGGTGCTCATCATCGACGACGGGTCGAAGGACGGCACGCTCGACGCGGCGCGCGCGTTCGAACGCCGATTCCCCGGAGTCGTCAGGGCGATTCATCAGGAGAACAAGGGGCATGGCGGCGCGGTCAACACCGGGATCGCCGAGGCCCGCGGCATGTACGTGAAGGTCGTGGACGCCGACGACTGGGTCGGCCCGGAATCGCTCGAACAGGTGATGGGCGTGCTGCGCGACGAGGCCGCGAAGGGCGGGAGTCGCACCACGAGCAGCACTGCGAGCAACGCGGACGGCACCGGTGGCGCGGACGGTACCGACGACGCCCCGATCGACATGCTCGTGACCAACTACGTATACGACAAGGTCGGCAAGCGCCACAAGCACGAAGTCAACTTCCGTCACGCGATGAAGGCCGGCGAGCGCCTCACCTGGGACGATATGGGCCATTTCGGGCTCGCGGAGTACATCCTGATGCATGCGCTGATCTTCCGCACGGCCGTCGTGCGCGAGTCGGGGATGCAGCTGCCGGAGCACACGTTCTACGTAGATTTCATCTACGCGTACCAGCCGTTCCCGTGGGTGAAGACGCTGCGCTACCTCGATACGCCGTTCTATCACTACTTCATCGGCCGCGACGGGCAGAGCGTGCAGACCGACGTGATGATCCGTCGCGTCGATCAGCTGATCCTGGTCAACCAGCGCATGGTTGAGGCGACTCCGGAGCGCGGCACCGTGCCGGACGGGCTGTACCGCTACATGATCCATTTCCTCGCGATCGAGAGCTCGGTGGCGAGCGTGTTCCTGATTCTCTCGCGCGATCCCGAGAACTACGCGAAGAAGAAGCGTCTGTGGGCCGACATCCGTGATCATTCGGCGTCCATCTACCATGATGTGCGCCGCAAGCCGATGTCGCGCGCGCTGAACCTGCACGGCTCGGCCGGGCGATTCGTGATCCGCTGGGGGTATCGCGTGGCCGAGCGCGTGGTCGGGTTCAACTAAATCTCTGCTCTCAGTTTGTCCCCGGCTCATCAAGCGAGACCGGGGGTGGTTAGCAGATCGGGCATTCCGGTAATCCCCCGATTATTCGGCGGAGGTGCCGGTCAGCGCCTCGTTGGACGCGATGACGGCCTTGGCGGCGGCGTCGAGGCTGCTCGTGGCGCCGCGCAGGTTGTCGGCGTAGTCGCGGATGGACTGCGTGGCGTCGTCAACCTCCTGCTGCGTGCCGTCGGCCGGGCAGGTGGGGGCGTCGCCGAGCTTGTCGACCTCGGCCTGCGCGGACTTGAGGTCATCCAGCAGGGAGGCGTCCTCGACGTCCTTCGCGGTGAGCTTGGCGGCTTCGTCGGCCGATTCCTGCGTGGTCTTCAGCGCCTCCTGATGCGCCTTCAGGGACTCGATCTGCAGCTGGCAGTTCTCGACGGATTCGGCGCTCGCCTTGCCGCCGCCGTTGGTCAGCATGAACGCGACGACCGCGATCACGACCACCACGATCGCGGCGATGACGCCGATGATCAGTCCCTTCTTCGACTTCTTGGCGGAGTTCGCGGCGGCCTCGGCGTTCGCGGCGGGCTCGGAGTTCGCGGCGGACTCGGTGCCGTCGACGCGGTTCGCGGCGGCCGTGGTGTTCTCGTTCTTCTGCTCGTCGGTCATGGTCATACGCTCCTTCATCTTCGATGCTGTCTCAATGCTGTTTTGATACTGTCGGTCTGATTCCCGGTCCTGTCGTCGGCCGCGTCCGCGCCTTCGCCGCCCTCTTCCGAAACGGATCGGCTAGGCCGCACCGCTGAATCTCCCATACAGGCAAACCCGCCCCAGCCTACTCTCCCCGTCCCGCGTCGCAACCGACGCTCACCAAGCGAAACGAAACCGTCCGCGACCCATCGGATAAGACGCGACGCATCATCGGCCCCGCGTTCTATTGCCGCCCCCGTTCCCCATCATCGCCCTCGTCGCCCATCGCCGGTCCCACTCCCCATCGCCGACCCCGTTCCCCATCATCGGCCCCACTCCCCATCGCCGACCTCGCACCCCGTACCGGGAACAGGCCTGTTCAACAACCTCGCTGCTGACTTCACGCGTGACCTCGCACCCCGTACCGGGAACAGGCCCTCTCCGCCTGACCACCCCCCCACACACAGCATCGTCGGCACCCGGCGCGGGGCGAAGCACGCCCAACACAGCCACCAGAACAACCGACACCCCGACACGACGCACAATTGACAAAAACATAGGAACGCCCCCATCATCGGCCTCGTTCCCCATCGCCGACCCCGTTCCCCATCGCCGACCCTGCTCTCGCATATCGTCCTTCACATCTCGACATTCCCAGCGCAACAATTTCCCGAGATAAAGGGGCACTTCCGGAAATTGTTGCGCTGAGTCGGAGTCAGTGCAACAATTTCCGGAAACCAAGGGAGATTTCGAGAGATTGTTGCGCTGAGATCGACTGAGCGCAACAATTTCAGGAGATCGGGGATAATTTCGGGAATTTGTTGCGCTGTGTTGCGCTGTGCCGAGGGAACTGTCTCTTTAAGTGTGTAACTGGTGGGTGTCCATGCAGAGTCAGCGCAGAATCAGCGCGACAAATTCGGGATTGCCCCAGCAACGCGGAGACCACGCCCTCGCGCCTGAAGCTGTCCTCGCCGAGGTCGGGATTTCCCGGTGGCGTGGAAACCACGGTGATGATGGTGATGATGGAGACCTGCTTATCGGATTGCCCCGGCGGAGTGGAAACCACCAATCTTCGAGCATGCGCCCGCGCCGGATGAGCGATTGCCCCCGGCGGCGTGAAGACCACGGTCGCGTCCGCCGTGGGCCTGAGCCTGCGACTGATTGCCCCCGGCGGCGTGGAGGCCACGGGAGCAAAAATCGAACAAATCGTGAAGCTCGTATGAAGGTGACATGGAGTTATTGGGCCGGTATCGCGGATATGGGAGGGCCGGGCGCGCGGAGGGGATAAGTTATGAAGTCGCTGGAGAGGCTGGTATACGCCGCCGGATAGTACTGGGTTGCTCCGGGTGTAGCTCCGGAGACTCGGAGAGACTCGGGGGCGACACCGGGTTGCGCCGGGCAGAGGCGAAGTACCGGAACCGCCTAGAACAAGCCGAGTAAGAACAACGACCAACGTCGAGGCCCGGGTAACCGGGAAACAAGACCCGAGGGGAGTCATGCCGCAGGAGCCGATGGAATCACTGGAACCGATGGAGCCGTCGTATGAGCTGTCGGACGAGGAGCGGGCGGCGCGGCGGGCCCGGCGCGCGGGGCGGTCGGGCCGCATGACGCCGAAGTTCGTCGGGCAGGCGGTTGAGTCGGATACCGCGCAGTCGTCGCCGCTGGTGTCGGTGATCGTCACGGTCCATGACGCGGCGGAGACCGTGCGATTCTGCGTCGACTCGATCCTGCGTCAGTCGTACGCGAATCTCGAGGTGATTCTGGTCGATGACGGGTCGAACGACGACAGTTCCGCGATCCTGCGCGAGTACGAGCATCGCGACGACCGCGTGACGACGATCTTCCTGAACGGGCGGGTGAGCGAGCGGGATGATGCAGGAAGCGGCGGGCAGAACGCACACAACGCGAATGACGTGGCCAGCGCAGGCGCAGATGCCGCGGGCGATGTCAGCGCCGCCGATACGGACGCGCCCACGGCAAGCGACGCGATCGACGACGCGGCCGCGGAGAACGGGGACGTCGCGGCGCGGGCGCGGAACGCCGGGCTGGACGCTGCGCATGGCGAGTACGTGATGTTCGCGGGCAGCGACGGGATTCTGGATCGCCGCGGCGTCGAACTGCTGCTGCACGCGCTGATCAGGACCGGCGCGGACATGGCCAAGTCGCGTCGCGAGCGGTTCACGGCCGACCAGTTGTACACCGCGGCCGAGGCGGCGGTCGAGGGCGCGCGCGAGCCGGAGACGGTCACGGTGTTCACGGACGCGCTCGAGGCGTATCAGAGCGTGTTCCTGCGCAGTGTGCGCGTGATCGGCGACGAGTTCGGCCGCAACACCGAGTCGCGGTATCTGGACGACGAGGATTGGGGACGGCTGTATCGCGCGGCGATCTGGGACGGCGTGCGGCTGCCGGAGGGGATCTACTCGCCGGAGCTGCTGGCCGCGGGCGAACTGTACTCGCGCATGGGCAAGGTCGCGGACGTGGATGCGGTGCTGTACCGGCTGCGGGATGCGGACGACGCGGATGAACGCTGGGAACTCGGTGGCAGGCCGGATGACGATACCGCTGCAGACGATACGACCAGCAGAAACGGCAACCGCAAACAGCCGCAACGCCGCTTCCGGTACTACCACGACCGGTTCACGGCGGGGACGGCGAACTTCCGGTTCGCCCTCGAGCGGGGGATTCTGCCCGCGCGCAGCTACTACACGATGGTGACCGCGTACGAGGGCGCGAAGTCCGCGCCTGACTTCGACGAGCCGGAGCATCGCGAGCAGTTCGCGCTGGACACGGCCGAGCTCGAGGAGCTGCGCGGGAAGCTGAGCGTCGGCCAGCGAATCAGGTGCATGGGCGTCAAGCAGATGCGCCTGTTCGAGCAGCGCGCGAGAAAGCTCCTGCCGGCGACGATGTCGCAGTCGCGGTACATGCCGGAGGCGGCGGGAGCGACGGAGACGGAGGCGAGGCAAGAGCCGAGGACGGAGTAGTGTTGAACCACAACGCGACAACGTACATTACCAGTACGTTAGAAACCACAAGTCACAAGAGTCACAAGAGTCACAAGTAAGGAACAACTGATGGCGGAAAACACGCAATACCCCGATCTCGTGATCGTCGGCGCGGGCCTGTTCGGCCTGACCGTCGCCCAGCAGGCGGTGGAGCGCGCGGGCGCGCGGGTGCACATCATCGACGTGCGCGATCACATCGGCGGCAACGCCTACTCCTACTTCGACAAGGAGACCGGCGCGGAGATCCACAAGTACGGCGCGCACCTGTTCCACACGTCGAACGAGCGCGTGTGGAAGTACGTGAACCGCTTCACCGAGTTCACGGACTACGTGCACCGCGTGTACGCCACGCACGACGGCGAGGTCTACCCGCTGCCGATCAACCTCGGGACGATCAACCAGTTCTTCCACGCGCATTACACGCCCGCCGAGGCTCGCGCGCTGGTCGAGGAGCAGGCCGGCGAGCTGGCCGGGTCCGACCCGCAGAACCTCAACGACAAGGGCATCCAGCTGATCGGTCGCCCGCTGTACGAGGCGTTCATCAAGAACTACACGGCCAAGCAGTGGCAGACCGATCCGGCCGAATTGCCGGCGTCGATCATCAAGCGCCTGCCGGTGCGTTTCAACTACGACAATCGCTACTTCAAGGACATCTGGGAGGGCCTGCCGAAGGACGGCTACACCGCGTGGTTCGAGAAGATGATCGACGATCCCCGCATCACGGTGGAGCTCGGAGTCGATTTCTTCGACGAGACGCAGCCGTATAACAAGAAGGCGCTGCGCGAGGCCGGCGTGCCGGTCGTGTACACCGGTCCGGTCGACCGCTACTTCGACTACGAGCTCGGCGACCTCAAGTGGCGCACGGTCGACTTCAAGGAGGTCCGCTACGACGAGGACGACCACTTCGGCTGCCCGGTCATGAACTTCTCCGATGCCGACGTGCCGTACACCCGTGCGATCGAGTTCAAGAACTTCAATCCGGAGCGCGCCGCGTCGTACACGCCCGGCAAGACCGTGGTGTGGGAGGAGTACTCCCGCTTCGCCGAGCGCGGCGACGAGCCGTACTACCCGATCAACACCGACGAGGACAAGGCCCTGTACGCGCAGTACGCCGCGAAGGCCGCGGCCGAGCCGAAGACCGTCTTCGGCGGTCGACTCGGCACGTACAAGTACTACGACATGCACAACGTCATCGACACGGCTTTGACCGCCTACGAGGAGCAGGTCGCGCCGCTGCTCGCGAAGTGAGGGTCCGCAGGCTCGGTCGGAGTCGATTCGACGCATCTGATTCGACCGTGTGATTCAGCTGTGTGATGGCCGGTTCGATTGGTCTTCCCGAGGTGATCGAACCGGCCATCCTTATTCGTATCGACCGTATCGGGCATCCCGTACCGGGAACAGACCGAGAACAAACAGACCGATGGAACAGACCGAGATCAGGGAGGAAGGGGACCCATCATGCGCGGAGCCAATCGCGGCACTCACAAGGCACGCAAGGCGACCCGGCAGACCCGTCGGAGACGGCAATGGATTGTCGCCGTGCTGATTCCGGTCATCATCGTGGCGATCGTCATAGCAGGCTTTGTGGCAAGCCCCCCCCGAAGCAAAATCTGAATAAAAACGATGATTCCTCCACAATCACGGGGACGCGGACCAGCCTGCTCGCCAATGCCACCGCAGTGGACCGGTACGCCCTGACCTTCAGCTGGGTGAATCCGGGAACGTCACCGCAACAGGCGTATCGCATCACGGTGTATTCCCACGCGGACGGCGAGCGCCCGGTCTTTCGTGGCGAATGGGTGAAGTCCTCCCGGCAGACGGCGGTCACCGTCGAGGGGCTACGGGAGAAGACGGAGGACAATCAGCTCTACTACTGGACCGTCGACGTGAAATACCAGGACGGCAGTCAGGAATCCTCCTCCAGAACACCCTTCGTCACCGCGGTCGGACGCGCGTGGGAGTCCACGGATCTGATGTGGGCCGGCAGCCATTCGGGGTTGTTCCGGGCGAGCGTGAGATCCGGCGCGAACGTAGCCAAGGCCGTGCTCACCGTCACGGGGTTGAATACGGAGGCCGCCAGACGCAACGTGTACGACCTGTACGTCAATGGCGAGGAGATCGGCGTGGGGCCGAATCGGAGCTCCGGCGGCACGGTGTACTACAACGCCTACGACATCACCAAGCATCTGCGTCGCACGTCTTCCAACATGATCGGCACCTATGCCTATTCGTCGTCGGATGGGAACGCCGCGGGACTGCTGATGCAGCTGACCTACTTCTATGATGACGGCACGAGCGCGGTCGTCTACAATTCCGCGCGAGATCACGCGATCACGCAGGCTATGCCGACGGACGACATCGTCTACCGAGACCCGATGCAGAGCATCGGCACCACGTATTACGCCGAACTCGCGCAGAACGTGGATGTGACGCGATGGCCGGCCGACTGGCAGGAGCAGGGCACACTGTCATCGACGACACAGACTGCCGCATCTTGGCGCCAGCCCACGTACGCCACATTCCCGCAGGGCAGGACCCTGCGCCCCGCCATCACAGGCAACACCAGCCGCACAATCGTCGATCCCGCGTCGGTCACCCATAACACGGACGGCTCCTGGACGGTGGACTTCGGCAGGGAGATCGAGGGCGACGTCCAATTGTCTGTCACCGACGCACCGGCCACGGACATCACCATCGATCTCGGCGAGGAGCTGGAGAACGGCAAGGCGAGGAGCGCGCTGCGCACCGGCAACCATTACCACGAGACGTGGCATATGCAGGGCACCATGTCCTGGCGCGGCATGAGTCTCAAGGGGTTCCGCTACGCGACGATCACGAATTACCCGGGAACGCTCGATGCTCGCGGCATCAAGGGGTTGCAGGTCGTTATGGACGGCGGCGCGGGGACATCGTCATTCCAGTCGAATGTCACGGCGTTGAACACCCTGTGGGAGTTCGGGCGGCGCACCACGGACGCGACCACCATCGACACGATCCCCGACAGCGTCACCCGCGAACGAGGCATCTATGAGGGAGACGCGCTGATCATCGCCGACCTCTCCTACGCCATGGAAGACGATCCGCTGCCCATCCGCAACACATGGAACTATCTGCTGGATTCGCCGACGCAGTACACCGAATACCGGCTCATGACCGCGATCGGCGTATACGAGGATTGGCTGCACACCGGCGACGACACGTACGTGCGCGGCGTCTACGAGCGGCTGAAGCCTCTGCTCGACACGGTGACCTACGACGAGGCGATCGGGCTGGTGCGGACGACCGCGGACACCACCGATCTGGTGGATTGGCCGCGCAGCGAAACCGTCGGATACGACTTCGATAACACGCGGTACAAGACCGCCGTCAACGCCGTCGCGTATCGCGCGTACACGTCGATGGCGCATCTCGCCGAAATCGTGGGGTCGCAGACCGACGCGGAGCTGTACAACAACATGGCCAAGTCCATCAAAACGACCATGCTCGCGAAACTCTACAACGCCACCACCGCGTCGTTCTACGACGGGCTGAACGCCAATGGCGGTCTCGTGGAACATCACATCGCGCAGAACGACTACTACGCGTTGTGGGCGGGCGTGTACGCCGACGATGCACAGGCGGATGCCATCGCCAAGACCGTCACCGCCAGCGGACATCAGACCGAAGGCAGCATCTACGCTGCCTACTTCCTGTACATGGGACTGTATCGGACCAGCAACGGACAGTTGGTGCAACGTCTGTTGACCGACGATTCGGGTGATACCCGATCCTATCTGACCGTCATCAAGGAGCTGGGCGCGACCATCGCGCCGGAGGCGTGGAATCCGCAACTCAAGCCCAATATGACCTTCAGTCACCCGTGGGGCGCCGGCGGACCGGCCGCCATGACACAGGGCACAGCCGGGGTCGTACCGACCGCCGCAGGATGGTCGAAGGCCGAGATACGGCTGCAACTGGGCGATGGGCAGACCGTCACGACGGAGACCGCGACGCCGCTGGGGCCGGTGCGGATCAAGACGTCGAAGACCGCCAATGGGCAGATCACGGCGACCGTCAGCGTACCCAACGGTATGCGGGCTACGTTGTCGGAACCGGCGGACGGCGGGAAGATCGTCGTCGAGGGGAAGACAGTTGGCGAAGAGTCGGCTAAGAGCGAGGTGTCACCGGTCATCCTGTCCGCGGGCAAGCACGAGATACGCATCGAGTAGGGTGGCCAACCAGCTCTAGGCCGCCTCCCCCGCTCGCGCTACCGTCCGGGTTCTAGATAGAAGCGCAACGCCCGCTCTATGGTTGGAAGTGTTCAGGTTCTAACTGGAGAAGGTGTTGCGCTCATGAGGAAAGTGTATTCCCACCTGTCGGCCGAGGAGCGAGTCCGGATCGACGAGCTGAGGAACCGCGAGGGGCTCGGCGTGTGCCAGATCGCGCTGAGGATCGGCCGGGACAAGTCCACCGTCAGCCGCGAGCTGAGGCGCGGCCTGTGGTTCGCGTCCAACGAGAACGACTCCTACCGTCCGTACAGGCCGAAACGCCTGAAGACGGGCGCATGGACCGCGCGCCCGTTCTACTCGGCCATGACCGCGCAACGCAAGGCCGAGACACGCGCCCGCAGGTCGCGCAAGCCCCTGCGCATGGCGTACGACCCGCTGCTCTCCTGGGTGATGGACGCCCTGCGCAAGGGATGGACGCCGGAGCTGATCGAGGGGCGGCTCAGGGTCCAGTTCCCGGCCGACGCGCGCATGCGGATAAGCCACGAGTGCCTCTACCAGTGGATCTACGCGAAACCGCAGAGGGCGCTGGACCTCAGGCAGTACCTGCCGCGCGGCAAACGGCACCGCACACGTTCGAAGGGCAGGAGGGTGAAGGGAGCGCGCATCCCGATGCGCGTGCCGATCGCCGACCGGCCCAAGAGCGTGGACTCGCGCCGCGGGTTCGGCCACTTCGAGTCCGACACCATCGTCGGCACGGCACCCTCGAAACGGTGCATCGACACGCAGGTCGAACGCAGGAGCCGCCGCCTGTTCGCCCGGTTCATCCCCGACAAGAGCGCGCTGGCGACCGCGCGCGCCGAATACGACATCTACAGCCGCATCCCCGCGCCCGCGCGCATCGACCGCACCTGGGACAACGGCACGGAATCCTCCTGCCACCTGCTCGTGGACGAGGCGCTCGGCATGCTCACCTACTATGCGGACCCGTACTCCTCGTACCAGCGCGGCACGAACGAGAACCGCAACGGCAGGATCCGCCGCTACCTGCCCAAGAGGACCAGCTTCGACGACCTGTCGGACGAGGACCTGCAGGCCATCGTCCAGGAGATCAACGACACCCCGCTGAAGGTCCTGAACTGGGAAACGCCCAACGAGGTTTGGTACCGCGAGCTCGACAGGGTAATGTCAAAGACAAGCCACCCAAAGACGAGCGTTGCACTTACAAATTGAATCCGGGCCGCGGAAGGCCCGCCTGTACACTTGTAAGGTATGGCTGAAGAAGTGTTTACCCCCCATAACATCATCGTGACCGGTGGCTGCGGGTTCATCGGTTCGAACTTCGTGCATTACGTGTACAACAATCACCCGGACGTGCATGTCACGGTGTTGGACGCGTTGACGTACGCGGGCAATCTGGAGAACATCCGTCCGATCCTGGGCGATCGGGTGGAGTTCGTGCATGGCAATATCTGCGACGCGGAGCTGCTGGACCGGCTGGTGCCGGGTCATGACGCGATCGTGCATTACGCGGCCGAGTCGCACAACGACAACTCGATCGCGAACCCGGAGCCGTTCCTGAAAACCAACGTGGAGGGCACGTTCCGCCTGCTGGAGGCGGCGCGCAAGTACGGCGTGCGCTACCATCACGTGAGCACGGACGAGGTGTACGGCGATCTCGCGCTGGACGATCCGGCGAAGTTCACCGAGGAGACCCCGTACCATCCGTCGTCCCCGTATTCGTCGACGAAGGCGAGCTCGGATCTGCTGGTGCGCGCGTGGCATCGCACGTTCGGGATCCGCGCGACGATCTCGAACTGCTCGAACAACTACGGCCCGTACCAGCATGTGGAGAAGTTCATCCCGCGCCAGATCACGAACATCCTCGAGGGACTGCGTCCTAAGCTGTACGGCAACGGGTCGAACGTGCGCGACTGGATCCACACGGACGACCACTCCACCGGCGTGTGGACGATCCTGACCAAGGGCCGTATCGGCGAGACGTACCTGATCGGCGCGGACGGCGAGCGCGACAACCTGACGGTGCTGCGCGACATCCTGACCGTGATGGGCAAGTCGCCGGACGACTTCGACTGGGTGAAGGACCGTCCAGGCCATGACCGCCGGTACGCGATCGACGCGACGAAGCTGCGCACGGAGCTGGGCTGGCGGCCCGTGCACACGGACTTCCAGAAGGGCCTCGAGCAGACAATCAAGTGGTACACGGACAACCGCGCCTGGTGGGAGCCGGCCAAGGCCGCCACCGAGGAACGGTACAAGCGGCAGGGGCAGTGATCATGGGTTTTGAGTTCGAGAAGGATTTGAAGGTTACGGAGACGAACATCCCGGGGCTGCTGGTGTTCGATCTGCCGGTGCACGGGGACAACCGGGGCTGGTTCAAGGAGAACTGGCAGCGCGCGAAGATGACCGCGCTGGGCCTGCCGGATTTCGGGCCGGTGCAGAACAACATCAGCTATAACGCGACAAGGGGCGTGACGCGCGGCATCCACGCGGAGCCGTGGGACAAGTACATCTCGATCGCGTCCGGCGAAATCTTCGGCGCGTGGGTGGATTTGCGTCCGGGCGAGAGCTTCGGTCAGGTGTACACGACGCGGTTGGACCCGTCGCGCGCGATCTACGTGCCGCGCGGCGTGGGCAACAGCTTCCAGGCGCTCGAGGACGGGACGGTGTACACGTACCTAGTCAACGCGCACTGGAGCCTGGAGCAGAAGAAGACGTACACGTTCGTCAACCTCGCCGACCCGACCCTGGGCATCCAGTGGCCGATCCCGCTCGAGGAGAGCGAGCGGAGCGAGGCGGACCTGCATCACCCGATGCTCGCGGACGCCAGGCCGATGGCGCCGAAGCGCACGCTGGTGACAGGCTGCAACGGGCAGCTGGGCCACGCGATCCGCGCGTACGCCGAGACGCATCACCTGGAGTGCTTCGAGTACACGGACATCGACACGTTCGACTTCTCCGACCCGACGGCCTACGAACGGTTCGACTGGAGTCTGTACGGGACGATCATCAACGCGGGCGCGTTCACGGCCGTCGACAAAGCCGAGACCGCGGAGGGCCGCCCGGTCGCGTGGAAGG
The DNA here is from genome assembly GCF_008698235.1 of Bifidobacterium rousetti. Classification (GTDB taxonomy): domain Bacteria; phylum Actinomycetota; class Actinomycetes; order Actinomycetales; family Bifidobacteriaceae; genus Bifidobacterium; species Bifidobacterium rousetti. Next base: position 14,080 of record NZ_PEBH01000015.1, read on the forward strand.
CCAACGCCGCCGGGCCCGCGCTGCTCGCGCGCGTGGCCGCGGAGCACCACATCACGCTCGTGCACGTCAGCTCCGACTACGTGTTCGACGGGACGCGCGAGGAGCACACGGAAACCGAGGCGTTCGCCCCGTTGGGCGTGTACGGGCAGACCAAGGCCGCGGGCGACATCGCCGTGGCCAACGCGCCCGAGCACTACATCCTGCGCTCCAGCTGGGTGATCGGCGAGGGCCACAACTTCGTCAAGACCATGATGGCGCTCTCGAACCGCGTGGCCGACCCGGCGGACGCGCTGAACCAGGTCACAGTGGTCGACGACCAGTATGGTCGCCTCACGTTCACGAAAGACATGGCCGAGGCGATCTTCCACCTGCTCGACTCCCACGCCCCCTACGGCACGTACAACCTCACCGGTTCCGGCGCGGTCAGGTCCTGGGCCGACATCGCCACCGCCGTGTTCGAACAGACCAACCACAACGGCGACAAGGTCAAGCCCATCTCGACCGCCGACTACTTCGCCAACGCAAAGAACCCCGTGTCGCCGCGCCCGGTCCACAGCGCGCTCGACCTGACCAAGATCGAGACGGCCGGATACACGCCCGCCGACTGGGAGGACAGCCTCAGGGAGTACGTCGCCCGGGAACTCGGGAAGTAAGCGCCAACTTTCACAAGAGAAGGCGCCGTTTTGGTTGCTTTCCGCGTTACAAGGGGTACATTTCCTTCGCCGCGGACATCTATCTCACTTATGAGGGGTACATACCTCAGGTATACGGGCTCGGGAACCGCATAATGGTCACACAGTCAAGCGGTTTCCGAGCCTTTGTACTTGGTACACGTACCCCTCGTAACGCAGATAGATGTCCGCACATGGGCAAAAGTACCCCTTGTAACAGAGTTAGGGTCATTCTCGAACGGATTATCTGCCTATCTACCTGCCCAGCGCCTTGAGCTGGCCTACGGTGATGACCTTGGAGGCGAAGAGCGCGGCGAGGTACGCGGCGTAGATGAGCGCGTACAGTGCGGCGAGCGCGAGCAGCCCGAGACCTTTGTTGGCGGCCCCCATAGCCCCCATACCGGCGACGCCGCCGAAATACGTGAAACCAAGCCGCACGACCAGCCACAAAGCCACGTTCGCGCCGAGGACGATCCATGTGCGGCGCAGCATCACCCGTCCGACTTTCTGCCGCACGCGCAGGAACGTGACCAGCATCGCGAGCCCCGTGCAGGTCACGCTGGCGACGGCGATCCCGGTGATGCCAAACAAGCGCGCGGCGACGATGAACACGGGGATCACGACCACGAGCGACACGATGGACAGCACGTCGGAGAACCGGCTGGAACCGAACGAGTTCAGCACCATGTTAAGGATCACCGTGATCCCCATGAAGAAGTTCGAGAACGACAGGCAGGAGAGGGCCGTCGAGGCCACATCGAACGAGGGGCCGTAGAACGCGGCCAGCAGGTCGGCGCTGCTCGCCGAGACGACCGCGCAGATCGGCAGGATGAACACGAACGCCACGAGCAGCAGGTCCGCGGTGCGCGAGACGGCCTCGTCGCGCCGCCCCTCCCCCACCAGCTTCGCGACCACGGGCAGGATGATCGTGGAGAACGCCTGCAGCAGGTAGTAGGCGATTTTGCCGAAGTTCATCGCGCCGGTGTAGTAGCCGGCCATCGACGCGGGTTCGACGACCGCCTTGACGATCAGGGTGTCGACGCTCAGTACGAGCGACACCATGATGAAGAAGAACGAGAAGCTCAGCGTGTGCGTGGCGACGTAGCGGAAGGGGATGCGTTCCGGTGCCCGTCGGCCGGCGTCGAGCGCCTGCAACGTCCGCTGTTCCTGCTGTTCCCGCAACTCCCCGCGCCGCGCGAACAGCAGCGCACAGCCGAGGAGAATTGTGAGGACCACGGCGAGCAGGAAGCCGATTTCGACGCCGATGACCGGGTCGTCGCGGAACACGAGGATGATGAGCGGGATCACGCCGAGCTTGGCGATCGGGTAGAACGTGCTCAGCAGCGCGCTCGTGCCGAAGCGCTGGAGGCCGTCGTTGACGCCGAGCAGGACGGTTTGCAGGCCGTTGACGACGACGAGGAACGCGGCGACGCGGAAGTAGCGGTCGAGCGAGGCGTCGTTGAGGACGATGCCGAACAGGGGCGCGCCGAGGAAGTTCACGCAGAAGAAGAACGCGACGACGATCAGCTGGAAGGCGAGCGTTTTGCCGACGACGTCGCGGAAGTCGTAGCGGCGGCGGGAGATCTCGCTGGCGACGGACTGGCGGGCGCCGTTCGAGACGAACATGTATTCGAAGTCGAGGACGGTGATGATCGTGCCGACCACGCCGTAGGCGGCCGGGGGCATCGTGTTGCCGAGGAAGAAGTGCAGCGCGTAGCCGCTGACGAAGAACACGATGTTGCTGATCAGGTTCAGCACGAGGCCTCGGCGCATATGTCCTCCGGATGGGTCTGGTTTACGGGTCTGGTTACGGGTTATGGATCCGGTTACGGGTCCGAATACGAGTGATGGTGGCGTATCGCGGATACGATACGCCACCATCGGAACAACCGGGGGCTCTGCGCCAGATTTTTGAATCCCCTTGTCGGGGGAGCTGTCCGAAACCCCAGCGACTTGGAACCTTCCCGCGTTCATGGACAGTTACGTCTCGAGTCCGATGGCGGGCACGCTGCTGTGTTCGTGGCACAAGGTCGTGATACTGGAGAGGACGCGTCCGATGCCGGCTCGACAGGAAATCGGTATCGACATGCGTCCGCCGCCGCTTCTCGCGTTTCCCGTGTCCCTAGAGGGAAGTGGGACGACTGCCTGACATCCCTTGCTGCTATCTGCTACTTTTCTGCTACTATTGATAGCAGAAAAGTAGCAGATAGCAGCAAGGACGGGCAGATGGCGGATCACGAGGGGCAGCATCTGGAGTTCAAGCTGGATTGGAATGACAGCGCGAAGAAGACCGCGGTGGCGTTCGCGAACTCCGGCGGCGGCACGATTCTGGTCGGCGTGGATGACGGCGGGTCGACGGTCGGCGTGGATGACGTGGACGGGTGCATGCTGCGGGTGATGCAGTCCATCGGCAACGGGATCCGTCCGGATCTGGCGCGTTTCACATCCATCCGCTCCGGGGAGCGGGACGGCAGACCCGTCGTGACGGTGGAGGTGAGGCCCGGGACGGATCGCCCGTATTATCTGAGCGACAAGGGGCCTCGCCCCTCGGGCGTGTACATCCGGTTGGGTGCGGGTTCCATCCGGGCGAGCGAGGCGGCGATCCTGTCGATGATCCGTGAGTCCTCGGGTCTGTCGTTCGAGGAGTCGACGAGCGTGGAGCAGGGACTGACGTTCGAGGCGGCGAGAGCCGAGTTCTCCGAGACGGGGACGGCGTTCGACGACGGGGCCATGTGCACGCTGGGTCTGGTGTCGGCCGATGGCGGGTACACGAACCTGGCGTGGCTGCTGTCGGACCAGTGCCCCGCGTCGATCAAGGCGGCCGTGTTCGAAGGGACTGACAAGTCCGTGTTCAACGCCCGCGAGGAGTTCACGGGATCGTTGTTCTCCCAATTCCGTGCAGTGGCCGGGTGGCTCGGCCGTTTCAATCCGACCCGTTCGACGTTCGACGCGACGCTGCGCCGCACGGACAGCCGCGACTACTCCCCGGCGGTGCTGCGCGAGGCGCTGCTGAACCTCGTGGCGCACCGCGACTATTCGGTCGCGGGCCCCGCGTTGGTGAGCGTGTTCGACGATCGCATGGAATTCGTAAATTTCGGCGGCCTGCCGTCGGGCATGACCAGAGACGACATGATGCTGGGCACGTCCCTGCAGCGCAACCCGAGACTGGCCGCCATCCTCTACCGTCTGGGATGGGTCGAGGCGTACGGCACCGGCGTGCCCAAGATCATCGACGACTATCGGGACTGCGGCGTCCGCCCGGAGTTCCTGGTCAGCGACAACGCGTTCAAGCTCGTCCTCCCCTCCCACGCCCCCGGGACGGAGGCACAGGCCGACGCCGCCCCCATCGCCCACGGCGACGACATGCGTCGGGGTGACGCCGCGGGACGCCGGGTCGTCCTGTCGCTGACGGGACGACCCGGAGGGGCGTCCCGTGCGGACATCCAACGGGCAACCGGTCTGGCGCAGTCCAGCACGGGCAAGCTCCTGCGCGCCATGATCGCCGAGGGGCTGATAGAGAAACGAGGCGCCGGACGGGCGACCCGATACACGTCGGCGGAGCGTCCACCCCATTCGCGAAAGGACGGGCGGACCGAGGGGTAGTTACGGCGCGCGGGATACTCTATTCCGGCAGATTCCGTCAGTCGCGGCGGAACAGGTCGCGCGTGAACACCTTCTCCCCCGCGTCCTTCAGGTCGTCGTTCCAGCGGTTCGCGACGATCACGGTGGATTCGGCCTTGAACGCGGCCAGGTCGTGCGTGACCTTGGAGCCGAAGAAGTCGGGCGCGTCGAGCGTGGGCTCGTAGACGACGACGGTGAGACCCTTGGCCTTGAGCCGCTTCATCACGCCTTGGATGGCGGACTGGCGGAAGTTGTCGGAGCCGGACTTCATCGTGAGACGGTAGATGCCGATGACCGGGTTGGCGACGCCGGACTCCTCGACGCGCTCGAGGATCTCGTCGGCGATGAAGTCCTTGCGCGTGCGGTTGGCGTCGACGATCGCCTCGATGAGGTTCTGCGGGACCTTGTCGTAGTTGGCGAGCAGCTGCTTGGTGTCCTTGGGCAGGCAGTAGCCGCCGTAGCCGAAGCTGGGGTTGTTGTAGTCGTTGCGGATGCGCGGGTCGAGGCACACGCCGCTGATGATCGCGCGGGTGTCGAGGTCGCGCGATTCGGCGTACGTGTCGAGCTCGTTGAAGTAGGCGACGCGCAGGGCGAGGTACGTGTTGGCGAACAGCTTGATCGCCTCGGCCTCGGTCAGTCCGACGACGAGTTCGGGGATGCCGGTGGTGCCGTCCGGGTTGACGCGGGTCGCCTCCTCGGGCGCGGCTCCGGCCGCGAGGAGTCCGACGAAGGTGCGCGCGGCGGCGACGGCCTCGGGGTCGTCCTGCGGGGCGCCGGCGACGATGCGGCTCGGGTGCAGGTTGTCGTAGAGGGCGTGTCCCTCGCGCAGGAACTCCGGGGAGAAGAGGATGCGGTTGTCGTTGAGGCGCTCATGGAGCTTCTTCGTGTAGCCGACCGGGATCGTGGACTTGATGACGATCCACGCGTTCGGCGCGTAGGTGCGCACGGCCTTGATCGCGGCCTCGACGCTGGAGGTGTCGAAGTAGTTCTTCTTCGGATCGTAGTTGGTCGGCGTGGCGATGACCGCGTATTCGGCGCCCGTGTACGCCTGCTCCGGGTCGAGCGTGGCGTGGAAGTCGAGCGGGCGTTCGCCGGACGCGTTCTCGTCGAGGAAGTCGGTGATCTCCCTGTCGACGATCGGGCTTTTGGCGTTGTTGAGCAGTTCGACCTTCTCCGGGATGATGTCGAGCGCGTGGACCTCGTTGTGCTGCGACAGCAGCAGCGCCACCGACAGTCCTACGTAACCGGTACCTGCAACCGCGATTTTCATATGACTCCTCAGTCTCCTCAGTTTTGGGACTCGTCTGGCTCGGCTCGGTTGGTGGACTCGCAGGACTCATTGAATTCGCGAAGCCCACCGGAGTCGTTAGGGCCTAAGTGTAGTCGGGAAGGGAGCGATGCACGTCAGACCGATACCGACGATGGCGATCCGGCATCGCATATGCGTAGGTGGCGATACATGGTGAAGCTTTGGACATTAAGTGTACAAAAAATACAACATCGGATGTACGAAAAATACCATCAAGCGACGTTCACAACCATCTCTCTTCAGTGACGCTGGGATACGGTGTCATCGTTCATGGTGCAGTTTCCCCGGTATTGAGTATTTTTACTCAATGACTGAGTAAAAATACTCAATACCTGATAGCATGGTGGCATGATCGCGAAGGGAGACATCATGGAATCATACGAACGGAAGCTGGTGGACCGTCTCGTCGCCCGTCTGCGCGAGCCGAGGCGGTTCATGCAGGTGGTGGCCGGCCCCCGGCAGACGGGCAAGACCACGGCAGTGCGCCAGGCGCTGGCGAAGGCGGGGCTGCCGCACCGGTTCGCGCGCGCGTCGCAGGAGCTGGGCATGGCGCGCGAGTGGCTGCGCAGGGAGTGGGGCGAGGCGCGGCTGCTGGCCGCCCGGTCGGACGGGCCGGTCGTGCTGGTCGTGGACGAGATCCAGATGGTCCCGCAGTGGTCCGCGGTCGTCAAGTCGCTGTGGGACGAGGACACCGACAACGGATCGGGTCCGCTCGTGGTGCTCACGGGCTCGTCCGCGCTGCTGCTGCAGAAGGGGCTGCGCGAGTCCCTGGCGGGCCGGTTCGAGCTGCTGCGCTGCCAGCAGTGGGATTTCGGTGAGGTGCGCGACGCGTTCGGCATGGGGCTGGACGACTACCTGTTCTTCGGCGGCTACCCGGGCTCCCTGCCGCTGCGCGGCGACCCGGGGCGGTGGCTGGCGTACATGAACGACGCGATCGTGGGCCCGAGCATCCTCAACGACGTGATCGGCCTGGAGCGCATCGCCAAGCCCGCGCTCATGCGCGCCCTGTTCTCGCTCGGGGCGGCGTATTCCGCGCAGGAGATGTCCTACCGCAAGATCATGGGCCAGCTGGACGACGCGGGCAACACGACCACCATCGCCCACTACCTCGACGTGCTTTCGGACGCGGGCCTGCTGGCCGGCATCCAGAAATACAGCGGTCAGACGGTCAGACGCAGGGCGTCCTCGCCCCAGCTGGCCGTGTACGACACGTCGCTGATGACCGCGTCCTACGGTCCCGCGCGCGACCTGCTGCTCGCCGACCCGGATCGGCGCGGCCACCTGGTCGAGAGCGCGGTCGGCGCCTACCTGCTCAGACGGTCGGCGAGCGAGGGGTTCGAGGTCAACTGGTGGCGCGACCGGGACAACCGCGAGGTCGACTTCGTGGTCACCAGCGGCGTGAGCCGCACCGCCATCGAGGTCAAGAGCGGACGCATCCGCAGGCTCGACGGGCTCGACGCGTTCTGCGCGGCCTACCCCGGCACGCGCACCATGGTCGTCGGCTCATACGAGACCCCGCTCGAGGACTTCCTCCTCGGCCGCGTGCCCCTGTTCGACTGACAGGACGACGGCACCGGCCCAGACGACCCCGTTACGGCCGCGGTTGTTTGCTGTATTGCTTCAATGTTTGTTCGGCGGTGTTTGTTCGGCGGGTTGAGCGGTGTTTTTCCGCAATGTGGGCTGATAGTTCCCTCTGATGAAAAGTGTCAGCACGACACACTTTTTTACAGAAAAACGCACTTGGACAATTGGGAGGGGATGTCGTCGAAGATAGACAGCACCTTCGCGGTGTTGCGGCCAGCGAACTTGGCCAGCATCACCGCGTGCCCGTCTCATACGACACGAATCCCCAGCGAACAACCGGCCTTCTTCACACGAAACCCAAATGAAACTAACCATGAAACCACACGATTCCCAAAAGAATCGGTGCCCCGATCGACCCGTCGCTCAAGGACGTTGCCCCCTGATGACCTATATCTGGAGGCCATACGAGGATCATTCCACTAACTATAAATCCAACCAGTGAAAACCTCACGAAACACACCGCCGTAGACCACTACTGTGACGCACGGGCGGCATACAAGCCCCACGATTCGCCGGTGCGCCAACATCGGCCTCGATCGATGGCGTCACCGCCGCCTAGACTTATCAGCCGTTCACCGCAAACGGTAAAAAGTCCACTTAGGATTTGCCTGCGTTTTAAGCATTCGCTGCAGTTGATTGTGCGATCCTTTCATGAAATCCTCGTCTGATCTGTCCAAGGCATATTTGCCCGTTCAGCCAATTCTTCAGTTTTCCCTCGGAGGGACAGGACCAAACTCTGGAGTAAGGGTGAAATACATGTCAAAGTGCTGCCAGAATCTGATTTTTCGGCTTTCTGGGTTTTCGGTCTCAATGGGAATTTCCGCATCTTCTGCGTGCTTCCTTTTGGGGAACAGCTTTTGGAGTAACCGCTTTTCTTCATCCAGCTTGCCAGAGGATGTCTCTCCGCCTAAGGATGCAAAATCCATAGCCAATGGATTCCGCTGAAAATCTTCACGCTCAACTAACATTTTTTTGGCCGCCTGCATCCACAAAGCCAGTGAGGGATGAAACAATTGGATAGCGGTGATAGCAAACAAGTCGGCTGGATTCGTTTCGTCTCCTAAGGCCGCATGACGCAGTATATAGGCGTTGCATAGACGGTTCGCGTCACGCTTATTCATGATGTATATGGAGAGCGTATACTCGCACAGCTTGGAGTCATTGTCGTCAAGATTGGTCAGCTCGCACCGCTCAAGCACACCGTCAGTTGCCGGTCTAAACGGCACTGCCGGCATCGGAATGGGCATCTGAACGATTTTGCTCAGATAATCTTCGCCGGAGAATCGTGATGCCTGACCGAGCGCCTTCGTGATAATTCTACGGTCGTAAATCGGAATGTATACCGTACGTGGCAGGTCGCCGACCGCTTTGAGTGACTTGAAGATGTCGATGATGCCTTGGTCGTCAAGCCTGTCGATCTCGTCGATGAACACATACAGACGGAAGTCATGGTCTTTCATCTTGAGTGACTCGACCAGTTTATCGTGAGCCTGCTTCAAGCTCAAAGGCTCTTTGGGATCAGGCTTCAAGTTCTGCGAGAGCACACCGAATCCGATGGAAGCCAGATGCAATCCTACGGCTATAGGACTTCCTATTAAGTCAGCCGCCTTTCCGCCCAACTCGGCGACGCTGGATACTTTGTCAGACGTCTTGCCGATGGCATCCTTACTGCGCTGGTGTCGTTCCCTTCGCTGTGATTCCAGCTCTCCCGTTTCACCATCCAGCTTCTGCGCGATGGTCGCAAACAGCATCTCCGTCACGTTTTCGGCGTTGGAGAACATCCACGGGTTAAAATCCACAATCACTGGATATGGAAGCTTGTTGCCTGACTGCTGATTCGCCTTTACCCAGTCGTTCTCGATCTGCTCGACCACCATGTTCTTGAATGACGTCTTACCGAATCCCCAAGGACCTTCTACCCCGAAGACCATGCTACTTAGTGGGGGCACGTTGCGTTCCAGCAGATGCGCGACAGCCGTGACGAGTCTTCTACGGCCAAACTCGTCGGCATCGATAAGTGCGCCGCTGTTGTGTTGCCTGCTGATTGGCTGGTCATCCGCTAATTTCTCGATCATTACGTCCTCCTCCTCTGAATGTTCTTGCGGTTCCAAATATAGGCCGCTAGTACCGTTTCACGGGAAGCCTACGCACTAGAAATCGGAAGAGCCAGTAATCCCGGTCATAGGAGTCCGAAATCGGCATGTCGATTCCGGGCTCTTTGCTCAGAACGCCGATGAGAGATGCTGAGAGATGCTAAGTTCGAGCGCGATCTAAGCATCCACATCTAGTGTGCAGAATGCATCCGCTTTGGCGTCTACTTTTTGGAGTCCAGCCGATCACACAGCATCACGTACACCATGATCGAGATGCAAATCACGGTCTTCCATCCCTCGTTGATATGGGGGACAGACAAGCTCAGCATGTAGATCAGGACATAGATATACAGGTTCATGAAAGCTCCTTTCTACCTGTAGCCGAACTGTTCGGCCGCGAAGGAATTGCGTCCACGAACCACTCGGAACCGTCACCACTGTTCTCAAATCGTTGCAATTCCTTGCAACACGCCGTAATGCTCAGGTTCGCGCACGTCGCCTTTGCGGTAATGCTCAGGTTCCTGCACACTTTGGTCTTCGCCCGTCCTTGCACGATGATCAGTTCGATGCGTGTACGGCCACACCGAGCCAGAACATGTTCAATAAGGCGAACGACGTCTTCTGCATGTCCATTTATTGGACAATAGGCAGTATTGTCACACAAAACTGGACCTATCCTTATTGATGTCATAGATAGGAGACCAGATGGATGATGACAAACCGCCAATAACTCCAAGCTTGATTCTGAGTTCAATCGCATACGCCCTTAAAAGTGAAGGGGCGATCAAAAAAATTGCTGGACAGTATGATACTTTGCTTTTAGCAACCGTAGATATGGAATTAAAAAATAGCACGTGGGCTGTAGTCGGCGTCAAAAAAGATGTTGAAGAAGACAAAGGCTGGCAAGTGTCTGTCTCTTCAGGTTTTCTGGAGAAGACAGCTCGTCATTATCATCTTGGAGATGATGATGTGATCGGTGTTTTCTCATCAGAGGCACGTATGATTAGTGCAGTCAAACGCGCGCTTGGATTTTGACACGAAAGACCTCATATACACTAGTTCAGTCCCGACGAATAGGACTTCCCGAATAACACGTATGCACGGAAGTCCCCTTTCTCGTACCGCTCTGCCCTTCGCGTCTTTGCCCGCGGACCGGTAGTACAGTAATACCCATTCCCACCAAGGCCCAGCGACACTACTGTGAATGAATGGCAAGGGTATGGATTGATGATCTCTGGCTGAAGCATGACAACGGCGTACCGCCGTCCTCCACGGCGAAACGCTCCCTGGCCGCGGTGAGCGACCCCATGAACGCACAGGTCCCCGAACGATGGCGCTCCTCACGCTACGGCAAAGGCAAGCGATGGCGATGCCGCTGGTACACCGTCGAAGGCGAGGCGCGCAGGCAGCACTCGAAATCGTTCGCCAGACTCGCCGACGCCGAGGCGTTCCAAGCCGGCATGGAGGACGACATGCGCAGCGGACGCTACGCCGACCCGAACGATGCGCGCAAGCCGTTCCAGGACATCGCAGACATGTGGCTGCGATCCAAGAACCACGTCAGCGAAGGCGTCCGGGCACGCTACGAGTGCGAGCTGCGCGTATACGTCAACCCGCGTTGGGCCAACACCCCGATCGGATCGATCACCATCGACGACGTGGCGAGATGGGTGAGCGACCTCAGCACCGGCGACTACCCTGTGAGTCTCTCGGCCGAGCGCACGGCGAAACCATTGTCACCCCGGTCGGTGAAAAGCATCGTCAAAGTGGTGTTCGCCGGCGTGCTGGACTACGCGGTGAAGTCGCGATATCTGACGAGCAATCCGGCGCGCGACGTGGAGATACCGAAGTCCGAATACCGCGACCTGATCTTCCTCGACATTCACGAGATCGAGGCGCTGGCCGACGCCGCGGAGCGTGTGGGCAGGCCGATCGACGCCCTCGTCATCCGGTTCCAGAGCTATGTGGGCACGCGCATCAACGAGTCGTTCGCACTGCAGGTGGGCGATCTGGATCTCGATCACCGCAAGGCGCGCATCCGGCGCACATGGAAGAACGGAGCCAAGGCGCAGCGACTGGGGCCGCCGAAATCCGGCAAACCACGCACGGTGGCGATCCCGAAGTTCCTCATCAAACCGTTGAGAGAGCAGATCAAGGGGCAACCGGACACCGCGTACGTATTCCGCGCGATACGAGGCGGACATATCAACGACCACAACTGGCGACGGAAGGTGTGGCACAAGGCGGTGGAGCTGGCCGGACTGAACGACGTACAGGGGCTTACGCCACATAGCCTGCGGCACTCCTACGCGGCGATCGCGATCAAGGCCGGGGCCGACGTGAAGATCCTGCAACGTCAGATGGGTCATGCCTCGGCCAGCCTGACCTTGGACGTGTACGGGTTCCTGTTCCCAGAACGGTTGGAGCAGGTGGCGGACGCGGTGGACGCCGAGCGGGAGAACGCGCTGAATGGGAAGAAACGTCCGAAAGCACGCTGAAACGGATCGCCGGCATCGTGTCCACATCGTGTCCGGCGTTGCCTGGACACGATGCCGAGGAACGAATGGATACGATCGAATCCTCCTGTCGAGGGGTTGATCGCACGGCCGCGGGCGTGTCCAATCGTGTCCGGAACAATCCGCCAATTTCAGAGGAGTCTATAGCGGCTGGAAATTCAACGATTCTGGATATCGCACCATTGCGTAACCCGTGTCCCTAGAAGAAAGGTTCCAGAATCATGACAGGAAACACTAAGGTCTGGCGCGCGCCGCTTGCGGGCCTCGCCTCCGTGGCCATGCTGGCCACGATGGGCGTGGCGGCCGGCACGGCCAGCGCGGCGAGCACCGCCGACGTGAAGGATCCGACGGTGTCCTTCTACTATGAGGGTGCCAAGAGCGCCTACTGGGATCGGCAGGTTGTCTACGGCGATTCCACGGTGGACGCCCTCAGTGGCAACGTCCAGACGCCGGAGAATAAGGGCGCTGTGGTCGGTGGTAAGTACTTCGTTGGTTATTACACGACTGATGGCAAGCCGTTTGATTTCACGGCCCCGGTGACGGCCGACACGAAGGTCGTGGCGAAGTACGCCGAGGAGCAGGACGTCGTGAAGGTCGCGTTCGAGGGCGATTTCGGCTTCTACCCGCTGGGCTCGGCTGACGCGTACCTGCTGAAGGGGTCGACCCTGGCGGCGGCGCAGGCCCCGACGGACAAGGCGGACGGCCAGCTGACGACCTCGTGGTCCGTGACCGGCGCGGGCGTGGACACCACGACCATCAAGGACAACACGGTGGACAGCCTGGACAAGGTCGCCGTGACCCGCCCGCAGGACAGCACGATTCCTACCGTGACGGTGAAGGCGAAGACCTTCGCGACCGGCGTGAAGACCCTGCGCTTCAACGGCGACAGCGCCGGCTACGCCCCCGGCTCGTACGCGCTGAACGCGTACGCTGACGGCGCGAACGGCGACGACCTGCTCGTCGACACGACCGCTTCGGCCTATGCCACGCCGCAGATCATCACCCCGTCCTCCGTCGAGAAGGCCGGCTATTCCGCGTGGAAGAACGCCCCGGGCACCCAGCACTCCACGAAGGTCGGCGCCGACGTGAGCACCGACGGCAACCCGACCTTCGAGGTCGACCCGGACTCCAAGCTCGCGTACGTGGTCGTCACCTTCGATTCCAAGGGCGGCTCCGACGTGGCCGCGCAGCGCGTGTTCCTCGACCAGAACAACGGCGTCTACGGCTTCGTCGAGGAGCCGGCAGCGCCGACCAAGGCCGGCTACGTGTTCAAGGGGTGGAAGACGCCCAGCGGCTCCTATGTCGACTTCGGCACCATCAGCGCCCGCGTGACCGCGGACGTGACCCTGACGGCGGACTGGCAGGCGACGACTTCCGAGCTGAAGGTCACGTTCCGTGACGCCGAGTACAACGGCAGGAACGCGGATGTGGCCGTGAAGGTCAACGGCTCCGACTTCGTGTCCAAGGACCAGGCGCCGGCGTGGACCCGTTCCGGCTACATCCTGGCCGGTTGGACCAAGGAGGACGGCTCCGACTTCGACTTCGACGCCGACGTGGCCGCCAACGTCAACGGCGGCAACGACTTCGTGCTGACCGCGAAGTGGGTCAAGGCCACCGCCGACCTCGCCAAGGTCGCGCTCAACTACGTGACCGACGCCGACGAGGCCAAGTTCACGGCCGCGTCCTGGTCCGAGTTCTCCGCCTCCTACGACAAGGTCGAGAAGGAGTACAAGCAGGCCGAGTTCACGGCCGACGCCTCCGGCATCTCCGCGGAGACCTCCGCGAAGCTCGTCTCCGAGCTCAAGGCCGCCTGGGAGAAGCTCGTGTTCGCGCACGAGACCGGCGCCGACGTGACGGGCGAGACCACCGTGCACCGCCTGAGCAACAGGAACGGCGACCACTTCTACACCCAGGACCCGGTCGAGCTCGCCGTGCTGACCAGCACGGCCACGACCAAGGGCGGCTGGACCGACGAGGGACGTCTGTTCGAGTCCCCCGATCCGAAGCTGAACGGCGAGTTCGTCGACTTCACGCAGGCCGCGAAGGACGCCGGTCTGACCGGCGACGCGGCGAAGGACGCGGCCACGCGCCTCGCCGACGCGGCCGAGCCGATCGTCAGGCAGGTCTACCGCCTGTACAACAAGACCAACGGCGACCACGTGTGGACCATCGACGAGAACGAGTACAAGACCCTCGCCGCCTCCGCGGCGTGGAACGACGAGGGCGCCGCGTTCTTCACCCCGACGTTCACCGGCACGACGACGGTGACGCGTCTGTACAAGGACGCCCGTCACCTGCTGTCCACGGACGCCAACGAGCAGAAGGTCCTGTCCGGCAAGCCCGGCTGGAAGGTCGAGGGCACCGTCTTCAAGGCCTACTGACCCTAGCGGCCGGTTCCTGACAAACCACGAAACGGGGCGGGCCCCGCGACCGGATGTGATCCCGGTAGCGGGGCCCGCCCCGTTTCGTCGTGCCGGCGGCACTGTCGCGGCGGCGTGAACCCGCAGCCACGGCCCCGCACCACGACAAAGACAACGAGGAGGGGGTGTCCCCCGCGGGAACCGATTCCCGCGG
>NZ_PEBH01000016.1 GCF_008698235.1 Bifidobacterium rousetti
CCGACCTTGGTCGTGTGGGGGCGTTGACGGGTTCCGCGGCGCGGGTACGATGAGCGCCGCCGAAGAAGGCAAAACACTCCCCCGAACCGCCCGCAGGGCGGTGAAGGGGAATGAAGGGTCGCGGCCCCGCCCGTCTCGGGCGTGCTCGCGGCCAAAGGGGCGACGCGATAGGATCGGCCGCCCCAACGGGGCGGATGATCGCGTCGCCCCGCCGGCCGCGACACGCAAGGGCGTAGGGCCGCGTCCGTTTCCTTTCGCCGGCTTGCCGGCCTGGGGGTGCCGGGGGCGATGTGAGCCCCCGGCCCTGCCTGGGGCCCCGCCGGAGCCCCATTGGGCGAGGGCGGGTCCTGCCCGCCCTGGGGTTTGGGGGTCAGTCGTCGTCGCCGATGAGTCGGCTGATCTCGTGGCAGACGGCTTCGAAGTAGCGCTGGTGGACGGTGCTGTGGTCGTCGCCGCTGGTGTCGCGGGCGCGTTCGTCGAGCTGGTCGAGGGTGAGATCGGACATGCGGGCGACGCGTTCCATATGGTCGTCGTCGGGCGTGTGGTCGTCGTTGGCGGCGGCGAGCACGGCGCGCTGGCGGAGTTCCTGCGCGAGGCGTCCGTATCCGTCCGTTCCGGTCATGGCCCATCCGTGTCCGCGTCCGTCGTCGAGTCCGTGGGCGTCCATGCCGAGGAACGCGAGCCATGCGATCGTGAGGTAGCGTAGGGCGGTGCCGGTCAGTTCGTTCATGTCGCCGTCCAAGGCGACGTGTTCGGCCTGTTCGGCGGCGTCGCTGTTGGCGGGGTCGATCTCCTCGGCGATGTCGTCCATTGTTTCGGGGGTGGCGCGGATGACGAACCAGTCGTCCGCCTTGTCGTAGCCCTTGAGGATGGTCCTAAGCTCGTTGCCGTTCATGATGTGCTCCTTTGGCTGGTCTAGAAATGCCGATTTTGTTTTTTGCCCTCTTCGGGCAGCGAAAGCGCATCCCGCGGTAAGCGGGTTCCGTCATAAGAACCCACCGACCTCCGGTCGTGTGGGGGCGTTGACGGGTTCCGCGGCGCGGGTACGATGAGCGCCGCCGAAGAAGGCAAAACAACCCCCGAACCGCCCGCAGGGCGGTGAAGGGGAATGAAGGGTCGCGGCCCCGCCCGTCTCGGGCGTGTTCGCGGCCAAAGGGGCGACGCGATACGATCCGGCCCCGCGACGCGGGGGTGGATCGCGTCGCCCCGCCGGCCGCGACACGCAAGGGCTTGGGGCCGCGTCCGTTTCCTCCTGCCGGACGCCAGTCCGGCCTGGGGGTGCCGGGGGCGGTGTGAGCCCCCGGCCCTGTCCGCGCCCCTTGGGCGGGGATGGGTCGTCGTGTCGTATGGTCGGGGCGAGCATGAAAAAAGGGGCGGGCCCTGTGGGTCCGCCCCGTCGGCCGGGGTTCGGTCAGTGGCTGGCGTAGTGCATCGTGACGCGGCCGGGGGTCCAGCCGTGGTCGCTGATGCTGTCGGGGATGTGCAGGCAGGTGACCGCGCCCTCGCGGCCGGTGTCGACGATCTCGGCGCCGTTTTCGGTCAGGGCGGCGATGACGTCCGTCAGGAAGGACGGGACGACGAGGTTGGCGCCGGGGATCATGGACGTGAGCCCGGATTCGGCGGACAGGCACCATTTGTCGCCGTCGTCGCCTTTGAGCCACAGGCGCCAGTTGTCGCCGGTGCGGGGTTCGAGGAGGAGGTCGCCGCCGCCGGCGAGCGGGCGGAGGGAGACGTGGCGGTCGGAGGCGGGGATGAGGTTGATGATCAGGGAGTCCATTGTCGTTGTTCCTTTCCGGTTGAAGACGGGAGCCGAGGGGCGTCCCGCCCGTCGGTTGTCAACCGGGAACACGCGGGGGCCCTTTGGGCGCGTGGGCCCGGTTGACGGCCGGCGGGCGGGATGCCATGATGGCGGGGCTTCAAACGGAAGGGACAACGACGATGGACGGGCCTTATGATCATCACCCCATCCCCGTCCGACCTGTCACGTCCGACTCCCGCCTGCCGTCGGCGTCCCCGCGTCCTCTCCGACCCCGTTCCGGACGCCTGCGCCGTGTCGGCTCGGGGGATGGCGGCGGCATCGTGCCTTCCCCGGTCCTTCCGAACGCCCATGGTCCCCGGCGTGGATCTCGTGGCATGTCCCTTGCCTGGTGACGTCATCGCCGTCCCGACCGGAAACGCTGCGGGATCCCGTCCCCCCGCAAGGGCCGCGTCACCTTCCCTGCACTCTCCGAGTGGATCCGCGCTGAGGCCTGCAGGACCCGTGATTCGTGGCCACGTGCCGTACATGACGCGAATCCACTCCGGGGCGCGGTCCGACCCTGCTGCGAGTCACGTGTTGCGAGCCACGATCCTCGGTCTTCAGGGGAGAGACAGGATGCAGTCGTCCGAGGGATCGGTGTGAAACGGCCCAAACCGACAAGCGCCCACAGGAGGGGTGACCGTCCATTGGCTTGCCCATGCAATGGGCATAAGTCCATGAATACGCACGCGTGGGGCCGGCCCCGTCAGGGGTCGACCCCTCGCGGGTCAGGCGTATAGGCGGTCGAGCAGCCTGTCGAGGCTGTCGGCGTGCCATGTACGCCCGTCGATGGTGACGGTGAGGTTCACGCCGTTGTCGAACCCGCGGCCGACCGGCCGGCCGTCACGGTACAGTTCGAACGTGTCCGCGCAGGTGAGCAGTACCTCGGTCCCCCGGTAGCGGGCCGTGGTCCGCCACCCCTGGTGGCCGAGCGTGTACCGGTCGGCGCGCTGCGCTTCGACGCTGAACAGGTGGAAGTAGTTGTCGTAGTCGACCGGCCGGACGATCCGGGTGGCCGGTGTCGGTCCCCTGTGGCCCGGGGTCCCCCGTCCGCGCCCCGTCGTGGCGTGGATGGCGTCGTCGGTGTGGTTCATGGTGGTCATGTCGTGTAGCCCCTTTCCTGTGTGGTGAAGACGGCCTCCGACAGGCGTCGCCGGACAACGCCGGTCCACCGGGAACACACCCCGCTTGCGGGGTCGTGTGGGCCCGGTTGACGGGCGGAGGACGACGCGCCAGGATGGGGCCGCTTCACCACCGTGGAAGGGGCCTCACGGCCTTGACCGCCATCCCGCACCGGCCGACCATCCCGCACGACGGCGTCGACGGGGAGTCCCGGCCCATGGGGCCGCCCCCGTGCCACCCCGATAGGGGAATGGCCGGGTGCATAACGTCCCCCTCTCCTGGCGTCCGGCGGCGGGGATGCGTCGGTTCCGTGTGCGTCCCGTGGGGCCGGGGCTTTTCCGCGTGGTGGGTGTTCCGTTGCGCGTGTGGCCGGCCCGTCGTCGGTCCGGGTGTCCGGTGTCGCGTCCGGCGGCGTCGACGGTGTCGTCCATGCCGGCGACGGGTTGCGGGGCGTGGGCGGCTGGCGTCCGGCTGTGTGGGGTGACCGGCCCGTGTGGCCGTGGGGCGGTGCCGTGGCGGGCCGTAGGGCCGTTGGATATGGCGAAGGGGAGGGTCGCCTTGTGTGGCGGCCCTCCCCTTGCCGGTTCGATGAGAGTGCGTGTGTGGGTCAGATCTGCGGCGGCTGGGGCGCGAACCCGTCGTCGTACTGGTAGTCGTTCTGCTGGTAGCCGCCCTGCTGCGGCTGCGAGGGGGCGGCGCCCTGCTGCTGGTAGCCGCCCTGCGACTGGGTCGTCTTGTTGATCTGGACGGTGGCGAACAGGAGGCTGGCGGCCACTTCGTTGGCCCTGAGCTCGTAGGTGGTGCGGCGCTGGCCCTGTTCGTCCTGGTATTCGCGCTGCTCGTACCATCCGACGACGGTGACGCGCGCGCCCTTGGTCATGCCGCTCTGCTGCATGTGTTCGGCGATGGGCCCGCCGACGCTGACGCGGATCCATGTGGTGCCGCCGTCGACCCAACGGCCGTCCTGGTCCTGTTCGCGTGCCTGCTGGGCGACGCTGAACCGGGCGAAGGTCATGCCGTTGCGGGTGGTGCGGTATTCGATCTGGCTGGTGTTGCCGGTCACGGTCATGGGGATGCGGTTGATGGTGGTCATGATGTGTTGTGCTCCTTATTGATTGGTTGGTTGGTTGTGGTGTCTGGTGTGCTGGTTGTCTGTGGGGCCGGTCCCGTATGGGTCCGGTCCCATGGTGTTCACGCGGCCGCGGCTCCGGTATCGTCCGGTGTCGTGTCGGCGAGGATTTCGACGGTGCGGGCGCGGACGCGTTCGCGTTCGTCGGGGTCGATGGTGTCGAGGGCGTGCTCGAGGTCGCGTTCGGCCTGTGCGAGGACGCGTCTGGCGCGTTCGAGGCTGCGTCGGCGGGCGGCGACCTCGCGGGCCGCCTGGATGGCGCATTCCTCGTTCCATGACGGGTCGGGGCCGATGCCGAGCAGGTCCATGATCCCGTTGGCGGTGGTGATGCCGAGGATCGCGGACACGTCGGTGGCTTCGGTGAGTTTGAGGGGTCGTTCGCCGGCCTCGATCGACGAGATGGTGGCCTTGTGCCATGTGTGGCCGCGTTGGCGCATGGCGGCGGCGACGGCGTCCTGGGTGAGCCCGCTGCCGTTGCGCAGGCGGCGGAACCGTTCGCCGATCCGCCGGTCGCCGTCCCTGACGCGTTCGTCGCGGGTGTCGCGGCGGATGGTGTCGGCGCGGCGGCGGCGGTTGCGGCGTGTGTCGATGATCGCCATGGCGTGCTCCTTTCCTGTCGTGTCTAGTCGATGACGCTGAGGTTGATGGTGATCTCGGGCCCGTCGATGACGGGCATGGTGTCGGCGGGCGGCCAGTCGTCGATGCCGGCGGCGGCCATGATCTCGCTTACGCAGGTGGATTGGGCGGCGACGAGCTCCCATTGCCAGCATTTGCTGTTGTAGAGCGCGTAGCCGCGGTCCCAGAGGGGCATGCCGTGCGCGTCGACGGGGCGGTTGCGTCCGTTGAGGATGGCGATGAGGTTGCGGGCCTGCTGGCGCAGGCGCTTCCATTCGTCGTGGATGACGGTTTCGGCCTGCCGGTTGAGGTCGCGCATGCCTTTCATGTCGTCCTCGTAGGAGGCGGCGGTGGCCTGGCTGCGCAGGGCGCGGGCCTTGTCGCTGTCCTTGGGGTCGAGGAGGAGGGTCTTGCGCCAGCTCATGCCGATCTGCCAGCCGCCGGAGTCGGTGGCCGGCGTGGTGTTGGTGATGGTGACGGTGATGCGGTAGGTCTTGATGTCGTTGCCGGTGGTGTCGCTCATCGGTCTGCTCCTTTCCGGTCGTTGGGGTCCGGCTGTTCGGGTGTCTCGTATTTGGCGGCCTCGTGGAAGGCGTGGATGGCGTTCATGAACGCGGTGTCGAGGTCGTGTTTGCGTCGCTGCTCGGGGGTGAGTTCGGGTTCCGTGGGTTCGATCGTCGGCTGGCGCCATGGTCGTTGTCCCTGGAAGGCCGGTCCCCCACCCCGTCCGTTACCATTCAGTATAGCACTTTTATTGTTGTTTTGCAACTTGCTTTCCTTGGTTTTCCGGGGTTTTCACGGGGTCGGGGATGCCGTAGAGGCGTCGGACGAGCGGGCCGAGCGGGTCGGTGAGCGTGTATGTGAGGCCGGTGCCGGCGTTGTCGGGTAGGTGTTTGCGGGGTTTGATCTGCCGGTAGACGCACGTGTTGACGCCGTTGGGGGTGAGGCCGGTGTATCGCAGTTCGTCGTTGTCGTCGATGGTCCATGCGCAGGCGTCGACGTCGAGTTCGCTCCACGGTTCGGCGCGCAGGATGTCGCCGACGGTGTCGAAGCGCAGGCGTGTGCCGATGCTGCGGCTGCCGTCCCGGAGGTCGGCGGTGCCGATGACGGCGATGTCGCGGTCGAGCCGGATCGCGTCGAGCCGGTCGGCGGTGGCGCGGCGGTCCTCGTCGAGTTCGTCCTCGACGATGGCTTCGAGAAGCCATGTCGAGTCGCGGTTGACGTTGTCGATGAGCTTCCGGTAGGTCTGCGGGGTGAGCGGGACGTGCCTGGCCGGGGGCGTCGAACGCCATGCGCGGTAGAGGATCTCGTTGACGAGGTGCGACGAATGGGTGGCGCAGTGTTCGTCGCCGCAATGCCCGTAATGGAGGGCGTAGGCCTGGCTTGCGTGACGCAGGGCCGCGGTCTTGGCCTTGGCGAAGACCCTGTCGCGGGTGTCGGGGTCGTTGTTCCAGATGGTGATGGTCATGGTGCGCTCCTTGCTTGAAAAATGCCGATTGTGTTTTTTGCCCTCTTCGGGCAGCGAAAGCGCATCCCGCGGTCAAGCGGGTTCCGTCATAAGAACCCACCGACCTTGGTCGTGTGGGGGCGTTGACGGGTTCCGCGGCGCGGGTACGATGAGCGCCGCCGAAGAAGGCAAAACACTCCCCCGAACCGCCCGCAGGGCGGTGAAGGGGAATGAAGGGTCGCGGCCCCGCCCGTCTCGGGCGTGCTCGCGGCCAAAGGGGCGACGCGATAGGATCGGCCGCCCCAACGGGGCGGATGATCGCGTCGCCCCGCCGGCCGCGACACGCAAGGGCGTGAGGCCGCGTCCGTTTCCTCCCGCCGGCTTGCCGGCCTGGGGGTGCCGGGGGCAATCGCGCCCCCGGCCCGCCCGGGGCCCCGCCGCCATGCCTCGCGTGGCGGCGGGTCGTTCCCGCGTGTTACTGGCGGTGGGTGAGGCGGGTGATGTCGGTGAGGTTGGTGGTGTAGTCGCGGGCGAGGGCGGGCAGGTCGTGGGTGGTGATGACCCATTGGTCGGGGCGGTCCTCGTGGTCGTGCATGTTGAGGGCGAGTTCGAGGGCGGCGGTGGTGTCGTGGTCGGGGGCGTGTCCGGTGATGGCTTGGGCGATCGCGTCGCGTGCGCTGACGGGGATGGCGAGCCGGTCGCCGGGTTCGCGGGCGGCGATGGTGGTGATGGCTTGGCTGATGCGGTCGGCGGTGCTCTTGCTGGGGTCGGGGGTGGGCCGGTCGCGGTCGAACCACCATTCGTCGATCGCGTCGTCGCCTTTCTCGATGCGGGGCGCGAGGTCGATGGGGGTGATGATGTCGGCGGTGTGGTTGACGAGGCAGTCGAAGCGGATGGCGCATGGCTCCCATTCGTCGTCGCCTTTGCCGCCCATGACGGCGTACCGGTGCCATCCGGCGGGGATCTCGCCGGTGGCGATGCCGTCTTCGCGCCACCATGCGTCGACGGTGTGGCCGTCTTCGAACCGGAAGGTGACGGGTTCCATGGTGGTGAAATCGGTGGTCATGATGGGTTGCTCCTTTGATGGTGTGTGTTCAGTAGTTGACGGGTTCGATGGGCATGGTTTCGGCGATCGCGTCGACGATGGTGCGTTCGTGCATGTGGAGGACTGTCTCGTCGTCGCCGTTGCGGGTGATGCTGATGAGGCATCCGACCGTAGGGTGGCCGTCGGTGATGTCGGGCCATTCCTCGACGCCGATGACGCGTGCGCCGGCCATCATGTCGGCCTTGTCGGGCGGAAGGATGCGGATGTCGCGCCCGGTGTCGTAGTCCCAAAGAGTGACGGTGGCGGCGCCGTGTTCCCATTGGCGACGGAAGCCTTCGCCGATCGTGGCGAGGAGAGTGGTGGCGAGACGGTTCGGGTTGACGTTGTTCAGGTTCATGGGTGGTGCTCCTTTCATGGGGGTCACGGCCCGCCGGGCGAATATCGGCCCGGCGGGCCGGTGGCCCAGCGCGCGTGGGTCAGGCGGCGGCGGTCAACCGGCGGGCGGTGGTGATGTAGGCGGGCAGCTTGTCGGTGTCGGGGCCGCTTTCGCCGCTGACGGGCTGGGCGTCCTCGAGCCATGCCTCATAGACGGCTTCCTTGTCAACGTCGGCGGGGATGAGGCCCTTGGTCCATTCGGTGAACGTCTCCCACAGCCAACGTTCCTCGCGTTCCCCGCAATCGTCCTCGTCCAATATCGCGTACACGTCCTCAAGGTGCCGTTCGACGCCGTACATGAACGCGGCGGCCGTGGTGGGGGTGTCTGGGTCCTGCGCCTCGTACCTGAGTTGGACGGTGAGGCGGATGGGCGTCTCGCGCCACCATTCGGTGTCGAACCGGTCGAGGATCCGCTCGCAAATCTTCTGGTTGCTTTCGGTGATCGCGTTGTCGGGCCATGCCTCGAAGAACGACCCGTTGCCGTAGGCGTCGGACCTCCGGTCCACCCATTTGGCGAACGCGTCCCGGTCGAACTCGCCGGGCCCGTAGATGCTGTAGGCGGCTTCCAGCGTCTCGTCGTTCGGCGCGAACTCGGGCGGCTCGCCCGTCCCGTCGTCCCTGAATGATTCAAGGTAGGCGTCCCAGTAGGCGCCGTCCCTCTTGTGATATTCTTCGTCGTCGCGCCTGTTCAGTGTGACGGCCTTGTCAATTGCCTGTTCCGTCGACTCGTACATGGTGGGAAACCTTTCGCTTGCGCCCCTTGGGTCAGGGGCCTGATTGTGTTTTTTGCCCTCTTCGGGCAGCGAAAGCGCATCCCGCGGTCAAGCGGGTTCCGTCATAAGAACCCACCGACCTTGGTCGTGTGGGGGCGTTGACGGGTTCCGCGGCGCGGGTACGATGAGCGCCGCCGAAGAAGGCAAAACACTCCCCCGAACCGCCCGCAGGGCGGTGAAGGGGAAAAACAAGTCGCGGCCCCGCCCGTCTCGGCCGTGCTCGTCTCCAAGGGGCGACGCGATACGATCGGCCGCCCCAACGGGGCGGATGATCGCGTCGACCCTTGGATGCGACACGCAAGGGCGTAGGGCCGCGTCCGTTTCCTCCCGCCGGACGTCAGTCCGGCCTGGGGGTGCCGGGGGCGGTGTGAGCCCCCGGCCCCGCCCGGAGGGCGGGTCTTCCCGGTCGTCGTCAGGCGGTCCTGTCGTGTCCCGGTGTCGCCTGCGGTTTTGCCGGGCCAATCCCGAACAGGCTCATCGCGTATGCGGCCCAATCGCCGTCGCGGGTGATCGGGGCGTGGCGGATCGTTTCGACAACGATCCATTTGCCGTTCCGCGCGGGTTTTGCAGGTGTTCGAGGATGTACGCCTCGCCGTTCCACCATCGTCGGATGGTGTCCGCGAATTCGTCGGCCGGACAGAATGCCGCATCGTCGACGGCGAAGACGAACGTGGCGTGACCTTTGCGTCCATCGAGCGTGATGGTGGCGGCGCTGAGGCCCTTGCGCCACCAATGGCGTTCAAGATCAGCCGCGGCCTGTTGCGGGTCGGCCGCGTGGTCGATGATGTCTCGTTCGACGGGGCCGATGCCCCGTTCGTATTGGGTGGTGTCGGTTCCGGGGGTGGGGTCGACGATGGTGCAATGCATGGAGGCGGCCCAGTTGAGCGGGTTTCCGGCGCCCCACCCGTCGGGGTCGGGACGGTAGGCGACGGCGTTCCCGTCGTCGACGATTTGGAATCCGAGACGATTGGTGTTGACGGACATGATATGTGGGTTCCTTTCATTGGCGGCCGGGGCGGGGTGTGTCCCGTCCCGGCGTGTGGGTTGGTGGTGGTCAGTGGAGGGCGTTGGCGAGTTCCAAGGCCATGACGTCGAGGTCGTTGGGGTCGATCGTGTAGTCGTATCCGCCGTAGTCCTGGTCGTGTCGTTCAATGGTTTCATCGAGGGCGGCGAGGACCTTCCCCGTGGCGGTGGGGTCGGGCCATAGCCGGTCGAACATGCGGTCGAACGCCTCCATGGCCCTGTGGGTCCCGTCGTCGGCCTGCGGGGGTTCGGGCGACTGGTCGGCGAACGTGTCGAGGATGCCGGGGGTCTGGGCTTCGAGGTCGTTGAGGTAGTCCTTGTACCGTTCGTGCATGTAGTCGAGGGCCATGTCGCGGGCGGTTTTGCCGTCGTGCTGGAACGCGTAGTAGGGGTGTCCGTCGCATGCCTGCTGCCAGTAGGCGGTGATGTAGCCGGTGACTTCGGTGCGCAGCCGTTCGCAGTCGGGGCCGGTGATCTCGGTGTCGGTGCGGTCGCCCGCGCGTGTGCCGTATCGGATGGCGCGGTGGAACGCCTGGTCGAGGGTGTGGAGCATGCGGCCGATCTCCTCGGCGTCGTCGATGAGCTGGCGCACGCCGGTCGGCTGGCCGGGCATGGGGTTGCGGATGAGGTCCGTCGCGTGCCTGTCCGGGTCGTAGGTTTCGGCGCGGTCGCAGACCTCATCCCATACGCTCGTGGTTTCGGGGATGTCGATGGGGATGTCCTCGCCGAGGGGGCTGGATGTTTCGATCTCCGTGATGCGGCCGTTCCCGTCCTTGGTCCATGTCCATCCGTAGGCGGTGAGGATGCGTTCGACGCTGTTCGTGCTGATGGTGTTGGTGGTCATGATGGTTCCTTTCCGACGCCGCCCCGAGGGGCGGCGTCATTCGTGTGTGTGTTGCGGGGGTTAGTAGGCGTTGGGGTACATGGTCACGTCGTGGTCGTCGACCTGCGCGTGGTCGAAGCGGAACGCGTCGTGCTGGACTTTATGGTCGGGGTTGATGAGCCATACGATGGCCTGTCGGCGCAACGCGAGGCCGTTGGCGTGCGTGGGGGTGGCGAGGCTGGCGAACACGAGCGTGGTGTCGTCGAGGAACACGAGCGCGATGTCGGGTTGTGTGGGGTGCGGGTCGATGACGTCGAACCCGTGGCTGATGGTGTCGTTGAGCAGTCGCTCCTGTGCGGACATGATGGGTAGCCTTTCGCTTGCGCCCCTCTTGAATGGGGCCTGATTGTGTTTTTTGCCTTCTTCGGGCAGCGAAAGCGCATCCCGCGGTCAAGCGGGTTCCGTCATAAGCGACACCCCGACCCATGGGGTCGTGTGTGGCGCGTTGACGGGTTCCGCGGCGCGGGTACGATGAGCGCCGCCGAAGAAGGCAAAACACTCCCCCGAACCGCCCGCAGGGCGGTGAAGGGGACAATCAAGTCGCGGCCCCGCCCGTCTCGGGCGTGCTCGCGGCCAAAGGGGCGACGCGATACGATCCGGCCCCGCGACGCGGGGGTGGATCGCGTCGCCCCGCCGGCCGCAACACGCAAGGGCTTGGGGCCGCGTCCGTTTCCTTCCGCCGGCTTGCCGGCCTGGGGGTGCCGGGGGCAATCGCGCCCCCGGCCCTGCCTGGGGCCCCGTCCGAGCCCCTCGGGCGAGGATGGGTCTGTTCCGCATCCCTAGGGTCAGTGGGTGTCGAGCCGGTCGAGGATGGGGTCGAGGGTGTGGGCGTGGCGTCGGCGTCCGTGGATGCGGGTGGTGACGCCGGTGGTGTGGGTGTGGCCTTCGCCGATGGTGTGTCCGTCCTGGGTGAGGTCGAACGTGTCGGGTGCGGTGAAGGTGATGGTGATGTCGCGGTAGGCGGCGTGGCTGCGGGTGATGGTGGCGCGTCCGTCGCAGATCGCGTCGATGGTGAAGAGGCTGGCGTAGTCGCCGCGCATGATGGGGGTCCTTTCATGAATGGGCCGGACGTCCCATTGTTGTTCGTGAGGGGTGTCCGGCCGTGGCGTGTGGTTGGGGGTCAGTTGATGGGCGCGTACCAGACGGTGCCGTTGTGGCAGGTCTGCACGTAGGTGCCGGTGGTGGTGGAGGCGACGGGCTTGCCGTCGACGTATTGGGCTTGGGTCCATTGGCCGACGGTGTGGTGGCGGCCGTTGATGGTCACGTCGCCTTTGCCCCACATGGCGTCGCCGCCGCGCCCGGAGTGGATGCCGTAGTAGGTGCTTCCGTCGGGCGTGTGGAACGCCTGCATGACGTTCGCACGGGACGTGTCGAGCCTGGATTGGCAGGACGCGGTGTCGTAGCAGTCGCCGCCGGTCGTGTACCCGCTGGTTCCGGCCTGTCGGCTTGTGACCCGACCGGATGTGTTCCGCTTGATGGCGGCCTGTCGGCTGCGGGAGTTGGCGTGGCCGGTTCCCGTGGGGTCGCCGGTGGCTTGCGTCGTGGTTTGGGTTTGGAGCCATGCGTCGTGGCTGGCGGTGTACGCGGTGAGCGTGGCGTCGACCTGTCGGGCGGCTTCGGTCAGGCTACTGGTGTCGTCGGCGGCTTGCGCCGTGGCGATGGCCTGGCTGACGCGGGTGCGCGCGTCCGGGTCGAGGATGTCCCCGCCGATCCGTTCGAGGGCCTGCCGGGCCTGTCGGACGGCCTGGTCGCGTGCCGCTACGGCTTGGTCGTGTAGGAGCCGGTGGTGGGCGTCGACGGCATGACGGGTCATGTCGGTGAGCGTCCGGTCGGCGGCTGTGAGCCGTCGCGTCCCGTCCCGCGCGATGCGGGTCTGGTTGGCGTGGTCGGCGGCTTGCGTGTCCGGGTCGGGGATGACGGCGGCCTGTCTGGTGAGGTCGGCTTGGATGAGGGCGGTGTCGAGCATGGCTTTCGTCCGCGTGTCCGTGGCGAGTCGGGCCGTGAGCCGTGCCTGGCTGATGTGCCGGTCGAGCCGGTCGATGGTCTCCCGTTCGATGCCGGTCGCCGTGTCGACGTCGGTCCGGTCGACGGGGGCTGCCGTGGCGACGCCGGTCATGGACAGCATGGCGAGGCCGGTGGCGGCGAGGCTCGCCGTGAGGCGTGATAGTGGTCGGATGGTTCCTGTCATGGGGTTGGGTTTCCTTTCCCCGCCGCACGTGGGGCCGGGTGTCTCCCGGCCCTCATGTGCGGCGGACGTGTCATGGTGCGCGGGGGCCGTTCAGACTAGGTACTTGCTGACTTTGAGGCCGCCGGTGTGGTCGAGCAGCCGGTCGACGCGGCGCGAGTCCTCGTAGGTTCGGCCGCACATGAGCGGGTAGTCGGCGCGGCCGACGTGGACGGTCCTGCCATCCGGCACGAGTTCGATGTCCCAGAGTCGGTCGGGGTCGTCGATGATGGTGAATTCGGTTCCTGCCATGACGGCGATGGAATCGGACATGATGCTGCTCCTTTGTTCGGTTGGTTTTTGGGGGGTTCGGGGCGGGGTGCGCCGGTGTGGCGCGCCCCTTCGGGTGCTGGCTGGGTTTATTGGACGTGTTCGCCGTCGGGGAACACGAGTTCGGCCTGGAGGGTGGTGACGGGCTTGCCGGGGGTGATGTCGGCGCGTTCCACGTCGGGGTCGGGGCTGTCGAGTCCGGTGCGGTAGATCTTGCCGTGCGGCTGGTATCCGGCCTGTTCGAGCTGTTCGCGCAGGGTGTCGAGGTCGGTGTCCCACTCGTACCAGCGGATGTCGTCCGCCTGGATGTCGATGAACACGTTGCCGTCGCCTTCGATGATCTCGGCGACCCCGTAGCCGGTTTCGGGGATGGTGTCGTCGGTGTAGTAGCCGCCGAGTTCTTTGAGGATGCGGGCGACCGTGTCGACGGTGGCTTGCGGGTGGGGGTCGTGTTCGATGACGGTGATGCGGCCTTCGAAGTTGCTCATGTATCCCATGGCCGGTCAGTCCTCCCACTCGTAGTCGTCGGTTTCGAAGCGGACGTGCTCGCCGTCGGGGATGGTGGTGAGGCGCATGAGGCGGCTGCGGGTGTGGTAGGGCCCGTAGGTAACGTGTTTGCCGGTGTCCTCGATGACGCCCGCGCGTTCGAGTTCGCCGACCGTGTATTCGCTGTCCGGGTTCGAGAAGAAGGTCATGGGGTCGTTGAGGGCGCCGAGGTTGATGCTGACGGGCGTGATGTCGTCTTCCTGGCTGCCGAGCGCGAATACGGCGATGTTGCCGCTGCGGTACTGGTCGACGGCGATGGTCGCGGTTTCGAACGCGTCCGCTTCTCCTCCCTGCTCGGGGTCGTTGTGCCATGCCGTGCCGCGCGAGTCGAGTAGTTCCTGTCGGGTCCGGTCGTCCATGGCGCCGAGGGTGCGGTTGAACACGTACCAGTCGATCGTGACGGTGAGTGGCTTGTCGTCGATGAGAATCCTGTGCATGGTGAAACCTTTCGTTTGCGCCCCCTTGGATAGGGGCCTGATTTTGTTTTTTGCCCTCTTCGGGCAGCGAAAGCGTTACCCGACCGAGCGGGTTCCGTCATAAGAACCCACCGACCTTGGTCGTGTGGGGGCGTTGACGGGTTCCGCGAATCGGGTATGCTGCTCGCCGCCGAAGAAGGCAAAACAACCCCCGAACCGCCCGGAGGGCGGTGAAGGGGAATGATGGGTCGCGGCCCCGCCCGTCTCGGGCGTGCTCGCCTCCAAGGGGCGACGCGATACGATCCGGCCCCGCGACGCGGGGGTGGATCGCGTCGACCCTTGGAGGCGACACGCAAGGGCGTGGGGCCGCGTCCGTTTCCTCCCGCCGGACGCCAGTCCGGCCTGGGGGTGCCGGGGGCAGATGCGCCCCCGGCCCCGCCCGGAGGGCCCCGTCCGAGCCCCGTTGGGCGAGGATGGGTCCGGTCGGCGTGCGGCGCCTGGTCAGTGGGTGTGGTTGTCGTCTCCGGTTGGCGGGGTGTCGGGGATGATCGTGAGGTGGACGGTGATTCCCATGCCGGTGAGGCGTTGGAAGGCTTCGATGGTTTGGTCGTCGTCGTATAGCCAGAGCGCGTAGCGCAGCTCGTCGACCTGCTGCGGGTCGGTGATGTGGAGGGCGCGGGCGATGTCGTCGGCTTTGCCTGCGGTGTCGGGATCGGCGTATTCGAGGGTCACCGTGCGGGGGCCTTTGTCATAGCGGGTGAGCTGGAAGATCGAGGATGGTGCGATGTCCGGGTCTTGGGCTTTGTCGATGAGGTCGGTGGCTGTCGTGGCTGTGAGTGTGATGGTCATGATGGTGTGCTTTCTCGTGTCGGGTCAGTGGGTGGTGTCGGGGTGGTCGAGCAGGCTGTCGAGCCGTTCGTCGATCTGGTTGGGGGTTTGGTGGCGGACGGTGACGCCTTTGCCTGGCAGGTCGATGTCGACGTCGATGCCGGTGAGGGTGAGAATGTCGACGGCCTGCTGCTTGTCGGCGATGTCGCCGTGGTCGTCGAGCCGGAGGGCCTTGTACAGGTCGATGACCTGCTTCGGGTCGGTCAGGCCGAGTTCGCGGGCCGTGCCGACCGTGGTGGCGGCTTTCCCGCCTTCCTGGTCGAATTCGAAGGATGCGTACCGGTCGCCGTGGGCGAGTCCGATGATGGTGATGCCGTCCGTGCCCGTGTCGGCTTGGCCGATGAGGCTGATCGCCTCGTCGATGTCGACCGTGGCCCGGTCCGACGTCGTGGCTGTGGTGGCGCGTGGGTCGGTGACGGTGATGGTGGCTTGCATGCTGATCGTGACGGACAGGCCGAGCCGGGTGAGGGTGCGGACCGTCTCGTCGACATGGTTATCGTCATACGCGTGGAGCGCGCGGCGCAGCTCGTCGACCTGCTTCGGATCGGTGAGGTGGAGGGCGCTGGCGATGTCATCGGTCTTGCCTGCGGTGTCGGGGTCGTCGTATCCGAGGTAGGCGACCTGTGTACTGGGCCAGTCAGCGGCGGGGTTGGTGATGGTCTGGATCACGGGCGTCTCGTTGAACGGGCAGGCCTCGTTGATGAGGGTGATGGCCTGGCTGGGGGTGAGTTCTATCGTCATGATGATGCTGCTTTCCTTGAGGTGCCGTCCTCCCCCCATGCCGGGGGTGGGCGGCTGCTGTTGGTGATGTGCGGGGTTTAGTCCTCGTCGTCGGTGCTGAGGCCGAGTTCGGCGGCGAGCTGGCTGGCGGTGTACAGGTCCTCGTCGGGCGTGTCTTCGGTGAGGTCGATCCAGCCGTCCGCGCCGAGGATCACGTCGCGGTCGAGGGCGGCTTCATGCCCGTATTCGCGCATGTCGAGGCATCCGTGCCATGCGGACTCCTGGAGTGTGCGGATGGGGTCGGGCATGTCGTCAAGGTCGATGAGGGTGCGTCCGTAGCGTTCGTACTCGTCGTCGCCCGCCCTCGTGTAGTCGTGCCATGGCAGGCTTGTGGATTGGATGGCGAGGTTGGCGAGGCGCAGGGGCATGCGGCCGTCCATGGGGAACACCCTGGCGTCGATGAAGGGTTCGAGTTTGTCGATGATCCTGGGGTCGGTACTGTGGCTGATGGCGTGGGCGAGGAGGTTGAGGTCCGTCGGGTCCTGTCCCGTGGCCCACATGGTGAACAGGCGGTTGGGGTGGCGGATGCCGCCGCCTGTCGTGGTGAGTCGTCCGTGGATGGCTTCGAGTTCGCTGATCCGCTTGGGGTCGCAGGGCAGGTTGATGGTATGCGGCTCATGGTCGGGGTCGGTGGCGATGATGTCGACGATCGTGTCCGTGGTGTCGGTCATGGTGTGCTCCTTGTCCGGGAAAAATGCCGATTTGTTTTTTGCCCTCTTCGGGCAGCGAAAGCGCATCCCGCGGTAAGCGGGTTCCGTCATAAGAACCCACCGACCTCCGGTCGTGTGGGGGCGTTGACGGGTTCCGCGGCGCGGGTACGCTGAATGCTGCCGAAGAAGGCAAAACACTCCCCCGAACCGCCCTTGGGGCGGTGAAGGGGGAAATCAGGTCGCGGCCCGGCCCGTCGCCGTGGCGTGGACACGGGGCGACGCGATATGATCCGGCCCCGCGACGCGGGGGTGGATCGCGTCGACCCGTGGACACGACACCGCAGGGCCATGGGCCGCGTCCGTTATTCCTCGCCGGTTTGCCGGCCTGGGGGTGCCGGGGGCGGTGTGAGCCCCCGGCCCGCCCGGGGCCCCGTCGCCGCGTCTCGCGTGGCGGCGGGTCGTTCCCGTGTTGGCTGGTTAGTGGATGTTGGCGGTGAGTTGTTGGTAGTCGGGGAGGTAGGCGGCGAGTGTGAGGTAGGCGTGGGGGTCTTGGTAGCGGTTTTCGGTGTCGATGAAGCTGCCGCCGATGCCGCGCGTGTAGGCGTCGAGTTCGGCGAGGCGTGCGTAGACTTCGGTGGGGGTGGTCAGGTAGCGGCGTGTGTTGTCGTCGAGGTCGGCGTTTTTGAGGCTGTCGCGGTAGGCGTCGAGGATGGGTTGGAATTCGGGGGTGAGGCTGATCTGGCCGTGTTCGAAGTCGTAGGCGTGGGCGAATTCGTGCAATAGGCTTTCCGGGTGGCGGGGGTCGACGGCGATGGCCTGCATGTCGGGCGAGTACACGCCGATGGCGCGCATGCCGCCGAACCGGTGGCGCATGGTCTTGCGGAACCGGAACTGGTTGGCTGGGCTGATCGCGGGCAGTTCGCCGGCGTCCCATCGGGTGCGGAATTCGAGGTCGATGCGGTGGAACGCGTCGAGGTCGATGCCGTCGTCGATCTCGACGTGGTGGAACACGTGGGCGAATTCGCTGTCGGCGGCGGCCTGGAGGTGGGTGAGCGTGCAATGCTTCTTGTCCTCGAACACGCTGGCGGAGTGTTCCGTGCTCCATGTGAGGTTCATGAGCTTGTTGTCCTCGGCCATCCACCGGCGCAGGGCGCGTTCGCGCAGCTCGCACGCGGCCTTGACGTTCATGCGGCTGCTGTCCGCTTCCGAGCAGACGCGGATGGCGATGTCGTCGTGCTCGTAGTCGAGCAGGTCGCGCGCGCCGGCCATGGTGTCGAGTCGGAAGGAGAAGATGCGACGCCGCTCCCCCGTCCTGCGGCTCCACCATGTGTGCAATCCCAACCGGCTGCGCCCGTATTTGGGCGTGGCCATGAGGATGACCACGTCCATGTCGCTTCCCGTGTAGATGCGCGACTCGACCTCGCCGAACCCGAGCAGGTGCCCCTGTTGGATGGTGCCCGCCTCGAATTCGGCCGGCTTGGCCTGCCCGTCGGTGAGGATGCTGGCGAGGGCGTCGGCCATGATGTCCTTCTGCGCGACGGTGAGCCCGCCGAGCAGGTATTTGCCGAGTTTCGCGCAGATCGCGGCCGGCGACGCGGTGATGTCGAGTTTGCCGAGCCGGCGGGGACGGCCTTTCATGTCCCTTGGCGACACGTCGCGCATGATCGTCGTGATCCTCTCCTCCACCGTCATGGTGTTCGTCGTATCCGTCATGATGAAACCTTTCGCTTGCGCCCCTTGGGTCAGGGGCCTGATTGTGTTTTTTGCCCTCTTCGGGCAGCGAAAGCGCATCCCGCGGTAAGCGGGTTCCGTCATAAGCGACACCCCGACCCCTTGGGGTCGTGTGTGGCGCGTTGACGGGTTCCGCGGCGCGGGTACGATGAGCGCCGCCGAAGAAGGCAAAACACTCCCCCGAACCGCCCGCAGGGCGGTGAAGGGGAAGAATGGGTCGCGGCCAGGCCCCGGTCAGGCGTGTCGTGGACACGGGGCGACGCGATACGATCCGGCCCCCTTTGGGGCCGATCGCGTCGACCCGTGGACACGACACGGCAGGGGCGTGGGCCGCGTCCGTTTCCTCCCGCCGGCTTGCCGGCCTGGGGGTGCCGGGGGCGATTGGAGCCCCCGGACCCGCCTGGGGCCCCGCCGGAGCCCCTTGGGCGAGGGCGGGTCCTGCCCGCCCCTGTAGTAATGGTCAGGATCGGATGATGATGAGGGGGCATTCCTCGTTGCCGGTGGGCAGGATGCGGAGGTTGGCGGGAGAACCGTCTTCGTCGAGGGTGGCGTTGATGCGGTCGGCGGTGTCAGTGGGGTCGGTGCCGAGCGGCGTGACGTGTTCGGCTTCGAGTTCACGCAGGAGGTTGTCGACGTCGTCCAAGGTCCACTTCTCTTGTCCCGCCTTGGTGAGGGCGCTCATGGCGAGCGGCAGGTACCACGAGTGGCGGTCGTCGTAGAAGACGCGCATGAGACGCGTGACGACTTCATGGACGTGGCGGAACGGGTACGGGTCGTCGTCCTTCGCGTGCCGTTCGATGTCCTCTTTGACGTAGATGGCGGCGAGGGTGTCGAGGTTGATGCGCAGGCCGGTGACGGGTTCGGTATCGGACGGGCCGGTGGTCGTGGCGTCATGGTCGGGGTCGCCGGTGAGGGTGACGTCGCCGTGTTCGGTCTCGATGACGGGCGCCTCCTTGTAGGAGAGCATGTCCTTGAGGCAGGTGGTCAGCCATGCGCGCGCCTCGTCGGGGTATTGGAGCAGTTCGTACAGGTCGTCGTCATACCGGGCGTTCACATAGCCGTAGAACTCCCAGCCGAGGTGCGCGCCCATGATGTCGTGGATCGCGGTCATGCAGTCGAAGTCCAGGGTGCCGCCGTGGTGGAGCACGGTGGCGATCGCCTCGCCAAGGCTTCCGGCGACGTTGGCTTCGGTGATGATCGTCGAGTCGATGTTCTTCACGATCAGCCGCAGGGCCTCCCGGTCGAGCGGGCAGTCGTCGACGGCCTTGCGCGCCTCGTCGGTCATCTCGTCGTCGGACTCGTGCGTGGTGTCGGGCATGCCGTTTTGGAGGAACGATTCGATCATGTGATGGGCATCGTCCTGCGTGTAGTTGGTGGGCATGAAAATCTCCTTTGCGCTCTGCCGGTCTTGTTCCGGGCCGGACGAGGGCGTCAAAGCAGCCGACACGGCGAAGCGCAAACGGGGAACCGCCGGTCCTTGACGCCCGCCATGCTTGACGCGCCTGGGCGCGGAGGGCGGGCGTCAAGGACCGGCGGCGCGCGAACCCGTTAGGGGGCGCGCGTCCCGTTTGCGCGGAGGCGTGGCGGCTGCGATGATGCTCGCGGCCGGCCCGGAATCCCCCTCCCCTCCTTTACGTGCCGTCGTCGTTGACGGCATCATTGCCGGCGGCTCGGATGGCCTGCCCGCATTGCGGGCGGCCTTCCGCCTCGGGGCCGGTGCATGACCGCCGACCCACCTTGATGTTCCCGCCCTGCCGCCGTTCGACGGGCGAAAGCCTGTCGTGGCGTCAGGGCGAGTCGACTGGAATCATGCCGTGCTTGTCCCCTGTTCGCCGGCCAGTCGTCTCCCCTTTGAAATGCCGGTCCCGTCATCGGATCATGTCGGATCGTGGAGGCGTGATCCTTTTCCTGGTCCCGTGTCACCCTTGTCTTTTGCGGACTCCCTTTGTTCCGTCCTTCCCATGGATCCCGTCGTTCCACAGGAGTCCTCCCCTGTTGTTCCGGACGGCGCCGGAGGTCCCGTCCCGGTGTGATGGGCCGGTGCAAGACAAATGGGATCACAGGCCCGTGTGCGCCGTACGGGATGAGCCCCTTGAGGCCTCCCCTCCCCTATTGAAGGTGTGGCCTCAAGGGGCTCATCCTTGGGCTGTGACGGGTCACTGTTGCCGTGGTTCGGTTGCGCGGCTCCACCGGTAGCCGTATGCGGTGGACTGTTTCGCGATGGCGTTGTGGATGCTGGCGGGCGTGGCGGTCGGGCGCCCGTGTCCGCGCATCCATGCGACGGCGTCCCTGACCGAGGGGAACGTCTCGTCGGCCAGTCCGCCGCCATGCCGGGTGACCGGACTGGGTTTGCGGCCGCGCACGCCGGTCGGGACGGTCGTGCCGGCGGTCCTGCGCGTCCGGGGTTTGGAGACCGTGGGGTCGGGGTCGTCCTCGCCGATGCGTTTGAGCGCGGCGAGGAACAGGAAGTACAGGTGCGCCGAACCCATCGGATGCTGCCGGCACAACTCGTCGCCCCTGTCGCGCAGGACCTGCCGGATCGCGTCGTACGGGTCGTCCGGCGGGTCCTGCAACAGTCGGATCATGTCGGCGGACAGGTCGAGCGCCGTCTCCTCCAGGACATGCGGTAGCCGTTCCGGCGTGAAATTGGGGATGCTGTTCGCCGTGAACCGTGCGTACGCGCGGACCGCCAGCGCGCCCCGCATCGCGAACCGCCCCGCATCGGGGTCCGCGGGCGTGCCGGTGCGCAGGGTGGCGTGCAAATGGCGGACGTCGATGAGCTTGGCGGCCTGCCGGTATTGCGCGGCCATCAGGTGCAGGGTCATGGGCATGTGGTTGCCGGCGAGCAGGCGCGCCCATTCCAGGGCGAGGGGCCGGCGTTTCCCGTAGGTCATGCCGGGCAGGAACCACCACAGGGGCATGCCCATGTACTGGTCGGCCACGGTCAGGGGCTTCTCCCCCGCCATGTCCCACGCCCAGTGGGGTTCCTTCACCTCCAGGTCGTCGACGGTGGTGACGCGCCCGTATGTGAGCATGAATCCTGTGGTCCGCCCCTCGTCGTCTGGGATGAGGAGCGTACGCCGGGATTGGAGGGTCAATTGGTCGACGATCCCGCTGGTGACGCCGCCGAGGGTCTCCACGGTCAACGGGTCGCGTTCCCATGCGGGACGGTCGTCCGGGTTGGTGGTCGGTGACTCGCCGTCCGGGCCGATCATGGGCGTGTTCGCCAGGAGCGTGCGCGCGAGGGTCGGGTATTGGGGCCATGCGGCGAGGGCGCGGCCGAGCGTGCCGACGGATCTCAATCCGGGCGGGGGCAGGAGCCTGCCGCCGGTGGCGCGGACGTCGTGGGGGTCGGCGGGTTTGATGCCGCCCGCGTCCAGGAGGTTGATCGTGAGCAGCCGGATCGCGGCCCGTCCGGGTTCGAGCCGGTCGGCCCGCTCGTCCTGGAACAGGCCGGTCTGTTGGAACATGTCGTCGACGGGGCGGATCGTGCATGCGAGTCCGGGCGACTGGAGGAACGGACGGTGCGGGTCGTACAGGTCGAACCGGTCGGCCCATCGGTCGAGATACCGGTCGAGGGGCGTCGTGTCCAACCGTTGGAAGTCCCATTGGTCGAGCCATACGGGCAGCGGCCTCGGGGTGGCCGCGTGGGCGCGGATGATGATGGCGGCGAGGAGCCGCAGGACGGCGATGTCCTCCTCGTTGCGGCCGGTGTCGATCCAGCGGATGCGCCCGGCCTCGTGCAGCGTGTCCCTGATGGACAGGGTGTCGCGTGTGCCGTCCGTGTACGCGACGGGGATCCACGGCCGGTCGACAAGGTTGAACGAGGATCGGCTCATCGGTTGTCCTTGATCGCGTACACGCGGGCGCGGCTCAGGCCGCTCCACTCGCAGATGTCCCTGACGCTGTTCGCGCGGTCGAGGAGCCTGTTGACGAGACGGTTGCGCCGCTCGGTGAGGTCGTCGAGCTCGTCCTGCAGGTCGCGGATGCGTTCGGAGATGTCGACGAGATCGCCCGCGAGATTGTCGTCGGCGACGGAGGAGTCCATGCCCGCCTGCATGGCGGTGGCGACGGCTTCGGCGTCCTCCTGGCTGATGTCGTCCCGGTCGATGGTCTTGCCGTCGACCTGTTCGATCTGGGTGAGGTAGATGTCGGCAAGCTGTTCGGTGCCGTCGACGGTGGTGTCGAAGCGTTCGGCGAGCTGTTCG
Organism: Bifidobacterium rousetti; assembly: GCF_008698235.1. Classification (GTDB taxonomy): domain Bacteria; phylum Actinomycetota; class Actinomycetes; order Actinomycetales; family Bifidobacteriaceae; genus Bifidobacterium; species Bifidobacterium rousetti. The sequence continues at coordinate 21,984 of NZ_PEBH01000016.1, forward strand.
GCGAGTTCGGTGAGGTTCATGACGGTGCTCCTTTCAGGTTTCCCACAACTGATGTCTATAGTATAGACATACTATGATTCGTTTGTCAATACTATTGACGCCAGTATGTCGCCACCTCCCCGCCGACCGTCATGACGTCCGCGAACACGACCCCGCCGCCGCCTTTCCGCCGTCTTCCATGAGCGCCGAACCCAAAGGCCATGTGCATCCACCGGACGGGCGCGCATCCCGTCCGCCCGGAACCGCGACCGGCCACACCCGTCGTCGCCTCGTTTCCACCCCCCGCTGTCCCCCTCCGGCGTTAAAATCGTGAATATATTCATGAAAATATTCACGCGTTTTTGCGTGAATTTCCTTTTGGGAGGTTGATGATGGCTGTTTCGATGACCCTGCCGAGAACCAACGCGTATGTGTCGGTGTCCGACCTGTCCCGCGGCGGGACCTCGGATACGATCGACCGGGCGCAGGACGAGCCCGTGTTCGTGCTCAACCACAACCGGCCGGTCGCGGTGATGATCGGCGTCGACGAGTACGAGGCGCTGCTCGACCGGCTCGAGGATCTGGAGGACGAGCGTCTGGCCATGGATCGTCTGGACCGCTGGGACGGCTCCACCGTCGTCAGCTGGGAGGAATCCCTGAGAAACGCCGGACTCACCCAAGCCGACATCGATGCGGCACCGGAGGTCGAGTTCGAATGAGCGAATGGAAGCTGGTTCTTCTCCCCGAGGCCGACAAGGAACTGGGTGCCCTTGACCTTGCCGTTCAGGCGCAGGTGCGCAAGGGCCTGCTCAAGGTCTCGGCGAATCCGCTGCCTGATTCCGAGGGCGGGTATGGCAAGCCGTTGCGCAACGGGTCGAAGACCAGGCTCGCGGGCCTGTGCAAACTGAAATTCAAGAGGATCAACGTGCGCGTGGTCTACAAGCCCGTGCGCACCGAACAGGAGATGCTGGTCATCGTGGTCGGCGTCCGCACGGACGACGAGGTCTACCGGATCGCCGACACAAGACGGAAGAAGCACGGCATCTGACCCGTTCGACCGTCGTCATGGCGCCCATACGGGACGGAACGCCGGCGTCCCCTCGCTGTCGTCCATGAGGAGCATGCCCCGGTCGCCGAGCGGAAGCCCATCCGACCGGGTGGAGAACGTGTCGCAGCACCACGCGCCATGGAACGCGGTGACGGTGGGGACGGGCGTGTGACCAATGATCTGCGCGAACCGCCTGTCGCCGTCGACGGCGAATTCCGTCAGATCGGCCCACAACGGTCCCGGTATCCCGTCCCCGCCGCGGGCGGGGCCGATCTCACGGTAGAGGGCCGTGAGCGCGTCGTCGTCCATGAGCATCGAATCCAAGAGGAGCGCAAGACCATTGGGGTCCCCGGTGTCGAGCCCGTGCCGTTCCTCCCATGCGCGCAGGATGCCAGCGTGCGTGGCGAGGACCGTGCCGTCGCTCCATGCCACGTGCATGCCGATCCCGCGCAACGATTCATGCACGATCCGCCACGCCCCGGAATGGAAGCCGGGCGCCATACGGCGGATGAGCGCCCATGCGGCGGTGTCCCGGCGGATCCAGTAGGGGATGTCGTGGTTGCCGAGCAGGACCACGGTCTCCCGGTGTTCCCGCTGCTCCCCCACCCATGTGGCGAACAAGGTCGCCCATGACTCCTGCCCCCTGTCGGACAGGTTCCAGTCGTCGCACACGTCGCCGAGCAGCACGATCCTGTCCGCATGCTCGCGGTCGGCGGTGCGGGCGATCGGCGTGAGGAGCCATGGTTTGGCGTGCAGGTCGCCGACGAACAGGGTGCGCGTCATTTTTCCTCCCCTTGTTCCCCGGTGTTGTCGTCGTCGGTTTCGATGAGGTTCGCCGCGGGGATGTCGAGGGCCATGGCGATGTCGATGATGCTGCCGGCGCGCATGTCCCTAGTGTTCCAACGTCTGGTTTCGATGCCGGTGATCTGCTGCGAGGTGCGGCCGCTCATCGCGGCGAGCCGCGCCTGGCTGACGTCCGCCCCATGCCGGTACCAGGCCAATGGGGTGCCCGTCCACCCGGCGTCCGGCGGCGGGACGGTCCTGGTGCAGTCCGGCAGGGAGCATAACGCCTCCATGCTGGAGTCCAATGCGTCGGCGACCTTGAGCAGGGTGCCGGCGGTCATGGTGCGCATGGGGCGCCGCCCCGCGTCGTATTCGCGGATGTTCCGGTAGGATACGCCCGCCCGGCGGGCGAGCTCCGCGCACGTCCAGCCACGCCTGAGCCGCAGCCTGCGCATGGGCGTGACCCGTCCCGTGTCGGTGCGGGGCATGCGCGAGGGGCTGATGTCCAGCAGGCGCGCCCATTGGTCGAGCTGACGGTCGTCGAGCCGGGCGAGCGGCTGTCTGCCGGATTCGATGCGGCTGACACGGGTCTTGTCCACGCCGATCCGGTCCGCGATCCGCGTCTGGGTGACGCCCTTGCGTAACCGGACCGCGCGCAGTTCGACCGGGGTGACGATATGCCCTGTCATCTCACTCATCCTCTTCCTGCCGATGCTGCGGGTGCAGGAACTCCTCGAACCGGGGTCCGGGCTTGAGTGTCCTCAATAGCTGTCCCTGTTCGATCGCATGCATGTTGATCAACGCCTCGATCAATTCCCCTGCATACGTCTCCTCGCCCGGGAACGCCCCGAACTGCTCATACCGTTCAAGCTCATTCCTGAGAACAAGCTCCACTTCCCTTCCCGCGAGGGCTTTTATGAACTCCTCCTTTCTTAGGGAGTTGCCGTCGTTACGTTCACGGTATTGCCTGATGTACTCGCAGACGGTGGCATAGTCCTCGGGCGGAAACCCGCCGGTCACCGCCGTCCTCGCGTCGTCCTCTTGCTTCTCACCACGAATGTTCCTGTTCTGCAGCCTGTCGGTCGGCTCATCCGCATCTTTCACATGGTCGTCGTCAGCCGTCTTGCCGTCCCTCGGGATGGCGAAACGGGGCATGTCGTCCGGCCCCGGCATGCCATCGTTGAGGCATTGGTCGAACTTTTCCCCCTTGTACAATACGGCGTATCTTCCGCCGACCCTTCGGAGCGCCTTGATACCGACGAGCGCGTAGATGATGTCTCCCACCTTGGCCTGTGTCGTACCTTCGAAGTCGCCGTATCCGGGGATCCGGTCGAGCTTATACTTCTTGGTTTTCTCCGATCCGGACTTTGTAAGTCCGGCAGCGTAGGTGGTCACACCGATCGGGGTCTCTCCACCGTCCATATACCGGCCGATGTAGACGAGGGCCTTATGCATCGCCTGTCGCGTGGCTTCGGTGTTGTCGAAGGCGTCCGGTCTGGTCCTGCGAGGAGTGCTCCGCTTGGTTTTCCTTCTGCCGTTGCCGTTGGCGTGGTCGTCAATGGCCCCCTGGTTGAGGTCAGGACGGCATACGTCGCAACTGTCGCAATGCGGGGCCGGATGTTCGCCGAACAGGCGAAGCATCCTCGCCCGCAGGCAATCGTTCGACTCGCAGTATTCGGACATCATGCTCAGACGCTCCCCCTTCCTTTTAGCCTTCTCGAATTCACTGCCGTTCTTGGCTTCCTTCATCTCGTTCTTGACGAAACTGCGGAGCAGTCCGAACTCGCCGTCCCACCAGATGACGACGCTGTCCGCCGGCAACCCGTCACGGCCGGCACGGCCGGTCTGCTGCCAGAACTGTTCGAGGTTCTTACAGGGACCGACGTTGACGACCCAACGGATGTCCGGGATGTCGATGCCCATGCCGAACGCCGTGGTCGCGACGACGACGCTCAGCTCGCCGGTACGGAACGCCTCCAAGGTGCGGCTTTTCGCGGCATCGTCGAGCTTGGCGTTATATAGCGCGACGTTCACACCATGGTCTGCGAGATAGTCGGCGATGTCTTTGCCGTCGTTCTTGTTTTCCCTGTAGATGACACCTTTGCCTGGATGTTCCCTGATCCAATCGATCAGAAAGCTAAGCCTTTCCTCTTTGCGGGGGATCTTTACCCTGTGGAGGGCGATGTTGGGCCTGTCGGCTGAGGTGCGGATAACCACCGGATCGTCAAGCCCAAGCAGCTCCTTCATCTCATCCTCTTGGGCTGGACTTGCGGTGGCGGTCAGCGCCATGACGACAGGACGCTTCCGCAACGATTCGATAAACCCGCGGATACGGAGATAATCGGGCCTGAATCCCCCGTCACCCCAGTCGAGGACGCAGTGCGCCTCGTCGACGACCAGCAGGTCGATCTTCCGCATGCCGTGGATGAACCTGAGGAAGTTCTCATTTCCCAAGCGTTCCGGAGTGACATAAAGGATGCGCAACCTTCCGGCCAGCGCCTTTTTGTAGATTTCGCGCTGCTTGTACACGTCGACTGTCTGGTTGATGTACTCGGCGGGGATGCCGTTGTCGACAAGATGGTGGACCTGGTCCTCCATGAGCGCCTTCAGCGGGGTGAGCACGAGCGTGAACGTGTTTTTCCTTGCTGCGGGAAGCATGTAGCACAGGCTTTTGCCGCCTCCCGTGGCAATGAGCACCATGGAGTCATGGTGGTCGGCCGTGGCTCGCACGGCGCGATACTGGCCGGGACGGAACGAATCATAACCGAACCTTCTCTTCATCACATCATGGATCGCCTTGGTCTTCTCGTCGTTCGGCTCCTCTGTAAGCCATTGCATGGAAGCCACTTCCGTCATGGCTCCCTCCCTTCTCTCTTATGTCCCATGAACAATCGGAACGGTATTCTCTACTACTGTTCCAGTGTAGCATTTTTATGTCGTTTTTGCATCATCGGATCGTTGTGGTTGCAGTGTCCTGACGCGATTTCACACGGTTCCCCCGGCGGCGTCGCCCCGGTGCATACGGGAAGGGCCCGGCCTGCAGCCGGGCCCTTGTTCAAGGAAAGGAGAGAGGAAGGATTCTGGTTCTGAACTGCGCCCCGATTGTTGGATGTGGTTTATTAAGGGTACCTGATTAGGCTGTGAGGGACATGTTCCGGAATTCC
>NZ_PEBH01000017.1 GCF_008698235.1 Bifidobacterium rousetti
GAACCCGGAAGCTAAGGCCTTGCACGGCGATGGTACTGCACCCGAGAGGATGTGGGAGAGTAGCACGTCGCCGCTACCAAACCTAGTTGGGCCCCGGTCGAGCAACAGCTCCCGGGGCCCGACCCATATCACAGCAAACACACTCAGAACAAAGGAATGGCCCGTGATCGCTCTCAAGCGGTCACGGGCCATTCGCGTATCAGGACCGGATGTCGTCCTCGATACGCCGATCCCGCCAATAGAATTCGCGATCATGGTCATTGATCTCGCGCACGACCCGGCACGGCGATCCGAAGGCCACCGAGTCGGCTGGGATGTCCCTCGTGACCAGACTGCACGCGCCGATGACGGAATTGTCGCCGATGGTGACGCCGGGTAGTACGGTCACGTTGGCTCCGATCCACACATTGCTGCCGATGTGGATCGGTTCGGAGAACTGGGCGGGCGCGACTCTGCGGCGGAGATCCGGGGCGATCGGGTGGCCGGTCGTCACAAGCGTGACGTTCGGTCCGAGCATCGTGTGGTCGCCGATGAAGATCTCGCCGTCGTCGACGAGTGTGAGGTTGAAGTTCACATACACGTGGTCGCCCAAGTGCGTCGAGCAGCCCCAGTTCGCATGCAGCGGGGGTTCGACCCATACGCCTTCGCCCATCGAACCGAAATAGGACTTCAGCAGCTTCTCGCGCTTGGGATCGTCGGCGCGCAGGGCGTTGATGTCATACAGCAGGTCACGCTGTCTGCGCTGGGCGGCTCCCATCGTCCCCTCGTCCCAGAAATACACTCCCGGGGAGTGCATGATGTCGAATACCTGCTGAGGCTCGGCCATGTCTGCTCCTGTCAGCCAGTCGGTTTTGCGGTCGGCTCCGACGTCCATGACGGAGACCGTATTCATGATATCCGGCATATCCGTCGTTCAACGACAACGTCAGGACAGCAGCCTAAAGCGGCAATCCTCATCGCCCCATCGTGCTATGCGGTCCGCAAACGCGCCCGCGCGTAGGAGATGACGTACCCGGCCGCCAGTACGACGCCGAGTCCAAGGAACGACGCGATGGAGAACACCATGACGAACCATCCAACCTGATCAAGCGATGTCCAGGAGATATACCAGTCTCCGCTGATCGCCGTGCACGACTCTCCAGATGAGCATGTTCCCCGGTACGGCATGATCAGGGCCGTGAGTAGCGGGATCGAAACAAGGGAACATGCCAGAGGAAACAACGCCGCACGCCAAGGGTGCCTGCGGGCTTCGGACCGTGACGCATACACGCCGTTGGCAATCAGCAGCATCGGCGGGATGAAGAAGTTGATCATCAACGCGGCGAGCATGGCATATTCGCCGTTGACGAAGATGCCCGCCAATATCGAGCCCAGAAACAGAGCGTACACGATGCCGATCAGGATCACGCTTACGTCCGATCGGACATTCCAGCTGTATGTGCGAGTGTTCATGATCCACCTCCGGCGGGTCGCTGCTCGGCCCCGTGCACCGTTGCGACGGAACCTCCTGCTATGTCTCATTCTACCTTTCCATTGGTCGTCGCTGAAAGGAGACGCGAATGGTGCGCCCTCATTGTGCGGTGATGTGTATTCGATAGTCGGTGTCCGACGGACGGTGCTTTTGTAGTATCTGAATTGAGTATTCGCACGTTACGTGCCTCGCCTGTTCTTCAGCTTGGATGTCATAGTGTGCGCTGTATGCGCTCTATTCATCGGCATGCTCGGCAAGGTGCATTTATGTAGTGCTCCTCGTCTCCCGCTACCTGTGGTAGCCGACTTTAGTATGCGCGGATGTTCACAAGATCAATATCATTCAACAGTGTGTCGAACGATCTTTTATGACTTCGTGCGTTATGCGTCTGCATGTCCTCTGTCATGCCGATGACGCCTTCGGATCCGGCGCCATGCGATGAAGGCGAATGCGGAGGACACGACGAAGCAGAGGCACAGGATCGCCGTCGACCACGGGATACCTCCTTCCGTGATGAACATCCATGCGGCGCCGATCGCGCATGCGATTGCGGCGAACGCCCAGTACACGGTCAGGCGACGCTCGGCGCCTCCGGTCGGACTGAGACGGTTCGCGTATTCTGCAGGCGACCCGAATTCCTCCGGCAGCGTCGCGCCACTGTCGTTGGCATGGCTGCGCGCCTGCGAACAGATGCGTTCCACGTCGGCGTCGGTCATGTCGTTGCGGGCCCGTAGCAGACGTGCGGTTTCGTCGATCCATTTGTCGTCATCCATCAGAAGGGAATCCGCGGTCGTTTCGTCGGATGGTTCCGCATCCCGCCATACACGTCCCGTCGCATATGCCGCGATGCCATACACCACGGCGGCAGTGAGCATCCACCCCACACCGACGCCATGCCCGCCGTTCGCGGACACACCGATCAGTGCTGCGATCAGCACGACACCAGTCACTCCTACCGTCGCCGCGGCGCCGACCGCGACCGCGAATGAACGCGCCGCAATGACCCGCCGATACACGCTGCCCACGGACAATGTCACGACCACGATCAGCCATGGGGCGAGCGGAGCGGACCATGGAATCATTCCCTCGGCGATTCCTGTTCCGGTTCGTTCGATCCCCATGTCCGATGACCAGAGCAACGGCAGGATCACACCCAGATTCCAGCTTCTGACGCGAAACAGCATCGTGATCCAGAACAGCATCGCAAGTACTGCGCCAGATCCGAAACCGTAGACGACCACGTCGCGGACGGACATCGGACGCTCGTATTCGAAGGCGTCAACGCCATCCTCACGCCACTGCTCAACGCGCCGGTTAGCCCATTCCTCCGGCGTACCCAGCAGCGCACTGGCATCGGTGCCGGTAGCGTCTGCCGCATCCGCGTCCCCCTGCCCCGACTCGATATGGCCATATGACCGCCAATCGTCCCGGCATGCATTGCGCAGATCGGACAGACCTTCGAGCAGAGCCATACGCACATGGTCATCCCGCACATGATGCTCGTCGGTCAGGAGCCAAGCGACACGTTCGGCCCATTCCTCGTCGCTTTCGAGTCCTCGCTCGCGTCGATACGCCTCGAATACGTCCTCCAGCGATTGCCGCTCATCCATCACTTCCCCCTAGTGATCCGATCAATGGACGTTCAATGGACGCCCCAGCTTGTCAGTCGTCATCCGTGGATTTCAGCGGTGGAATTCGATTCCGGTTCCTTGGCGTCATCCTTGACTGCGCCGCTCTCCGGCACCAGTGCCGACGAACTGCCGGCATCACCGCCCGAGAGGGCTTCGGCCAGCGACCGCCACTGCATGCGTTCCCTGGCCAACCTGTCCGTTCCGGCTTCGGTGATCCGGTAGACGCGGCGTCCAGGGCCTCCGTCGCCGGTTTCCCAGTCGTCAACGACCGCACCGCAGCTTTTAAGCTCCTCGAGTATCGGATACAGGGAGCCGCCTTTCGGACGACCGAATCCGATTCCCTCAAGCGCCAGCGAGATCGCATAGCCATGCAGTGGCCCGGATTCCAGACATGAGAGGATCGCCGTACGCATCGCGGCGCGGACCCACAATGCCGGCCAGTGCGCTTCCTGACTGTCGATTACATCATTCATATATCTAAGTATATTGCATATCTAGATAGGATTGGGAAAGTCTAGTGACTGGAAACGTTACCTCTGCGGCGGTGCGACAGGTCTGCCGGTCACTGCGTTTATTCCATTGACTTGTGCTCCGTCGGCCTCCCAGCATGCGATCCGGTACATGGCCTCAAACAATTGATCCATGTTCTTGCCGTACGATAGTGCGACTTCCCATAGACGCTCCTGCGATCCCGACGCAGCCGGCGAAGTCGCATGCACACGAACGGCACACCGTTTCCAAGAAACTCTCAGGAATCACGCATGGGGCGTTGAACACGATGCGGTTATATGGAATCACAGCCACACAGGCGGTGATAACTGAACCTTTCTTCTTCTCTTCTTCCTCTCTCCGAGATGAGCCCGGCCCAATCCGCCGGGCTCATCTCGTTTCGCGCACCTTTGACGCACCTCTGATGGCCCCATACCAGGCTCCCATGATTCCGGAACCGCATTCCCATGCGATTCGCAGCCCGCACGGACGATCCGTTGAAGTTCACGAGGTTATATATGAACCAACGACCACGAACGACAACGAAAAGGCGGTGATGACCAGAGCGCGAACCCAAATCCTTTCTTCTTCCTCTCTCCTTGAAGCCCGGCCCGATCAGCCGGGCTTTCTCGTTGCCCCGACCACTATCCTGACAGCCACCTCGGCTGCTATCCAGCGTTTCCTCCGGCCGAATCCCGGTGAATCTCCGCGATTCCCCGCCGATGTTCACCGTGGGTAAAACACCGGAATGATTCCCCGCCGCGGGAATTGAGGGAAGTGAAAGGCGAAGGTGAGAGCCTCGGGAGAGGTTCCGGAACCGGCCACGATATCCATCGCGCGAACGCCACCACGGCAGGCGGCGCGGGGCGCGACGGTAGCCAAGCCGCGTTCCCTCCTAGTCAAGGAGTACCGATTATGGCAATGTTTCCGGCTTTGATGAATGACACGATGTTCTCTGATCTGTTCGACGACCCGTTCTTCGAGGGTTGGCGCAACACGGACAGCGGCATGAGCGCCGTCATGCCCGCCAACATGATGTCCACCGACGTTCGCGAGACCGACAAGGGCTACGACGTCGACATCGACATGCCCGGCATGAAGAAGGAAGACATCAACCTCGAGCTCAACAACGGCTACCTGACCGTGTCCGCCACCCGCAGCGGCGAGCATGAGGACAAGAGCGACGACGCCCAGTCCGAGAACGGCAAGTGGCTGCGTCGCGAACGCTACGCGGGCTCCTGCTCTCGTAGCTTCTACGTCGGCGACCAGGTCAAGGAATCCGACATCCACGCCTCGTACAACAACGGCACGCTGTGCATTCAGGTTCCGAAGATGCAGGCCGCCCCGCAGGTCGAGTCCAAGCACCAGATCGCCATCGAGGGCTGACCCTCGACGCGGCAGACGCGGCATCGACTCGCGCAGACCGCACAGGCACGCCGACCGTCTATACGTCCCGACCGGATTGAGTCGACGGACGACGGGAAACAAAGCCTAGCCTGAAAGGCGCCCTCACGACTTCCCGACAAGTCGTGAGGGCGCCTTTCGTTTGTCGTCGTTTCAATGCAACTGCACGGCTACTTGAGCAGTCCCAGCTCGCCGAGCTTGTTCCTGATGTCGGTCGACGACGGCTCGACCTGGAACGCGCCGTCGGGGTAGAGGACGACTGGGATGTGCATCTGCCCGCTGATCGCCACCGCCTTGTCTGCGGCGCCATCCTCGCTCTCCAGATCATGCCAGACGTATTCGGCGCCGAACTCCTGCAACGCCGCCTTCGCGCGCTTGCAGTCGCCGCACCAATCCGCTCCATACACTTCGATGGCCATGCCCGAGCTCCTTTCCTTGACGATTGCATAAGCCGGTCGCTCCCGTCAGATGCGCGGGAACACGATCAACACGCTACATATAAGAAACGGCCCCGACTCTGGTAAAGTCGAGGCCAAAGAAAATTCATACACAGCGAGTGTACCACGTACTGGTAATACGTGCTCGTGACCGTGGAGTGTTTGGGCCAGTCCGCCACGAAAATCCGCCCCCTCGGGTCCACCGTCGCGTCGTCCAATAAACACGCGCCGAGCTCGGCGGTGTCGCTCGTTGTAGAGCATCCCCAACAGACCTCGCGGACAGCAGATGGCATAAACGGGCTGGCCGACATCTCACACAAGACGCTCCGCGGGGACTTGCCGCCGTCGTGGGAAAAAGACAAAAAACTGGTAATGGCACCCACCAAGTGAAGCGAGGCGACCGATCGACCGACCGACGTCACAGTCCATCGAGTGATCATTCACTTCGCGAGCTCTTGCCTTCCTCGCAAGGGCTCGTTCGCTCCGCTCCCTACTCTCTCTCCCTCAATCACAGACACGATTCGAGGTTCCAACGTGGTTCCGCCGGTCTGCAACTCACGTTCCAGCTACTGCACCTGCACCTGCGCCGTTGGTCGTTAGTCGTTGGCTGTTGCACTTCTTGCACACGCATTTGCTTCCGCGCACTGGGCCGATCCCCTCCAGCTCATTCGACCATGACACTTTTACACACTTCCGCTTATACAACGACCATCTTCCGCTTGATTGCAACAGCTGCGGCGCCAAGGCAAGCACAGGCGTGGATATGAATGTCTGCCGTACAAGACTTTCGCTTGGCCAAGAGACCGAGAGCGGCCTCCTTATCCTTTTATTAGACACTCTGGTGTGTAAAAGTGTCACAAAAAGTGCGTAAAAGTGTCATGACGCATATCAGCGCAAAACGCTTGCGGCGCAACGGTGTTAACGGTAACACCAAAGTGCCAGATATAACAGGTATATACAGTTACTAATACAGGTATGCGAGACCACCATCCAGATCAGCAAGCAAAAGTGCGTAAAAGTGTCATGCCAGCACGAAGGTGCGTAAAAGTGTCACGATTTCGCGGGACGTCGCTCCTCCAGCAGCCGGTAGACGGTGGATCGGCTGACGTGCATCAGCTCCGCGATCTGCCTGACGGTCAGCGTCTTCGAATCGTACAGACGGTGGATCTCGTCGATCCTCTTTTCGTCAAGCTTCGCCGGACGGCCGCCGGTGCGGCCGCGCGCACGGGCCGCCTCAAGACCGGCCTGTGTCCTCTCGCGGATCAGATCACGCTCGAACTGCGACAGCGCGGCGAAGATGTTGAACGTGAGCATGCCGCCCGGCGTGGTCGTGTCGATCGCCTCGGTCAGGCTCACGAACCCGACGCCCAGCCCCTGGAACCGGTTCATCATCTCGACGAGGTTCTGCACGCTACGACCCAGACGGTCCAGCCGCCAGACGACGACCACGTCCCCCTCGCGCAGCAGTTCGATCATGTGGTCGAGTTCCGGGCGATGAGCCTTCGCGCCCGATGCGGTGTCGATGAAGATCCGATCACACCCGGCCTGTTCGAGCGCGTCGATCTGCAGATCCGCGCTCTGGCCCGCGGTGCTCACCCTGGCATATCCGAATCGCTTTTCCATGCCACCGAACGTACCATAACCCGACAAGTTCGATGAGTTTTGGGACATTGATTTTGGGACGGGTTTTGAGAATCCTTCACACGGCGTTTCGGCGACATCGCGATGCAGCTCCGAAATCGTATCGAAAACGACCGTTTTCGGGAATCGTCGACGGGAATCATTGACCTTCCACATGACCGCCGGCATGGCATCATGTCGAGCCGGAAACCAAGCCAGGAACGTAGATTCTCAAGAAACTTTCAGACTGCACCCATGATGCGTTGAACATCATGCGGTTATATATGAATCACGGCCACAACAGACCGCGATAACTGAATCCCTTCTTTCTTCTCTCTCCTTTCTTTTCCTTGAAAGCCCGGCCCACCGGCCGGGCTTTTCGTTTCCCCGTGCATCAGGACATCAGGCAACCGGCTCGCGGGCGACCGGCGAATCACAATCCGCGACGCTTCAGGTCCGCGACCATCCCCACGTAGAACTCGCGCACGTCGAATCCGGGGATGTTCTCGCGGTCCAGGTCGATCATGTCCGCGTGGGAGATGCCGCGGTTCCCGGTCGGCTCGACCCAGACGAAGTCGTCGCCCCACGGGAACGACGGCCGGGAGACGAGTCCGTCGTTGGGGCCGTCGAACCATTTGACCAGCGGATAGGTGAAGTTCAGCGGGAACTTGCCTGTGGTGGCATGCAGCAGGCGCGATCCCACGCTGCGGCAGACGATGCCTGGGAACGACCCCAGCCCGATCTCGCGGTTGATGCGCGCGCATCCGGCCTGCGTGAGATCTCGCACCGCGGCCATGAAGTCCGGGTTCGGGTCGCCGAGCCTGGCGGCGGCCGCGTTGTACGTGGCCTCGACCCGGCGCCTCGCGCCGTCCGGAACCTTGGAGAGCAGGTAGTCGGCGAACCCGCAACCACGATGAGGGGTGTTGATGGTGGTCAGCGATGCGACGAGCCCGCCGACCCCCTCGCGCGCGATCGCCCAACGCATGTCCAGTCCGCCCTTGGAGTGGGCGATGACGTTCACCTTCCCGCACCCGGTCTCGTCGGCGATCCGGCGGATGCGCGCGGCGAGCTCCCGACCGGCGTCCTCGACCGACGCGGCCGACTGATGGCCTCCGTAATATACGGTCGCGCCGTTGCGCTCCAGTTCGCCGGGGACGCGACCCCAGTAGTTGAGCACCTTCGAGTCTCGGAAGAAGACGCCGTGCACCAGCAGGATCGGGTATCGGGTGGCGCACACACGATAGGCCGCGCGGGAGGCGTCGAGCCGTTCCTTGTCGCCCTCGAACCGGACCTCCTCACGGCAGGTGCGGATGATTAGCCGCAGCGCGACGAGGTTCGCGATGGGTATCCACCCGCAGATGACGCCGATGACCCGGATCTTCAGCCCCAGCTGGACGCTGGTCAGATAGACGGTGACGATGCCGATCCAGAAGACGATCGATTCCACGACGATCACGGACAGCACGATAGCGGCCCACGCCGGCCAGTCGTGCGGGATCATCGCGAACGCCGCGGCGACCAGCCCGACGGTCGCGATCAGCGTCGTCCACCAGAAGACCCGCAGCAGCCAGACTCCGATGTTCAGCGCCCGCAGCCTTCCGGGCATCCGAAATGAGGGGGAAGGGGATTGCACGTTCATGACCGTCCTCCAATCATCCGACCGTTCCCGATTCCCAAGTGTAGGAGCGCTGGCGTTGTCCGGTTGATTGATATGCGGCCGAACCCACGCCCTCCGCCCGTCGCCCGTACGACGGCACGATGTCCCAGTGCGGTAATTATTTAATTAAATATTTATTTATTTAATTAAATAATTACCGCACACCGTACCGTTACCGGAATCAAAGGAAACGTCCACCTGAAGCCGATCGGCCGCGCAGGCTCGCACGCCATACTCGTCAGTACTCATAAGTCATCGCCCCCGCCTTGAACAGGCCATAGCATCTTCGTATGCGCCGCCTCTTGTGGCGACCGAAGCCCCGTGCTTACATGGTCCTCAATGACGGAGGGGCCGCCGTTGCGCCGCCATCGCGTACGGCGGTAGGGGAATGACTCACGTAAAGGAGGTTCATGATGGTGTTCACGACATTGGATTTCGCCGAGGCGTATCTGCTGAAGACCGAGGTGAGGACCTCCGCGTCCATGCCCGATGCGTATCACGGCGACGACGGATGGAAGTCGTCGGACGGGCCGATCGCCTCATACCAGCATCACGACGATCTACGGTAGTTCGGTATTGCGGCAGCGCTACGACAAAACGCCTCACGCACACCTCTGTTCATGCAAAAAGGCCGGCACGGATCCCTGATCCGCGGCCGGCCTACATAATTAATTAAATAAATATTTAATTAATTACCGAAATACCACGATTCCACCGGCATCACCGCTCGCCGATGTACTTGGAGAGCGCGTTCTCGATGACCTCCTGCATCTTCATGCCATGCTCAATCGCGTACACCTTGGCGGCGGCGCGGGTCTTGGCGTGCAGACGGATGGAGGTCATGACCAACGGGTTCTCATCGTCGGTTGGGGCGTCGTCCTTGCGGAACACGTCCTGGATCTCCTTGATCTCGCGATCCTCGGACGCCGGCTTGTACGCCTTCATGTTGCCTTTCACTGATTGACCTCCTTGATGAGCTCGGTGAGCACGTCACCGTATTCGTACAGTTTGGTGGGATTCCAGCCCAGGGACTTCTTGATCTCCTGACGCTTGTGCACCACGGCTTCGAACCGAGGGGTGTCGTTGTTCTCGAGTGCAGCCATCGTGTCCTTGAACGCGGTGGTGCCGATCTCGGCGCGCACGAGCAGCGCCGCCGCCGGCACCTTGCCGTCGACCGCCTGCAGCGTCGCCCATGCCTGCTGCAGATCGATCGGGGAGTCCGACGTCGGGACGATGACGAAGTCGGCCACCTCGATCGCCTTCTCGAGCACACGGCCAGACGGAGGCGCGTCGACGAAACACCATTCGCCGGCATCGGGCCTGATTCGGCCGAGCGTCGACAGGTTCGCCGGCGCGACGTCGAAGGGCAGCGGGTCGTGGTTGTCGTCGGCGAGGTCGGCCCACAGGCTTGCGGACGATTGCGGATCGGCGTCGAGCACCCTGGCGTCGAGCCCTCGCATGGTGGCCGCCGCGGCGAGGTAGATGGCCGTGGTGGTCTTGGCCACCCCGCCCTTGGCATTCGCGATGGTGATCTTCACGGACGCCCCTTTCAATAATTAATTAATTATTTAATTAATTACCAGAATAACACAGCGCGGCCGATCAAACGGCGGACGGAACCACGAACGAAAATACTTGACTTGCATGCAAGTAAAATGTTATGATCGTCCCGTCGGGACATCCACCGACAACCGCAAACGGAGTGGAGACGACCATGACCACCGCACACCAGACCCCGCAACAGACGGACCGGTCGCAGCACCAGGCGCCGACGCCTTCCTCGCCCATCAGCCCGGCCGAGGCCGCAGCGGCGCTGAGCCAGATCTCGCATGATCGCGATGACGCGGTCGACCGTCTGATGGCGCCCAAGTGGTGGTATCTGGTCAATGGGGTGCTCGCCGGTACGACCTGCCTTGTCTGGAGCTTCATGAGCGTGCAGGCCCTGTCGCTGCCCCGCCCCCAGTTCTTCCTGCGATGGGGGTCCGCCATGGTGGCGTTTGTGGCGTTGATCTATGTGGTCACCGTGCTGAATAACTGGCGCAAGCGGCAGATCGGTTCGGACTACAGCACGTTCATGGGAGGGTTGCGCCCACGCAACGCGATCATGTGGGCGGTGATGATCGGACAGTTGATCGTTCTGACGGCGGTGGTCGTGTTCATCCTGTGGGCCGCGCTGTTCAACCCCACGCTCATTCCCGACCCGCTGTTCCTCTCCGTCGTGATCGGCGTCGTCATTGCGGTGTGGGATTACGGGTACGACCGCTATCTTGTCCACACCGTCAAGCGCGGTCGGTGACGGTCGGCGTCACCGCCATACGCGCCGACACCTCGCCTCCGCCTGATTCCCCGTCTCTCGCGCGTCCCCGCCCGGTTTCACGCCGACGGGGATGTGCACGTGTTATTTCGGTAATTAATTAATTAATTAATTAATTAATTATCGTTTTACCACATGCCGAAGCCGCCACCGCCGGCTCCCGGACACGGCGGTACGATGGTTGGCGTTGGAATGACCATGCGATGGGAGGCTTCAGGTCGATGAGGACTGCACGCAATCAGGCGCGACATGCGGCAGGCCGTCACGAACCGCATCGTCCTCTTCGTGCAGGCATTGCCCAGCAGAACGATTCCGCATCAAACGACCCCGCCCCCGAGCCAAAGCCGTTCGCCGAGGCGATCGACGTCTCGGACATCACCGAGGAGCGCAGACGCCTCTCCCGCAATCTCGTCGTGATGCGCATCGTCACCGTGCTGCTGATCCTCGCGGCGGCCTGCGTGGCCGGGTTCCCGCTCGCCATGCAGTTCAGGTCCGGCATGGAGCTGGCCAAGACCACCGCGACAAGCGCCAGCCAGGTCGCCGGATGGCCATACCCGAAGGCTGATGACGAGCTCAAGGCGGCCCATGAGTACAACGAGAAGCTCGCGAAGTCGGGCCAGCCGGTGCTCGGCGAGGCGATCGACCCGTTCACCGACGCGCAGGGCGGATCCCACGCCAGCGGCAAGGACACCGCCTCGGCGAAGGACAAGGCCTATCAGCGGCTGCTCGATGCCGGAAACGAGGTGATGGGCGCGATCAAGGTGCCGAAGCAGTCGATCGACCTGCCGATCTACCACGGCACGTCCGAGGAGGCGCTGGCGGCCGGCGCCGGTCATCTGTACGGCACGTCGCTGCCGGTCGGAGGCAAGTCGACGCATTCGGTCATCACCGGTCACCGCGGTCTGGTCGAGGCGATGATGTTCACACGTCTCGACGAGGTCAGGAAGGGAGACTTCTTCTATATAGAGGTGATGGGTCAGACGCTCGGATACAAGGTCGACCGCATCTCGGTGATTCTGCCGGACGATACATCGCAGTTGCGGATCGTCCCCGGCGAGGATCGTGTCACGCTGATGACCTGCACGCCGTACGGTGTGAACACGCATCGACTGCTCGTCTCCGGACACCGCGTGGCGATTCCGGTTCCGGCGCCGGAGCCGAGCGATCTGCATGACGCCCGCAACATCGCGATCGGCACGACCACCGGAGTGCTGGTCGCGGGATTCGCCGTCATCAAGCTGCGTCGCCGCCGCGTGGCCGCGTTCCCGCTGTCCATCCGTCACGCAACACTCCGTCCGTGAATCGAGCGGATCGATAGGGATCCGCTGATTCAACGCACGAAAACACTTGACTTGCATGCAAGTAAAATGTTATGATGGCCCTGTCAACACATCCACCGACAGTCGCAACGAAAGGGCGAGCGTCACGCAAGCCGCGACAGGAACGGAGCAGGCCATGACCACCGCAACCCAGATCCCACTGCCGTCGCTCCAGTCCTTGGAGCCGAACCCGAAGCAGGCCACCGCCGTCAGCACCACCGCAGACGCGGCGACGCCGAACCAGACCACCCACGATCGCGGCGACTTGTCCGACCGCCTGATGGCACCAAGCTGGTGGTATCCGGTCGGAGGCGCAATCAACGGCGCCATATATCTGATGACGGGCATCCTCTTCACACAGGAACCCATTCAAGGCCCTGAGCTCAGCGCATATCTGCACCAAATAATATTGTCTGCGTTGATCATGGCAGCCTTCCTGACGTTGGCTCACGTGAGCAACGCGCTGTCGAAATGGCGCAAGCAGCAGATCGGACCGGAGTTCACATTCGACATCACCCTGGGAGGCCTCCGGCCCCGCAATACGGTCATGAAAATATCGGTGATCGCTCAGGCCGTCGTGATGGTCCTCGCGTTCGCGGCGACCATATGGCTCCTGCCATCCCAGTCCGTACTTCCTGAGGGGCCGATGCTCGTCGCCGTCGCGATGGGAGTCATCTGCGGACTCTGGGACTACGGATATGATCGGTATTTCGTCCATACCCTCAAACGCTGCAGGTGATGATCACGAAGAAAGACACTGTCACCCCACGATTCGACCCCGTCATCCACGAGCCCACGCGCCTGCGGATCTGCGGCATGCTCTCCCCGGTCAAGGAGATGTGCTTCGCCGACATCCGCGACGCCCTCGGATTGAGCGACTCCATGTGCTCGCGCCATCTCAACGCACTGGCCGAGAGCAACTACATCGACGTCTACAAGCTCCCCGGAGACACCAACCGGCATCGGGTCACCTGGGCGGCCCTCACCCCGCAGGGCCGCCAGGCGCTCGAAGCGCACCTCGCGGCGCTCCAGGCCATCGCCAACGGCACCATGCTGTAGCACCGGATCACCCGTCCGGCTGACACCCGACCGTCTTTCCATTTCCGGTTTGCGGTATTTAATTAATTAAATATTTAAATAATTAATTATTTACCACAAACCTATCCAAAAGACATGCGATACGGCCTTAGAGATACCGCCAACTCTCTAGCCGTATCTGTCGCGCGCGACGGTCATTCCTCCGAGGCTGCGGGATCGTACCAAGTGATGCGCAACCGGAATGTACCGTCGTTGGGGTGCCAGCCCTGGAAACCCAGGTCGTTCCATTCCATCGGCATCGCCCCGGCTTCCTCGGTGAAGGGTTTCGACTGCGCGATGAGGTCACGTTGTGTTTCGTCCGGCATGCCGAGCGCCTCGGCCATGCATCGGAATCCTTCGAAGCGCATCGGATCCTTGCCGTCGTCGGCGGGGACGACGAGGTAGATGTCCTTCGGCGGATGCTCGTTCTCGCTCGCAGCGCCCGCTGAGCTCTCGGGCGCTATCTGGAACGCGGCCTTTGACTCGGAGGAATCATCCGGATCGTTGCAGTCTGCGACCATGTCGGTCATGTCCTCGAACGTGTATCGTCGGGCACTCTGCGCAGGCAGCTCGTAGGCGCCGAGTACGGCGTCGGCATTGATGCGGCGCCATGCCCATACCACCGTCACGCATATGACGACAACCAGCAGCACCACTCCAGCGACCGCCCACGGGCGATGTCCGTTCCGCCGGCTCCCGCGAATACCGCCGCCGCGCGCACCGCCATGTGACGCCCCATTGCCTCCCATGATCCTCACCCACTTCGCTCTGCCTCGACCGCGCTCCATTGCGCGGTCCCCATGATGATCCTATTGTAAATCCGCCCCCCCTGAGGCAAGAGCCTTAGATGCAGCAAACCCACGAAAGCCCTACTGTCAGCAGGCGCGAACACAATCGTCATCTGATTAAAGTGGACAATTGGGAAGAAAAGTGGACGCAATTCCAATCGCGTCCACTGTAATGTGGCCATCCATGTCTCGGAGAGGGCGCAGCCCACCTACAACTCGACCTGTTCCCACTGCGCTGGCAGCGGGATGTTCCTCGTCGAAGTGAAGCAGGCCAGGACTAGGCCGATGAAGGCGCATGTGACCACAAGTACCATGACGGCGCGGAATCCCAGCCAATGCGTCTGCAGCATCCATCCGACCAGCGCCGGAGTCATGGCGCCAGGCACGCCGACCGTGGTTTCGAACACGGTGGACACCCGACCCTGCATATGATCCGGAGTGCGCCCGTAAATGAAACCGAGTTCTCCGGCATTCATGGATGGGAACAACAGCGATGCAACAACCATGCACGCGACTATCGCGCCATACGAATCAGCGAAAAGAAGTGGGATCATGGCGACGGAGAACACAGCGAAGGTGAGAATGATGAGCTTGCCGGTTGGGATGTGATCGACCAGCCAGCCCGCTGCAAGAGAACCGATCAGCGCCGCGACGCCTGTGGCCGTGCTTACCAGACCAATGAGTACCGGATCCGTCCCGCGTGCCGCGAGCATGATCTGCACACCGACGATGCTGCCGTAGCAGGCGATGTTGATCACTGTGCCTTGGACGATGGCCGCAAGGATCGTGCGTCTGGTCAGTGTCCATCGCCATCCTTCGACGAACTGAACGAGGAACCCCTCATTCTGGCCAGCCTTCGCATGCGAAGAGGACTCATCAGACACGTCATCCTGCGCCTTCGCGCTCGGTTTCGGCAGCACCATCGCCGTGACGGCCGCGACCAGATAGAGCGCCGCGGAAACAAGGAACGGAAACCAGGTGGAAAGGCGGTAGAGCAGTCCTCCTACAGCACCGCCGGACAGCTCGACACAGGATTCACGTGCCTCACGTATCGCCTGAGCCTTGGCGAAGCGTTCCATTGGCACGATCGACTTGAGCATCGCGTCGTTGGACGGCCCCAGCATCCCGTTCATGACGGCGAAGATGATGACGATCAACGCGAACGTGACCGTATTCATCATCCCCGCGGCAAGCAGACCAGTCGCCGTCAGGGACAGCAGCAAACCGATGAGACCAAGCAGAACCATCAGCCTCCGACGATCATGACGATCGGCGATCGCGCCACCGACGGACATCAGCGCCAGACCTATGACCGATTCGAGAGTGACGAGCAATCCTGCGATGAATGTGGAGTGCGACAGCGCCAGTCCGATCAGCGGGACGACGAATGTGCGCAGACTGACTGCGAATACGTCTGACGTGTCGGCCAGGAACCAATTGCGGTAGGCAGCGATCCTCCATAGGGAGGAACCAGAATGGACAGAGGAGCGAATATCGGTGTTCATGATGAAACTCGTTTCATGATCAAGCCGCCATAAGCCGATCTCAACGCGACCGGATGTGGTCGGTCGTGCCGGATCGTTCATGGAGGCAGCGTTCGGGAATTTGGCATGACGACGTATCGCGCGACCTAGGTCAGGTCGCGACGTGAAGAACGGAGGATGTGTGATCCTCCGGCCTTAGTCGTATGCGAAGGATTCCAGAACGACGTACATGCGAGTTCCTTTTGTTCGACAACGGTGTCCTCAATGCGACAACGGATTTCGATGTCCGTCACGCATCGCTCGTACGTTCAATGATACCGCCAAACGGAGGTCAGGCGAGCGTCAGATGGAATCCAAGCGCCACCTGCTGCAATCGTCGATTGCATCACTATCTATTCCGCGATTCAATGGAGCACATAACGCTTAGTCAGCATCAGACGACAGAGCATTCCGCCCATGCATCTCGATGTTCCGTTCATCGAAAATACATACAGGACAAGTCTTTTCGGAGATGGTTCCATCAAGGTGTTCGCGCGCAACATCGACCTCAAAGGCCTCAGTCGTCATCCACACTGAACCCCATCCAGCGATATTGATCCAATGCGACCCATCACCGTTCTTCATGGACGACCTGGTCGACATCATCCCTTGACGTCTCTTGATTTGAGCGACAGTAGGAACCGCAGTTGGCGACGGCCACAATGTCACGTAATCCTTGCCGCAGGTGATACGCGCAGACGAATACACTCCCTGAACTTCTGCAACAGCCTCTTTGAAATTTTCCTTAAACTTCGCCATTCGACAGTTACTGCCAAACTGGTCATACAACTGTTGCCAACTAATATTCGAACGGCTGTGCATA
Organism: Bifidobacterium rousetti; assembly: GCF_008698235.1. Lineage (GTDB taxonomy): Bacteria > Actinomycetota > Actinomycetes > Actinomycetales > Bifidobacteriaceae > Bifidobacterium > Bifidobacterium rousetti. Next base: position 16,554 of record NZ_PEBH01000017.1, read on the forward strand.
CCGTAATAACGTTTCGTCAACCACCAGTAGATGTCGATCGACATTGGACTTCTGAGCTGAGCGACAGCGCGCAGATCAACAGGCACCGGATTGTCCCGTAGCATCTGCACGTATTCCTTAGACAGGATCACCCAATTGTCAGCCGCGACGCCACGGCCTAGATTGTGACCCTCACTTAGCCACTCAATATGGACCTTCGGAGCCACGACAAAATTGACCAAGTCAGTTTTTGAAGGATCCGTCAGATTGACAACGCTGTACACACAGCGGAACAATCGCTCCAACTGTGGTTTGATGGTTCTGAGCTGTCTTCCTCCCACCTCGATATTCAGCAAACGAAGAAAGTCTCGAAAAGTACTTCCCAGACTCAATCTGCGCGTTTCAGGATTCCAACAGTCGTTTTCAGATTTGATCATCGTGCAAGCCCACAACTCGAAAAGACGCGGATACTTCCCGTATGGAAGGCAATCCGACGTAGTGGCGAAACGCACTTCAAGCGTTCCATTGCGTTTGATGATCTCCTTGGCATCCTGACGGCGATACGGCAAAGAGACCTGAGCCGCCACCCTCGAAATGAAGGCGTGCGACATCCACGGTTCGTTATCCGGAACAGTCAGCTGTTTAGAATTATCCATGTAATCACTACTTCTGCTAGTGGTTTCCGCCCCTCGGCTGTTGGCGCAGCGCGAGGGTTTTCATTAAGTACGTGTGTACTTTAGGGACAAAGTAGCACACGTCCCTAAAGTACACACCGATGACTTTGAAGCCCTTGCAGCTCTTCATTACCGGGAAACACTGCAGCGTGTCATTTAGGTGCTAAAGCACGCCTCGAAGTGTGTACTTTGGGGACAAATGAGGGGCTTTAGGGACAAGATGAGGGGCTTTGAGGACAAAATGAGGGGCTTTAGGGACACGAACATCGCTTTAGCCCTTATGACAGTAGGCCTAAGCGGGTATACCCTGTATACCTATATACAGATATATAGCCGGACAGCGCACCTAAATGACACGCCTTTCCCCACTAGCGCACGTCGCTCCACCGCAATGGATATTAGACATATATATTGATATTGAATGTTTTTACGCGTGTGGAAAGTTGGTTTGAACGCAGACAGCATGCCTTAGGTACAAGAATGGGGCTTTAGGTGCGCAACGTCTAACAGATCTCACTCTTCCAACGGTTTTAGGCGGAACCTTGTCCCAAAGGGGAGAATCTTGCCCTTGATCGCAAAAGGGGACAAGGACTAGAGCTAGCATTGTCATTCGCGCCTTTCGAGCACGATGAACGCCTTGTTTCTCAACGGCTTGTAGCGCATCTTACTTTGCAACAGGTCGGAACCTTGTCCCAAAGGGGAAACCTCACTCGATCACGATCGGCAGATTCTCCATCAAGGCGTCTCCACTGTGCAGCTCCCGCGGAATCGGCTTGAAATCAACGTTTTCGACCTTACCTCAGTTCATGAGAACGGAAGGACAAGGTCAAGATGAAGGAGAAGCGGACGGCAATCAGGCGGAACCTTGTCCCAAAAGGGAGAACCGTCAACGCGGCCAGTCGGCAAGGAACGAACCGGCCCTGTCGTCGTCGCTGCGGTAGGCCTTGCCGAACTCGTCGATGAGGCCGTGGAGTTCCTTGAGTTGATCAACGTCGAGACCGGTGGCGAGCACCGCCGGCGCGTACGACCGGTGGAACGCCGGGTATCCGGCCGGCACATCAAACCCAAGGAACGCGAACAGGCGTCGCGCGTAGGTGTCCGCGACGAACGTGCGACGGGAGAACACATACAGCACCAGGTCATCGGCGGTCTCGCCGCCAATGCCGAACAACGACAGCAGTTCGGAGCGCAGTTCGTCATCCGTCATGTTCGCGGCGCCGGCCGGATCGGCGCCGCAGCGTTCGATGTACCACTGGCTCAGCGACTGCAGCGTGCGCGCCTTGTTCCGGTAGAACCCGGATGGGCGTACGAGTTCCTGCAGTTCCTCGGCCTCCAAAGCGACGATGGCATGCGGCTCGAGCGCATCGGCCGCCTTCAGCGCCGCGAGTGAACGGTCGACGTTGCCCCATGCGGTGTTCTGTGTGAGGACCGCTCCGACCATGATCTCGAACAGCGTCTCGGCCGGCCACCAGTTCGTGGGTCCGATCTCGCGTTCCATGGTCTCGTACAGCCGCTCGATGTCCTCGGGACCAGGGCATCCGCCACGCGATGGACGGTCGACACGACCGGCGTAGCCGACACCGGAACGTCGAGTCACTCGCCGAGTTCCTTCTCCAGCCACTTGTGCTCCGCCTCGATCTCCGCGTCATGGATGGCGGTGATCGCGATGCGGTATTTGTCGGTGAGCTTGTCGTTGTCGATCGGGCCCTCGCCGTCGCTGTACATGCGGCGTGCGTCCCCGTCGAGCACCGCGAGTCTGCGTCGCAGCACCTCGCGCCGCTTCTCCTCGTCCGGGATGACGGACAGGAATGACATGACGACCGACCACTTGGTGATGTCGGTGAGCATGTAGCCGTCCGCATTGCTGAGCTCGTCGATCAGCTTGTCGCGACCGGCCTGTTCCAGATGGAACTCGCGCAGGCGACGGCCGTTGACCACCTTGAAGCTTTCGCCCAGATAGCCAGCCTTGACGAACTTGCCTGTCACGGAGTGCAGCGTGCCGTCGCTGAACGCGCGCGCATACCCCTGCAGCTGCTCCATTTTCTTGCGCAGTCGGTAGCCGCACAGCGGCTCCTCCGACAGGAATCCCAAAGTCATGATCTCCACGATATTCATGCCACACATGATACCTCAGAATGATATATCTCAGGCCAACACGCCGATGACGACAGCGAAGGGAATCGCCGGCAAACGCCGACTTTCCAACGGTTTTTCACCGCGATATATATTTAGTTGATATATCTCAGCCTGAAATATCTCGGAAGGAGTCATATAGTGATGACTAACGCGGAGGCGACGGGACGATCCCTGAGCCGACGCCACGAAACGAACGCCACACGGCATTGGAACATCCACAGGGAGGCAATCATGAGCAACATCACCATCTTCGGCGCGGGCAACATCGGATCCGCTGTCGCCGGCATCGCCGTCAAGTCCGGGGCCGCCGTCCAGGTCATCGACCGCAATCCCGACAAGGCGGCCGCAGCAGCCGACGGCGTGACCGCCGGCAAGTTCGGTGACGCCGTGATCGCGGGCGATGTCATCGTCCTCGCCCTGCCGTTCCCCGCCTACGACGAGGTCGTCTCCGTCTACGCTGACCAGCTGACCGGCAAGACCGTGGTGGACGTGTCCAACCCGATCGACTTCACCACCTTCGATCTCGCCCTGCCGGAGGGCGCCGCCTCCGCCGCCGAGTACCTCTCCGGCAAGCTGCCGCAATCCAAGATCGTCAAGGCGTTCAACACCACGTTCGCCGCGACGCTGGCCACCGGCGTCAACGACGGCGCCCCGACCGTCGTGCAGCTGGCGGGCGACGACGAGGACGCCAAGAACGCCGTCAAGGCGTTCGTCGAGGCCGCGGGCCTCAAGACCGTGGATGCCGGCGCCTTGAAGCGCGCCCAGTACCTCGAGGGTTACGGCGCCCTGCAGATCATCCTCGGCGTGACCGAGCAGACTCCGTGGACTGGTGGTTTCAAGGTCGTCAAGTAGCCGATGTCTGACGGACGTTCGGAACCTTTCCTGACCGTCGACCTGCAGTGAGACCCGTGCGACAACCATCGCACGGGTCTCTTGCGTGATGAAAACGGCGTCATGAAGCCGTTTTGAGGGTGATGCCGCATCACCTTGCCTTGCATTAATTATTTAATTAAATAATTAATTATTTATATATTTAATTAATTATTGCGTGTTGGCGCTTCCGTCGGATTGTACGATTATGGGCATGGCGAACAAGCGAAAGACGATCGAGGAGAGTGCAGGCCCGGGCCGCTCACTGATACGGCCCCAGACCCTTGCGGACATCGAACGGCGCGAACCGGACAGCAAGGAGATCTGGTACGGCCACTCGATTCTCACCTCGACGCTGTTCCCGCCCACCCAACCGTCGGCGGACACCGACTTCGTCAGCAAGACCAACGGCACGCTCGAATACGTGCTCGAGGCCGGCATCGACCCCGAGGAGCGCAAACGCAAGTTCCCCTACGGCAAGTATCCGCGACTGATCATGGCGTGGATCGCCAAGCAGATCCGCACGGCAGGCAAGATGAAGACCGAGTACGTCGATCCGCAGACCCGCACCATCACCATCCCGTCGATCTGGCAGATGTGCAACGAGCTCGGCCTGCAGCGCGGAGGCAAGACCGCCGACAAGATCCAGGAGCAGCTTCGCCTGCTGCTGTCCAGCCACATCACGATCCGCAAGACCACCGGTTTCTCCGGCGGCAAGATGCACGACATGATCAGCCTGCCGATCGTCGAGGCCGTCCGATTCAAGGAGAGCGACACCAACGCCGCGTTCTCCGGCAGCGCCTTCGTCCTCACCAAGGAGGTGTACGAGCGTCTGGCGCGCGAATCGGCGCCGTTTGACACGCGGGCGAGCTCGCTGCTCCTGTCCGGCCGCAGCGTGCTGCCGTACGACACCTATGTGTGGCTGACCGGCAGCATGCGCAATCTCCGTCACGATCTTCCTGTCACCTGGGACTGGTTGTACGAACGGTTCGGCGACAGCATCAGCAGCAAGCAGAACTTCCGCGCGAAGTTCCGCAAGGCGTTGGCCAAGGTGCGCGACGTATACCCGTCCGTCCATGTGAGCGTCGACGAGAAGGGTGTGACCCTGCACCCGAGTCCGACCGCCATCGCCGCACGTCACCTGATCGACGGCGAGTATGTGGATGAGGCCATAGCGCAAGATGTGCTGGATGCGGTGGATTCAGCTTCGAATCCAACTTAGAACCAATACGATAGTCCATCCGAAAACGGCGGAAAATAGCCGATTTCGCCATTCTGGTTCGCCCTGTCCGGCGACCGGCCGGAATCGCCTGCGGCGTATGGCCTCACAACAGGCGTTCCGGGCGAAATTGTGGACCATCGTATTGGCCGGCAGGCGCTCCGGAACCATGCCGTTCCGGCGTCTTTTGGCCTGCGAAACGGCGTGATCAGTGGCGTTTTCGCTGTGTTTTCGTTGAAATCGCAACGAAAACACGGCCTTGTACGATAGTCCACCTGTTTGGCGTTGACGACCTGTCACGGACTGCCGAACGACTGGAATGGACCCTCCGAAGCGCGGGGTCTTGGGGCTGACGACCTCTGCGATCCTTTGTTGGGAGGGCGTCTCACAGCCATTGTGGTGGACCTTTGTAATGCCATACGACTTGCTCGGCAATGCGAGTCATATGCTTGAAAACGTTGGAATTGCAACGAAAAACGTTGTACTGCAACCGACGTGCGGAGATAATACAAAGGTCCACCACTTTCACTGTGACGGCGGCTTGAGGCAAATCGACTACGGCCGTCGTCACCTCGTCGCATGCCGTCATCCAAGCCGTTTCGCGGTCTCCGTATCATCAGGAAAACGCAAATTGGTGGACTATCGTCCGACCTCCGTCAGGACAGCAACGCCTCGACGCGCACCGTATCCGAATGGATCGCGACGATCATGCAAACCGCGACCACGACGGCCATCACATGCCGGGCGGCCAACGCCCAGCCATAGCCGTCCGGCGCCGGACGGGGCCGACGGACAGTGAGCACCACGATCGCGGAGCACGCCAGCACGGGAACCCACAGGACAAGCACCGGCGGACCCGCCCCGACGATATTCAGGTCGAGATCACCGAACTGGATCGCGGTCACGATGTCGATCGCAGCCATCCACAGGATGACGCTGCGTACCGCGGCGTCAAGGCCGATACGAGAGACAGGCGTGACGATGCCGTTCTCGCGATCGATCCGCAGCGTGCACATCCCCTCGATGGTGTTCGCCGAGACGGCAATGGCGCCGGCGATAACCATGGCGGGAATCAGCCATATATTCGCGATTCCGAACCACACCCCGGATGCCAGGCTGTGGGCGACCCATACGCCGGTGCCGTATACCAGGAACGGCGTCCAGTTCGTGCTGACCAGCCGGGATGTCCAACGCGGGCCGGAATGGTTCCGTGCCGACCTCGCCACCAAGGCGTCGGCGACGACGATGAGCGCAAACGCCAATGCCCCCATCGCCAGTATCCACACGATCGATGGATCTGATGCGCACTGCCGTACGGCCGACTCCGCAGTTCCAGTTTCCGAAGGCGACCAGCCATGCAGGGCGGCGCATGTGAACCGCTCGTTGATGGCGGTAAGTGCCGCGCATGCGACGCCCATGGCCGCAGCCGCAAGCGATCCAATCGTTCGGGAGGCCCATGCACGCATCCCGGACCCAAAACCGACAGACCTCATCGTCATGCTCATGACACCATTATCGCACGTAGTCATTTTTTATGACAACGTAGTAAAAGATGGACTTTTGTATTGAAAACCACGGAACGACGCTGGCTTCGAAAGCGCAAAAACGGTCCGTCGCATGTGCGCGACACGCCCGGGCAAGCGGTCAAAAATCTCACTTTTTTGTCCGTATTGTGAGACTCAAGGTGTCTCAAAACTGTCTCAAAACCTGTGGATAACTCTCCAAAATGATGGACTATCGTATTGATTTTTAGTGGACTATCGTATTAATCTCAAGTTTTCGCAACTTGGCATAGTGGACTATCGTATTGAAAATAGTGGACTATCGTATTGAAAATAGTGGACTATCGTATTGAAAATAGTGGACTATCGTATTGAGCGACACGCACTCAGCCCTACTGCCACAACGGTTTTCGGGCCCGCTTATAGTTGTTATAGTTGTTATAGTGTTATAGTTGTTATAGCGATTTGCGAAAATCGGAGTTATCCACATTTCGCAACTGCCGCAAATCGCCGATCGCTTCGATCTTTTCGCTTTCACGCTTCAGCAACGTTTCCGCTCAGGATTCCTTCTCGATGCTCTTCATGCCCTTAATGCGGTTTTGTTTTTTGACGTAGTTTTTCTTTTGATGTAGTCGCTCCCCATTCACATTCACACTTCTCATCCGGGCGCATCTTCGATGCAGGACACACTCATCTCGGATGCCTCCCTGCGTCTTGCGCTTGATGCCACATGTCTCCCATCATTCGCCTTCAAGAGTTGTGGATTTGTTTTCGCTGTCTTCGTGCGTCCTCCTGTGCCTGAATGGCAACCGGAAGTACAATTGGGCATAGGGAGTTCACATGACGCATAGACGCGTCGTGAGGACTGGCCGAGGAATCGCCAGTGGAGGATTCCGTCATCGAAGTGAGAAGGGAATAACGATGACCAACGTCAACCCGGAACCGCAGCAGCAGCCGGAGTACGCTCCGAACGCCGCCCAGCCGCAGGCGTATCCGAATCAGCCGCAGGCGCCGCAATACGCGCCCCAGTACCAGCAGCAGCCCGGATACGCCCCGTACCCACCGCAGGCCAACCCCGCAGACACCGGTTCGTTCGGATGGGCCGTGCTTGGCTTCTTCATCCCCGTCGTCGGCCTCATCCTGTGGCTCGTCTGGAAGGACACCCAGCCGAAGAACGCGCATAGGGCCGGCAAGGGCGCGCTGGTGTCGGTGATCGTATGGGGTGTGTTCTTCGTCCTGTACATCATCCTGATCATCGTGGCTGCGATCGCGATCGGTTCGTCGAGCGGCTCGACATCGGCGCTTGGATTGCTGTGATGGAACCGCCCACCGCGGGCCCCGCAGTACCGAACATCCCACCGCAGGCTCAGCGGTCGGCGGGCCCCATCCCCGTGGGACCCGCCTATCAGCCTCAGCCTGAGGTGCCTGTGGGGGCGCCATTGCCCATGGAACCCGTGCACCCCATGCCGATGCAGGAAGTTCCGCAGATGGAGCCCTCCGAGCCGGAACGACGTCCGAACGAGATGACCAGGGGATTCGCCATCGCGGGCATCGTCCTTGCGGTCATCGCCGCGGTGTTCGCGATGATGCCGCTGTGGGACGATGTGTCCGTGTTCGGCGTCGTCGGTCTAGCGCTGGACGTCATCGCCGCCTGCTCGCTCATCTCCGACCGCAACCGGACGCCGGTGTGGATCGGCACCGTGGTGGTCGCCGCGTTGCTCTGCGTCGCGTCCATCGTGGTCGTTGCCCTCACCTGATCCGTTCTACCCCGGTTCGATGCCGTTTTCGATTCACCATCCGTTCATGATTCGGTGTCCCGAATTTCGGGCGGATGGTCTTTTCCCTTCATCGGCATGCGTTAGCCTGTAACTACCAGCGATTAAGGCTGTTGCGACACGCCGTGGAAACCGCTCTATAGAGCCGTTTCCATAGGTTTTTGCGTCCTTTCGCTTGCATCATTACGCCATCGGGTGTAAGTTTATCTCTTGCTGCTCAGCACGGGGGTTGGTCCCCTAGATTAAGCCTTTCGGGCTGGTGTGTGGTGGTTTGAGAACTCAAGAGTGTGTTTGTACTACTTCTTTATAGTCAATGATTGCCAGTCCGCTGCAGGC
>NZ_PEBH01000018.1 GCF_008698235.1 Bifidobacterium rousetti
CCGCGGGAATCGGTTCCCGCGGGGGACACCCCCTCCTCGTTGTCTTTGTCGTGGTGCGGGGCCGTGGCTGCGGGTTCCCGCCGCCGCGACAGTGCCGCCGGCACGACGAAACGGGGCGGGCCCCACGACCGGATGCGTTCTCCGGTCGCGGGGCCCGCCCCGTTCTCATGTTCCGTCATGCGTCGGGGGGTCGCAGGCCGCCCGACGCATGATGTCAGCGGATGGCGTAGAACACGATGCCGTCGCCCTGGTATCCGCGGGCGAGGTTGGTGTTGTACTCGTTGATGTCGCCGGTGTACAGGTGCTCGGCGTTCGCCGTGGTGGCGTGGAAACGGTTCACGGCGGTCGTGGCGCCCTGCGGCGCGTAGAACGCGGTGCCGTCGACGCTCCAGCCGGCGGTCTTGAGGACCTTGACCTCGTTGGAGTCGGTGGACAGCAGGTGGTTGCCGTTGGCCGGGTTGTACAGGCGGGTCACGGCCGTGGAGTACGGGGCCTGGAACCGGGACGCCCTGAACGCGACGCCCTCGACGGTCCATCCCGAGTTCCTCAGGATCTTCTGCTCGTTCTCGTCGGTGGAGTACACGTGCCGGCCGTCCTTGACCAGACGGACGACGTCGGTCTCGCCGACCTGCACCAGCTTCTTCTGCGCGTCCTGCAGCTCGCTGATCAGGGACGCGTACTCCTTGTCGGTGTAGTCCTTGACCTCGGACTTGTGCTGGAGGTACGTCTGGAAGTCGGCCACGTACTGGTCGAACGACGCCTCGGTGTACTGCGCGGTGTAGCCCTCGAGCTTGGACTGGGTCTTGCCGTTCAGGTAGTTGCCTTCGGCGTTGTTGACCTTGAACTTGTCGTCCTTCAGGGCGGCGTCGGTGACGGCGACCTTGTCCTCGAGAGCCGTGAGGGTGGTCAGGTCGTTCTTCGACCAGACCGGCTTGAACTGGCTCAGCGGCGCGATGGACGTCACGGTCTTGTTCTCGCCGGTGGTCTTCTCGTATGTCAGCTCGTTGTTGTCCTGATCGATGGACAGCAGCGCGTTGACCGGAGCGGCGGCCCAGTCGGCGGTGTAGCCCTCGCGGGCGAACGCGCCTGTGGACGGGACCGTGAACCTGTCACCGGCCGAGAACCAGGTGCTCACGACCTGCTTGTCGCCATAGTTCGGAGCGAACTTGACCAGCACCTTGACGACCTTCCACTGCGCGTACACGGTCGTGTCGGCCGCGAACGTGCTCGCGGAGGTCACCGCCGTGCCGCTGCCGTCGGCCTTCGTGTTCCACCCGGAGAACTCATACTGCAGACCCGTCTGTTCGGCGGTCCTGCCGCCGTCGTAGATCACGGTCGGGGTCGGCAGCTTGCCGCCGATCTGCGCGCCATCGGCGACGAGGGCGTCCGTGGCCCAGGCGTTGGAATAGGTCAGCACGGGTTCCGAGGCGACGTTGTAATCGAAGCGGATGGTGTGGTTCTTGGCGGCGTCCGTGCGCTTCACGTACACGTCGGTGTCAGCGGTCACGGCCTTGGACGGGTCGAAGTCGGCGACCTTCTTGTTCACCGGGTCGAACCGGTACCACGTGGACGCGGTGTACTGGCTGTCCGAGGTGATGGCCTTCCACGTCGGGGTTTTCGCGAACTCGCTGAACGCGGCGGAACCGGGAACCTCGATGTCCACGTCCGTCTTGACGCTGTCGCCGTCGGCCTTCACGATCTCGAAGGCGATAGCCCCATCGGTGTAGTCCGTGCCGTCGTCGTTCTTGGCGGTGTTGTGGAACGTGACCCTGTAGGCGGGCACGTCCTTGACGGTATACGTGATGTTCGTCGTGCCCTTGGTGGCGTTGGACACATCGCTCAGCTTCTGCGCGTTCTTGGCGGCGTCACCGGTCAGGGAGATCTCGGTGCTGTTGCCGGTCGTGAACGCTCCCAGATACTTGCCGTTCACGGTTCCGTTATCAACCGGAACCTGCCAGTCAGCCAAAGCGTCCGACTTCGACCCGTCGGAGGCCAGATACGTGGTGTAGTTGCTGCCATCCCCGTCGGTCCCATCGGCGACCATGCCGGCGGTCAGGCCCATCACGCCGGAGCCGTTGCCCACATACTTGACCTTGTACGCCGTGCTCGCCGACACGATGTGCGGGAAGACCGTTACATCGGCCTTCAAAACGGCGCTCGGGTCGACCTTCACGCCCTCGCCGATGTTCTCGGACGTGTACCAGCCGGTGAACACATACCCGTCAGGGATCTCGAGATCGGCCGCCGGACTGCCGGACACACCGGCGCCCTCGCCTAGAACGGCGGGGTCCTCACCGGTCTTGTCCTTGTCGTCATCCGACGCGAACTTCCAGTTCGCACCGGAACTGAACGTGATCTTCGGCGACGTCGGAGCCGCCACGGCCGTGCCGGCCGCCACGCCCATCGTGGCCAGCATGGCCACGGAGGCGAGGCCCGCGAGCGGCGCGCGCCAGACCTTAGTGTTTCCTGTCATGATTCAGGAACCTTTCTTCTAGGGACACGGTGCCTGTTGACCGCGGAATTGTCGGACAGGGGCAGGAGCGTTTTTGAGAACGGTCAAATCGGTGCTTCGAAACGTGTTGTGGAAGAGGAATTCAAGAATATGGGCATCTATACGGAGGTGGCCCCGGTGATCTGCAGATCACCGGGGCCACCCGTTTTGTTGATGTCAGAGGGAGTACCAGGCGACGCCCTCGCCGTTCCAGCCGCTACCGGGGCGGCTGAGTGCGTCGTATTCGCGTTTGTCACTGGTAAACATGTGTTCACCGTTGCGCGTGTCGTACAAACGGTAGACGGGCTTGGTGCCGGTATCGTCGGTGTACCAGGCGACGCCTTCGCCGTCCCAGCCCCTGTTGGTCAGCACGCCGTATTCGCGGATGTCGGAGGTCCACAGGTGCTTACCGGTAGGCTGATAGTAGGCGCGGTATACAGGCTTGCCCGAAGCTGGCTGGTAGAAGGCGACGCCCTCGTTCGTCCACTGGCCGCTGTGGGTCAACGCGTCACGTTCCTCCGCGGAAGTCGTGTAATGGTGGACGCCATGGCCGGACAGGCGGTACACAGGCACGCCGTTCTCGGGCGTGGTCGTACCACCGTTGTTGCCGCCGTTGTTGGTGACGTGAACTTTGACCTTGATTTGGCCGCTGATCACGCCTTGTGCGGGCTTCACATCATCCAGATGGAAGGAGAACGCGTAACCGAACTCGTCGCCCTCCAATCCTTGGGTCCATGTGACCTTGTTGGTCTTCTCATCCCATGTGCCACCACCGTAGATCGGGCCAAGCACGCGCGCCCGGCGACCTCCGAGGAACGTGGGTACGTCCACGCTGAACGTACCGCCCTTCGGTACGTTCACATCGACCGTGGTGTCCGCCCACGACAGGTTGAAGCTCCACAGGCGCGGCAGACCGTGGTAGGCGGGCACGTCGCGCAACGGCGTCTGGTAAAAGTCGATTTTCTCCAGATTGGGCATGTCATGGATCGCCGCGGTCGACGTCAACGGGGTCTTCGACAGAGACAGTGATTTCAGTGTGTCAATGTCGCGCACCGCGTCGATATCCGTCAGGTTCGGCGCCTCGTCGATGCGCAGCGACTGCAGGGGAGCACCAACGAGGTCATCCAAATTGGACACGGACGTGGAGCCGACGGTCAGCGAGGTGAGGGCGCGTAGGTTGTGGATGCCGAGGAACGACGTGACTCGGCCGTCTAATATGCTACCGGTGACCAGACTGGTGATCGACCCGGCCATCTGGGGTGTGAACACAGCGTCGGCCGATACCCCGGCCGCTTTGGCAACGTCATGCGCGAGCACATCGTCCGGGAAGCATACGGAGATCGTCTCCACGCCGACGTTGCATGTGGCCCACGCGTCCGCGTTGGCAGGCATGGCGGTCAGACCCATGGTGGTGATCATCGCCGCTGATCCGATGATCGCGGCAAACTTGGATGCTCTTCTCATTTTCCTATCCTTGACGGAATTAGGCACAGCAATGGGGACCATCCCCATAAGGTCCAAGGATAGGAGCACGCAGGCCGCGACGAGCCCTCAAGTTCACGACATATCACAACGAACAGCAGGACGTTACCGGCCGCCAGTGCGGGAGTCGGCTTGGAAACCTCTGGAATCGCGGTGTCCGACTCGGCGGGCACGGTCTGCGCCGGACAGGAGGCCTGTACCTGGCTCATCGCGGTACTCTCGGCGTTGGCCACGTTAAGCGAGTACTTCGCCTTGAGTATCTTCCTCTTAGGAGAGACAATGTCATGCCATAGGTTTGGCTTATGATTACCGTAGTTTTGCGGTAGATGCCGTGCATCAAACCAGTGCAGAAAGGAAAGCTATTGAAAGGCATCATTCTGGCCGGAGGCTCCGGTACAAGGCTGTATCCGCTCACCTCGGTGACCTCCAAGCAGCTGCTCCCCGTCTACGACAAGCCGATGATCTACTACCCGCTGTCCACGCTGATGCTGGCCGGCATCCGCGACATCCTCATCATCTCCACACCGCACGATCTGCCGAACTTCGAGCGCCTGCTTGGCGATGGCTCCCGTTTCGGTCTAAGCCTGAGCTACAAGGTCCAGCCCTCGCCGGACGGCCTCGCGCAGGCGTTCCTGCTGGGTGAGGAATTCATCGCCGGCGATGCGTGCGCGCTTGTGCTCGGCGACAACATCTTCTACGGCAACGGCCTGTCCAAGCAACTCAAGGAAGCCGTGCGATTCGCCGAGCAGGGCGAATCCAGCGTGTTCGGCTACTACGTGGACGATCCGGAACGCTTCGGCGTCATCGAGTTCGACCGCGATGGGCGCGCCATCTCCATCGAGGAGAAGCCGGCCGAACCGAAGTCGAACTACGCGGTCACCGGACTGTACTTCTACGACAACCGTGTCGTCGACTTCGCCAAGCAGGTGCGTCCGTCCGCGCGCGGCGAGCTGGAGATCACCGACCTCAACCGTATGTATCTGGAGGATGGCACCCTGCGCGTCACCACGCTCGGCCGCGGGTACGCCTGGCTGGACACCGGCACGATGGAATCGCTGTACGAGGCGGCCGAATTCGTGCGGTCTGTCGAACGCTCGCAGAGCCTGCCCATTTCCGTGCCTGAGGAGATCGCCTACGAGCACGACTGGATCAGCAAGGACGCGCTGATCGAGGCGGCCCACGCCTACGGTAAGTCCAACTACGGCAAGCACCTGCAGCAGGTCGCGGAGGAAAAGGTCTTTCTCAGCGGGAGAAGATCCCTAGCTGCTATACGGTAGATGGGCGGTTACTCGAGGTAAAGCCACCCGGATGGGATTATGCGCTGGTGCCGCATTGAAATTACCTATGGACTTGACGGCTCGGCACAGTCTCTCAAACAGTCTTGAATTTGGTGAGGGGAATGAATAACAACACAGTTCTGCGATCTTGTGATGACAGCGAAGAGCGCGGTGCCATATCGCAACGGTGGCTGCTGGCCGTGTTCCTTGTGGTGTATTTCGTTGCTTTATGTGTGTTGTCATTGAAAGTGCCGCTCGCGAACGATTTCTTCCCGGATGAAAAAGGGCGTATAGCGTTGCCGTGGTATTTCTATGAGCACGGTGCGCTGCCAACGGGATATGAAGAGAGCGTGCGTATGAGTCCGTGGGGATTCTCCTACGCGAGTTATCCACTGATGCTGAGTACGGTATTGGGCGGTTCCCTGATGAAACTGACTGGCTTGGTGACATCAAATCCTGACTGGATCGTGTTTTCAGCACGTTTGGTGAGCATAGTGTCCGGCACGGTATTTGCATACTTTGTGATTCAGATTTCTTTTATGCTGTTTAAAAAACCTTTCAGCTATCTCTTCGCATCCTTGGTCATTTTCCTTCCGCAGATAATCTTTTGCTCGCTCTATTTCAACAATGATATTGTTGCGCTGTGTGGCTCATCGCTTATTCTGTATGCGTGGCTTTCCGGAATGAGAGATACATGGAGCATGCGTAGCGCGATCATACTTGCTTTGGGTATATCAATCATCGCGCTTTCGTATTACAATGCCTATTCTTGGATCCTACTGAGCCTGTTCGTCTATTTCATTTCTTGGCATCGTGCCCAAGGCTCAATTGGCTCCATGTTGAGCGAAAAGAGATTCCTGCGTACGACATTGCTTATCGCGGGGATCGTGCTGGTGTTGACCATGCCGTTCTTCATCCGGGCGGCGATCATCAACCACGGTGATTTCCTTGGATTGTCGACCGTCTCCCGCATGAGCGAGCAATACGGTGCCGAAGGGTTCAGCCCGTCCACCAGACCTACACCCAAGCATCTCGGAATGAGTCTCTGGGAGATGCTGACCACGACTCATTATCTGGGAGAAGGGAACACTTGGCTGCTATCTACGTATCGTAGTTTTATCGGTGTTTTCGGCCCACTGTCTGTATTCCTGCCACGTATCGTATATATGCTGTACGGTATTGCGTTCATCGTCGGCACAGCAGGATACATCATCGGGACGGCAACTAAAATCAAAACCAACAAAACCAAAACGTACGGCAAACGTATCCTTTTCGATGTTGCGATGTTGATCAATATCGCGATTGTCGTCGCTTTGGCTTTGCAGTACAGTTACGCTACCGATTATCAGGCGCAAGGACGATACATTTTACCAATGATTTTATCTTTCGCCTATCTTGTAGTGCAAGGATGGACGTATACGATCGAATCTATGCTCAAACGAGTGGCCGATCAGTATCTCCTCTGTGGTATCTTAATCGGCATTAGCGGTTGCATTGCGGTAATTGCGTTCGCGGCATATTACTCGCCAGCTGTTTGATCGTTGCTGTCTGAATTCTCTTGCCTGCGCTCTCCCAGTGGCCCCTGCTGGGGATCTCCGGCAATGAGATACAGCGGCATACCCATCGAAGAACGTACGCTGATGCCGATATATTCAGCCACGATGCCAATGGACAGCAGAATCAAGCCACTGAATACCAAGAACACGATCATCAATGAGGTCCATCCCGGTACCTTGATTGCGTGTCTGAACAGCTGCATGAAAAATAGCACAATGGCCCATATGATACCGGCGAATGAGGTCAGACCGCCTATGGCGCTGACGAAACGCAGCGGACGAGTGCCTCCAGTGACCACCATACGCCAGAAATGTCCAAGAAGGCGGACGAGATTGTACGACGACTGGTGATCGCCTTCGGAACGCAACGCAACGGGGCAAGTCGCAATGCGGTTGCCGACCCATCCCAGAGCAACGTCAAGATACGTACCGTTGCCGGCATGCACGGCCAAAGCACGTGCCACATCACCAAGAATGAGACGGAAGCTCTGATACTTTGGCGCATCGTTCGATCCGAGAAGATGCTTCGCCACAAACTTGGCACCCCACGAGGTGATATTGCGGAACAAGGAATGAGGCGCCGCGTTGGTCGGCTTCGCATAGATGACATCCGCCTGCTCATTCATGGCAACATCCAGCATGTCCCCAATGGCATGGGGATCGTGTTGTCCGTCCTCGTCCATGGTCACCACCCAGTCTCCCGTGCTCTGTGAGATTCCGGCAAGTGTTGCGGGATGCTGGCCGTAATTGCGGCTCAACCATACTCCATGAACAAATGGGAACCGCTGCTCAAGCTCACGGATGACGACATCGGAACGATCACGACCATGATCGAACACGGGCAGGATCTCACTCAATCGGTACAGGTGCCCTTGGGGAGATCGGCGTACGGTATGGAAATCCGCCAGCTCTGTGACCACCTTCTCGAGGGTCTTCTCTCCCCCATATACGGGGATAACCGCGGAAATATCGTGGACATACTGCCTGCTAGCTGTCGATGACTGCTCCACAGGAACACCTTTCTATTTGATGGACCACATGCATACTACCAATGGCTTAAGCCAGAGGCTAAGTGACGTTCACACGTCAACGGTGATGCTATTCAGAGTGAGTGATGAAGAAGTCATGGGTCCGCTTGACGCCTTCTGCCAAAGAAATAAATTCATCAATGGTGGATATCATTCGATATTTCGAGATATCCAAGACTGAATATGGGGCATCGACCTTCCGTGCCGGTTCATACACTATATCAAGCGATTCCGGAAGTACCGCCCCTATCGTCGCAATGACGTCGGAAACAGACACGCCGGTTCCACGTCCAAGATTATATATAGAGTTTCTCTCACCACGTTCAATGATATCGATAATCCCCTGAATAGCATCATCAATATAAATGAAGTCGCGCACGACGGACCCATCGCCGAAAATATGGATAGTATCATGATTGGTTGCCTGATAGACCAGTTTCGTGATTAACCCCAACGGTCCATGAGGGTTCTGCCCGGGACCATAAGGGTTGGAAAGACGAATGATCTGGTACTGCATGGAGCTGCAATGTGAAGTAAGTTGTAAGGTCTGCTCGATCATTACCTTTTGCAGACCATAGGTGTTGTATGGACAGGGGGGATCGGTCTCGCGGTTGGCACGATACGCCGAACCGCCATAGATCGTGCCTCCGCTTGAAAGGAATACCAGCCTATCCACATTTTCAGAAACACAGGCATCAAAGAGTTCCACAGAGGGAATGACATTGGCATGTATTTCATCCAGTGGACCTTTTTCCGTTCCAGGTACAGAGGTACTGATCAGATGAACGACAAGATAAGCATTTCTTACCAAAGATCCAAAGTCATAGCCGGCAACGAATTCTCCTGATACATATTCGACATTAGAAAGTCGCCGGTTATATACAGGTAATTTGTGATCGTATACTATTACAGAATTGTCAGAATCTTGGCTAAAACGTTCAGCCAGTCTTCTTCCAAGAAAGCCATTTCCGCCCAATATGACGATTTTCCGCATCCCTGCCCCTCACATGCAATTATCACGGTATTTCCGCAAACCAATTTCTTAACTCCGTTTTATTAAGAACGGCAGGGTTCACCGCTTCCCCTGCAGCTTCCGTGCCACCACTTTCAGCAGCTCCCGCTGCTTCGAACCACTCGGCGCGATCACGTCCGCATACTTCCGGATCGGGCTGTCCTCGGCGATCGCGCGCTCGTGGTGCACGGTCGGCTTCGGGCGCGGCACGTCGGCGAGCACCGCCATCGTCTGCAACGAGAACGGGGTCTGGCGCGCGTAGCTCCAGTACAGCGGGCCGAAATCGCACCACGGGTTCTTCCACGGCTTGTCGAAGCCCGCGTAGTGCACGATCTTCGGGTGCTTGCGGGACTCCAGATACGCCCGGTACACCGGCGCCGGCGCGAAGTCGAACACCCCGTGCACGCGCCCCGCGCAGTCGTGCATGACGTTCCAGTCGTACGGCAGGTACGTCACGTCGCCTTCGCACTCCATGTTAAGGATGTCCTGGTCGTTGTAAATGAACCCGGGACGCGACGCGATCTCCAGCCATTCGGGCACCGTGTGGATGTCGCGCATGCGGTCGAGGTTCATCACCAGCACGCCCGCCTGGAAGTAGTCGTACGGCTGCTTCATGCCCAGCTGGAAGTCCGCGTACTCGCGGCGCCTGCCGTCCTTCATGTTGAGGTTGCCGAGGAAGTCGAGGTCGCGCACCGCGCCGATCGCGCAGTCGCCGAGCGGCGTATCGTACAGTTCCGCGATGTCGCCGTTGACGACGAGATCGGAATCGAGGTACAGGATCTTCGAATAGAACGGCAGCGCGTCCTGGATGATGAACCGGTAGTAGGTCTCCACGCTGATGTGCGCGTTGTTCGTGGTCAGCTCGTACCCGGCGATCGACCGGCTCACGTCGAAGAAACGGATCTCCGCGTTCGCGAACGACGACAGGAACTGCGTGATGTTCTGCTTGTTCTGCTCGGAGATGTCGCGTTCCAGCACGATCACGTCGTAGAAACGCTCCGGATTCGCGTTCCTCAACATCGAGTAGATCGTGGTGGTGAGCATCGGCACGTAGTTGTCGTCCGCCGCGAAGATCACCGGCACGACGTCGCGCGGATTGCGATCCAAGGGTTCCAGCGACCCGACCGGTTCGGGGTGCGTGAAGTGCACGCACTGCAGTTGCTTGATCTTCCAGCCGCCCGCAACCCCGGAAACCCGCTGATGATGCGCAATATAGATATTGAGCAACCGCTCCGCCAGATGCCCCGGCGTGCGCAGCGTCTGCACGTCCGCGAGCGAATGGTCCCACCCCGCGACGAACTCGTCCAGCAGCGGGAACAGCCACGCGCAGTAGTCCTGGAAGATCGCCTTGCGCATGATGAACATGTTGCAGAAGCACGCCTTGTGACCGTCCAGCACCGCGTCCGCGTCCTCGCGGTAGTCCGGATGACGCTCGCACAGGATGTCGTACATGTGGCGCAGATCCTTGAGGCGCAGGTGGTCGTCGCCGTCCCAGTGCTCCTTGAGGTTGCCGAATCCGCCGAACGCGCGCACGTCGTTGACCGGGGAGGTGATCACGTCCCAGCCGTTCACCGCGCGGGCGATGCTGTAGTCGTCCAGCCCGTACTCGGCGACCGCGAGATCGTCGATGTACGTGTCGATGATCTCGCCGTAGTCGTTCTGCTTGTGGTCGAGGTCGGTGAAGTCGAAGTAGCGGCGGTAGTGGCAGAAGCCGTAGTAGTCGGCGTCGGCGTTCTTCCACGCCCAGTACTGGGCCGTGAGCTCGCAGTACATCGGGTTCTTCTCGGAGATGTTCTCGCCGTCATCGTCGTGCAGCATGTCCTCGAACAGCCTCGGCGCGTTGGCGGCGCCCACCTGGATCGGCACGATGCTCGCGCCGTCCGGCACGGCAGCCGGCTTGTGCGCCGACACGAACAGCTTGATGCGGGGCTGGGTGCGGGCCGGTTGCGGCTTGGACGACTGCGCTGTAAAAGCCATGTGTAGTACTCCGTCTTGCTTCGACAAATACGACTAACACTTTAGAATATATGGGAGTGCCGAGCGGCCGGCGGCGGATCCGTCCCCGAAAGTTTCGCATGGGATACGCATGAGTTAGGATAGGACGTTTGTGAAGAACCTAGTCAAGAGCCTCCAGGAGCGCTACCGCTACGCGCTGATCGTGTTCAAGGAGCTGGTGAAGACCAACTTCAAGCTTCGTTATCAGGGCTCCTTCCTCGGCGTGCTGTGGTCGGTGCTGCAGCCGCTGATGCTGTTCGCCGTCATGTACGTGGTGTTCGTCAAGTTCCTCAAGTTCTCCGACGGCACGCCCACGTTCCCGATCTCCCTGCTGTGCGGCACCTGCCTGTGGCAGTTCTTCTCCGAGTCGACGAGCATGGGCATGCGCGCGATCGTCGACCGAGGCGACCTGTTGCGCAAGATCCACTTCCCGAACTACATCATCGTCGCGTCGACGACGATGGGTTCGATGATCTCGCTGGCGATCAACCTGTGCGTCGTGATCCTGTTCGGCACGTTCGCGCACGCCCACTACACCTGGCGTGTGATCCTGGTGATCCCGAGCATCCTCCAGCTGTACGCGATCTCGCTCGGTGTGGCGCTGCTGCTCGGGTCGCTGTACGTGTACTTCCGCGACATCGGCCACATCTGGGAGGTCCTGTTGCAGGCGATGTTCTACGCGACGCCTATCATCTACCCGATCTCGATGGTCCAGAAGAACCCGGAGTTCAGCTGGGCGGCTGACCTGCTCATGCTCTCGCCGACCACGCAGACGATCATGGACATCCGCCACAACCTGCTCTCGCCGGAGTACGTGCCGACGATCTGGTCGATGATCGACAACCCGTGGCTGTGCCTGCTGCCGTACGCCCTGTCCGTGATCGTGCTGTGGGCCGGCATCCACGTGTTCCGCAAGTACAGCGCGAAGTTTGCGGAGGTGCTGTGATGATGGGTGATGCTGTGACCGACGTGACCGAACAGAAGGAGACCGCGGAAGTGAGGGGTGACGAGAGCGTGGCCGACGTGACCGAAGTTGAGAAGACGGTCGAGAAGACGAACGACGACCGTCCGGTCGTGCTCAAGGTCGAGCACGTCGCCAAGTCGTTCCGCCTGCCCACCGAGCAGGCCACGGGATTGAAGATGGCGTTCCTCAACTGGACGCGCGGCATCAAGGGCTACACCGAGCAGCAGGTGCTGCGCGACATCAACTTCGAGGTGCATCAGGGCGACTTCTTCGGCATCGTCGGACGCAACGGCTCCGGCAAGTCCACACTGCTCAAGATCATCTCCCAGATCTACATGCCCGAGAAGGGCCGTGTGACGGTCAAGGGCAAGCTCGTGCCGTTCATCGAGCTCGGCGTCGGCTTCAACCCGGAGCTGACCGGCCGCGAGAACGTGTACCTCAACGGCGCGCTCCTCGGCTTCAGCCGCGAGGAGATCGACGCGATGTACGACGACATCGTCGACTTCGCGGAGCTCGGCGACTTCATGGATCAGAAGCTCAAGAACTACTCGTCCGGCATGCAGGTGCGACTCGCGTTCTCCGTGGCGATCAAGGCGCAGGGCGATATCCTGGTCCTCGACGAGGTGCTCGCCGTGGGCGACGAGGCGTTCCAGCGCAAGTGCGACAACTTCTTCGCCGAGATCCGCAAGGACCCCACCAAGACCGTCATCCTGGTCACCCACTCGATGGACGCGGTCAAGAAGTACTGCAACAAGGCCATCCTCATCAAGGACGGCGAGATCATCGTGAGCGGCAACAAGAACGACGTGGCGGACAGGTACACGCTAGAGAATCTGAAACGCGAGGGGAAGGCCGCTGGATCGGGCAAGCAGGAGGACGGCCAGTACCCCACTGGTTTGAGCGATTTGGTGCCGATCCTCAACGTGAGGCCCGTTGGAAGCCCCGTGTGCGACTTGACCGAAGGGTTTACCTTCCAGGTTGAATACGATTACAAAGGTAATCTTCCGATATATATGGCGATTTCACTGAACGACGTTCGTCGGGGAGGCGTCAGTTATGGTGACAGCTTTGATGTAAAAGCCAATGGACACCATACGGTACGATTCCACCTGCCGACAGGCCTGTTCAATAACGGCGAGTTCCGTATCATCGCTTCGCTCCATGAAAATGAAACGGGAGATCCGTCCGGGGCGAAGATGATCGCGTATACAAATGAGGGCAACTCATGTAACTTCTCCATTCGCGATTCGCGAGGAGTGGACAACTTTGCCTTAATCAACAAGGATTCGTTGGCATACGAATGTCTGGATCCCGAGATCGCCGTTCGTCAGAAACTTCAGGCTTAAGCATGTGAGCGAGTGAGCAGGGATGTACGTCCACCGACTATAGTGGCTCAAGTATTTGTCGAGAGCTGAGACTGTAGGTGAGCTATATGAGTGGACGCACATCCTCTCGAATGATTCATACTGTATGTGCAGCATTGGCCGCAGTGGCGATGTCTGCTGCGGCGATGATGCCGGCGCAGGCACTAGCCACTTCTGTGGTGCCGGAAGGTGTTGCTGTCACTGAGTCTTCTCAGGAGTCCAATCCCGACGCCGCGGGCACGACAGCTCCATCGACCGGCACCACGGTAGCCGACAGTGACATCATGACGAACATGGATGTTCCCTATATGGCTCCGTGGAATGCGGAACAAACTCAGAAACTGGATATCTACAATGCGACAGGCACGGAGATATCGACCGGTAAAGCTCGTCCTGCCGTCGTCTTCATTCATGGTGGCGCTTGGATCCATGGCGATAAGTCATTCATCTCCGAACGCATGCCGTTGGTAAAGACCCTACTGCAAAGCGGCTATGTTGTTGCATCCATCAACTACCGACTCGCCGTGGAATCTCCATGGCCTGCACAAATCAACGATTGCAAGTCCGCCATACGTTTCCTACGTGGACATGCTGCCGAGTACGGCACTGATCCGGATCGTATTGCCGTATTCGGAGAATCCGCTGGCGCTCATCTGGCGATGATGTTGGGTGTAACCAATGGAAGCCGTCAATTCGACAACACACAGGACGGCAATATGTCAGGCATCTCCAGCGATGTTCAGGCGGTTATCAGTGGCTTCGGCATCTCTGATGTCGATGACTGGGGTAAACTTCCGGGCGATGACGTCTCTTCCGCCATACACGCGAAGAACCTGCTATTCGGCGTGGAAGAAATGAGGCAATACACCGAAGCACAGGCTAAAGCAGCAAGCCCCCTGACTTATGCAAGCGCTAAGGCAGCTCCAATGTTGCTGGTTCACGGGCAGAACGATAGCACCGTGTCATATCAGCAGACGGTGATGATGGAGCAGGCTCTTGATAGGGTTGGCGCAAAAAATGTGTCTACTTGGTATCCGGAATATGGGCCACATGGTCTTACCGACGTGTTCTGTAAGAATGTCACAGCCCAACAACATTATCTCGATTTCCTATCGAAAATGTTCCCCCACTCACAGCATGGGAACAACGATGAGACTGAGACAGTTCCAGTATATCGTTTCTACCAGCCGTCGCAGCATACGTATTTATTCTCTGCGCAGGCTAATGAAACGACCATCCTTGAGCAGGATTGGACGGGATGGCTTAAAGAGGATGCGGTATTCCGGGTACTCCCGGGTTCAGATTCGGCTGTCTCAAACGGGAGCGATGCTCCCGCAACTAATTCTTCCGTGAATAAGGCGGATGACGATGCTGTTCAGACAGCTACAATGATCGTCAGTCGCGTGCACAATACGAACACTAATGACTATATTTACACCGCCAATACTGATGAAGTTAATATATTGGAGAGTCAAGGGTGGGTAAAGGAAACGACATTCCGTACCATTGCTGCCGGAGGAATCTCCGTGCATCGTTTGTATGATGCGCGTACGAACCGCCATACGCTAGTAAGCAACGACACAGAAAAGCAAAGCCTAATCGCATATGGCTGGCGCGATGAAGGCATCGCGTTCCATGCCTACGATTCTGATCAGCTTTCTGTATCGCTCTAATGTTTATGAGCCAATCGACAAGATGATTAAGGGTGGGGCCGAGATGTTCTCGGCCCCACCCTTTTATATTCCGGATTGTTCCGGCAACAGTTCAGGCTACGTCACTTGGCAGGATTGTAGGCCTTGAATGCCACGCCTTCACCGGTCCAACCACGAGTCTGAAGCACCTGGTACTCATTCTCATCAGACGTGTACAAGAAGTTGCCGTCCTTGTTCAAACGATAGACAAGCAGAGTGCCATCAGCCGGAGTGGCAAAGGCCACGCCTTCACCGGTCCAACCACGAGTCTGAAGCACCTGGTACTCATTCTCATCAGACGTGTACAGGAACACGCCAGCCTTGTTCAGGCGGTACACCTTGGTTGCATCCTTGGTTTCAACCGGAACACCGGCGAATACAACCCCTTCACCGGTCCAGCCACGAGTCTGAAGCACCTTGTACTCATTCTCATCGGCAGAAAGCAGACGCTGGCTGCCCTTGGTCAGACGATACACCGGAACCTTCCCATCAGCCGGCTGATCCGGGGTAGACGGCTCATCCGGAGTCGTCTGGCCGCCCTTGCCGAGGGTCACGGTCACGGTCTTGCCGGACTGGCGGCCGGTGACGGTGAGCTTGTAGCCTTCTTGCGCGTTCTTCAGCGCGATCTCGGTGGTGCCGGCGGTCTGGACGCGCACGCCGGAGAGCGGGGTGCTGGAGGCGGACTGGTCGACGATCTTGCCGCTGGCGTCGGCCAGCTGGTAGGCGAGGACCGCGTCACCGTTGAAGCCGGTGGCCTTGGCGGTGTAGGCGCCGTCCTTGCCTTCGACGCTCACCTGAGCGTCATCGGACAGCTTCTTCTGGGCGTCGACGCTGGTGGCGAGGCCGAGCGCGTTGCCGATGGTGTAGAAGTTGTCGGTCTGGTCGGTCAGGCCGTCGACGCGGGAGGCGTTCGGGCCGGAGGCGGCGATGCGCAGCTGGGTGCCGGTGTGGCTCATGTTGCCCTGGGCCTTGCTCGGATCGGCCTTGCCTTCGACGTCGGCGCTGGTGTCGCTGCCGTTGCCGTACAGGTCGCTGGAGGAGGTGCCGTAGGAGATGACGGTCTTGGAGCCGTCACGGTTCTTGAGCACGGTGCTGAGGGCGTAGATCGGCTGGGATTCGACGATCTGCGAGGTGTGGGCGTGGTCGGCGGTGACGATGACGAGCGTGTTGCTCAGGTCGACCTTTGCGAGGGCCGCGGAGATGGCTTTGTCGAGGTCGTCGGTCTCACCGATCTGGCCGCAGGCGTTGGCGTTGTGGTCCTGCTTGTCGATCGAGGCGCCCTCGACCTGCAGGAAGTAGCCGTTCCTCTGGCCGCTCGGGTTCTTCGACAGCAGGTCGATCGACTTGCTGGTGAAATCGGCGAGGGACGCGCCCTGGTTGCCGAGCCACTTCTGGTTGACGGTGCAGACGGTCGGGTTCTCGTCCTTCTTCGGATCCTGCTTGGTGGCGACGGACGGGTTGAACTCGGTCGGCAGGTTGCCGTCACCGAGCAGGGCGAGGACCGGCTTGGTCTGGTCGGCGGAGGAGAGGTTCTTGAAGCCGTTCACGTCACCGGACTTGACGGTCTGGAAGCCACGGGCCGCGGCCTGATCCCACAGGGTCTTGCCGTCGAGGCCGAGCTGGTTGAAGTACTTGGCGCCGCCACCGATGGTCACATCAGCGCGGGTGTCGAGCAGCTGCTCGGAGATGGAGCCGATGCCGCCGTTGGCCTTGAGCTGGTCGGCAAGGCAGCGCTTGGCGGCTTCCGCGGCGCCGTCGGAGGCGTCGACCTTGCCGTCCTTGTTGGTGTCGGTGCCGTCCCACTTGCCCTGCGGGCCGTAGCAGGCACGCTCGGAGGAGTGGGATTCGAGGACGGCCGGGGTGGCGTCCTGGATCTCGGAGGTGGTCACGTTGCCCGTGGCCTTGCCGGCGGCCTTGGCGAGCTCGATAAGGTTGAGCTGCGGGTTGCCCTTGACGTCGATGTCGACGGCGTTGTTGTAGGTCTTGGTGCCGGTGGCCCAACCGGAGCCGGACGCGGAGGAGTCGGTGACCGGGGTCAGGACGCCCGCGGTCTTGGAACCGGCGAGCGAGCCGTCGGACTTCTTGGCCATCAGGCTGTCGTTGGAGCTGCCGCCCAGCGAGAAGGTGGTGTACTGGCCGACGCCGGTCTCCACGCCCTGCGTGGGCTGGCCGAGGCGGTCGATGCCCTCGAACTTGCCGTTGAGGCCGTGCAGGTAGTTGCGGGCGACGGTGATCTCGGAATCACCCATGCCGTCGCCGATGAACAGGATCACGTTCTTCGCGGTCTTGGAGCCGATCGCGGCGATGCGCTGCGCGCCGCCGTGGACGGACAGAGCCGCGACATCCTTACCTTCCGCGGCGGTCGCCGTGCCCGCGACACCCGCGAGCGTGGCCACCGCGGCGAAGGCGGCGATGGCCGCCTTCAGACCATTGTGCTTCCCCATGATTGGTCCTTTCGTACCTCTTGATGTAGTACGAGGCCAACGCTAGGAATCGTGTTCGTCGGCTGGACGACACCTATGGGGCACCTTGGGAATATTTGGGTGAATTCTTGGAATCTGCTGAGAATGAGAATCAGTACCTTCCAATGAAACCGCGAATTGATGAAGCATCCAGTACGCCACACGTTAGACTGGACATCATATCGACAACCAAGCGAGGTCCTATGCCAACTCTGTCCATTGTTATTCCGGCCTATAACAAAGCTGAATACCTCGATGTCTGCCTCACGAAACTGGAGAAACAGACGTTTCCCGACATCGAGATCATCGTCGTGGATGACAAAAGCCCCGACAATACCCGCGAAGTCGTATTGCGGCACAGGGAAAGGGATCGTCGAGTCATACTTGTGGAGCAGGACGAGAACAAAGGCACCCTTGTCGCGAGGAAAACCGGCGCGCTGCATACGACCGGCCAGTACGTCACCTTCATGGATCAAGACGACGAACTGGTACCAGACGCATGTGAACGCATGATGATCGCCACGCAACAGGACCCCGTTGATATTCTCCATTTCGGGGTGAAGGTCAACGCTTCCAACGATATGGCTTCGGACGCCTCGGCCGGTATGACGGAATACATGACGCCACGACCCCGGAAACTGTATGGCTCCGCAATTCTGGAGACAGTCTTCTCCGATAACGGGTACGATTGGAACGTTCATCACAAGTTATATCGAGGTGATCTGGTCCGGGATGCACTTCGGGACATCGAGGAAGTTCGACTCACCAGACCGGATGATGCCTATTTGTATTTCGCAATCGCCTCCTGTGCGGTTTCATACCGAGCGCTTCCGGATTCTCCTTGGTACATCTATAACCTCGGCCGAGGAGTGACATTGGGCAGTGAGCTCACTCCCGATGTACTTGATGACATCAGCTCCCAAGATGCCAACGCTGTGGCGCTGGTGGAACGTTATGTCAAGACCCACGGTAATTCACCCGCGCAACGTGTTGCTCTCGAAAGATTACGCACCCGTCTCATCAGTCACACGATGAACGAGTGGAAGGACAATATCGCGTCGGACGATAAGGAGACTGCCTTCGGCCTTATTTCCCGCGCATGGAATGCCATCGACATCGCGGGCGAGCTGTACCGTTTCATCAATGATGACGCCTACCGCGCCCGCCAATACCTGTATGACGATTCAGATCGAAAGCAACAGGCCATCCACGAGGTCGAACGGTGCCAATCGCTGTTGGACACGTTGAACCCGTCCGAAGCAGCGACACAGCGCTACTCCTCGATGAAGGCCACCGCCGAGAAACAGCTTCAGGCGCTGCAACAAGACAAGGAGGACATGCGCAAACGGGAAGAGTCTCCCATCCGCATCTTCGTCTCGACCCATAAGAACGCGGAATACCCGCATGCGTCGTCCCTGCAGCCGATACAAGTGGGCGCTGTCGATAAGCCATACCGCTTCCCGGGCATGCTTCACGATGATCAGTGCGAGAACATCTCAGCCAAGAATTCCGAGTATTGCGAACTGACTACGCAGTACTGGGCGTGGAAGAACGTGGACGCGGAATACTACGGCTTCTGCCACTACCGCCGCTACTTCGACTTCTCCGACACCGAGCACGAGGAGAACCCCTACGGCGAGGTGATGGACGACTACATCGACGCGCAGGCCATCAAGGAGTACGGTCTCGACGACAGGACTATCGCCCGCGCGGTCAAGGGCTACGACGTGATCACCACCCGTTGGCAGGACCTCAGGAAGACCCTCGACAACCATGGCACGCCGAAGGCCCTGTGGACGGCGGCTCCGTCCCTGATCGACGAGGACCTGCGCCGCTGCTACCAGATCCTGTGCCGCATGCACCCCGAGTACCATGATGACGCGGTCGCGTTCCTGAACGGGCACAAGTCGTGCTTCTGCAACATGTTCATCATGAGGAAGCAGGTGTTCTTCGACTACTGCGAGTGGCTGTTCCCGATCCTCGCCGAGTTCGAGCGCGAGACCGATATGACGCACTACAGTCGCGAGGCCAGGCGCACGCCGGGGCACTTGTCGGAGCGACTGCTCAACATCTACCTGATGCATCAGCAGCGCGTCGGGGCGAAGCTGAAGACCCGCGAGCTGCAGTGCGTGCACTTCACGAACCCGGAGCCGTCCGAGCCGTTGAAGCCCCTGTGGACGCCGACCGCCGGACTCCCCCAGCCTGTGCCGGTGGTGTTCGCCGCGGACAACAACTACGTCTCCCAGCTGGCGACGACGATGTTCTCCGCGATGACGAACGCCTCGAAGGACCGCTACTACGACGTGGTCGTGCTGCAGCGCAACATCGAGTGGGATCGTCAGGAGCGGCTGCGCCAGTTCTTCACGTCGCGGTTCCCGAACATGTCACTGCGGTTCAAGAATGTGGATCGTGAGGTCGCCGGATACGACCTGACGACCTCGAATGCGCATATCAGCGTGGAAACGTACTACCGGTTCCTCATCCAGAAGCTGTTGCCGTTCTACGACAAGGTGCTGTACCTCGATTCGGACATCGTGATCAACGGCGACATCGCCGAACTGTACGACACGGAACTGGGCGACAACCTGCTGGCCGCCGTGCACGACATCGACTATCTCGGCAACCTCAACATGCCCGACGGCATCCGCATGAAGTACTCGAAGTCCACGCTGCGCATGAAGGACCCGTACCGGTACTTCCAGGCGGGCGTGCTGGTGCTCAACACCAAGGCGATGCGCGCGCACTACACGATCCGCCAGTGGCTCGGCTACGCCTCGAACCCGGACCTGATCTACAACGACCAGGACGTGCTCAACATGCACTGCGAGGGCAAGGTCCTCTACCTGCCGTGGGAGTGGAACGTGGTGCACAACCTCGAGGACCGTGTGGGCCGCATCTTCAGCTGCGCGCCGAGCGACATGTACGACGCGTACCTGAAGTCGCGCGAAAAGCCGAAGATCATCCACTACGCCGGATTCATCAAGCCGTGGACCGACCCGGAGTGCGATTTCGCGAGCGTGTACTGGCGGTACGCGAGGCAGACGCCGTTCTACGAGCGGTTGGTGAAGAAGGTGGCGGAGAAGACGATGCCAGCCATTGTTACGCAAAAGCCGCAACATGAGCGCGCCATCGGAAGCCGCAATCCGATCCGCAAAATCGTCGATCCGATCATGCCGATTGGTTCCAGACGGCGTGAAGCGCTGAAACTGTTGGGCAGGGTCGTACGGGGAAGGAAGTGACAACGTCCCCTAATAGTCACTTGTGTCTTAGATATATAGGTTAGGGCGTCAATCTTGCGCTACGTCGGATTGACGCCCTGCCTATTTCCTACTGTGGATGGATGGCAAGGGCAAACGATGGCAGTGCTACTGGTACACCGTCGAGGGCGAGGCGCGCAGATCGTTCCAGGCTGTCGCTGACATGTGGCTTCACATCCAAGAACCATGTCAGCGAAGGCGTCCGGACCCGCTACGAATGCGAGCTACGCGTATACGTCAACCCTAGAAGAAAGGTTCCTGAATCATGACAGGAAACACTAAGGTCTGGCGCGCGCCGCTTGCGGGCCTCGCCTCCGT
>NZ_PEBH01000019.1 GCF_008698235.1 Bifidobacterium rousetti
GGAATTCCGGAACATGTCCCTCACAGCCTAATCAGGTACCCTTAATAAACCACATCCAACAATCGGGGCGCAGTTCAATTTCGCGAAATGGGGCCGCGCTATAATCGCCTTCGGTTCCGGCCGACGATGGATTGTCAATATGCCTCTCGCATATCGATACGTCGCACGCAGGGCCGGGGCGAGTCGCAATTCTCGCCGGGATCCCCACCCATCGCGACAGCGCGAACGTGACCGTGGCGGACGGAGATCCCGCACAACCCAAGGAAAAGAAAGAAAACATGGAGAAGTTCTTCCATTTGAAGGAGAGCGGCACGACGGTCTCGACCGAGGTTCTGGCCGGTCTGACCACGTTCTTCGCGATGGCGTACATCATCGTCGTCAACCCGCAGATCCTGTCGTCCACCGGCATGCCGTGGGGCGGCGTCTTCCTCGCCACGATCATCGCGGCGATCATCGGCACGCTCATCATGGGCCTGTTCGCCAACGTGCCGTACGCCCAGGCCGCGGGCATGGGTCTCAACGCGTTCTTCACCTACACCGTCTGCTTCGGTCTCGGCTTCCCGTGGCAGCAGACGATGTGCATGGTGTTCCTGTGCGGTCTGATCAACATCGTGATCACCGTCACCAAGATCCGCAAGATGATCATCATGGCCATCCCCGAATCGCTGCAGCAGGCGATCGGCGGCGGCATCGGCCTGTTCGTCGCCTACGTCGGCATGCTCAACGTCGGCCTGATCAAGTTCACGCCGGGCGACCCGAAGGCCGCGGCCAAGGGCGGCGCCGTCGCGGCCACGCCGGGACTCGCGAACTTCAACGACAAGGTGCTGTGGGTCTTCCTCATCGGCCTCGTGCTCGCGATCGTGTTCACCGTGCTCAAGGTCAAGGGCGGCATGCTGCTGGCCATCGTCATCACGACGATCATCGGCATCCCGTTCGGCGTGACCAACTTCGGCTCCTCCCAGTCGCTGTCGCAGACGTTCTCCGAGCTGCCGGTCACGTTCGGCGCGATCTTCAGCGCCGAGGGCTTCCCGGCGCTGTTCTCCGACCCGGCCAAGCTGCCGCTCGTGATCGTGACGATCTTCGCGTTCTCGATGTCCGACACGTTCGACACGCTCGGCACGTTCCTCGGCACCGGCCGTCGCACCGGCATCTTCTCCCTTGAGGACGAGAAGGCGCTGGAGAACGGCTCCGGCTTCTCCTCCAAGATGGATCGCGCGCTGTTCGCCGACTCGATCGCCACCTCCATCGGCGCGATCTTCGGCACCTCGAACACCACGACCTACGTCGAGTCCTCCGCCGGCATCGCGGCGGGCGGCCGCACCGGTCTGACCTCCGTGGTCGTCTCCGTCTGCTTCGCGCTGTCCATCTTCTTCGCGCCGGTCATCTCCGCCGTGCCGTCCGCCGCGACCGCCGGCGTGCTGGTGATCGTCGGATGCATGATGGCCGCCTCCCTCAAGGAGATCGACTGGACCGACATCTCCGAGGCGATCCCGGCGTTCTTCGCCACCGCCTTCATGGCGTACTCCTACTCCATCTCCTACGGCATCGCCGGCGGCTTCATCATGTACTGCATCGTGAAGACCTGCAAGGGCAAGGCCAAGGAGGTCCACCCGCTCATCTGGGTCGTCGCCGCGCTGTTCATCATCGACTTCGTGTGCATGGCGGTCCTGTGATCGACTGACCGCCTGATCACCTGATTAGCGTTACGAAAGCCCCGTACCACACGGGGCTTTCTCATTGGCAAGCCAACCCACGGGGAACGTACGCTGAGGGTTTGCCAGCGTACGTCGGATGTGGCTTGATGTCGGTCATCACCCGTATTCGTACGCTGCACGCGTGGTGGCGTACGAATACGGGTGATAGGCGATGATGGCCACGGGGAACGTACGGTGCCTGCGTGGCAGTGTACGGAGACAAGGGGTGATTTGTTTTTGGCCACGGAGAACGTACGGATGGAGTGGATCAGCGTACGTTGTTTGTGGGAAGGGAGTGGTTAGCCCGTACTCCCCGAACAAAGGACTAGGCATTAGCGCCTCCTAGCGAGAGGAAACCGTCATACTTCGTCGGCAACCTCTCACCGGCAGCGCCTCCAGCGAGAGATCCACGCCACGGCTCTCACAGCAACTCTCACCAGCAGCAGTCCAGTGAGAGATCCATGTCACAACCCTCACAGCAACTCTCACCAGCAGCAGTCCAGTGAGATGTCCACGTCACGACCCTCACAGCAACTCTCACCAGCAGCAGTCCAGTGAGAGAGCCACGTCACAACCCTCACAGCAACCTCTCGCCACCAGCACTTCCAGCGAGAGATCCATGTCACGACGTGGACGAATGCGGGGAATGTGGTCGATCAGCCAAACCAGGGCGTGAGGATCCCCAAAAAACACGGGAAGGCCCCGGGCTGGCGGGAACCAGTACCGGGGCCTTCCGTTGAGGTGACGGCTTAATCGCGTCGCGGGATCAGCCGAAGCGGCCGGAGATGTAACGCTCGGCCTCTTCGTTCTGCGGGTTGTTGAACATCGTGGTGGTGTCCGCGAAGTACTCGAGGTGACCCGGCTGGCCGACGGCCTTCAGGTTGAAGAAGGCGGTGTAGTCGGCGATACGGGCGGCCTGCTGCATGTTGTGGGTGACGATCACGATCGTGTAGTCGTTCTTGATCTCGTTGATCAGGTCCTCGACGGCGAGCGTGGAGATCGGGTCCAGAGCGGAGCAGGGCTCGTCCATGAGAATCACCTTCGGGTGGACGGCGACGGCGCGCGCGATGCACAGACGCTGCTGCTGACCACCGGACAGGCCGATGCCCGGGTTGTCGAGACGGTCCTTGACCTCGTTCCAGAGGTTGGCGCCACGCAGGGCCCACTCGACGAGATCGTCGGCGTCGGACTTGGAGATGTGGCGGTTGTTCAGGCGAACACCGGCGAGCACGTTCTCGCGGATGGACATCGTCGGGAACGGGTTCGGGCGCTGGAAGACCATGCCGACGTCACGACGGATGGCGACCGGGTCCATGTCCTTGTCGTAGATGTTCTTGCCCTCGAGCAGGACCTCACCCTCGACGTGGGCGCCGTTGATGAGCTCGTGCATACGGTCGAGCGTGCGGAGCACGGTGGACTTGCCGCAGCCGGAGGGGCCAATGAAGGCGGTGACCTTGTTGGCCTCGATGTTGATGTTCACATCCTCGACGGCCAGGAAGTCGCCGTAGTAGATGTTCTCGTGGTTGACGTCAATACGTTGTCCCATGATATTTTCCTTGATTCCTTGAAATTCGAAGCGATTCGAACGGTTAACCGATCAGCGCTCGGTCTTGACAGCGAAGATCTTGGCGACCAGACGACCGATCAGGTTGAGCACCAGAACGATCACGATCAGGACGAGGGCGGCGGCCCACGAGCGTTCCATCGGGATGTCGGCCACGCAGGCGGAGGTGGCGGCAGCCGGGCAGTTCGCGTGCAGCTTGCTGTACTCCTGGTAGACGTACACAGGCAGGGTGGTCATCTGGCCGGAGAACAGGTTGACGTTCGTCGAGGAGATGTAGCCTGCGGTCATGAGCAGAGGCGCGGTCTCACCGATGACACGGGCGATGGCGAGGATGCAGCCGGAGACGATGCCCGGCAGAGCCGTGCGCAGCACGATCTTGGTGATCGTGCGCTGCTTGGTGACACCCAGCGCCAGCGAGGCCTCACGCAGATCGTTCGGGACGATCTTGAGCATCTCCTCACAGGACTTGACGACGGTCGGCAGCATCAGCAGGGACAATGCCACGGAGCCTTCGAAGCCGTTGATCGTACCGGGGCCGAAGACGATGGTGAACATCGAGAATGCGAACAAACCGGCGACGATGGACGGGATACCGCTCATGACGTCGACGAGCATGGAGACGGTCATCGCGAGCTTGCTGCCCTTGGCGTACTCCACCAGGTAGACGGCGCACATGATGCCGATCGGGATGGAGATGACCATGGCGCCGCCGGTGATCTCCAGCGTACCGATGATCGCGTGGAGAACACCGCCGTAGCCGCCGGACGGGGTCGGATTGCCGCCGACCACGCCGGTCATGTTGAAGGACAGGAAGTTCAGGTTGAGGCGCTTGAGACCGTTGACGATCGTCGTCCACAGGACGGAGACCAGCGGGATGCAGGCGATGACGAAGGCCAGCACGATGAGGCCCGTCATGAAGTAGTCCTTGTACTTGCGGTAGTTCGAGTACGAGGTCTTCGGCGCGAACTT
The DNA here is from genome assembly GCF_008698235.1 of Bifidobacterium rousetti. Classification (GTDB taxonomy): domain Bacteria; phylum Actinomycetota; class Actinomycetes; order Actinomycetales; family Bifidobacteriaceae; genus Bifidobacterium; species Bifidobacterium rousetti. The sequence continues at coordinate 4,228 of NZ_PEBH01000019.1, forward strand.
GTCGAAGTCGATCTTGGGAGCGCCGTCGAGGTTCTTCTGCTTGGTTACTTCAGCCATCAGGCACTCGCTTTCTCGGTGATCTTACGCGCGGCGTAGTTGACCACGAAGGTGATGAGGAACAGGATCAGACCGGTTCCGATCAGGACGGACACACCCAGATCGTTCGCCTCAGGGTACTGCGCGGCGATGTTCGCGGCGATGGTCTGGTTCTGGGAGGCCTGCAGCAGCTTGATGGAGTAGGTGAGGCCCGGGGACAGGATCATCAAGACGGCCATCGTCTCACCGAGTGCACGGCCGAGGGCCAGCATGGAGGCGGACACGATACCGGACTTGCCGAACGGGATCACGGCGAGCTTGATCATCTCCCACTTGGTGGCGCCCAGACCGTAGGCGGCCTCCTGCTGGAGGGTCGGGGTCTGGAGGAAGATGTCACGCGACATCGAGGTGATGATCGGCAGGATCATGACGGCCAGAACGACCGCGACGGTGCCGACGGTGCGCTGCGGGCTCGCGGCCGGTCCCTGGAAGATCGGGATCCAGCCGAGATAGGTGGCGACCCAGTTCCAGAACGGGTAGATGGCCGGGACCAGAATCAGGCCACCCCACAGACCGTAGATAACGGAAGGAATGGCGGCGAGGAGGTCGACCACGTAGCTCAGGCCGGTGGCGACCCTCTTGGAGGCGTAGTGCGAGATGAACAGTGCGATGCCGATCGCGACGAAGAACGCGATGATCAGGGCGAGGATGGACACGAGAACTGTACCGAACAGCAGCGGCAGCACGTAGCCCCAGAAGTTGCTGGTGGCGCCGCCGGTGAAGTTGGAGACGGTCTCGCCGTTGGCCTTCTGATCGCCGCCGATAAGCGGCCATGCACGGAAGAATAGGAAGAGGAACACGGCGGCGAGCACGACAAGGATCAGGATGCCGCAGGCATAGGCCACACCCTTGAAGACCTTGTCGGCGGTCTTGCCGGTCACCGGCTCAACGACCGGTTTGTCTTGCGAAGTCACGAAATCTCCTTATGGGAATGGAATTGTCGTGGAACTAACGGAGATGAATGAAGCGATGGGGGGAGCCTTCGACCGACCGCAAGCCGCAACCGTTTTAAGACGACTGCGGCTTGCTGGTGGTTGCTATTCAATTGTATTTGGTCGGTGCGAAGGTGTGGGTCGGCCTTACGGCCGACCGGCCGTCATCACTTGGTCTTGATGGCCTCGATGGACTTCGAGATCTGGGAGGTCAGGCTGGCCGGCAGCGGAGCGGAGCCGGCGGCGTCCTGAGCGGTCTTCTGGCCCTCATCGGAGGTGATGTAGGTCAGCCAAGCCTTGACGAACTCGGCCTGCTTGGTGTCCTTGTAGGCCGGGCAGGCGATCGCGTAGGAGACGAGGACGATCGGGTAAGCGCCCTCGGCGGTGGTCTCGTGGTTGATCTTGATCACAACACGGTTGTCGCCCTTGGCGGTGTCGTCCTGCTTGGAGTCCTCGATGACCTTGGAGCCACCCTCAGCGGAGATCTCGTTGTAGGAGTCGCCGACCTTGACGGCGACGGTGCCGAGCTTGCCGACCTGGGAGAAGTCAGCGTAGCCGATGGTGCCGTCGGCCTGCTGGACGGTGGAGACGACACCCGAGGTGCCCTTGGCGCCCTGGCCGACGTTGTTCGGCCAGTTCTCGGAGAGGTCGTAGGTCCAGGCGTCCGGAGCGGCGTCCTTGAAGTAGGAGACGAAGTTCTGGGTGGTGCCGGACTTATCGGAACGGTGCACGACGGTGATCGCGGTGTCGGGCAGCTTGAGGTCCTTGTTCTGGTCGGCGATGGCCGGATCGTTCCACTTGGTGATCTTGCCGTCGAAGACCTTGGCGATGGTGGCGGCGTCCATGTTGATGTGCTTGCCGGCGTCGGAGATGCCCTTGAGGTTGAAGATGACGGCGATCGGGGAGATGTAGACCGGGACGTCGAAGGCGGCACCGGAGGCGCAGACGGCCTCGGACTTGGTGACCTCGTCATCGGACAGGGCCTTGTCGGAGCCGGCCCACGCGGTGGCGCCGGTCAGGAAGGTGGAGACACCCGCGCCGGAACCGGTCGGGTTGTAGGCGATCTTGGCGTCCGGGTTGGTGCCCTGGAAGCCGACGATCCAAGCCTCGACGGCGGCCTGCTGGGAGGAGGCGCCGGCGCCCTGGAAGTCGCCGGAGATCGGGGTGGTCTCGGAAGAGCTAGAGCTGGAGGAGCTGTTGGAGCTGGTGCTGGCGGTCGTGTTGTCGCCGCAGGCGGCAAGACCGGCGAGCATAGCAATGCCGGAAACGGCGGCAATGGTACGCACGAAGATGTTCTTACGCATTTCTTTCCCTCATTCAACTAACTTGACGGCCATGGGAAGGCCGCCCGTCAATTATTGACATCTACAAGCCTATTGGCGTTGGGAAGTCGTGAGGGCCGAAACCGGTGAACGGATGATGAACAATCCGCAATATATGCCTACGTCGTTTTTCGGGACGATGGCGTAGTTTACGGGATCATGCGGGATCAGTCAGGAATCACGCGGCGGGCGTGTCGATCTTGTAGCCGAGGCCACGCACGGTGGTCAGGTACTTCGGATGGCTCGGGTCCTCCTCGATCTTGGCGCGCACGCGCTTGACGTGCACGTCGAGGGTCTTGGTGTCGCCCACGTAATCGGAGCCCCAGATGCGGTCGATCAGCTGGTGGCGGGTCATCACGCGGCCCTTGTTCTGCAACAGGTACTCGAGCAGCTCGAACTCCTTGAGCGGGAAGAACACGTTCTCGCCGCGCACGGTGACCTGATGCTGCCCCACCTGCATCGAGATGTCGCCGCAGGTCAGCGGGATGTCGTCGCCGGAGCCGGAGCCGTCGGCCGCGCCGGCCGGCTGCTGGTTGCGGCGCATGACCGCGCGGATGCGGGCCAGCAGCTCGCGGAACGAGTACGGCTTGGTCACGTAGTCGTCGGCGCCGATCTCAAGGCCGACGACCTTGTCGATCTCGGCGCTCTTCGCAGTGAGCATGATGATCGGCACACGGCTCTGCTCGCGGATGCGACGGCACAGCGCGGTGCCATCGATGCCGGGGAGCATCAGGTCGAGCAGGACGAAATCGATGCCGCCCTTGGTGAACAGCTCGAGACCTTCCTCTCCGGTGGCCGCGGCGGACACGTCATATCCCTCGCGTGTGAGCTGATAGACCAGCGGTTCCCTGTAGGATTCCTCGTCTTCCACGATGAGAATGCGCGTCATGATCACCTTTCATTGCCGTGTGAACAAGCTGTGAGCTACCTGAACCATCCTAGCCGTTCGCCGCGTGTTCATCCGTACTTCGCCTCAGACTACGTAATTTTCCAGCCCTTTGGAAGGAAGGTTTTATTGAAGGAACTCAATTCCCCGCCATTTCGACGTCAAACTCGATGGTTCAGGAAATGGCGACTACGTTTCTTTCGGCCTGCTTTCGACGATCGCCGCGGTCAGTTCGAACCGCTTCGAGCGTCGTCGTCGCTCGGAGCCGTCGCGGCCGGGGAACCTGCGGCCGGGGCGTCCGCGGCCGGATTGCCTGCCGCCGTGTCGTCTCCGCCGGCGCCCGACGCCGCATCACCGGAATCACCGGAACCACCGGAGTCCTCCGCCAGAGGCAGTTCGATCGTGAACGTCGAGCCCTCGCCCTCACGCGACCAGACGGACACCGTGCCGCCGCAATCGGCCACGCAGTGCTTGACGATCGCGAGTCCCAGACCCGTGCCGCCGGTCTGGCGGGAACGCGCCGGATCGACGCGGTAGAAGCGTTCGAAGATGCGGTCGATCGACTCGGCCGGGATGCCGATGCCCTGATCGATGACGCGGATCTTGACCTTGCCGTCGTGCGCCGAGATGGCGATGCGCACGGTGGTGTGCTCGGGCGAATAGTGGATCGCGTTCTCGATGAGGTTCTTCACCGATGTGGTGATCGATTCCTCATCGCACGAGATCGTCGCATCCGGCTCGCCCTGGGAGGGTTCGAGGGATACGGGATCGCCGTTGAACGACAGGTCGAGCTCGATATGGCTGGCATCGGCCTGCACCTGGTTCTCCGCGATCGCGTGACGCACGACGGCGAGCACCGACAGGCGCTTCGCATCGAGCACACCGGCGGAATCCTGCGCCTTCTGCAGATCGATCAGGCGGTGGACGAGTTCGGTCAGCCGCGTCGACTCCTTGGCGACACGCCCGGAGAAGTAGCGCACGGCGTCCGGATCGTCGGCAGCGTCGCCGATCGTCTCGGCGAGCAGGGAGATCGCGCCCGCCGGCGTCTTGAGTTCGTGGGAGACGTTCGTCATGAAGTCGCGACGCATCGCCTCGAAGCGACGCTGCTCGCTCATGTCGCTCACGAAGATCGCATACCGGTCCTCTCCGATCGCCGCGACGCGGAGTTTCAGATACCGGGTGTTCGACGGGACCCGCTCCCCCGCCTGCACGCCGTGCCCGGAATTGTCGGACACGACCGGCGCGCCGGTGTGCACCGGGTCGACCGGCAGCTCGATCTCGCGCTCGCGCGGCTTGCCGTCGGCCGCGACGCGCGCGAGGATGCCGATCGCGTCCTCGTCCGAGATGCGGCCCGATTCGGTCAGCCCGATGCCTTCGCACCGCTTGCCCATATAGACGACGTTCCCCTGGCCGTTGACGAGGATCACGGCTTCGGGCATCGCGTGCACGAACGACTCCTCGGCCACGCGCACCGACGGCTCCACGCCGAACAGCACGTCGTCCTCGGACAGCTCGGTCTGCGTGCGCGGGCGCGTCTCGCGGCCGAGACGCTCGCCACGCTCCAGACCCGTGGAATAGGCGATCGCGACGGCGATGGCGCCGACAAGGATCGCCACGATCAGAATCTGCCACCACACCATGAGTCCGCCCCCATCCGCCGGTCATCGCCACGCATGCCGCGATGCACATGGGGACCCCGAGTCATCCGCGCACAGGCCCACGCATCACGTTCGGCTATTCACGATAGTCGAGACGGAACGTTCCAAAAGGAAGGGACTACGTAAGTTCAGCAGAAGTTCATACTGCCGTCGCGGACGGTACACCACGGGCGGCAGACCAAGGGCGGTGCGATCCTGCGCGACTCGAGGGTGGGCGGACCGGTGACCGCACGGGCGGACTCCAAGCGGGGCTACAGGCGGACTACAGGCGCTTGACGATGTCGACCGCGAGCGCGGCCGCGGTGTCGGCGTACTCGCTGATGTCGAACTCCTTGAAGACCTCATAATCGGTGTCGGCGTTGTCCGACAGGGCGCGGATGACGAGCGCGGGTACGTCGTTGCGCGCCGCGACCTGCGCGACGGCCGCACCCTCCATCTCGACCGCGTCGGCGCCGGTGTCGTGGACGACCTTGCGCACCTGCGCCTCGGTGTCGACGAAATAGTTGCCGGATGCGATGATGCCGGTGATATGCGTGATGCCGGCCGCGGAGAGTGCTTCGTCGGCGAGCGCGAGCAGATGGTCGTCGGAGTGGAACTCCTCGACCGGATGCTCGGCCGTGCCGGGCTTCCACTGGCCGACCAGACGCATGTCGGTGTCGAGGAATCGCAACGTGCCTCCGAGCACGACGTCGTTGATGTGCAGGTTCGTGTTGAGGTTGCCGGCGATGCCGGAGAAGATCACGGCGTCCGGCCGGTACGTGCTGATCAGGTGCTGCGTCGTCGCCGCGGCGGCAACCAGTCCCATGCCGCCGACCGTGGCGACGACGGTCACGTCCTCGCCCGCGTTCGTGGTGACGGTGCCGCGCGCCACGTCGAGGCTCGCGGCCTTGTCGTGCTCGACGCCGTCGAGGGCGCGCGCGATCAGCGCGACCTCCTCGTCCAACGCCCCGATGATGGCGATCGTCCTGGCCATGTCGTTTCTCCTGTCGCTCGCGTTCGTATGTACTCGCCTTCGAGCGTACTCAGGATTGGTTGAACTGTCACGTTGTCTATGGCGACCGTGAGGGGGCGATATGCCCTGTTCGTGACACGCTCAAGGCCGCTCGGCCAAGCCTACGGTCACGAACAGGGCATATCGCCCCCTCACTCGGAACGTTGGAAAGTCACGTCACATCGCCACGAGACAGAGTCACGCAATATTGCCACGAAAAGAGCGGAGGACCGGAATATTTCGTTCTCGACCGTAGGCTTGGCCGAGCGGCCTTGAGCGTGTCGAGAATGAAATATTCCGGTCCTCCGCGGACACCGGCGTTACTTACGAGCACCGGTTACGACTACCGGGAATCAGGCTTCGTAGTCCTTGTTCTTGCTCTCCTTGATGAGGAAGAGGGCGACAAGGGCGAGGGCGGCCATGATGGCCATGTACCAGCCGACGGACACCACGGAGCCGGTGGCCTGCACGAGGGCGGTCGCGATGGACGGGGCGAACGCGCCGCCGAGGATGGCCGCGAGGTTGTAGCTCAGGCCTGCGCCGGAGTAGCGCACGTTGGTCGGGAACAGCTCGGGCAGGTAGGCGCCGCACGGACCGAACAGGCCGCCCATGAGGGCGAAGCCGACGCACAGGAAGATCATCACGGTGGCGACGTTGTGCTGGAGCAGGTTCATCGCGAACAGCGAGAAGACGAGCGTCAGCGCGGTCGTGGTGATGAGGACCTTCTTGCGGCCAATGCGGTCGGAGTAGATGCAGGAGATGAGGATGAAGATCGCGAAGAACACGACCGAGGTCATCTGCATGGCGAGGTACTCGTTCTGCGTGAACGCGGGCTTCATGACCTTGACGCCGTAGCTCAGGGACCAGGTGCCGAGCACGTAGAACAAGGTGTAGGTGATGCCCATCGCGAAGGTGCCGAGGAGCACTTCCTTCCAGTACGGCACGAGCGCGCGCAGCGGGTGCTTGACGACGCGGTCGTTCTCGACGGCCTTGCGGAAGATCGGGGTCTCGGTCATGCGCAGACGCACGTACAGGCCGATCGCGACGAGCACCGCGGAGCACAGGAACGGGATGCGCCAGCCCCAGGCCTGCATCTTGTCGGGGCCGAGGGTGGAGTCGAGCAGCAGGTTCAGGCCATAGGCGCAGAAGAAGCCGATCGGGGCGCCGAGGTTCGGGAAGGAACCGTACAGGGCGCGCTTGTTGGCCGGCGCGTTCTCGGTGGCGACGAGGGCGGCGCCGGACCATTCGCCGGCGAGGCCGACGCCCTGGCAGGCGCGGCAGATGCACAGGATGATGATGGCGAAGATGCCGAACTGGTCATAGCTCGGCAGGCAGCCGACGAGGAACGTGGAGATGCCCATCGTCATCAGGGCGACGACGAGCGTGGTCTTGCGGCCGATCTTGTCGCCGAAGTGGCCGAAGAGCATCGAGCCGAACGGGCGGGCGAGGAACGACACGGCGAACGTCAGGAACGCGAGCATCGTGCCGATGGCCGGGTTGGCCTTGGTGGCGGCCGGGAAGAAGATCGCGCCGAAGTAGCTGGCGGATGCGATGGAATAGCAGTAGTTGTCGTAGAACTCGATGGCGGTGCCCACCATCGACGCCGCGATGATCTCGGGAACGGAATCCTTCTTCACGGGCTCTGCCGCTGCGACTGCAGTTGCGGACATGATTGAAATACCCCTTATTGGTACTCTAACTTCTCTCGCGCGGGAGCTGGACCGGGGTAACGGACCGTCCCACGTCAATAGCGGGGATATGCGGATCATCCGACTGACGGCTTGTGGCTTGCAGCGGTGTCCGCACACCGCTGTGCTGATGTATAGGTCTACTCGTGGAGGAGGCACGATGGTGCGATCGCTCACATTGTGGACGCCAGTCTCATGTTTTGTGATACGGCGTGGACCTGTCCGACCCGCGGACGGCGCGACGGCGCGAGGCTCAGCGCCAGCGGCGCGTGGCGACGGCCTCGGCGAGCGTGCGCAGCAGACGCTCGGTGTCGGGCCAGCTCAGGCACTTGTCGGTGATCGACTTGCCGTAGACGAGCTGGCTCAGCGGCGCGGCGGGCTGGTTGCCACCCTCGATGAAACTCTCCATCATCACGCCGGTGATGCCGCGCTCGCCGTCCGCGATGCGCGCGGCGATCTCGCGCACGACCTCGGCCTGACGGTGCTCGTCCTTGCCGGAGTTGCCGTGCGAGCAGTCGACGATCAGACCGTGCGATGCGGCGGAATCGGCCGGCATGCGCTTATGGATCGTCTCCAGCGCGGCGGCGACGTCCTCCTTGGAATAGTTCGGGCCGGAGCTCGAACCACGCAGCACGACATGGCAGTCGGGGTTGCCGAGCGTCTTGACGACGGCGGCGCGGCCCATGTGGTCGATGCCGAAGAACGTGTGCTGCTGGGCGGCGGCGAAGCAGGAGTCGGACGCGGCCTTGACCGAACCGTCGGTCGCGTTCTTGAAGCCGATCGGCATCGACAGGCCGCTGGCGAGCTGCCTGTGGACCTGGCTTTCGGTGTTGCGCGCGCCGATCGCGCCCCAGCTGACGGCGTCGGCGATGAACTGCGGGCTGGTCGGCTCGAGGAACTCGGTGGCGGCGGCGAGCCCCTCCCCCAGCACGCCGAGCAGCGTGCGTCGGGCGAGCAGCAGGCCCTTCTTGATGTTGCAGGAGCCGTCAATGTCCGGATCGTTGATCAGGCCCTTCCATCCGACGGTGGTGCGGGGCTTCTCGAAGTAGACGCGCATGACGATGAGCAGCTGCTCGTCGAGTTCGTCCTTGAGTTTGGCGAGACGACGGGCGTAATCGAGGGCCGCGGCCGGATCATGGACCGAACAGGGGCCGACGACGACAAGCAGACGGTCGTCCTGCCCGTACAGGCAGGCACGGATCTCGTCGCGCGAGTAGGCGACGATCTCCTGCGCCTCGTCGGTCAGGGGAAGGTCGGCGAGGACCTGCGCGGGGGTGGGCAGCACCTCGAACTCGAGCACGCGGCGGTTGACGATGCGGCTGATGCCTACCTGATCCTCCCAACGAGGCACATCGGTGGCGACGAGCGGGTTCTTGCCCGCGTCGATCGCCTCCTGAATCGCCTTGAGGTCCTCAGGCTTGTTGAGCGGCTGCTGCTGCATGGTCTTCGTCTCCCTTTATCACACTCTTCCTTTAACAGGATAGGGGATGGGGTACAGCGACTAGAGGGCGTGACGGGCCGACACCGCGTCCGCGAGGGTCCTCAGCAGCTCCTCGGTGCGATCCCACGGCACGCAGGAGTCGGTCACCGACTGTCCGTAGACCAACTGGTCGAGCGGGGCCGGCTTCTGATGGCCGGCGACGAGGAAGCTCTCCATCATCACGCCGAGGATGCCGGGCTCGCCCTGCGCGACACGCTCGGCGATCTCCTCGACGACCTCGGCCTCACGAACCTCGTCCTTGCCGCAGTTGCCGTGCGCGGCGTCGATGATCAGACCGTGCTCGCTGGGGCCGGACGCCTTGGACTTTTTCAGATCGGCGAGCGCCTGGGCGACGGACTCCTTGTCGTAGTTCGGACCGTGGTTGGACCCGCGCAGCACCAGATGACAGTCGGGATTGCCCTTCGTCTCGGCGGAGATCACACGGCCGTCGAGGTTGATGGACAGGAAATGATGCTCGAACGCGGCGGCATAGCAGGAGTCGGCGGCGGGCTTGATCGAACCGTCGGTCGCGTTCTTGAAGCCGACCGGCATCGACAGGCCGCTCGCCAGCTCGCGGTGCACCTGGCTTTCGGTGTTGCGCGCGCCGATCGCGCCCCAGCTGATCAGATCGCAGATGTACTGCGGGGTGATCGGGTCGAGCCACTCGGTCGCCGTCGGCAGGCCGAGGCTGAGCACGTCGGTCAACACCTTGCGAGCCAGCCACATGCCCTTGCGGATGTCGAACCGGCCGTTCAGATCAGGATCGTTGATGAGGCCCTTCCAGCCGATCGTCGTACGAGGCTTCTCGAAGTAGACGCGCATGACGACGAGCAGACGGTCGTCAAGCTCCTTGGCGACGGCGGCCAGCTTGGTCGCGTACTCGTGCGCGGCCTTCGGATCATGGATCGAGCAGGGGCCCACGATGACGAGCAGACGGTCGTCACGGCCGTGCAGAACGTCACGGATCTCCTGACGGGATTTGAGCACCAGATCGCTCATCGGCTTGGTGAGCGGAAGTTCCTTCAGGAACGCGCGGGGCGCGGGGATCGGGTCGAGCTGACGGATGTTGACATCGACGGTCTCGGGAAAGACGGCCCGCTCCCCCAAACGCTGTACGTCCTCGGAACTATCCGGGCCACGAAGTGCTGCCATGCCGACTCTCCTTTCTCATCGATGCTGTCGGTGTTTCGATGTGATTCATGCACGCGGACGTGCATGGTGCAACAAGGACATCACTGTAGCGATAGTGGCACGACAACGGCATCTGCCGACCGTTCTGTGGAACGATCGGCAGATTATGCAGGGGTTTTGGCAGAGGCCGTCCGGGCTGTCCGCTACGCCAAAGCGCCCATCGGATCCCACGCCGGCAGGGAGATTGCGGGCTCCTCGAGCGCCTTCAGGTACTCCTCCGGCAGGAGCGCCTTCGGGACCGCCACCTCGTACACGTACTCGGTGAACCAATCGTCACTCATCGTGAAGTAGCCCTTATCGGCGATCTTCGCGCCCCACGAGTTCTCCACACGCCAACGACGGGTGGAGCCGTCCTCGGCGACGTCGACGCCGGCGAAGGCCATCGCGTGGTTCATCGCGGAGTCGGCGAAACGCACGCGCGCCTCCTTGTCGAGATCGAAGTCGACATCGTAGATCGAACCGTACTCGAACAGGTCGGTCGCCCACGCGCCGGACTCGCGGTCCATGAACGGGTGGCAGTCGGCGCCGAACCACACCGGGATGCCCTCCTCGACAAGGATCTTCTTGACGCAGTCCTTCATGAACTGGTTCGGCACGTTCAGGTACTCGGTGGGATCACCGCCGGCCACGTTGCCCAAGTGCTCGATCGCGATCTTCCTGCCCTTCGGATGCTCACTGCGCGGATCATCGACCAGACACACATAGGACTCCAGATCAGCAGAACCCACATACTTCGCCCAGAACTCCTGCGGAGTCACCTCGCCGTCACGGTGGAACACACCGTCCTTGTCCGTCCACTCCCAATCGAACGACACCGGCGGCTCACCCAGATGAATCGTCAGAATACGATGACCGGCGGCGCGGGCGTCCTCGACGGTCTCGTCGATGCCGGCGTCCTCACCCGCGGCGTAGGCGGCGTACATGTGCGCGACCGCGGTGTGCAGCATGTGACGCAGCTGCGTGTTCATCTCGCCGGTGTTCTTCGACGAGGCGGTCTCCGGGAACAGGTCCTTCGGCACGGCGCCGTACTTCTTGTACACGTTCATCGCCATCGTCCACTGGCCGCCGTCGCCCATCACGTCGACGAGCAGGTGCTGGATGAGACGGGAGTCGGCCGGCTCGCCCGCACGCACGAGGGCGGCGACGTCCTGCAGGAAGTAGTTGATGCGCTCGAGCTTGTCGTAGTACATCGCGTAGTTCTGCGAGAACTCGAACTCCTTGAGACCGAGGTTCTTCTTCGCGACGAAACGGGCGACGTTCAGGGAGCTGAACAGCCAGCAGCGGCCGGAACGGTCCTGATGCGTGGCCTCGCCGTTGTCGACGACGGTGGAGAAACGGCGCTGCAGCAGGCGGGCGCGATCGTAGTTCTTGGCGACGGTGTTGATGCCGGCGGCGGTCACCGCGTTCATCGCCATGCGGTTGGTGCCGTCCGCGTCGAATTCGTCGCGCAGGGCGGACAGGGCCTCGCTGCTCAACGGCTGCAGGGTGGTCATAGCTTTGTGCTCCTTTTTACTGACCTTGTGGGTTGGTTTCGGGGCACTACCTTACAATCCGGCGACGAAGAGTGGACGATGGGGGTTGGTGAACGCGCGAACGCCCTTCCATCGGGGGATGGAGGGGCGTTCGTTGCGACTAACTGCAGATGTTTCTTACTCTTCGGACTCCTGAGTGGCGGCCGGGTTGGTGGGGAGGGCTACCGTTTCGTCGGACTCGGGCTCTGACTCGGGGGCGGGCTGCTCCGCTT
>NZ_PEBH01000001.1:0-225519 GCF_008698235.1 Bifidobacterium rousetti
GGGGTGGTGTCGGGGGTGGTCGGTGCGGTCAAGGCTGTCGTCTCCTGTGAGGGTTCCTATCGGGGATGAGTGGGATGGGTGGCTCCGTCCGGTGCCGGTGCGCCGGCGGGCAAGTGCTGCGGGCGATCGTCACGTCGGGCGCGTCGGTTCGCGTATGGCCCGGCGGACGGATCCCTTTCGCCAATGTAACGGGGAACCGGCGCAAAGGCAATACCCAATTTTCCGACACACCATCGAACAACTGTTCGAATTATGTCGGGGAATCGGGTATCCTTGGGGCAGGTTTTGACGTATTCGCACATATCGGAACAGGGACGAGGAAGGCGGGGCGCTGTGGCGGCGACGCGGACTGATACGGAGACGACGGATGTGGAGGCGACGGGCGTGAAGACGGGCGTGCAGGCGGACGTGAAGACGGACGGCGGGGAGTCGTTCCTCGCGCGCGAGATCGCGAAGGCGCCGCTCGTCGAGCGCGGCGGTTCGCTCGTCGCCGACATCTCGCACATCCCGAACGACCTCAAGATCACGATCCAGGGCGCCCGCGAGCACAACCTGAAGAACGTGGACCTCGCGATCCCGCGCAACCGCATGGTCGTGTTCACCGGCCTGTCCGGCTCGGGCAAGTCGTCCCTCGCATTCGACACCCTGTTCGCCGAGGGGCAGCGGCGCTACGTCGAGTCGCTGTCGGCCTACGCCCGGCAGTTCCTCGGGCAGATGGACAAGCCCGACGTCGACTTCATCGAGGGACTGAGCCCGGCCGTCTCCATCGACCAGAAGACCACCAACCGCAACCCGCGCTCCACCGTCGGCACGATCACCGAGATCTACGACTACCTGCGACTGCTGTTCGCCCGCACCGGCGTGCCGCACTGCCCCGAATGCGGTGAACCCGTCGCCTCGCAGACCCCGCAGCAGATCGTCGACACGCTGATGGCCTACCCCGAGCGCACGCGCTTCCAGATCCTCGCCCCCGTCGTCAGGGGGCGCAAGGGCGAGTTCGTCGACATGCTCGAGTTGCTGCGCTCCGACGGCTACGCCCGCGCGCTCGTCGACGGCGAGATGCGCCAGCTGTCCGACGACATCACCCTCGCCAAGCAGAAAAAGCACACCATCGAGGTGGTCGTCGACCGCCTCGTCGTCAAGGACGGCATGCGCCAGCGCCTCACCGACTCGGTGGAGACCGCGCTGAAACTCGCCAACGGCTCCATCGTCATCGACTTCGTCGACGAGGAGGAGGGCTCGCCCGCCCGCCGCCGCCCGTTCTCCGAACATCGCAGCTGCCCCAACGGGCACACGCTTGAACTCGACGAGATCGAGCCGCGCACCTTCTCGTTCAACGCCCCCTACGGCGCATGCCCGGCCTGCACCGGCCTTGGCTTCAAGCTCGAGATCGACCCCGAGCTCGTCATCTCCGACCCGGACAAGTCGCTGGCCGAAGGCGTCATCGAACCGTGGAGCGGCACCAAGATGAGCGCCCAGTACTACGGGCACGTGCTCGAGGGGCTCGCCAGGGAGATGGGCTTCTCGATGCGCACCCCGTGGAAGGACCTGCCCGAGGACGTGCGTCACGACATCCTCTACGGCCACGACTTCAAGGTCGACGTCTCCTACCGCAACCGCTGGGGGCGCCTGAGGGAGTACTCCACCGGCTTCGAGGGCGTCGTGCGCACCCTCATGCGCCGCCACGAGGAGACCGATTCGCAGTCGATGAAGGAGTACTACGAGTCGTACATGCGCGAGGTGCCCTGTCAGGTGTGCAAGGGCAGGAGGCTCAAGCCCGAGGTGCTCGCGGTCACCGTGGACGGCAAGTCCATCTTCGACGTGTGCGACATGCCCGTCGTGCGCGAGCTCTCGTGGGTCAACGGCCTGCACCTCGAAGGCTCCGCGCTGAAGATCGCCGGCGAGGTGCTGAAGGAGATCAAGGCCCGTCTGGGCTTCCTCAACGACGTCGGCCTCGACTACCTCACCCTGTCGCGCGCCGCCGCCACGCTCTCCGGCGGCGAGGCGCAGCGCATCCGCCTCGCCACGCAGATCGGCTCCGGCCTCGTCGGCGTCATGTACGTGCTCGACGAGCCGTCCATCGGCCTGCACCAGCGCGACAACGCGCGCCTCATCGAGACCCTCCACCACCTGCGCGACCTCGGCAACACGCTCATCGTCGTCGAGCACGACGAGGACACGATCCGCGGCGCCGACTGGCTCGTCGACATCGGCCCCGGCGCCGGCGAGCACGGCGGCGAGGTCGTCTACTCCGGCCCCGCCTCGCACCTGATCGAGGCGAAACGGTCCATCACCGGCGACTACATCGCCCACCGCCGCGAGATCGCCGTGCCCGACCATCGGCGCAAGGTGCGCAAGACCGCGCGTCTGCGGGTCGTCGGCGCCCGCGAGAACAACCTCAAGAACATCGACGTGGACTTCCCGCTCGGTGTGTTCACCGTCGTCACCGGCGTCTCCGGCTCCGGCAAGTCGTCGCTCGTCAACTCGATCCTCTACCCGGTCCTCGCCGACAAGCTCAACGGCGCGCGCATCGTGCCCGGCAAGCACCGCCGCGTCGAGGGACTCGACCAGGTGCGCAAGGTCATCCACGTCGACCAGAACCCGATCGGGCGCACCCCGCGCTCCAACCCGGCCACCTACACCGGTGTGTGGGACAAGATCCGCGCGCTGTTCGCCAAGACCCCCGAGGCGCAGGTGCGCGGCTACGGCCCGGGGCGCTTCTCGTTCAACGTCAAGGGCGGCCGGTGCGAGGCCTGCCACGGCGACGGCACGCTCAAGATCGAGATGAACTTCCTGCCCGACGTGTACGTCGAGTGCGAGACCTGCCACGGCAAGCGGTACAACCGCGAGACACTCGAGGTCAAGTACAACGGCAAGACCGTCTCCGACATCCTCGACATGCCGATCGAGGAGGCGGCCGACTTCTTCAAGGCGTACACCGGCATCTCCCGGTACCTGAAGACGCTCGTCGACGTCGGCCTCGGCTACATCCGCCTCGGCCAGCCCGCGCCCACGCTCTCCGGCGGTGAATCGCAGCGCGTCAAGCTCGCCACCGAGCTGCAGCGCCGATCCGACGGCAAGACGGTGTACATCCTCGACGAGCCGACCACCGGCCTGCACTTCGAGGACGTCAACAAGCTGCTCACGGTGCTGCAGGGGCTTGTCGACAAGGGCAACACGGTCATCGTCATCGAGCACAACCTCGACGTCGTCAAGTCGGCCGACTGGATCATCGATCTGGGCCCCGAAGGCGGCGACGGCGGCGGCACGATCGTCACGCAGGGCACGCCCGAGCAGGTCGCGGCGTGCGAGGGGTCGTGGACGGGGAAGTTCCTCAAGGGCATGCTGTGACGAACGACATCGAACGGCATTCGCCGGAGGTATGGCGTAGGACCGCCGATGCCTTGCGCGGCGGGCGTGAGGGCGAAGCAGGTGCCGGCGCGGGTGTCTCCGGCGGGGACGCGGCGCGCGTGAACCGCAACGGGGCCCCGCTGCTGGGGGATTCGCGCGACCTGTTCCGGCCCAGGACCTCCGACATCCCGGCGAAGCCGGGGGTGTACAAATGGCGTGACGGCGAGGGGCGCGTCATCTACGTGGGCAAGGCGAAGAACCTGCGCAACAGGCTCACCAACTACTTCCAGCCGCTGTACCTGCTGCATCCGCGCACGCAGACGATGGTGCTCACCGCGCGCAGTCTCGAATGGACGGTCGTGGGCACCGAACTCGAGTCGCTCACGCTCGAATACACATGGATCAAGGAGTTCGACCCGCGGTTCAACGTGCAGTTCCGCGACGACAAGACCTATCCGTATCTGGCCGTCTCGGTGGGGGAGCGCGTGCCCCGCGTGTGGGTGACGCGCAGCCGCAAACGCCGCGACACCCGCTATTTCGGCCCTTATGCGAAGGTGTGGGATCTGCGGCACGGGCTCGACCGGCTGCTGCGCACGTTCCCGGTGCGCACCTGCACGACGAGCGTGTACCACAAGGCGGAGCTGACCGGACGACCCTGCCTGCTCGCATCCATCGGCAAATGCTCGGCGCCCTGCGTGGGCCGCATCGGCACGGACGAGCACCGGCGCATGTGCGAGCGGCTCGTCGGCGTCATGACAGGTCGCCTCGGCAGGTCGTACCTCGCGCAGCTGACGCGCGACATGAAGGCGGCGGCGGCCGACCTCGAGTTCGAGAAGGCGGCGCGGCTGCGCGACGAGATCGCCATGCTCTCCACCGTCGTCGAGCAGAACGCGGTCGTGTTCGACCAGGATGTGGACGCCGACGTGTTCGGCTTCGCCACCGACGAGCTCGAGGCGTCCGTGCACGCGTTCCATGTGCGCGCCGGGGCGATCCGCGGCGAACGCAACTGGAGCGTCGAACGCGTCGAGGACATCGACGACGCCGGGCTCATGGCCGACCTGATCGTGCAGGTCTACTCCGAACTGGCCGGCGGCGCGGGTGGTGACGAGACCGGTGGGAACGGCGGTGCGGACGGCGTCGGGCGGAACGTCGGGGTGACGGTCGCCGGCGCCGAAGGGCTGGTGCGCGAGCGGCGCGAGGCCATTGGCTCGACGCAGACCGTGACCGCGGTGGACGCGGCCGCGCGCGCGAAGGCCACCCGCGAGCGCAACGCGCGGCAGGAGGTCACCGGCCGGGCGGACCTGCTCGCGCCGATCGCCCCGGTGCCGCGCGAGGTGATCGTGCCGATCGAGCCATCCCGGCGCGAGGAGCTCGAAGGCTGGCTCACGGGCCTGCGCGGGGGAGCGGTCTCGATCCGGGTCGCCTCGCGCGGCGACAAGAGGCAGCTCATGGACCGCGCCAACGAGAACGCCTCGCAGGCGCTGCAGCGCAGCAAGCTGAGCCGCATCTCCGACATGGGCGCGCGCACGCAGGCGATGAACGACGTCGCCGACGCGCTCGGTCTCGACGAGGCGCCGCTGCGCATCGAATGCTACGACATCTCGAACACCGTCGGCGGCGCGTTCCAGGTCGCCTCGATGGTCGTGTTCGAGGACGCCATGGCCAGGAAGTCCGAATACCGGCGGTTCGCCATCCGCGGCAGGGACGGCAAGGGCGCGCTCGACGACCTCGACGCCCTGTACGAGACCCTCACCCGGCGCTTCCGCCACGGCAACATTGCCGGCGACTCCGGCGAGAGCATCGACGCGGAACGGCGTGTGCGCGCGGCGGAGGAGGCCACGGCGGAGCCGGGGGCGGCACCCGCCGAGCCGGTCGTCCAGCAGAACACGGACCGTCACCGCTTCGCCTACAAGCCGAACCTCGTCGTCGTCGACGGCGGCCGTCCGCAGGTCATGGCCGCGGCCAAGGCGCTGAGGGACTGCGGCGTCGACGACGTGGCGGTATGCGGGCTCGCCAAGCGCCTCGAGGAGGTGTGGGTGCCCGACGACGACTATCCGATCATCCTCAAACGACAGTCGGAGGGCATGTACCTGCTGCAGCGCGTGCGCGACGAATCGCACCGCTTCGCCATCACCTACCATCGCCAGACCCGGCGCAAGGGCGCCCTGCGCAGCGCGCTCGACGACATCCCCGGCATCGGCGAGACCTATCAGAAGCGGCTGCTCGCCCGGTTCGGCTCGGTGCGAGCGATGCGCGAGGCGAGCGTCGAGGAGCTCGAGTCGGTCAAGGGCATCGGCCACGCGAAGGCGCAGGCCATCCACGATGCGCTCGCGAAGGGCGGCGATGACGGCGGGCAACACCGTTCCGAGTAGGATGGGTGGAAGTGAACCCAAGGAGGCATGGATGACGATCGCCAACCGATGCGCGGTGCTGGGCAAACCCATCGCGCACTCGCTGTCCCCGGTGCTGCACAACGCGGCGTACCGGGCGCTTGGACTGACGGATTGGGCCTACGACAAGCACGAGGTGGGCGAGGGGGACCTCGACGCCTTCCTCAAGGGGCTCGATCCCACATGGCGCGGACTGAGCCTGACGATGCCGCTCAAGAAGACCATCCAACCCTACGGCACGCCCGCCAACGTGTGGGCGCGCGAGCTCAAGGTGGCCAACACCGCGGTGTTCGACTGGTCGGCGGCGACCCACGGCGACCCGGCATGGCCCAACGGCAGGCCGGGCGTCAAGCTCTACAACACCGATGTGGTCGGCATCCAGCTCGCCTTCGACCACGCCAACCGCGAGCTCGGCGCGCATCACGCCGACGACGGGTCCGGCCGCGCGCTCATCATCGGCAACGGCAACACCGCCACGTCGGCGGCCGCCGCATGCATGATGATGCGCGAGATCGGCCGCATCACCGTCGCCTCCCGGCATCCGGGGCGGGACCTCGGGCTGGGTCACGCCTCGAGGATCCTTTACGGGGACGACCGCCGGCCCTATGACGAGATCGATCTGACGGACGACGGGGCGGTGGTCGGCGCGGCGCGGCGGGCGACCTACGTCATCAACACCATCCCCGGTCATGCCGCCGACGGGCTCGCCGGCGTGATCGGCGCGTCGGGCGTGACGTTCGACGGCCTGCTGCTCGACGTGGTCTACGATCCGCGTCCCACGAAGCTCATGCAGGCGTGGCGCTCGCGCGGCGGGCACGCGATCGGCGGCGAGGAGATGCTCCTCTATCAGGCCGTCATCCAGGTGCTGCTGATGACCGGCGTGTGGGACGGCGATCCGCCCTCGGACGCCGACCGCAGGCTGCAGGACGTCACCACCGATGACGACCAGTTGGAGATGGCGATGAGGCGTGCGCTCGAGGAGGCGTTGTGATGGCCGCGATGAGGAACCGACGACTGATGACGATGATCAACCAGAGCGAACCGGGCGAGGAGAACCAGCCGGCGCCCGCCGACGCCTTCGAGGTGCTGCTCATCACCGGCATGTCCGGCGCGGGCCGCTCGCACGCCGCCGACTGCCTCGAGGACATGGGCTGGTACGTGGTCGACAACCTGCCGCCCAAGCTGCTCGTGCCGCTCGTCGACATGATGACCAACGCGCGCGGCGGCGACGGCGTGCACAAGCTCGCCGCCGTCATCGACGTGCGCTCCCGCTCCTACTTCGACGACCTCAACGAGGTGCTGAGCCACCTCGACGACCTCGGCGTCAAGACCCGCATCCTGTTCCTCGACGCCCGCGACGACGTGCTCGTCAAGCGCTACGAGTCGGTGCGCCGCCCCCACCCGCTGCAGCGCGGCAACCGCCTGATCGACGGCATCAACGAGGAACGGTCCCTGCTCGCCAACCTCAAGGAGCGCGCGGACATGGTGATCGACACCTCCGCGCTGTCCATCCACCAGCTGTCCACCAAGCTGTACGAGGCGATGGTCGGCAAGGGACCGTCCACCGTGGCCGTGCACATCTTCAGCTTCGGCTTCAAGTACGGCACCCCCACCGACGCCGACTTCGTGGCCGACGTGCGGTTCCTGCCCAACCCGTTCTGGGTCCCGAGCCTGAGGGAGCTCAACGGCCTCGACAAGCCCGTCTCCGACTACGTGCTCGGCTCGAAGGGCGCCACGGATTTCCTCGACGCCTACGAGAAGGCGCTGGTGACCGCCATCGAGGGGTACGCGAAGGAGGACAAGCACTTCGTGACCATCGCCATCGGCTGCACGGGCGGGCAGCACCGCTCCGTCGCGATGAGCGAGGAACTGGCCCGGCGGCTGCGCTCGCACGGCCTCGACGTCACCGTTTCGGCCCGTGAGCTGCAACGTAGGCGATGACCACATGCTGACCACATCCCGAGACGACCCCGACGAAAAGACGGTAAAGGTAAGAGGGTTGTCCAAGATGGTCGGTATCACAGAAATTCGGCGGACGGCGGGATCATCCCCATGACCGGGCCCGGGACCATTGAGAGGGACGAGACTTAGGAGGTTGGCTCTTGGCTCTTCTGGATGACGTGAAAAGCGAGCTGGCGGCGTTGGAGGACGAGAAGGCGGATGCGCTCAAGGCGCAGGTGACCGCCATGATCCGCTTCGCCGGCGGTTTCACGCGTAGCGCTCAGAAGCAGATCGTCATGCTCGCCAGCTTCGATTCGCTGGTTGCGGCGCAATGGCTGCAGCGCAATATCAAGGATCTGTACAATCTTGAGGCCAATCTCATCACCTCAAGCCGCAGCACGCCCAAGGGACCCCACCAGTACCATGTCGTCAAGGTGGAGAGGGGCGCCGTGAACCTCGCGGTGGCCACCGGCCTGATCGATCGCAACAAGCCGGTCAGGGGACTGCCCGCCAAGATCGTCCAGGGCAAGATCGCGCAGGTGCGCGCCGCCTGGCGAGGCGCGTTCATGGCCACCGGACGCCTGTCCGACCTCGGCAAGAACCCGTACATGGAGATCGTCTGCCCGTGCAACGAGGCGGCGATGGCGCTCGCAGGCCTGTCACGGCGTCTGGGCATCACCTCCAAGCCCCGTCAGCTGAGCAAGTCGTACCGTGTGACGCTCACCGACCCGGATTCGATCGAGCGCATGCTCAACTCGATGGGCGCGGTGCAGTCCGCGCGCGAGTGGACCGGAAAGCGCCCTGACGGAGAGACCCGTTCCAAGGCCAACCGTCTGGCCAACTTCGACGACGCCAACATGCGTCGTTCGGCGATGGCCGCGTCGGTCGCGTGCAAGAACGTGGTCGCCGACTTCCGCATCCTCGAACTGCTCGGTGTGGACATGGAGGACTCCTCGCGCGTGAACATGCGCGACGCGGGCCAGTTGCGTCTCGCGCACGCCGAGGCGAGCCTCGAGGAGCTGGGTCGTCTGTCCGATCCGCCGCTGTCCAAGGACACCGTCGCCGGCCGCATCAGGCGTCTGCACATGCTCGAGCGCAAGCAGTCGACCGAGGCCGTCAAGCGCGCCTTCAGGATTCTGGAGGACGCCGGCGTCGAGATCCCCGACGATCTGGCCGTCGTCGGCAGGACCAGCCTCAAGTACCCCAAGGAGAACGGCATCTCGAGGGTCATCGAGAAGGCCAAGCTGGACGTGTCCGTCGACGAGTTCGCCGAGCGTCTGTGCGCGCTGATCGAGCTCGCGGAGAAGACCGTCGGCAATCGTTCCTGAGCGATCGTCATGAGCGAGCGATCCCGAAGGTCCTCGTTTTGACGAAAAACATGTGTCAGGCCCGCCATTGACGGCGGGCCTGTTGTATTATGCGAAGTGGCAAGAACTCGCCACTTTCCCGCGCAAGCGGTTCAGAAAGGATACACATGAAGACACTCAAGGATCTTGGAGATCTCAAGGGCAAGCGCGTTCTGGTGCGCGCCGATTTCAACGTCCCGCTGGACGGCACCACGATCACCGACGACGGTCGTATCAAGGCCGCCCTGCCGACGATCAAGACCCTGCGCGAGGAAGGCGCCAAGGTCATCCTGATGGCCCATCTCGGCCGTCCGAAGGGCAAGGTCGTCCCGGAGCTGTCCCTGGCCCCGGTGGCCAAGCGTCTGGGCGAGCTGCTCGGCGTCGAGGTCCCGCTGGCCGCCGACACCTACGGCGAGGACGCCCAGGCCAAGGTCGCCGCGATGAACGACGGCGACGTCGTCCTGCTCGAGAACGTGCGCTTCAACCCGGAGGAGACCAGCAAGGACCCGGAGGTCCGCGCCCCGTACGCCAAGAAGATCGCCGCCCTCGGCGATGTCTTCGTCTCCGACGGCTTCGGTGTCGTGCACCGCGCCCAGGGTTCCAACTACGACGTGGCCGCCGATCTGCCGGCCGCCGCCGGCCTGCTGGTCGAGAAGGAAGTCAAGGCCCTGTCCAAGGCCACCGAGAACCCGGAGCGTCCGTTCACCGTCGTGCTCGGCGGCTCCAAGGTCTCCGACAAGCTCGGCGTCATCGAGAACCTGCTCGACAAGGCCAACCGCCTCGTCATCGGCGGCGGCATGGTCTTCACCTTCCTCAAGGCCAAGGGCTACGAGGTCGGCACCTCCCTGCTCGAGGAGGACCAGCTCGACAAGGTCAAGGGCTACATCGAGACCGCCGAGAAGAACGGCGTCGAGCTCGTGCTGCCGACCGACATCGTCGTGAACCCCGGCTTCCCGGCCGGTGACACCCCGGTCGCCCCGGAGGTCGTCCCCGCCGACGCCATCCCGGCCGACAAGATGGGCCTCGACATCGGCCCCGACTCCCAGAAGCTGTTCCACGACAAGATCGTTGACTCCAAGACCGTCGTGTGGAACGGACCGATGGGCGTGTTCGAGATCGCCGCGTTCGCCGACGGCACCAAGGCCGTGGCCCAGGGCCTCGTCGACGCGACCGCCGCGGGCGCCTTCACCATCGTCGGCGGCGGCGACTCCGCCTCCGCGGTGCGCAACCTCGGCTTCCCGGAGGACGGCTTCTCGCACATCTCCACCGGTGGCGGCGCCTCCCTCGAGTTCCTCGAGGGCAAGGAGCTTCCGGGCCTGAAGGTGCTCGAGTAGTATCCGATCGATGAGGCGAGGGGCGGCTTGGGCCGCCCTTTCGCTTCTATCGCCCTTCTATCGCCCTTTCGGATCGGCCTTCGGGGCGATCCCGCCAACGCCAACAGAGAGGAACCCATGGCGTCCAAACGCATCCCGCTGGTTGCCGGCAACTGGAAGATGAACTTCGACCATCTCGAGGCGACCTATTTCGTGCAGAAGCTGGCATGGCTGCTGCGCGACGCCCGCTTCGACTTCCGATCCGTCGAAGTGGCGCTGTTCCCCTCCTTCACATCGCTGCGCAGCGTTCAGGTGCTCGTCGAGGCCGACAAGCTGCGGATTCACTACGGCGCCCAGTCCGTGTCCGTCACCGATCAGGGCGCGTTCACCGGCGACATCTCCGCCGACATGATCGCCCATCTCGGCTGCTCGTACGTCATCATCGGCCATTCGGAGCGCCGCAAATACCATCCCGAGGACGACGCCAACATCGTCGATCAGGTGCGCGCCGTGCTCGCCGCCGGCATGCAGCCGATCCTGTGCGTCGGCGAGAGCTTCGAGGAGCGCCGTCAGGGCATCGAACTCGACTTCGCCGTCGGACAGGTCCATGACGTCACGCGCGACCTCAACGAGGACGAGGCGTCCCGGCTGATCATCGCCTACGAGCCGGTCTGGGCGATCGGCACCGGCATGGTCGCCACCCCCGAATCGGCACAGGACGCCGCGCAGGCCATCCGCGCCGATATGAAGAGCACGTTCGGTGCCGACGTCGCCGACGTGGTGCGCATCCTCTACGGAGGGTCGGTCACCTCGAAGAACGCGGTGGAGCTCATCGGCGAACCCGATGTGGACGGCTTCCTCATCGGAGGCGCCTCGCTGGACGCGGACGAGCTGGCGCGCATCTGCCGTCTCACGCTCAGAACCGTGCGCTGAACCGTTCACCGGCGGTCCGCCGAACCGTTCGCCGGACCGCGCATCGGACGCGCATCGGACCGCACGCCCCGATCCGTCGGCGTCCCCGTCTATGCTTGGGCGGAGCAATAGTAGAACCCGGAGGTAATCCACCTTGACCGCAGTCAAAATCACCCTCGAAATCGTCGTCGTCATCCTCAGCTGCCTGCTGACCCTGCTCATCCTCATGCACAAGGGCAAGGGTGGCGGTTTGTCCGACATGTTCGGCGGTGGCCTGACGCAGAACGCGGGCACCTCCGGCGTCGCCGAGAAGAACCTGAACCGCTGGACCGTCATCATCGCCCTGATCTGGGTGGCGATCATCATCGCCCTGGGCCTGATGACCAAGTTCAACCTCATCTGATCCATCGCCCGCAGGGCATCGCGCAAGGCATAAGGACATACCGGCGTGCACCATCGACGACCCATGACCGTTCCGCGGCCATGGGTCGTGTTCGTATGCGCGGCGGCCGGGCACGGGCGGACCCCGGCACGGCAACAACGGAAAAGGACAATCCCATGGTCACCATGAACCGCAACAAGGTCGTCATCGTCGGCACGGGCCAGGTCGGCTCCACCGCCGCGTTCGCCATCGTCACGCACGGCCTGTGCAACGAGCTCGTGCTCATCGACCACAATCCGGACAAGGCGTCGGGGGAGAGCCACGACCTCGACGACGGCAGCGAGTTCTGGGACCGCCACATCCGGGTCCACTCCGGCGACTACTCCGACTGCCGAGACGCCGACATCGTCGTCATCACCGTCGGCCGCAAGCCCCCGGCCAACTCCACCCGTTTGGCCGAACTCGGCTTCACCGTCGGCCTCGTCGGCGACGTCGTCGACCATGTCATGGCCTCCGGCTTCGACGGCGTGATCGTCATGGTCTCCAACCCGGTCGACGTGATGGCGTGGTACGCGTGGAAGCGCTCCGGCCTGCCGCGCACGCAGGTGCTCGGCACCGGCACCGCGCTCGACACCTCGCGCCTCAAGACCATCATCGGCGAGGAGACCGGCCTCGACCCGCGCAACGTCGGCGGCTTCGT
This sequence comes from Bifidobacterium rousetti, assembly GCF_008698235.1. Taxonomy (GTDB): domain Bacteria; phylum Actinomycetota; class Actinomycetes; order Actinomycetales; family Bifidobacteriaceae; genus Bifidobacterium; species Bifidobacterium rousetti. The sequence goes on from NZ_PEBH01000001.1 coordinate 12,336, forward strand.
CATGGGCGAGCACGGCGACTCCCAGTTCACCGCATGGTCCACCGTCGCCCTCGGCGGCAAACCGTTCGCCCGGTTCCTCGCCGACAACCAGAGCCGGTTCTCCTCCGTCTCCACCGAGGAGATCGAACGCAAGACGCGCATGCGCGGCAACGAGATCGTCGCCGTCAAGCACGGTACCAACTTCGGCATCGCCTCCACCGTTGCCGGCATCGTCCAGACGATCCTGTGGGACGAACGCCGCATCGTGCCCGTCTCCACGCTGCTCGACGGCGAATACGGCGAGCATGACGTCTTCCTCGGCGTGCCCACCGAGCTGCGCGCCAATGGCGCCAACGAGATCGTCGAGCTCGACCTGACCGACGAGGAGCACGCCAAGCTCCACCGCTCCGCCGAGATCGTGCGATCCTACTGCGAGGGGCTGCTGTGACGGATACCGCAAGCACCATCACGGCCGCCGGCATGGACCCGCGGCCGCGGCTCATCGTCGCCGACCTCGACGGCACGCTCCTGCATGGCGCGCCCACGTTCGAGGAACGCTACATCACCAGCCGTTCCGTCGAGGCCGTGGAACGCCTGCACGACGCCGGATACCGTTTCGCGATCTCCACGGCACGCCCCGTGAGCACCGGCTACGAGTACGCCCAGAAGCTCCCGGTGGACGCGGTCGTCTACCTCAACGGCGCGCTGATCGACTTCGACCCCACGCGCTCCGACTACGACATGCTCACCTCGGGCATGATGCCGGCCGACGGGCACCTCATGAAGATCGGCTTCCCCTCGTCGCGCGCCTGCGAGGTGTGCCGGTTCCTGCTGGACGAGATGCCGGGGCTGAAGCTCGGCATCGTCATGGACGACGTGCGCTACACGAACTTCGACGTGAGCGTCTACTGGAAGACGCAGACGTGGCGTCCCACCGACTTCACCGACGTGCCCGACGGCGTGGCAGACAAGCTCATCATCTTCCCCGAACCCGAGCAGTGGGCGCGGCTCAAGACCCTCGTGCCGCCGGACTTCGACGTGGCGATCTCCGAGGGGTCGATGTGGATGCTCATGAACCCCCTCGCCAACAAGCGCCACGCGCTCGAGACCCTGTGCAAGCGCATGGACGTGCCGCTTGCCGGGACCGTGAGCTTCGGTGACGACCTCATCGACATCGACATGATGACCGCCTCCGGCATCGGCGTCGCCGTCGCCAACGCCAATCCCGAGGTCCTGAAGATCGCCGATCAGATCTGCCCTCCCAACGACGACGACGGCGTCGCCCAATGGATCGATTCCCACCTGCTCTCCTGAACACAAAAGTTCAATTCACGATGTGAGATGATGACGGAATCAAATTGAACTTGTCTTGAACTGGGTCTAGCTTTTGAACCAATGTTCAATATAAATTGAACTTTATGGTTTGGAGGAAGCCATGACCACTACGGTGTTCGCCGACCGTCTGCGCAATGCGATGATCGACAGGGGAATGAAGCAGATCGATCTCGTCCACGCCGCCGAACGCAGCGGCGTCAAGATGGGCAAGAGCCACATCAGCCAGTACGTGGCCGGCAAGACCATGCCCCGCGAGGACGTGCTCGACTTCCTCGCCGGCGAGCTCAAGGTGGATGCGGCCTGGCTCAGGGGGGATCTGAGAGGCTCGTCCGACGACGTTGTCACGGTCCTTGGTCCGGGAACCTCGATGCCGTCCTCCGCGAACGGCGCGGACGCCATCGACCCCGAATCCACCGCCGACACCGATCCGATCGTCGAACCGTTCCCCGAACCGACCCACGCCGTGCGCCCGGTCGACGATGCCGCCGTGACGTCCTCCGAGACGGGGTCGAACGGTTCGGCGGCGTCTCCGGACGGCTCGCCATCCTCACCGGCGCCGGGTTCCCCGACCCCGCGCCGTCGCACATTCGGCAAATCGCACAAGCTCGACCACGTGCTCTACGATGTGCGCGGCCCGGTCGTCGACGAGGCGGCCCGTATGGAGGCCGACGGCACCCACATCCTCAAGCTCAACATCGGCAACCCGGCGCCGTTCGGCTTCCGCACCCCGGACGAGGTCGTCTACGACATGGCCCACCAGCTGACCGAGACCGAAGGCTACTCGCCGTCCAAGGGCCTGTTCTCCGCGCGCAAGGCCATCATGCAGTACGCGCAGCTCAAGAACCTGCCGAACGTCACCATCGACGACATCTACACCGGCAACGGCGTGAGCGAGCTCATCAACCTGTGCATGTCCGCGCTGCTCGACGACGGCGACGAGGTGCTCATCCCAAGCCCCGACTACCCGCTGTGGACCGCCTGCGTGAACCTCGCCGGCGGCACCGCCGTCCACTACGTGTGCGACGAATCCTCCGAATGGTATCCGGACATCGACGACATGCGCGCGAAGATCACCGACCGAACCGTCGCCATCGTGCTCATCAACCCGAACAACCCGACCGGCGCGCTCTACCCGAAGGAGGTGCTCGAGCAGATCGTCGAACTCGCCCGCGAGCACCATCTGATGATCTTCTCCGACGAGATCTACGACCGTCTGGTCATGGACGGCCTGAAGCACACGTCCATCGCCTCACTCGCCCCGGACCTGTTCTGCGTGACGTTCTCCGGCCTGTCCAAGTCGCATATGATCGCCGGCTACCGTGTCGGCTGGATGGTGCTTTCCGGCAACAAGCGTATCGCCCGCGACTACATCGAGGGCATCAACATGCTCGCGAACATGCGCATCTGCTCGAACGTGCCCGCCCAGTCGATCGTGCAGACCGCGCTCGGCGGCCACCAGAGCGTCAACGACTACATCGTGCCCGGCGGCCGCCTCTACGAGCAGCGCGAGTACATCACCAACGCGATCAACGCGATCCCCGGCCTGACCGCGGTCAAGCCGAAGGCGGCGTTCTACATCTTCCCGAAGATCGACGTGAAGCGGTTCCACATCCGCGACGACGAGCAGTTCGCGCTCGACCTGCTGCACGACCAGCGCATCCTCATCACGCGCGGCGGCGGCTTCAACTGGGGCGAGCCGGACCACTTCCGCATCGTCTACCTGCCGCGCATCGAGGTGTTGAAGGACGCGACCGCCAAGATCGCCGACTTCTTCAGCTATTACTGGCAGAACTGATCCCACGCGGTTTGCGCAGCTCCGGCAGCATCGCCACGAACAGCACCACCGCCAGGATCGCCGTCAACAGATCGGCCAACGCCTGCGCGGCGATCACGCCGTTGTAGCCCGCCACGCGCGATCCGACGAACAGCGTCACGGCGAGGATCACGCCTTGACGCCCAATCGACAGCAGGAACGCGCCCAGCGCCTTGCCGGTCGACTGGAACGTGCACGTCGTGACCATGACGATCGCCACGCACACGAGGCTCAGCAGTTGCACGCGCAGCATGCCCGCGCCGAGCGTGATGATCGTCTCGTCGGCGATGAAGAAGCGCATGAGCTGACGGTCGAAGACGCTCAACACCACCGTCATCACCAGCGCGAACGAGCATAGGAACGCGTACGCGAACCGCATGATCCCGGCGAGCCTGACCATGTTGCGTGCGCCGTAGTTGTAGCCGATGAGCGGCTGCGCGCCGAAGGCGAAGCCGACGAACACGAGCACCGCGATCATCACCACCTTGAGCGCGATGCCCATCGCCGCCACCGCGTCGGTGCCGTAAGGCAGCAGAAACAGGTTCATCATCACGATGCCGACGCTCTGCGTGAGGTTCGTGATCGCCGAGGGAATGCCGATGACGAGGATGTCGCGCACTTCGGCGCCGGTGATGTCGAGACGGACGCGCGCAGGCGTCACGACCGTATTCGTCGCGTCTGTATTCGCCGCGTCCGCCGGGCGTTCGTCCCCGACCTCGTTCGCATCCGTCCTCACACCATCGCCACTGCGGAACATGAGCCGCGGGTCGATCGACAGGTTCGGGCTGCGCTTCAGCAGGAACCACACGAAGTACGCGTCGGTGAGGATGTTCGCGATCACCGTCGCACCCGCGGAGCCGGCCGCGCCCCAACCGAACACATGGATGAACAGGGGGTTGAGCACCACGTTGATCGCGGTGCCGGCGATCGATCCGATCATCGACTGCACCGCGTGGCCCTCGGTGCGCAGCATGTTCGTCGGCGTCATCGACACGATGATGAACGGCGAGCCGATGATGATCAGCGTATAGAACTCGCTCGCCGGCACCCATGTGTCGCTGGTCGCGCCGAGCAACGTCAGCATCTGATCGCGGAACACGAGCCCCAGCACCACGATGAGGACGCCGGTCAAGATCGCCGCGTAGAAGCAGAACACGCTCAGCCGCTTGCCGTCTGCGAAGCGGTGCCGGCCGAACAGCCGGGAGATGACCGAACTGCCGCCGAGGCCGAAGATGTCGCCCAACGCGATCATCACCGTGAACACCGGTGCGGTCAGCGAGACGCCCGCCACCATGTTCGTGTCGCCGGTGTGCGCGATGAAGTACGTATCGACCATGTTGTACACGAGCGTGACCAGCATGCTCAGCACCACCGGCATCGCCAGACTGAAATACGCCTTCGGAATCGGCGCCTTCTCGAACAGTTCGCTGTCCATGACCGTTCGACTCTCCTTCCCATGTCCGTTCGTTCCGTTGTCCGTTCGTTCTCTTCCGCATGCCCGCCGCGCGTGGTGTGGGCCGTGGACATGGTAACCGCAACAGTGCGGACAACGACACGCTGGGCGACCGTTGACCTGCAGCGCTTGAAGTCCATAGGGTGGGAATCATTCGTCCAGATGCGCGGATGCGCGAGGGAAAGGAACCATCGACATGTTCGGAACCAGAAAAGGCGGCCTGTTCGCGGACGGCAAGCCCACGCTCGGCCAGTGCGACCCGGAGTTCATCGACCTGTTCACCCGATTCGCCTACGACGAGGTCGTTCACGAGCCGGGCGCCAACCACCCCGATCTCGACGACGCCACCCGTTCGATGGCGATCCTCGCCACGCTCCTCGGATGCCAGGGCGAGGACGCGTTCGCCACGATGCTGCCGGTCGCGCTCGACGGGGGAGTGAGCCCCATCCAGGTCAAGGAGATCGTCTACCAGGCGGTCGCCTACCTCGGCTTCGGCCGCGTCTTGCCGTTCCTCACCATCGTCAACGAGACGCTGACCGATCGCGGCGTCACCCTGCCACTCGAAGGCCAGTCGACCACGACGCCCGAGACACGCGCCGAGGCCGGCGAGCGCTCGCAGATCGAGATCTTCGGCGAGGGCATGCGCGGCTTCGCCACGTCCGGGCCGGAGGAGACCCGTCACATCAACAAGTGGCTGGCGGACAACTGCTTCGGCGACTACTACACGCGCGGCGGCCTTGACACGCGCCACCGCGAGATGATCACGCTGTGCTTCCTCGCCGCGCAGGGCGGCTGCGAACCGCAGCTCGTCGCCCATGCGAAGGCCAATCTGCGCGTCGGCAACGGGAAGGCGTTCCTCATCGCCGTCGTCTCACAGACGATGCCCTACATCGGCTATCCGCGCACCCTGAACGCGATCCGCTGCATCAACGAGGCCGCCGAGGCCGCCGCTGCCGCGTAGCCGGTTTCGTAAAGGTCGGCTCGGTACGATGCGCGTGCCCGTCTCCGAGCCGTACAGTGGTGTCATGGCAGCTTACGATTCCCTGAACGTTCGTCCTGTGCTCCCGGCTGCGCAGGCCGCGATCCTGTCCGCGGTCGCCGCGATCGGCGGGGCCGGGATCTCCTTCGCCCCGCTGTACGAGCGCATCTGGGGCGGCATGATGCTGCACCCCGCTTGCCCGCTCGTCGATCGGGCCTCGTACTACAGGGACGTGCTGAACGCCCCGTCGAACGCGGACAGCGGGTACGGTATGTGCGTCACCGCGCCCGCATGGTTCGCCGGCGTGGCCGTCCTGTGCGTGATCGTGGTCGCTGTGGCGACCGCCGTCGTCCTGCTTCACGTCCGGCGTCGCCTCAGCCGTGCGGCGGCATGGGTTGGCGCCATCGTCGTGTGCGCCTGCGCCCTGGCCGTCGTGTTCCTGAACGGCGGTCCGATCGTCGGCGGCGTATTGGGCTGTTACGCCATCCTGTGGATGCTGTATGCGAAACTGCCGGCACCCGACACCGTCCGCCGGGTGTGGCTGTCCCTGATGGTCGGCGCGTTCCCGGTGCTCATGACCGAATACGCGCTGTCCGACGAGGTGAACATCAGCGGCGGCGTCATCCTCGCGTTCTCACTGGCCTGTCTCGCCTACGCGGTGACGGTGACGCAACAGGACTCGCCTCGTCCCGCGGCGGTGGCCATCCCCGCGTTGGTCGGCTGGTGCTGCGCCGCGGGGACCGCGTCCGGCTATCTGCTTCGTCTGATCAGGGTCGGGGGACGCACCGACTTCTGTCCGGCCCTGTCCGCCACGGACGGTGGTGGATTGCAGGCCTCCTGCACCGGCCCGTCAGCGATGACGGCGATGATCGTGACGGCGGCGATACTGCTGGTGCTGTCCGGGATCGTCCTGATTGTGGCCGGTGCGATCGTCGCGAGAAGGGCGACGCGGTCCGTGCTCCAGTCGTCGCGACTGCCTTCCGCGGACAACGTGATTCAAGTCCACGCGAAACTGCCGATGACCCTCGCCGCGTCCGCGATCGCGCTGTTGACCGTCGCCTACATCATCGCCTTCACCCTCGCCTGACACCCCGCTGGCTCCCCTTGTCAGGACGTTGCCGTAAAGCAAACAGCGAGAGCTGTTTGCAGGCAACGTGCGAGCCGATAGGCGAGCTAATAGAACGCACGTAGTGCGTCCTTAATTGCGGGACGAGCTGGCCCGCGAAGTGGGTCTGAGGGGTAGTCAATCCGGCGATAAGGGGACAAAACAGGAGAATCCAGATCACCGTTTTCCCCGAACTGTCGAGTCGACGGCCCCGCAGACGATACCCAATACGGCCGGCATCACCCAGCCGAGAGAATACGACTGCAACGGCAGCAGCGCCAGCGCCGCGTCCAGCCACGGGATCGATGCCCCGAACACCGCGGCCAGCGAGGAGACGCATCCGGCGAACGCGACGACGCCGACCAGCAGCACGGTCCAGCGGTACACGCGCGGCAGACGCGCTCCCAGCACCCGGTGCGTGAGCGCCAGCAGCACCAGCACGATCGAGATCGGGTACAGCGCGGAGAGCACCGGCACGGACACCTTGATGATGAGGCTCAAACCCGCGTTCGACACCACGAAGCTGAACACGGTGAACAGCAGCTGCCAGGCGCGATAGCTCACCGTGCGCCCGCCGACCGTGGGGAACTTCGTGTGGAAGTACGTCGCGCATGTGCAGATCAGTCCGGTGCACACGTTGAGGCACGCGATGACGAACACGACGCCGAGGAACGCGGTGCCGGCCGTGCCGAACACCGAGGACGTGAGGTTGGTGAGCACCGTGGCTCCCGTGTCGCTTGACGGGTCGATCGCGGCGATCGCGCCGGAGACCACGCCCACATAGCTCAACGCGCCGTAGATGAGGATAAGCAGGACGCCGGTGCCGACGCCCGCGTACGCGGTCTCGACCTGCACCTGCCGTTCGTCGTCGATCCGCTGGGCGCGGATGTTGGCCGAGATCACGATGCCGAAGTACAACGCGGCCAGCAGATCCATCGTCTGATAGCCGTCGAGGAAGCCGCGCGCCATCTGTCCGGACGCATAGTCGCCCATCGGCGCGACGCTCCTGCCGATGCCGTGTACGAGGCAGGCGACGAACAGCACGGCGATGAGCGTCAGCAGCAGCGGTCCCATGAACCGTCCCAGCACCTTGGAAAGCTTCTCCGGATGCTGCGCGAAGACGAACGACAGCGCGAAGAACACCAGCGAATACACCAGCTGCGCGATCCAACGGGAATCGGATGCGACGAACGGCGCGACCATCATCTCGAACGACGTGGTCGCCGTGCGCGGGATCGCGAAGCACGGTCCGATCGTCAGGATGATGGCGAGACCCAGCAGGAGCGCGAATCTGGGGGAGATCCGTCCGGCGAGCGCGTCGAACCCGCCCGCGAACGTGACGGCCAGCACGCCGAGGATCGGCAGGCCCACCGCCGAGACGATGAACCCGACGGCCGCGGGCAGGGCGGATGAGCCCGCCTGCGCTCCCACGAACGGCGGGAAGATGAGGTTGCCGGCACCGAAGAACATCGAGAAGAACGTGAAGGTCATCACCAGCCTCTGGCGTGCGTCCAGACGGCGTGCGTCCAGACGGCGTGTGCTCGGCTGTTCGCTCAGCTGATGTGCGTTCGATTGCATGGCGGGCATCCCCTTCTCGCGTGTTCGTGATTCGTGCGCACTCCACCATACGCATTGAGGCTCCCGACCGTGGGGTCGGGAGCCTCAATGGTTCAGCTATTCAGCCGGTATGTGGACGCGCGATGCGCGACTGAGGGGATCTCAGGCGTTGACGCGGTCGATGCCGGACTGGACGTCGGCCAGGACGGAGTCCCAGGACTTGATGAAGGCGGCGACGCCGTCGGCCTCGAGCTTGTCGGTGACGTCCTTGAGGTTGATGCCCAGCTCAGCCAGCTTGTTGATGATGGCGTGGGACTCCTCGTAGGTGCCCTCGATGGACGGAGCGCCGTTGCCGTGGTCGGCCAGAGCGTTCAGGGTCTTCTCCGGCATCGTGTTGACGATGTGCGGGGCGACCAGCTCGTCGACGTACTTGCAGTCGGAGTAGGCGGCGTTCTTGGTGCCGGTGGAGGCCCACAGCGGACGCTGGACCTTGGCGCCCTTGGCGGCCAGATCGGCCCAGCGCGGATCCTCGGCGAACTTCTTCTCGAAGAGCTCGTAGGCGAGACGGGCGTTGGCGACGGCGGCCTTGCCCTCGAGGGCCTTGGCCTCGTCGGAGCCGTTGGCTTCGAGCAGCTTGTCGACCGCGGTGTCCACGCGGGAGACGAAGAAGGAGGCGACGGAGCCGATGTGCTTGAGGTCGTGGCCGTTGGCGTCAGCCTGGGCGATGCCCTCGATGAAGGCGTCGATGACCTGCTCGTAGCGCTCGAGCGAGAAGATCAGGGTGACGTTGACGGAGATGCCCTTGGCCAGGGTGGCGGTGATGGCCGGCAGGCCCTCGAGGGTCGCCGGGATCTTGATCATCGCGTTCGGACGGTTGACCTTCTCCCACAGCTCAACGGCCTGCTTGGCGGTGTTCTCGGTGTCGTGGGCCAGGCGCGGGTCGACCTCGATGGAGACGCGGCCGTCGACGAAATCGGTCTTCTCGGCGATCTCGCGGAAGATGTCGGTGGCGTTGCGCACATCGGTGGTGGTGAGCTCGCGCACGGCGGTCTCGACGTCGACCTTGCCCAGCTCCTTGAGCTGCGCGTCGTACGGGCCGACCTGGCTCAGGGCCTTCTGGAAGATGGACGGGTTGGTGGTGACGCCGACCACGTTCTTGTTGGCGATGAGGTCCTGCAGGGAGCCGGACTCGATGCGGGAGCGGGACAGGTCGTCCAGCCAGATGGAAACGCCGTTGTCGGACGTACGCTGAGTTGCTTCAGTCATTTATTTTCTCCTTGATACCTTATTGGATCAAACTTGGAAATCTTGTTGGGTGGGGGAGGGCCGGTGGCCTTCGCGCCGTAGCGGCGAAGGCCACCGGCCGACGGGTCACTTGGCGGCTTCGACTTCCGCGATGGAGGCCTTGGCGGCCTCGACCACGTGCTCGGCGGTGATGCCGAGGTCGATCATGTTCTGCGCGCCGTTGCCCTGCAGGCCGAACTGCTCGATGGAGACGGGCTTGCCGTAGGAGCCGAGGTACTTGTACCACGGCATCGCCACGCCGGCCTCGACGGAGACGCGGGCCTTGACGGCGGCCGGAAGCACGGCCTCCTTGTACTCGGCGTCCTGCTCCTCGAACCACTCCATGGACGGCACGGAGACGACGCGGGCCTTGACGCCCTCGCCGGCCAGGGTCTTGGCGGCGGCCACGGCCCACTGGACCTCGGAGCCGGAAGCCAGAAGGATGACGTCCGGGGTGCCCTCGGTGTCGACCAGGACGTAGGCGCCCTTGCGGACACCGTCCTTGGCCTTGGCGGCGGTCTCGGCGAGCACCGGCACGCCCTGACGGGTCAGCACCATGGCGCCCGGCAGCGTGTTCTTCTTCTCGAAGAAGTAGCGGTAGGCCTCGGCGGTCTCGAAGGCGTCGGCCGGGCGGATGACCTCGAGCTGCGGGATGGCGCGGAAGGAGGCCAGGTGCTCGATCGGCTGGTGGGTCGGGCCATCCTCGCCGACGGCGACGGAGTCGTGGGACCAGATGTACAGGTTCGGGATCTCCATGAGGGCGGCCAGACGGACGGCGGAGCGCTCGTAGTCGGAGAACATGAAGAAGGTGCCGCCGAACGGACGGGTGTGGGAGCCCAGCAGGATGCCGTTGGTGATGCAGCCCATGGTGAACTCGCGCACGCCGAAGTGCAGCTGGCGACCGAACTCGTTGCAGTTCGGCCACTGAGCGGTGGCGCACTCGGCCGGGGCGAAGGTGGCGGCGCCCTTGAGGTCGGTCTTGTTGGAGCCGCCGAGGTCGGCGGAGCCGCCCCACAGTTCCGGCATGACGGCCGCGATGGCGTTGAGGACGGAGCCGGAGGCGCCACGGGTGGCGACGCCCTTGCCGACCTCGAAGGTGGCCTCGAGGTCATCGATGGCCTTGTCGAAGCCCTCCGGCAGCTCGCCGGCCTTCAGACGGTCGTACAGGGCGGCCTTGTCCGGGTTGGCCTTGCGCCACGCGTCGAACTTCTCGTCCCATTCCTTGTGGGCCTCGAGGCCGCGCTCGGCGACCTTGCGGGCGTGGGCGAGGGCCTCCTCGTCGACGTGGAAGGACTCCTCCGGGTCGTAGCCGAGGATCTTCTTGAGGCCGGCGACGGCCTCGGCGCCCAGCTTGGAGCCGTGGGAGGACGGGTCGTTGGTCTTGCCCGGGGTCGGCCAGGCGATCAGGGAGTGGACCTTGATGAGCTTCGGCTGGTCCGGGGCGGCGGCCTCGGCCTTGGCGATGACGTCGGCCAGACCCTCGATGTCCTCCTTGTAGGAGCCGTCGGGCTGGATGAAGCTGAACTCGTCGGTGTACCAGCCGTAGGCCTGGAAGCGCTTGAGCACGTCCTCGGCCAGCACCAGGTTGGTGTCGCCCTCGATCTGGATGCGGTTGGCGTCGAAGATCACGGTCAGGTTGCCGAGCTTCTGGTTGGCGGCCAGCGAGGCGGCTTCGCCGGAGATGCCCTCCTCGATGTCGCCCTCACCGCAGATCGCCCAGATCTTGTGGTAGAAGGGGGACTCTTCCTTCGGGGTGTTCGGGTCGAGCAGGCCGCGCTGGAAGCGCTCGCCGTACGCGAAGCCGATGGCGGAGGCGAAGCCCTGGCCCAGCGGGCCGGTGGTCATCTCGATGCCCGGGGTCAGGCCGTACTCCGGGTGGCCCGGGGTGCGGGTGTCCGCGCCGCCGCGGAAGTGCTTGAGGTCGTCCAGGGTCACGCCGTAGCCGGAGAAGTACAGCTGAACGTACTGGGTGAGGGATGCGTGACCGCCCGAAAGGATGAAGCGATCGCGGCCCTCCCAGTTGGGATCGTTCGGATCATGCTTGATGAAGTGCTGGTACAGGGTGTAGGCGACGGGCGCCAGGGAGATGGGGGAACCGGGGTGGCCGGAACCGGCCTTCTCAACCGCGTCGGCCGACAGGACCTTCGCCATCTTGATGGCGCGCTCGTCCAGTTCGGTCTCCTTGAATTCGGTCATGGATTACTTTCCTTCCAATTGGTCGGGCCGCGTATCCGGCTTGTGCCGAGCGCAAGACGCCCTCACATTGCGATGCCCATGTTACCGTCCTTTCGCGACGTAGTGGTGTGATTTTGGCGTGTTTTGGTAACTTCTGTTCTGTTAGCGTTCACAGGATGTGCCTCTACGCTGCCGACGAACGCGTTAGCACTCGACATATCGGAGTGCTAATACAATGAAACAGACGAAAACGGCCGTTTCGGTGGCTTCCGGGGCGGTCGTCATGTCGGTTCGGACCCGGTTTCGACGGTGTCCGGAAGGCCGTCGGCCCCTGGTCGGAGGGGCGGATGGACGCCCGGTGCCGTGGTCGGGTCCGGGACATGAATTGTTGATGAACACTGCCGGACGGGTACGTATGAACGGCCCGTCCGGCGAGATCCAAGGAGGTGCGCGATGCCCCAGTCGAGGCGCATGCTGGTCCTGCGCGCCGTCGTCGAGGACTATATCCGTTCCCAGGAGCCGGTCGGTTCCGGCTCGCTCACCAAGCAGCACGATCTGGGGGTGAGTTCGGCGACGGTCCGCAACGACATGGCCGCGCTTGAGGACGAGGGCTATCTCATCCAGCCCCACACCTCGGCCGGCCGTGTGCCCACGGAGAAGGGATACCGATACTTCGTGGACCGTCTGGCCACCGTCGTGCCCCTGTCCAAGGCCCAGCGCAACGGCATCGACAGCTTCCTGTCCGGATCGGCCAGCCTGCAGGACACCCTCCAGCGCGCGGCCCGGCTCCTCGCCCGGATCACCGGCCAGGTGGCCGTCGTCGCCTCGCCGTCGCTCGCCAGATCCACGCTGCGCCACGTCGAGCTCGTGCCGGTCGCCATGGCTACGTTGCTGGCGGTCGTCATCACCGACACCGGACGGGTCGCCCAGCACACGATCGTCGTGCAGGACATGCCGTCCACCCGCGATCTGGGCGAGTTCACCGACGCCGTCAACGCCGGATGCGCGGGTCTGTCGCTGCCGGCGGCGGCCGGACGGGTGCGCGCCCTGCCGTCCCGGCCGCGGTTCCGTGACCTCGCGCCCCTCGCCGAACGGCTCGCGCAGGCGTTCGCATCGATGGCCGACGACGAGCGGGCGAGCGAACTGTACATGTCCGGCGCCTCCAGCCTCGCCCACCAGCGCGCTGTATCCGATCTCGCGCCCCTGTTCGACGCGCTCGAGGAGCAGGTCGTGCTGATGAAGCTGATGAGCGCGCTGAGCGAGGAGTCGCCCCGTGTCGACGGCGTCGGCGTCGCGATCGGCTCCGAGACGCACACGCCGGGGCTCATGCACGCCGCCGTCGTCTCCAGCGGCTACGGCCACGCCGACACGGACCGCACGTCCGGGGCGGACGGGACGGCGTCCGGCCCCGAACCGGGGGCGGACGCGGCGCCGGTGGCGCGAGCGGCCGTCGAGAACACGGCCGGCGAGCCCGTCGCCTTCATCGGTTCGATCGGACCGACGCATATGGACTACGCGACCACCATCGCCGCCGTCCGCGCCGTCGCACGCTACCTGACCGCGTTCCTCGCCGACGGCGAGACCGGGGAATCGGGCCGCGGCGTCGACGGGAACGCGGGAGGCGACGAGGTCGATTCCGGAGCATCCCCGTCCGCGCCGGCGACACCGGACGGCGCCGAGGCCCCCGATCAAGCCGGACCGTCCCGGATCATCCCTGACCGAGCCTTGTGACACAATAACCCGCTAGCACACAACCAAAATAAAGGACCGAACGAACCGTGGCAGATTACTACGAGGTGCTGGGAGTCGACCGCACCGCGAGCGAAGAGGACATCAAGAAGGCCTATCGCAAGATGAGCCGCAAGTACCATCCCGACATCGCCGGACCCCAGTTCGAGGACAAGTTCAAGGAGGTCAACAACGCCTACGAGGTGCTGCGCGACCCCGACAAGCGCCGCATGTACGACTCCGGCGTCGACCCGAACGACCCCAACGCCTCCGCGGGATTCGGCCAGTCCGGCTTCGGCGGCATGGGCGATATGGGCGACGTGTTCAGCACGTTCTTCGGCGGCGCGTTCGGCGGCGGCGCGCAGGGCCCGACCCCACGCACCCAGCCCGGCCGAGACGCGCTCGCCAGCATGACGATCGACCTGAGGACCGCGGTGTTCGGCGGCACCGAGCAGGTGCGCATCACCACGTTCGGACTGTGCCCCGACTGCTCCGGCACCGGCTCCGCGGACGGCTCCAAGCCGACGACCTGCCCCGACTGCCACGGCAGCGGCTTCCGCCAGAAGGTCGTGCGTACGATGCTCGGTCAGATGATGACCTCCGCGCCGTGCGAGCGCTGCGAGGGCCACGGCGACATCATCTCCAAGCCGTGCCCCTCGTGCATGGGCCACGGTCGCGTGCGCGTGACGCGCAACGTGGGCGTCAAGGTGCCCGCCGGCATCCGCGACGAATCCCGCATCCGCCTCGCCAACCAGGGCGAGGTCGGCGAGGGCGGCGGCGCGGCCGGCGACCTGTACGTCGACATCCGCATCAGGTCGAACAAGCAGTTCACCCGCGACGGCGACGACCTGCACTGCTGGGTGCGCGTGCCGATGAGCTGGGCCGTGCTTGGCCACGACCTCGAGATCGAGACCTTCGACGGCAAGCAGACCGTCTCCGTGCCGGCAGGATGCCAGCCGGAGGACACCGTCACCCTGAAGGGTCTCGGCGTCACGCGCATGCGCGAGCAGGGCGAGCGCGGCGACCTCATCGCCCACATCGCCGTCGAGATCCCCACCAAGCTCTCCGACGACGAGCGCGACCTGATCGAACGCTTCGCCGCCTCGCACGACGAAGGCGCCACCCATGTGGCGCAGAGCTCCCGCCCCGCCGCCGGCGCCGCGGGCGGCAAGAAGGGCTTCTTCAGCAAGCTGAAGGACGCGCTGAGCTGAGCGAGGGTTGGTATAAGCCGCTTTCCCTTACGAGAGTAAGGGTGAGTGGCTTTTTCATTTCGGTGATTTTCGGTCTTTTTCGTGATGTTTCGGTGGTGACCGTGGGCAAAATGTGGGCAAAAAACTGGCCCGTGAAACATACTCCCGCAACGCGAAAACCGCCCCTCGCACCCGGTACTGGGTAGAGGGGCGGTAGTCGTCACTTGTACTGCTTGCGTTCGTCAGCGGTTTTGTTGGTGACGATCGAGATGAAGTAGTCGAGCTGCTTCTTCGTGCTGAACAGGATGGTCGGGATCGTGTGGCCGGTGATGTTCTTATAATCTCCGGCGACCTCGTTCATCTCGCTCGGCTCGTAGAGCGGGATCACGTCCTGTCCCGGAATCCACAGCAGTCGCGTGGTGGAGTCCTTCGAACCAAGGAACCTCGGCTGCAAATACCGCCACGTACGATCCGTGTTGGTGGCGGTGCCCATCAGGGCGTTGTAGGTGTTGCCGCCGTTCGCGGTGTTCTGCCAGTTGTAGGTCCACACTTCTGCGGCTGACGCCATATCGTTTCCTTCCTGTGCGCCCGTGAACCTCAAGTAGCAGTTCCACGGGTAGTTGTAGTAGCTTCGGATGTTGGTTTCGTGGTCGGTCTGGTCGCCGCTCCTGCCGCCCGACGCGCGGCCGCGCTCATCGATGCTGGCCTGTGCGAGGAGGCCGTTGCCGAGGTAGACGGCGACGTGATGCACGTCGTTGAGGAGGATGTCGCCGGGCTGGGGTCGGCCGTTGTTGGGGAGTCTCCTCCAACCGCGCACGGTGAGCTGGGCCGACATATTGCCCGTGTACGAGCTGGACCCGGTGTCGAATCCCGCCTCTTTCAGGCAGTGGATCACCAGCGAGGAGCAGTCGCATTCGCCGCCCACGCGGATGTCCCAGCGTTGCGCCTGGTCATACCCGAGGTTGCCGGACGCGCACCAGTAGCGCATCCGGTCGATCAACGTGTTGACGTTGCCCATGCTCACTCCACGTTGATGACGGGAGTGTTCGTCAACGGGTCATAGATCACGTCGCCGTTCTCGTCACGCGCGTACAGGCTGGTGTCGTCCACGGGCTTCACGTCCGGGGCCGCGCTCGTCCCCTGCACGGTGTCGATGTCGCCGTTCTTGATGCTCCTGGTCAACTGGGAACCAGCGAACGCGGCCTCGGTGACGTTGTTGTTGCGCCACCATGCGTAAATGGAGGTGGCGACCGCGATCACGCCGGTGATGGCGGTGCTCACCTGATCGGTGGTGAACGGCAGTTGGCTGATGCCGGCCAACGAGAGGCCGGTCTGAGCGATCGAATACAACTGGACGATGAGCAGGGCGATGGCCTTCACTCGCTCAGCGGTGAGGCCGGGAATGGTCGTGGTTTCCTTGTGTTCAGCCATAATAGGCTCCTTTCGTTAGAACTTGTTCTGGTTGAGACGATGTTGCATGGCCTTGATGGTCATGGAGGGGCCGTCGAGACGGCCGTCCAATACGGTCGCGCCGGATTCCGGCTTGAACCGCTGGATCAGAGCGTTGATCGTGTTGGGTCCGATCAGCCCGTCCGGGGTGACGCCGAGACGCTGCTGGATGATCGAAATGGTCTGCGAGCCGCCGCGACCCAGCTTCCACTCCCAGCCGTCGGTGCATCCGGGGCAGCGGGTTTTCCACTGGGGGTTCTGACGGCTGATGAGACCGTCCTGATAGGGTGCGCCCAACACCTGCTGGAGTCTCAGCGTGGTGGCTTTGCCCCAGTAGCCATCGACCGTGATCTGCGGGACGGATGGTTTCTCCGGCTTGGGCGTGGTGCCGCCCGTCGCATACGCGACCCACGCTGTCTTGTCCCCGTAGAACTTGTTCAAATCGAGGTTCCCATTCCAGCCGTTCAACCGTCCAGCGGACGTGTACTGGCGGATGGCGCACGAGTACGCGCCCTCGTTCCACGGCGACTCCTGATAGCCGGTCGCATTCATGCTCGCGTACTGGGCGACCCACAGGCCGCAGTCATGCCGCTTGGCGATGGGGGCGACCTGAGCGAGACGGGACGCCTGAACGTAGACCATCGGGGGGATGTGCGTGCGGTCGATCACACGCTCGATGACCCTTTCGAGGTACGCTTCGTTGCCCCACGCCCGATTCTGATTCGACTCCCAGTCCAAACAGAGGATTCCCTTGCCGGTCCAGTTCGCGCAATTGTTCACGAACCAGTCGGCCTCCCCGGCCGCGTCGGAACCGTCGATGTAGTGGTAGACGCCAAACAATCGGCCCGCGCCCCGAGCCTGTTCGACCTGCCGCGCGCAATCCGGGCTCACATAGCCGGTGCCCTGCGTGGCCTTGCTGATGACGAAATCGGCCGGGACAGCAGTCAGATCAATGCCTTTCTGCCAGTTCGACACGTCAATTCCTTGTAATGCCATGATTCTCCTTAATCGTTGTTGTGGTGGGTTTTCGTGTAATCCCAGTCGCAGTCCGCTAGTCTCTGCTCGTAGTCCTTGGTGAGCCAGTCGAAACGCGCGTGGCCCAAACCGTTGCCGCCCTTGCTCACGTACTCCTTGCCCGCTTCGAGCTGGCGTTCGTGCTGGGTGCGGCTTCGAGTGTGTGCGAACAGTTCGGCGCGCAACTGGTTGAGTTCGAACTGGTTCAACCGGTTCCAATCCCGGTCGAGCTTCGTCAGAATCTCCCTGATGATCGGACTGTCCGACAACGCCTTGTCCAGATCGTCCTTGGTCAGCAGCCGGTTACGCCGGTCGATGCGTTGGAGCATCCACGCGACGAGCGTGCCCGAGGCTCCCGACCCAATAACCGCCGTCAGAATCACCGCCCAAACGGGCACAGTCTCAGTCAAACCGAGGCTCCTTTACTATCGGAATCCCCCACGCGATGCCGGTAGCATAGGGCCATCGGGCGTGGGGGATTATTGGAGGATAAATGCTGTTACAGGAGTTTTGGACGCGCCGTTACCGGCCGTCACTGGCAGGGTTGCGCGAGGTCACGATCACCGGGTACGAGAGCGCATGGCGCACGCATATCGTGAAGCTCGGTGACTGCGAGCTAACGGACTTGGATGTGGAACGCATCGAGACGTGGCTCGCGTCGATCCCCACAAGGGGAGGCGCGGCCAAGGCGTGGGGCGTCCTGCGCGCCATGCTCCGCAAGGCCGTCAGATGGGGACTGTTGGACGTGGACGTGACCATGCGGGTCACGCCGCCACGCAAGCCCGACTACAGGCCCGACGTGCTCGACGCGAGTCAGGTCAAAGCCCTATTGCAAGGCTTCTTCGGGCATGAATTGGAAGCATGGCTCATCTGCTCCGTCACCCTGGGATTGCGCACTGAGGAGGCGCACGGCCTCGAATGGGGCGACATCAATCTGGTGACGGGCGAGACGCGGATCGTCCGCTGCGTGCAATGGGTCAACGGGCGTGAGCTCACCGTGCCGCCGAAGACGCCGTTGAGCCGCAGGGCCGTGGTCCTGCCGCGTTTCGCGGTCAACCGGCTTCGCCAGATCAAACGCAAAGGCCGGCTCGTGGGCACGCTTACCCCGCCGCAGGTGGACCGGAAATACCGCGCGTGGTGCCGCAAGAACGACCTGCCGCTCGTGCCACGCCGCAACCTGCGCCACAGTTGGGCTACGACCGCGTTGGCCGCAGGAGTGGACGTCACCGTAGTCAGCCGCGCCCTAGGCCACACGTCGATCCAGACCACGGCACGCTACTACCTGCGCCCAGACCTCAGCGTCCTCAAAGACGCACAACGCACTTGGGAGAAGGCATTACTGAACGCCTAGAGGATTACCAACCCTTCGACACGGACGCGGTGAACATTAACCTTGGTGGAGGCCCTGCGACGTTGACCCTCAAAAGCGGGGCGGCTATCCTCGCCTATGGATCAGCTCAGGTAGCCGTTACCTCTGGATATGCCGGGATGGCCTTTGGCAACTATAACCTGACCGTACAGTCAGACGGTGTATGGTCCAATGGCAAGAAACTCGCATAGGATTACCAAACCCCTGTAGCCGACAGTGGCTCGCTCGGCTTCAGCTTGGACGGACAGGGGTCCAGCGAATGGAACGTGAGTTTCAATCGAAGGTTCTCCAATCCGCCAGCAGTCACAGTGGGCTCGGATCAGGCGCGTCTTGTCGTGCATGTGAAGAACATCTCTTCGACAGGCTTCAGCGTGCAGGGATACGTGGCCCACACATCTCCACGTTCCGGGCAGATTTTCTGGTACGCATTTGGTGTCTGAGGTATTACCAATCCCTCGATGCTGTCACCCTTACAGTCGGTGGAGGTGCAGCCAATGTGTCTCTGTCATCCGGGGAGGCCAGCCTGAGATACGGCAGCAACAGTCACACCGATTGTGAGCCTAGCTACACGGCAATCGCCTATGGTCAGTACAACGTCATCGTTGATGCGAACGGGGTTCACATCAATGGTGCAAAAGGTGTAACCCACTTCTGAGGTATTACCAACCCTTCGACCCGAGTGCATCAACCATCTCCCTCGGTGGCGGTCCTGCACAATTGACGCTCAAAAGTGGTTCAGCCAATCTTGCCTATGGTGATGCGCACGTTGATCTCTCCTCTGGTCGAGCAGGAATAGCCTATGGTGATTACTACTTCTTGGTTACTCCAGAAGGTGCTTTTGCGAATGGTCCCTCGGGACAAAAGAAGCTGGCGTAAGCATTACCAACCCTTCGACACCACGGCGACGTCGATTACCCTCGGTGGAGGAGACGCAACACTGAAATTGAAGGCTAGTTCATCGAACCTGAACTACGGTAGCGCGCACGTCGATTTGACAGGCAGTTACGCGGCCATCGCGTACGGTAGCTACAACGTAATGGTCACATCAAGCGGCGTGTTCGCAAACGGCCCAAACGGCCAAAACCGGCTTGCGTAGGATTACCAATCCCCGTTGATTCAGAGCGGTAGTTGGCGAATCGGTTCGCTGGCGTCTGGCGAGATGCAGTCGACGCGAGTGTACTTCAACCAGTCGTTCCGCTCCACGCCTGTGGTGTGCGTGACATGCGGAGCGGCCAACGTATCGGTCCACCCGGATAGCGTGAGCAGCAGCGGTTTCTCCGTGCAGGCGTACGCGCCGGGTGCGGCATCGACCGCTAGCGGATCATGGACAGCCATCGGCTCAAGCTGAGGTATTACCAAACCTTTAACCCTGATGCGCAGTCAATCGACCTTGGTGGTGGAGTCGCCACACTGTCTCTCGGGGGATCATCCACACACCTGCGGTACGGAAGCGCTGCGCGAGTGGACCTAACTCCGAGTTACAGTGCCATCCAGTTCGGCGGTTACAACATCATGGTTGATTCGGGTGGAGTGCATATCAATGGCGCTAAGGGTGCAACCAACTTCTAAGCAGTACGGGAACGTGGACCCCGACTGGAGTGCGGTCGGAATCTGACTCTAGATTCCGACCGCACTCCATGTGCCGTTCACACTTCCCGTGCCTCCGTCTGTGATGTACCACGCGATCGTTGAGCCGCTGGAGGTTAGCGTCTGTGTCACCACGTTGACGTTGGCCTGTCCCACGTTCACGGTCAGGGCCGGCGTGCGGGTGAAGTTCTGGTTGAAGTTGATCCTCGTGGACCCCCATTGACCGGAACCGCCCCACGAACCGGAATCGGTTTTGAGGGTTTGGTAATTACCTCAGTAGCCGATTGCGTACCATTCGCCATAGGCGCTGTTGTTATACATGCTCCAGACTTGTATATTGCAGCCACTAGATGTAACCCCGTTAGTGTGGACATTAACGCTAGCCGAATTGCACGTCGCTACGACTATCGGGGTTTGCGAAAACCCCGAAAACGATACTGACGTATCCTTGCGTTCCTGCTCAGCAAGAGTGCCACAACTCCAACTACCAGACTGAACTTTGAGGGTTTGGTAATCCCCTTTGTCCACGAAATTGCTCTGACACCACGACTGGGTCGCGTAACCGGACAGACTCGGCGTCTCGCCGTCACGGCCGTCCTGACCGGCCGGACCCTGCGCGCCGGTCGCGCCACGCTCGCCCTGCGGCCCCTGGGGGCCACGCTCACCCGGATCGCCCTTCGGTCCTGCGGGGCCGGTGTCGCCCTTAGCTCCCTTGGTCGGCAAACCGAAATGCAAATCCGTGCCATTCAGCGTGGCCGTGACCGCACTGCCCTCGACGGTTTCGGCGCTCACGGTGGTGAAGCCCTTGTCGCCCTTGTCGCCCTTGGGGCCCTGCGGTCCTTGGGGTCCGGTCTCGCCCTTGTCGCCCTTGGGGCCGGCCACACCCACGTTGATCGAACTGATGAGCGTGCCGACGGTGAAGTTGTCGTCCGCGACGGTCTGCACCTGATACGTGCGGCCATCACTGGAGAGGATGGTGTCCCCGACCTTGATCGTCTGGTTCGGACCCAACGTGATCGAGCTTTTGGCGACGGTCGTGCTCGGTTCGACCTTCACGGAAGCGAGGTAGACGGCGGCTCCTGCGGGGCCGGTGAAACTACCTTGGTTCTCCCAGTTGTCTCCGATGCGAATGTACAAATCGGTGCCCACGAGGTAGCCGTCGCCCTGCTCCACGCCCGAGGTCGGCAGATCATCCTTGCTGGTGACGGAGCCGCGGATGCGCAACCCGGTGCCCACATCGCCCTTCGGCCCCTGCGGTCCCGTGGGGCCTTGCGGTCCGGCGACGCCCTGCGGTCCCACCTCGCCCTGCGGGATACCCAAGTTCAGGATGTTCTGGCCGGCGTTCTTGTCCAAAGTTGCGGTGGCCTTGCCGCCCGGTTCCACCGTGTCCACGGTGCCGATGCTGATGCCGAAGTTCGCGGCCGCGTCCTGCGCGGCCTGAGCATACTCCTGAGCCAAGTCCGCGTAATCCTGAATGTTCTTAAGCATGGCCTCGAAATAGCCGCGCCCGTCGTCGGTGGTCGCATCATAGTTGATGACGGAGGGGTCCACGAGCGCCTTGAACGGGCGGGACGCGATGACGGTGTCGCCGTCCAATACGTCGACGCCCATCATGATCTCACCAGACCGGGCGAGGGCCGAGGTGGGCACGGGTTTCTCGAACGTGGCCGTCGCGGCCCCGCTGACCGGGTTCATGGGCACGAAATCGCCCACACTGGTCGAATCCGCCGGGTTCGTGTTATAGGTGAGTCTCGCTTTGAGGCTGTCGGTGACGGGCGCGCCGTTGTCCGTCACGACCACGCGGATCGTACGGCCCGCCAGATCGCCCTGATTCAATCGGATGGGCGGCTGGTAGTCGTTGGCCAGATTGATGATGACCGGGATGCGCCGGTTCGAGGCCAAAGCCATAATGACTTCCTTTCGGATAACAATAAAGCCACCCCGATGTGGAGTGGCTTATGGTTTGGTTGTTTGGGGGTTAGGAGAGTTTCACCAGCCACGGTGTGACGGTCTCGTCCACCGAGGTCGACGGGCTGACGAACAGGTTCAGGTTGTACGTGCCCGCGTTCAACGTGGCCTCGTACTTGCTTGCGCCCGTGTTCAGATAGGACGTGCTGCCGGATTTGATTTCGGCCTTCACGTTCACCGCGCCGCTGATGGCGAGATGGTATTTGCCCGCCGCAAGCGTGACGCTCTTGCCATAAACCGGCCATGCGCCCGACGAGCTGGTGCCCTTCACGGCGACTCTGTCGCCGCTGCGCGTGAACGTGACGCCGCCAGTGGTCAGGGACGCGGAATCGGGGTACTGCCAGATCGAATCACCTAGGTCAAGACCCGTGTAGGAGGCCATAGCCGCATACGCGTCGCTCGTCTCCGTCCACGTCGTCACCGGAAGCGACACGGCACCGATGTTCGTCTTCGTGACCGTGGTGGGTCGGCTCGTGTTCACGAGGGAACCGTTGCTGACCTGCTCGCCGTTGACGAAGACGTTCGTGAACTGGGTGCTCGCCGTGCTCCAGTAGCCGGTGGCGGTGAGGATGATGCAGTTCGCCGCCGCCGAAGCGGTACCGTACGTGTTCAGGCTCGCGACGCCATCCTGATAGCTGGTCGATTTCGCCGTGAACCAGCCAGACGCGGCCACGCTCTGGTACACCCATTGGAGGAGCGTGGCGGACTGGTTGATGGCCTTGAGCACGCTCATAGTGCCGGAATTCACCGTGGAGCGCGCCATACGGGCCAACAGCTTGCCGTTCTTGCAGAACTCCAGCAGCTTCGCCGTGTCCTTCGAGAGCGCGGTCATCTGCTCCGCGTCGGTCACGTCCACCTCGTCCAAACCCAACGCCCGAGCGGCTTCGGAGGACAACCGGATGCACGCGGCCGCGAGGGGACTGTCCTTGACCTGCGCGAGCACCGTCGCGTTCGACTGCAACTCGTCCAACGTCAACGTGTCCACGCCCAACGCCTTACAGGCGACGGCCACCGCATCATCGGCGGGAACCATCTGCAATCCGGCCCTCGCGTGCAACAGGAGCACGTCGGTCGAGGTCAACTGGTCGGTGGGCGTCTCCTGCACGCCACCGCCCGCAGGGGTCTGCACGATCATGACGCGGCTCCCTTCAACGCGGCCAGCCGGACGATCAGATCGGCGGTCGGCTTCGATTTCACATCCACGCGAATCGACCCCGCCGGAATCGACTCGTCGGAATCGTGATCCAGCACGATCGGCTGGCAGACGCCCCACAAATCCTGTTGGGCGCGCACGGGGGGAGCGCCCGCCACCATCGACGCGGGAAGATTCGTGACGGCCTTCGTGACGGACAACCCATCACCGAACTCGGCCACCGTGAACGTCACATCCGTCATGCCGCCCACCAGCGCGACCTGAGCGGCAGCGGCCTTGGCCGTCGAATCCGCCGCAGACGCGGCAGTTTGAGCCGCCGTGGCGGTCGTCTGCGCGGCCGTAGCCGAGGACACAGCCGTATCGACCTTCTCCGACAGGCCGGTGGCCTCGTTGTACGCGTCGGTCGCGGTCGAGTGGGCCGCGTCCGCGATGCCCGACGCCGCGTCCCACACGGGCTTGCCCTCCGCGACCGTCTGCGCGGTGCGGGTGATGATCGTCTGCTTCTCCGCGAGGCTTTCCACGATCGACCCGAGGGTGACGACGCGGGACCCCGTGACGAGGTCCTGTTTGATGCCGATGGCCCGCGCCTCCAACCGCAGGTCCGGCGTGAAACTGGTGTCGATGACCTGCACGGCGTCGCCGATGGTCAGGCTCTCGTCCATGCCGGGGATGTCCGTGACCTCGGCCTCGTAGGAGACCGACGGCGCGGACAAGGTCTTCATCTGCTCCAACGCCTTGTCGTACAGGGCGCCGGGGTCCTCGATGTCCGTGTACGAGACGCTGCCGATCAACGGACGCCGGTCGCCGTCGGGCCCGGCGACACCCCACCTGTCCAGTATGCCGGGGTCCGCGTCGATGTACGGTTTGCCGATGATGGGCTCGACCGTCACCGGGCTTTCCGTGCCGTTAGTCTCGTCCTTCACGGTTTTGCCGAACGCGTAGAGGCGGGTGACGGGTTCGCGCGCGTCGAACGTGCGGCGCACGCTCTTCAGGTCGGCCGAATACTCGAACCGGGACACGGGCGTCGTGGAACCCCGGTGCCGGGTGAGGTTCACGTACCGTTGCCCCACACTGTCCCTGGTGGATTCCATGCGGATGGTGGTGGAGATCTCCAAGCCCCATGTTTTCGCGACCTGCTGCAATGCCGTCCATCCGCCGGTCCCGGGGTCGAACGACACGTCATGCAGCACACGCGTCCCATGCTCGTCCGTCTCGTCGAGGTCGCCGACATACCAGCGTGTGCCGTTGATGCACGCCTCGGCGGCGCGGCGCACGCCGATCCCGGTCTCGTGGAAGCCGTGCTCGTCGAACATGCTGGTCGAGTCCAGCTCCTGCACGCTGTTGACCGCCTGTATGTTGCCGGACGGTCCGGCGTCCTGCCGGATGTCGTCCGGCGCGGTGACCCGGTACTCGCACCAGCCGTCGTAATCCTCGAACACGATGTACATGCCCTTGTCGACCGTTCCGGCGCAGTCCGCCTGGAACGAGTCCTTCCATGAGTCGCCGATCGTGCGTTCCCGCACCGCGTTCCACAGGTCGAGCGTGGGCGCCTTCTGCACGCCCATCGAGTCGAACAGCATGAACCGTATGACCACGGCAACTCCCCTTAGATCATCCATTTCGGCGTGTAGGTGACGGTCATCTCGCCGGCGCTGATCGTGCACGACATGAATCCCGGGACCAGTACCGGATAGTCCGAATCGACCGACGGCAACAGCACGGCGTCGCCGATCCGGCTGACGGGCTTGCGCCCGGTGCAGTCCACGACCAGCTGTTCGGCGCCGTTGAAATCGTGGTTGAACACGAGCTGCCGGTCGCCGAACGTCAGGTAGAGGCGTTTCGTGGCGGCCGGCGGCGTGGTCCGCACGAGCGGGCCTGTGGGCCGGTTGCCCTCGATGCGCGCGGTCGCCCCGTCCACGTCGATCGTGAACGCCAGCGGGGTGCCGTCCATCAGCGGCTCGCAGGATATGGTCAGGTCCGCGGTCAGGCCCTGGAAGCGGGCGTTCAGGTCACGGTGCTCGGTCCACGCTCCCACGGAGCACACGCCGTGCAGCGTGCCCGGCCAGAGCCTCCACCATACGGAGACCGTCGTCCCGTGCCATGCGGCGACCTTCCTCATGGTTTCGGTCGCCTCGGGCTCGTCGCCCGCCGTGACCAAGTGGATGGTCAGGTCGCGGCGGCCAGTGAGGATGTGCCCGGACAGGTCGTACAGGCTCGTGTCGACGGACCCGTACGTGCCGGGGATGCTGGTGTACTGGGCCGTGGGGGTCGCGGCCGCGAGCTCCGGGTTGTCGGCCAGCCACAATCCGAGCTTGTGCAACGGTTCGCCGTTGATGGTCAATCCGCTGCCGTCGGGCGGTTCGGGGTGTGTGACCCGCGTACGCCCGTAGGTATCCCAATCCATGTCAGACACCTCTCATCTGCAGTCGTCCGATCTCGTCGCTCATGGCGGGCGCCAACGCGATGGCCGCCGCCCGCGCGCCGGAGTAGGTCACCACGACCGGCAGCCGTTCGAGGGCCGTGGCCAGCGCGTCGACGAGACGGTCGTCGTCGGACGTGCCCGCGGTTTCCGTCCGGTACGACTGGTTCACGACCGTCGTGCCGAGGGGCCTCACTTGGGCGCCGGCGGGCAGGTTCAGGAGCTCCGGGCCCTTCTCGCCGACCATCGCGACCCCGTCGCGGATGACGGTGCCGCCCTTGGCGAGCATCGGTACGATGCCGCCGAGCGCGTACCCGCCCGGCCGATTCAATGCGGCCAGCGAACCGTAACGGTGGATCGCGTAGTTCAAGCCGGCGTAGATGTTCGCCAGCGGGTCGAGGATGCCGCGGGAACGCAACGGTCCCGCGTACGCGGCGAACGTCGACGGGATCGTCTGCATGAGGCCCTGCGACGGGTGGCCGGCCTTCGCGTTCGAATCCCAGTTGTTGATCGCGTTCGGGTTGCCGCCCGACTCCTGGTTCATGCGGCGCAGCACTGTCTGCAGCCATGAGGCGGGCTGGCCCAGCATCGCGAGGGCGGTCAGCACCTGCGGCGTCCACTGGGCCACGCCCGCAGACGCCTTGAAGTTCGTGACCATGCCCGACACCGCGCCACCGATGCCGGCGCCGATCGAGCCGATCGCGTCCTTCGCCTTGTCCGCCAGCGCCTGCGCCCACTTGACGGGCATTTGGACGATCATCCGGTTCCACGGGTTGGTCATCCACCCGGCGATCTGCGCCTTGACCGGCGCGAGAATACGATTGGTGACGAACCCGGACGGATTAGAGACGAAATCGGCCACGCCGTCGGCGATGTTGCCGAGTGTGGACTTGATCGACCCGACGACTCCGCCGTCCCTGAACGCGGGCATGGAGCCTGCGACCGCCTGCCTGACGGCCTTGGGGCCGCCCTGCCGGGCGAGACGGTTCATCATGTAGATCCAGTCCTTGCCCATGGCGCGCGTGAACTCGGGGCGCATGATAGCCTCGCCGCCGGAGACGGCGGCCATCATGACGTCACGGCCCGGCGTGTACCCGGGCATGACGCCGCCTCGCGCGAACTTCGGTCCGGCTGGCAGTTTCAGTTTCAAACCGACCGCGTCGGCCACACCGTTCCACACCTTGCGGATGCCGCCCTCGTACACGGTCTGCACGACCCAGCGGACCGGTTTGGCGCATGCCTCCTTCAACCCGTCCCAAGCGCGGGAGGCCATGTCCTTCATGTTCTGCATGGCCTTGCCGAGGTTGTCAACGCCTTGCTTGAACGGGTCGATGACGTTGCGGCTGATCCAGTTCCACGTCGAGGTGAACACGGATTTGATGCCGTCCCATACGGGTTTGACGACGTTGTTGTATAGCCAGTTGAAGATGCGACCCCAGCCCTGTATCTCACGGTTCCACGCGTCGATGACCACTCGTTTGATGATGTTCCACGCGGTCGTGAACGCCGTCTGGATGCCGTTCCATACAGGTTGTATCACGTTCGTGTACAGCCAGTTCCACGCGTCGCCGATCGCCTTGACCGCGGCGTTCCACGTGTCGAACACAGTGGTTTTCAACGTGTTCCACGCGGTCGTGCATGTCGACAGGATCGCGTTCCACACGGGTTGGATGATGGTGGTGTTCAGCCAGTCGAATGCGTCGCCTATGGTCTTCAACCCGTCCTGGAACGGTTTGATGATGTTCGTCTGGATGAATGACCACGCGCTGGAGAACACGTCTTGGATCGCGGACCATCCGGGCTGGAACACGTTCGTGTTCAGCCAGTCGAACGCCTTGCCCAATTCGGTCAACGCGAGCTGCCATGGGGTCAGCACCACCGTTGCGATCAAGGTGAACGCGGCCTTCGCGGCCGTGACGATCCCGTCCCACACGGTGGAAATGATGCCCGCCGCCGTCTGGGCGACGGATACGATCCCGTCCCACACTCCGGAGAAGAACGAGCCGATAGCGCCGAACCCGGTCTGGATCGCCTGCCACGTGGACTGGAAGAACTGGACGAACGGACCTGAGAACCACGCGCCCACCGCCTGCGCCGCGGCCATGAGGAACCCGGTAAACTGCGACCACAGCTTCCGGCCGGTTTCGGTCTGCGTGAAGAACCACGCCAACGCGGCGACAAGGGCTCCGATCGCGGTGACGAGCAGCATGACCGGATTCGCGTTCATGACCGCGTTGAACGCCGCCTGCGCCACCGTGGCGGCCTTGGTCGCGACACTGGCCGCGGTGGTGGCCAGATTGAACCCCTTCAACGCCGACACCGCCGCAGTGATGACGGTGTATGCCTTGAATGCGGCGAAGCCGCCGGCAATGGCGGCAAACGCCGTCTGCAGCAGCCCGGTATTATCGGCCGCCCAACCAGACAGTCCCTGCAGCAAACCGACAGCCGTCTGCACGGCAGCGGATACGGCATCCATCGCGGCGCTGACCAGTCCCGCGGCAGCGGAAGCAGTGCTGGCGCCGCTGGCGAACGACCCCATGCCAGTGACGATGGACGCGATCGTGCCCTCGAACTGCGCCATCCCTCCGATCCAGTCGCCCCACGCCGTGAAGAACGATTGGATGGCACCAGTGTCTGCCATCGCGGTGATGAATTTCGATACCCAGCCGACGACAGAGGAGAAGGCGGTGATGATCGGCGTGAACAGTCCACTGAATCCACTTATGATTGTGGAAAACGTGGAGACCGCACCATCACCTGTGGAGAAGCCGGAAATCATCGAACCCAGCGATCCGACGAATGCCTGCACGGATCCGGACGCCGATTGAAGGGTGGCCGACAGCGTCTGGAACGCGTCGGAGCCTTGGACTGTCGACCATGCCTGACCGATCGCATCACCCAATTGTCCGAACACTCCGACCAGCCCGCCCACCGCGCCAGCAACCACGGCGAACACGCCGGGGGCCGCGTTCGACAATCCGTTCATCGCGTTCGTGATCGACGGCATGGCCTTGTCGACGATCTCGACGGTGCCTTTCTGGACTGCGGCCTGCAGGTTGCCCCATGCTCCCTCGAACGTACTCGTGCTGGTAGCGGCCTGCTTCGCGACGTCCGAACTGCCGAGCTGCATCACCGCGTCATTGAACTCCTGCGCGGTGATCTGGCCTTTTTCCATGGCGTCCCTGAAGTTGCCGACATACGCGCCGTTGGCCTTCATGGCCTCCTGCAGTTTGCCGGACGCCCCCGGGATCGCGTCGGACAACTGGTTCCAGTTCTCCGTCGTCAACTTCCCGGCGCCGGCCGTTTGGGTCATGACCATGCCGACCGACTTGAATGTCTCTGCGTTGCCTCCGGCCACGGCGTTGAGGTTGCCCGCCGCCTCGGCGAGCTTCTCGAAATTCGGGACACCGTTGCTGGCGAGCTGGGCGGTCATGTTCTGAATGTCGCTCAGATCGTACACTGTCTGGTCCGCGTACCGTTGCACGCTGTCGGTCAGTCCGGCGATCTGGTCTTTGCCCATGCCGGCGAACTGCAATGTCGACGCGAACTTCTTGGTCGCATCCGACGCTTCGACGGCGCCGGACACGATGCTGCCGAACGCGATGCCGCCCAACGCGGCGGTCGCCACGCCGGCGAGGCTCTTGAACATGCCGCCGACGCCCTTGATGCCCGAGCCGAACGCGCCCTTGAACCCGCCTCCGGCCTTCTCGCCGGCCTGCTTGCCCGCGTTCGCGGCGGCCGGGTTGAACGCGGACGCGATGTCCTTCTGGATGCCGGGCATGGCCGGCAGGATCGTGACGAACGCCTTCGCGACCTCGACTCCATCGCTGCTGGCCATGCGCCGCCTCCCTTATCTGTTCCTGTGTTTTTCGGCGGCCTTGCGATGCCACCATTGGTTGAACCGGCTTGCCGGGATCGGGTCCCGTCCGTACCGTTTCACGTTCGAGCGGACGCCGGGACGCGGTATCGGCTCCGGCTTCCTCGGTTTCGGCCTGCCCTTGGGCGTGTCCCTGGCGGCCAGCTCCCAGCGCAGCATGTTCACCGCGTCCACCAGTGCGGCGGTCAGCATGTTGGCGCGCGTCCACCCGGCCAGTTCGGGCCGGGTCTCCATCAGGAGCGTGCTGTCCGGGCCGAGGTACTGGACGAAATGCCTCAGACTCGTCCAGTTCAGACGGTCGGGGACATCATCGAGGGTGTATCCGGTGCGGGTGAGGAGGTCATGGTCGAGGGCGCCCCCGTGCTCGTCGCAGAGACGGAGGAGCCCCGCGATTCCCCCAGATCACCGTTGGACGCGTCGCTCCACGCGGACATGATCGCCTGCGTGAAGCTCAACGGTTTGTCGTCGAGGTCGAGTTCGGGGCAGTACTGGGCGAACACGCTGCTCATCCAGTCGTCCGCGGCCGTGCCCCTGGCCTGCTCGTCGTCGATCGACTGCAGGTCGAGGTAGGCGCGCACCAGCTTTTTCGGCAGGTATTCCATGAGCGGGATGTGGTGCACGCCGTCCACGCCCGGGACCGTGAAGTCGAACGTCTGGACCTGCGGTACGGCGATGTTGACGATGTTCATGAGTGTGCCTTTCTTCAAAAACAAGTGCCTTTCTCCGTGCGAATGAGGGGAGGTTCCCCGCGGGGCGAAGAAAGGTTAAGAGACCCCGCGGGGAAGAATTAGGACACCGACCCCGAGAGGTCAGATGGTGTAGGGGATGTTGGTGAACAGCCAGTCCGACGCTGGCAGGGTCGCGGCCCATGCCTGTCCAAACAGAGTGTGTTTCAGGTGATGCGGGTGAGCGTGGGCGTGATGGTCGCGTCAACGGTCACGTGTGAGACGACGCCGGCGCGCATCAGGTACGTGCCGGCGTCGACGGTGCCGCGATTCGGGTTCGCGGTGAGGGTCGAGAGTGTCGAACTGGTCTCGCTCGTCTTGATTAGTGACGCGTAAACGCCGCTATTGGGCGTGGTGGCGGACAGTTCGTAGTCGCCCGCCTCCAACGTGATACGGGCATCACATGAAGCCCAACCGGTCGCCGTGCCCTTCGCGCGCACGCCGTCACCATCCTGCGTGAACGTGATGCCGTTGCTTGTGGTAGGCAGGGCGGGGTATCGCCATGGGATCAGTTCATGCCCCCCCGTTGAAGCTGATGTCGGCGGGAGCCTCGAACGGCAGAAGCGTGCTGCCGGTGTTGCACATCGGCTTGACGTTCGTGACGGTGAAATCGCTTGCGGTGTTGTGTCGTCGGATTGCCATGAACACGGTTTTCGCGTCGGCTGGCACCACGCCCGTAGGCTTGAAGCTGTTGCGGGCGGGGCTGGTGAACATGTGCGTGGCGGCCGTGTTGCCGTTGAATTGCAACATGATTTCGAGTTCGTCGGGTAGGTCGTAGCATCCCAGCGTGAAGGTGGTGCCCGGTGGGAATGCCGCGATATCCTGTTCCCATTTCAAGCCCGTCCAGCCGGTCGCTGCCGTGCCGGTGAGGTTCAGCGTGCCGTCCTCGTTTACGGTCGCCTTGTCCCCGTTGAAGCCTGTGGCGGGACCATACCTGAGCATGTTCGACACGACCGTGACCGGTATCAGGGCCGTCACGGCCGAATCGGCCGTGGAAGCGACGGTGAGGGTGGCGGTACCATCCTTGACGGCGGTCAGCGAGTACCCGCCCTCAACGCTCTTGACCGACACGATGTCGGGATGGTCGAATACCACGGTCACGTCCTGTGGCGCCCCTTCGGGTAACACCCGTATATCCAATGCCACGGTCTCCCCGACCCGTAGGGTGACGGGGTTGGGAGAGACCGTGATGGATTCGGGGCCTACGCTAAAGGGGCAGGAAGCACCGCCTCGCCCTTGCCGCGAGACTTCGCGCCCTGCACGGTCACGTCCACGACGGTCGCGACCTGCCCTTCGGTGCCGGACACCTCACCGTTGGCCGGCCATGCCAGCCAGCCGTCTGCGGTCGCGCACACCGTGTCATATGCGACGGTCGGCTTCGCGTCGGCGTCGGTGATCATGTAGCGGCGCTGGAGACCATCGCCGACCGCTTCCGTGACCGCGAGGGTCTGACCGCCCTGACGGGCCGTGGCCGTCACCGTCAACGCGTCCAAGCCGAGCACGGTGAAGTCGAGCGTGGCCGACTGGTCGCCCGCATGCACGGTGATCGTGGTCTCGCCCTTCTTCAACAGGGTCAGAATCTTGCCGCCCGCAGGAGCACCGGTCTTCGTGAACGCGGCCACCTCCGGCGTGCTGGATTCCCATGTGAGGGTCTTGTCCGTCGCGTCGTCCGGCGTGACCTCGGTCGTCAACGTCACATCCGAACCCTCCACGCCCTGGTTCACGGTGCTGGTGATCCTCACCGTCTCGACCGGCACCGGGGCTACGGTGACGGTCAGATCGGGGGATGTGACGCCATCCACCGTGGCGGTGATGACGGTGGAGCCGGCCGTCTTGCCGGTCACGACGCCATCCGCTACCGTGGCGACATCCGGCTTGCTGGACGCCCACACGACGGTCGGCGTCTCAACCGGTGAATCATCCCCGTAGACAGCGCTGGCTTTCAGTGTGATGGTGCGTCCGATCAGCACCTCGGTCGGCGCGGCTCCGCCGTCAACGGCGGTGACCGTCACCGACTTCACGCTTTTGGGGCGACAGTCACCTGAGCGGAAGCGGTCTTCGCACCATCATTCGTGGTGACGGTGACGGTCACCGGGTCCGCGTTCTCCTTCACGCCATGCACGACCACGGTCAGCGGGGAACCCACCTTGATCTGCGCGGTGGCGGTCTCATCATCCGAGGATGCGACCGTGTACGTCTGGTCGGTCGCATCATCCGGGGTGAACGCGACGGTGAGGTCGACGTCCTCGCCTTCGGTGACGGTCGCGGTCTCCGGGGTCAGGTCCACGCCGGTGACCGGCTTCTTGACAGGGGCGACGCCGATCTTCTGGCCGTCGTCGAGCAGGATGTAGATGCTCTTGCCGTTCGCGTCCGGGTAGGTGGCCAAGTTGATCGGCCACGGGATCGGATCGGTCGCGTTGAACGTGATGTCATCGAATGACGTGGGCTGGGCGTCCGGCACGACGATCATGACGCGCGCGTCACCGTCCTTCATCCGGAACAGCCAGCTCTTGCGGGCGGGCAGTTCGGCGCCGATGCCGACGCGGACCTGCGTGCCGTGCTGGTCGTTCGCCTCCGCGGTGACCTCCACGTTGTTGTCTCCGAACGCGTTCCTCAGCTCCGCGATGCCGGTCTCGATGTACGTCCATGACAGGGAGCCGGAGAACGTCTCGAGCACACGGCGCACGAGCGCGCCGCCCCACTCGTTGATGTCGTTCGTGCTCACGTCCGGCGTGAGCGTCAGACCGTCCGAGCTCACATAGCCGGAATCGCCGTTCGTGAACGCCTCGTCCAGCTCGTCGTCGATGGTCTGCGGCAGCGGCGTGCCGATCGGGGCCGACATGATCGCGCCGGTCACCTTCTGGTCCGGGGTGCCGACCAGCACCTTCTTGGCGTTTACAGCCATGATTGTCTCCTCCTTGATATGGGAAAACTGTGGTTTATCTGATGTCCGCCTTCACCACGGCGGTCAATGAGAACGAGCATCGGGGGATGCTCGGATGGTCCGGGTCGGGGTTCTCGTACGGCAGGGACAGCGCGCTCACCGTCTTCCAGTCGGTGAGCGCGTCCTGGTCGTAGGGGAGCCGGGCCGTGAGCATGTGCGCGTCCAACGCGGCGTCCATCGCCTGCTTCCACGTGGCCGCGTACACGTCCACGGACAGGGTCACGGAGTCCACGACGATGCCGTGCCGGTCGCCTCCGAGCATGCGTATCCACGCGAACGGCAGCATCCGGTCGAAATCCTCGCGCAACGGCGAGCATCCGACGTTCAGCCGCACGCCGGCCTCATCGGACAGGGCGTCGAGGTCGAGGCGCAGCCGGTCGGCAGCGTCCACGGTTCTGACGAGATTGCCCATACGCTCATCCCCTCAGACTGGTTTCGAGCGTATGGTTCAGGGCTTGGTCCTTGCGTGCGAGCCACCCGTGCGGGTGCGCGTAGCAGACGGGTCGTCCGCCGCCGCGTCGGCCGTACTTGCCGTGCAGGCCCTCGGTGGACCGGTAGTCCTGTACGACGGGTTTGCGGCCGGTGCTCACGCGCGGCCCCCTGTATAGCACGTTGGCCCGGTGCGCGATGTCGGCGCCGGTCCGGTCCACGAGCTCCTGCACGCTCTGGCTGTTGAGGATCTCGCCGAACGCCTTGCGGTTGAACTTCAGTCGAACGTTTTGGGCCATTGTTCACCCCTTCCAGTCGACGAGCTGCATGTGCAGGTGGTCGATCATGCCGGTCGGCCCCCTCCACGGCTGGACGCCGTCCTCGACCGCGTACGGGCGGCCGTCGATCAGTATCCGGTCGGACGGTTGGATGTCCGCGTCCGGGGGCAGCCATACGTTCCAGAGGACGGTGCGGTTCTCGACGCGCGTCCCGTCCGCGGACAGCTGCATGCCGCCCGGCTGGATCTCGCACCCGTCTATCGTGTGCGGTTCGGCGTGCTCCCAGTCGCGGATCATGCTCCCACGCTCCCCGATGAGGGGCGCGCGTTCCACGGTCAGAGGGGTCCGGCACCAGTCGAACAGGCTCATGGCGTGTCCGCCTCCCCGTTCGACAGGTCGATGCTCCAGAACCGCTGGACCCCGCACCCCAACTGCTGTTTCTCGTTGTTGTACAAAAACAGGGAGCCGTTCGGGTTGCTGTACGTCAGGCCGATGCTGACCTGACCGACCGACTGGCTGGCCTGCGTCACGTCCGCGCCCCCGTAGTCGGGGGCCGACATGGCGCGCCTGACCATCGCGCATGTGATGCGCTTCAACGTGGCCGGGGACGCGGAATACCAGCGTGGGCATTGGGTCATGATCACGTCGGCCGCGTCCTCGATCAGCACCTCGGCGCGGTCCCGCTCCTCGCTGGTGAGCGCATGCCACCGCAGTTCGAGGTCGTCGACCGTTGCGAACGGCGGCGTGGGCACGCTCATGCCCGGGTCGACGTCTTCCGGTTCGCTCATGAGCGGCCTCCCTCCTGCTATTTGGCGGCCATGAGGCCGGCGTTGACGAGCGCGTCGCGCAGGGCCACGTACTCGGCCTTCGTCGGACCGGCCCCGGCCGGGTCGGCGACATGCGCCGCCTGACGGACGATGCCGGCCGCGGTCGGCGTGGCGGCGGCTGGCGCCGCGGGCAGGTCGACGAAATCAAAGCCAGTGCCATCGGCCTTGACCTTCGGCACCTTCCCGTGGCCGGTGTTGCTGTCATAGGCGGCGAGCTTGATCGGGGTGACCGCGCCGGTCGCGATCTTCTCCGCGGTGACGCTCCCATCCGCCGGCGTGGCGGGCTGGGACGAGCCGCCGCCCGTGATGTCGACCGGGTTGCCGTTCTCGTCGAACACTGCGACCGTGGCGATGAGCTCGCCCGGCTCCGGCTTGTCCTGGTGCACGAACTGCACCTGTCGGTTCAGACTCATGACGGCCTCACTTCGTGGTCGGGGCCGGTGCCGCCGCCTGCGGGGCGATCACGAATGCCGGGAAACGCTTCGTCTTGTCGGGCTGCACGTCGTTGATCGGGTTCGCGATCTGGAAGCCGACGCGGAACACGACGCGCATCGCGACGCAGTCCTGCTGCGCGAGGTTCAGCACGACCTTGCCGTTGTCGTCCGTGATGACCGCCTGGTCGAGCATCTTGTACGTGATGTCCTGGCGGATGCCGATCACGAAATTGCTCCAGTCGGCGCCGAGCAGCACGGCCTTCGTGGTGTCCCACGCGCCGTTGTCGACCTCGTTGAGCCCGTACCCGTACAGGGTGGACGGGGTGCCGGACGCGAGCGACGGCACGTAGATCGGGCTTCCGTTCGCGTTACGCAGGCCGATCAGCTGCCAGTTGAGGCCCGGCTGCGACGCGAAGCCGTTCATCGCGAACCCCTGTTCGGCGAGCTTCTGGCCCATCGTGGCCACGTCCTTGGCGAGATCCTTGCCCTGCGTGAGCGTGTTGCCGGCCGCGATGGCCTGCGGGACGATGCCCTCCGGGAACGAGGCGGGCTTGTCCACGCCGAACAGGGTCGCCTGATCCAGCTTGTAGCCGAGCGCGGCCGCCAAGCGGGGCTGGACCTCGGGCCACAGCGGGATGCCGGAGTCGGCGATCACGGCCTCCGGGATCGGCACGATCGCGGCCATCTCCTCGGCCGTGATGCTCAGACCGCTCCACGCCTGCTTCGTGGTCTGCTTCAACCCGGTGTCGCCGCCGACCCAGTAGGCGATCGGCTTGGAATCAAGCACCGGCTGGGTGCGCGTACGCGTCGACATGCGGATCTGACGCATGCGGGTCAGGGACACGCTGGACTTCGGCGCGTCCTGGATGATCTGGGTCGAATACTCGGTGGGGATCAGACCGCCGCCGAGATCGCCGCTGGTGATGATGGAATTCACATTGGAAGCCATCTGACTGCTCCTTTCGGGATAGCGGATTATGAAGGGGGTTACTTGTTATGGAGGAACTCGTCACGCAGCCAGTCGCCGGAGCCGCCGGATGGCGGCTGGGACGGCTGCTTGCCTTCTCCCGGCACATGCACGGCCGGGCGCGTCTTCTCTGCGATGTACTCGCCGATGGCCTTGGCGTTGGCCTGCATCTCCTCGAGCGTGGAGCCGAACACGAGCGAGGCCGGCAGCTTCGACTCCTCGGCGACCTGAGCCCGCCAAGCGTTCGTCTGCTTCTCGGCCTTCAGCTGGTCGAGCTCCTTCTGGAGACGCGCGGTTCTGGCTTCGGCCTTCTGCGCCTCGCTCATCTGCGATTCCTTGAGCTGTTGCAGCTCGTCGGCGGCGGTCTTGTTGGCCTTCGCGCGCTTCTCCCACTCGCGCGAGTGGGCGAGCGTCTCCTCGTACTTGGCCTTCCAGTCGGGTTCGGGCTGCCGCGCTTCGCCGTTCGGCTCCTGCGCCTGCTGGTCTCCAGTCGTTTCCTCGGCCATGGTTCCTCCTTGGGGTTAGGCCCATGCGGGCATGAAAAAAGCCACCCCGTGCGGGATGGCTGAAAAATCGAAGACGGACCGCCCCTATCGTGGTCTATGCGGGCATACCCGCAGAAAGGAGGCCAATCCGTAGTGACAAAGATCAAGCTCAACGCGAATGCGTTGAAGAAACTCGGCGAGCGGGCCGTGAAACAGTATGCCGCCGAGCATCGGCATGAATGCGCCTACTGCCATAAGCGCATGCAGCCACCGGCGAACCTGCCGCCAGACTCGCTGCCGGTCTGCGGTAAGTGCGCCAAGGCTCACGGCTTAGTCTGAATGCTCAGAGTCGGAGCGGTCGCCGTCATCGTATTTGTCGATGACGGCGACCATGTCCAGCAGCATACTTCGCATCACGCTCAGATCCGGTACGACCTTCACCGAGACGTTGGCGGTCTCTGCATGCTCGTCTATCATGGTGTGCTCCTTATACGAGAAAAGCCACCGAAAGGTGGCTTCGTGAAAGATGTTTTGGCTATTGGGCTGCGGCCGCTTCCTTGGCAAGCGCGGAGAACACACGCCGCGCCTCGTCGTCGGACAGCGCTTCGGGTTTGTGCCGGATGCAGTATTCGGCCACCTCGTTGCTGTTGATCAGACCGCCGTAACCTTCCTTCCTGCGAATGGCGACATGACGAAGAATCCGGTATCCGTCCTCATATGATTGCAGCATATCGACATCGACGTGGGCGGGAATCTTCTGCGCTTCATCCCAAGGGAGTTCGTTCATCCAATCAGGACAAGGCTCACAGTACTCATAGAATTCATGCTTCATATCTGTCTCACCTCGATGATGGTTATCGGCCTGTCGTCCAATGATGCATCGATATCGGACGCTTTCCCGTTCGTGACACTGATGATCCGGTAACGATTCCGGCCCGAACTGAGGTATTCGTATTCCATCCTATTCTTTCCGAGCCCCTTGTCCACGGAGAGCATGTTCTTACCTCCATGGGGCATGATGATGACCACGGATGAATCAAGGGAGGTGCGAGGGGTGGCGAATGTCTCGATAGCGGTTTTTGCGCTTGATGACCATGATGATAGTGCGTGTTCGTTGAGCTCCTCGCCGGGAAAAGCGTTCAATATTGTCTGCCAGTCATCAGAGTTCATGCTCAGTCCCCGGTAAAGGGTTTTCCCAGTCGAGTACCCTTTGACCGATTCCTCGAGAAGGTCTCCCTCCTCCCGGTAGCGGTCGATAAGACCTTCCCATGTACGGGGTGCTTCACCGTTCTGCACTTTGCGGATGTTGGTGTAATCGTTCCGGCTCCAGCCATTAAGCGAATTCCAAGCATCTCCTTCAAATGGTTTGCTGGGCTGTTTTTCCTTGTAATCCGGTATGGGGCGCTCTGTCGGGATGATGCCGTCGCGTTCGACACGGTCGACGAATTCGTCGGGGTGCAGGTGGCGCATGAGGTAGGTGATGGAGTTGGCGTTGTTCGGATCCTCCGGGCCGTACCACGATTTCCTGTGCTTCGGCTCGAGATAGGGTTTGATCCTCAGCAGCCCGTCCATGAGCTTCTCGGGCACCGTATGATTCTCGAGCATGCGCCGTGCCTCGAGGTACCGCTTCTCGTACTCCTTGTCGTCGTACCCCGCAACTTTCGGGTTCTTCCTGTCCCAGCTGGGCACGGGCACGCAGTCGCAGTCATGGTGGTACTGGTTCATCGCTCCGGCGGCCTCGGCGCTCGAGTACACGAACCCTCGGCCGGCGAGCATCGCGCAGAACGCGCACGTCACGGCACCCTGCGGCACGCGGGCGAACCGCGGCTTACTGGGGTCCTTTTTGACGGCGCGCGTGATGGTCTCGCGGCCGCCGGCCTTGACCCACCGGTCCATGGCCGCGTGCAGGCCGCTCAGCATGAGGTCCGGATTCGCGGGCGTGTTCTCGTCCTTGTCCCAGAGGTTGCCGGCCAGACGGCGGACGGTCTTGCGCATCGGCACGTCGTCGGGGTCGTACGTGGAGTCGGCCGAGTACCCGTCGTCCTTGAACCATTTGGCGCGCATCCGGTCGTACCATTCGGCCGCGGCCACGCTCCCGAGGTTCCCGTACTTGCGGGCGATCGCGGGGACGAGGTCGAGCAGGGCGTTGCGGATCTCGGCCGGGTCGTCGTACATGTTGTAGACCGTGTTGAACACCTTGGTCAGCTCAGACTGCGCCTGGCGCACCGCCTCCAGTTGGGCTTTGGTCAGGTCGTCCACTTGGCTGCGGCTGGGTGTACGGCTGCTGCTGTCCGCCATCGCCGCCTCCGTTCACCGCTGTGTTCGCCGGCTGGTTGACCGCGTTCGAGTTGACGAGCCTGTCGAGCACCGCCGCCGCGTTCTGCTTGTTCTTGTCCGACAGGAGCCGTGTGATCTGCGAGTCGGTGTAGCCGAGCATCTCGAGGATGACCGTCGAATTCGCCAGCCACGGGATCGCCTGCACCTGCTTCAATACGGCGTCTGCCATCGCGGCCTGACTCGGCCGCTCGGGGTTGCGCCAATTGACTTGAAGATTGCGCAGAGAGTCCTCGTCCACGCTCTCGCTGGCGATGCGGAGCATGTCCTTGGCGGCTCGTCGCAGTTGCGCGCCGAACGCCTCGCATGTGTTCCTCGCCTCGATGGCGAGCTCCGTCTCGGCTGCGGCGATGGCCTCCGCGCTCGAGGGGCCGGAGTCGGTGAGCACTCCCAGCTGGGCCATGGGCACGCCGGTCGCGCCGCTGAAACGGCCGGCGAGGGCGCGCAGCATGTCCGTGTGGGGTGCCATGGTCATCTGTTCGAACTGGCCGATGGTCGGCAGGTTGTCGTTCTCGTCGCGGTTGACGACCAGCATCTTCGAGACCGCGGCCTGCCAGCCGGTCAACGGTTTGCCGTCCTTGCCTACGGGAGGGTCCGCGCCGAGCAGATAACGCTGCGGGCTTGAGTAGAATTCCGCGGACACCTCCATGCGCAGCATCGTGCGCACCGCCGTGTCCGTCAGGCTCATCACCTCGCGGCTGATACGGCTGCGGCCGAACGGACGTTCGAGATCCTGATGGTAGGGGAGCATGTACACGGGCACATGGTCGGTGATGCTCGTCGGGATAGGAGCGTCCGCCATGTATGTCATTTCGCCGGCCCGGCGGATGCGGATGGTGACGCCGGGCTCGTAGAGGAACAGTTCCACCGGGACGACGATCTGCAGTTGCGCGTACATGTCCCAGTCGATGTCGGAGACCGTCAGCGCGGCGGTGAGGCCTCTACGGCGTGCGTCCCAAATGCCGGTGGCGTACAGGGCGCTGCGGAACGAGACGGCGACCGGCGAATCGATGTGGTCCTCCGGTTCCGCGGAACGGACCGCGAGGAACGAGCAGCAGTGGGTGAGCCCGCTACGTATGGCCTGCGGCAGCGTCACGTTGAAGTCGTTCGCGTCGAGGATCTCGTCCAGTCCGAGCGGGTTGCGGTCGTCGCCGGTGGTGACGAACCCGTCGAACCGCACGCGGTTGGCGAGCACGTCCACGGCCTTCTGCGGCCAGCCGACCACCTCGTCGATGCGCGTCATGCTGTCAGGCACCGCGATGTCGAGGTTCTTCAACCGGTTGCGACCATCGTAGTAGGTGGTGCGCAGCAGATTCCTCGTGAGCTTCGATGACCATTGACGGCACATGATCTGCATGTCGTTCCTGTATTCGTCTGGCAGGTTCGCCACGTTGACGTTGGCCAGATCGGGTACGAGCTGATGAGTCATAGTGCCACCGCCTTCGCCCGTCTGCCGGGATGTCGTTTCGATGTGAACGCGCCGTGCAAGGCGAGGGTACATGCCTGCAATGGGCTGATGTCCACGTCGCTGCCTTTCTTGTTCCACGCCTTCATGCCGTTCGGCCCGAGGTCACGCAACGTGGCCCCGTTGACGGCCATGCTCAGCTGGGGTTGCTCCTGTGCGTTGAAATGCTGCAATGTGCCGGCCTGAACCATGTCCAATACGCGGCCGGTGGCCGCGCCGAGATCGCGCGTCTGCGTGACCGTGACCCTGACGTGCCGTTTCATCAGCTCGTCCACGAGGCTCATGGCGGGCGACTGCGCGTCGATCACGACCGCGCACGTCCTGGGCCAGCGCTCCTCGAGCCAGTCGACCGCCCACATGACGCCATCCTTCGCGGTGTCCCGGTACTCCTGCAATGTGATGAACGCGGTGTCGTCCTCGTGCTTGACGGCCATGCCGACCGCCAGCGACCGCCGGTCCGGCGGCATGTCCAACCCGAACGCCAGCCGGCCGTCCAAGTCGGGGTCCTCGACCACGCCCCGCTCCCATAAATCCGGATCGATCGCGTGCGAGGTGACGGATTCGTCCCAGATGCCGAGCCCCTCGCGACGGAAGTTGTCCGGATCTCCGAGCATCTTGCGCATCCTGAGAATCGCGGTCTCGCTGGTGCGTTTCGGGTATGAGGGGTTCGCCTTCGCCCACTGCTCCCGGTCGTCCGGGTCCGCGTCGCGGTCGGCGGAGAACTCGATGTACAGCATGCCGTCGGTGTGGGCGAGCCCCGCGGCCCGCTTTTCCGCGAACGTGTCCGACGGATCGCCCGGCTGCGGGGGAGTGCCCATGAACACGATCAGCGGGTCCGGACTCACGTTGGTGGCGGGGATCATGTCGTTCAACGCCTTGACGGTGAGGATCTGAGCCTCGTCGAACACCTCCATGTCGACCGCGTCGAAACCACGGCCGAACCCTTGTTCGCGGGCGCCGAACATGATGCGAGACCCGTTGCGGAACGCGATCTCCTGCTGGCCGTTCGCACGGCGGATGTGATCCACGTAGCGGGCCATGAGCTTGTTCTGAGCGAACCCGCACATCGTCTGAAACGTTTCATCCGAGGTTCTGGTGCGGTGCGCGGTCCACAGGATCTTCAAGCCGGAGCGGCCGGCGCACAGGATGAACACCGCCGACCCGATCGTGAACGTCTTGCCGACCTGCCGGCAGATGCTGATGACAGCGCCGCCTTCGCCGCACGCATACCTCCCGTCCTCGCGTCGGCCGAACAGCAGGTAGAGCATGCCCTGCTGCCACAGGTCATAGTGGATGCCCATACGGGCCGCGGCGCGTTCGATTCGAGGGAAGTCACTGGAGACAACGCCGGACGGCCGGGAGAGCACATGGGCCAGTTCAGACAATCGACGCTCCTGCATCCGCGCTCACCCCCATGGTCTCGTCGTCCGCAGCGAACAGGTCGTTACCGCCGGACTGGGACTCCAGTTCGCGGCATACGGCGATGTACTGACGCGACAGTGCCGGCAGATCGCTCGCTCTGGTGCCCGGATCGTCCATCGCCTTGCGGAGCACGTCGCGCGTGTGGCGCAGCACGTCCTCCATGCTGTCGTCCATCATGCGCTCGAACTCGCGGCCGGTGAGAACGGAAGTCTTTGGCTTCGCCGGCGCCGTGTCACGCTTTTCCTCCACTTCGCCGCCGGCCCTTCGGCGTTTGCGGTATGCCTTCGCACGGCACGCCCCGGAGCAGTATTTGCTAGGGCTGCCGTGGTTGGACGGGGCGAATTCCCTGCCGCATTCGAGGCACTTCATAGGCATTCGTTCCTTCCGTCACGCTTACCGCGTCACGCTTGACCATTTCCCGGGGAGATATCGGCCCTATGCCGGTGGGGTGGGCCGAAAAACCTTTCGACCCCCAACCCCCCATATGGTCGTATGGTGAGATGTTTTGTTCATATGTTGAGGCGTCGGAATGGGATGGCGGTTGGTTTGGTTTGTGTGCCGGGTCCTTGGCCGTTGAGGATGCGTTGGACTTCGGTTTGGGCCCATTCGAGGGTTTTGTCGCTTTTGATCTCGTTGCACCATTTGTGGGCGAGGGCGAGGTTGGTCCATTCGTATGGGTTGCCGCCTTTGGCGACGGGGATGATTTCGTCGGTGACGGCGCACCATGGGTTGGGCCATTTGATGGTCTTGTCGACTGGGCGGCCGCAGATGACGCATGTGTCGTAGGCGGCTTTGACTCGGGCGGTGAGCTGGTTGCGTCGCCATCCGTTGGTTTTGCGCGGGTTGGGTTTGGTTCGCATGGGTTTGAGTCCTGGTATGCGAAGGCCCCGGTGGTTGGCCGGGGCTGTGTTTGTTGGTGGCTTGGGCGGGATTCGAATCCGCGGTGAAGTGGCGATTGGTTTGCTTCACACGACGTCTCCCGACGTCGTCCTTTAGGCCTCTCGGGCACGCAAGCCTTGATGGGTATGCGAGAGGCCTTGGGGTTGTTGTTCTCCAAGGCCTCACACTGATCCTGATACGGAGTATACCACGGGGTGGATTCAATCTACTGCCGCTTGGAAGTTGCTTTGTCGCTTGGGTGTTCCCGGGTTGCCTATATGCACTATTATTGGTATCATGTTGGTATGCCCAGCATCGAGAAGATCATCGCCGCCATGCGCAACAACCCCAAGGCCGTCCGCTTCGACGACGTGTCCAAGGTGTGCGAGCACTACTTCGGCGTCCCACGCAACAACGGCACGTCGCACCACGTGTACCGCACGCCGTGGCAGGGCGAGCCCTACGTGAACATCCAGCGCGGGCACGACGGCAACGCCAAGGCGTATCAGGTCCGGCAGATCCTCAGGGCCATCGACAAGAAGGAGGGCAAGTGATGGACTCGAACACCATGATCAACCACTACGCATACCGGGTGCAGTGGTCCAACGAGGACGGGGAGTACGTGGGCACATGCGCCGAATTCCCCGGCCTGAGCTGGCTGGACGAATCCCCGGCACAGACGCTCGCCGGCGTCCAGCAGGTCGTGCGCGAGGCCGTGGCCGATATGGAGCGCAATGGCGAAACCGTTCCGGAGCCGTTGTCCGACCGCACGTTTTCCGGCCGCTTCATGGTCCGCATCCCGCCCGAGGACCATCGAAAGCTCGCGTTGGAGGCGGCCGAGCAGGGCATCAGCCTCAACCGCCTCGCCACGCACAAGCTCACCGCCGTCTGATCAGCCCCGTCCGATCGCCATGGCCATCGCGAGCACTTCCCTGACGTTGAACTCCCAGTAGCCGTCCGAACCCTCCACGCGCTTCGAGGAGGGCAGCTTGCCCCGGTTCAGCCAGTTCGACACCGTCTTGCGGCTGACCTCGTACCCGTATTCCTCGCGGAGCCACTGGGCGCAGCCCGCCGGTGTGAGCGTCTTGTGGTATTTGTCGACGTCCCTTCGGGCCTGTTCGCGGATGTCGTTGACGTTGACGAGCGTGCCGCAGGTCTCGCAGATGCGGTAGAGCTCCTGTTTGGCGGCGGTGATCTCGCGGCCGCATTCGGGGCAGTGGCCGATGATGCGGCGGGTGCGTGGGCGTCGGTCGACGGGCACGTTCTCGATGCGGATGATGGCCTTGGTGATGCTGCGGAGTGATTGGCCGGCGTGGGGCGCCTGGCAGAGGTCGTTGAGGTGGGTTTGCATGCGGGTGATGAGCCGCTGCCATTTGTCGGTCCATGTGGCGCCGGTGTCGAACCAGATGTCCTGGAGCGTGTCCTCGATGTCGTCGAGCATGTCCTCGAGGTGCGGGTTGACTGGCAGCGGGGCGTCGCCGCCGTGGGCGTGTCCGCCGTTCGCGGGGTCGGTGAGCTTGTATTCGTGGCGTGCGAGTCGTTGGAGGAGCTGCATGTCGTGGCGGAGCCTGTGGAGTTGGGCCGCGTAGTCGCGTCGGCATGCGGCGCATAGGGTCCATGGGGTTTCGACGGTGTTCCGGCAGTTCTGGCAGGTGGTGGTCACAGGCTTCTCCGTCCTCTGGTAGAATCGAATACCGGGTGACATGTTATCTTCCGTTGTCTTCCGGTCTTCCCGTTCTGATTGGCGTCAGGGGAAGGCCATGATTATTTGTCGCGATAATTATTTATTTAATTAATTACTGAAATAATTATTTAAATATTTAATTATTGTATTAATTATTGGAACAGTTCGGGTTCGATGAACTCCGGGCCGGTGGTCCTCACGCTGGGGTGGCGCCGGCCGGCCTCCGCGAGGATCGCGTTGACCTCGGCCAGCGGCAGGTTGAGCAGGCGCGCGGTCTCCTCGGGCGTGGCGGCGTCGCGGGCATGCCAGCGGACGACCAGATCCTTGATGTTCTGTCTGGTCATGGTTTCATCTCCTCGAGCACGTTGATCGAGCGGAAGCCGGGGTGGGGGACGTTGTGGCCGGCCGGGTGGCGTTCGAGGACCTCGGTCAGGTAGTCCCAGTCGAAGCAGGTGGGCCCGTGCATGCCGTCGGGCTCGTATGACAGGTATCCGTCGAGGGTCT
The DNA here is from genome assembly GCF_008698235.1 of Bifidobacterium rousetti. GTDB lineage: Bacteria > Actinomycetota > Actinomycetes > Actinomycetales > Bifidobacteriaceae > Bifidobacterium > Bifidobacterium rousetti. The sequence continues at coordinate 57,147 of NZ_PEBH01000001.1, forward strand.
GGCCTTCCTGCGTGATCGCGATGAACCGGTGCTGGTTGAGTTCGCTCAGTGGCGTGTGTTTCCAGTCGATCGAGACGCTGACGTTCATGATTCCGCTCCCATGTAGTCGCTGCCGTCGGCGTGGATCCAATCGCAGGACATCGTCTGCGGGGTTCGGACGAGTCCCCGGGTGATGACGATGCAGGTGACGCGGCGTCCGTCGTCGGTCTGGTAGACGCGGGTCTCGGCGCTCGTGTCGGGCGACTGGGCGGTGCCGTCACCGGTATCGTTGCCGCATCCGGCGAGGATACCCACGAGGATGATCAGCAGGCACCCCGCGAGCACGCGCAGTTTACGGTGGACTATCGTATTGATGCTCATTCGTCCTCCCCGTAGAGGTAGTCATAGGTGGTGTTGGTGACGATGTCGATGAGGTCGGTGCGGAGGCGGTGTCGCATGCTGGTGTGGCCGCGCTCGTAGGTGTGGATGTCGGCGGCGCGCCCCTGATCGTCAAGGGTGACGACGGAGAGCGGCACGATCTCGATGTTGCCGGTTGTCTCGTCCTCGCACCGGTAGCTGATGCAAATGGTTTCCCTCATTGCCGTTCCTTACTCGTTGATGTACAGGGTGCCGGATATGGCGGGGTCAATCGTTCGTTCGAGGGTGATCGTGCACATTGTGCCGGTCTCGTCCCACGAGGGGTTCTTGACCACGCGAGCGTTCCACCGGGCGAACGCCTCACCGTTCCGGCGTTCCACGACCCGGAAAACCGTGTCATAGGCGATGTTGTCGAACTCAAACTTCCCGCTCATATGGGTTCTCCTTGTAATATTTATTTCTTTCTATCAACTTTTTCTTAATCTCCTCAACGCTTAATTCGTAGGGAATTACGACATGTTTATTGATGTGTGCTTCTGATGGGGAAAAAATGAACAAGTCGTGATGGGACTCGATGCATTCATCACAATAGTTGTTTACGAGGCATATGGAACTCATGAGCATATCCATGGAGTAACCGCCACCAGACGATACGCCGATTGCCTGCCATATGGCCTCACAGATTACAACCGCCTCACATAGATCGCGGATACCGGTTATTTCCACATACACACCATACGGATTACCAATGTCGCATTGGATGATTTTTGAACTATGGCAGCGAGAGGCTCGATGCTGTTCTGTCAGACTGCGTAGGAACAGGTCAAGAATCTTGGGTCCTTTTCCCGCACTGTGATAGTAATCAATACCTGCACACCAATATCCATCGAAGTCGCCTGTATCGTTTATCGCTACCATAAACGAATCTCCAAGATCGATGACTCGATGATAATCCCCATCAAAAGGAATAATGCTAGGCTCAACAGTTACGTCGGGGTATAGGCGTTGAATTTCTCGCCGCGACATCCGCCTTCTCGGGCCAAGGCAGCAGAAGTGCTCCCACCATTCATCGACTATGCCGATATCGTATCGTCTTTCCACCGTGCTGTCCGTAAGAGCGCCGTGGTAGGCACCGTGGCATCGGCAGCGGCAATGCTTCGACTCGTCACCGAGCGCGAGCAGACAGTTGGGCGTGCAACGGCCTTCGCGCAGGATAGATTCGACGGGCTCGACGCTCATTCGGTTTCCTCCATTTGGTTGATTGCGTTGATGATGTCCTCGGTGAGCAGGCGGGATTCCTGCCATGCGAGCTCGTAGGCGAGGATGAACACTTCGGGTTTGTGGAGTTGGGTCAGGTCGACGGGGAGCGTGGTGAGCGCGTGCATCGCCCGTTGGCGCGGGGTCGGGAAGGTGGTGCTCATCGGCTGTCCTTTCGTGTGCCGCGTTTGCGGCATCGGGTGCACATGTGGTCGGTGTTCCATTTGCAGCGTCTCCCGCAGCGTGTGCAGGTCTCCCAGTCGAACTTCCGCTGTTCGGCGTTGTGCCGCGCGGCCCGGCAGTAGCCGCACAGTCCGTCCGGGTTCTGCTTGCACGGGCTGCCGCAGAGCTCGCATACGGCGGTGACGCCGAGGTTCCGCAGGTTCGTGGTGCGGCGGCGTTGGTCGCGCGTGGATTGGCCGCTGCGGCAGTAGGCGATGTACTCGTCCAAGCTCATGCTCATGGTGTCCTCGATTCGCCGGTGTGTTCGCTGATGATGGTTTCCGCGGCCTGGTCGGGCGGGGTGCCGTCGCGGATGAGTTGGATGAGGCGGCGTTGGGCGGTCCATCCGTCCGACCCGTCGGGGAGCTTCTCGAGCAGGTGCCGGCCGATCCACGCGTCGCTTGGCAGTTCGGGTTTTGCCGGGGCGGGCAGGTGGTCGCGCCATTGGCCGTTGGTGAGCCAGTTCGCTGGCTGTGGGATGAACCTCGTGGGCTTGCCCTCGTCGCGGCAGGCTTTCGCGTACGCGGTGGCGGCGGCTTCGAGCTGGCCGGGTGTGGCTCCGGCGACGAGCGCCTTCGCGTACGCGTCGAGCGTGCGTTGCCGGTTGCCGTGCTTCGGGTACGCGGCCTCGAAGCGTCGGAATCCCTCGTCGCTGGTTTCGTCGTCCGTCTCCGGCCCCTCCGCGGAGGGGGTAGGGGGAGGAAGTATTTGGTTTTGGTTTTGGTTTAAACCAAGGAACTTCGTCCGAACTTCGTCCGAACGTTCGGTGGCTGTTCGGTCGGTGTTCGCGCGAACTTCGTCCGAACATGTTTCGTCCTGTTCGGGTGTGGACTTGTCCTGTTCGGTCGAACGCTTGCCCGCGCGTTTGCGGCTCATGCGTTCCTTTGCGGCCTCCCGCTCCGATTCCACGCTCTCCCTGCTGTTCTGGTGCTGGAGGTAGTCGTGGATCGCGTACATGCCGTCGTCGGTCCTGTCGACCAGTCCGGCGGCCACGAGCGTGAGCACGTCCTCGTCGTCGGCGCCGATGCGGCGCCATGCGCGCATGCTCATGATCCCGTCGTTCAGCTGGTCGGAGCAGTAGCTGATGGCGAGCGTCCACATGGCGAACGCGCGCGGGCTGCGTTCGATGAGGTCGTTGACCTTGTCGTTGAGCCACAGGCCGTTCGACAGTTTCGCGTATCCCTGTCGCGCCATGGTGTCACTTCCTTCCGCCGAGCCAGCCGATAAGGATCGTGAGCGCGAGCAGTGCGATCGTCAGGTAGAATCCGGTCATGTCAGTCCTCCGGCCCCAACGGGAGCCCGTGGTTGAACAGGATGAACAGTTCGGTGCAGGGCATGCCGATCAGCCGAGGATTGCCGTGATTGGGTTGCCGCGGCAAATCGATCAGCGACTGGGACAGAAGGGGCGTTGCGCAGTTCTTGCGCAGAAGCAGCCAGTCGGAGCGTCGGATGATGCCCAGCTGGTCGCCTCCCTTCCTTCAGTCGCGGTCGGTGACCCCGTCACGCTTCTTGATCAGCACCGGCCACGGCGAATCGATGTTGTCGGCCTCAGTCAGAGCCTGCTCGAACTCGGCGCGCACGTTGAGCGGCGCGCCCGATTCGCTGTTCGCGGTGGCCTTGCATTCGATGCACACCTCATCCATCGAGTAGTAGAGACCGCCGATATCGCCGTGGTCCTTGTGCCCGTGGAGCCGGTTGCGACGGATGCGCGCGTCCTGGAACGCCCATTGGAGCCATCGCTCCATCTGGGTCTCCAACCGGGTGCCCGCCGCCTTCGAGCTTTTGCGGTTCCTGCCCATCCTCGGCTCCCTTCCCCTAGAATTCGAGGCCGTAGTCGTCCTCGTAGTGTTCGCGTGTGCAGTCGGGGCAGTAGCCCCTCCAGTTCAACGGCGCCCCGCATCCGGGGCACGTGCGATCGTCGTCCACGTCCGGCGGCGTCTCGTCGTGGTACAGGTGCAGTCGGGTCATCGTCAGAAGTCGGTCCCGTCGTCCGCTCCGACGTTTCCCCACGGGTCCGTGGGAGCGTTGCCTGTCCATGGGTTGGCTGTCGGAGATGGGACGGTTCGCGCGCCGCTGCCGCCTTTGGTGTTGCGGGTCACCTGAGCCGAGGCGAACGTGAGCTCGGCTCCGACGTGGTCGGCGGTCATGTCGTAGGAGTATTGGGTGGAACCGTCCTGTGTCTGGTATTGGGTCTGGCGTAGACGGCCCTGTACGATCACGGTCGTTCCCTTGCTCAGTGACATGGCGGCGTTTCGGGCGAGACGGCCGAAGCATGCCACTCGGAGGGGGCATTTGTCGCCGTCCACCCAGTTGCCTTGCTGGTCCTGTCGTCGGGATTGTGCGATGACCGTGAAGTTGCACCATTCCTTGCCGCTACGGCCGGTGCCGGTTTTCGGATCGCCTGCTAGGTTGCCGACGATGGTGATGGTGGGGACGCTCATTGCTGTTCCTCCTCATGGGGTTTGATTGCGTCTTTGACTCGGGAGATGACGAGTTCCGGCGCGCTTAGCAGGTTCTCGGCGTCGATCTGCGACAGTTGGGCTGCGCTGCCGATGTCCTGGCCGCAGAGCGCCCTGAACGCGGCGTGCGCCTGATTGGTGTTGGTGACGCCGCCCTGTCGCAGCAGGTTGTTGATTCGCTGCGCCTGTTCCGTGCTGGCCATGACCTCGTTCTGCTGCGCGACCGGGGGGTCGGCGGGGGAGTCGTCCTCGACGGTGACGTGCACGCCCGTATCCACTGACGGGGCGGGGATTCGGTCAAGGTCGTGCATCTCGTCGGGCGTGTACGCGATGCCGTACAGGCTTTCGGGGCATGCCTCGCGGGCTACGGCGGTGATCGCACGCCATGTGAGCATCGTCAACGGCTGCTTCTTGTAGTTGTCCTTCCCTGCGAGACCCATTTGCTGGGCCCACTGCTGATCGCGCGTGACGCTGAATGGCGCTTCGGGGTCGTCGGCGCGGATGATGGTCGCGGTCACGCTCACATGCTGCTCGTCCTTGGTGATGCGGAGGCGGTGGCCCGCTCGGCGTACCTGCGCGGCGATCAGCTCCGCGGACGCGGTGGGTTTGCCCTGGATCACGTTGATCCGGTACAGGCTTTCCATCGGGGTCAGACCCATGGATTGGCCGAGGCCGATGGCGACGAGCACGTCGGCGGGCTTGCCGCGGTACGCCTGCGGGAGGATGCCGGCCTGAGAGACAGCCTTCGCGTAGTTCATCTGATCGCCGAGGGAGATGGCCATCGGCTGCTGCTGTTGGACGAGATCGTTGCTCATTTGGATGCCTCCAAGAGTCCGAGGTTGGCGAATGATTCGAGGGTGAATGGTTTGTGGACGAACGCGCGGTCGAGACGGACGGTGATGACGCCCCTGCGACCGGGCTTGTAGGCCACGCCGGCGGGGAGCTCGCCGTCATGTGCGGTGATCAGGTCGCGCAGGTATTCGGCCGTGGTGGCTTCGGGCTTCGGGTAGTTGACGGTCTGCCATGCGTTCTTGCCGCCGGGCACTTGTGCTTTGATGTCGTGCAGGACGTTCGCGTAGGCGATGGGGTCGTCGACCGTGTATTTGCCTGTGCCGTCGTGGGTGGCGAGGAGCACGCCGACCTTCTCGCCGTCGAACGTGACGTCCTCGGCGTCGTCGAGGGCGAGACCACGGTGCTGGGCTTCGGCCTTGGCGTTGTCCATCGCGGTTTTCTGGAGTTTGCCGATCTTCGCGAGTCCGGCCAGATAGGTGCGGAGTTCCGCGTCGGTCATTTCGTCGAGCTGTTTCACTGCATGTCCTCCTCGGGCTGGTAGCCGCAGTCGAACTCGTCGATGCTGGCGCGCAGGGCGACGATGCCGGCGATCGCCTCGTTCGCGTCCTGGGCGATGAATCCGTCGCTGTGGGTCATGGCCTCGTGCAGGACCTGTTCGACGGCCTCGTACGCCCCGTCGAGCAGGTTCCGGTAGCGGCCGAACCGGGCCAGCGCCTCGGCGTCGTTGTCGGCTTGGGTGTCGTAGGGGGTGAGCGTGGTACGGGAGGCGCCCATGCTCTGGAGGATGAGCTCCATGAGGGCCCGGCGGTCGGGCATGGCCCTGAGATGGTCGAGGCGGTCGTGGAGCTCGTCGGCGAACGCGCCGACCAGATCGGCGTAGTCGCTCATCGGGGTTTCGGTTTTCATGTGTGCTTCCTTCGTATGAGTTGGTTGATCGCTGCGTTCTGGAGGATGTGGAACGTGTTCCGGTCGGCCTCGTAGAGGATTCGGCGCAGGGTCACGTCCGTGACGAGCCGGTCGAGGAGCCGGGGCAGGTCGTCATCGGTCATTTGCGTTTTCTCGGGTAGAGGTATTCCCTGCGGGTCATGGTGTGGGCGCGGTCGTATTTCTCGACCTCCTCGGGTCGCCATCCACGGACGCGTCCTCCGGGGCCGAGCACCGGCGTCGGTGCTGAGCCGCGGTACACACGGTCGTACATCGAGGTCACGGTGATGCCGTAATGTCTGGCCAGATCGGCGTATGACAGCAGTTGCTCCATTGTGGTATCCTTTCTGTCGGAATCGTTTTCTGGCCCCGGTTGCAGCCGGGGCTTTCTTTGTTGAGCTGTCTGCTCGTGGACGGCCGTGGAATCGCACCACGGTCCCGGCCTTTGCCGCGTACATGACACCGCGATCTCGGCTGGGGGCTGCTTGCTCCGCCCTAGGTGGGGTGATGCTGAAGTGAAATCGACAATCAACGGACCGGCATCACCCCGATCCCGTATGGTTTTTATTGACTTTTGAGTTATTTGGGATTTGTACGGTCTCCTTTACCGCCGCCCGCCGCGGGAAAGAAAGGAAAGCGCGGGCGGGCAAGACTTGTCATTCGTCGAGGTCGGCGAGGATGAGGCAGACGAGGCGGATGAAACCGCCCGCGCCGATGACCCACGCGCTCGTCATGCCCCACGGGTCGGCCGGCCACCAGTGCGTGCCCACGTACAGGAACGCGCCCACAAGGAGCAGCGCGCAGATCAGGCCGGTCGTGTACGGGTAACGGTCCGAGAACGATTCATGTTTCATCGTTCCGTCTCCTTTCGTGTGGCCTCTCCCGCCGGTAGGCTGATAGCCGTCGGCAGGCGGAGGGGAGGATCAGTGGGTGCTTCGGATTGGTTGGCGTTGGTGTCGGCGGTCATCGCCGGCGTTGCCCTGGGGGTGTCGGTCGTGTCGGTCGTGTTCGCGAAACGGCAGGCGGATGCCGCGGCCGAGGCGAACAGGATCAGCCGGACGGCGAACGACATCGCCCGCCGCCAGCTCGACGTGATGCGCGAGCAGTTGGACGCGGACGCCGCGGCCGGGGCCGTCGGGCGGGCGTCGGTTGTCCCGTACGTGCCTCCGTGGCGGATCGACTGGTATCGGGGCAGCATGTTCGCCATCACCAACGGCGGCAGCGCGACGGAGCGGGACGTCAGGATCATTCCGCCGGACAACTGCGCCGTCGCGTCTGGTCTCGAGTTCGGGGAGATAGGGCCCATGTCGTCACGCACCTTCATGATCGTGCCGACGATGGCGACCGAGTCGCGCGAGTTGACGGTGACGTGGGTGCATGACGGTGGGATTCGATCCTGGACAACAGTGCTGCCGTCTCGCGGTTCGTGATCGTGGTGTCCACTTGGATGGTTCGTGTCCGGTGTTCGATCGCGAGCCACCACGCCACCAGTGCGGTCTCGGCCGCGAGGGCGGTCGTGACCACGGCGAGCAGGATGATCCCGTTCATCGTTCCGTCTCCTTCGTTTCCTTGAGTGTCCTGTTGATCTGGCGGGCGAACTCGCGTAGGGCGGTGGTGGTCATGCCCTCGACGATGTGCACGCGGTCGGCGCTGGCCATCTGGATGCGCCACGAGCCCGCCGGCCCCTGGCGGTCGATGGAGCAGTCGCCGTTCCACGGCATGCGGGTGATCACGGCCATCACGCCACCTCCCTTCCGTTGTTTTCCGTGTTGTTGGTGGGGGCGGAGGAGAAGCCGCCGCCCCCGTTTTCTCCTAGGATGTTGTCCAGCATCGTGTAAAGGGCGCGATGCGCATTCAAAGGAGAAGCATCATGACCGCATCCCAGAGGGAGCTGTTGGGGAACGCGCTGAGCAACATCGCCAACGGCACGAACATCGCCGTCAGGGTCAAGGAGAGCGCGCATGACCCGCAGGTACGGGAACTCGCCAAGGCCGTGCATTTCATCGGCTACGGGGCGCAGGAAATCGTCCACGCCCTGATCGACGAGGGCCGTATCAAGGATCTCTAGCGCGCACCTGCTCACGGCGTCGAGCTGGAAGAGCAACGCCCTATGGCTCATACGCCGGCCCAACTGTTCGAACTCCTTCGCGTCGAGCGCGTCGCGGAAGAGATCGGGATTGAACGTGGCCTGTTCCAACAGGTGCAGGCCACCCGTCCTCAGTCCCGACTCCAACTCCGTGCAGATGTTCAGCAACCGGGATTCCACGGCCATCACGCCACCTCCCTGCGGGTAGAATCCGTGGCATGGATTGGTGGAATCTGTTCTGGACTGGATTCGGCGCCGTCGTCGGCATGTTCGGCGCCGTCGCCGGTTTCGTTGCCCTGTTCCAGACGCGCAAGGCGAACAAGCTCGCGAAGGATGCGAACCTGATCGCGCAGGAAGCGAACCGCATCGCCGGAGAGTCCCGTGACGCCGCCTCGCGAGCCAACGATTTGGCACGACAGGCGAACGAGATAGGAGAACACGCGAACCTGATCGCGCAGCGGGCGTTGTCTGCCGGCCGCGATCAGACCGTCTATCGTTGGGCGTCCGAGTTCGATGCAGAGCGTGCCGTACTCCGTCTCATCGATGACTGCGGTCTCGACGCACGAGACGTTCATGTCGTCGTCCGATTCGAGGGCCAGACGGTAGGGGAAGGGGGCGCCGACCGCATGCCCGCATACGGACAGGTGACGCTCGAGGTCCCGCTCCTGGTCGAGAAGCTTCACGAAGAGGCCGTCTCCCTGAGACGGTCGGGTGTCATCGGCTCGCCGCATGTCAAGGTCACGATCGGTGTCGTCTGGGTCAGCGAGCTCGGGGTGTACCGCAGTCTGGAATGCGAGCAGGGCTTCGGCTATGCGAAGCGAAAGAAGATCCTCGCCTGACATCACTCCACCTCCCTCGGGTCGGCGGTCACGAGCGGCTTCAACACGAACTCCTCTTGGAGCAGTTCATAGGGCTTGTATCCCGTGACCGTGCAGAACTCGTTGAGGTCAGCAAGAGAGAGCGGGACATTGCCATTGATGCGACGGTTGGCGGCGTCCCGGCTTTGTCCCGTCCTCTTGGCGTATTCCGCGATACTGATGTGCTGTGACGAAAGAACCGCTCGAAATCGGTCGGACACAATGGAGTTGAGATCTACTGCCATGACTTTCCTTGTGAAGTATCTGTTTGAACCTGACGGCGCCGTGCTCGGCGTCAGATGGCGAGGACCGTGGGCGGAATGATTGGCAGTCCGAATTCCTCGGCGAGCCTCCGTCGGGCCTCCAGCCCCTGAGCCGCCGTGGCCCTCGCCCTGTAGGTCAGCCATTCCGAGTTCGAGACCCCGGCCGGCTGCTCCGGCATCCGCTCCGTGTTCCTGCTGTCCATCTCCGTCCGTCCTTTCTGTTGACGCTTCTTATTATGCACGCAATTGCACGCATGGCAAGTCAAAATGACGCGCGGCGTGTCGCAATTGAACGCGATTAGCCGCACTTGCTTTATGTCGCACAGCAAATGAGCGCGTCGAGACGCATAGGGCGATACCATGGGAAACATGGGAAGCAAAAAGATAGAAGTCAGCGGATTGGGCCGCGTTGCCAGCAAGAACATTCGCGCGCAGCTAGGAATCAGGCGCATGTCTAATCGCGAGCTGGCAAGACAGATGGAGCGCAGCGAAAGCTATGTCCGAGCTCGTGTGAACGACGAAAAGGAATGGACCCTCAACGACATTGAGATAATCTGCCGGATCTGGCACCTACAGCCGTGCCAGATGGTCATCGAAGGCGGTGCGACTGCGCCCGCCTCCGCGCGTTCGTCGTTGGAGGAGACCGCGGCCCGCGAGCGGTCGAACATCGAGGCCGCGCTCCACGCGCTGGAGACCGATCCCATGAGCCTCGCCGCCTACGAGGACCCCCACAAACACGACCCCGACCCCGACAACATCGCATGAGAGGAGGAAACCCGACCCGGACGTAGATGGAGTAAAAGGGGTCGAATTCGACGCCTTTTATCGGAAAGGAGCATTTCATGGAGAACGAGGAGCCGCAGGAGGGCAGCATCGTCCTCTACCAAGCGGACGGCAGGAACGTGCCCGTGCAGGTCACGTACAGGGACGAGACGTTCTGGATGACGCAGAAGGGCATGGCCGAACTCTTCGGCGTGACCCCGCAGACCATCACCCGCCACCTGCAGAACATATACGCGGAGGGCGAGCTGGACGAGAAGTCAACCTGTACGTCTTTTGTACAAGTTCAAACCGAAGGCGGCAGAACGGTTCGCCGTTCCCTGACGTTCTACGATCTCGACGCGATCATCGCGGTCGGCTACCGCGTCAACAGCAAACAGGCCACCCAGTTCCGCATCTGGGCCACGAGCGTACTGCACGAATACATCGTCAAGGGGTTCGCGCTCAATGACGACATGCTCAAGAACGGTCGTCCTTTCGGCGACGACTACTTCGAGGAGCTGCTCGCGCGCATCCGCGACATCCGTACCAGCGAGCGGCGCTTCTACCAGAAGATAACCGACCTGTTCAGCGAGGTCAGCTGGGATTACGATCCGAAATCGCAGACCGCGCGCGACTTCTTCGCGAGCTTCCAGAACAAGATGCACTACGCCATCACCGGATTGACCGCCGCCGAGATCATCACCAGCCGGGTCGATTCCTCAAAGACGAACATGGGACTGACGAATTGGAAGGGGTCACCGAAGGGGCATCCGCACGCCGGCGACGTCGCGATAGCCAAGAACTACCTCAGCAAGGACGAATTGGAGGCGTTGAACACCCTGACCACCGGCCTGCTCGATCTGACCGAGGCAAGGGTCCGGCGGCGCACGCTCACCAGCATGAGCGAATGCGCCGAACTCATAGACCAATATCTCAAGCTCGCGGGTATGCCCCTGCTCGAAGGCAAAGGCAACCGCGGCCACAGGCAGGCGGTCGACAAGGCGATGGACGAATACCGCAAATGGGACAAGGCAAGGGAGAACGACTTCGACAAATTCGTCAAGGGCGTCGAAGACGGCGCGCTCCGATGACCCCCATCCTGCCGGTGTCGGCGCGTCTGAACTACGGGCCGATGCGCATGCTCCTGTACGAGGTCGCGCCCGGCCTGACCGTCGGCAGCGCCATCCTCGCCGGTGATCTCCACGGCGTGTACGACCTGCTGCACGACACCATCGTCATCGACCGCAGCATGACGTACACGCGCAAACGCTGCACCCTGGTGCACGAGCTCGTCCACCGCGCCTACGGGGATTACGGGCATCAGCGCGAACGCCGGTGCCGGATCGTCACCGCCCGGCTCCTCATCGACGAGCAGGAGTACGCGCGCGCCGAGGCCATGTACGAGGGCGACCCGTGGCTCATGGCCGACGAATTGAACGTGACCGTGCAGGTCGTCCTCGACTACCGGGAGTGGCTGCATGAATCACGGGCCGCATAGGAAAGCCCCGGCGCAGGGCCGGGGCGGAAGGCCGGAAGGAAGGTCGTCTCATGGCGAGCGTAACGAAATATGTCACGGCGAAGGGCGAGAAACGGTACCGGGTGCGGTACCGCAAGCCCGACGGCACCCAGACCGACAAGCGCGGGTTCCTGCGGAAGGTCGACGCGGAGAACTGGGCCGCGGAGCACGTGACGGTCGCCAAGGCCCAAGGCACGTTCATCGACCCGCAGGCGGGCGAGCGCCTCGTCGGCGACCTGTACGAGCAGTGGCTGACGGAACGCCGCCCGTTCTGGAAACCGGTGACCACGGCGAACATAGAGAACGCCTGGAGGGTCCACGTCGAGCCGAAGTGGGCGGGATATCGGATCGGTGACGTCACACGCGGGGATGTGCAGGAGTGGATTGGCGGCATCATCGAACGGTCGGGACGGCCCTCCGTGGGCCGCCCCTTCGGGATCCTCTCCGGCGTCTGCGGGATCGCCGTGCGCGACAAGCTCATTCCGGCGAATCCCTGCGACGGCGTCGAACTGCCGAAATTGCCGTCGCGCAAGGAACGGCGCGTGTACCTGACCATACCGGAGCTGCTCGCGTTCGCTGAAGAGGCGGCCAACTGCCGTGTGCTGGGGGATGAACGTCGGGCGCTCGTCCTGCTGCTCGGCTTCTGCGGCCTGCGGTGGGGCGAGGCGGCGGGGCTGCGTGCCGGCGATCTGGACTTCGACAGGGGGTGCTGCATGTGCGCCGAAACCTTGTCTACGTCAACAGTCAGGTCGGTTGGGCGGAGGGCACCCCGAAGAGCCATGAGCGCCGCGACGTGCCGATGCCTCGCGTCGTCATGGATGCGCTGAAGGCCGTCTGCGGGCGGCGCGGGCCGGATGATCGTGTGTTCCGTGACGCGCATGGTGGGCCGCTCCGCAAGCAGAGCCTCGCGCGGGGATCCGGCTGGTGGGTGCGTACGCTCACGCGGCTCGGCTGGAAGCGGGATGACTGGCCAGTGCCCCATGATCTGCGTCATACGGCGGCGAGCTTGGCGGTGCATGCGGGCGCGAACGTGAAGGCGCTGCAGCGGATGCTCGGTCACAGGAACGCGAGCATGACCTTGGACGTGTACGCCGACCTGTTCGACAGCGACCTCATGGATGTGGCCCGGCTGCTCGATGCGGCGGTGCAGGTTGAGGGTGGTTCCGTGGGGTGTGGGCAAAATGTGGGCAAAATGGCGCGGGAGGCTGTGAGAATGGCTTGAAATGGCGGAATATGGCTGTTCTTGCGCATCATGCTTCTTCAGCAAGCTGAAGGACGCGCTGAGCTGAGCTGAGCTGAGTCGAGCCGAGCCGAGCCGAAGCTGCGGGGATCAGCCGAGCAGCGACCGGCACATCGAGCGGTATTCGCTCACGTATCCGCCGCCGAAGAACACGCAGTGACCCGCGATCGGGTACAGCCGCCACAGCGTCATGCGTTCCTCCCAGCCGGCCTTGAGCGGGTGCACGGACTGGTATCCGTCGAGGATGTCGCGCAGATAGGTCATGCCGAACAGGCCGAGCATGGCGAGGTCCTCCTCGCGGTGTCCGCCGTGGGCCGCCGGGTCGATGAGGACCGCCTCGCTGTGGCCGCGGTCGGCGGTCCACATCACGTTGCCGCTCCACAGGTCGCCGTGCACGCGCGCGGGCTTGTCGCTGGCGGCGCGGCCCAGCAGGTCGGGCAGCGCGTCGATGACGCCTTGGGTCAGCTCCATGTCGTACTTGTCGAGCTCGCCGCGGCGCATGCCGAGCTCCACCATCGGCAGGAGTCGGCCTTCGGCCAAGTAGGTGGCGGGGTCGTCCCATGTTCCGGTGTCCATCGGCACCGGGTCCTGCAGCGGGCCGAAGTAGCAGGTGCCGTCGTACCCTTCCGGCGCGGAGCCGAAGTGCGGGGCGCCGGCGTCGTGCATGCGGGCCAGCGCGGCCCCGAAGTCGTGCGCGGCCTTGACGGTGGGCATCGCGGAATGGACGCGTTCGATGTCGAGATGGTCGTCGCCCCATCCGATCACCTTGACCACGCGGGGTCCGCCCTGCTCCATCGCCTCGCCGAGCCATTCGAGGCCGCGGCCCTCGCACTCGAAGAACCCCTTCGGGGCGAACGCCCTGCTTTTGCGGTATGTGTCCATCATGACGCTCCTTGTTGCTGAAAAACGGCGCATCGTCGTTTCCGATCCCGCGATCGTTGGCCTTATTGTGTGCATTGTGCAAGACATCCGCCCTGCGCGCCGCCCCAAGCGCCGTCTTAGCCTCCCGCTGAGTACAGTGGACACGGCAATTGCGAATTCCCTAGCAAACCTAGCGACATGAAGTAGGAGTGAAGAGGGGCTATGAATTTCTTCCAGGCGATTCTCCTCGGTCTCGTGCAGGCGCTGACCGAGTATCTGCCGGTGTCCTCCAGCGCGCACATCCGCATCATCGGCGACCTGATGATCGGTTCCGATCCGGGTGCCGCGTTCACCGCGATCATCCAGCTCGGCACCGAGCTCGCGGTGATCCTGTACTATCGCCGTGACATCATCCGCATCCTCGGCGCGTGGTTCGGCTCGCTGTTCGGCAAGGAGGGCAAGGATCTGAAGTCCCGTCTGGGCGCGAAGAACCCGGATACGCAGATGGGATGGTTCATCATCATCGGCACCATGCCGATCCTCATCGCCGGACTCCTGTTCAAGGACGCGATCGAGACCACGCTGCGCAACCTGTGGATCACGGTGACCGTGCTCGCGGTGTTCGGCGTGCTGCTGTGGATCTTCGACGCGCGCGCCAAACAGGTCAAGACGATGAGCCAGATGACGGTCAAGGACGCGATCCTGTTCGGCGTGGGCCAGATGCTCGCCCTGATCCCGGGCGTCTCCCGTTCCGGCGGCACGATCACGTTCGGCCGCGCGATGGGCTACACCCGCGAGGCCGCGGTGCGCGTGAGCTTCCTGATGGCGATCCCGGCCGTGTTCGGCGCGGGCATCCTCGAGGCGGTCTCCGCGGTCAAGGACGTGAGCGCCTGCTCCGCCACCAAGGCCGCGGACGCGTGCGCGGCGATCGGCGGCGCCGCGTGGCCGGGCTGGGGCCCGACCATCGCCGCGACGATCGTGGCGTTCTTCGTCGGATACATCGTGATCATCGGCTTCCTGAAATTCGTCTCGACGTTCTCCTACAGGGCGTTCGCGATCTACCGCATCGGTCTGGCCGTCGTGGTGGCGATCCTGCTGCTGACCGGCGTCCTGCCGGCGATCGACCCGTCCGTCGCGGGCGCGTGACCGATTGGGCGATAGAGGTCGATGACAGCGAGGGCCGCACCCGTGCGCAACGGGTGCGGCCCTCGCCCATATCCCGGTCCCGTACGCCGACGATTCGGGGAATATTCAGGGAATGGAAGATCTTCAGAGGTTCTTGAGGAAGTCCTCGGCCTCACGGACCAGCTGTTCGGCCTGGGCGGGGTTGGTCCGGGAAGCATTGCGGGCCCGTTCGGCGGCGTCCCAGTCGCGTTCGAGGTGATGCACGTATTCGGCGAGCTGGTCGCTGCAGTGCAGCATCATCGACGCCTTGGCCTCCCATGCGCGGGCCTCGGCCTCCAGCTCCCCCGGCTCGAGCGCGAGTCCCAGCTCCTCGCCCAAACGGTTCAGCAGGGCCAGCGTGGCCTTCGGGCAGTCGTCGTTACCGGTGTACTGGGGGATGGAGGCCCACAGCGACGTGGTGTCGAACGACTGTTCGCGCGCCATGTCGTCGAGCACGGTCGGGATGCCGACCGGGCCGGTGTAGCCCTCGCCGGGGTCCTCGCACTCCAGATCGTGCGCGACGTCCACCGGCACCGGACGGGTGTGCGGGCAGTTGGCGAACATCGAACCGAGGGTCACGATGTGGTCCACATCGAGTTCGTCCGCGATATGCAGACTCTGCCGGCAGTACTCACGCCACCGGTAGTTGGGCTCCGGGGCGATCTGCGCGTAGATGCGGACGCCGGGGGAGAGGGTGATCTCGTAGAACGTGGTCTGCGGCCAGATGATGCGCGGCGCCCCGAGCGCACGGCACAGCATCGGGCGCGACACCTGATAGTCGTAGTAGCCGTCGCAGCTGATGTGCCTGATCTCGCGGGCCTCGTAATGGTCCACCAGATGCCGTACCACGTTCGTGGCGGCCTGGCAGGCGTCGTTCCATCCCTCGAACGCCGCGATCATCACGTTCCGCCGTTCGTCTCGTTCTTCGCTCATACCCCTTACAGTAACCTGCCGAAGTGGCCGGGAAGGGCCGTCTCATGCGGTTTTCGCCATGGGCGTGCTTGGCTTCGCGCCCCGTGCGCGGCATGCGGATGACGGGCGGATCGTGAGTGGGTGATGGACGCGACACGCCGTGGTTGCGAAACTCGAAGATGCCGTTATAGTAGTTACTCGTGCTTCGGCGGGAACAACCGCTGGAAATCACGCGGACATAGCTTAGTTGGTAAAGCGCAACCTTGCCAAGGTTGAGACCGCGGGTTCGAGTCCCGTTGTCCGCTCTAAGGTCCGAAGAGTTGACGAACCTTACGGTGGGTTAGCCAAGCGGTTAGGCAGCGGCCTGCAAAGCCGTATAGACGAGTTCGACTCTCGTACCCACCTCTCGGACGGTCGGTGTTCAGCCGATCGGAAGACATCGCAGGCCGGGCGGTTGGCGCAGTGGTAGCGCACTTCCCTGACACGGAAGGGGTCACAAGTTCGAATCTTGTATCGCCCACGCAAGTCGGAGCAATCCGGCGAATATTATAACTGAATACCGATTGATTTCGGGCGATTGGCGCAGCGGCTAGCGCACTTCGTTCACACCGAAGGGGTCGTAGGTTCGATTCCTACATCGCCCACTGGAATCCCGCTTCTCACGGCGGGAATCCTACGCGGACATAGCTTAGTTGGTAAAGCGCAACCTTGCCAAGGTTGAGACCGCGGGTTCGAGTCCCGTTGTCCGCTCCATCACCCCGCCTCGTGCGGGGTTTTTCATTTTCTGTTGTCTCTCGACTGCGTTCCTGTCCGATTCCCCCTCCGCATGACTTCCTCACAGGGCTTCGTCCACAGACCCCTTTCCGGCTGGACACGCCCGGCCCGACACCCGCATCGTGAAGCGTGGGCCTTGCACCGAAGGCCCTTCATCAACGGCAAAGGAGCCAGATATGGGACTGTTCAAGGAACTGCGCCGCCGATGGGCGGCGTACATGGCGCGTGCATCGCGCAGTCGGACGAGCCGACGCAAAACGGATCACGGGCATCACCGGCGTCTTATGGCGACGACGCTCACCGCCGCCGGCATGATGGGCATCATGATGGCGGTGCTCCCGGTCGGTGACGTCGCCGTGGCGTCGGCGTCGGCGTCACAGGCCAGGTCGTCGATCACGTCGCGGACGGTGGACATGGTGGGCACAGTGGACACAGTGGACACGGCCGCAGCCGTCGGGGCGTGCCGGGTGGGTCTGGCTTGGCCGCTGGACGAGCCGGTCGTGGCCGAATCGTTCGACGGTCCGGCCAAGCCGTGGCTGCCCGGACACCGCGGTGTCGATCTTGAGGCCGAGGAGGGCGAGGACATCGTCGCGCCGGATGAGGGCGTCATCTCCTTCGCGGGGGAGGTCGCAGGCAAGCAGGTGGTGAGCATACGCACCGACGAAGGCCTCACCTTCACGTTCGAACCGGCGGCCACGGATCTGCCCCGCGGCACGCGGGTGAGACGGGGCGAGCGGTTCGGCGAGGTCGCGATCGGATCGGACCATTGCGTCGGATCGTGCCTGCACTGGGGCGTGCGCCGCGGCGACCGCGCCTACATCGATCCGACGGCGATGACCGGCGGACGGCGCATCGGCCTCAAACCGGTGAGCTGAACCACACCCGATGGGGGATGGGGCCCGGCGGCCCGGCGGACATCGTGACGGCGGGCTCCATCGCGGTGGCTACAATCGGTGTCGGTACGCGATGCCGGTACGTAACGCCAGTACCCAATCGGTACATGAATACGTGAAGTTGTAGGGAAGCATATGATCAAGGAATATCTCAGGCCTTTGGAACAGCCGATCGACACCGACGGCAACCTGTTCTCGATCCTCGACGACCGTGTCTCGCGCACGCCGGACAAGCCGCTGATCGAATACAAGGAACCGAAGAGCGGCGCATGGAGGTCGTTCACGGCGACCGAGTTCCGCGACAAGGTCATCGCGCTCGCCAAGGGGCTGATCGCGCGCGGCGTCATGCCCGGCGACTCGGTCTCCGTGATCTCCAAGACCCGCTGGGAGTGGACGGCGCTCGACATGGCCATCATGTCGATCGGCGCGCTCACCGTGCCGGTGTATGAGACCAACTCGCCGAGCCAGGTGAGCATGATCTTCAACGACTCCAACGTGAAGATGGCGTTCGCCGAGAACGACATGCAGCGCGACAAGATCGAGTCCGTGCGCTCCTCCTGCCCGGATCTGGACGACGTGTACGTCATCGACTTCGGCGCGCTCGACACGCTTGAGGAGTACGGCAGGACCGTCACCGACGCCGAGTTCCGCGAACGCGAGCGTGCGGTGCACGGCACCGATCTGGCGACGATCGTGTACACGTCCGGCTCGACCGGCACGCCGAAGGGCATCGAGCTGAGCCACGGCAACTTCCTGTTCATCACCTACTCCGGTGTGCGTTCGATGCCGGACATCGCGATGCCGGAATACGCGCGCCTGTGGCTGTTCCTGCCGCTCGCGCATGTGTTCGCCCGCTACATGCAGTTCTTCTGCTTCGCCGGCAACGTCACGCTGGGCCTGTCCGGCAACCTGAAGACGATCCTGGCCGACTTCGCCGCGTTCAAGCCGACGTTCATCCTCGCCGTGCCGCGCATCTTCGAGAAGATCTACAACGCCGCCTCGCAGAAGGCCGGCGCCGGCCTCAAGGGGCGCATCTTCGCGGGCGCCACCGGCACCGCCCGCGCATGGAGCGTCGCACAGCAGTCCGGCGAGCCGATCCCGTTCTGGCTGAGCGTGAAGCACGCGCTGTACTCCAAGCTCGTCTACAAGTCGATCATGCAGGTGTTCGGCGGCCATGTCGAATACGCGGTCTCCGGCGGCGCGCCGCTCGACAAGTCGATCGCGCACTTCTTCAACGGCATCGGCCTGCCCCTGCTCGAGGGCTATGGCATGACCGAGACCTGCGCGCCGGCCTCCGTGAACCCGACCGTCGGATACCGGATCGGCACGATCGGACTGCCGATGCAGGGCACCGCGGTCGGCATCGCCGAGGACGGCGAGCTGTGCATCAAGAGCCCCGCCGTGTGCGTCGGCTACCACAACCACCCGGAGATCACCAGGCAGCAGATCGTCGACGGATGGCTGCACACCGGCGATCTGGGCTCGCTCGACGACGACGGCTTCGTGAGCGTGACCGGCCGCAAGAAGGACCTCATCATCACCGCCGGCGGCAAGAACGTGAGCCCCGGCGAGCTCGAGGCGTCGGTGATGACCTCGCCGGTCGTCAACCAGTGCGTGGTCGTCGGCGACCGCAAGCCGTTCATCGCCGCGATCATCGCGCTCGATCTGGCCGAGACGAACACATGGCTCGAGGCGCAGGGCGCGGCGCCGTGCAGGGATCTCGCCGAGGCCGCGCGCAACCCGATCGTGCATGCGGAGGTGGAGCGCGCCGTCAACCAGGCCGACGAGCTCGTCTCCCGCGCCGAGTCGATCCGCAAGTTCGAGATCGTGCCCGACGACTTCACCGAGGACAACGGCCTCGTCACCGCCTCGATGAAGGCTCGCCGCGAGGCGATCACCGAACGCTACCGGGATCTCATCGACAACGTGATCTACGCCGGCAAGCGCTGAACTAGGATGAACTAAGAACAAATCGGCCCCCTCTGATGAGGGGGCCGATTTGCGGAATCGGAATTACGCGGCGGAAGGCCGCCGGCCGTCACTGATGCGGAGCGGTCTTCTTCGTGTACATCTGCGTGGCGAGCAGCGTGGCGTAGCGCTTGATCACCTTCGGGCGGATGACCTTCAGCGACGCGGTCATCAGGCCGTTCTCCTGCGTGAACTCCTCGGGCAGGATGATGAACTTGCGCACGGACTCGGCGCGGGAGACGCCCTCGTTGGCCTGATCGACCCACTTCTGCACCTCGGCTCGCACCGCCGCGTTGTTCGCCGCGTCCTCCATCGACATGTTCCGGTCGAGGCCCTTGGCCTCGAGCCACGGGCGCAGCGTTTCCTCGTCCAGCGTGATCAGCGCGGAGATGAACGGGCGCTTGTCGCCGAGGACCAGCGCCTGCGAGACGATCTCGCAACGCTGGATGACCTCCTCGATCGGGCCGGGCGCCACGTTCTTGCCGCCGGCGGTGATGATGAGATCCTTCTTGCGGCCGGTGATGTACAGGAACCCGTCGTTGTCGAGACGGCCCAGATCGCCGGTCATATGCCAGCCGTCCGGGGTGAATGCGTTCTCGGTGGCCTCGTCGTTCTTGTGGTAGCGGTGGAACACCACCGGGCCGGCCACCTGGATCTCGCCGTCCTCCGCGATGCGCAGCTTGAAGCTCGGGAACGGGACGCCGACGGATCCCTCGTGGAACGGCACGCCGAGTGGGTTGAACGCGCAGGGGGCGGTTGTCTCAGTCAGGCCGTAGCCCTCGTACACCGGCACGTTCGCGCCGCGGAAGAAGGCCAGCAACTCCGGATCGAGCGGCGCGCCGCCGGCGACGATCCAGCGCATGCGTCCGCCGAGCACCTCGCGCAGCGACTTGTAGACGATCGGGTCGAAGGTGGATCGGCGCATCGCGGTGAGCACGCCGGCCTTGCCGTTGACGCTCACCTCCTTCATGTACTTCTGGGCGGAGGTCACCGCGGCCGCGAACAGCATGCCCTTGGCGCCATGGCCGGCCTTCTGCGAGGCGGCGTTGTACACCTTCTCGAGCACGCGCGGCACCACGATCATCACGGTGGGGCGGGCGACTTGCAGGTCGGTGAGCAGGGTCTTGATGCCGGTCGCGATGTAGATGCGCAGGTTGCTGGCCACGCAGATGTAGTTGATCGCGCGGGCGAACGTGTGGGCCTGTGGCAGGAACAGCAGGATGGAGCCGTGCTTGTCGTGCTGGAGCAGGTCGGGCATGTAGTCGCGCAGGTTGAACGCGTCGGTGCAGTAGTTCTCGTGCGTCATCTCGACACCCTTCGGCGCGGAGGTGGAGCCGGAGGTGTAGATGATCGAGCACAGGTCGGTCTTGCGCAGCGAGTTGATGCGCTCGTCGAGCTCCTCGTCGCTCACCGAGTCGCCATAGGCGGCGATCTCGTCCAGTCCGCCGGTCTCGATGCACACGATCTGCTCGAGCGACGGGCAGTCCTCGATCGCGCCGTCGGCCTTGTCGCGCATGGCGGTGTCCTGCACGATGAGCAGGCGGGCGTCGGAGTTGTTGACGATGTTGCGGATCTGCTCGGCCGAGTCGGTGTCGTAGATGGAGGCGAGCACGCCGCCGCACGCCATGATCGCGGCGTCGGCGAGATCCCACTCGTAGGAAGTGCGGCACATGAACGCGACCGCGTCGCCTTTCTTCAGACCGTAGTGCAGCAGGCCCTTGGCGACCTTGCGCACCTCGGCGAGGAACTCGTTGGCGGTCTTCGAGACCCACTCGCCGTGTTCCTTGTACACGTACAGCGGCTCGTCGCCCATGCGGCGGGCGCGGTCCTCGTAGATGCTGTAGATCGTCGTGTGCTCGTCGAGCGGCGGATTGCCGGCCGTCTCGGCGGTCAGCAGGCCGGTCTTCCCGTCGATGAACGTGGTGGTCGGATAGCCCGGACCCCACTCGTCGGTGTGGGGCAGGGTGATGTCGCCCTCGCGGGCGATCTCCTCACGCGCCTCGTCGGCGGCGTAGTCTGGGTCCATGCCCGAGTCGTCGCCCACAGGATGCGCGAAGTCGTCTCCGAGCCTCAACACCTTCCGCGTGATGTTCGTGGTTTGCTGTTTCAACGTGGAAAAAACGGACACGTGACGCTCCTTGCCCAATCCTGCTATGTCCTGTCTCAAGTAGGCCAGTCTAGCCGCCGGGCCGCGACACGTCACCTTACGGTAGCGTAGGGAAAGCCCCGGTCCGAGGGTGCGCGCAGGCGCCCGGAGGCACCCGAAACCGACCGTTTGGCGGATATTTCCCGGCGCGGCGCGCTTTTTCGGCTACACTGGGCGGCGTACAGCTAGCAATGACACTAGTTCGGCCAATGTCAGAAAGGGCTCTCATGGCTGGAATCAAGGAAGCCACGGTGGCTTTCGGCGTGCTGGACGAGACGTCGGATGTCGAATCCCGCGTCGCGCTCACCCCCGACATCGTCACCCGGCTCGGCAGGAGCGGCGTCTCCTGCCTGATCGAACGCGGCGCCGGTGCAGCGGCGCAATACACGGACGAGGACTACGCCGCCGCCGGCGCGACCGTCGCCACCCGCGACGAGGTGATCTCGAAGGCCGACGCGCTCGGCTTCGTTGACAGGCCGGGCGCCGACGTCCTCGCGAAACTCAAGGCGGGCCAGTGGGTGATTGGCATGCTCGGCTCCTTCACCGACGCCGACTACGTCGCCTCGCTGGAGCGGGCCGGACTCGTCGGCGTCGCCATGGAGAAGCTGCCCCGACAGCTTTCCAGCGCGCAGTCGATGGACGAGATGACCTCGCAGAACTCCGTGATGGGCTACAAGGCCGCGATCCTCGCCGCCGACGCCTACGGGTCGTTCCTGCCGATGATGACCACCGCCGCCGGCACGATCCGTCCGGCCAAGGCCCTGGTGCTCGGCGCCGGCATCGCCGGTCTGCAGGCCATCGGCACGCTGCGCCGTCTCGGCGCGGTCGTCACCGCCTACGACGTGCGTCCCGCATCCAAGGGCGAGGTCGAGTCGCTCGGCGCGAAGTTCCTCGATCTGGGACTCGACTTCTCCGCCGGGCAGGGTGAGGGCGGCTACGCCCGCGCGCTGACGAGCGAGGAGCAGGCGCAGCAGCAGGCGGCGGTCGACGAGAAGGCCGCCGGCTTCGACATCGTCATCACCACGGCGAAGGTCCCGGGCCGCAAGCCCCCGGTGCTGCTCACCAAGGCCGGCGTCGACGGGCTCAAGCGCGGCGCCGTGATCGTCGACTGCGCGGCGTCCGATCTCGGCGGCAACGTCGAGGGCTCGGCCGTCGGCACGCATGTGACCGACGGGGGAGTGACCATCATCGGCGCGCCGTATCTGGCGTCCGGGGTCGCGACCACCGCATCCAACCTGCTCTCGCGCAACGTGGCCGACGTGCTCGCCCACTTCGTGCGCGACGGCAAGCTCGCGCAGGACCTGGGCGAGGAGCTTGACGACGCGCTGATCGTGTCCGGCCGCGCCGGGGCGCAACGGCAGCCGGAAGAGAAGAAGTAAAGAAAGGGGACAAGGAAACATGCCTACGCTCGTCGTTTCCATCACACTGTTCGTGCTCGCCCTGCTCATCGGCATCGAGGTGATCGGCAAGGTGCCCGCCACCCTGCACACGCCGCTCATGTCCGGGGCGAACTCCATCCACGGCATCGTCATCGTCGGCGTCGTCATCGTCGCAGCCGAGGCCAACTCGCCGCTCGCGTACGTGTTCATCTTCCTGGCCGCGGTGCTCGGCACGATGAACGTCGTCGGCGGCTACGTCGTCACCGACCGCATGCTCGAGATGTTCAAGTCCAACAAGAAGAAGGGGGAGGAGAAGTAAATGGCCTCCGCAACCGTCGGAACCATCGACATCGTCGCCTGGTTCGTCTACCTGTTCTCCGCCGTCATGTTCGTGGTGGGCCTGCACTTCATGAACTCGCCCAAGACCGCGCGCAAGGGCAACCTGATCTCCGCGTTCGGCATGGTCGTCGCGGTGCTCATGGCGTTCATCGTGCTGTTCGCCAAGGGCTTCGTCAACGTGGTCGCCGTCGTCGTGCTCGTCGTCGGCATCCTCATCGGCGCGGTCGCCGGCGTGGTGTCCGCCAAGAAGGTCAAGATGACCGACATGCCGCAGCTCGTCTCCGTGTTCAACACGGTCGGCGGCGGCGCGGCCGCCCTCGTGGCCCTGAACGACATCCTCACCAAGGAGGGCACGCCGGACATCGTCGTGCTCATCACCGCGGGTCTCGGCATCCTCATCGGATCGGTCACGTTCACCGGCTCGCTCATCGCCGCCGGCAAGCTGCAGGGCATCAAGTGGGTCAAGAAGCTCGCCCTGCCCGGCAAGGGCGTGTGGAACGTGCTGTTCGCCGTCCTGTCCGTCGCGGCGCTCGTCATGCTGTGCATCCAGCCCGAGCAGCGTCTGCTGTGGTCGATCCTGACGACCGTGTTCGCCCTGTGCTACGGCCTTGTGTTCGTCATCCCGATCGGCGGCGCCGACATGCCCGTCGTCATCTCCGTGCTCAACGCCTGCACCGGTACTGCCGTCGCCATGTCCGGCCTCGCCATCGATAACGTCGCGCTGATCGTCGCCGGCGCGCTCGTCGGCTCGGCCGGCGTGACCCTGTCCATCCTCATGGCCCAGGCGATGAACCGCCCGCTGCTGTCCGTCCTCGCCGGTGGTTTCGGCGGTGGCTCGGGCGCCGCGGCCGCGGGCGACGGCCCCGAGGGCACGATGAAGGAGACCACGCCGGACGATCTCGCCGTCCAGCTCGTCTACGCCGAGAAGGTCATCTTCGTGCCCGGCTTCGGCTTGGCGCAGGCGCAGGCCCAGCGCGAGCTCGCCGATCTGGGCGAGCTGCTCAAGGCGCACGGCGTCGAGGTCTCCTATGCGATTCACCCGGTCGCTGGCCGTATGCCGGGCCACATGAACGTGCTGCTCGCCGAAGCCAACGTGCCCTACGAGGAGCTCGTCGATCTGGACGAGATCAACCCGCAGTTCCCGCAGGCCAACGTCGCCCTCGTCGTCGGCGCGAACGACGTGACCAACCCGGCCGCGCGTCGTCCCGGCACCCCGGTCTCCGGCATGCCGATCCTCGACGTCGACAAGGCGCAGAACGTGGTCGTCATGAAGCGCGGCCGCGGCATGGGCTACGCCGGCATCCAGAACGAGCTCTACTTCGAGGACAACACGCAGATGCTGTTCGGCGACGCGAAGAAGAGCCTGCAGGCCGTCATCGCCGCGGTCAAGGAGCTGCTGGCGTAACGGGACCCCTCGGGGGCGCGGACACTGCCGCTCGTTTCCGCGGGACTCAGCGCGGCGAATCGCGGCGAATCGCGTTGAGTCCCACGGTTTCGCGGGGCCCAACGCGATTCGGCTGGATTCGGCGTTACGGTTACAGCCCGAACACCCGTTCCACGAACGCCGTGACCCGGCTCCAGTACAGCTCCGGATCGGTGCTCGCGCTCATCGCGTGGCCCGCGCCGGGCACGAGCAGGCGCTCGCGGTCGGGTCCGGCGCACGCGGCGATGTCGCGGTCGAGGAAACCGGGATCGACGAACGTGTCCGCGCCGCCGTGGATGAACATCATCGGGATGATCGTACGCCGCAACGAGGCGACGCACGACGCCTCCCTGAACCCGTATCCCGCGCGCCGTCGGGAGATCGCGGACATCAGCGACACCACCGGCACGCCTAGGCGGCGGGAGGGCAGGTGGTACATGTGCTTCGCGTTGAACAGGAACTGGTCCCACACCGACGTGTAGCCGCAATCCTCGATCCCGGCGACCACGTTGCGCGGCAGATCCGGCTCACCGGTGGTCATCATCACCGTCGCGGCGCCCATCGACACGCCCTGCAGCAGGATACGCGCATCGGGGTCGCTCGCCGTGATCAGCGAGATCCACCCCATGAGGTCGCGGCGCTCCAACCATCCCATGCCGATGTAGCGCCCCTCGCTCAGCCCGTGGGCGCGCTGCTCGGGCACGAGCACGGTGAAGCCCATCCGGGCGAACCGGTGCGCGTACTTCGCCATCTCCTCCGGGCCTCCGCTGTAGCCGTGCATCGAGATCGCATACAGATGCGGGGCGGGGGAGGCGCAGTCGGGGTCGAACAGCCATCCGTTGAGCTTCAGCCCGTCCTCGGACCGCAGCGAGACCGGCTGCTTCGCCGATTCGAACCATCGGACGGCCTCGGCCTCCTCGGCGGCGTCGCGGTGGGGCGTCTCGAGGTACGGTGTCGCCGCCGACCCTGACATCAGCCGCTTCATCCAATGCGAGTAATGGGTGTCCAACGACAGGCGGAACATCAGCTCGGCGGTCGTGAACAGCCCCGCGCCGATCACGCCGATCGCGCCGGCCGCGACCCCGGAGACGACGAGCAGGTTCCTGTTGATGCGCTTCATCGCAACTCGATTCCCTCGGACAATATCTTGGACAATATCGATGCCTTCCAGTCTAGTCGTCGTGCATCCGTCCACCATATTTCGCGGCTCCCCTTGTCAGGGGAGCTGGCCCGCGAAGCGGGTCTGAGGGGTAGTCGAGGCGGTGCCACATTTGTCCCGCCCGCGGATATACTTGAATGCTGTTGCTTTGGCGAGGGAGAAACGCTCCGCAAGGTTCGTTCCTCCGTTATCGACTCGGCGTGAATACTTCCTCCTTGGGGATCGTTCTGCGGCGCGTCGTGGCGTCAAACAAGACAGAACGACAAGTGACACAACACTGTTAACCAACCTAAGGAGTCCGATTATGGCTACCAAGATCACCCTCAACGGTGAAGTCCGCAACGAGTTCGGCAAGGGCGTCGCCCGCCGCATGCGCGTCGCCAAGCGCATCCCGGCCACCATCTACGCCGGCGGCACCGA
The DNA here is from genome assembly GCF_008698235.1 of Bifidobacterium rousetti. GTDB lineage: Bacteria > Actinomycetota > Actinomycetes > Actinomycetales > Bifidobacteriaceae > Bifidobacterium > Bifidobacterium rousetti. The sequence continues at coordinate 83,320 of NZ_PEBH01000001.1, forward strand.
GCCGAAGTTCATCACCCTCCCGATGAAGGAGACCACCAACGCCCTGCGCCACACCAACGCCCTGTTCGAGCTGACCTTCGGCGATGACAAGGCCATGGCCGTCGTCAAGGACGTCCAGCGCAACCCCGTCAAGCGCATCGTCGAGCACATCGACTTCTACGAGGTCAAGGCCGGCGAGAAGATCGACGTCGAGGTGCCGGTCTTCGTCGAGGGCACCCCGAAGGGCGCTGCCGTCGCGTTCGTCGACATCCAGGAGCTCAAGGTCCGCGCCGACGTCGCCAACCTGCCGGAGAAGATCGTCATCAACGTCGACGGCCTGGCCGACGGCGCCAAGGTGTTCGCCAAGGACGTCGTCCTGCCGGAGGGCGCCGAGCTGGACATCGAGGATCCGGAGGAGTCCGTCGTGACCGTCGAGGTCCCGGAGGACGCCACCGAGTCCACCGCCGCCCCGGAGGCCGCCGCTCCGGCCGCCGACGCCGCTGCCGCTCCGGCTGCGGACGCCGCTGCCGCCAAGTGATCGGCGCCGGAGTGAATCCGGCATATGATCCCATATGATCTGAATGGAATCGACCCGCGACCGAACCGTCGCGGGTCTTTTCGTTTCCTTTCATAATGTGAACCAGACCATATTCCGGACGCCGGAATGTGACAGAGTATCCCACAGCACCGCGTGCCACGAGCGCGCGACTGACCTTCGCAACGAACACCGCCCATGGCGGCTTGATACCAAAGAAGTGAACATGACTGAAAACACGCATCACGATCCGGCTCAGCTCGACAAGCTGACCGAACCCTTCACCGTACTGCCGAACGAGAACCCCGCCTCCGACGCCAAGCGTCAGGAGCTGATCGACAAGCCGGCGTTCGGACAGGTCTTCTCCGACAACATGACCCACATGACCTGGACCAAGGGCGAGGGCTGGTCCGACCGCCGCGTCGAACCGTACGCGCCGCTCAAGCTTGACCCGGGCGCCTCCGTGCTGCACTACGCGCAGGAGGTCTTCGAAGGCCTCAAGGCGTACCGTCACGCCGACGGCTCCACCTGGCTGTTCCGCCCGGACGCGAACGCCGAGCGTTTCCAGAACTCCGCCAAGCGCCTCTACCTGCCGGAGCTGTCCATCGACGACTTCCTCGGCTCCGTCGCCGCGCTCGTCAAGCGTGACGTCGACTGGGTGCCGTCCCGTCGCGAGTACACGCTGTACATGCGTCCGTTCATGTTCGCCTCCGAGCCGTTCCTCGGCGTGCGCGCCCCGCAGGAGGTCGACTACTGCGTGATCGCATCCCCGTCCGGCCCGTACTTCCCGGGCGGCGTCAAGCCCGTGAGCATCTGGGTCGAGGACAAGTGGTTCCGCACCGGCCCCGGCGGCACCGGCTTCGCCAAGTGCGGCGGCAACTACGCCGCCTCCCTGCTCGGCGAGTACACCGGCATCGACAACGGATGCCAGCAGGTGTGCTTCGTGGACGCCGCCACCAAGACCTACCTCGAGGAGCTCGGCGGCATGAACATGATGGTCGTGCACAAGGACGGCCACGTCGAGACCCCGTCCCTGACCGGCAACATCCTGCCGGGCGTGACCCGCCGCTCCCTGATCCAGCTCATGCAGGATCGCGGCATCGACGTCGTCGAGACGATGATCCCGCTCAAGCAGCTGATCGAGGACATCAAGTCCGGCGAGGTCACCGAGGTGTTCGCCTGCGGCACCGCCGCCATCATCACCCCGATCGGCCGCTTCAAGTCCAAGGACTTCGACGTGACCGTCGCCGACGGCGAATCCGGCAAGCTCACCGTCGACCTGCGCAACGAGCTGCTCGGCATCCAGCTCGGCGAGGTCGAGGACCCGCACAACTGGATGTGGAAGGTGTGCTGATTTAGCCTAGGCCATCCATTCCGAAACCCCTTGGAACACCAATGTTTCCAAGGGGTTTCTGTTTTTTGATGGCCGAACGTCTCGACAGCGAAGCCGGGCATCTTGCGGTGTCGAGGAACGCGTTGGTGAACATGTGGCTGGCCGAGCGCATCCGGCAAGAGGATCGGGAGCGCGAACTGGTCCATTGACATGTGACATGTGATCGGCTGGCGGGAACGCGCCGTGGCGCCGGCTCCCTGTGGTAGCTTGTTGTGCGGTTCCATGAGGTTCCGTGTCCATGAGAATTCCACCGGAGGGAGGGCGACCCCATGCAGCTGGCGCTGGAGAGCAACGTGTTCTTCATGCTGGTGGAATACCTTGCGGTGTTCTGCTGCGGTCTGGTCGGCGGACTGGCCGCCGTGCACAAGAACTACGATCTGTTCGCCATCCTCGTGACCGCGTGGCTGACCGCGCTCGGCGGCGGCGTGCTGCGTGACGTGCTTCTCGAGGTGCCGCCGGTGGGCATCACCGACCGATGGTCCGTGCTGTCCGCGCTCGCCTCGGGCGTGGCTATCGCCGTGCTGCATCTCGAGGTCGACAAGCTCAAATGGTCGATGCTGACCCTGGATGCATTGGCGCTCGGCCTGTTCGCCGTGATCGGCACGTCCAAGGCCATGTACCTCGGTGCCTCCGGCATGACCTCGGTATTTCTCGGCATGGCCACCGCGCTTGGAGGCGGATTGGTGCGTGACATGCTGCTCAACGACGTGCCGATGATCATCCGAGACAAGCACTGGTATGCGGTGCCCTCGGCGGTCGGATGCATCATCGATGTGTTCGTGTGCAAAGGACGCATGGCGGGCCTGCTCAACGCCGAACAGGAGATCGCGCTCGATCTGGTCATCATCGCGCTGGTCGTCGGCATGCGCCTGACGTCGGTGATCTTCAACATCAAGCTGCCAGGCGCGATGGAACGCCACAACGTGTACCTGCCGGGAGAGGCCCGGTACCTCAAGCGTCCGGACATCACCCCGCGCAAGTCGGACGGCGAGGACGGGACGTCGCAGGGACGCCGCGACAAGGCCGGGGACGAACGGCACGACAAGCGGTGACTGCTGCTGTGTCGTTTATCCGCGCCGCGTGCTATCATCTACGTCTCGTATGTCCTTATAGCAAACGTCGTTTGGAGTTACATTGGCAAACATCAAGTCGCAGAAGAAGCGCGTCATCACCAACGAGAAGGCGCACAAGCGCAACGTGGCCGTCAAGTCCGCGCTGAAGACCGCGATCCGCAACACCCGCAAGGCCATCGAGTCCGGTGACAAGGCCGCCGCCGAGGCCGCCTTCAAGGTCGCCGCCCAGAAGCTCGACAAGGCCGCCGGCGCCGGCGTGATCCACAAGAACCAGGCCGCGAACCGCAAGTCCGGCCTCGCCGTCGCGATCAACGCTCTGTGAGTGACAGACACCCGGTGATCAGGGTGTGAGTCGCCCGCATCGGCGACATTGCCGTAAAGACCCCGCGGAACCCATCCGGTCCGCGGGGTCTTTCGCGTCGAGTACACTGATTTCGTTTGACTTGAGTAAGACCTGAAGCCAGTAGGAGGCACGTTCAGTGGTCAGCCAGCACAACCAGCCCGGTTCCACCGATCAGTCGTTGATCCGTAATTTCTGCATCATCGCGCACATCGACCACGGCAAGTCCACCGTGGCCGACCGCATCCTGCAGCTGAGCGGCATCGTCCCCGAACGCGAGATGCGAGACCGCTTCCTCGACCGCATGGACATCGAGCAGGAGCGCGGCATCACCATCAAATCGCAGGCCGTGCGCGTGCCGTGGACCTTCGACGGCACCGAGTACACGCTCGGCATGATCGACACCCCCGGACACGTCGACTTCACCTACGAGGTCTCCCGAGCGCTCGCCGCGTGCGAGGGCGCGGTCCTCCTCGTCGACGCCACGCAGGGCATCGAGGCGCAGACGCTGTCGAACCTGTATATGGCTGTCGACCACGACCTGACCATCATCCCCGTGCTCAACAAGATCGACCTGCCCAGTGCCGAGCCGGACAAGCACGCCGAGGAGATCGCGGGACTCATCGGCTGCGAGCCGAGCGATGTGCTGCGTGTCTCCGGCAAGACCGGCGAGGGCGTGGCCGACCTGCTCGACCGCATCGTCATGGAGGTGCCCGCGCCCCACGGCGATCCGGAGGCCCCCGCCCGCGCCCTGATCTTCGACTCCGTGTACGACTCCTACCGTGGCATCGTCACCTACATCCGTATGGAGGACGGCGAGCTGCGCGATCGCGAGAAGGTGCACATGATGGGCATCGGCATGACCCACGATCCGATCGAGATCGGCGTGATCAGCCCCGACATGACCCGTACCAAGGCGCTCGGCGCCGGCGAGGTCGGCTACATCATCACCGGCGCGAAGGACGTGAGCCAGTCGAAGGTCGGCGACACCCTGACCTCCGCCGTGCGTCCCGCCACCGAGCCGCTGCCCGGCTATCGCGATCCGAAGCCGATGGTCTACTCCGGTCTGTTCCCGATCGACAACGCCCAGTTCCCCGAACTGCGCGAGGCGCTTGACAAGCTCAAGCTCAACGACGCCGCCCTCGTCTATGCGCCGGAGACCTCCGTGGCGCTGGGCTTCGGCTTCCGTTGCGGCTTCCTCGGCCTGCTGCACATGGAGATCGTCTCCGAGCGTCTCTCCCGCGAGTTCGGCCTCGACCTGATCCAGACCGCGCCGAACGTCACCTACGAGGTGACGAGCGAGGACGGCAGCGTGCACCACGTGACCAACCCGAGCGAGTTCCCGGACGGCAAGATCAAGAAGATCGTCGAGCCGATGGTTGCCGCCGACATCATCACCCCCAAGGAGTTCATCGGCGCGGTCATGGACCTGTGCCAGGAGAACCGCGGCCAGATGGGCACGATGGAGTACATCTCCACCGACCGTGTCGAGATGCACTACCGCATCCCGCTCGCCGAGATCGTCTTCGACTTCTTCGATCAGCTCAAGTCCCGTACGAAGGGCTACGCCTCGCTGGACTACCACGAGGACGGCGAGCAGTCGGCCGACCTCGTCAAGGTCGACATCCTCATCCAGGGCGAGAAGGTCGACGCGTTCAGCGCCATCGTCCACCGCGACAAGGCGTACAGCTACGGCGTGATGATGACCAAGAAGCTGCGCGAGCTCATCCCGCGCCAGCAGTTCGAGATCCCGATCCAGGCCGCGATCGGCTCGCGCATCATCGCGCGCGAGAACATCCGCGCCTTGCGCAAGGACGTGCTCGCCAAGTGCTATGGCGGTGACATCACCCGTAAGCGCAAGCTCCTTGAGAAGCAGAAGGCCGGCAAGAAGCGCATGAAGATGCTTGGCCATGTCGAGGTGCCGCAGGAGGCGTTCATCGCCGCGCTGTCCACCGGCGAGGACTCCAACGACCGCGATACCAAGGACAAGATCCGCGCCGCGCAGAAGACCGAAGGCTGAGCCGGAACGGATTCGCAAAACTTAGGCACTTTTATCGTTTCCTAGGCAGGTGTTGGTCCGGAGATGGTTCAAAATCCCTGTCTTTCCAAGGGTGTTCGTATCGGTATCCGGGGAGCTCCTGCCTAGGAAACGCGAAATCTGCCTAGGAAATGAGGGGAGGGCAATCGGAATGTCGTTTGAGGTGTACATTCATGTGCCGTTCTGCCTTCGGCGTTGTGGCTACTGCGACTTCAACACATATACGGCGGTCGATTTAGGCGCCGGGGCATCGCGCGGCAACTACGCGAACATGGTCATTCGTGAGATGGAACTCGTGCGTGCTTGGCAGGAGGCCCACGGCGTCGACGAACCGCCGGCGGATACCGTGTTCTTCGGTGGCGGCACGCCCACCATCCTCTCCGCGGATGATCTGGTGGCCATGCTGGATGCGATCCGACGCATCTGGGGACTCGAGCCCGGCGCGGAGATCACCACCGAGGCCAATCCGGACACCGTCAACGAGTACTACATCAACCGTCTCGCCGAGGGCGGCTTCACGCGCGTCTCCTTCGGCATGCAGTCGGCGGTGCCGCATGTGCTGAAGATCTTGGACCGCACGCACACGCCCGCGAACGTCGAGGCGGGCGTGCGCGCCGCGGACGCCGCCGGCCTTCGAACCAGCGTCGACCTCATTTATGGGGCGCCGGGGGAGAGCCTCGACGACTGGCGCACCTCGGTCGAGACGGCCATCGGCCTCGGCGTCAACCACATCTCCGCCTACGCGCTGACCGTCGAACCGACCACAAAGATGGGGCGCCGGATCGCCGCGGGCACACTGCCCAAGCCCGATGACGACGACGAGGCCACCAAGTACGAGATCGCCGACGACCTGTTCTCCGCCGCCGGTCTTGAATGGTACGAGGTCTCGAACTGGGCGCGGCCCGGATATGAGAGCCGTCACAACCTCGGCTACTGGAGGAACGTCGACTGGTCGGGACTCGGACCCGGCGCCCACTCGCATTACAACGCGTGCGCCGATGCGGGGGCCCGGCTCCCTCTGACGAGGGGGCTGTCAGCGCAGCTGGCCGGGGGAGAGACGGCGTTGGCCCAACCGAGGGAACAGATCACGGGCATGAACGCCCTGCGTGCATGGGACATCGCGCACCCGCGTCTGTGGGGCACGGCCATCAATGAAGGCCGTGTGCCGTGGGCGGGCAGCGAGGAGATCACCCCGGACGAGAACCTCGAGGAGTTCATCATGCTGGGCCTGCGCATCCGCGAAGGGCTCGATCTGGACCGCATCAACCGTGCCATCGCCTCAGCCGCTGGTAGCGGGGTGGTCGGCACCTCGAGCCTCAAGCCCATCGACCCCGCGCAGCTCATGCCGATGGTCGACGGGGGACTCATCACTTTGACCCAGGATTCCCGTGATGCCGGAAACTCCGGTGTCCGCGTCGTTCCCACCCGCAAGGGCCGTCTGCTCAACGACGCCGTCATCGAACGCCTCTTCGATCTCGTCGGCGTGTGAGCCCCGCGGATACGGGGGACTCAGTGTGATTGCGTGAGGATTCGTCTTTGAGCCCCGCGGCACGGCCCTTTTCGTTGGTCTCATCCATCCCGCCTCCCCGATACATCTCCTCATGGAAAGTGAATATGGCATATTATATAGATGAGATATGCAAAAAAGTATGCCGAAACAATGCGACGGCGGAAAGGAATCGGCGATGACGACGGCAACACGCGAACTCAACTGGGCGACTCTGGGAACCGGCGTCATCGCCAACCAGCTCGAGCAGGCGTTGGAATCCAAAGGCCGCAGGCTGTACTCGGTGGCCAACCGCACGCATGCCAAGGGGGTCGCCTTCGCGGGGAAATACGGCATCGGCAAGGTCTATGAGCGCATCGACGACGTGTTCGACGACCCGGAGGTGGACGTGATCTACATCTCCACTCCGCACAACACGCATATCGGGTTCCTGCGCAAGGCGCTCGCAGCCGGCAAGCACGTGCTGTGCGAGAAGTCCATCACGCTCAATGCCGACGAACTGGACGAGGCGGTCGCGCTCGCCGAGGCCAACCATGTGGTGCTCGCCGAGGCCATGACCATCTACCATATGCCGCTCTACAGGAAGCTCAGCGAGATCATCGACTCCGGTGCGCTCGGCGAGCTGAAGCTCCTGCAGATGAACTTCGGCTCCTACAAGGAGTACGACATGGCCAACCGATTCTTCAACCGCAACCTTGCGGGCGGCGCCATGCTCGACATCGGCGTGTATGCGCTCTCCTTCGTCCGCTGGTTCATGGATTCCAAGCCTGACCGGATCCTCTCGCAGGTCAAAACCGCCCCCACCGGCGTGGACGAGCAGGCCGGCATCCTCCTGACCAATCCTCACGGTCAGATGGCCACGGTCACGTTGTCGCTGCACGCCAAGCAGCCCAAGCGCGGGCTCGCCGTGTTTGACAGGGCCTATGTGGAGGTCGTCGACTATCCGCGCGGTGAGCGCGCCACCATCACATGGGTGGACGACGGCCGCACGGAGGTGGTGGAAGCGGGGCGTACCGCCGATGCGCTCTCCTACGAGGTGGACGATATGGAGACGGCCATCGCCGGCGACCCGTCCGTCATGCATCTGGACTATACGCGCGATGTGATGGCCATGATGACCGAGATCCGCGTCGGCCAGTGGAAGATGACCTACCCGGAGGAGGAACGGTAGTTTCAGTCTCCCAGCCGCTTGATGAGCGAATCAACGTGTCCCTTGGCGCGCACGTTGTAGCGCGCCAGGATGATGACGCCATGCTCGTCGATGGCGAACGTGGAACGGATGACCCCGACGTGCGTCTTGCCGTACAGCTTCTTCTCGCCCCAGGCGGCGTACGCCTTATGCACGCCGAGCTCCGGGTCGGAAAGCAGCGGGAACGACAGATGATCGCGCTCGCGGAACCGCTGCAGCTTGGTCATCGGATCCTTCGAGACGCCCAGCACCGTGTATCCGAGCGTGCTCAGACGGGCCATGTTGTCGCGGAAGTCGCACGCTTCGGTGGTGCAACCGGGCGTCATCGCCGCCGGATAGAAGTAGAGGATCACCTTGCGGCCCTGCTTGGTCAGATCGGCAAGTGAGATCGTCGATTCCGTGCCGTCCGGTTCGACCGCCGGAAGCGTGAAGTCCGGTGCTGTCTGACCGGCTTCGAGTCTGGTCGGCGGCTCCTGTGCAGGGGTCTGTGTCGTTGCGTCCATGGTGTTGCCGGTGTTGTCGGTAGTGCTATCGGTCATATGTGTCAGCGTAGTCCCGCCGCTGTCCTGCCGCGGTCCCGCTTCGGTCGCTCCTTTCGTGGGTTCGCAAACCGTATCATCATTGTGATACACTTGAACTGTGTCACACCAGTGGCACAGTTGTATAGCCGATATGGCCGATGGAGACCGATGCGGCAGGCAAAGCGTAACAGGAGGCGATCGTGATGTTCGGTCCGTTCTCATTGGTGGACGTGATGGTGATGTGGCTCATCCTGATCGGGCTGGGAGTGGTCGCTGTGGCCGTGGCCGTCATCGCGCTGGTGGTCATGAATCGGGCGTCGGAGTTCAGGCCGTCGCAGGTCGGATTCGATGAGGGGGAGCGCTTCGCCTTGGCGGGTGTCGCCCGACGCAGGGTACTCATGTGTGTGGTCGGCGTCGTCGCGGTCACGCTGATCGCGCGGCTGTGCGGAGGGGTGCTGCGGTACGGGCTCAACCTCGCTCTGCTGCCCGTCGTCGCGTCCTGCATCGCCGCCGGGCTGGCTGCGATGCCGTACGACAACGGCATCGCCGAGAATGGCTCCGGGGGAGCCGGCGGTGTGCGCGTCGCGTCGCTGCGGTCCCGTGAGCCATGGACCTACGCGCGCTGGTACGTGCTCGCCCAGCCGATCGTCGTGTCCGTTATGCTCATCGGGTATCTGACCATCACCGCCTGCATGGGAACCACGGACGGCGATGGGGCAGGACGGTCGATCAGGTTGACGAAGGAGAACGCCTACGGCGGCGTAGTGGGTGAGTCCGGCCCGTTCCCGGGCGTGTACTACGCGCTGCCCCTGATCGCGGTCACCGTGCTGCTGGTCGTGCTCGTCTGCGCCGCGTTGCTGCGGATCTCGCGTACCCCGGCCGCTGCCGGTGGAGGCGGTGGGTGGGCCGATCGCATGTGGCGCTCGACGATGACCAAGTTCGTCGTCTTCCTGTCCTCGGGGTCGATGCTGGTCTGCGCCGCCGGCGTGCTGTATTTCGCCGGCGGGGCGACCCGACGGGTCGGTACCAATTTCGATACGTTGCCGCCCACCTATGCGGACGACGTGTATCCCACGCTTGGCCTGTTGCAGATGGCCGTAAGCGGGGTGATGGGTGTGCTGGCCCTTGTATACCTCGCGATGGCGGTGTTTGCCGCGGCGAGGTTGTGGATCGGGATGTGGAAGGCGGATGCGCGATGATCGAGCGTGGCGGCAATGTCGGGAGCATGGCGGTCGGGAACACGACGATGCCCGCACAGACCGGGGAACTGCGGATCATGGTCCGTGATGACGACCCCATGCCCGTCTACGAGCAGATACGCGCGCAGGTCGAGGCGGCGATCCGCAGTGGTGCCTTGCGGGGCGGCGAACGGCTGCCTTCGGTGCGGCAGTTGGCGGGCGATCTGCGCATCGCGCCGGGCACTGTGTCCAAGGCATACGGGGAGCTGGCCGGGCGGGGGCTGATCGACACCGGACTTGGGCGTGCGGCGCGCGTGAAACGGGTGGAGACGCTGCCCGATCCGCTGCTCACCGCCGCCGAGGCGTTCGCCCGCGAGGCGCGCCGATCAGGTGCGGGCTTCGACGAGGCGGTGAATGCGTTGCGCGCCAAGTGGTGATGAGATGATGGATGATGGACGGCGGGGAGGTTGCCTGATCACCACAGGATGTCCACCGGTGCGGTGGTCTTGTTGACCTCGATGATCTGGCAGATCTCCTCCGGGCTCTCCTTGCACCCGCGGCGGATCCACAGCCAGATGATCGAGGAGACCGCGGAGACGAGGATCTCCATCGCGTAGTCGGCGGGGATGCCGTTGTAGTCGGTTTTCGGTTCGGCTCCGAACCGCGTTGCCTGCGCGACGATGAGGTGTTTGAGCACCTCCTTCATGCGGTAGTAGAGCTGCATGTCGTTGCCGGAGCGGGAGACGACGCTGAAGAAGGCGTAGTCGTCGCGGATGTAGCGCAGGGCGTCGGCTATGGATGCCGACTGGAACGCGTCGCAGATGGCCTTGCCCCGGTGCGGTGCGGTGGCGTTCCCGCCAAGGGAGACGGCTTTCCGGTCACGATCAGGGGAGGCGGCGTCGGTGACGAGGATGCGTGTCAGGTCTTCGATGGCGTCGTCGACGAGCTGCTGGCGCAGGTCCATCTTGTCGAGATAGTGCATGTAGAAGGTGCCGCGGTTGATGCCCGCGGTGCGGGCGATGTCGCTGACCGTCATCGCGTCGAAGCCCTTGGACTGCATCAGCGTGGTGAAGGCCGCCTTGATTCGGGCTTCGGTCTTCGTGTTGCGCTTTGCCGGCGTGCTCGCGGATACTGGGGTGTGTGTGGTGGAAGGCATGTGGTGCTCCTTGGATTCGTGCGGTCGACTGTGGCCGCGCCGTGGGGTCTGCAGGGGTCTGCATTGCTGCTTGGGGATGCTGATACCGATGCATTATATCAACATGTTGTCTTTTTAATGGGTGATTCATGGTGATATGAACGATTTGGGGGACAGTGTTCAATCTGAACGGATCGTCGGAAGTTGTTGATTGACCTGATATGCCGACGCTTCCTATCATCGACATCATTATATCAACATGTTGTTTATTTAGTGGTTGAGGCAACCATAAGGAACACAAGGAGGCGAAGGACCTGTGGCATATATCGAGATGGTGCACAGCTACAAGCGCTACCACATGGGAGACACCGTCATCGTCGCCAACAATGACGTGAGCTTCGGCATCGAGAAGGGTGAACTGGCAATCATCCTCGGTTCGTCCGGCGCAGGGAAATCGACCGTACTCAACATTTTGGGCGGCATGGACACCAACAGCGAGGGGCAGGTGATCATCGACGGCAAGGACATCTCGAACTACACTGCACGGCAGTTGACCGACTACCGCCGCACCGATATCGGGTTCGTGTTCCAGTTCTACAACCTCGTGGCCAACCTCACCGCCCGGGAGAACGTCGAACTCGCTTCCGAAATCGTGCGCGATGCGCAGGACCCGGTCCAGGCGCTCGTGGATGTGGGGCTGAAGGACCGCATCGACAACTTCCCGGCGCAGCTCTCCGGCGGTGAGCAGCAGCGCGTCGCCATCGCCCGTGCCGTGGCCAAGAACCCCAAGATTCTCCTGTGCGACGAGCCGACCGGTGCGCTCGACTACAACACCGGCAAGCAGGTGCTGCGCATCCTGCAGGACCAGAGCCGCGTCAAGGGCGCCACCGTGGTGATCGTCACCCACAACTCCGCCATCGCGCCCATCGCCGATCGCGTGATCCACATGCATGACGCGCGAGTTAAATCCATCGAGGTCAACGAGCACCCCATGGACATCGAGGACTTGGAATGGTGAGCGCTATGACGTCTCGCAGGCTTCGCAGACCTCGCAAACGCATGCTGTGGCGCGACATCCGTGCCACCCTCGCCAAGTCCAAGGGGAGGTTCGCCTCCATCGTGAGCCTCATGGCCCTAGGATCGTTCGCCCTCGTGGGTCTGTTCGCCACCGCGCCCGACATGCGGGCCACAGGCCGCGCGTTCTACGGCGAGCACAATCTCGCGGATGTGACCGTGATCAGCGACTACGGCCTGACCGCCGACGACGAGGCGATCATCCGCGAAACCGCTGGTGTGAAGGACGCTGAATTCGGCTACTTCAAGGATGTGACGATCGCGGACAGCGATCACAGCCTGCGCGTCCACTCGCTGCCCGAGACCGTCTCCACCTACGAGGTCGCGGAGGGGCGGCTGCCGCAAGCGACCGGGGAGATCGCGCTTGACACGGGGGAGCGCGACCGGTTCGCCGTGGGCAGCTCCATCAGCGTGACCGAGATGCCGGACATCGCCGGCGACACCGTGCTCAGACGGACCGACTTCACCGTGGTCGGCTTCGTGGAGGCCAGCGACACCGTCTCCAACCTCAACATGGGACAGTCCACCGCCGGATCCGGCGAACTCGACGGATACGCCGTGGTCACTGCGGCCACGTTCGACTCGTCAGTGGCGATGATCGGCCGCGTCACCTTTGAGGACACAGCCGGACTGAACTACTGGGATGACGCCTACCGTGACCGCGTGCAGGACCACAAGACCATGCTCTCCCGACGGCTCGCCAACCAGCCCGCCGCCCGCCGTGACTCCATCCGCTCCGAACGTCGCGAACAGATCGCCAAGGCGCAAGAGCAGGTGGACGACGCCAAACAGCAGCTCGCGGACGCCCAAGCCCAGCTTGATGATGCCAAGGCACAGATCGAATCCGGCAAGGACCAGATTACCCAGGGACAGCTCGACGCCGTCGACCAGGCATCCTCCGCGGCCGCCGAACTCGCCGGCGCAACCTCGCAGATCGCTTCCGCCAACTCCACGCTCTCCGCCGCCCAAACCCAGCTCGCTGCCGGCGCCCAGCAACTCAATCAGGGCCAGGGCAGTCTCGAACTCGCTTGGCTGCAGCTCAATCAGGCCGGCAAGCAGCTCACCGTGGCTCGCGCGGCACTCGATGCATCCAAGGCCGCGCTTGACGCCACCGGTCGTCTCCTCGCTTCATGGGAGAAAACCGGGATAACCGGCAAGGCGTATCAAAGCCTCAAGGGGCGCTACGATCAGGCGCTCGCCGACTGGAACACGGCTGCGGACACGTACAACGCCATGCTGAACCAATACAACAGCGGCCTTGAACAGTTCAACGAAGGGGCCGCCAAGCTTGATCAGGGATCCGAGGAGTACCAAAAGAACGCGGCCGCGATCGCGGAAGCTCAAAAACTGCTTGCATCCAAGCAGACCGAACTCGGGCACGCCGTCTCCACGGCTGCATCCGGATCGGCGTCCGACGGTGCCTCACAGATGATCCAAGGCCAGCGCGACCTCGAGAAGGCCGAGGACGAATACGACCAGAAGCTCGAGGAATTCAATGACGCCAAGCCCGAGGCCGAGAAGAAGATCGCCGACGCGGAACGTCAGATCAAACTGGCGAGCGAAAAGGTGGACACCCTTGAAGTGCCCGCGTACTCGATCGACGGACGGCGCGAGGGACTCACCTCCGAGGGATATCGCGTGTACGAGATCATCGCGGACATCGTCATGAAACTCGCGCGCATCTTCCCGATCTTCCTGTACTTCGTGGCCGCGCTGGTCACGTTCACCACCATGGGCCGCATGGTGGATGAGGAGCGCACCAATTCCGGCACCCTCAAGGCGTTGGGATATGGGAACGCGGACATCATGAAGAAATTCCTCGTCTACGGCTTCTCCGCCTCCACGGCTGGCACGATTCTGGGTGTGGCGGCCGGGCATACCATCCTGCCGCTCATCGTCTACCACGCCTATGATTCCGGATTCACCATGCCGCGCATCGAGCTGCACTTCCATCCCGGCGTGACCGCCGCCGCGTTCCTGCTTGCATGGGCGAGCGCCGTGGCGCCCGCGTGGATCGCCGCGTCCCGCGAGCTCAAGGAGAGGCCCGCCGCGCTGCTTCTGCCCAAACCGCCCGCCAAGGGCTCGAAGATCTTCCTCGAGCGGATCACGCCCGTGTGGGACCGCCTGAGCTTCACCCGTAAGGTCACGGCCCGCAACCTATTCCGTTACAAGTCTCGCGGCTTCATGACCATCTTCGGCGTGGCCGGCGCAGTGTCGCTGCTCACCGCGGGCCTGGGCGTGCAGGCGTCGATCGGCCAAATCGGCGAGTTCCAGTTCGGCGGCATCATACACTACGACCTGATCGTGGCGGAGAAATCAGACAACAACGCCGACCAGCGCGACGCCGTATCCAAGGCCGTCGCCCCGGCGGACGGGGACGACGGCAATGGGGCGATCGACCAATCCGCGCCAATCCGCTACGAGGAGCTCACCGCCACCGCCGGCAAGCAGGGTGATAAGCAGACGATCACGCTCATCGTCACCGACGACACCTACAACTTCGGCGACTACATCACCCTGCGCGACCGTGTCTCGCATGACCCGCAGGTCCTGACTGACCGCGGCGCGATCATCTCCGAACGTATGGCGGATATGCTCGGTGCCAAGGCCGGGGACACCATATCCGTGACGGATCCCGACGGCACGGAGCGCAAGGTGCGCGTGGACGGCGTGACCGAAATGTACATCGGTCACTTCATGTTCATGTCCTCCGGCGGCTACGGTCGCGCGTTCGACGCCGACTACCAGTCCAACGCCTACATGGTCCGTCTCAAGGATTCGTCCGTGGGCAACGCCAACAGGCAGGGAGCTGACCTTATGACCGTGGACGGGGTCAAGGGCGTGGTGCAGAACATCACCATGAGGAACCAGGTGGCCACGATCGTCGACTCGCTCGACCAGATCATGGAGGTGCTCATCCTGGTGGCCGCGCTGCTTGCGGTGGTGATTCTCTACAACCTCACCAACCTCAACGTGTCCGAACGCATCCGCGAACTGTCCACCATCAAGGTGCTCGGCTTCCATACCGGGGAGACGACCATGTACATCTATCGCGAAACGATCGTCCTGTCCGCGTTCGGAGTGCTGGTCGGATACGTGTTCGGTGCCGGCCTGCACCGATACATCATCACCGAGGTGCCGCCGGACGAGGTCATGTTCGACCCAGCCCTCGCCTGGCCGGCATTCGCCGTGCCGCTCGCCGTGGTGGTTGTGGTGCTCGCCATGCTCGGCTGGGTGGTGTACCGCCGTCTCAAGGACGTGGACATGCTCGGCGCGTTGAAGAGCGTGGAATGAGCCGGGAATGGAGAAAAAAGAGAAAGAAAGGAAAACTATGAACCATCCGGTCGAATCGAATGATGCCGCCCCGCTGCGCTTCCGCGGCAAGGTCGACTTCCAGTCGCACTACCTGCCTCCCGCGTACCTGGAATTCCTGCGCGCACATTATCCCGGCAACCCGGACGGTTATCCCACGCCCGACTACTGGACTCCCGACTGGCAGCGTGACAAGATGGACCTGCTCGGCATCGCCTACGCACATCTGGAACTCTCCTCGCCGAATATCTTCCTGCCGCAGGCGGACGACTGTCTGCAGCTGGCCCGGAAGATCAACGACCAGGGGGCGGCAATCGTCGCCGAGAACCCGACCCGGTTCGGGCTGATTGCCACACTGCCCCTGCCATGGGCCGAGGAGTCCGCGGCGGAGGCCCGGCGTACGCTCGACGAGCTCAAGGCCGACGGCGTGGGACTGACGACCAACCACCATGGCGTGTATCTGGGTGACCCCCGACTCGATCCGGTGATGCGCGAACTGGACGACCGCGGCGCAATGGCGATCGTCCATCCCACCGCGCCGCCCGTGTCCGTGCCCGGCGCATGCGAGGGCCTGTCCCTTCCTGCTTTCGAATACTTCGTGGAAACCACGCGGGCCTTCACCAACATGGTGCTGGAGGACACGTTCGTCAAGTTCCCGAACATCCGCTGGGTGATGCCGCATGCCGGCGCGTTCGTCTCCATCCTCGCCGACCGGTTCGAAAGCTTCGAGTTCATGCTGCGCTTCGCTGACCCGGACCGTCGTGTCGACTATATGGACGCCATGTCCCATGTGTACTACGACCTTGCCGGATTCAGTGAGCCCAAGCAGCTCGCCGACCTTTTACGCAATGTGCCGGACACCCACCTGCTGTACGGGTCGGACACCCCCTACACACCCATCGAGGCGGTGCTCGGTCAGGCTCGGGCGCTGGAAGGGACCGACAAGCTCACCGAGGAGCAGAAGCGCATGGCGTTCACCGGCAATGCGCTCGCCGTCAACCCGAAGCTCGCGGGGATCCCGGCATTGGCCCGGGCGGCTTCCGAGCCCACGGGGGATGCGGTGGGGGAGCGGGACGGACGGTGGTATGTGCGGCTCCTGCACGATCTCTTCCCGCATAGGCATGTGGCCGTGCGCGTGCCCGTCCCGCCGCACGAGGCCGCCCCACAGATCGCCGGAGCCGTTCGTGATGCCGCCGCCGCGCCCCTTGCACCCGATCCCTGCGACGACCCGGCGCTCACCGCCCGCTATGACGTGCGGCTCAACTCGCCGGTGGGCGTAATCGCGATCCCTGTGATTGTCTCCTACGATGACATGACCCGAACCTCGTTCCATGGCAAGGCGAAGATCATGGGAATCGTGGCATCCTACCGGGATGGCGTGCGCGACGGGACGCGGCATTCGTTCGACATTCGCGTGCGTCTGCCGTTCGGCCCGCTCACCGTCCACCTCAATGCTGATGTGTCCGAACCCGACGGCTCGGTCGTGGGCACGGCCGTCGCGCCCCATCGCAGGCCCATGCCCTTCACCGGCCAGCGGCGCTGATCGATCTCGCATGCGTTTGTCTTCGAGCGCTTGAGGTGGGTATTACTGAAATCGAACGACAGACTGCCCGTATCGGGATGAAGGAAAGGAAGCATCATGTCCAAGCGCATGCTCGTCACGTATTTCTCCGCCACCGGCACCACCCGTGAGGTCGCCGAACGTCTCGCGCACGCGATCGGCGCCGACCTCAAAGAGATCGAACCCGCCGAGCCGTATACCGCCGCCGACCTCGACTGGCGCGACTCCGGCAGCCGCTCCAGCGTGGAGCATCGTGACCGCGCCATTCGTCCGGCGTTGAAGACGCCGATCGACGTGAGCGGCTACGACGTCGTGTTCGTCGGGTACCCGCTGTGGTGGGAGACCGCGCCGCGTGTGGTGCGCACGTTCCTCGAAAGCGAGGACTGGGATGGCGGGACCATCGTCACGTTCGCGACCTCCGGGTCCAGCACGCGCGGCGCCGACGGCGTGCAGTTGCACGATTCGGCCCCCGCCGCTCATTGGGTGCCGGGTCGCCGCGTGGGCGCAAACGAAAGCGAGGCCAAACTCGCCAAGTGGGTCGAGGGGCTGGCTCTGTAAATTGTAAAGTCGGCCATCGCGCCGTGAACGCCGTCGACCTGTCCGTCAGGCTGACGCCAGTTCCCCTTGCATGGCGTACTCATACGAATGGGCATACAGGTATGAGGGCGAAATATCGATGTCACCGTTGCACCACGTCAGAACGCCGTGATCGATGTGGAAATCCTCGAACACTTTCTCTTCACGCAGCGGGGCGAAAGCGGGCACATCATCATACATCTCAGTGAAGTCACACAGGCGTGTCTCGCCGGTGGAGAACGTTACCAGCATAATGTGGTCATCGGTAATACGGGCCGAGCGTACCTCCAGTTCCTGAGTGGGCTCATCCGCATACAGGATGCCATTCACCTCAAACATGGCGATCTCTTTTCTTTACTGGCTCACGAAAGTGGTTTGATTCGGTCGAACGGGCGGCCGGACACCGCTTCGTTCCATGCCTTCTCATCCTGATACATCATGCGAATGATGATTCCGAAGAACCGACTCAGCTCCGGCATTCCGGCACCTTCAATCCCGCGTCCTGCACGAAAACGTCTTTTGTTGCCTAGTGTATTCCTATTTCGGGCAGCAGGGGAGTCATCACGGCATCGAGCCGGTTCAATGCCGTGATGACTGATATCCCTCATCCGCCGTGCGTACGACCGGTTGTTTCTCGGCTATCTGTCATGGATGTTCACTGATGGCCCTTGCGGCGGCGAGGCGTCAGGGCCGCGGGGCCGTGCTTGCCGATCGTGAAGCACAGCGCGCGCAATCCGCCGATCCTCGGATCGGGACGTAGCCCGCGTCCGATGCGGTTCATCTGCAGCTCGAACCAGCTGATGACGAGGATGCCGCCGAACGCACGGTCGAGCGCCTTGACCCCGGTCGTCACCCACGGCAGATCCACGCTGCCGTCCCAACGGTCGCGGATGATCCGCTTCGGCAGGTCGGGCACGAGGGCCAACGGACGCGCGATGCCGATCATCTGCGTGATTCCCTCGTCGAGCGCGCGCTCCATGTCCCGCGCGTTGCGGAACCCGCCGGTCAGGGCCACTGGCACGGTGAGCTCGCCCTTGACGCGTCTGGCGAATTCGGTGAAGTACACGCCGCGCCTGCGATCCTCGAGTGCGCCGCTGTTGGTTTGGATGACCGGCTTCTCGAGTGTGCCGCCGGAGATGTCGATCAGGTCGACGCCGCGCTTCTCGAGCTGCTTCATGACCCAGGTGGACTCCTCCTCATCGAAGCCTGCGAACGACCCGCCGCGATCGTCGATCTTCACGGCGATCGGCGCGTCGCTGGAGTTGAGTTTCACCGCGACCGGGAACTTCGGCCCCACCGCCGCGCGCACCGCGTCGAACACCTCGAACAGGAATCGTGCGCGATGCTCGATGTCGCCGCCGTACTCGTCGGTTCGCCGGTTGTCCTCGGGCGAGAGGAACTGGTTGATGAGGTAGCCGTGCGCCGCGTGGATCTCCACGCCGGTGAACCCGGCTTTCTTCGCGATCCGCGCCGTCGTGGCGAAACGGCGCACGATGTCGTGGATCTGCTCGACGGTGAGCGCGGTCGGTTCGGCGAAGAACCGTCCGTAGTCCCCTTCCAGTTTGCCGCCGCTGGGCGCGTACGGATGCTGGTTGATGGTGATGGGGGACTGGCGTCCCGGGTGGTTGATCTGCATCCAGCAATGGGCTCCGTTACGGGTTCCCGCGGCGGCCCAACGGCGCAGCATGTTCAGATCGCGTTCGTCCTCGACCGCGACGTTGCCGGGTTCGCCGAGCTGCGTACGGTCGACCATCACATTGCCGGTGACGAGCACGCCGGCACCACCCTCCGCCCATGTGCGGTAGAGGCGGACGTGCCGTTCGGTCGGCGCGCAGTCGCGCCCTGCCAGCGCCTCGTTCATGGCCGACTTGTAGAAGCGGTTCTTCACCGTGACCCCGCAGGGCAGGGTGAGGGGCGTTGCGATCCCCGAGACGGCCCCCGAGGCGATTCCGGGGTTGATTTCCGAAGTGCGGTCTGCGTTCATGATGTTCCTTTCCTGTGTATGAACGTCCAAGTTTTTGCACTTGTCTAACTTCATTTGATCTGTACGATAATCCATTTTTGGACATTTGCAAAATTCTGGACGATAGGTTAGGGTAAAGCCGTTGGCATCATTGGCAACACGCCGGCGTCCCCCCGTGTCGTTGCCGATTGGCCCCGAATGGATGAGTGAGAAAACGAAATGGACGTGACATGAAAAAGGATCTGAATGCAAAACTCTCCCGCGGCGCGCTGCGCACGCTTGACGCCTTCTCCGGTGCGATGATGGACCTGCTGCGCACCAAGCCGCTCATGTCGATCAGTGTCAACGAGCTGTGCGAACGCAGCTCGTATCCGCGCGCCACGTTCTACAACTACTTCGACGACCGCGACGATCTGCTGACCTATTGCTGGACCGCCCTGTCCGGAAAATCAAGGATCGGTGACCTCCAATCGGCCGAGCCGGAGCGCCGTGTGGACCTCGCGCTCGACATGATGGCCGACATGCTCGAGGACAACGCCGCCCTGCTGAAGGAGGTGCTTGAGCACAATCCGGTCGACGGGCCGCTGTTCGCCAGCCTGCGAGCCTTTATCGCCGAACGCTCGCGAGACCTCATGCGCACCTGCGTCGACCGGGAGCGCCACGCGCTACCGGCCGAACTGATCGCAGATCACTATGCCAACACCCTGATGCTCGTCCTCGACTGGTCGTACCTGCGCGGGCACACGCTGACGCGCCCCGAACTGCACGACTATGTTCACGCTCTGCTCGAGGGCGTGGAACGGCCGAAACCGCGAACCGCATTGTGAACGTGCTCAGCGCGCCGGGGTCGGTGAGTCGCGTAAAATTGGGTATTGACTTTTTCGCCAATTCGGTATATGGACAGCGAAACGTGAACGATACACCGCGACGCTACGCTGTCAACAGCAATAAGCCCAAGAGTCGCGTCTCAACGCGCGCTCGCGAATAATTGAGGTGATTTCGGTGACACTTAAAGCCCCGCTTGATCTCACGGTCCATGCTCCGGACGGCATGTATGACCCTTCCAACGAGCATGACGCCTGTGGTGTGGGTATGGTCACCACCCTCAACAAGCGCCCTGAGCACAAGATCGTCAAGGACGCCATTGAGGTGCTGGTCAATCTCGACCACCGTGGAGCCGTGGGCGCCGAGGAGAACACGGGTGACGGCGCCGGCATCCTGATGAGCATGCCGGACGAGTTCATGCGCGCCACCGTGCCCGCGGAACTGCCCGGGGCCGGCCACTACGCCGCCGGCATCGCGTTCCTCGATCGCGACATCGAAACCTCCGGCCAGCAGGAGCAGGCCATCGCCAGGATCGTGCGCGAGGAGGGCCTCGACGTCCTCGCATGGCGCGTCGTGCCGACCAACCCCGACGGCCTCGGCCTGCAGGCGCTCGCCGCGATGCCGAGCTTCAAGACTCTGGTCGTCGCCGATCCGCAGGGCGGCCTCGCCGGCATCGAGCTGGATCGCAAGACGTTCCGCATCCGCAAGCGCGTCGAACACGAGGTGGGCGTCTACTTCGCCTCCCTGTCCGCGCGCACCATCACCTACAAGGGCATGCTGACCACCATGCAGCTGACCCACTTCTTCCCGGATCTGGTGGACGAGCGCATGAAGGCCGTCGTCGCCATCGTGCACTCCCGCTTCTCCACGAACACGTTCCCGAGCTGGCCGCTGGCCCAGCCGTTCCGCCTGCTGGCCCACAACGGCGAGATCAACACGATCCAGGGCAACCGCAACTGGCTGTCCGCCCGCGAGGGGCGTCTGAGCTCCGAACTGCTCGGCGAGTTCGAGCCGCTGCTGCCGATCGCCACGCCCGGCTACTCCGACTCCGGCACCTTCGACGAGTGCCTTGAGCTGCTGCACCTCGCCGGCCGCTCCCTGCCGCATGCGATCAGCATGATGCTGCCGCCCGCGTGGGAGAAGAACGACCAGCTCGATCCGGATCTCAAGGCCTTCTACGAGTACAACAACACGCTGATCGAGCCGTGGGACGGCCCGGCCGACATCGTCTTCACCGACGGCACCCAGGTCGGCGCCTTGCTCGACCGTAACGGCTTCCGCCCCGGCCGCTGGCAGCTCACCGACGACGGCTACCTCGTCCTCGCCTCCGAGGCCGGCGTCCTGCCCGAGATCGAGCAGGAGCACATCGTCTCCAAGGGTCGCCTCGAGCCCGGTAAGATGTTCCTCGTCGACACCGCCGAGGGCCGCATCATCCCCGACGAGGAGATCAAGAGGACCCTCGCCTCCCAGCATCCGTACCGCAAGTGGGTCGAGGGCAACTCCGTGGAGATGAGCGACCTGCCCGCCCGCGAGCACGTCAACCACTCCGGCCAGTCCGTCCAGCGCCGTCAGCGCGCCTTCGGCTACACCGAGGAGGATCTCAAGATCGTCCTGACGCCGATGGCCAACACCGGCAAGGAGCCGCTGGGCTCGATGGGCAACGACACCCCGCTGCCGGTGCTCTCCAAGCGCTCGCGCATGCTGTTCGACTACTTCCACCAGAAGTTCGCGCAGGTCACCAACCCGCCGCTCGACTGGGAGCGCGAGGAGGTCGTCACCTGCCTCGAATCCGCGATCGGCCCGGAGCCGAACCTCCTGTCCGACACCGAGCTGCACGCCAAGAAGATCCTCATCCCGCTGCCGGTCATCAACTCCGACGAGATGGCCCAGTTGAAGCGCCTCGACAAGGCGCGCATCCTCGGCGGCTACTACCGCCCGTACGTCGTCAAGGGCCTGTATCAGGTGGCTGGCGGCGGCGAGGCCCTCCAGCAGCGTCTCGACGAGATCTTCGCCGAGATCGACGAGGCGATCGACAACGGCAAGAACTTCATCGTCCTGTCCGACCGCGACTCCAACCACACGTGGGGCCCGATCCCGTCCCTGCTGCTCACCTCCGCAGTACAGCACCACCTGCTGCGCCGCCACACCCGCACGCAGATCTCCATGGCCGTCGAGGCCGGCGACGTGCGCGAGATCCACCACGTCGCGCTGCTCATCGCCTACGGCGCGGCCTGTGTGAACCCGTATCTCGCGTTCGAATCCGTCGAGAACCTGTCGCGCGAAGGCTACGTGAAGGTCGATCCGGCCACCGCAGTGAAGAACCTCACCAAGGCCCTGTCCACCGGCGTGCTCAAGATCATGGCCAAGATGGGCGTCTCCACGATCATGAGCTACCGTGGCTCCCAGCTGTTCGAGGCCGTGGGCCTGAGCCAGGAGGTCGTCGACGAGTACTTCACCGGCACCACCACCCGTGTGGGCGGCGTCGGCCTCGACGAGATCGCCGAGGAGGTCGCCTCCCGCCATCGCGTCGCCTACCCGAACCAGTGGACCGCCTCCCCGCACCGCAACCTGAGGACCGGCGGCATCTACAAATGGCGTCGCACCGGCGAGGACCACCTGAACGACCCCGAGGCCATCTTCCTGCTGCAGCAGTCCACCCAGCGCGGCGACTACAACATGTTCAAGAAGTACTCGGCGCACATCAACGACACCTCCAACAGGATCATGACGCTGCGCGGCCTGATGAAGTTCAACGCCAGCCGCAAGCCGATCGACATCTCCGAGGTCGAGCCGGCCAGCGAGATCGTCAAGCGCTTCTCCACCGGCGCGATGAGCTACGGCTCCATCTCGCAGGAGGCCCACGAGACGCTCGCCATCGCGATGAACCAGATCGGCGCCCGCTCCAACTCCGGCGAGGGCGGCGAGTCCGACGACCGCATCGAGGACCCGCGCCGCTACAGCCGCATCAAGCAGATCGCCTCCGCGCGCTTCGGCGTCACCTCCGACTACCTCGTGCACGCCACCGACCTGCAGATCAAGCTCGCCCAGGGCGCCAAGCCGGGCGAGGGCGGCCACCTGCCGGGCGCCAAGGTCCCGCCGTGGATCGCCAAGGTCCGCCACGCCACCCCGGGCGTCGAGCTCATCTCCCCGCCGCCTCACCACGACATCTACTCCATCGAGGATCTCAAGCAGCTGATCTACGATGCGAAGATGGCCAACCCGAAGGCCCGCGTCCACGTCAAGCTCGTCTCCGAGTTCGGCGTCGGCACCATCGCGGCCGGCGTGGCCAAGTGCCATGCCGACGTGGTGCTGATCTCCGGCTACGACGGCGGCACCGGCGCGGCCCCGCTCAACGCGATCCGCCACGCGGGCACCCCGTGGGAGATCGGCCTGTCCGAGACGCAGCAGACGCTGATCCTCAACGGCCTGCGCTCGCGCATCGTCGTCCAGTGCGACGGCGAGCTCAAGACCGGCCGCGACGTGGTCATCGCCGCCCTGCTGGGCGCCGAGGAGTTCGGCTTCGCCACGGCCGCGCTGATCGTCGAAGGCTGCGTCATGATGCGCGCCTGCCAGAAGAACACCTGCCCGCAGGGCATCGCCACCCAGGACCCGGAGCTTCGCGCCCGCTTCCGCGGCAAGCCCGAAAGCGTCGTGAACTTCTTCATGTTCATCGCCGAGGAGGTGCGCGAGATCCTCGCCCAGCTCGGCTTCCGCACGCTCGAGGAGGCCGTCGGCCACGTCGAGTGCCTGGATCAGGACGAGGCGATCAAGCGCTGGAAGTCCGACGGCGTCGACCTGACCAACGTGCTCAAGCAGTCCGGCCCGGTCCCCGGCACCATCCTGCACAACACCGAGCCGCAGAACCATGAGCTCGAGAAGGCGCTCGACAACAAGCTCATCGAGCTCGCCGAACCCGCGCTCGACCACAAGGAACCGGTGCGCATCGAGATGCCGATCCGCAATGTCAACCGCACCGTCGGCACGATGGTCGGCTACGAGATCACCCGCCGCTACGGCGCCGAGGGTCTGCCCGACGACACCATCGACATGACCCTGCACGGTTCCGGAGGCCAGTCGATCGGCGCGTTCATCCCGCGCGGCGAGACCATCCGCGTCTACGGCGAGGTCAACGACTACGCGGGCAAGGGCCTGTCCGGCGGCCGGCTCATCGTCCGCCCGGAGGACGGCGTCACCTTCGACCCGCATGAGGACGTCATCGCGGGCAACGTCACCGGCTTCGGCGCCACCTCCGGCGAGATGTTCGTCGCCGGCAAGGCGGGCGAGCGATTTGCCGTGCGCAACTCCGGCGCGACCTTCGTCGTGGAGGGCGTCGGCGACCACGGCTGCGAGTACATGACCGGCGGCACGGTCGTCGTGCTCGGCCCCACCGGCCGCAACTTCGGCGCCGGCTTCTCGGGAGGCAACACGTACGTGCTCGACCTCGACATGAAGCAGGTCAACCCCGAGGCGGTCGAGTCCGGCGCGCTGCTCTTCGAACCGCTCGACGCCGAGACCTCCGACCTCGTGCGCGGCCTCGTCAAGCGCCACGCCGAGGAGACCGGCTCCGCGTTCGCCGCGGGCCTGCTCGAGGACTGGGACGCCACCGCGAAGCGTTTCACGCACGTCGTGCCGAAGCACTTCCTTGCCATGACCAAGGCCATGGCAGAGGCCGAAGCGGAACACATCGATTTCAATACGCCCGGTGCCTGGGAGCAGGTGTACGAGCACGTCATGGAAGGAGCGCACTGAGATGGGCGACCCGAGAGGATTCCTGAAAGTCCGCACCCGTAGGGAGCTGGCGGAGCGTCCCGTCGCCGAGCGCATCAAGGACTGGTTCGACGTGCACGCCGAATCCGGTCTGCAGCCGTGGACCACCGAGCAGGCGGCCCGCTGCATGGACTGCGGCACCCCGTTCTGCATGACCGGCTGCCCGCTGGGCAACCTGATCCCGGAGTTCAACGATCTGGTTCGGCAGGAGCAGTGGGAGGACGCCTACCAGCGTCTGAGCCTGACCAACAACTTCCCGGAGGTGACCGGCCGCATCTGCCCGGCCCTGTGCGAGCAGGCCTGCGTGCTGGGCATCCACCAGCCGCCGACGATGATCAAGAACGACGAGTGCACGATCATCGACCAGGCGTGGGATCTCGACTACGTCAAGCCGATGCCGCCGCAGCGCCTGACCGACCAGACCGTCGCGGTCGTCGGCTCCGGCCCCGCAGGCCTCGCCGCCGCGCAGCAGCTCACGCGCGCCGGCCACACCGTCGTCGTCTACGAGAAGGACGACGCGCTGGGTGGCCTCATGCGCTACGGCATCCCGAACTTCAAGCTCGAGAAGACGCTGCTCGACCGCCGCGTCGAGCAGATGGAGGCCGAGGGCACCCGATTCGAGACCAACGTCGAGATCGGCAAGGACATCACCTGGGACGACCTGCGCGACCGGTACGACGCGGTCGTCGTGGCCATCGGCTCCCGCGTGCCGCGCGACATGAAGATCCCGGGCCGCGAGCTCAAGGGCATCCACTTCGCCCTCGACTTCCTGCCCGATGCGACCCGTCGCATCTACGGCGTCAAGCCGGTCAACGACATCACCGCCAAGGACAAGCACGTCATCGTCATCGGCGGCGGCGACACCGGCTCCGACTGCCTTGGCACGTCGATCCGTCAGGGCGCGAAGGACGTCACCGTCCTGCAGATCATGCCGAAGGAGCCGTCCACCCGTCCGGCCAACCAGCCGTGGCCGACCTTCGCCCGCACCTACCAGAAGACCACGTCGATGGCCGAGGGCGGCGAATACCTGTACTCCACCGATTCGGTGAACTTCATCGGCACGGACGAGGAGCAGGGGCGCATCCACGTCGAGAACTCCACCACCGCGGAGGGCTTCATCGCCGACGAGACCGGCCACGTCACCGGTTTGAAGGTCGTTTCCGTGGCCCCCGGCGAGAACGGCCCGTTCACCCGTCAGCCGGGCACCGAGCGCGTCCTGCCCGCCGATCTGGTGCTCATCTCCGTCGGCTTCCTGCACCCGGATACCACCACGATCCTCGACCAGCTGCCCGTCGACCTCGACAAGCGCGGCAACATCGCCCGCAACGACAAGTTCGCCACCTCCCAGGACGGCGTCTTCGTGTGCGGCGACGCCGGCCGTGGCCAGAGCCTCGTCGTGTGGGCCATCGCGGAGGGCCGCTCCTGCGCGGCCGCTGTCGACGAGTACCTGTCCAGCGAGCACGTCAGCGAGCTGCCGGCCCCGATCACGGCCTCGCAGCGTCCGATGATGCTGCCGCGCTGATGACTGATCCGGACTGATCCGGGCATCCGGATTGATCCGCCCGTACGGTTTGCGTGATTCGGCTCCCTCTCACCGGGGGAGCCGTTTTGCGTTTTTCGTGACGCGCTGAGGTAAAGTATCACCCAGTGTCATCTTGTATGAACGGTAGAAGGAGTGTTTGAAGATGCCGAATCGTGCAGAACGTCGCGCCAAGGCGAAGGCCGACCGCAGGGGAGTGCCGTCGCAGTACGACTCCACCCGCGGCCGTGGTCGCGCGGGAATGATCGACGAATATCAGCTACAGGAGCGTTCCCGCAGGCTGCAGGAAGGCGAGTCCGTCGGTCCGTGGAAGCCGACCGGCGGCACGGTCGAGACCGATGTCGAGGCCGCCACGCTCACCACGAACCCCGATTACAGGAACCCGAAGGCGTTCAAGGCCCCGCATTCGACCCGCCAGTGGTTCCGCGTCGGCAGCTGGACGCTGATCGCGATCGCCGTCATCGCGTTCTTCGTGGTCATGTGGCTGCCGAGCGCCGCCCGTCCGATGTGGCTGGTCGCCACCGTCGCCGGCGTGTTCATCGTCGGCGTCGTGAGCCTGTTCTTCACGGCCGGCGATTCGAAGCACAATCCGAACCTCGACCAAAACGGCACCGCCGTCTGATCAGGCTTCGGCAGTTACCTTGGCCCCCTCTGGGAGGGGGCTGTCAGCGGAGCTGTCTGGGGGAGAGAAAGCCCGGGACTATGTCTCGGCATAGAAAAACGCACGACACCGGTCGTGCGTTTTTCGTTTCCTCGCGATGACGGAACGTGGGGCGCGTCGGACAGGGCGCGTCGGACAGACGGCAATCCGGGGCGTCGCGGCGTCGCCGGTTATACTGAAAACGTCGATAACGGTCCGAAGAAGGAGTCTGTGAAATGAAGGTCGACATCCTCACCCGTGAATACCCGCCGCATGTCTACGGTGGAGCCGGCGTGCACGCCGAAGAGCTGTCCAAAGTGCTCGCCGAGCGCGTCGACGTGACCGTACGCGCGTTCGACGGTCCCCGCACCGAGGCCGACGTGCCGGCCATCCCCAACGCCGCCGAGGCGAAGGGATCGCTCAAGGTCGTCGGCTACGGCACCCCGCATGAGCTGGACGGCGCGAACCCGGCCCTGAAGACCTTCGGTGTGGACCTGCAGATCGCCAACGACGTGGATGCGGACATCTCCCACGCCCACACGTGGTACGCCTGCCTGGCCGGTTACCTCGCCAAGATGCTGCACGGCACGCCGCTGGTCATCACCGCGCACAGCCTTGAGCCGTTCCGCCCGTGGAAGCGCGAGCAGCTCGGCGGCGGCTACAACCTGAGCTCCTGGGCCGAGAAGGACGCCTACGAGCACGCCGACCGCGTCATCGCCGTCTCCGGCGGTATGCGCGAGGACATCCTCACCGCCTACCCGGACCTTGATCCGGACAAGGTCGTCGTCGTGCACAACGGCATCACGATGTCCGATTTCGCGACGCCCGCCGAGGACGACCCGGCGTGGGGCGTGTTCGACCGCTACCACATCGACCGCTCGAAGCCGACCCTGCTGTTCGTCGGCCGCATCACCCGCCAGAAGGGCCTGCCGTACCTGCTTCAGGCCCTGCACCTGATCGACAAGGGCATTCAGGTGGTGCTGTGCGCCGGCGCGCCCGACACCCCGGAGATCGCCGAGGAGGTCAAGACCGCGTTCGCCAAGCTCGACGAGGAGCGCGGCAACATCATCTGGATCGAGGAGATGCTGCCCCGTCCGGAGCTCAACGCCCTCGAGCATGGCTGTGACGCGTTCATCTGCCCGTCCATCTACGAGCCGCTCGGCATCGTCAACCTCGAGGCCATGGCCTGCGGCCTGCCGGTCGTCGCCTCCGCCACCGGCGGCATCCCCGAGGTCGTCGTCGACGGCGAGACCGGCTATCTCGTGCCGATCGAGCAGCTGCGCGACGGCACCGGCACCCCCACGAACCCGGACAAGTTCGTGCATGACATGGCCGCCGCCATCGACAAGGTCATGGCCGATCCGGAACTCGCGAAGAAGATGGGACAGGCCGGCTACGAGCGCGCCCGCGACCACTTCAGCTGGGAGTCCATCGCCGACAAGACCGTCAAGGTCTACGAGGACGTGCTCGCCGAGCAGAAGTGATGACCGACGATCGGCTGCCGATCAGACGACTGATCGACGGATAACCGATTGACAGATGGGCCTTCCCTTGCATGAGGGGAGGCCCATCGTCGATAATCGGCGGGACCGCACAACGAGAAAACACGAACAGATACCAATGGCAACGGGAGGATCCATCACCATGACCGACAACGCCAGCAACACCGCAAACACCGCCGGCGCCGCCGACATCGACGACGCCGACAACGTCGTGCTCAGGCTCGAGGACGTCGAGTTCCGCCGTAAGCGACGCGTGATCATCACCGACGTGAACCTGACCATCCGCGCGGGGGAGCGCTGGGTGCTGTTCGGCCCCAACGGCATCGGCAAGTCCACCGCCGTGGGCATGCTCGCCACGCGCACCTTCCCCTCGGAGGGACGTGTGTTCATCCTCGGCCATCAGCTCGGCAAGTACGACGTGTTCAAACTGCGTACGCGCATCGGACTGGCGTCCGCCGATCTGGGACGTCAGTTCCCGGAGTTCGAGGACCCGCTCGATGCGGTCGTCACCGGGCTCTCCGCCGTGACCGGCCGCTGGCGCGACACGTACACCGAGGAGGAGTACGCGCGCGCCCGCAAACTATTGAGCGACTTCCGCGTGAGCTATCTGGAGGGCAAGGAGATGTGGCGCCTGTCCGAGGGCGAACGCACCCGCGTGCTCATCGCCCGCGCGCTGATGGGCAACCCGGAGCTGCTCATCATGGACGAGCCGACCACCGGTCTCGATCTGGGCGGACGCGAGCAGGTGATGCGCACGCTGAGCCGCATCGGCGAGGAGGATTCCAACCGTGCGGTCGTGCTCGTCACGCATCGTCTGGAGGAGATCCCCGCCGGATTCGACCACATCGCGATCATGGGACGCAAGCCGATCCCCGCCGAGGACGCCACCGAGGAGGGGCTCGACTCCGCCGGCAACCCCGGCGCCGGCACCATCATCTACACCGGACCGCTCGAGCAGGGTCTGACGAACGAGCGCCTGTCCGACCTGTTCGGCATGCCCATCGAGGTCGAACACTCCCACAACCGCTGGTCCGCCTTCGCCGTGTGAGGAGGTTCCGTGTGATGCGGTTCCGTGTGGGGAGTCGCATCACACGGGAGCTGCGGAGCGTACGGAATGCGTGGAATGCATGGAATGAGACGGATCGGATTCGATGCGGCGTCGTCATGCCCTATTCGTTACGCAGCATCGATAGCATGTACATGGGAAGGTATGTGACGCCGTCCTTCTCGCTCACGTTGGTTTCGGCGAGGACATAGGCTTTGTCGATGTCGTACCTGGGCGTCGACAAAGCGTTGTCGAGAGCGGTGTGAGATCGGAATCTGGCTCCCGATTTGATTTCCAGCGCCAATATGTCGCCGTCGTCCGTCTCGATGAGGAAGTCAAGTTCCCCGATGCCCTTTTTGGTGAAGTAGTACAGGTGATCGAACCCGTGCGCGACGAGTTCCTGCGCGGTGACGTTCTCATAGACGCCGCCCATGTTCATCGCGGCGTTGCCGTCGAGAATACCCAATGCGGATTTCTTGCCGTAGGACCCGACCAATAGGCCGACGTCCGAGTAAAACAGCTTCATCAGCCGACGTTCCGAATTGGCTCGCAGCGGGGCGATCGGGGCGGCGGCGTTGAAGACCGGCAGTGCCACGTTGGCCCCGGTGAGCCACAGGAATTCGTCTTCGATCTGGCTGAATCGTTTGACGTCGGTGATGGAACTGATCCGGAACCGTCGGTTCTGGCTTTGCAGCTCGTTGGGGATGAGCCGGTAGATTTCCTGAATGGTGAGCCGGTTCTCCTTGGGCGCGTATTGCTTGATGTCGTGCTCATAGTATGTGCGGATGTTCGATTGGATGGCCCGCACGGGGTCGATGGTATTGTTCTCGATGAAGGAAGTCACGGCTGCCGGCATGCCACCCACCAGCAGATAACGGTGGAACAAGTCGATGAGTCGGCGATGAATGAAATCGGGGACCTCACTCGTGTTCGTAAAGCACTCGTGTACGACGTCAAACGCGGTTTCCACGAGTCCGTTCGCCCAGCAGAATTCCTCGAAGTCGAGCGGATACATGGCGAATTCGTCCAGATAACCGACGGGCAGTGATCTGACATCCTCCAGTTCCACGCCCAGCAGCGAACCGGAGAGAATGTAGTCGTAGTCGCCCTTATCCACGAGCCCTTTGATGAAGGTCACGATATGGGGGCATTGCTGGATCTCGTCGAGGAACACCAACGTTTCCCCCGGAACGAGTGGCTCGTTGGCCGCGACGGAGATACGGAACAGCAGGTCGTCTGGGCTGGTCGCCTGAGCGAAGGACTGTCGGGCATTGTCGTCAAGCACGAGGTTGAATTCGACCATGTGCTTGTATTCGGCGCGGCCGAACTCCTCGATGATGAAGGTCTTGCCCACCTGCCTCGCACCGGTCACCAGCAACGCCTGCTTGGTCTTATGGGTTTTCCAGAATCTGATACGCTCGTAAGCCTTGCGTTTCAACGTTTCCACCTCCGTAGACGACATTCGTCTGATTTCAGTATAAACCGTTTATTGCACTTATCTGATTTTGGAATACCTTATTTTGAGCACTTATCGCTATTTCGGTGACTCCCATATCGACGCTCGTCATGATTCGTGTGGTCGTTATATCGACATTCGTCACGTTTTTCGTCGCGTTTGATGATCCACACGGTGCGGTCTCGTGGCATGATATGGTGCATGGGATTCCTGACGACGCTTGCCGTGACGGTGGCGCAGTTCACCGTCGCGCGTGAACCGGAACGCAATCTGGAGATCATCGACGGGTTCGCGCGTGACGCGGCGGCCGGCGGCGCGCGTCTGCTGGTGCTGCCCGAAGGACTGATCGCTCGCGATGGGGATGATGATGGGTTCGCCGCCGCGCACGCGCAGCCGTTGGACGGGCCGTTCGTGACCGGGCTGCGCCGCATCAGCAAGGCGCGTGGCATCGCGCTGATGGGCACGGTGCATGTCTTGCCCGAGCCGATGTCGTCGGAGACATCAAACCCCGGCACCCGCGTA
Organism: Bifidobacterium rousetti; assembly: GCF_008698235.1. GTDB lineage: Bacteria > Actinomycetota > Actinomycetes > Actinomycetales > Bifidobacteriaceae > Bifidobacterium > Bifidobacterium rousetti. The sequence continues at coordinate 114,991 of NZ_PEBH01000001.1, forward strand.
TCCAACGTGTTTTTGGTCATCGACGACGGCGAAATCCGCGCGGCCTACCGCAAGCTGCACCTGTACGACGCATTCAACGCCAGCGAATCCGACGTGGTGAGGCCCGGAACGGAACTGCCGCCCGTCGTTGACATCGACGGCTGGCAGGTCGGCGTCATGACCTGCTACGACCTGCGTTTCCCGGAGACCGCGCGCTCGCTGGCCGTACGTGGCGCCGACGTGATTGTCGTGAGCGCCGCATGGGTGCGCGGGCCCCTCAAGGAACGTCACTGGTCGCTGCTGACCGCGGCCCGCGCGCTGGAGAACACCTGCTACGTGCTGGCGTGCAGCGAGGTGAGCGCCCGTAACATCGGCATGAGCCGCATCATCGACCCGATGGGCGAGACGCTGGTCGAAGCCAACGGCCACGGTCCCGCCCTCATCGCCGCCGACCTCAACCACGAGGAACTGACGGATACCCGCCGCACTCTGCCCGTCCTCAACAACCGCCGCTTCGCCGGCCCGGTGCTGCGCGGGTGAAGACGACGTCAAAGCTTGGAGAACGCCGAGGCATCACTTGCTTTTGAAGATGGACTTTGCGATTTTCGGTCCATATTTCATAACTGCACCACTGATGACAGGGATAACGGCTGCTACGCCAACGAGGAGCTTGTTCCGTTTCCCCTCTCTGTTGCTTTTGCAATTCGCGCAGTACTCTCCCTTAGTGTCCCGTGCGAGCGGGGCGCCGCATTGCTTGCAATGCCTGCGATCCTCGGGAGCGCTTTCCTCTCGCTGCGCGGTCGCATCGTCAGTTTTGGTCTTTTTCGAGAACATCATCGTGGTACTCCTTCTGCTGTGCTGAATCGCCGATTGCTGCTACATTGACGGATCTACCTATCGTCGTCGGCCATGTTTCCTGCGATTGGGCTATTCCTGTCAAGAGGTGGGTCAAACGATCCAGACGATCGCTCGCTTTGCTTTTCGCTTCAATGCTCAGATGCTCGTTGAGCCGTATCAGCGTGTCTTCATCGGCAAGGTCATTGTCTCGGATGAATGTCCGAAACTGGTGCAATACCTCATGGCTCGCTTTCGGCTGTCCAAGAGCGATGTATCCGTTGCAGGCTATCTGAATCGTATCCGTGATTCCCGTGAGGTCGTTCAAGGCATCGGCGGCTTTGCCGTCTTTCTTCCCATGCCGCTTGGGATCTGCAATGGCATGCATCTGCTCTTCGAAGTTCCGGGCTAGGATGCTGCGCGCGTCATTCGCCTGCATGATGGCATGCATCAGCAGCTGATCACGTAGACGCCTATCAGTGACCGCGCGTGCTTGTAGAAACATGTCCCATGCCGTATCCACCTTCGCCAGACGGTCGTTTTGCTGTTCGACATGAAGCTCATGGACAGCAGCCTTCACATCTTTGATCTCCGAGAGCACCATCGATATGGCGGCTTGTGTCTGAAGGTGTTGTATCGTAGGCAGAAGATCGGGAATCTGCTCGGACATTTCCAGCCTCACCTGCTTTACTATGTGGCCTTTGTCGTCAAATAGCGCCGCGAGCGTCTCTCCATTCAAATCCTGCTGGAAATGAAGCTTACCTTCTTCTACAAGCTGTTGGAAGCGCCGGGGTAACTTTGCAACCATTTGTGCGTCGCCTTCGGCGAATGTTTGTTGTAGGAATTGCACGATGCCTGGCATCATCAACCGCACATGATCCCAGTTTTCAAGTATGTGCAGGAGACGCCTCCGGTCATCGGCGACGATTTCCAGCGTATCTATAGTCTCTTCCCCGTCATTTCCCACGCGTGTCACGTCGTAGGCGAGTGAGGGGACTATCTCATACTGCGACCGTCCTTGGATCGGCGAGTCGGCATCCGCGCTGCAAAAACCGCAATACGGGCATACTCTTGCTTGTTCGGAGATGTTTGTTCCGCATTCAGGACACATCATCATGCTCATGGCACCACTATAGCGCTGAAAACGATCGCAACGGCTTGCCGTTTGATACGAACAACGTATATCCTTATGTGTATACGTAAGGAGGTGGTGGCGCATGCTCGCTACGGCTACCGTCACGAAATGGGGGAACAGCGAGGGAATTCGAATCCCGCGGGAGGTCAGGGAGCTTGCCGGCATCCATGAGGGGAGCTCGGTGACCATGGAGGTGAAGGACGGCGCGATCGTCATACGCCCGGTCTCCACGCCCACACGAAGGATGGGTCGATATGTCCTGCCGGACCTTGACGCACTGTTCTCTGACTACCAGGGCCCGCAGCCTACGGAGGACGGGTTCGCCAATCCCGTGGGGAGGGAGGAGCTGTGACCGGTAACGGATACCGCAGGGGAGACATCGTCGTCGCGGATCTCGATCCATCGGCCGGTCATGAACAGCGTAAACGACGGTACCTGTTGGTTGTGGGAAACGAACAGTTCAACCGTACCTGCAACCTGACTTTGGCGTGCGCCATCACGTCGACCGACAACGGATACCCGTTGCATGTCCCGGTCCATCCGATTTCCATGGGCGAATCGATCGAGGGATTTGTTGAGGTGGAGCAGCTCAAGGCGCTGGATCTGGCAGCGAGGGGTGCCGAAGTCGTCGGATGGGTGCCGAGTGATGAAATGGATCGCATCACCGGGATGATTCTGGCCTGCTTCGCATGAGCTGAACGACCTCGTACGGTGATGTAGCCGAGATCCGAGGACGGGTTGTCCGGTTGGATAAGGTGATGCGGGCAAGGGCATAATTATCGTCGGATACTGCGATTGTTCGAAGAGTCTCGAGAGGAAAGGAAACCGATGGCGGGAATGTATGGTGCGGAAACACCCGGTGGGCGGTATCGGCTGTCCTTCACGGTCGGTGGTCTGCTCGCGCCGCAGGGTCGCATCATCGCCTCGCTGTTCGTGCGCAATGGTTTTCTCGATGGCCCCATCGCCGATGAAACTGATGCGACCGTCGCGACTGATGAAGTCGCGGGTGCCGTCACGAGCGGGAGAGTCGGCGGTAAACCGGATGAGTTGGGGGAGCGTATAGCACGGATCCGCCGTCAGGCCCTTGACGAGAACGTGCTGTCCATCCGGACGCGGGCTGCGAACACCCGCATGGTCAGCGAGGTCTGCAAGCGTCTGAGCGCGCTCACCGAAACGGAGATCCGCTATCTCGCCGATTCCGATGCGCCGGCGACCGATTGTCGGGCCCTGATGTGGGTGGCGATGTGCCGCTACTACGCGCTGATCGGCGAATTCGCCAGCGAAGTGCTGCGCGACCACTACCTTATGGGCGTCACGAAGGTGACCTACGAGGACTATGATCGGTTCATCCTCGACAAGGCCATGTGGCACGTCGAACTGGAGGAGATGAAAACCACCACCGCGAACAAGCTTCGTTCGAACATGTTCCGGGCGATGGGCGAGGCCGGTCTGATGGATGCCGACGACAACACGCTGCTGCCTTCCCTGTTGGGCAGGACCGTGACCGGTATCCTTGACAACAGGCCGGAATCGTTCCTGTTCTTCCCGCTTCGGAACCGATGAACAAGACTGCTGAGCGGGGGCGGCGGACAGGGACGCAGCAGGACGTGGGCACAGTAGCCGCAGGACCATGGCGTAAGGAGATCGGAAAGCGATGACATCCATCAGCGACGTGAACCGTCGTCCTCGAACGACCGTCGAGCAGGATTTCGACGGCCTGTTCGGGATTATGCGTTCCAAGCGTTTCCGCAACGGCGAGGACACCGGCGGCGAACCGGCGAACTTCATCTACGCCTATCCTCCGGAACGGGAGCTGGAGGTGGAGCGTCGCATCCCGATGCTCGTTGACCGCCTGCAGGGCATGGATCCCGTCGACGACGATGACGCTGCCCCGGCCGTGCTGGTCATCGACCTGTACGATCTGGCCATCGAAATCATGAAGGACAACGACGTCTTCGATTCCGCCATCGAACAGGAGCCCGACATGCACGGCGACGACGAGTTCGATGATGTCACCGGTCACACGCCTTGGCCGAGGCTGCAGGAGGACGATTTCTATCAGGCGCTCGCCGGCATGCTCGGTCCCGACAACGACGATCTCAGGGATGCTCTGCGTGAGCGTTACGCGCAAGCCGCGGCGAATCAGGAGGCCGATCTGGTGTTCCTGACCGGCGTGGGCCGGGTGTATCCGTACATCCGCGCGCATGCGCTGTTCAGTTGCATCCAGGACATCATCCCCGAGCACACGCCGGTGGTGGTGTTCTTCCCGGGAACGTACGAGAAGACGGCGACGACTGTTTCGGTGATGCGCCTGTTCCATCGTCTCGACGCGGACAACTACTACCGCGCGTTCAGTCTCAACACAATGATTGCCACGGCGATTACGGAAGGAGCCGACGCATGAACGACATCAGTGCATTGCAGCTCAGGGGGATCTTCGACAAGAACATCGACGACAAGATCGATGGCGTCATCAAGGCCAGCGACGACAGCAAACTCGCCGACGAGGTGCGCGAATACGTGTTGACCAACGAGATCCAGCTCAATCTCGAGCGCTTCCTTGATGCGTACAACGACACGTCCGTCAGCTATACGAACGGCGTGTGGATCTCCGGTTTCTTCGGGTCCGGTAAGTCGCACCTGCTGAAGATCCTCTCCCATATTCTGGGCGACATTCCCGCAAGCGTGCATCCGAATGGAGCCGAATCGTTGAGCCGCGCGCAGGTCATCGACATCATGAAGGCCAAGGTCCGTGACGCCGAGAACCACGCGCTTGAAGGGCTTCTGGATGTCAATCTGCGCATCCCCGCCATGTCCCTGCTGTTCAACATCGACAGCAAGGCGCAGAAGGGCAGCAAGGATACGCTCATGAACGCCTTCATCCGCGTGTTCGACGAGGCTCGCGGGTATTACGGCGCCAACAAGTACGTGGCGAAGATGGAACGCGATCTGGACTCCAACGGCTGCCTTGACGAATTCAAGCGCCAGTTCGAGCTGATCGCGGGCAGGCCGTGGTCCAAGGGCCGCCCGCAGGCCGCGTTCTGTGGCCCCAAGATCGATCAGGCGTTCTCCGCCGCCACTGGTGGCGAGAGGCGCACGGACATCCTCAAGGACTACCAGAAGCAGTACAACCCGACCATCGCCGATTTCGCTGATGATGTGAACGACTGGCTGCAGCACCAGCCCAAGGGCTACCGTCTGGTGTTCCTCGTGGATGAGATCGGACAGTTCGTGAGCACGGATGCGGGCTTCATGCTCGATCTACAGACCGTGACCGAGGAGCTGTTCTCCCGCACCAACGGCCGTGTGTGGGTGATCGTCACCTCCCAGGAGGACATCGACTCCATCATCGGCGATCGTACGGCAAGCCAGGGTGGCGATTTCACCAAGATCAAGGGCCGGTTCGCGGTCAATCTGAAGCTCTCCAGCGCCGATGCCATCGAGGTCATCCAGAAACGTCTGCTCACCAAGAACGAGCAGGGCGAATCGGCGGTCGAGGATCTGTGGCACGCGCATCATGACGAGCTCGACGCCCTGTTCACCTTCCAGGGCGAGGGCGGTGTGCGTCAGTTCAAGAACCTCCGGTTCGGCACGGAGGATGATTTCACCGCCACCTATCCGTTCATCAACTACCAGTTCGCGCTGTTCCAGGATGCAATGCGAGGCATGAGCGGCGCGGGATTCTTCGAAGGCCAGCACCGCTCGGTCGGAGAGCGCTCGCTGCTGTCCACCGTCAGCAGTGCGCTGTCCGAGCACAAGATGGATGCCGTCGGCAGACTGATCCCGTTCAGCGCCTTCTACGACGGTATCTCCGGCACGATCCAAAGCTCGGTGAACCATCGCATCAACGAGGCCGAACGCGAACTCGACCCCGGCGTCCAGCAGCTGGCGTTGCCGTTGCTCAAGGCGCTGCTGCTGGTCAAGCACGTCAAAGGTTTCAAAGCCAACGTACGCAACCTGCGCATCCTCGTGCTCGGTGGATTCGACGAGAACCTGCCCGGGCTGGAGCAGCGCATCCAGTCGACGCTCGACGAGCTGGAACGCCAGAACTATGTGCATCGTACCGGCGACGAGTACGAGTACCTGACCAACGAGGAACAGGCCGTCGAAAGCGAGATCAAGAACACCGACATCGACGACGCCCAGATTCGCGGGCGTCTGGGCAAGATCCTCAGTGATGAGGTCCTCGGCCAGCCGTTGCGCGTGGAGTACGGCCAAGGCAGGCAGAAGGTTTCGTTCCGATATGGATTGACCATCGACAACGTCGCACAGGGCCGTCCCCAGCCGATCACGCTGCACATTGGCACCCCGATGGACGGCATGTCGGTGGAATCCAAGGTCCTGCATTCGTCCGGCGAGCGTGAGGTGTTGCGTGTGATCCTCAACGCCGATGGCTCGACATTGCTGCGGGATCTGGCCATGGTCGAGCGCACCGAGAAGTACCTGCGTCTCCACTCCAACGAGCAGGGTCCGCGTAAGCGCATCATCGACGACAAGCGCATCGAACTTGAGGGCATGGGCCATCGTCTCCGTGATGAAGTGAACAAGGCCCTGTGCTCGGCGACCATCGCCTATAACGGGTCGACGTTGGAGACGAAGACGGGCCAGGATGCGTCCGCCGTCATCTCGGAGGCCATGCAGACGCTGATCGGTCGCCTGTACACCAACTTCACCATGGTGGAAGGGCTCTCCTACACCGAACGCGACTTGGCGGCAGTGCTTGACGATGCATCCAACCAGACTCCTTCGTTGGGTGCCGCCGATTCGGCGAAGGACCGTTTGGATACGCCTGCCCAGGATGTCTACGACTACGTGTCCGGTCAGATCAGGCGGAACCTGACGCCCACCGTACGCGATGTCGTCCTGCATTACGAGGCCGTGCCGTACGGCTGGCCGTTCGCGGATACGCTGGCGTGCCTGTGCTACCTGTACGGCACCGGACGGATTCATCTCGTGATCGACAGCATCCGTGTACCGCGCACCGATGTGGTCAAGTACCTGACCAATCAGAAGAAGACCGAAAGCATGCGCGTGGCGATCCCGAAGCACTATGACGCCGGCAAGCTCCGGGAACTGCGCACCTTCGCCGATGAGTACCTCGGCCTGACCGCCAGCAAGGTGCCAAGCGACGCCGAGGACATGGCCCGGCTCATCAGGGATGGGCTTTCGGATACGGTCCACGACCTCGAGACCCTGAAGGCCGCCAACAGCCGGTTCGTGTTCGTCGGGCAGCTCAACGGGCCGCTGGAGCGTCTGCGCGCCGTGACCGGCCAATCGGAGGAATGGCTGCTGGAGGACTTCCCCGGTGAGGACGAGGAGAATGGCACGGAGCGTCTGCTCGACGACATGGAGGATGTGATCGGCCCGATCCGCAAGCTCCTCAACGGCGGCCAGCGCACCGTGCTGACCGATGGCGTGGAGTGGATCGACGCCAACGACTCCAACTTCACGCTCGCCTCCGACGACCTCCGGCGGGAGCGTGACGCCGTGCGGGCCATCGCGGATGATCCGCTGTTGTTCAAGGGCAACAGGGTCAACGAGTTCAAGAGGGGGTTGGATGGTCTGCGCCAGCATCTCGGCGAACTGGTGGACGAGGAGCGGCGGCGCGCTCTGGGGATCGTGACCGCCATCCGCGACACCATCGTCGGCATCGACTCCTACCGCGACGCCCGCGAGGACGCGCGGCAGGGCGCCCTGCGCTCGCTGGACGACGCGGCCGCCAAGATCGAGCATGCGAAGTACATCGCCGACATCAGGCAGACCGCGGACACCGTGCGCGGCGACCTGTATCTGGCGCTGGTCAACCAGCTGGACGCCGCGAAGGTGCAGCCGGAGCGGCAGGAATCGTCCGCCAAGCCCGACAAGGTTCCGCCCACACCGGGTGAGCGGGGAGGAGAGCGGGAAGCGGACGGGACAGCGGAAAACGGTGACGATGCGACCGTCGCTCCCGGACCCAAGCATGTGCAGGCGGTCAAGCCCGCGCCCGAGGCGGAGCAGGGCAACCGCACGATCCGCGTCACGCCGCCGCGCCCCAAGCCGATGCTGCTCACGGAGGCCGACGTGGACAACTTCCTTGACGAATACCGCCATAAGCTCATGGACGCCATCAAGGAAGGAAAACGCATTCTGCTGTGAACCGTATCTTCAATGACGGGAACTTGCGGGAGGAAATGGAACGATGAACACGAGTAAATTGCAGGGGTTCGCGGCGTGGGCGCGCGTGGAGCTCATCAAGGCGGTGCGCGCGAAGCTGGATGCGGCTATGGAGCCGAATTCGGCGGCGCGGGTGGATAGCCCGGCGGCGTTCGCCAAGCTGGAGGAGGAGATCCGCGCCAACGGCGGCGGCGAGGAAGGGCGCGCGAAGACCGCGGAACGCCACGCCTACCGCTGGTTCAACCGGATCGTCGCCCTGAGGTACATGGACGCCAACGAGTTCACGCGCACGCATGCGGTGTCCGGTGATGACGCGGACAATCCGAACGCGCTGCCGGCCGTGCTGTCGGCCGCCAAACGAGGCGAATTCGACGAGGACGTCTTCGGTTCGGCCGTCGGCTCGGCGACCAAGGTGGTGCCCACCATCACCGCGCTGCTGGACGGCACGAAGCGCAGCAACGATCCGCAGGGCGAGGCCTATGGTCTGCTGCTGCGCGCCTATTGCGGGTATTGGAACCGGTTCATGCCGTTCATGTTCGACAAGGCCGGTGCCGCCGACGAGCTGCTGCTCCCCGCCGACCTGCTCGCCTCCGACTCCGTGCTGCGCAAAGCCGTGGAGGCGATGCCCGTCGCCGATTGCATTGGTTCGGCCCCCTCTGACGATGGAGCCGGATCCTCTGCTTCGGCCCCCTCTGATGAGGGGGCTCCCGGCGGAGCCGGGTGGGGGAGAGACCATACCCGCAATGGCAACGTGGAGATCATCGGCTGGCTCTACCAGTTCTACATCGCCGAACGCAAGGACGAGGTGATGGCCGGCTTCAAGAAGAACAAGAAGGCCGGCGCCGCCGAGATCCCCGCCGCCACCCAGCTGTTCACCCCCGACTGGATCGTCAAGTACTTGGTTCAGAACACCGTAGGCCGCCTCTGGACCCAATCCCACCCCGAATCCCAGCTCCACAAAACATGGGAATACTACATCCTGCCTCCCTCTGACGAGGGAGGTGTCAGCGAAGCTGACGGAGGGAGAGACACACTCAAGATCTCCACCCCCGAGGACCTCACCGTCTGCGACCCCGCCTGCGGCTCCGGCCACATGCTCACCTACGCATTCGACCTGCTCTACGACATCTACGACGAGGCCGGCTACTCCGCCAACGAGATCCCTGGCTTGATTCTCAAGCACAACCTGTTCGGCATGGAGATCGACGAACGCGCCGCCAACCTCGCCGCCTTCGCCCTGACGATGAAGGCGCGCGGCCGCTACCGCCGCTTCTTCCGCAAGCAGGTGCAGCCGAATATCCAGCGCATCACGCCCGAATACTTCACCGACGCGGAAGTGCAGGAGCTCAACGACCTCTACAACGTGACCCTCGACGCCGACACCTGGAACACCTACCAGCATGCCGACGTCTACGGTTCCCTCATCCAACCCCCAACCGACCTCGCCGCTATTTCGGCCCCCTCTGACGAGGGGGCTCCCGGCGGAGCCGGGTGGGGGAGAGACAGCGGAGAGACCACCCTCTTCTCCGACACCCTCACCGACCGAGCTCGCACCGTCCTCACCCAAACCACTTACCTAGCCCGCAAGTATGCCGCAGTCGTAGCCAACCCGCCCTACATGGGTTCCAGCAACATGGGCACTTTGCTCAAGCAGTACGTGCAGTACCACTACAAGGACGGCAAGTCTGACCTGTTCGCAGCATTCATCCTGCGCAACCTGCAATTCATCAAGCCGAACGCACTGCTCGGCATGATCACCATGCAGAGCTGGATGTTCCTCTCCTCGTTCGAGGAACTACGCAGGGGATTGCTCGCAAAGCAATCCATCGAAACGATGGCACATCTCGGGGCCGGCGCATTCGACAGCATTGGCGGCGAAGTCGTCTCTACCACGGCATTCACCATTCGCAATGGTGTTTCTGATGGCAAGGGCACGTACCTGCGCTTGGTGTACGTGCATGGAGATGAAGACCAAGCGCGTACCTGTGCCGGTGTCGTCAAGGGGGCGAATAACGGTCTGCTTTTCACTGTTAACCAGCATGATTTTGCACAGATTCCTGAATCTCCATTAGCTTATTGGTTGTCGAAATCAATGAGAGATGCTTTTGGATATGGGACTCGTCTTGTAAATTATGTGAAGCCACGACAGGGATTGGCAACCGCTGATAATCCGAGATTCTTACGTGAATGGTGGGAAGTTAGCCAATCACGTAATTTATTCGGTTGCTTGTCGGGCAAAGAATCTGTTGTGAGTCGCAAACGGTGGTTCTCCTACAACAAGGGTGGTGAATTTCGGAAGTGGTACGGGAATCGTGAATATGTTGTCAATTGGGAGAACGACGGCTCTGAAATTAGATTTTTTGGTACCGGGAATGGCGGGAAACCGCGTTCGAGAGCGCAAAATACCGAATCATATTTTTTGCCGTCTGTTTCGTGGTCTACGGTAACTTCCGGAGATCCTTCGTTTCGTTTTGATGGAGCTGGATTCATATGTGATCAGACTAGTGGCTTCCTCTCCTATTCAGAGAGTGGTAATCCGGATGTGCTTTTGTCTATCATGAATAGTTCTTTTGCTGTTCAGATATTGAATATACTGGGATCGTCTACACACTATATGCAGGGACCAGTTGGCTATACTCCTATCTGTGATCAAGTTGATTGTTCAGAAGTTGATGCTTTAGTCGAGATTTCTCGTCATGATTGGGACTCCTGCGAAACTTCGTGGGATTTCAAGAACTTGAATGTGTTGAATGGTCTCTCCCTCAGTCAGCCGCAGGCTGACAGCTCCCTCGTCAGAGGGAGCCGAGATGTTGTGCTGGCTGAGTCGATTCCCACCTACATCGCCCGCTGCAAGCAGATCGCCGAAGAGCAGCGCCAGCGCGAGATCAGGAACAACGAGCTGGTGGCGGATGCCTACGGTGTGCGCGACGAGGTGCCGTGCGATGTGCCGATCGAACGCGTCTCGCTGAAGCGCAATCCGGCGTTCGCCTATCCGAAGGCTACGTCTGCCGAACGTGACGCGAAAATGGCTGAGGACGTCGTCAAGGAGATCATCTCCTACGCGGTCGGCTGCATGTTCGGACGGTATTCGCTCGACAAGCCGGGTCTCATCCTTGCCTCGCAGGGCGAAACCATCGACGACTATCACGCGCAGATCCCGAGCCCCTCGTTCGAGCCGGATGCGGACAACGTCATCCCCGTCACCGACGAGGAATGGTTCGAGGACGACCTCGTCGCACGCTTCCGCACGTTCCTCGCCGTGGCTCTCGACGAACAACATGTGAACGAGAACGTCGCCTACATTGAACAGGTACTTGGCAAGCCCCTGCGCAAGTACTTCGCCGATGACTTCTACGACGACCATGTGCGGATGTACAAGAACCGGCCGATCTACTGGATGTACTCCAGCCGCACCGACAAGAAGGCCACGTTCAAGGCGCTCGTCTACTTGCACCGGTACACGCCCGCCACCACGAACACCGTGCTGAAATACCTGCGCGAGTTCACCGGCAAGCTCAACGCCCAGTCCGAAGCCCTGCTCGCATCCTCCAAGGCGTCCGAGGTCCGCAAGGGCGAGAAGCTGCGCACCGCCATCAAGGAGTGCACCGACTACGAGCGCGACATCCTCTACCCGCTCGCCACCCGCAACCTCCCCATCGACCTCGATGACGGAGTGCTGGTCAACTACCTGCGTATGGGCCAATCCCTCCGCACCATCAAACCCATCGAAGCCAAACGCAAAACCGTCCAATCCTGGACCTGGCCCGTCAACCCGCTGGAGGCGTGATCTAATGGGGATGATGTACATGTCGGCTGACGATACTCTGATGTGGACTGATGCAGCTCAAGCCATCTCGGCTATGGTGGGGGCAGGTTTTACTTTAATTGCATTATGTTTTACGGCCTGTCAAATCCGTCAGGCATCTGTTCAGATACGTGAGTCGTCTGAACAGGCAAAAAGAGAAAGTGAGGACAGAAACCGTCCCTATATCTCCATGGATGTAATTCCCAGCATTGGTGGAATCGGTGTTTGGGATTTGAAGTTGAAAAATACCGGAGGCACTGCAGCAAGATCAATAACTATTGAACTTGTGGATCAACAATTCGTTATATCTAGTGATGATCATCATGTTTCTGACCATCTTCGATGGTTTATGGAAACTCCATTTGACCTTATGCCGGAATCCAGCAAACGTGTGTATTGGATCATTACAGATGGGAAAGGTGATGTTATAGATGGCGCTCCATTACGAGGGAAGATAAGGGTCCATTATTCTTGGTTGAGAGAAGAGGATGAGCTGGATTTTTACGACTTTCTTGCGTATGATTGCTTGAAAGCACCTATTCCTGTTCCTGGCACAGGAATGACCCGCTCTGGCGGGAAGAATCCAGAGTTGAAAAACATTGAGCATGCAATACGTGGTATTTCTCGGCAGATAGGAGAAATAGCAAGATAATATATCGGATATAAGTGAGTGTTCTGGATATGAAAGATGTTACGAGGAATGAAGCGTTCTATCAGGACGTGGTAGCTTATCGACTATTGTTGCGTTCGCATAGTCTGCGGACCTCGAAAGCGTTCCGACAGTTCCGGGTGGCTGGTTCTGTTGCGGATACTGTCATTGTTAACGGGCATGGAACGGTGTATGAGATCAAATCCGATCTCGATACGTTCGATCGGCTTGAAGGCCAATTGCGGGACTATTTCACCGTGTTCTCTTATGTGAACGTGGTGATTCCCGAAGAGAAACTGGCTTGTCTGCGTGAGCGTCTTGATGCCATGCCTGAATTTGGCGCGCATGTCGGAATTTACGTCATGACCCGCCGCAATGCGCTCAGATGTGCGTTGAAGCCAAGCGAGTACAACGACGATCTAAGCAAGATCGAGCTTCTGAAGGTACTGCGCAAACCGGAGTATACGAAGATTCTGCAAACCGAGTTCGGCACCGTGCCTGATGTTCCGTCGGCTATGTTCTATAGGGCATGCCGCGAGATGTTCTTCGACATCCCTGTGTTGAAAGCGCAAGCCTTGGTCATGCGTACAATCAAACAGCGTAATATTTGGACGCGCGAAGATTTGGAGCAGTTTCCAGAAGAACGACGGCTATCCCTGTACTTTGCCTACAATAGAATGAAGAACGTGCCAGAAGCAGAGCTTCTCCATTTGTAGGGTTGCCGTAACAAGGGGGTTGATAATGGTCTACTACCCGTATCTTAGGGCGCGTCAGTATGAGCTGCTCGCGCTCCGGGAACTATTGGCGGCAGGGAAACTAACCTCGCAAGTAGTGCCCATCATCGAGCCAATACGCGATATGCCACAACTTCGGCAGGTTCTGCATGCTTTTCGTAGCCGGGAGGGTGAGTCCCTTGGTGTCGTTTTGAACCCGGATGTGGGAGACTTGGCTGTAGCCACTGATCTTGACAGTCGACTGGACATATACGGTTCCAATGAGTCAATTCCGTTGACTGGGGAATTGGGAATTGTTTTCCCTGCTGTGCTATTAAATAACGATGCTGTAGAAGTTGCGCAGCATGTCAAGGAGTCTGGTTCCGATTTACTGAGAGACAGTGGTATTGTTTTCGTGTCTGAAAATGATCGCGGTCGTATCAAAGAACTACGCAATTTCGATTTCCATGCTGTCGCGGCATCGGACAGCAAACGTCTTGCCCGTGACTTGGAGCGTAATGGAATTGTCGCGAAGAGAATCTTGTTCTCAGACCCGTTCATTAAACGTGACAACAATGCTGCATATGGAGAGGAGGATTGTCAGGACGAGTTCTTCTCAGATGACCATATGTGGTATGACGATGAGTATGAAGGATTCGGTGATTATTCAATTGTTGGCGATAACTATGACGAACATGGAGGAATGCCTAAAGCGGTTGCGCTCCATATCGTGTACTTCGACGATAAATGGGATCTTCGCATTCACCACTTCGTGTCCGATGTCAGTGACGATGCTCATGAGACACCGGAGAAATTCGTGCAGACGGCGCGAATGCTGGATGTGTGGCACGATTGTCGCAACGGGATGAAACAGGAACACCTGACGATAGGTCTGCAGAAGCTCATCGGTCATGCGAAGACTAATACATATCCGGGATTGCCGACCATCAAGAAACTCTGCATCATGCATCATCTTGAGCTCATGGGATGGTTCCTCTCTGAAAGGCCGGACCGATGACAAACTGTTGCGTGAATTGTTTCCGAGACCATGTGTTGCGTAGTATGGTGCAGGGACTAGGCGTACAAGGTGATTGTGATTATTGTGGGAGTGAAGGCGTCGCTACATATGCGTTCGGCGCATGTGCTGATCTTCAGTACTCATTGCTGACAATCATTGGGCTCTACGAATCGTGTGGCACTCAGACCAAAGCGGATGTATATACGTTAGCTCACGAGCTATCGAGCAGATGGCGGTTATTCGCTATCGCAGAAGAAACTGCACAAGAGTTGTTGGATACAATGTATGCGGAATCCCCCAAGGGAGTGTTCGATGGTTATGCGATGGACTCCCTTCTTCAAGGCATGGTTCGATTAAGTGATGATGGACGCGTAGGTGAGCATGATTGGGATAAATTTGCCGACCATCTGAAATATCATAATCGATTCTTTGTCTCTTTCATCGATATTGATGAATTGGCACGTCTGATTAGCTATACGCGAGATACATGTGGACAAGGCACGGTGCTGACACGTGCGAGGATCGCCAAGGATATGAAAGGCTATGCTGCGGGGGCTGAAATGGGGGCTCCGCCGCAAGGGGTTGCTGGTAACGGGCGCATCAATCCGGTGGGAATCAGTGAGTTGTATACGACTCTGGGCAACGATGATGAGGCGGATGACACGGCTTTACACGAGATCCGTGCAGGAATGCATGATTATGTGACGTTTGGAAAGTTCTCACTTAAACGGGACATTACGATTGCAGACCTATCGAAGCTCTCAGAAATCAGTCCATTTGATATCGACAGCGGTGATTTACCCATGTTTGCGGCGAATCTTGATATTCTACGCGGCATGACCCGGGAGATTTCCAAGCCAATGCGCAGAGGGGACAATCCTCTTGAATACATTCCGTCGCAATATATTGCTGAGCTTATCAAGAGTTTGGGTGAAAAGCAGGGTGGGCCATACGATGGGGTGAAGTATGCCAGCACGCTAAGAAGTGGTGGCATGAATCTTTGCTTGTTTGATCCGGGGGCCTATGAATGTGATAAAACTTACACTAAACGAGTTAGCG
Organism: Bifidobacterium rousetti; assembly: GCF_008698235.1. Classification (GTDB taxonomy): domain Bacteria; phylum Actinomycetota; class Actinomycetes; order Actinomycetales; family Bifidobacteriaceae; genus Bifidobacterium; species Bifidobacterium rousetti. The sequence goes on from NZ_PEBH01000001.1 coordinate 130,336, forward strand.
AAGTGACATATTCAATTGTGCGCTAAATGATACTGAGAGCTATAAATGTTTGTAAAGTATGTCTCCCTAAATTCCTAGGTATGCAGGTCATTCCGTCGGGCAGGAACGTTGAGCAAGCGATGGATGAAATTGAGAAGGGAGTGATGACGCTGCGGGAATTTGCACCGTAGTTGCTTTCCGTCTTGGGTGTGATTTTAGTGAGAAAGTGCCGGATACTGCCGGATACTGCCGGATACTGTGTTTGGCCTGCCAGATACTGCTGGAAAGTGCCGGATACTGCCGGAAAGTGCCGGATACCGAATCCGGAGTGCGCGATGCTGCCGAATCGGTTCGCGATTAGTTCGCAGTTAGTTCGCGATTAGTTCGCGATTGGGCGCAGGGAGATCGACCCGATACGTCCTTGCCGATGACTCCGCGCAACAGTAGGATATACATTGTAGATACGGAAGGGTGGTGATGGTCATGCAGACCGTGACGATTTCCCAGTGGGGGAACAGCTGCGCCATCAGATTGGACAAGACGCTGCTTGCCCAGTTGGGTGTGCAGAAAGGGGCGTTGCTGTCCCCGAAGGTGGAGAACGGCTCGTTGGTGCTCACCCCCGTGCGCAAAGAGGTCCGGTCCAGTGATCTGGACCGTCTGTTTGAGGGGTATCACGGTGAATATCAGGGTGAGGAACTCGACACCGGTGCTCCGGTGGGCGGGGAGATCATCTGATGTTCCGCTATGGTGACATCGTTTACGTCAATCTGGACCCGTCGCTGGGGCACGAGCAGAACAAGCGTCGGCCCGTGGTCGTCGTCGGCAACGACCGATTCAACAGCCGGTGCAATCTCACCTTCGTCACGCCCATCACCCACACCGATAACGGGTACCCTCTGCACGTCAACGTCGGGCTCATCATGGGCGAGGAGAACGCGCTGATCAACGGTTACGCGGCCGTCGAACAGACCAAGTCGCTTGACCTGACCGTGAGGGAACCGCAGAAGGTCGGGACCGCTCCGGACTCCGTCATGGAGGAGATCTCCGATCGGCTGCTGTCCTGCCTGCTGCGTGACGACCAGTCGGTGTTGTCGAGCGACTTGTTGTCATGAAGTCATGAATCCATACGGTGCGACTTGCACCATGCCTGACGTGAAAACGACACGGGATCAACCAACGTGGGAAGATCAGAAGGGAACTCATATGAGCAGCGGTACACAGATCGGCAGATTGCTGGCGGCGAGATTCGCGGCGTTCGACGGCACCCCGCACAGCGATGGCCGCGTGGTGTTCTGGCATGACGAGGCCGGCGAGTTCGCCGACCTGCTCGACGAGATCGCCGGACCGAACGCGGAGAACGAGGCGCTGCGCGACGTGGAGACGATACGGCTGGAACGCAATCCGTTCGCCGTGAAATACCGCATCCTCGTCGAACAGCCCGCCGCGAAATTCCTCGTATACCTCACCGGCAAGTTGCCCGCGGACGAGGACAACTGGCTGCTGGACCTCGAACTGGCGTACGGGCCATTGTTCACCGCCGACCGGCTCACAATGATCGTCAACGAGATGTTCCCGCACGAGGCGAACGCATCCACGCGCACGGCATGGCTCGGAATCATGCAGCGCACCAAGTCGTTCTTCGACGACGACGAACTGGTGGATGCACTGGCCGGACGACTGCGCGCGAACGACGACGAACGCGACTTCCAGGCGAAGATGATCGCCTCGCTGCTCGACCTGCCGGCGGGGGAGCACAGCCTGCAATCGATCTGGCGCGAACTGCTCGCGCAGTACGCGAAGGGCGACACCGACGGCATCGACCGCATCACGGCGATGGAACTGGCCGACTACCACTGGACCGGCACCCGCAGGATCTACCGGTTTGACACGGGCAGTGCTACGGGCGGCGAGTCCGGAAACCCGACGGTCAAGGACTTCGTATTGTGGCTGTTCCGCCTGGCATGGAACAACTTTACCGACACCGAGCATGGCGCCGACTATTACGCGAACATCCGCCGCGACTTCACCATGTGGCGCAACGACCCCCGGTTCACGCCGGTGGTGCGCGAACTGGCCGACACCGCGTTCGACGACCTGTCGCTCACGCGTGTCATCACCGCGATGAGCCCCGGCGAGCTGGAATCGCACGACCTGTTCCGCGAGGTCGACGAGCAGCTTGTGGATCTGCTGTACGAGGAGCTGGGCAACGAGAATATCACCGACGACGACGTGCAGCGCATCGTCGGCTCGCGTCGATACGGCCTGTGGTATGACGAATTCGCTTCGGACTACGCCATCATCGCCGCGGCCAGCGCATTGCGGACGCGGTTGCGCGCGGCCCGACCCGTCATGGAATCCGTGTCATCCGTACAGGAGGGTTTCCGCCTGTATGCGGACGACCTGTACGGGGTCGACGGCTGCTACCGCCGCTTCATCGCCGCGTGGAAGGCGGGCAGCAGGTTCAACGGCAAAGCGGTCGCCGACGACCTCGAACGCGAGTACTCGTGCTATCAGTCCGATCTGGGCGCGATCTGGCAGGCCCAGATCAACAAGCTGGACGAGTGGACGATCGACGACGTGCCCTCGCAGCGGGACTTCTACACGCGCAACGTGAAGAAGGTGACCGACGCGAACAAGAAGATCGCCGTCATCATCTCCGATGCGTTCCGTTACGAGGTCGCCGAGGAGTTCCGCGAACGGATCAACGCGCAAAGCCGCTGGAACGCCACGATCGAGGCGCAGCTGGGAGTACTGCCCTCCTACACGCAGCTCGGCATGGCCGCGCTGCTGCCGCATGCCACCCTGACATTGAGCCCGGTTGACCATTACGGTGTGCTGGCGGACGGGCGGCCCACCGCCGGACTGGCCGCGCGGGACGCGGTGCTCGCCACGGTGAACGGTCACGCGGTGGAGGCGAAAACGCTGCTGAACATGAAGCGTGACGAATACCGCGATCTGGTGAAATCCTGCAACGTGCTGTACGTCTACCACAACGACATCGACGCGGTAGGCGACCAGGCTGCAAGCGAAGCGAACGCCTTCGGCGCCTGCGCGCACGCACTCGACGAACTCGATGCTATCGTCAAACGACTGGCCAACGCGAATGTGACCAACATGATCGTCACCGCCGACCATGGATTCCTCTATCAGGATCATGACGTGGCGGACTCCGAATGGCTCAGCGAGAACCCGTCCGGCGACGTGATCTGGGTGAAGAAGCGGCGTTTCGTCGTCGGATCCAACCTCGCCGACAAGCCGGCGTTCACCACGTTCGCCGCGTCACAAGTCGGTTTGGAGGACCCGCAGGCGCAGGGCGTGACCATCCAGGTGCCCAACGGCATCCACCGTCTGCGCATCCAAGGAGATGGGGTGAGGTACGTGCACGGCGGCGCCGCGCTGCCTGAGATCGTGGTGCCGGTGGTGCACATCAACAAGGGACGTTCGGCCGCCGGCGATGTGCGGCAGGTGGAGTTCAGGATCCTGCAGGACACCGACCAAATCACCAGCGGGCAGATCACGGTCGACTTCCTGCAGGCCGAACCGGTGGGTGGCAAGATCGCCGAACGCACCGTGCTCGCCGGACTGTGGGGCGTGAACCCGGACGGCACGGCCACGCTCATCTCCAATGAGGTACCGATCGCATTCGCCTCCACATCCAAGGATCCGGCCGACCGTCACACGCCGGCCACGTTCCTGCTGTCCGGGCAAGCCGACGGTTTCAACAACTCCGTGGTCGAGCTTCGGTTGCGCGAGCGGATCGCTGGTTCCAGCCAGCTGCGGGAGCTGGACGCCAAGGCCGAATACCGGTTGCGGCGGGGACTTGTCTTCGACGATGGATTCGAGTTCTGAACGGCTTGTCGTTGCATTTGGAATCATTTCCCGGAACTGAAATGGACCCCGAGACCGTTGAGGTCTCAAGCGTAAGGTGGAATCATGACAGACGAACAGCAGCATATGGATGAGACGGCCGATGGTGGCGCCGTTGCGGCCGCTCCGACTGCCGAGGAGCCTCAGATGAGCGACCTCGACCGCAAGGTGACCGAGGAGTTCTCCGGGTACACGGTTCGCAAGGATCTGGTCGGTGAGGTCAAGGGCAACGCGCTCGTGCCCACGTACGTGCTCGAATACCTGCTCGGCAAATACGCATCCACCTCGGATGCGAGCAGCATCGGGGGAGGCGTGGAGCATGTGAAGGCCATCCTCGCCGACAACTACGTGCATCGTGAGGAGGCGAACCTTGTCCAGTCGAAGATCCGCGAAAAAGGGCGTTACTCGATCATCGACAGGGTGCAGGTCGTACTCAACGACAAACTCGACCAGTATGAGGCCTCGTTCGAAAACCTAGGCATCAGCGGGGTGATCGTCAGCTCCGACACCGTCGAGCACAACCCCAAGCTGCTCGTTACCGGCATCTGGTGCATGTGCACACTCTCCTACGCCTATTCCGGCGACCCGAAGGACGTGCCGTGGCGGTTGCAGAAGCTCACGCCGGTGCAGATGTCGCACGACGACCGCGCGAACTATCTCGAAATGCGTAAACGGTTCACCGACGACGAGTGGATCGACCTGCTCATGCAGTCCATCGGCTTCAACCCCGAACTGTTCTCGAAGCGCGCGAAACTGCTGCATCTGGTGCGCATGGTCCCGTTCGTCGAACGCAACTACAACCTCATCGAGCTCGGCCCCAAGGGCACCGGAAAATCGCACATCTACTCCGAATTCTCCCCGCACGGTGTGCTCATCTCCGGCGGCGAGATCACCGTGGCGAAGCTGTTCATCAACAACGCCACCGGCAGGCTCGGCCTCGTCGGCTACTGGGACACGGTCGCGTTCGACGAGTTCGCGGGCAAGGCCAAGAAGGCCGGCAAGGACCTCGTCGACATCATGAAGAACTACATGGCGAACCGGTCGTTCTCGCGCGGCGTGCTGCCGCAGCAGGCCGAGGCGTCCATGGTGTTCGTCGGCAACACCTCCCATAACGTGCCGTACATGCTCAAGAACTCCGACCTGTTCGAGGAGTTGCCGAAGCAGTATCATGACCCCGCGTTCCTCGACCGTATCCACTGCTACCTGCCCGGATGGGAGTTCGAGCAGATCCGCTCCGAGATGTTCACGCGCGGCTACGGTTTCGTGGTCGACTACCTCGCCGAGATCCTGCACAACATGCGCGACGCGGATTACGGTCTGGCGTTCGAGCCGTACTTCACGCTTTCGCCGTCCCTGACCACCCGCGACCGCGACGGCGTCAGGAAGACCTTCTCCGGACTGATGAAGCTCATCTACCCGGACGGCAAGGCGACCCCGGAGCAGATGGAGCCGCTGCTGCGCTGCGCCATCGAGGGACGCAAGCGCGTCAAGGACCAGCTGTGCCGCATCGACTCCACCATGGAGGAGGTTGAATTCACCTACACGCGGGCTGGCTCGCCGGACAAGCCGATCGCCGTGCAGACGCTGGAGGAGATCGACTATCCCGCGCTGTACCACCGCGGATCGCTCATGACTGACGAGGGGCAGGACGGCCAGCGGAATGGTGAGGACGTTGGTTCTGCGGCAGCCGGAGTCGTAGATATGCCCGGATCCACTCTGGGGCAGAGTCCTGACGCGAAATCCGCGGAGGGAGCTGCTTCGGTGGCTGTATCTTCCGGGCCCACCCAACCGGCCAAACCCATGTCTCGCATAGAAAAGATAGCCGCCATGGCTAGGGAAAAGCGTGAGGAGTTTGTCGAAGACGGCAAAGGCGTCAGCTACAACCGATTGTTTGGACCTTACGTGGCCGGAGCGAAGCGAGTCCTGCTGCAGGACCCGTACATCCGAAACACGTATCAGATGCGCAACCTGTCCGAATTCTTGGAAACCGTATATAACTATACGGACCATTCCGAAGAGGTACAGGTGCGTCTGATCACCGGGCAGTTCAGAAATCCGCGTTTTAGTGACGAGGAGAACCTAGATCGGCTGAAGCAGCAGAAGGAGAGCTTCGAGCAGATACGATCCAATTTCGCCCAATTCGGCATCGTCTTCTCCTACCAATTCAGCGAAACGGCCCATGATCGCTGGATTAAGACAGATACCGGCTGGGACATCATTCTCGGCAAGGGATTGGATATGTTCCAGAAGTTCGATGGTGATTGGCTCAACCCGCAGTTGCGCCAGCAGAGTTTGCGCAAGACCACGGAGTTCGGCATCACTTGGCTCCGTCGTGCCGACAAATGAAATCCTCGGGATGAAGGGCATATAGCCATGCAGGCTGTGCTGTTTCATGACTTTGCTAAAGTTCCCTCATACTACGGGAATGTGCCCAATGGGCCATATGGCCCGGATTCGGTATGGCACCGGTGTGGTTATTGAACTGTAGAAAGCCACCCGCCCGCCATGCGCGACGGGCGGCGGCTATTGGTGCGGGCGCGTGTATTATCGTGCGGTATGAGTGAGACTGAACCGAAGTTCCGTTACAACGCCGCACTGGCGCAGGACATCGAAAACAAATGGCAGAAGAAGTGGGATGACGAAGGCACGTTCTGGGCCGCCAACGTCTCCGGCGACCTGAAGGACGGCAAGGGCCGCAACGCCGAGGGACGTCCCTCCTACTTCGCGATGGACATGTTCCCCTACCCGTCCGGCAAGGGCCTGCACGTCGGTCACCCGCTCGGCTACCTCGCCTCCGACGTGGTCTCCCGCTACCACCGCATGAAGGGCGAGAACGTCCTGCACGCCATGGGCTACGACGCCTTCGGCCTGCCGGCCGAGCAGTACGCCGTGCAGACCGGCCAGCACCCGCGCATCACCACCGAGCAGAACATCGCCAACATGTCCCGCCAGCTGCACCGCATGGGCCTGAGCTTCGACAACCGCCGCACCTTCGCCACCATCGACCCCGGCTATGTGCGTTGGACCCAGTGGATCTTCTCGCGCATCTACGACTCCTGGTACGACGAGGACGCCACCAACCCGTCCGGCACGAAGGGCTCCGCCCGCCCGATCACCGAGCTCGTCGCCAAGTTCGAGAACGGCGAGAAGGCCATCCCTGGCCACGAGTCCGACGGCAAGGTGTGGGCCGACCTCACCGACGCCGAACAGCAGGACATCCTCAACGACTTCCGCCTCGCCTACATCTCCAAGTCCCCGGTCAACTGGTGCCCGGGCCTGGGCACGGTGCTCGCCAACGAGGAGGTCACCGCCGAAGGCAAGTCCGAACGCGGCAACTTCCCGGTCTTCCAGCGTGAGCTGCGCCAGTGGTCGATGCGCATCACCAAGTACGGCCACCGCCTCATCGAGGACCTCGACGGCATCGACTGGCCCGAAAAGGTCAAGCTCATGCAGCGCAACTGGATCGGCGAGAGCCACGGCGCCTCCGTGCACTTCGAGGTCGACACCCCGAGCGGCGTCAAGGACATGGAGATCTACACCACCCGTCCCGACACCCTGTTCGGCACCACCTTCGCGGTCGTCTCCCCGGAGCATCACCTGCTTGAGGACGTGCCCGCCGAATGGCCGGCCGAAACCCCCGAGGACTGGAAGGGCGGCTACGCCAACCCGGTCGAGGCCGTGAAGGCCTACCGTCTCGCGGCCGAATCGAAGACCGCGAAGGACCGCGTCGACGAGGCCGGCGAGAAGACCGGCCTGTTCACCGGCCTGTACGCCATCAACCCGATCACCGGCGCGAAGCTGCCGCTGTTCACCGCCGACTACGTGCTCATGGACTACGGCACCGGCGCGATCATGGCCGTGCCGGGCGGAGACCAGCGAGACTACGACTTCGCCACCAAGTTCGGCCTGCCGGTCATCTACACCGTCCAGCCGCTGCCCGAATCCGGCGACGACCTCGCCAACTACGAGGGCAAGGCGCCGTTCGTCTCCCATGACGGCATCGTCATCAACTCCTCCGTCGAGGCCACCAAGGCCAAGGGCGACGCGCTCTCCCTCGACGGCCTCAGGGTCGACGACGCCATCGCCAAGGTCAACGAGTGGCTCGAGTCCGCCGGCGTCGGCAAGGGCACCGTCTCCTACCGTCTGCGCGACTGGCTGTTCTCCCGCCAGCGCTACTGGGGCGAGCCGTTCCCGATCGTCTACGGCGAGGACGGCACCCCGCACCTGCTGCCCGACTCGATGCTGCCGATCGGTCTGCCGGACGTGCCCGATTACCAGCCGCGCACCTTCGACCCGATGGACGCCGAATCCAACCCGGAGGCGCCGCTGAGCCGCAACGAGGACTGGGTCAAGGTCACGCTCGATCTCGGCGACGGCCCGAAGACCTACTACCGCGACACCAACACGATGCCGAACTGGGCCGGCTCCTGCTGGTACTACATGCGCTACATCGACCCGTCCGACACCGCCCACATGGTCGAGAAGAACGAGTTCGACTACTGGATGGGCCCGAACCACAACAAGTACTCCGGTGATGAGGGCGGCGTCGACCTGTACATCGGCGGCGTCGAGCACGCCGTGCTCCACCTGCTGTACTCGCGCTTCTGGCACAAGATCCTCTTCGATCTGGGCTACGTGGATTCGGCCGAACCGTTCCACAAGCTGTTCAACCAGGGCATGATCCAGGCGTACGCCTACACCGACGACCGCGGCCAGTACGTGCCGGCCGACGAGGTCGTGGAGGGTCCGGCCGACGCCAACGGCGAACCGACGTTCACCTGGCACGGCGAGCACGCCAACCGCGAGTTCGGCAAGATGGGCAAGAGCCTCAAGAACATCATCACCCCGGACTACATGTACGAGAACTACGGCGCGGACACGTTCCGCCTGTACGAGATGAGCATGGGCCCGCTCGACGAGTCCCGTCCGTGGAACACGCGCAACGTGGTCGGCGGCATGCGTTTCCTGCAGCGTCTGTGGCGCAACGTCATCGACGAGGAGACCGGCGGGGCCCATGTGAGCGAGGACGCCCCGGACGTCAAGACCCTGAAGCTGCTCAACAACACGATCGCCGACGTGACGGTCGAGATGGAGGGCATGCGTCCGAACACCGCGATCGCCAAGCTCATCGTGCTCAACAACCACCTGACCTCCCTCGAGTCCGTGCCGCGTGCCGCCGTCGAGCCGCTGATCCTCATGCTCGCCCCGATCGCGCCGCACATCTGCGAGGAGATGTGGTCTCGTCTGGGACACGACGAGTCCCTGTCCGCGGCTCCGTGGCCGGTCGCCGACGAGCGGTATGTCGGTCAGGACACCGTCACCGCGGTCGTGCAGATCAAGGGCAAGATTCGCGCCAAGCTCGAGGTCTCCCCGGACATCGATCCGGCCGAGCTCCAGAAGCTCGCGCTCGAAGCGGTCGCCGACCGTCTCGGCGGCAAGGAGCCGCGCAAGGTCATCGTCAAGGCCCCGAAGATCGTCTCGATCGTCCCGGCCGAGTGAGGTGCATAAGCCCTAGGGTTTCGTCCTGGGGCTTCGTCCACATTCCCCGTGTGACTTGATTTCGCGCCCATGCCTTCCCACCGTGGAGGCATGGGCGTTTATCATTCCCGGCCGGACGGCGATCCCCGGCCATTTGAGTCATATGTCGAGTCTTATGCGGCGTCGGATGACGGCTCCGGTTCACCGCGTTCGTCGTCGTGTTCGTTTTCTTCGTCGTCACGGCCGTCGATGGCCTCCGTGCCGCTGCCGCCACGGCCATCGGCATCGATGGAGGTTGTCGGCCCGTTGCCCGATGATGCGCAATCGCAGTTCCGATCCTTGTCGCGGCTGACCGGCGTACACGGCGAGGACATGGATGGCGACGACTTCGAGCGGCGGGCGAAACACGGCAAACCGCGTCTGAAGTTCACCGCGACCCACGCGCTGGCGGCGATCCTCATCATGACGTTCGTCACCTGCGTCAGTCTGACGCTGCTCATCCACCAATCGGTGAACTATGCGGCGCTCGGCCGTTCGGGCGATGCATCGAAGACCGTCGATCAGCCGTCTCCCGGCAGTGAGGGCGGTGAAACCGGCGGCGATGCGTCGCCGGATTCAGGCGGACAAGCCGCATCCGGCGACGGTGCGTCATCCGCCGCACCCGCTCCCGCGCCTGCGCCTGCACCCGACCCTACGGACACGCGCGTCGACCTCAACACCGCCACGCTGGAGCAGCTCGACTCCGTCCCCGGCATCGGACCGGTCACCGCGCAGAAGATCCTCGACCATCGGCGGAAGATCGGGCGGTTCACCAGCGTCGACCAGCTCCTTGACGTGTCAGGCATCGGCGCGAAGACGCTTGAGAAGATCCGTCCGGGGGTGAAGGTCTGATGCGTGGTCTGATGCGACTTCTGACACGGCGGGCGCGTCGAATCCGGAATCCGCGCATCGAATGCGGTAGCCGCGACCGGCGTCTCCTTCCCGTCGCAATCGTGTTGTGGGCGTCATGTCTGGGAACGCGATGGCTGTTCACCATGATCGTAGGTGGCGGTGCGAGTGCAGACGACGTATATGCAAACGGTGTGCATGCAGGTGAAACCAATTCGTTCGACATAGTGTCGAACAATCATGTGGCCGTGATCATCATGGCGTCGGGCATTGCATGCGCCGTGATTTGGCTCATATCGACAAGACTCGTCCATATGGGAATCGGGCGAACGATCGTCGCGGTGTGCATCATGGCGGCGCTCCTTGGCGCGATCGTGACATGGTCCGGCCTCGCGACCGCGTGGCATGATCCGGCGGCTGTCAGAGGGCGGGAGACGACCGGTCATCTGACCGTCGAGGGAACCGTGACGGCGCCGGTGCAGGTCTCCTCCAACCGCGAGGCCGACTGTCAGGCCGAACTGCGCCTGCAGGCCATCGACGACGGAAGCGTGCGCGTCGCATCCCGCGCCGGGGTGCGTCTGTTCGCGTCGGGCGACGATTGCGGGCGCATCCACCGCGGCGCCGTCTACCGCGCGTCCGGAACGTTTTCCGCCGCGCGGTTCGGCTCGACCCCATTATGGCTGACCGTGCACTCGTCCGAAGGGCTCGCCGCCATCGGGGAGCAGCCATGGCCGGAACGCTGGCGAGAACACGTACAGGAATCGTTCTTCCGTGCGACCTCGCGCCTGTCCGAACAGGGTCGGGTGCTCGTGCCGGGCCTCACCATGGGGTTCCTCGGGCAGGATCATCTGCCCGCCGCCTACGAGGCCCAGCCGGTCAACGACACCTACGCCACACGGCTGGAGGAACGTTTCCGCGCCGCCGGCATCATGCATCTGATGGCCGTCTCCGGCGGGCATTTCGTCATCGTCGCCGGTCTGATACGGCGACTGTGCGCGAGGCTCCTCGTCCCGCGGCGGATCGTCGCGGTGCTGCTCGTAACGGTCACGACGGTGCTCGCCGCGCTGATGGCTCCGGGGGACAGCGTCTCCCGCGCGCTCGTCATGGGATGGATCGGCGCGGCCGCGCTGTATCTCGGACGCAGGACGCAGGCGCTGAGCGCGCTGTGCGTGACCGTCGTCGTCATGCTGCCGCTCGATCCGTCGCTCGCATGGAGCTACGGGTTCGCGTTGTCATGCGCCTCGGTGCTCGGCATCGTGCTGATGTCCCGTCCGATCGCCGACGTGATCGCCCTGGCTCTGCCCGACCGTCTCGCCGACGCGACCGCGATGACGATCGCCGCGCAGACCGCCACATTGCCGATACAGGTGATGCTGGAACCGCAACTGCCGGTCTGGTCCGTCATCGCCAACGTCCTCGTCTCGCCGGTCGTGGATTTCGCCACGATGGCGGGACTTGCGGGACTCGCCATCGCATGGGTGAGCGTCGACGCCGCGACGCCGTTCGCATGGATCGCCTCGTGGGGGACCCGTATCATGGAACGCGTGGCCATGTGGCTGGGCAGCGGGGATCACGCGGTGATGCCGTGGGCGGGAGGCGTCGGGGGAGCGCTCGCCCTCGCCGCGCTCGAAGCGGCGGTCATCATCGTCGTCATCAGGGTCGCGCGGTTCATGGGACCGTCCCGCGCGGAGCATGCGATGCCCGGCGAACCGTTCACCTCGAACCCGCGCAACCGCCTGCGCATCTGGTGGAACGACACGATGCGCATGGTCCGGCATCTCGACGACTACCGGTGACGGAGGTCAGCGGATGGGTCATCCCGCCTGCTGACGGAACTGCTTCCAGATATCCGCGAGGTTGCGGTTGTCCGAGGTCCGACGCCAGACGGACAGCCCGGCGGAGCTTTTCCCGCCGGCGGCGGCCTTCGCGGCCGCGGTGGGGGAGGCGTACGTGGACCCGTCGTCAAGACGGAACCTGCCGTCCTCGGTGACGGTCGCGAACCAGCGTTCGCCCTTGCGCGGGCGATCCCACACCAGCTTCTCTCCGGGGATGAGCAGACCGGCGTCGACGACCTGCTTGATCGTGACCCGTCGCGAGCTGTGCACCGGACGCGACATCCTGCCGCCGCCGGCCAGCTCCTCGATATCCTGACTGGTCAGGTCGGTGTGGTTCTCGTCATAGCGGATCTCCCAACGGTCCGCGATCAGACGGATCGTCTCCTCCTGACGGTGACGCAGCATCTCCGGCGTGCACTCGTTGAAGTGCTTCAGCTGTTCCGTCAGCGGGAACCGGCGCGAATCGGCGCGCATGAGCAGCCGGTCGCGGCGACCCGCATAGTCGGGCAGCTTGTCGAGCTGGTCCTCGGCGCCCTGCGCGAGCGCCATGTTGCCCAGCCGGTACATCCAGTAGTCGTGCACGTCCTGGGTCCATCCGGATGCGGCGAACGAGGATTTCGGATCGAACACCACCGGCATGATCGGCAGGGCGCTGAGTCTGCGCGGACGCGACAGGTGCGTTTCGGCCGCCTGCTCGTTGGCGCGTACCAGCAGCAGTCGGATCAGCTCGTCGTCGCCCTGCATCTCGCCGTGCAGACGTACCAGAGCGCCGGCGCGATCGTTCGGAGACACCGACAGGGCGCGGATCGTGCGCACAGGATAGCCCTTGTCGAGGTCGCGCACGGCGGCGGCCGCGTGCCCACGCCGGCGGAACGGAGCCGTGCGGTTCAGCGTATCGACGCCGGTGACGCGCTCCAACGCCGCGAGTATTTCGTTCAGCCGCTGCGAATCATGGCCCCCAAGCGTTTTCACCGTGGTCGACGCGCGCGAGGCCCTGGCCCCTCTGGAGGCGAACGGCGAGATGTCCGGGGCGCCCAGATTGCGGAACGAATGGACCAGCGCCCACATGGCCACGGGCTTCCATTCATGGCCGGGATAGTCATTGAGCGATTCGAGCCGCGCCTTGACATCCTCCGGCAGCATCGTGTCGGAGGGGCGCGTGATGACCAGCCACGCCATCGCGTACGGCGCGAGCACCTGGTCGATGAACGCCGTCATCGTGCCGTTGTCCAGATGCGGCTGCATCACGTCGGTGAGGAAGTCCTCGATGAGCTTGTCGCTGTCGGGCTTGTGCGTGACGATCAGATGCAGGTAGGAGAAGAACTCCTCGCTGGCCGGCGAATCGTCGCCGAGCGGGTCCATGATGTCGTCCCAGCGCTGGGCGTACGCGTCGAGCTCGACCGATGTGAGTCCGGACGTGGCGCGCGCCTTGAACACGTCCGACGGTGTGAGCGGCAGACCGCGCATGTTCATCACGTCGAAGATGCGGTGCGCGCTGTCCAGATCGTCGGTGGTGACGATCACCAATGTGACCTGGTTGACCAGATACGAGGCGAACGTGCGTCGCTCGTCCTCGCTCATACGCGACAGTTCGTCATAGACGCGTTTGGTGTTGCGGGTGATGTTGCGCTGCGCGGTGGTGGTCCAGTCCTCCTCGCCCAGATCGAACAGCGCCTCCAGATTGCCTTCCTGCACGTATTCGCGGAAGAACGCCGCGTCACGTTCGCGCAGCGTCAGACGCGGCTCGTTCCTGATGCCGCGCAGTTTGTCGCCGGGCTCGACGATGAGCGCGTCCAGCAGACGCATCCATTCGGAGTCCCGTTCCAGATCGCGCAACGCGGCGATGATGATCGCCAGCGACACCAGACGCTGCTGGCCGTCGATCACGTCGTAACGGTTGACCTCGCCGGTGCGCACCAGGATCAGCGATCCGAGGAAGTAGGGGGTGCCGGGCGTCTTGGCGGCCCCGGCCAGATCGTCCACCAGCTGCTGGATGTTCTCCGGTTGCCAGATGTAGGCGCGCTGGAACGAGGGGATGAAGAACCGGTAGTCCGACGTGAAGATCTTCTCCAGCGGCAGTTCCTTAGCGTTGATGGCCATGTGATCCCCGACCCTTTCCCGTGCAACGGTTGTCGTCTCCAAGCCTAGCAGCGTTCCGTCGGATGCCTCGGCATCCGGTCAGTCGCTCGCATGCATTTCCTGTGGTTCCGTGTGATTGCCCGCTTGTGGTTGCCCGCGAGATCACACCTGCGGCGGCAGGTCCGCGCGTTCCACCAGCCGGGCCATCTGCACGCGACCCATCGCGAGCTTGTCCGCCGCGGACGACAGATGCGCCTTCGCCGTCCTCTCCGAGATGAACATGCGTTCGGCGATCTGCGCGTTCGTCATCCCCTCCGCGGCCAGCAGCACGGCCTCTCGTTCGCGTTCGGGCAGCGCGTCGAGCATCGCGCGGGCCTCGTCGCGACGGGAGAGCGGCTGCTGCGCGTGCAGGTCGCCGATGAGCTGGCGCTGGCTCGCCGCGTTGAACTGCGGCGTCTCCGCGCACACGCCGAGCACGCGTCGGATGATCTCATCCGGAGCGTCCGTCTTGGAGACGAAGCCTTCGACGCCGGCCTCCACCGCGCGTTCGACGGTGTTCGACGGGCTCAGCGACGTCAGGATCATCACATGCGGCGGCCGGGGGAGCGCACGAAGACGCCGTGTCGCCTCGATCCCGTCCATATCGGGCATCGCGATGTCCATCAGGACCACGTCAGGATGCTCTCGCTGTGCGCGCAGCACCGCGTCCGATCCGGACGTCGACGTGGACACGACCTCGATCCTGCCGGACGAATAGTCGGTGAGGATCAGCCTCATCGCCTGGCAGATCATCGGATCGTCGTCCACGACGCTCACCTTCACGGGTGCTGTCGGCGGCGTTACGCCCGTCGCGCCCACGGCGGCGGAGACCGCTGTCGTGGGCGCGACGGAAGTGTCCGCCACTGGCGTTGGCCGGCCGATGCCGTTACCGCCGTTGGTCTGCGGCCCCTCGTCTTGTCTTTCGCTTTCGCTCACCCTGCCATCCTATTGCACCGGACGCGCGACGGACGGAATCTCGCCCGCCGCGTCGCCAGCGTTCCGCCGCCACGGCAGCAGCACGTCCAGATGGAACATGCGACGGTTGTCGAACCCGTACCGGCATGTCCCTCCGGCCGAATGCGCGCGGGCCGCCAGACCCGGCAGCCCGGCGCCGGCGGGGGAGCCTCCCGGCGTGTTGTTCCCGTTCGATCCCGGCCCTACCATGGGATTGCTCAGATGCACATGTACGCCCGTCGCGGGATTCGCCGTCACCTCAAGCGACACCGGGGCGCCCGGCGCGTGCCGGCGAGCGTTTGTCAACCCCTCCTGAATCGCTCGGTAGGCCACCTTGGCCGATATGTCGTCCAGCTCGCCCAATTGCCGGATGTCGATCCACGTATCGACGCGCTGCCCCGCGTCACGGGTTTGCGCGATCAATGCGTCGAGCGACTCTCGCGTCAACGCCGTCTCGTCCGTGGGCGCGAGCTGCTCCCAGGCGCTCTGCGGGTGACGCAGCATGTCGATGATCTGATGCGCCTCGTCCAAGGCGCCGGCCGCCTGACGCCGGATGTCCTCGGCCTTGCGCGCGATCGACTCGGACGTCTCCGACGGCTCCAGTCGGGCGGTTTCGGCCTGCAGCGCGCTCGCGTTCAACGCCAGCAGCGACAGGGAGTGCGCGAGCGTGTCGTGGGCTTCTGCCGCGATCGCGTCGGCCAGCTGTTGGTTGGTCAGATCGTGCTGCAGCGTCGCCGCATGCGTGGCCGCGGCGTCGGCCTTCGCCTGCGCGGTGTCGAGGCTCGCGCGCGAGCGGATGTGCAGGCCGATGAGCGCTGCGATCGCCACGCTGATGAGTGCCGCGACCACCGCGGTCGCGATGATCGGTCCGTCACCGGTGAGCATCTCGATCGGCACGCCGTTGCTGCCGGTGTTCGGCTTGGCGAAGAACAGATGCCAGAGCGACGCCTCGGCCGGATGCAGCGCGTCGCGCAGCTGCGCCCAGACGCATACAGCCGTGCCGGCCACGATGACCCGTATTGTGCGGGTCCGTGACGACCGGCGCGCCAGCAGCGAGGTCATCGCCATGAGCACGAGCATCGGATCGTACGGGAAGACCATCACGATCGCGCATGCCGCCCAGAAGACCGGTTCGGGATGCCGGTCGCGCATGATGAGGATGAACGGGAACACGATCGACAACAGGGTGGACAGGACCATCCACACATACATGATCCCGTCGGGATTCGCCACGTACTCCAACGCCGCGAACGAGCACTGCACCAGGGCGAACAACGCGGCCACGGGGATCATGACGAACACGCACCAGCGTCGCGTGCGCACCGGCACCTCGTCGTCATCCTGATTCCACGCCGGCCGCGGTTCGTCATGCTTCTTCTCGAATCCCATGCATCCCACTCTATTGCCGGAGCAAGCCGCGTCGCCATTGGACATGCGGGCGCATTCCGCACGCGGCCGCCGCCCGAACGGGCATCCGGAAACGTCCGTTCGTACACTGACGACCCCGCGCCGGTTCCGATAGCGTCGAAGACATACCGCGCAAGTCCCGCGCGCACAGAGAAAGAAGGAACCATGACCAACAACATTCCGCTTCCGGAGCAGGGTCGACCGGGCCCCGGGCACGCGCCCGCCTCCCACGTCAACAAGGGGCTGAGCGCGAGCGCCATCGTCGGACTGGTGTTCGGCGTGCTCGCCGTGCTGCTCAGTTGGGTGCCGATCGTCAACAACTTCGCCGCGGTTCTCGGTGTGATCGGCGTCGTCTTCGCCATTGTCGGAATCGTCGCGACGCGTTCCAAGGGGCGTAAACGCGGCAAGGGTCTGGCGATCGCCGCGGCGATCCTGTCGGTCATCGCCATCGTCATCGTGCTGGTCACCCAGAACAGCTACGGCAAGGCGATGGACAACGCCGCCAATGAACTGCAGCAGAGCGTCCAGCAGAGTCAGGCCGAGCAGAAGAAGGCCGACGAGGAGCGGACGATCACCATGAAAGCCACCAGCAACGGCCCCGCGACCGCGATGTACGGGGGCACGGGGGAAACCCATACGGAGGATTTCAACGGTACGTGGGAGAAGACCATGACCGGCAAGGAGGCCGGTGAGTATCCGACGCTCAGCATCACCTCCAGCGATTACGAGAACCCGGATCAGAACGGCATCCAGTTGTCGTGCGAGATCATCGTGAACGGCAAGAGCGTCTCCAAGCACGACGGCAGCGGAGCGGGCGCGAACGCGTTCTGCGACATCCCCGTGGACTGGAACGCCGGCAAGTGACGGTCCGGTGGATGCCGCGCCGGTGGTCATCGGAATAACGGTGGCCATCGAGGTATCGGTGGTCATCGGGGGTATCGGTGGTCATCGGGGGTATCGGTGGTCATCGGGGGTATCGGTGGTCATCGGGGTGGTGACCATCGGTGCGGCATCCCCGGCGTCTATGTCATATCGATCCCGGCGCAACAATTTCGGGAAAAGAGTCCCGTGTTCCCGAAATTGTTGCGCTTGCCCTTGCTCAGTGCAACAATCTCCGGAAATCAACGGTGATTTCCCGAATTTGTTGCACTGACTCTGACTCAGCGCAACAATCTCGCGAACTCAAGGCTGATTTCGGAGATTGTTGCGCGGAGAACCGGTGATTGACTGGTGATGGCTTCGCGTAGCGGGTGTAGCGGGTGCAGTGGATATGGAGTGGGCATGGAGGGGCTCGGGGGGATCCAATCCGGCCGAACGCGTTCAGAAAGCGTTCAGGAAACGTTGAGACCTTTTCCCCGGGACTGCCGGGAACGCTTTACTTGCGGCTAAGACGCCGCTAGGAAAACGATTGTTCCATGGGAACCATGAACACCGCAGGAACAACGCCAGCTGCCGCGACATCGCAGCCGATGATAACCCGTACATCCCGCACATCCAGTGCAGCCCGCATCACGCCGACCGGCATCGTCGAGCGTGTAGGGGAGCCCGGTCGCGTGGACGCCGACATCGTCATCCCCGTCTACAACGAGCAGGAGCAGCTCGCCGAATCCGTCCTCACACTGATGAACCATCTTGCCTCAAGCCAGATCGAGGGTTGGGCCTACACATGGCAGATCGTCATCGCGGACAACGCCAGCACCGACGAGACCTGGCCCATCGCCACACGCCTCGCCTCCCAATACCCCGGTCGGGTACGCGCCGTGCGTATCGCAAGCAAGGGACGTGGCCGCGCGCTCAAACTCGCCTGGGGCGAGTCGCGCGCCAAGGTCGTCGCCTACATGGACGTCGACCTGTCCACCGACATCTCGCAGACCGGCACCCTCGTGGGCACCCTGGTCTACGGTTTCGCCGACGTGTCCTTCGGCTGCCGTCTCTTCGACGAATCCGAGGTCACGCGATCCGCGAAACGCGAATTCATCTCACGCACCTACAACGGCATGCTGCGCGTGCTGCTCGGCGCCGCCTTCCACGACGCCCAGTGTGGTTTCAAGGCCATGACCGCACCCGCGGCGCGCCATCTGCTGCCCTACATCCAGGACAATGAGTGGTTCTTCGACACGGAGATGCTGCTGTTGGCACAGGCCACCGGCATGCGCATGTACGAGTTCCCCGTCCGCTGGGTCGAGGACCCGGGCAGCACGGTCAACATCCCCGACACCGTGAAGAAGGACCTCAAGGGCATGTGGCGCATGAACGGCACGCTGAGCCGCATGCGCGTCGCCGCCGCCTGATCGTGCATCGCCTCATGCGCGGATCATTTCCCGACGGACCATTGTTCACCGATCACCTTGATCGCTGAGAGCGCTTAGTCGCTTCGATCACTTGACATAAGGACCATTCATCCATGACCATCTCAACCACATCGGCCGCCCCCTCGCAGGTCCGTCCAGCCTCCTCGGCCGCGACGGCGAAAGGCCGGTACCATCGCCCGGACTCCGGCGCCCCCATGCCAGCCGGACGATACGTCGACACCGGCGGCAACGCCACCGTGCGATCCAGCATCGCCACCCGCCGCACCACCGCGGACTGGATCGGCTTCGGCGGCATGATGACGCTCACCGCCGTCATCATGTTCGTCAACCTCACCGCATCCGGCTACGCCAACGAGTTCTACTCCGCCGCCGCCCAGGCCGGCTCCCAGGACTGGTGGGCGTTCCTGTGGGGATCGCTCGACTCGGGCAACGCGATCACCGTCGACAAGCCGCCGGCAGCCATCTGGCTCATGGCCCTGTCCATCCGTGTCTTCGGCCTCAACTCCTTCGCGATCCTCCTGCCCGAGGCCCTGTGCGGCATGGCGAGCGTGTGGATCCTCTACACCACCGTCCGTCGCGCGTGGGGCAACTGGGCCGGCGTCATCGCGGGTCTCACGCTCGCCACCACGCCCGTCGCGGCGTTGATGTTCAGGTTCAACAACCCCGACGCGCTGCTCGTTCTGCTCATGACCGGCGCCACGGCGGCCGTCATGCGCGCCCTCGAATACCCGCGCGACAAGGCCGGCGACCGACGCCGTACCCTGTGGATGATCCTCGCCGGCGTGTGCATCGGCTTCGGATTCCTCACCAAGCAGATGCAGGTGTTCCTCGTCGTCCCCGGCTTCGCGCTCGCCTTCCTCGTGGCGTCGCCCACCGGGCTGATCCGCCGTATCGTCGACGGGCTCGTCGCCGTGGTCGCAGTGATCGTCTCCGCAGGATGGTGGATCGCGCTCACCGTCATCGTGCCGTCCGGCTCCCGACCCTACATCGGAGGTTCCCAGACCGACTCCTTCCTTGAACTCACCTTCGGATACAACGGACTCGGGCGACTCACCGGCAACGAGACCGGTGCCGTCGTCGGCGGTGGCGGCATGGGTGGAGGCGGCAATGGTGGCGGCATGTGGGGCCAGACCGGCCTCAGCCGCCTCTTCGACGGCGAATACGGCGGGCAGATAGCCTGGCTCGCGCCCATCGCCTTCGCCGGCATCGTGATCGGGCTCATCGTCGCCCGCCGCAGCCTGCGCACCGACCTTCGCCGCGCGAACGTCATTGCATGGGGATCGTGGCTCGTCGTCACCTGGCTCACCTTCAGCTTCATGGCGGGCATCTTCCACCAGTACTACACGGTCGCCCTCGCGCCGGCCGTCGCCGCGCTCGTCGCCATCGCCGTCGCGGGGCTGTGGAGCAAGCGGAAGCTGTTCTGGGCGCGCGGAGTCGCCACGGCGCTCGTCCTCGTCAACACGTTCTGGGCGGTCGAGCTGCTCGGCCGCTCCACATGGCTGCCTTGGCTCAAGTACATCGTCATGGCCGCGGGACTCCTCTCGACCCTGCTGCTCGTCATCGCGGCCGCCGCCGCGGCGCCGATGCGCGACATGAGCTTCCTGCGCGGCACCCCGTCCGTGCGTCGCGGCATCTCCATCGCCGGTGCCGTGGCCTGCGCGCTCGCGACGGTGGCGCTCGCCGCCGGGCCGCTGGCATGGACCGCATACACCGTGTCCACTGGTCATACGGGATCGATCGTCACCGCGGGTCCGAACGTCACCAACGCGACCGGCATGGGCGGTGGTCCCGGTGGCGGCATGGGAGGCCCGGGCGGTGGTCCCGGCGGTTCCGGCGGCATGGGTATGCCGGGGCAGTCCGATGGCTCCAGCTCGGACGGCCAGTCCATGCCGGCGATGCCGGGGCAGTCCGGCGCAACCGGTGAATCCGATGGAGACGGCAGCCGTGGCGGCGCCGGCGGACGTGGCGGCATGGGCGGCGGACTGCTTGGCGGCGGCACCGCCAGCGATCAGATCGTCTCCATGCTGCAGGAGGATGCCGGCCAGTACCGTTGGGCGGCGGCCACCACCGGATCGCAGAACGCGGCCAGCTACCAGCTCGCCAGCGAACAGGCGGTCATGGCCATCGGCGGCTTCAACGGCTCCGATCCGGCGCCCACCCTCGAGCAGTTCAAGAGCTACGTCGAGCAGGGGCTCATCCATTACTACATCTCCGGTGGCGGCATGGGCGGCAACCAGCTCGGAGGATCCGACGCCGCGAGCGAGATCGCCTCGTGGGTGGCCGAGAACTTCGAGGCACAGACCGTGGACGGCGTCACCATCTACGATCTGACCGACTGAGCCGGCAGGACGGTTATCGGTCGACGGGCCCCGTTCCGTACGGAATCGGGGCCCGTTTCCGTGTCCACATACGTCCACAGCGAACGTATTCATGGAATCGTAAGCTTTGTTCCCCTAGGATGGTGGGTACAACGAATACAAAAGGAGCCAACATGACATTCGGTCAGCAGCCCCAGCCCAATCCGAACTACGAGCCGCAGGGCGGCAGCAATCTCAATCCCGGGTACGGCGCCGGCCAGCAGTACCAGCAGAACCCGCAGTATCAGTACGCGAACATGAACCAGCAGCAGTACCAGCAGCAGCCCTACGCCCAGCCTCAGTACGCCTACGCGGGGGCCGGCAGCGCCGCGGGGGCGGGCGCCGGCGCCGCCATCGACGGACAGGTCGCCTACTCCTACGAGCAGGCGCGCCGTGTGTCGGTGACCAAGGCGTACGGCGAGATGACCATCGGCCTCATCGTCACCGCGGTGGTCGCCGTCCTCGGACAGGCCACCGGCCTGTACTACGCGTTCCTCATGTCCACCGGCATGTTCGGCCTCATCGGCCTGTGCATCGTGCAGGTCGTGATGGCCGTGATGCTCGGTGCGCGCATCATGAAGATGAGCGTCGGTGCGGCCCGCGCGATGTTCTACGTGTACGCCGCCCTGATGGGCTTCACGCTGAGCTCGATCTTCATGGTCTACGATCTCGGCTCCATCGGCATCGCCCTCGGCGTGACCGCCGGGTTCTTCTTCGCCCTGACGATGTTCAGCCTCACCACCAAGTTCGACATGCTCAAGTTCGGACCGATCCTCATGGTCGGCCTGATCGTGCTCATCATCTCGCAGTTCGTGCTCATGCTCATCCCCGGCGTCAGCGGCATGACCCAGGTCGTGTGCGCCCTCGGCCTGATCCTGTTCGCCGGCATGACCATGTACGACGCGCAGTCCACGCGCGCCCTGTTCGCCCAGTACGAGGCGCAGGGACCGGAGGCCGTCAAGAGGATCTCCATCCTGTGCGCGCTGAACCTGTACCTCGATTTCGTGAACATGTTCCTGTACATCCTGCAGCTGTTCGGCAACAGGGACTGACACGTTGATACGTTGATGAATTGATATGACGGTCCGCTCGTCGACGACCGTCACCGGACGGCCGTCACCGGACGGCGAAGGCCCGATCACCATGTGGTCGGGCCTTTTCATATCCGCAACGTGACGGCGCTACGTTGGAACGCTATGAGAAGACAGGAAATCGTGGGAATGACATGCCTGACGGTGTGCGCGCTGATCTGGGGGTTCGCGTTCGTCGCGCAGGTGCAGGGCATGGACGCCGTCACGCCGCTGTTCTTCAACGCCACGCGGTTCAGCCTCGGCGCCGTCTCGCTGCTGCCGGTGATGCTCGTGCTGCGTCGCAGGCATGGCGGACGGAGCGGAACCGAAGAGACCGCCGTCGATGCGGCCACGACCGGCGGGACCGGAACCGCAGCCACCGGAACCGCAGTCAAGGGCCTCCTCGCCAATCCGCTCGTCGTCGGTGTGATCTGCGGCGTCGTGCTGTTCACCGCGAGCACCCTGCAGCAGTACGGCATCCTGTACGGCAAATCGGCCGGACGCGCCGGGTTCCTCACCGCCCTGTACATCGTGATGGTGCCGTTGCTCGCCTTCGTGTTCCTGCGCCGTCGCATCGGCGCGCTCGTCGGTGTCGCGGTTCTTCTCGCGGTCGTCGGCTTCTATTTCCTGTGCGTGACCGATGGCTTCGGTTCGTTGGGCATCGCCGATCTCCTGCTGGTGTTCACGGCGGTGCTGTTCGCCACGCACATCCTCGTCATCGACGAACTCGGCGCCCGCGTCGACGCGATCACGCTTTCGTTCGTCCAGTTCTGCACCACGGCGGTCCTGAGCTGGATCGGCTCGGGCATCGAGGGGTCCATCGACTGGTCCGGAGCTGCCGCCGCGTGGCCGCCCATCGTCTACGCGGGCGTCGGATCGGTGGGTGTCGCCTATACGTTGCAGGCGGTGGGGCAGCAGTGGGTGCCGCCGACCCGAGCCAGCCTGCTGATGAGTCTGGAATCGTTCTTCTCGGTGGTCGGCGGCGCGATCTTCCTCGGCGAGGTGATGACCCCGCGCGGATACCTCGGATGCGCCCTCATCTTCGCGGGCACCCTGCTGGCCCAGACGCCGGCGAAACTGCCGGCGTGGCTGAGCCGCAGTTGAGCCGCCAAGCCACGCCGTTAAGTCGTCGAACCGTCGGACTGCGGTTCGGCTCAGCTCGTCGTCTTCGGGGTCTCCTCGACCTGCGGCGCGCCGTTGATGTCGCGGTGGATGTTCTGCATCTGCACCTCGATGTTCTGCAGCGAGCGCGCGCAGTCGAGCAGCGTCTGCGAGTGCTCGCTCAGCTTGGCGTCCGGCAGATCCGTCTTGTAGCGCAGCGCGTGCTCGAGGCTTGCCCAGTAGTCCATCGCGATGGTGCGGAACTGCACCTCCACGGGCGTGTAGTGCGCGCCGGAGGAGAGGAACACCGGAACCGCGTAGATCACATGCAGTGAACGGTAGCCGTTCTGCTTCGGGTTCTTGATGTAGTCCTTGACGCGCAGCACCTGGATATCCGACTGCGCCGACAGGTAGTTCGACACCGAATACACGTCGTCGCGGTAGTTGCAGATCACGCGGATGCCGGCCACGTCGAACAGGTTGTCCTTGATCGAGTTCACGGCCAGCGGCAGGCCCTTGCGTTCGAGCTTGCCGATGATCGAGTTCACCGACTTCAGCCGGCGTTCCATGTGATGGATCGGGTCATGGCTGAACCGGACCTGGAACTCGTTGTCGAGGATCTCCAGCTTCGTGGAGATCTCGTACATGGCGCCCTCATACACCTGCATGATGTCGACGAATTCGGTGATCTGCTCGGCGTCGAACGTGGCGTCCGAAAGATTGAGGCCCTTGAGTCGGGCCTTCAGATCAGCGCTGCTCAATCTGGAATGACGGTCAAGTATCACGCACACCAATATACCGTTCGGCCCGCGTCCGAGCTGAACGTTTGCGGGGAATACAAGGAATCTTCGCATGACCCGACCGTCTCATAGAATGAGCCGCTATGAATGAAGACATGATGACCGAGGCGGAGCGCGCCTCGATTCAGGCCGGTTCCGCCGAAGCCGAGGGGCTCGCCGGACGGCGCGGCAAGGGCGTGTTCCACATCCACACGCTCGGATGCCAGATGAACGTGCACGACTCCGAGCGCATCGCCGGCGTGCTCGAGGCCGACGGCTACGTGCCGGCCACCGAGGAGCAGGTGCTGTCCAACGATCTCGACCTGATCGTGCTCAACACCTGCGCGGTGCGCGAGAACGCCACCGAGAAGATGTACGGCACCGTGGGCCGATACAACCGCATCAAGCTCCACCGCCCGAACCTGCAGATCGCCGTCGGCGGATGCATGGCGCAGATCGACCGCAGGAAGATCGCGGACAAGGCGCCGTGGGTGTCCGCCGTCTTCGGCACGAAGAACATCGACGTGCTGCCCAAGCTCCTCGACCAGAACCGCATCACCGGCAAGGCGCAGGTGGAGGTCGCCGACAAGCTCGACCTGCTGCCCAGCGAGCTGCCCGCCGCCCGCGCCTCGCGTGTGAGCGCATGGGTCGCGATCTCGGTGGGATGCAACAACACCTGCACGTTCTGCATCGTGCCCACCACGCGCGGCAAGGAGAAGGATCGCCGTCCCGGCGACATCCTCGACGAGATCCGCGCATGCGTGGCCAACGGCGCCAAGGAGGTCACGCTGCTCGGCCAGAACGTCAACTCGTTCGGCTACGGCATGGGCGACCGCTACGCGTTCAGCAAGCTGCTGCGCGCCTGCGGCACGATCGACGGCCTCGAACGCGTGCGCTTCACCTCGCCGCATCCGGCCGCGTTCACCGACGATGTGATCGCCGCCATGGCCGAGACCCCGAACGTCATGCACCAGCTGCACTTCCCGCTGCAGTCCGGCTCCGACCGGATCTTGAGGGCGATGCGCCGCTCCTACCGATCCGCCAAGTTCATGGATATCCTCGGCCGCATCCGCGCCGCCATGCCGGACGCGCAGATCTCCACCGACGTCATCGTCGGATTCCCCGGGGAGACCGAGGAGGACTTTCAGGCCACGCTGGACGTGGTGCGTGAGGCGCGGTTCTCCTCAGCGTTCATGTTCATCTACTCGCCGCGTCCCGGCACGCCGGCCGCCTCGATGCCGCAGATCCCGCACGACGTGGTCCAGGACCGATTCGACCGTCTGGTCGCGTTGCAGGAGCAGATCACCGAGGAGAACCTCGCCACGTTCGAGGGGCGTGACGTCGAGGTCATGATCACCGGCATGCAGGGCAAGAAGGACTCCGACACACATCGCGTCACCGGCCGTGAGAAGACCGGCGTGCTCGTGCACATCCGCGTGCCCGAGGGCGAGCCCATTCCGCAGATCGGCGATTTCGTCACCGTCACCGTCACCCATGCGGGCCGGCACAACCTGCTCGCCGACCCCGATCCGAAGGCAGGCCAGACCTATCATGTCCGTCACTGAGAGCGCCGTCACCGAACCCCGCGTCGTCTCCATCGTCGGCCCCACCGCCTCCGGCAAGACCGGTCTCGGCATCGCCATCGCCAAACGCCTCGCCGAACAGGGGGAGCGGGCCGAGATCGTCAACGCCGACGCCTACCAGATGTACCGCGGCATGGACATCGGCACCGCCAAGCCCACCCCCGAGGAGCAGGCGGCCGTGCCCCATCATCTGATCGACATCATCGACCCAGACGAGACGATGACCGTCGCGAAGTTCCAGAGGATCGCCCGCGAGACGATCGCCGACCTCAAGTCGCGCGGCGTCCGCCCGATCCTGGTCGGCGGATCGGGCCTGTACGCGCGGGCGGCGATCGACGACATCAGCTTCCCCGGCACCGATCCGGCGGTCAGGGAGCGTCTCGAGGAGCGCGAGAGGACCGAAGGCGCCGGCGCGCTGTTCGCCGAGCTCAAGGCCAAGGACCCCGAGGCCGCCGCACGCATGGACCCGCGCAACCCTCGCCGCACGATCCGTGCGCTCGAGGTCATCGAGCTGACCGGCAGGCCGTATTCGGCGAGCCTGCCGCGCTACCGCTACGTGATCCCCTCGGTGCAGATCGGCCTCGATCTGGACCGCAGGGAGCTTGACCGGCGCATCGAGATCCGCACCGCGCGGATGCGCGAACAGGGCTTCCTCGAGGAGGTGCGCCGCCTGCGCCCCCATCTGGGGTTCACCGCGGGCCGGGCCCTGGGCTACCAGCAGATGATCGACCTGCTCGATGGCATGTGGGACGAGGACGACGATGCGTGGATCGACATCGCGCAGAAGACCCGGCGTCTCGCCCGCAAGCAGATGGGCTGGTTCGGCCGGGACCCGCGCATCCACTGGCTCGAGGCCCTGAACCCGCGTCTGGTGGACAACGCGATGGCGATCATCGTCCATGCCGACGCCGGCGACTACGACGCCATCGACGCCCGCGCCGACGAATACACGCAGCACCATCTGGGCGACATCGTCTGAAGTGCCTGAAGTGCCTGGGGCCGGGGCGGGCGGCGCGGGCGAAGCGAGCGAAACGTCAGTGCGCCGGCCCCTGCTCGAACCCGGCGATCAGGAACACGCGCGTCGGGTTCGCGGGCCGGATGATCCTCGCGAACATCCGCTCGAAGGCGGAGGTGTCGGCCATGTACGCCGCGCGCTTGGCGTGCTTGTACTCGTCGCGTGTGACCGATCCCCAGTCGAGATCCCATCCGGCGTCGTGCGCGAGACGGGAGCCGAAGATGCGCAGCGTCATCGCGTTGCCGCCGCGGAACGGGTGCAGGTAGCCGAGCTCGTCATAGATACGCGAGAACTCGGCTACGAACCTGGGTCGGTCCATCACCTGAAGATTGCGTTTCTCGGCCAGTTCGGAGGCGATGTTCGCCGCACCGGTCTCGATGAGCGCGGCGGGGAAGAACGCCTCCGGGTCATCCGCGCGCCGCGGGTCTTCGGTCTCCTTGCGCGTCGTATCCGTCGTGCGCAGCAGCCCCGCGTCGTCGAACACGCCCTCGAACAGCCCCCTGTGGATCGCGACGAGTTCACGCAGATCGCCGCTCGGCTCCCATCCGCGTTCGGCGAGCAGCACGGTGCGGGCGAACACGCCCGAGGCCGGCGTCCCCTCGCCGTCCGCCACGTCGATCAGCCGGGCCACGTCGACGTCGCCCGACTCATGGCCGGCCGCGGCGCGCATCGTCGCCTCGCCCGGGGTCATCGCTTCCAACGCGCAGTTCCTGAGTGCAAATGCGACTGCGCTCGCACGTTCCGCTGGAGTCATACCAATATGGTAGACCATCGCGCACGGGAAGAGTTCGCGACGATTGGGTGAAGACCGGGATCCGGATACTGCCGGTTCGGTAGATTGGTAACGTTATGGCAAAGACACGATCCGATGCAGGCACGGGGAGAACCGGCGCGAAAGGCGATTCCGCCGGCGAGTTCGAGGAACCGGTGTGGAAGAAGATACTGCTCGCCGTCCCGCGCGCGCTTGGCGCGGCGGTCCGTTCGATATCCGGCGTGGGGGAGTACGACCCCGCCTACCGGCGTGACGGGCTGTGCTTCATCCTGATCGTACTGGCGGTGCTGTTCTGCGCCTCCGAATGGTTCCGTGTCTCCGGTCCGTTCGGCGTGTTCCTGCATTCGATCGCCGCCGGCGTGCTTGGCATGATGAGCGTCGTGCTGCCGGTGCTGCTGTTCCTCACCGCGATCAGGCTGATGCGCAATTCCGGCAGCGGATCGAACAACCCGCGTGTGATGACCGGCTGGGGGCTGCTGCTGTGGTCCATCTGCTCGATCATCGACGTTGCGCGCGCCGCCGGCGTGAACGGGTTCGACTGGGAGCAGCTGCGCGACGCCGGCGGCCTGGTCGGCTACGCGCTCGGCATGCCGCTCGAGGTGGGCCTGTCGAAGGCGTTCGCGATCGTCGTGTTCGTCGTCGTCGCGCTGTTCTCGATCATGCTCATCGCCGGCGTGCACGTCACCGATCTGCCGGGTCTCGCCAAAGGCGCCGTCGCGAGGATCCGCGGCGAGCGGGCCGATGTGGACGGCGATGGCGCGGACGGCCGTTCCCCTAGCGAGGTGCGCGTCGACGACGACACGATCCGGTTCGCCGACGGCGTGCCCACGCATGACGGTACCGAGGAGGGCGAGGACCCCGATGCCGCCAAACGCCGGCCGTCCCTGTTCCAGCGACTGTTCGGACGATTCGTCGGGAGGAAGGACGAGGAGGACCGTTCGCTGGACCGCTACGAGGCCGACGACCCGTTCGTCACCGCGGCGCGTCATCATGGCCAGACCGCGGAGACGCCGGTCGTCGAGCCGTCGGCCACCGTGCCGATGACGTCGATGCCGTCGTTCCCGACGTCGTTCGACGCGATGCCCGCTTCGGCGCATGAGCCGCATGATCCCGCCGCGCAGGACGACGCCACGTCGGCCGTGCCGGTTTCCTCCGTGCCGCTGTCCGCCGTGCCGAGCGGCGTGGGCGTCGACCCGTGGGCGCCTGTCGCGGCCGGCTCCGAGGCCGGCGATCCTCGATCCGCGACGCCGACCGTCGCGATGGGAGCCGGGTCCGGCGCTTACGGCGCCGACACCGACGAGCGCCAGCTCACGCCGAACGCGGCCGCACCGGGTGCCGGCGTCGGCGTCGATGACGATGTGTTCGATCCGACCTCCGACGGAGACATGCCCGCGGTCGAGCCCCCGTACCAGCTGCCCAGTCTGAACCTGCTGGTCAAGGGGCAGCCGCACGCCGCCCGCACCCCCGCCAACGACCGTGTGATCCGCGCACTGACGTCGACGTTCCAGCAGTTCAAGGTCGACGCGAAGGTCGTCGGGTTCCTGCGCGGCCCGTCCGTCACCCAGTACGAGGTCGAGCTCGCGCCCGGCGTCAAGGTCGAGAAGGTCACCAATCTGCAGCGCAACATCGCCTATGCGGTAGCGAGTTCCGACGTGCGCATCCTTTCGCCGATCCCCGGCAAGTCCGCCATCGGTATCGAGATCCCGAACGAGGACCGCGAGATCGTGCATCTGGGCGATGTGCTGCGTTCGTCCGGCGCGATGAGCGACCCCAACCCGATGCTCACCGGCGTGGGCAAGGACGTGGAGGGCAAGTTCGTCACGGCCGACCTGACCAAGATGCCGCATCTGCTGGTCGCCGGCGCCACCGGCTCCGGCAAGTCCAGCTTCATCAACTCGATGCTCACCTCGATCATCATGCGCGCCACGCCCGATCAGGTGCGTCTGATCATGGTCGACCCCAAGCGCGTCGAGCTGTCGGCGTACGCGGGCATCCCGCATCTGCTCACCCCGATCATCACCGATCCGAAGAAGGCCGCGCAGGCCCTCGAATGGGTGGTCAAGGAGATGGACGCGCGCTATTCCGACCTCGAGTATTTCGGGTTCCGCCACGTCAAGGACTTCAACGAGGCCGTGCGAGCCGGCAAGGTGCATGCGCCGGCCGGCTCGGGGCGCAAGGTCGCCCCGTACCCGTACATCCTCGTCGTCGTCGACGAGATGGCCGACCTGATGATGGTCGCCAAGAACGACGTCGAAAGCTCCATCCAGCGCATCACGCAGCTGGCGCGAGCGGCCGGCGTGCATCTGGTGCTCGCCACGCAGCGCCCGTCCGTCGACGTGGTCACCGGCCTGATCAAGGCGAACATCCCGTCGCGACTGGCGTTCGCCACGTCGTCCGCCACCGATTCGAGGGTCATCCTCGACACCACCGGCGCCGAGACCCTGATCGGACAGGGTGATGCGCTGTTCCTGCCGATGGGCGAGGCCAAGCCGAGGCGCGTGCAGGGCTCGTGGGTCTCCGAATCGGAGATCCGCAAGGCGGTCGAGTTCGTGCGCACGCAGCGCAAGCCGAAATACCGCGAGGACATCGAGCAGATGGCCCAGGAGGCGGAGAAGAAGGGGCTCGAGCCGGACGAGGAGATCGGCGACGACATGGACGTGCTGCTGCAGGCGGCGGAACTCGTCGTCACCACGCAGTTCGGTTCCACCTCGATGCTCCAGCGCAAGCTCAGGGTCGGTTTCGCCAAGGCCGGCCGTCTGATGGACCTGCTGGAGTCCCGTGGCGTTGTCGGTCCCTCCGAGGGTTCGAAGGCCCGTCAGGTGCTCGTCCAGCCGCAGGATCTGCCGGCGGTGCTGTCCTTCATCAGGGGCGAGACCGGTTCGCTGCAGTCGTCCGGCCCGGCCGCCGGCCAGCAGGGCCAGCCCCAGTTGCAGTAGCGGCCGGTGGTGGAGGGCGGATTCCCAGCGTATCGTCAGCATCCACCCGCCTTCCGTTCGTCATGGGTCCAGCGAAGGTGTAGATAAGTGCGGGTAGTGTGAGGAATCATGACTGACGAACAGACTATCGAAAACAAGAAGTCGTCGCTTTTTGATGGCTGGAACGCCCCGCCGAACCTCGTCACCTACTCCCGCATCGTGCTGGTGGTGATCTTCCTCGGGCTGTACATCGCCGCCGGACCGTGGGGCGAGGACAACCCGACGATGCGCTGGGTCGCCGGTGTGATCTTCATCGTCGCCGCGTCCACCGACAAGCTCGACGGCTGGATGGCACGCAAGTACAATCAGGTCACCGAGCTCGGCAAGCTCATGGATCCGATCGCCGACAAGCTGCTCACCTGCGGCGCGCTGATCGTCGCCTCCGTCTTCGACGAATTCCCGTGGTGGGCCACGGCGCTGTTCCTCATCCGCGAGATCGGCATCACCGTGATGCGCTTCTTCGTGATGGAACGCCCCGGCGGCAAGGTCATCGCCGCCGCATGGCCCGGAAAGCTCAAGACCCTCTTCCAGTGCATCGGCCTGTCCCTGCTGCTGTTGCCGTTCTGGGTCTTCGACGACGGGCAGGCCATGCCCGCGTGGCTGCAGGGCTATTACTTCCTCACCTACGCGCTGCTTTACGTGGCGCTGGTGCTGTGCCTGTACTCCGGCGGCGTGTACCTGTACAACACGTTCGTCGGCTCGAAGAAGAAGCAGGGGGAATAGGAAGCGAACATGCAACCTGACACGCTCGCCGCGGCGCTGTTGCGGTGGTGCGAACGGCGCGGGCTCAAGATCGCCTGCGCCGAATCACTGACCGGAGGTCTTCTGGCCGACGCCTTCGTGCGCGTGCCGGGGGCCTCCAAGGTCTTTCTGGGATCCGCCGTCACCTATGACATCAAGGCCAAGGCCAGGATCCTCGGCGTCGACAGGGCGCTGCTCGAGCGCGAGGGGGCGGTCCATCCCGAGGTCGCGCGGCAGATGGCCGCGTCCACCGCGCACCTGTACGCGCAACCGGAATACGACGGCGCGATCGTGGGGCTGTCGACCACCGGCGTCGCCGGCCCCGGCCCTGACGGCGACAAGCCGGCCGGTCTCGTCTACGCCGGCATCTCCGTTCCGGCTGCCCCGTCGATCCCCGACCTGCTCGCTCCGATGAGGGAGATTCCGGGCTCGCAGGGCGTCGTCGAGGACCGGGACGGCCGCCTCACCGTGGCCGTCGAACTGAGGCTCGACGGGTCCCGCGAACAGGTGCGGACGCGCACCGTCGGCAGTCTCCTGCGAATCGTGAGCATACTCACAGGCATTTCACAGGAATAAAACCGGTCCCGTTCGCTGTTGGTCGTAATAGAAGGCAAACGAATCGTACGAAAGGGATGGGGTTATGAGCACGATGACTCGCATTGAGGAGCAGAACGACATCAAGACCACTTCGATGGTGCGTCCGGGCACCGCGCGCATGCGCGAGCTGACCCCGGCCCAGCGTCGCGCTGTCATGTTCGCCCAGCAGCAGGTGATCATGGCCCGTGCCGCCAAGAAGGCGAAGGATGAGGCCGAGGAGGCCCGCCGTCGCATGTGGGACGAGGCCGAGAACGTCGAGCGCGCTCCCCGCGCCGCGTCCGCATCCGCCGTCGAGTCCGCCAAGCCGCAGTCGCGCGATACGACCGAGCTGACGTTGCGCGAGGCCATCGGCCGCGTGCTGCGCGACCTGCGTTCGCGCGACCGCAAGACCCTGCGCGAGGTCAGCGAGAAGGCCGGTGTCTCGCTCGGATACCTTTCCGAGGTGGAGCGCGGGCAGAAGGAGGCCAGCTCCGAACTGCTGAGCTCCATCGCCGAGGCGCTGGGCGTCAGCACCGCGCAGCTGCTGCGCATGGTCGCCGACCGCCTCGACATGGTCGAGGCGTAACGAAGTCGGACGGAAGAAGTAGCCGGTGGCGGCGTAGGCCGGCCACCGGCTACACTTATGTGCCCGTGAGGGAACGTGAATTCTGGCAGTTGCTTGAAGAGGTGTTCGGCCGCAGCTACGGGCGGGCGCTGTCGCGCGATCAGGAGCTGACCGCGCTGGACAACATGACCGTCGTCGAGGCGCTGGAGTCGGGGGAGGAGCCCCGTGTCGTCTGGAACGTGCTGTGCGACCAGATGGGCATCCCCGATTCGGCGCGTTGGGGGCGCGATCACAACGCGCCGCCGATGCCCGCACGATGAGGTGGAACATCGTTTTTCCGTCTTTCCTTGTGCCTTTTCGGTGCCTTTCGGCGTGTCCTGACGAAAATTCGAACAAATGTTCGCGTCTGTGGGCTATAGTGGTCTCCAGCGAATATGACAATGCGGAATCGATGTGGTCGATTCCCCTCCACTCGTGCGGGACTCGTGCGGGACGCCCATGGGCACGTCCGTGAATGTTGTGCACATCGGCGGGGCTTCGACCACATGGGCCGGTGCGCCTTGCCAAGCGTGAAACGCGTTGCGTAGCGTGAGGGGCGATCATCAGCCACAACCGTCGAAGGAGTACACCATGGCACAGAAATCAAGCGCCGCAGCAGAGAAGACGAAGGGGCAGCCGCAGGATCTGCGGCACGATTCTGACCCCAACCGCAAGGCGGCGCTCGACGCCGCGCTGGCGCAGGTCGAGAAGAGCTTCGGCAAGGGCTCGGCGATGAGGCTGGGCGACCGTCCGGAGCAGAACGTCGAGGTCATCCCCACCGGATCCCTCGCCCTCGACATGGCGCTCGGTATCGGTGGCCTGCCCAAGGGCCGCATCATCGAGATCTACGGACCGGAATCCTCCGGCAAGACCACGTTGGCGCTGCATGTGGTCGCCAACTCGCAGAAGGCCGGCGGCATGGCCGCGTTCATCGACGCCGAGCACGCGCTCGACCCGGTGTACGCCCGCAAGCTCGGCGTCGACACCGATTCGCTGATCGTCTCCCAGCCGGACAACGGCGAGCAGGCGCTGGAGATCGCGGACATGCTCATCCGCTCCGGCGCGCTCGACGTGATCGTCATCGACTCGGTGGCGGCCCTCGTGCCCAAAGCCGAGATCGAAGGCGACATGGGCGACAGCCACGTCGGTCTGCAGGCCAGGCTCATGAGCCAGGCGCTGCGCAAGATGACCGGCGCGCTCGCCCAGGCCGGCACCACCGCCATCTTCATCAACCAGCTGCGTGAGAAGATCGGCGTGTTCTTCGGCAGCCCCGAGACCACCACCGGCGGCAAGGCGCTCAAGTTCTACTCGTCGGTGCGTCTCGACATCCGCCGCATCCAGACCATCAAGAACGGCGAGGAGGCCGTCGGCAACCGCACGCGCGTCAAGGTCGTCAAAAACAAGATGGCCCCGCCGTTCAAGTCCGCCGAGTTCGACATGCTCTACGGCGAGGGCATCTCCCGCGAGGGCTCCGTGATCGACATGGCCATCCAGGTCGGCGTCGTCAAGAAGTCCGGTTCCTGGTTCACCTATGGTGAGGACCAGCTGGGGCAGGGCCGCGAGAAGGTCCGTCAGTTCCTCAAGGACAATCCGGCCGTCACCGAGGAGATCGAGAACAAGGTCAAGGAGAAGTTCGGCCTCATCAAGCCCACCGACCAGTTCGCCGAGGACGATGCCACCAAGGCCGCCTCCGAAGCGGACGCCAACACCGAGGACGTGTCCGCCACCGCGGCCAACACCGGTGCCAAATCAGGCAAGACCGCGGCCGGTTCCGCCGTCTCGGCTTCGTTGTCCGCCCCGTCCGCGAAGTCCGGGGCCAAGGCCTGACGATGATCAGTGCCGAGGAGTTCCTCCGGCGCCATCCCGTCGCGCCGGAGGAGGACGCCGGGCGCCACACGTACGGGGATTCCATGCGCGGCGAAGGCATCCGCGAGCGTTTCGTGGGGAGGCCCGTCCAATCTCGTCCCGGTCAGAGAACCGACGTCGATGACTCCGATGGGGAGGCGTCTGATGGCGGCGATTCCCTCGCCGCCCGCACTCCGCGGTTCTCCCGCTGGGGGAGGGGATCCGGCGAGGTGGAGAATCCGGCCGACGCCGACGCCTGCCGTGAGGCGGCCCTTCGATTGCTGGACGCCGCGGCGCGGTCGTCCGGTACGCTGCGTGGCAGGCTGCTCGACAGGGGATACGCCGCGGATGTCGTCGACGAGGTCATCGACCGGCTGACCGAGCTTCATCTGCTCGACGACCGCGACTACGCCGAATCGGTGGTGCGTAGCTGCGCCGGTCGCATGATGGGCCGGCGTGGAACAGTCATGGAGCTCACACGCAAGGGCGTCGACCGCGCGATGGCCGCCTCCGTGGCCGACGAGGCCGAGCGTCAGGGCGTGTTCGAGGATGCCGCATGGGAGCTCGGGCGTCAGGTGGCGCGCCGGACCGAGGGGCTTGAGCGGCAGGTGCGCCAGCGCCGCCTGTGGTCGGCCGGCGGGCGAAAGGGACACGATCCCGAAACGCTGCGCCGGGTCGCGCACGAACTGCTGGACTGAGCCTCCGGCTCAGGTGGTATCGGGTGTTATCCGTGGGCTATGTATAATGGTCCGCTTGTGAGACCTCTTGATGGCCGCGGTCGCGGACTTCATTGCGAGTGACTGAGGAACTTCCGGGCTCCACAGAGCACGATGGCGGATAACGTCCGCCCAGGGTGACCTGAGAGATAGCGCAGCAGAGAACAGACCGCCCGTCCACGACGGGTAAGGGTGAAACGGTGGTGTAAGAGACCACCGGGCCGCTGGTAACAGTGAGCCGCATGGCAAGCCTCATCGGGAGCAAGGCCAAGCAGATGGCGGTAAGGGCTGCTCGCCCGTGCCATCGGGTAGGCTGCTAGAGCCTGGCGGCGACGTCAGGTCGAGATGGATGGCCATCCGTTCCCGCGTTCGCGCGGGAACGACAGAACCCGGGGTATAAGGGGTCTCACTTTTCTTTTGGTTTCCTGCGACTTCCCGCATCCTCCCCGGTCCGGGATCACCCGATCCGTTGGGGTCGGCGGCAAACGCACAGCATACACACCGGAATATTTCACGGCGAAGTCGGAAAAGAAACATATCGCTCCCCGCGAGTTCTACCGTCGTTTACGCGAGGTTCGTCTACAATGATTCATACCCGGCCGGTGAAGACGCCGATCGGGACGCAAATAGCGGGCAACCGCTTGAGTCAAGGGAGGTCCACATGGAAATCGTCGTTACCGGACGTCACACGCAGGTCAAGCAGAGGTTCCGTGATGTCGTAGAGAGCAAGATGAATCGTGTGACCGCTATCGCCCCGGATGCGCAGCGCGCGCAGATCGTGCTCACGCACGAGGGCAACCCGCGTCAGGCGGACACCGCCAAGCGCGTGGAAATCACCATTATCGCCGGTCGCACCGTGGTGCGCGCCGAGGCCTCGAGCGCCGATGAGTTCAGCGCGCTCGACATGGCGCTCGACAAGCTGACCCTCCGCCTGCGCCGCACCCGCGACCGCCGCAAGGATCACCGTCGCGGTTACACCAATCCCGCTCCCGTCGATCTGGGCGTCGTCGAGCCCGAGGTCGTGGAGGAGAGCGAAGCGGAGGAGCCGAACAACAGCCCCGCCGCCGCGGTCGCCTCCGATCTGGGTCCGGGCGAGTCCGTGGAGGTCCAGGTCGGCGATACGCCGATCGTCATCCGCCGCAAGCTGCACCTGGCCGAGCCGATGAGCATCGACGAGGCCCTGTACGAGATGGAGCTGATCGGACACGACTTCTTCCTGTTCGTCAACAAGGAGACCGGTCGCCCGTCCGTCGTCTACCACCGTCACGGCTGGAGCTACGGCGTGTTCGAGATCGACACCCCGGAGAACGTCGCGAAGGGCAAGTGATCCGGGAACGATCCGCAATCCAATGGCAATCCAATAATCCATTCCAGATGATCCATTGAAGGATCGCAGGGGCTCCCTCGCCGAGGACATCGCGCGGGGGAGCCCCTTCGCATGCCCCGCGCGACTTTTCCATCACCTTTCCCATGCCTTCCCATACCTCAATGTGGGAATACGGCGACGTTATCGGCAATGTCGCGTATGATGGTCGGCAGTGTGTCCGCCGCCCGTGCATCGTCAACGCGATGCACGAGACCGACAAACAGTTCGTACACATGTGACAGGCGGCGGACGTAACGAACGACACAGGAGCGAATAGTGGTAGATATCGTTGATAAGGCCCTGCGCATGGGCGAAGGCCGCCAGATCAAGAAGCTCGAGAACGTGGCCAAGGCCGTGAACGCCCTCGAGGATCAGGTCTCGGCGCTCTCCGACGAGGAGCTCAAGGCCCAGACGCCCAAGTTCAAGCAGGAGCTCGACAACGGCAAGAAGCTCGACGACATCATGCCCGAGGCCTTCGCCACCGTGCGTGAGGTCTCCAAGCGCACCCTCGGCCAGCGTCACTTCGACGTGCAGCTCATGGGCGGCGCCGCGCTGCACTGGGGCAACATCGCCGAGATGAAGACCGGTGAAGGCAAGACTTTGGTCGCCACCCTGCCGGCGTACCTGAACGCCCTCGAGGGCAAGGGCGTGCACGTCGTCACCGTCAACGACTACCTCGCCAGCTACCAGAGCGAGCTGATGGGCCGCATCTACCGCTTCCTCGGCATGAACGTCGGCTGCATCCTCACCGAGCAGAAGCCGCCGGAGCGCCGCAAGCAGTACAACGCCGACATCACCTACGGCACCAACAACGAGTTCGGCTTCGACTACCTGCGCGACAACATGGCGTGGGAGAAGAACGAGCTGGTGCAGCGCGGCCATCACTTCGCCATCGTCGACGAGGTCGACTCCATCCT
Organism: Bifidobacterium rousetti; assembly: GCF_008698235.1. Classification (GTDB taxonomy): domain Bacteria; phylum Actinomycetota; class Actinomycetes; order Actinomycetales; family Bifidobacteriaceae; genus Bifidobacterium; species Bifidobacterium rousetti. The sequence goes on from NZ_PEBH01000001.1 coordinate 167,591, forward strand.
CATCGACGAGGCCCGTACCCCGTTGATCATCTCCGGCCCGGCCGAGGGCGACGTCACCCGCTGGTACCGCACCTTCGCCAAGCTGGTCCTGAAGCTCACCCGCGACGAGGACTACGAGGTCGACGAGAAGAAGAAGGTCGTCGGCATCAAGGACCCGGGCATCACCAAGGTGGAGGACTTCCTCGGCATCGACAACCTGTACGAGCCGGCCAACACCGCCCTGATCGGCTACCTCAACAACGCGATCAAGGCCAAGGAGCTGTTCCTGCGCGACCGCGACTACGTCGTCACCCACGGCGAGGTCCTCATCGTCGACGAGCACACCGGCCGAGTGCTGCCGGGCCGCCGCTACAACGAGGGCCTGCATCAGGCCATCGAGGCCAAGGAGGGCGTGGAGGTCAAGGCCGAGAACCAGACCTTCGCGACCATCACCCTGCAGAACTACTTCCGCATGTACGACAAGCTCTCCGGCATGACCGGTACCGCCGAGACCGAGGCGGCCGAGTTCATGAGCACCTACAAGCTGGGCGTGCTGCCGATCCCGACCAACCGCCCGATGATCCGCAAGGACCAGGACGACTTCATCTTCCGCACCAAGAAGGAGAAGCTCGCCGCCGTCATCAAGGACGTCGCCGCCCGCCACGCCAAGGGCCAGCCGGTCCTGCTCGGCACCGCGTCCGTCGAGAGCTCCGAGGTCGTCTCCACGCTGCTCGACGTCGCCAACATCCCGCATCAGGTCCTCAACGCCAAGCAGCACGACAAGGAGGCCGCGATCGTCGCGGTCGCCGGCCGCAAGGGCGCCGTCACCGTGGCCACCAACATGGCCGGTCGTGGTACCGACATCATGCTCGGCGGCAACGTCGAGTTCCTCGCCGACGCCAAGCTCAAGTCCGAGGGCTACTCGCCGGAGGACACCCCGGAGGAGTACGAGAAGCGCTGGCCGGGCACCCTGAACGAGGTCAAGGCCCAGGTCAAGGACGAGCACGAGGAGGTCAAGGAGCTCGGCGGCCTGTACGTGCTGGGCACCGAGCGCCACGAGTCCCGTCGTATCGACAACCAGCTGCGCGGTCGTTCCGGCCGTCAGGGCGATCCGGGCGAGTCCCGCTTCTACCTGTCCCTCGAGGACGACCTGATGCGCCTGTTCAACACGCAGCTCGTCGCCCGCGTGATGGCCAAGGGCCTGCCGGAAGGCGAGCCGATCCACTCCAAGAGCGTCTCCAAGGGCGTGCGCACCGCGCAGAAGGCCCGTGAGTCGCAGAACTTCGAGATCCGTAAGAACGTCCTCAAGTACGACGATGTGATGAACAAGCAGCGCACCGTCATCTACGCCGAGCGTCAGGCGGTGCTCAAGGGCGAGGACATCCACGAGGACATCGAGCGCTTCATCTCCGACACCGTGGAGAGCTACGTCAAGGGCGCCAACAACGGCTCCGACAAGCCGAAGGACTGGGATTGGGAGGGCCTGTTCAAGGCGCTCAACACCGTCCTGCCGACCGACGTGACCGTCGAGGAGGCCGAGAAGGCCGCCGAAGGCAAGAAGGGCGAGAAGGCCGTCGAGGCCGTGCGCGACGTGATCGTCGCCGACGCCAAGGCCAAGTACGCCGAGTTCGAGGACAAGCTCGGCGCCGACGGCCTGCGCCAGCTCGAGCGCCGCGTCGTGCTCGCCGTGCTTGACCGCAAGTGGCGCGAGCACCTCTACGAGATGGACTACCTCAAGGACGGCATCGGCCTGCGCGGCATGGGTCAGCGCGACCCGCTGGTCGAGTACCAGCGTGAGGGCTATCAGATGTACAACTCCATGATCGACGCGATCAAGGAGGAGACCGTCCAGCTGCTGTTCCACGTCGACATCCAGCAGATCGCCAGGACCGAGGACGCCGAGGAGCAGACCGACGCCTCCGCCGCGGCCGACGCCGTCAACGCGACCGGCCCGGACGAGAACGGCGAGACCGCCGCCGAGGCCGCCGAAGGCGAGGGCGAGACCGAAGCCGAGGAGGAGAGCGCCGAGGAGAAGCAGGCGATCGCCGAGGCCGCGAAGGCCTCCGAGGCTGGCGAGGCCACCTCCGCCATCTCCGGCCCGGCCCCGATCAGCCACGCCGAGGGCAAGGTCCCGGCCAACAAGCGCCCGAAGAACGAGGAGCTCAAGACCCCGTGGGCTGACGGCCGCACGTTCCCCGGCACCGGCAAGAACGCGCTGTGCCCGTGCGGTTCCGGCCGTAAGTACAAGATGTGCCACGGCCAGAACGAGCAGTGAGCTGACCGCTCTGCACGAATGAAGAAAGCCCCGCTGGTTCACGTGATGATGAATCGGCGGGGCTTTCCCGTATCTACTCAGCGAGTTTCCGCTGTCTCTGTCGTTTCGTCGAGCAGCTGCAGGTTCTCCCGGTAGACCTCGGGCCCCGAATGCGAGATCAGGTTCGAGGTCATGCCGACCATGAGTTCGATGGACTCCCGCCTGCCTCGGCGGAACCAGTCTTTGAGCATGTTCACGACCCCTCCGGCGATGTAGCCGAACTGGTAGTCGATGAGCGTCTTCGCCATCGTCGGGTCGACCATCGTCGGGTCGACCGTCATCCGATCAGTCGTCGTCTCGCCGGCGCCGGACGCGTCGTCCGCGCCGGCCACGCCGTCGGTCCCGATGGCGTGGCCGGTGGTTATCCCCAGAGTGATCTGCGGCGCGACCGTCTCGGTGCAGACCTTGGAAATCGCGTCGATGATGTCTGCGTACAACCCGCAGCCGGACGGCGTCGACAGCAGCGAGAGGAGCTGTTCCCGTCCGTCCAGTGACATGTAGACCTCGCGAATGAACGGCCGGTAGTCGCCGTTGCACATCTCCTGGGTGTGCCGGTGCGTCATGTCCGTGTACATGTCGATCAGATCGAGCCTGAGTTGGTCGAACATGTCGTATACATCGTGGTAGTGCGCGTAGAACGTGACGCGGTTGACATCGGCCAGTTCCGTCAGTTCGGTGACCGTGATCCTGTTCAGGGGCTTGTCGGCCAGCAGACGTAGCAGCGCCTCCTGCAGAAGAAGACGCGTGCGCCGTGTTCGGCGATCCATTTTGACGTCATTTTTAGTGTTCATTGTCGTTTTTCCTACAGCTGTTGGTCATATTCGTAGCTTATCCATCGGAAGGCGTCCAAGCTGATGGTTGCAAGGCGATCCGGCGTCTCCAATAATGATACCCCGTAAGACAACAGTTGTAGTAAAACACACGGCTGTAAGGAAACTGTCAGGGGGTATCCGGTGCGACGGATCATCAACGGCTTTCTGAAACATCGCGTCATCGTGATCGTCGTCTTCGCGATGCTGACGATACTCGGGGCGATCGCCTATCCACAGGTCAAAGTCAACTATTCGTTCGCCGACTACCTGCCGAAGGACGCGCCGTCCGTCATCGCGCTCGACGACATGAAGGCGTCCTTCGACGCGGGTGTGCCGAACGCGCGCCTGTACGTCGAGGACATCACCGCAACGCAGGCGGACCGGCTCGCCGACGATCTGGCCGACATCGACGGCGTCGATGAGGTCATGTGGCTCGGCTCGGTCGTCGACACCAAGGCGCCGGCGGAGATCCAGGACGCGGACACCGTCTCTTCGTGGAAAACGGACAAGGGGTACCTGTACCAGCTGACCATCGACTCGTCCAAGCTGGTTGACGCGGTGCCCGAGGCCCGGGCCGTGGCCGAACAAGCGCATGCGGCGCGCGTGACGATGACCGGCGACGGCGTCACCACGGCTGAGGCCCAGGGATCCACCGCCACCGAGATCGTGCTGATCATGGCCATCGCCGTGGCGATCGTCGTCGGCATCCTGCTCATCACCTCGCATTCATGGTTCGAGCCGGTGATCTTCCTCATCGTCATCGGCGTCGCGATCGTAATGAACATGGGGTCGAACATCATACTCGGCGAGATCAGCTTCGTCAGCCAGATCTGCGGAGCCATTCTCCAGCTCGCCGTGTCCATGGACTACGCGATCGTGCTGCTGCACACGTTCCGCAGAGTGGAGAAGGAGATGCCCGGCGCCACGCCGGTCAAGGCGATGACCGAGACCGTGATCCGCAGTTTCACGGTGATCCTGAGCTCGGCGGCCGTCACCTTCTTCGGATTCCTCTCGCTGACGGTCATGCGCTTTGGCATCGGCGTGAACATGGGCATCGTGCTTTCCAAGGGCATCGTGTTCAGCTTCCTGTCGATCATGATGCTCATGCCCTGCCTGATCCTCGTGTGTCTCAAACCGTTGAACGCACTGGAGCACAGGTATCTCATGCCCTCGTTCTCCCGGTTCGCGCGAGTCTCGATGCGCATCGCCCTGCCGGCGGCGCTGGCGATCCTCATCGCCGCCGTTCCCGCCTATGTGGCGCAGGATCGCAATGACTTCATCTACGGCTCGGCTGACTTCGTGCAGCCGGGCAGCCGGCTCAAATCCGACGCCGACCACGTCAACGACGCCTTCGGCCGCTCGGAGACATGGGTCATCATGGTCCCCGAAGGACGATGGTCGGATGAGCAGGCCGTCATCGACGACGTCGAACAGCTGCCGCACGTCACCGACGTCACCTCGTACATCACCATGGCCGGCAGGGCGATGCCGACCGCCATCGTCCCCGGCAATCAGCTGGACCAGCTCATCTCGCACGGATGGTCGCGTCTCGTCGTATCGATGGATGTGCAGACCGAATCGAAGGACGCCTACGCGCTTGTGCCCGAGGTGCGTGACACCGTCGCTCGTCATTACGGCGAGGACTACCGACTGGTCGGCACGACGGTGAGCACCTACGATCTGAGGGATGTGGTGCGCGCCGACACCGGCAAGGTGCGTTTGTTCTCCATCGGCAGCATCGCGCTCGTGCTGCTCATCGTGTTCCGGTCGATCGCGATTCCGGTCGTCGTGCTGCTCGCCATCGAAATCTCGATCTGGCTCAACCTCGCCGTGCCATACGTGACCGGCGACACCATCAACTACATCGGATACCTCGTCATCGAGGCCGTGCAGCTCGGAGCGGCCGTCGACTACGGCATCATCTACACACGCGAATATCTGGACCAGCGACGACGGCACGGGCCACATGAGGCGACACGCCTGTCCATCCAGCATTCCGCGATCACGATCCTCACCTCGGCCACGATCCTCATCAGCGCCGGATTCGCCGTGTGGCGCATCGCCTCCAACGGCGTGATCAGCGAGATCGGCCTGCTCATCTCCCGCGGCGCCCTCGTCTCGATGCTGCTCATGTTCCTGCTGCTGCCGTGGCTGTTCCGCGTATCCGACGGGCTGATACGACGCACCTCGATCGGACTGGGCCTCCGCGACGACGAACAATCCGGCGCGCGATCCGGCGCGCGATCCGATCACCCCAATGACCAACCCGCCACCCAATTGACGACCAATACCGCCACCCACACCATGAAGGAGATCGCACGATGACCACGACCGACAACACCACGAACCCCATCGCCGACCGTCGACGCACGACGGTCAGAAGAATCCTCGCGCCCACCATCGCCGCGTTCCTCGCGACCGTGCTCCTCACGGTTCCGGCGATGTCCCCGGCGAATGCCGCGGGCACGGACGCGTCCCGAACACCCGCGCACACCACGGCGGTGGTGACACCGGCGAGCAATGGGGGCGATAGCGGAGAGGGGAACGGCAAGGACGAGACCGTTTACATCAAGGCCAAGGCCAACGGCGCCGTCTCCGGCATCTACGTGGTCAACACCTTCGACGCCGGGCAGCCACGCACCGTCCAGGACCCGGGCTCGTACACCAAGGTCACGAACCTCACCACAGATGCCAAACTCAAGGAGACAAACGGCAAGGTGGACGTCACCACCCTCGAGAACAAACCGTTCTACTATCAGGGTGATCTCAAGGCCGATACCGCACTGCCTTGGAACGTCAGCGTCGACTACACGCTGGACGGCAGGGCCGTCGGCGCCAAGGAGCTGGACGGGGCTGACGGCGAACTCGCCATGACCCTGCGCATCGCGCCCAACGAATCCGCCGACAAGGCGACCCGTGAATTCGCCGACGCCTACGTGATCCAGGCGCAGGGCACGTTCCCGCAGGAGGCGCTCGACATCACCGACGCCGGCGACGCCGCCCTCGCCCAATCCGGCGGCAACACCGTCGTCTCCGGCATGGTCCTGCCCGGGGAAACCGGAACGTTCACCATCCGCGGCCGGGCCAAGGACTTCACCAGCTCCGGATGGCAGATCATCGCGATGAGCCTCGACATGGCGCTGGATGTGCGCGATCAGGACACCTCCCAGCTCACCGAGCAGACCGGCAAACTCGGCGACGCCACCGCGCAGCTGGCGGACGGCACGACATCCCTCGCCCAAGGCAACCGGGAACTGAGCCGGGGAATCGGTTCGCTCGCCACCGGAACCGCCGAACTCAACCGCGGGGCGCAATCCCTCGCCGGCGGAACGGAAACACTCGCCCGAGGCGCCGGGACACTTGCGCAGGGCAACCGGCAACTGGCCGACGGACTGGCGCAACTGTACGACGCCAGCGGACGCATGAGCGCGGGCGTCAAGGGACTGCCCGAACAGATGACGGCACTCTCGCAGGGCGTCACCACGCTCAAACAGGGGTCGGACGCCCTGAAACAGGGGGATGGGCAGTACCGTCAGGCGCTCGACGGCGGACAACAGGCGACCCTCACGCAGGTCGGCGGCGACATCGATGCGGCCGAGACGGCGTCGCGACAGGCGTATGCCCAGGCGTTGGCCGCCGTGAAGCAGAATCCCGGCGACGCTCAGGCCATCGCGGCGCTCGACAAGGCCGTGACCGCCATGGCGCAGGTGGAGAACGCCAAAGGGCAGTATCAGGCGCTCGGACAGGCGCTTGACGGCTACACGAACATCTCCTCCGGTATCGGCCAGCTGAGCGGGGGAGTGGATCAGCTCGACGCGAAGGTGAACGGTTCGTCCAACGGATCGTCGGCCGACTCCGCGGCCACGCAGGCGTCCCTTGCGCAACTGGCCGAGGGATTGGCGTCGGTGCACACCGCCGTCGGACAGCTCAACACGGGGGCGCAATCCGCCGCCTCCGGTGCCGAGGAGCTGGCGAAGGGACTGTCGGCCGCGCGTGACGGCGCCAACAGCCTCGCCACCGGAGCCGCCGCGGCGGACTCGGGCGCTCGTAGCCTCGCCTCGGGGGCCGTCTCAGCCGCCGACGGCGCAGACCGGCTTGATGACGGCGCCCGTGAGCTCGCCGACTCCGTCAAGGGCATGGACGACAAGGTGCTCGACGAACTGCAGAAGACCATCGACGAGAAACTCGGCAAGGGCTTCAAGGTGCATTCGTTCGTCGCCCCCGCCAACACCGCTGTGGACCGCGTCCAGTTCACCTACGTCCTGCCCGGCATCGGCAAGTAGCGGTTTCTCCGAGGATCGCATAAGGATCGGAGTACATGCCGCTCATTTCACGGTGAAGCCCTGCGAGGCGGCGTAGAGCCTCAAGCGACGCTCCCACTCGTCCAGACGGTCGTCGCATCGTGCCGTCCTTGGTTCCGCTGGTTCTGCAATATGGAAGCCGGGGGAGCAGGAAACCTGAGACGGCTAGAATAAGGCCCGTCACTTGGGTTATGAAGGCGCGTGAAGCGCCAAGGAGGAACAATGGCAGAGATCACATGGAAGTCGATTCTCACCAAGCTGGTCGGGGGAGACCATCTGAGCGCCGAGGAGTCCGAGTGGTTCGTCGATGATCTGATGAAGGGCAACGCGAACCCGGCGGCCGTGGGCGCGGCCCTCGCCATGCAGCAGCAGCTGGGCCTGACTCCCGAGGAGGTGTCCGGCGCGGCCAAGGCCATGGTCTCGCACGCGGTGCCGCTCAACGTCTCCGGCGAGACCACTGACATCGTCGGCACCGGCGGCGACGGCTTCTCCACCGTGAACCTGTCCACGATGGGCGCGGTCGCCGCCGCGGCCGCGGGCGTCAAGATCGTCAAGCACGGCAACCGCGCCGCCTCCTCGAAGTGCGGCGCTGCCGATGTGCTTGAGGCGCTCGGCCTTCCCCTGGACTTGAAGCCCGAGGCGGTCGGCGAGGTCGGCGACGAGGTCGGCATCACCTTCGCGTTCGCCCGCACCTTCCACCCGGCCATGCGCTTCGTCGGCCCCATCCGCGCCGCCCTCGGCATCCCGTGCGTGTTCAACGTCCTCGGGCCGCTGACCAACCCGGCCAAGCCCGCCCACGTGGCCATCGGCTGCGCCAAGCGCGAGGTCAGCCCGATCATGGCCGCCGTGTACGCGGCCAACGGCCAGTCCGGCATGGTCTACACCTCGCACGAGGGTCTCGACGAACTCGCGCCCACCGGCCCGGTCTCCGTGTGGGAGATCCGCGACGGCAAGGTCACCGAGACCGAATTCGACCCGACCGTCGAGCTCGGCCTCGCCAAGATCGATGTCACACAGCTCAAGGGCGGTGAGCCCGAGGTCAACGCCGCCGCGTTCCGCGACTTCCTCGCGGGCAAGGACATCCCTGCCCGCACCACCGCGCTGCTCAACACGGCGTCCGCCATCGTCGCCGACGGCCACCTGATCTCCGACGCCGCCGACGGCACGCTGGCCGAGCGGTTCCGCGAGGCGTACAGGCTCGCCGAGGAGACTGTCGACTCCGGCAAGGCCCAGACCCTGCTCGACAAGTGGATTGAGACCGCCAAGTCCAAGGCGTGATCCGAAGCGGGAGACGTGTCCCGCTTCGGACGCACTTCCCGTAGTCCCGGTATATGATTCCATGAAGGCCACCCTCAGCAACGGGGCGGCCTTCATACGTTCCGCGTCGTGAACTCCCGACCGAGGCTCCCCAAGGCTTCAGACGCGGGCACCGTCGTCGAACTCGTCCTCGCGGGTCTCCTTGTGGCCCTTGTGCTGAACGATAAGCCCGGCGCCCCCGATCAGCGCGCACACGCCGAACACCGTGCCGAGGATGCCGGTGAGCGCCGGCACGAACACCGAGCCGATGACACCGGCCACGCCCGCGACGAGCAGGATCCAGAAGACGAGCTTCGTGCCCTTGACCGGGCCGATGCTGGGGTTCGGCGGCACGAAGTCGTCGCCTTCGGCGTCCATCACGGCATCGGTGTCCAGCCAGCTGGAACCGGTGAAATCACGCGGCCCGTGGGTCGATCCCGTACGGGAGAAGGAGTCCGGGGCGAGGTCTCGCACATGCAAGAGCTGCTCCTTCTCCTTGCGTTCGGCGTGCTTCTGGAAACGTTTCGCGTTGCGCGAGGAGGCCACGTCGTCGAGGTCGTCCCGGTGCTCCGCCTCGAACGCGGCCCACGCCTCGTCGAGGTTGCCGAGGTCGGCCGGCTTCGCCGCCGGGGCCTGTGGGCCCTGCGCCTTGCCGGAGGCCGCGTCGCCATCCGGCGCGGGGTTTGTGCGCTCGTCGTCCGCGTTGGTATTGTTGAGGTCAGTCATACATACCACTCTAATCTGCCGCGGGTGTTTGCGCGGGGAGGGAAACGCAGTGCTTTACTGGTTCTTCGTCAAGGTCTTCGGTCCCATCGCACGTCATCATCTCGGTCCCACCGCCAAGGGTCTGGAGAACATTCCGCGCAAGGGCGGCGCGATCATCGCCGCCAACCATCTGGCCGTCATCGACGACGCGCTGATCCCGATCACCTGCCCGCGCATGGTGCATTTCATGGGCAAGGCCGAGTACTTCGAGGGCAAGGGCATCAAGGGCAAGTTCAAGAAGTGGTGGTTCACGTCCGTGGGCGTCTTCCCGGTGGACCGCTCCGGCGGCAACAAGTCCCTCGGCGCGCTCGAGCACGCGCGTGAGATCATCGAGGACGGCCACCTGTTCGGCATCCACATCGAGGGCACGCGCAGCCCCGACGGGCGCCTGTACAAGGGGCACACCGGCGTGGCCCGACTCGCGCTCGAGACCGGCTGCCCGATCGTGCCCACCGCGCTCATCGGCTCGGACAAGCTCCAGCCGATCGGCACGACGATCCCGAAGAAGGGCCGCACGCAGGTGATCTACGGCAAGCCGATCAAGGTCGAGAAGAAGCCGGCGGACGAGATCACGCACGATGATCTGCGCGCCCTCACCGACCAGCTGACCGCCGCGATCCAGAAGCTCAGCGGCCAGGAATATGTGCCGGAGTACGCTCAGAAGGTCAAGGCCGAGCTCAAGGCGAAGCAGGAGGCCGAGGAAGCCGACGAGACCGCGCGGTAGGCTGTCGGCCGGCAAAACCCGGCACAGTCTGGATACAACTTGGACACAGGATGATGAAGGGCGGACCCTTTCACGGGTCCGCCCTTCATCATGCGATCACACGATTCGCGATTCAGCTCATACGACCGTGAGCGTCACCACGGTCTTCTTGCCGTTCGCGTCGCGCACGCGCACCTGCTGGCCCGGGGCCGGGTCCTGCAGACGCACCGTATGCGTCAGGTCGCCGAGCGGCGCGCTCTTCTGCACGTCCAGTCCCAGCGCCTGCAGGGTCTTGGCCGCGTCGTCGTAGGCCTGTCCTCGCACGTCGGGCATCGTCACCATCTGCGGGCCCTTGGAGACGACCACGTCGACCGAATCGCCCCAGTGCAGCTGCGTGTCCTTCGCGACGGACGCGGAGATCACCTTGCCGGCCTCCACGGTGTCGCTGAACTGCTCGGTGAAGTTCGACTTGAGCTTCAGGTCGGACAGCGCCTGCGCGGCCTCGTCCTTGGAACGGCCGACGATGTCGGGCATCTGGACAGGCATCGGGCCCTTCGACAGCGTGACCGTCACCTCGTCGTTGTGCTTGAGCGTGGTGCCGGGATCGGGGGAGACGGTGAGCGTCACGCCTTCGGGCAGGGTCTCCGAGTAGGCGTCCTTCGACTCGTCGTGCTTGACATTCGTGAACCCGGCGTTCTTCAGCGCGTCGAGCGGCGCCTTGCCGTTCGACGAGTTCGGATCGAGGATGTCCGTGGGGATCGTCGCCATCCTGACGCCCTTGGATACCACCACGGTCAGCGTCTGCGTGTGGCGTTTGCTCACATGTCCGTCGACGACGGCATCCGCGCCGGCGAGCTTCGCGGAGACGATCGCGCCCTGCGTGACGGTATCGCTGTAGTCCTCCGAGGTCTTGTACGGGATGCCCGCCGTCTTGAGCAGGCTCTCGTACGATTGCCATTTCGCGCCGGCGATCCGGCACGCCTGACCTTCCGTGCAGGTCACGTCTGACGGTTTGGGCAGCGTCCAGTAGCTTCCCGGACCGAGGTAGTACCACCATGCGCCGGTGCCGCCGCCCGCCAGCGCGAGCGTGAGGATGACGGCGACGGCGATGAGGATCGCCTTCTTCGGGCTTTTGCGTTTGGCGACGGCGCCATCCGTGGCCTTGTCTGCGGTCGCGTTGGCCCTGTTGGCCCCGTTGGCGTCGCCGGTTTCGCCGGTTCCCTTGGCGTCGGCGGCGGTCGCCGGCATGGTCTGCGTCTGCCCGGTGGCCTCCGGCGTGGGCATCATGCGTGTCTCGGCCGATCCGATCGCGACGGTGGGCTGCGCCGTGTCCGCGTGGTCCACCGTCTGTGTCCGGGGCGACGGCGTCGGGGCCGGCGGGATGTCGGGCAGACGTTGCGAGCGCAGCGTCCGCGCATCGACGTCGGATCCGTCTGCGGTGCCATGATCGGGGAACAGGGGGGAGACCGTGCCTGTGCCCATGTCCGTGCCTGTGCCGGCTGCGGGGGCTGCGTCCGCCTCACCCGTGCCGCCGGCGACCGGGGTCGCGCCGGTGCCGGCGAGCATCGGACCGGCGGGCGCCGGTCGGACGTCCGCCGAAGCGTCATGTTCCGGTCTGCGGTACGCCCATGCCTCCGGCGACAGCGCCGAGGCGACCGACTGCAGTTCGTCGAGCGCGGCGGCCGCGTTCCGGGGGCGCGCGTCGATCGAACGGGCCGTCAGATGCGCGATGAACCGTGCCACGGACGGGTCGATGCCGGGGCACGGCACCGCCACGGAGGGCACGTCCTCGTGCACGTGCCTGAAGACGAGCGTGACCGGGTTGTCCGAGATGAACGGCACCTCGCCGGCCAGCATCTCCCACGCCATGATGCCCACCGCGTACAGGTCGCCCTGCGGCGTGGCCTCGTTGCGTTCGATGGTCTCCGGAGGCAGGTAGGCGGCCGTCCCCAACAGCATGCCGGTCGAGGAGAGTGTGGCCTGCGAGGTGGCCTTCGCCAGACCGAAATCGGTGATCTGCACGCGTCCGCGGTCGTTGAGCATGATGTTCTCGGGCTTGATGTCGCGGTGCACCACGTTGACGCGGTGCGCGGAGGCGAGCCCGTCGAGCGTCTCGGCGATGATGCGCAGGGTCTCGCGCACGGTGAACGTGCCCTGCCGGTTCATCTCGTACCGCAGGTTCACGCCGTGCACGTACTCCATCACCAGATAGGCGAGGCCGTTGAACTCGCCCGTGTCGTACACCTGCACGATGTGCGGGTTGGCGATCTGCGCCGCCGAACGCGCCTCCCTGCGGAAGCGTTCGATGAACTGGTCGCGGTGCGGCCCCTGCGCCAGCTGCGTGTGCATGACCTTGATGGCGACGGTGCGTGCCAGACGCTCGTCTCGTGCCTCGTACACCGTGGCCATGCCGCCCTGCGCGATCCTGCGCACGACGCGGTACCGTCCTTCGATCAACTGGCCTTCGGGCGCGTTTGCGGCTTCACTCATAGTGGTTATCGTAGATTCCTCGATGTGCTGGAAATGTCACGAACTACTCTACCGGCCGGCCACGTCCGGCACGAACCTCGCGCACATGCCGGCAAGGCGGCCGCGGCCGTCCTCGTCCGGCACGGCCGCGTCGATCGCCCGACGCGTCTCGTCCCACAGTGCGCCGATGCGCGCCTTCGACCGGTCGACGGCGCCCGTGGAGCGGAACAGGCCGATCGCGCGCCTCACGTCGTCGTCGGAACGCGACTCCGCCTCGAACATGGCGATGAGCTCGCCGCGTTCGACGCTCGACGCGGCCTCGAGCGCGTCGGCCAGCAGCACCGTGCGCTTGCCCTCGCGGATGTCGCCGCCGACCGGTTTACCGCTGGTGCGGCTGGAGCCGATCACGTCGATCAGGTCGTCCTCGAGCTGGAAGGCGAGCCCCAGCGGCAGGCCGATGGCCTCGGCCGTGCGGCGCGCGCGATCGGGGTCCGCGCCGCACGCGAGCAGCGCCAGACGCAGCGGCGCGATCGTCGTGTAGCTGGCGGTCTTCCATCGGAACACGCCCAGCGACGCTTCGGCCAGCGTGGCCGGGTCGTTGAGGTCGGCCCGTTCGACCGCCAGATCGAGCACCTGTCCGATCTCCACCTCACGCTGCATGTCCAGGAACGCGTCGAGCAGGGCGGGGGAGTCGGGAAGACCCTTGGCGGCGTCGTTGGCGATGGCCACGCACGCGGTGGCCAGCAGGTCCCCGAGCATCAGCCCGAGCCCGCGTCCGATGGCCGTGTCCCCCGTCCAGTCCTCCAGCGCGCGGTGGGCGCTCGGCTTGCCGCGGCGCAGGTCGGATTCGTCGATGATGTCGTCGTGCACCAGCGCCGCCGTCTGGAACACCTCGATCGCGCACGCCATGTCCACCATCGCGCCGCGCGAGCCGGACTCCCCGCCGAACACGTCGTAGGCGGTCAGGGCGAGCAGCGCGCGCAGGCGCTTGCCGCCCTCGCTCGAGGAGACGCCCTGGGCGATGACCTCGTCCATCACGTCTTGGCACGCGCCCGGCACCCCCGCGTCGCGGGGCGCGCCCGTCCGTCCGGCCACGAGGGCGGCGATACGGGGTTCGATCAGGGAACGGTCATCGTCGGTTCTGCACATGCCTTCTAAGTTATCCACAACCCGCGGCGATTACAACAGCGCGGCGGTCATCCGGTGGATGGCGCGGGGCTTCGTCCACAGCGGCCGCGTGCGTGGCGGCCGCGACGCATCGGCCTGCATACTGGGCCCGGCGGCGGCCGCCGTGCGGATCGCCGTCACCCAACCCAATCACCAACCAACCATGCGACAGCGTTCATCAAGGAGGATGACATGAGCAGATACACGAAACGACGCAGGGACGATCGCGACCGCGGCCATGGGCCGATCGAGGAGCCGATCGAGGATCTGGTCGAGGACATGACGGAGCATCTGCGCCGCGCCCGGCGCGAGCAGGGGCCGGAACGGGCGAACAGGGAGTGGATGGAGGGGCCCCTTGACGAGTGGCTCGACCATCTCGACGACGGTGACGACGACCTCGACGATGAGGTCATGGCGGCGCTGGCGGTCGGCATGAACGAGACGCTGGCGATCCGCGACGCGCTGATCCTGTCGCTGGTCTCGCGCTGCGGGGAATGCGACAGGGACGTGATGATGGACATCCTGTCGCGTCCCGCCGCACCCGAGGTGGCCCTGACCGTGCGCGACCTGATGTACGACTCCTTCGGCGACGCCTGGCACCCCGATATGGAACGGTGCAGGACCGGCATCGCGATGTTCGACCGGATGGCGATGCTGGTGCCCCACAGGCTCGCCGCGCAGCCTCTGGCGTCGATCGCCTACATCCTGTGGTGGGTCGAGGACCCGCGGGCCCCGATGTACGCGATGCGCAGCCTCGAGGCCGATGGGGAGTGCTCGCTGGCGGCCCTCATCCTGTACGCGGCCGACAGGGACGCACGCCCCTGCGATGAACGGGGACGCATGCGCGGCTGACGCCGTGCCTCGTCCTTCCGCGTCCTCACCGTGTCCTCGCCGTGTTCTCGCCCCGGTCTGATGATCCTCGGACGGCATGCGGACGGCATCCGGGAATAATCGTCCCTATGAAGTGGTTTACTCACATAGTTGACGATTTGCCCTTGCCATAAGTGTGCCCATGTGGTATATGCAGGCCGGGGCGAGGACCCGCGAGGAGGAAAGTTTGGCTACCAAGAGCACGACGGCCGGCGACAAGACCGAGGAAACGAAGGACGAGACCAAGGCCGCCTCCGCCACGAAAGCCACCACCGCGAAGAAGACCACCGCAAGGAAGTCGACCGCGAGGAAGACCGCAGCCGGCAAGACCGCCGAGAAGGCCGCGCCGAAGCGCACGAGCCGCAGGAAGAAGTCCGAGGAACCCGACAAGCCGAAGGATGTCGAGGCCGAGGACGCCGTCGACCAGCTCGAGGAGGGGGACGACCTCGAGGACGAGGGCATCGAGGGTATCGACGAGGAGCTGGACGGCGAGGACGTCGACGATCCCGATGCCGAAGGCGAGGATGAGGACGAGGACGACGTCGACGAGTCCGATGAGGACGACGACGTCGATGTCGATGACGAGGACGATGAGGACGACAAGCCCGAAGCCGTCGAGGAGCCCAAGCAGAAGGGCGCATTCGTCGTACGCGACGACGACGAGGACGACGAGCCCCGCCGCCGTGGCAAGGCCGGCAACCCGAAGCGCCGCGTGATCACCGCGGGCGCCACCGCCGATCCGGTCAAGGACTACCTCAAGCAGATCGGCCGCGTGAACCTGCTGAACGCCGAACAGGAGGTCGACCTGTCCGAGCGCATCGAGGCCGGCCTGTACGCCCAGCACCTGCTGGACACCGAGGGCGACACGATGGACTTCAAGCGCAAGCGCGAGCTCAAGTGGGCGGCGAACGACGGCAAGAAGGCCAAGGACCACCTGCTTGAGGCCAACCTGCGACTCGTCGTCTCGCTCGCCAAGCGCTACACCGGCCGCGGCATGCTCTTCCTCGACCTCATCCAGGAAGGCAACCTCGGTCTGATCCGCGCGGTCGAGAAGTTCGATTGGAAGAAGGGCTTCAAGTTCTCTACGTACGCCACATGGTGGATCCGTCAGGCCATCACCCGCGCCATGGCCGATCAGGCGCGCACCATCCGCGTGCCCGTGCACATGGTCGAGGTCATCAACAAGCTGTCGCGCGTGCAGCGCCAGATGCTGCAGGATCTGGGCCGCGAGCCCACGCCCGACGAGCTGGCGCGCGAGCTCGACATGCCCGTCGAGAAGGTGCAGGAGGTCCAGAAGTACGGCCGTGAGCCGATCTCCCTGCACACCCCGCTCGGCGAGGACGGCGACTCCGAGTTCGGCGACCTCATCGAGGACACCGACGCCATCGCCCCGTCCGACGCGGTCGCGTTCTCCCTGCTGCAGGAGCAGTTCAAGAGCGTGCTCGAGACGCTGTCCCCGCGTGAGTCCGGCGTCATCAAGATGCGCTACGGTCTGGAGGACGGCCAGCCCAAGACCCTGGACGACATCGGCCGCGTGTACGGCGTGACCCGTGAGCGCATCCGCCAGATCGAGTCCAAGACCATGTCCAAGCTGCGCCACCCGTCCCGCTCGCAGACCCTGCGCGACTTCCTCGACCAGTGAGCCGCCGCGGGCGGGCCGGTGCTTCGGCCTGCGGGATCCGCATCATATGACTCGCATGTGACTTGTTCATCCAGCCAACGGAAGGATTATGGCCAAAGAAGAATACGGCGCGAAGGACCTTGCCGTCCTTGAAGGGCTTGACGCGGTGCGCAAGCGCCCCGGCATGTACATCGGCACGACCGACAGCCAGGGCCTCATGCACTGCCTGTGGGAGATCATCGACAATTCGGTCGACGAGGCGCTGGCGGGGTTCTGCGACGACATCGTCGTGACCCTGCACACCGACGGATCGATCGAGGTCGCGGACAACGGCCGCGGCATCCCCGTCGACAAGGAGCCGAAGACCGGCCTGTCCGGCGTCGAGGTCGTCATGACCAAACTGCACGCGGGCGCGAAGTTCGGCAACTCCTCGTACAACGCGGTCGGCGGCCTGCACGGCGTCGGCTCGTCCGTGGTCAACGCGCTGAGCTCCCGTCTCGACGTGGAGGTCGACCGTGACGGTCTGACCCACCACATGGCGTTCCATCAGGGCCATCCGGGCGTCTACACGGACGCCGACCCCGAGCATCCTTCGCCGGATTCGCCGTTCAAGCGCACCCGCAAGAACCGTCCCACCGAGCTGGAGGTCATCGGCAAGGTGCCCGCCAAGCGCACCGGCACGCGCGTGCGCTACTGGGCCGACCCGGAGATCTTCAACAGCACCGCCGAGTTCTCGTACGAGCAGCTCATCGACCGCGTGCGGCAGACCAGTTTCCTCGTGCCGGGGCTCAAGATCACCGTCGTCGACGAGAACGTGCCCGAAACCGGGGACGCGGCCGTCGACGAGATGCGAGAGATCGACGCGGATCCCGTCGATACGGCCTCCGACATGGTAGCCGCCGCGGCCGGCGATGGTACCGAGGCGTCGGCGGATGACACGGACGAGGTGGACGCCGTGGCCGTCGCCAAGGCCGACGCGGCGAGCCACACGCACGCCCGCGTCGAGGAGTTCCGCCACACCGGCGGTGTCAGGGACTTCGTCGACTTCCTGTCGCACGGCGAACCCGTGAGCGACATCTGGCGCATCCAGGGCGAGGACACGTACGAGGAGGAGACGCAGGCCGTCGGCGAGAACGGCGAGCTGCACGCGCAGATGGTCACCCGCACCTGCGGCGTCGACATCGCGCTGCGCTGGGTCAACGGCTACGACACCGACATCCGCAGCTTCGTGAACATCATCGAGACGCCCGGCGGCGGCATGCACGTCGACGGCCTCATGAACTCGGTCACCAAGCAGGTGCGCAAGGCCGTCGAAGCCAACGCACGCAGGCTCAAGGTGAACCTCAAGGACTCGAACATGCGCATCGAGCGCGACGACATCATGGCCGGACTCGTGGCCGTCGTCACCGTGCGCATCGCCGAGCCGCAGTTCCAGGGGCAGACCAAGGATGTGCTCGGCACCGCGCAGGTCAAGCCGATCGTCACGCGCATGGCCGACGCGCAGTTCGGGGAGATGATCTCCGGCGCCAAACGCGGCTACAAGGAGCAGTCGGGCCGTGTGCTCGACAAGATCGTCGGCGAGATGCACGCGCGTGTGCAGTCGCGCAAGGCCAAGGAGGTCACGCGCCGCAAGAACGCCCTCGAATCGGCGTCCATGCCGTCCAAGCTGTCCGACTGCCAGCCGGGCAACGACGACGTGGCGGAGCTGTTCATCGTCGAGGGTGATTCCGCGCTCGGCACCGCCAAGGCCGCCCGCAACTCCGGTTTCCAGGCGCTGCTGCCGATCCGAGGCAAGATCCTCAACGTGCAGAAGGCGTCGATCACGCAGATGCTGTCGAACAAGGAATGCGCGGCCATCATCCAGGTGGTGGGCGCCGGCAGCGGCCAGAGCTTCGACATCGAGCAGTCGCGCTACCACAAGGTCATCATGATGACCGATGCCGACGTGGACGGCGCGCACATCCGCATCCTCCTGCTGACGCTGTTCTACCGCTACATGCGCCCGCTCATCGAGCATGGCTACGTGTACGCGGCCGTGCCGCCCCTGCACCGCATCGCGTTGGCGGGCCCGCGCAAGGGCGAGTACATCTACACGTACTCCGACGACGAGCTCGCCGCCAAGCTCGCCGATCTGGACGGCAGGCACATCGCCTACAACCCGGACATCCAGCGGTACAAGGGTCTGGGCGAGATGGACGCCGACCAGCTGGCCGACACCACGATGGACCCGCGCACGCGCATGCTGCGGCGCATCCGCATGGAGGACGCCGCCCAGGCCAGCGAGATCTTCAGCCTGCTCATGGGCGACGACGTGCCGCCGCGCAAGGCCTTCATCGTCGAGAACGCCGACGATTTCGACCGCTCCAAGATCGACACCTGATCCCGGTGGGGTATGCTAAGGGGACGTGAATATCGTGATGAATCCCGATTCCGCCTCCGCCAGAGGCGGCGAACGTTCCCAGATGCCTCCCGCCGTGCGCGAACGGCTGATCAGCCTTCGTGACGCGGCTGGGTCGGTCGCCGTCGTCGGCTCGATGAACGCCGACTACACCGTGACCACCCGTCGTCTGCCGTCACCCGGTGAGACCGTCAACGGCGGCCCCCTGAAGATCCTGCCCGGAGGCAAGGGCGCGAATCAGGCGGCCGCCGCCGCGCGTATGGGCGTCGACGTGCGCTTCTACGGCGCCATCGGAGACGACGCGAACGGCGCCTTCCTTCTAGGACGCCTCGACGAGGCTGGCGTCGACACCGGCGAGGTCCTGCACACCGAGGGGCCGAGCGGCACCACCGTCATCACCGTCGACGCGAACGGCGAGAACACCATCGTCTACTCCGCCGGTTCGAACGCCAAGGTCAGCGCCGGCTACGTGCAGGCGCACCGCACGGCGCTCGCCGAGGCCAGTGTGCTGGGCCTGTGCCTCGAGAGCCCGATGCCCACCGTCATCGAGGCGGCCCGCCTCGCGCACGCCGACGGCGTGACCGTGCTGCTCAACGAATCCCCGTTCCTGGCGGAGCTGCCCCACGAGCTCGTCGAATCGACCGACATCCTGCTGGTCAACGAGCACGAGGCGGCGCAGCTGCTCGAATTCGACCCGCCCGAGGATGACGACTGGAACGCGCTGGACTGGTCCGACGTGGTCGAACGGTTCGTCGACTACGGTTTCGAACGTGCGGTCGTCACGTTGGGGGAGGACGGTTCGATCGTCATCGAGGACGGGCGCTGGCACCGCGTGCCGGCGGCCACGATCGTCGCGAAGGACACCACCGGATGCGGCGACTCGTTCATGGGCACCGTGCTCGCCGGCCTCGCCGCCGGGTACACGCTGCTCCAATCCGCGCAGATCGCCTCCTATGTGGCGGCCTATGCGGCCACCGGACTGGGGGCGCAGTCCTCCTACGGCACGGCCGACGAGATCGCCGGCTACTTCCGCGCTCCGATCCAGGAGGCGTAGCCATGTGACGCGACGCGCTGTGATGCGCCCTGCTTATCTCCGGCGCACCGTAGTATGTACGACCGTACATATCGCGTGTTGTGACCCCAAAGGAGGGCTGATGGCAAGCCTGCTGCTCGCCGTGATCTATCTGTCGTTCATCTCATTGGGCCTTCCCGACGCCCTGCTCGGCGCCGCATGGCCCACGATGAGCCAGGACCTCGGCGCCCCTGTCTCATGGGCGGGCGGCATCTCGATGACGATCTCCGCGGCCACCATCTGCTCGGCCCTCATGAGCGACCGCATGACCCTGCGCTTCGGCGCCGGTCGGGTCACCGCCGTGTCCGTCGGCCTCACCGCGGCCGCGCTGATGGGATTCTCCATCGCGCCGAACTACTGGACGCTCCTCGCGATCGCCGTGCCGTACGGACTTGGCGCCGGCGGCGTCGACGCGGCGCTCAACAACTACGTCGCCATCCACTACGAGAGCCGTCACATGAGCTGGCTGCACTGCATGTGGGGCGTCGGCGCGCTGACCGGCCCGTACGTCATGGGCTACGCGCTGTCCCACGGACAGGGATGGTCATGGGGATACCGGTACATCGGCTTCCTGCAGATCGCACTGACCGTGATCCTCATCGTCAGCCTGCCGCTGTGGAAGTCGCGCAGACGTGCGGCCGCCGTCGAGGAATCCCCGGTTTCGGCGCGCAAGCCCGTCGAAACCGCCCGCAAACCGCTCGGCGTCAAAGGCGTGCTCGCCATCAAGGGGGCCGCGGAGATCCTGCTCATGTTCCTGTGCTACTGCGCCATCGAATCCACCTGCATGCTGTGGGGCGCGAGCTACATGGTCATGGGGCACGGCATCGGCAAGGCCGAGGCTGCCAGCTGGATCAGCCTGTTCTTCATCGGCATCACCGTCGGCCGGGCGCTGAGCGGGTTCCTCACCATGCGACTGGCCGACCACCAGATGATCCGCCTCGGGCAGGCGCTCATCCTCGCCGGCGTCATCGTCCTGCTATTGCCGCTGCCGCATCACCTCGGCGTGTTCGCGGGACTGACGATCATCGGACTCGGCTGCGCCCCCGTCTACCCGTGCATCATCCACTCCACGCCGTCCTATTTCGGCGAGGAGAACTCGCAGGCCATCGTCGGCGTGCAGATGGCGTGCGCCTACATCGGCTCGATGCTCATGCCCCCGCTGTTCGGCCTCATCGCCCAGTACGTGACCATCTCCCTGTTCCCGTTCTACCTGCTCGTCTTCCTCGCGCTCATGGTCGCGATGCACGAATCGCTGCGCCGCAAGCGCGCGTGAGCCGTGTCGGTCAGTCGCGCCCCCGCACCATAATCGAACATATGTGCGAATCTCTGGCGTCGTTCTCGAACCCCACACGGGAGTGGTTCAGACACGCCTTCGGCACGCCCACCGAAGCGCAGCGTGAGGCATGGCCGGTCATCCACTCCGGAGCGAACACACTCGTCATCGCCCCCACCGGCTCCGGCAAGACGCTGTGCGCGTTCCTCTCCGCGATCGACCGACTCATGACGGACGGCGCCGACATCGCCGCGGGCGCCTCAGGCAAACGGCCGCGTGGCGTACGCATCCTCTACATCTCACCGCTCAAGGCGCTCGCCGTCGACGTGGCGAAGAACCTCGAGGCGCCGCTTGCCGGCATCGCACGCCAGTGCGAGGCGATGGGGCTGGCGGCGCCACCCATCAGCGTGGCCACACGCAGCGGCGACACCACGCCCAAGGAACGCCGGGCCATCGCCACGCATCCGCCGGACATCCTCGTCACCACACCCGAATCGCTCTACCTCATCCTCACCTCGAAGGCCCGTCGCATCCTCAGAACCGTCGACACCGTCATCGTCGACGAGGTCCACGCGCTCGCCGGCACCAAACGCGGCGCGCATCTCGCGCTGAGCCTCGAGCGGCTCGACGACCTCATCACCGGATCCGGACGGGACGGCGCGCAGACGTCTGTGCACGGCGCGGGCGGCGCGCATGACGCGCCGCACAGACCGGCGCAGCGCATCGGCCTGTCCGCCACGGTGAACCCGCCCGCCGAAGCCGCGCGGTTCCTTGGGGGTATGCAGCCCGTGAGCATCGTCAACCCCGGGCAACGGCCCGACATGGACCTGAAAGTCGTCGAGCCTCTGCCCGACATGCGCGACCTCAGCAGTGGCTCGGGTTCGGATTCCGGTTCCGGGTCGTCCGGGTCGATCTGGCCAGTGGTCGAGGCGAGCGTCCTCGACGAGATCCTCGCGCACCGCACCACGCTCGTGTTCGTCAATTCGCGCGGTCTCGCCGAAAAACTCACCGCGCGTCTCAACGACCTGTACGCCGAACGGCGGGGGAGCGGGGGAGTCGGAAACGCCGGAAGCGGGGACAAGACGTCGCCCGAGGGGCGCGAGGGATTCGCCCGGCACTACGACGCCGTCGTCGGTTCGACCACGATGCTCGTCGGCTCGCACGGCGCGGATGACGTGATCGCGATGGCGCATCACGGTTCCGTGTCCAAGGACCGCCGCAAGCAGATTGAGGAACGGCTCAAACGCGGCGAGCTGCGCTGCGTCGTCGCGACCAGCAGCCTCGAGCTCGGCATCGACATGGGATCGGTCGATCTGGTCATCCAGATCTCGCCGCCGCTGTCCGTCGCGTCCGGGCTGCAGCGCGTGGGCCGCGCCGACCATCGCGTCGGCGGCGTCTCGCACGCGCTGTTCTACCCGCTCACGCGAGAGCAGATCGTCGGCGTGGCCGCCAGCATCGAGAGCATGCGCGCGGGGGATATCGAACCGCTCGACATACCGTCGAACCCGTTGGACATCCTCGCCCAGCAGACCGTGGCCGCGGCCGCGATGGACGACCTGAAACCGGACGCATGGTATGGAACGGTGCGCCGGTCCGCGCCGTTCGAGAACCTCGCGCGAGACATGTTCGACGCGGTCATGGGCATGATGACCGGCGCGTACAACACCGAGGAGTTCTCCGCGTTCCGGCCGCCGCTCATGTGGAACCACGAGGCCGATCTCATCGCCGCGCGCCCCGGCGCGCAACGGCTTGCGGTGACCTCCGGTGGCACGATCCCGGATCGGGGGCTGTACACGGTGATCCTGCCCGAGGCGGACGCCGGCAAAGGGCAGCGCCGCGTCGGCGAACTCGACGAGGAGATGGTCTACGAGTCGCGCGTCGGTGACGTGATCACCCTCGGCACCTCCACCTGGCAGATCCAGGAGATCACCCGCGACCGCGTCGTCGTCACGCCCGCGCCCGGACGCACCGCGCGTCTGCCGTTCTGGCATGGCGAGGAATCCGGCCGGGACGCCGGCTTCGGCCGCGCCAAAGGACGGTTCCTGCGGGAGGTTTCGGCGGGCCTCGTCACGCCGCGGTCATCGGATGCGTCGCCCTCCTTCGATGAATCCACAGCACGTCGTCTGCACGCCGACGGCCTTGACAGCAACGCCGTATCCAACCTTGCCAGGCTGCTCGCCGAACAACAGGCCGCGACCGGAACCGTGCCGAACGACACCGCCATCGTCGTCGAACGCTGTCCCGACGAGGAGGGCGACTGGCGCGTCATCATCCACTCGCCGTATGGCCGGCGCGTCCACCAGCCGTGGGCGATGGCCGTCACCGCACGGCTCAAGACACGATACGGCTTCGACGGGCAGGCGTATGCGGCCGACGACGGCATCGTCATCCGTCTGCCCGACGGCGTCGGCGACATCCCCATCCGCGAACTGCTCCTGTTCGATCCGGACGAGCTGCAACGGATCGTCGAGACCGGGGTGGGCGAAAGCGTGCTGTACGCGGCCCGATTCCGCGAATGCGCCGCACGGTCGCTGTTCCTGCCGCGCACCGAACCCGGCAAACGCGTGCCGTTGTGGCAGCAGCGGCTGCGCGCCGCCCAACTGCTCAACGCCGCGCGCGTCCGGCATAACTTCCCCCTGCTGCTCGAAACCGCCCGCGAATGTCTGCGGGACGTATACGACCTGCCCGCATTGCGTACGCTCATGACCGGTCTCGACTCCGGAAACGTCGCCCTGCGGGCCGTGGCGACGGAGACTCCCTCGCCGTTCGCCGAGAACCTGCTGTTCGGATTCGTCGGATCGGTCATGTACCAGTACGACGTGCCGCAGGCCGAGCGCGGCGTGCGGTTGCTGTCCATGGACCCCGAGGTGCTGGAACGGCTGCTCGGCGTCACCGACATGGCCACCGTGCTCGACCCGGCCGTCATCGCCGAGGTCGAGGGGGAGCTCGCGGGGCGCACCTTCTGGAACGACCTCGCACCGGATGACGTGATGGGACGTGTGACCAGATACGCGAAGACGCATGGACCGTTCACCGCCGAACGGATGATCGCCGACCTGAGTATCGCGGCCGACGAGGCCGTGCATGCGCTCGACGAGCTTGCGGGACGCGGGGAGCTTCTCAGCGGACATTTCATCGACACTGCGTCGAACGATTCGGCATCCACCTCAACACAATGGCTGCACCGGGAGGTGTTCCGTCGTATCCGCGCACGCTCCCTCGCCAAGGCGCGTTCGGCCGTACGACCCGTCGAGCCGGCCGTCTACCAGTCGTTCCTGCTGGAACGTCAGGGCGTTGGGCCGGTCGGCGGCGAACGGTACGAGGGCGTGGACGGGCTGATGCGCGTCATCGAACAACTTGAGGGGGTGGCGCTGCCCGCATCCGTGTGGGAGTCGAACGTGTTCCCCTCGCGTGTCGGCGGATACTCGCCCGCGATGCTCGACGAGCTGATCACCGGCGGGGAGATCGTGTGGATCGGCTCCAAGACCGGCGGCACCAAGGCGTCGGAGCCGGGGCTGATCGCCTTCCATCCCGCCGATTCGCTGCTGCTGGTACACGGCGCGGGGGATGGGGATGATGGTTCTTCCGCAGCCGATGACGGTATGACGCTTCCCGATGCCATTCTCGACGTCCTCTCGGCCGGTGGCGCCTATCATGTATCGCAACTGGCCGCGATGACCCGCGCACGCTGGCAGGATGACGCGGCACGGTTCATCGAGACGGTGGAGACCGTCGATCCCGAGACCGGTGAGATCCTCGACGTCCCCGCGCCGGACGCTTCGCCGCGTCCATGGTCCGACAGCCAGTTCGAGGAGGCCCTATGGTCGCTGGTGTGGCAGGGCAAGGTCACCAATAGCTCGCTCGTGCCCGTACGCGCGCTGGAAGCTGGATCGGGATTGGGCTTGGGTTCGGGCGGTCGGAAGGTTCGCACGCCGGTTCGTGCGTCACGTCGACGCATCCGCGTGCAGACCCGCATCCCGATGACCGTGAGCGGCCTGTGGTCGCTGGTCGGAGGTGTGGGAACGGGAGTCACGGTCGACGCAACGATCGGAATGACCGAAACGATCGGTTCGGACGCTGTCGAGGACATCGAGGGTGATCCGTCGACGACCCCGGAACGTCAGGCGTTGGAACGGGTCGAGATCCTCCTCGACCGGTACGGCGTCATCGCACAGCCCCTGATCGACAGGGAGGGTATCCTCGGCGGATTCTCCGGCATCTATCCGCTGCTCAAACGCATGGAGGAGCACGGGCGTCTTTCGCGAGGCATGTTCGTGAAGGGCTTCGGTGCCGCCCAGTTCGCCGAGCGGGACACGGTCGACGCACTGCGGAATATGGGTTCCGCGAATGTGGAAGGCAGCCGGACCGCGGCCGATGACGGTCACATGCGCTCACCCGTCGCGATCAGCGTGCTGGACCCGGCGAACCTGTACGGTTCCGCGATCGCCTGGCCGCCCACACCGAGCGGCGCCGGCAAGCCGACCAGACGTGCAGGAGGCATCGTGGTGCTCTCCGACGGGGCTCCCGTCGCCTACGCCACGCCAAGATCGAAGCATCTGACCGTGTTCGGTGACAAAGGGGAGCAGAAAGTCTCCGATACCGCCGCCACGCGACCCTTCACCGTTGATCGCGACGGTGAGGCGCAGACGCTGAGGCCGGCTCTCACGGAGCTGGCATACTCCCTGCGTCGCAACGGTCCCGGCACGTTCACCTTCACCGACGTGAACGGCTGGCCCCTGAACGCGAGCAACTCCTATATGCGCGTCCTGCATCAGGCCGGTTTCACCCCGGTCCCACAGGGCATGCGCCTGTACTAGAGCACGCGATAGTAGCCGTCACGCTTGGTCATGATGAGACCGGCGCTGCGCAGCTTGCGATCCAGCGATTCGACGCCGCGGCGGACCAGACCTTCCTGTGTGAAATACGAGCCACCGGAATGTTGCAGCTCATCGAGGCCGACGAACCGTCCTCGCGCCCTGACCAGCGTCTCGAGGATATCGTATTCCAGTCGGGACAGCGGCATCGCGTTGTGCGTGCTGGCGAAATACGCCTTGCGGTTCGTCAGGTCCAGCGTCAGATCGCCGCGGATCATCATCGTCTCGGCGCCGGCCCCGGCGGAATCACGCGCCAACAACTCGACGTAGGAGAGCAGTTCCGTATCGGAGAACGGGAGTCGCAGTGTGGCGTCCGGTTTCGTCGGATCGGCCGGCTGCGTCGAGGCGGCGGGTTGACCGGATGCCTGATCGTGAGTTTGACCGTGCGATTGATCAGACGGGCGATCGGATGAAACGGACGACTTGGACGACTCGGAGGCGGTATCACCGCCGAGCCCCGCGTTCGGAACCGCCTTGGACGCCGCGCGCGCGGCATCAGCCACGCTTCCGCGCAGGGCGGTGGTGGCGAGCAGCAGCGTCCTGATCGACGGCTGCACCGCCTTGACGGCAGGCACCAGATCGGGGGAGCCGAGCACGGCGATGTCGAACGGCTTCTCGGCCGGATCGTCGGTATGCTCGCGGAGCACTGCGGCGACGACCTTGGGCGCCGCCTCGGGGGAGGCCATGCTTTTCGGCTCGACCGCCACCACCGTGTACCGGGCATTGCTGAGCGTCCCTTGGATCGCATGGGACAACGCCGTATTGCCTACCGCCACCAGAAGTCTCATGATTCGCCTCCTGCAGTCCCAGTGTAGTAGCCATGCCATCGCCGCGGGACATAATCCCCGTCTTCGGTCTCTCGCCAACGTTCCGGGGGACATGCGTACGTATTAGCGGTGATGGCATACTGGAAGAGGATAAGGAGCCGATATGGCGAATTGTGAGGACACCGCCGGGCCATATGATCGCAAGACCATGCAACTGACGGCAGAATCTATGAAACGTATAAGGGATCTGCGTGCGGCCATAGCACGGACGCTGGCGCGTATCGATGAGATCCGGCAACAGGAGATCCCGCAGATCAAAGCCGACTACGCCACCAAGATCGGCGTGTGGAGGACTCGACTGATCAAGGCGGAACTGGCGGTTCGACGTGCCAAACGACGAAACGCGTTGGCTAGGATGTCCACCAATCAGGGGAAACCGGTGGACGCCGAAGCCGTTACGAAACAACTCGACGCGGAGTTCTCTCAGTGGAAGCAGCGAATCGCGCGGGAGACACGGCAACTGAACGACCTGCTGCGCTGGCACAGTGGCATGCGTCCCATGGGACCAGCGAAATCCAAGGAACTGAACAGGCTGTTCCGCAAACTGGCTCGCCGGTTTCATCCCGACCTGTTCCCCGGAGATGAGGAACGCGCCGACTACTACGCCATGGCGCAGAACGCGCTCGCCCACGGTGATCTGGAGCTCATGCGGGCGCTGGACGTAGCCACCGTGGACATGGCGGATGACGTTGATTACTCACGATTGACGGTCGATGAACTGGAAACCGAATGCGAATTGCTGGACGATCGGCTTAAGGCCTGTACAACCAGACTTGACAAGCTGACTTCCACGGAGCCGTACACGTTGCGCGACAGACTCACGGACCCGGAATGGGTGAGCGCGACGGTGAGTGTCATAAGAACGCAAGTGGAAACATACGAACGGGAACAGACCCGTTACGATGAGATATACGAGAGACTGGTCAAGGAGGACCGAGAGCAATGACAACGGCATCGAAGACGCCGAACGAGGCGAACGGGAAGGACGAGACGATGCGGAACGGCTCTGATGATGGGAATGCTGCGGTGGACCTAATATCGCTTGCCGACGATGGATTTACGTTAGTGCCGTTCACGGGATCGGGAGACGGACTCGGACTGCCACAGCCATATGCGGCGACCATCGTGCTTGTGGATCGTACGTATCTGATCGGGGGACGCGGATTCGCGGACAGCGGTGCGAATGCCGACATGCTCGAGCATATACGTAAAGCTGGAACGGGACAGACCATTGTGCTGCGGCGCGAACCGGATGATGCCGATGACCCGTGGACTGTGGAGGCACTGCTCGGCGAGACGTCCATCGGCTTCGTGCGTGCGCATGAGAACGAGATCATCGCGCGTCTCCTGGATGCAGGCAAACACGTCTATGCCGAATATCTGGAGACGGAGACGCTGGGCGAATATCATCGCATCTGGGTGCGGTTGGTCATGAAAGATTGATCGGGAAGGCATAGCCATGGTGTTTGACGAAAGCGGCAATCCGCTGATTAACGCGCACGATGACATACCCGTTATCGATTACGGCGACGAGTATTTCCTCTATGATGATCCGGTGGTCGGGCCCATCCTGCCTTTACTGTTCATCACCATGCCGGTACGGGACGAAGACGGAACTGCCGGACGGGACCGCATTGGCTGTTATCCCGATCCCGACTTCGTGGACATCGAGCCAGTGGGTATCGGGCATGCGGATGAGGCGTCCGAAGGCGTGCCGTTCTACGACGCCGGTACCGACGAGGACGACTGCTGTCATGTGGCGGATCTGAGTGATCCTGACGGCGACATAGCCCTGCATTACGGCGGTATGTACTACGGGGAGGGCATGGGCTACACCCGAGTAGAGGACCATGAGCTGCGTATTGACTGCTTCAAGGCCGCCGAAATCCTGTACCGGCATGCGGCGGGCCGTGGTAACCCGATCGGCTGGCTCTGCCTTGGCTATGTGTACGCCTATGACAGGTGCGAGGGGGAGTACTATCGCTCGTATTTCGATACCTTCGGCGAAGTGCCGCCCAAGCCGGATACGGATGTATTGGCGTATGACTGCTTCCGTCACGCGGCCGAAGCCGGTATCGCCGAAGGTTGCTACAAACTCGGTGACATGCTCTCCGAAGGCAGGGGATGCAAAATTGACTACGCCAAGGCTCTTGACATGTTCCTGAGAGCGTACCGGTACGGTCGTGATGGTACGCCACGCATCTGGGGGAGCGTAGCACTGCGTCTTGCACGGGCGTACGCAAACGCACGCGGATGCACGTTGGACTATGAGCGGGCGCTCCACTGGTATTCGGTTGCACGCACTGGTCTGGAACTGGAAGTGCGCGATGGTGGCTCAGTATACGATGCGAGGCTGTGGGAGGCCGAGGCCGGTGTCATGGATATGCGTCAGGCTCTCCGGTTGACAGGACGGTCGGCACAGGGGACGAAACGAGTCACCGGAAGCTGATGCCACCCTTGTGCCCGGTGGCTTTGAACGGCATCGCGCGTTTGTCTTTACCGGCGAAGGCAGGCGCCGGTTTGCCGGCCACGCCCATGCCTTTGCCTGCACGCCGGCTCTGTTTCGGTTTCGGCCAGCTTTGCTTGTCGTCACCGACTTTGGATTCCTGATATTCGCTCATTTCACCTCCGAGATACGTTCAGTCTGTGGCATTGAGCGCGGTCGTCACCATATACAACGTGGAGATCCTCGACAAACGCATACTTGTCAGTGTAGGTGGTAAACCGTATTCTCGTCGTCACTGCGTGGGACAAGGCCGACAAGGGGAGGCATATATCCACTCGGTTCTGCCTGCTCACTGTTGGAACATTCGTTGAGCATCGTTTCTCTGCACCCTGCACTGCCGTTCAACGTGAGAATACTCCGAATCGTCGCTGAATGGCACGGGACCTTGTCACAACGTGTGGTTTTCGTCGCTTTTTGCGCGTCGTGACACGGATTGTCGGCGACACATGCGATCACGCGCAGAAGGGAATCGTCAGAATGGCGGAATTCCAAGCTTTTCGATGGGACGGTCTCAGTCGTCGTCCGTCGCGGGATCGTCGTTCTTGTCACGACGTGCGTTTTTTGCTGATTCGAGCGAGTTGTGACAACGAAAATTGTCACAACGCATCGAAAAACGGGCTGGAATCACGTTGTGACACCTACCGACTCCAAGACCAACTCTGAGACAGCCTGAAGTGGAGGTCTTCATGACAGAGGTCTTCAGGGTACACATCACCCAGTGCCCGTGTGCCCTGTGTCGGGAGTCCGTCCCGGCCCCGCGGCTCGACTCCCCGGGCAGGAGGAGCCGAAGGACGGCGGGAACGAACTTCCGATGTGGATGATCAGCCGATGACCGCGATCGGGGCGGCGAGGTCGACGCCGGAGCCGTCGCGGCGCATATCGGGCTTGGGCAGCTCGACGGGGGAGCCGGAATCGGTGGAGGCGTGCAGCGGGTAGAGGCCCACCCACGCGAAGATCAACGTGTTCTGCCCCTTGAGGAAACGCTGCGAGCGCACACCGCCGGTCGCGCGGCCCTTGGTCGGGTACATCTCCAGCGGCGTCAGCTTCGCGGAGCCGTTCTCCGTACCGGCGAGCGCGTCCTCGTCGCCTGCGACGGTGAGCACCACGGCGCCGGACGCGGCGGTCAGGCCGTTGTCGCCCTCCTCGTACGTCCACGCGACCTTGCCGGCGGGCACCACGTTGAACGCGGCCACATGCGCGCCCTCGGCCAGGCGGATGCCGGCCATGCCGCCGGCCGTACGACCCTGCGGGCGCACGTTGCCGGCCTCGAAGGTGAGCAGCGAGGAGTCGGAGGAGACGAACACCAGACGGTCCTCGTCCGCGGCGGGCGCGGCGAACAGCACCTCGTCGCCGTCCTTCAGGTCGATGACCGGCCAGGAGTCCATCGTCGTCGGCGCCTCACGGTTCCAGCGCTTGATCACGCCGTTCCTCGTGCCGATCGTCAGCGGGGCGGGTGCCGCGGCTGCGGCATCGGAGTCGTCGGAACCCTCACCTGTACCGTCGGCCGGGGTCATCGCGATCGCCGTGACCACATGCTCGCCGGGCACCGGATCGGTGTTCTCCGTCATGCCGATCAGTTCGTCGGCCTTGACTCCGCCGGTCACGCTCAGCGTGTCCGACGGCGGCAGGGCCGGCAGGTCGGCCACATGGCCGAGCACCAGACGGCCCGCGGAGGTGATCAGCGCGTACGTGGAACGCGTGGACGTCGCGAAGATCGTCGTGATCTCGTCGTTCCTCACGCGCTTGTCGGAGACGGAACGCGATTCGTACACGTCCATCGCGGACGGGGTGGTGCGTGCGATCAGGCCGGTCGCGCCCATCATCACGACGCACGGCTCGTCCTCGATCTGCAGGGCCGCGGCGGCGGCATCGTCCTCGCCGGCCTTGCGTGCGGCCGTCGCGGCCTCCACGTCGGCCTCGGCGGAGGACAGCGTCTCGGCGGCGCGCGCCGCCTCCAACGCGGCGGATGACGCGCCCGAGTCATCTCCCTTGGCGAAGACCGGCGCGAGCGAGCCGTCCGGCCCCTCGTCCAGCAGCACGGTGCGACGCGGCGTGCCGTACTCCTCGACGGTCTTGTCCATCTCGGACACGACCACTCGGTCCAGTTCCTCGGCGGAGGCGAGGATACGATCCAGCTCCTCGATGCGCTGCTTCAGGTCGTCGCGTTCCGTCTCGAGCTCGATGCGGCTCATGCGGGTCAGCCTGCGCAGACGCAGGTCGAGGATGTACTGCGCCTGCACCTCGTCCAGATCGAACACGGCCATCAACCGGTTCTTCGCCGCGTCCGCGTCGTCGGAGGAGCGGATCACCTGGATGACCTCGTCGATGTCGACCATCGCGAGCAGCAGGCCTTCGACCAGATGCAGACGCTCGAGCGCCTTCCTGCGGCGGAACTCGCTGCGCCGGCGCACGACCACGCGGCGATGCTCCACCCACACCTCGAGCAGTTCCTTCAGACCCATCGTGTGCGGACGTCCATTGACCAGCGCCACGTTGTTGATGGTGAAGTTGTCCTGCAGCGGCGTGTGGCGGAACAGCTGCGCCAGCACCGCGTTCGGGTCGTAGCCGGTCTTGATCTCGATGACGATGCGCGTGCCGTTATGACGGTCCGTCAGATCGATGGCGCCGGTGATGCCCTCCAGCTTGCGGGCCTTGACACCCTCCGAGATGCGCTCCAGCACACGTTCCGGACCCACCATGAACGGCAGTTCGGTGACGACGATCGCCTTCTTGCGCGCCGTCACGTTCTCGATATGGGTCTTCGAGCGGGTGGTGAGCGTGCCACGGCCCGTCTCGTACGCCTCGCGGATGCCGTCGCGGCCGATCACGATGCCGCCGCCGGGCCAGTCCGGGCCCGGCACGTAGCGCATGAGCTCCTCGAGCGTGGCGTCGGGATGCGCCATCAGATGCTTGGCTGCCGCGATCACCTCGCCGAGGTTATGCGTCGCCATGTTCGTGGCCATGCCCACCGCGATGCCGGAGCCGCCGTTGACCAGAAGATTCGGGATCGCCGACGGCAGCACGGTCGGCTCCTTGAGCTTGTTGTCGTAATTCGGCGTGAAATCGACCGTGTCCTCATCGATATCCGCATTCATCGCGAGCGCCGCCGGGCCGAGCCTCGCCTCCGTGTATCGGGAGGCGGCCGGGCCGTCGTCGAGCGAACCGAAGTTGCCGTGGCCGTCGACCAGCGGCAGACGCATCGCGAACGGCTGCGCCAGACGCACCATCGCCTCGTAGATCGCCGAATCGCCGTGCGGGTGCAGCTTGCCCATCACCTCGCCGACCACACGAGCCGACTTCATGTACGGGCGGTCCGGCGTCAGGTTCATCTGACCCATCTGATAGACGATGCGCCGCTGCACCGGCTTCAGGCCGTCGCGGGCGTCGGGCAGGGCGCGCGCGTAGATCACCGAATACGCGTACTCGAGGAACGACTTGCTCATCTCCTCGTTCAACGGCGTCTCGACGATATGCTCCTTGACGGTGCGCGGATCATATGCCGAGGCGGTGTTCCTGCGATGCGATGCCATAAGACGGACTCCCTGACGAAAGACAACCGACGAAAATCAAACCCGCACCATACTACCAGCAGCGATGCCACCGGTTCCGGACGGGGCGGAAGGTCGACGAACGGGAGATGTCGGACGACGATTACTATGAACCATATGAGTGTGGATGTGCCGGAAATGAACGAACTGCTCCGATTGACCCAGACTGCCGAGTACGGCGACTGGACGCCCGCGGCGGAAAGCCAACCGGGACAGTGTACCCGCGGCGGCGCGCTGCATCTGTCCGCCGTGCTGCCGGCCCTCTCTGCCGCCATCGGGCACCCGGTCGCCACGCGCGTGCACGCCGACCCCAAGGCCCTCCAACGCTCGCTTGGTTTCCCCGACGCCGCATCCGCGATCGTCGTGCTCGTGGACGGACTGGGCTACTGGAACCTCAACATGCGGCTGGGGCACGCGCCCTACCTGCGCTCGCTGATGCGCGAGGGCGCGAACCAGCGTCCGATCTCGACCTGCGCGCCCAGCACCACGGTGGCCGCGATGGCGACGTTCGGCACAGGCACCTGCCCCGGTCTGACCGGCATGGCCGGATACACGCAGCTCGACCCGGAGGGCGACCGGATCATCCAGCTGATCCAGTTCAAGGACCCGCTGATGCCGAAGGCCGAGGCGGACAAGGCCGGTCCGCTCGTCGACCCGCATGACCTGCAGCGGGAGCCCACCGTCTTCGAGCGGCTTGTCGCGGAGGGGGTCGAGGTCACCAGTTCGGGACTGGCGAAGTTCGAGGGATCGCCGCTGACCGAGGCGGCGTTGCGCGGCGGACGGTACGTGGCGGGCGTCACCCCGTCCGACCGCGTGCGTGCGGCGGCCCGCGCGGCGCGCACACCCGGCCTCACATACCTGTACATCCGCGACGCCGACAAGGTCGGTCACGCCGACGGATGGGATTCCGAACAGTGGGTCGGCACGTTCGAACGCATTGACGCGCAATTGTCGATGTTGAAGCGTGAGGCGCCGAAGGGCACGCTGATCGTCGTCGTCGCCGATCACGGCATGGTGACCGTCGACCCGCGCGAGCGCATCGACATCGCCGCCGAGCCGGAACTCGCCAGGGGAGTGCGTCTGGTCGGCGGGGAGCCGCGCGCGCTCATGCTCTACGCCGAGCGGGGCGAGGACCCCGATTCGATCGCCAGCAGATGGCGCAGCCGGCTGGAGGACAGGGCGCTGGTGCGCACCAAGCGCGAGGCCATCGCCGACGGGCTGTTCGGTCCGGTCGACCCCCGCGTCGAGCCGATGCTCGGCGACGTCATCGTGCAGGCCGCCGGGGCCGTCACGCTGGTCGACACGCGCATCCAATCCGACAAGGCCACGCGCCTGCCCAGTGTGCACGGTTCGCAGACCATGCTGGAGATGGACATCCCCTGCCTGATCGACGTGGCGTGACCGACGTGATCGGCGTCAGCCGGGGCGGTCACTCCCCGAAGAGGATCTGATCCCAGCTGGGGATCGCGGAGCGGCGCGTATGTCGTTTCGGCGCCTGCGCCGATTGGCCGTCCTGTGCGCCGTTGCCCGCGTCGTCGGACATATCGGACGCGCCGGCGGCCACGGTTCCCACGGAACCGGGGGACTTGCGGTCGCCGCCCTCCGGATCGGGGACCGGCGGCAGATCGCCATTCACGCCGTCCGTCCGTTCCGGTTGCGCGGATTGCCGGGACGCATCGCCCTCCACGACGGGGATGTCCCCCATCGTCTCCGGGCGGGAGTCCCCGTTCGTCGCGTCCGCCGCGGCACCGCCCTCCGACGGGTCATCAGGCTCCGGCACGACGGGCATCAGCGACGTGGCGGAGGCGGCCCGTCCGTTCGCGACGGCGGGGGAGATGGGGAAGTCCATGTCACCGGCCGTCTGACTCGGCTGCGGGGCCATGGACTCTTCGATGATCGGCGCCAGATCGGGCCGGCGCATGTCCGACTCGCCGCCCAATCCCAGATTCTGCTCGCCGAGCAGCTTCTTGGCCGCGGGGTTGAGGCACACGACGGTGTTGTCGTGCATGTCCCACGTCCATTCGGCGCGCACCTTGCGCCCGGAGGCGAGGAACATCGCCGAGATGCGCCACGGCTCATGGCCGCGCCTCGTCGCCTGCCAGGAGAGCGTGCCGCGATCGACCCTCGCCATCGCGAGCGTCATGTAGATGAGGTCCTCGACCGTGCGCACGCGGCTCTCCTTGGGCGCCGGTATACGCTTGAACTGTTCGATCGCGTACTGCTTCTCCATCTGCACCGACGCGGAGAAACGGCGCACCAGCGCCTGATCGAGGCCGTATCGTTCGGCGACCTGCGCGGGGTCCGCGCCGGCGCGGATCAGCTGCTGGATCCGGGAGATCGGCAGGGCGG
The DNA here is from genome assembly GCF_008698235.1 of Bifidobacterium rousetti. Lineage (GTDB taxonomy): Bacteria > Actinomycetota > Actinomycetes > Actinomycetales > Bifidobacteriaceae > Bifidobacterium > Bifidobacterium rousetti. The sequence continues at coordinate 202,735 of NZ_PEBH01000001.1, forward strand.
CGTTCGCGCGCGGCTGACGCAGGCTGTGGGACTCCATGCGGATCTGCTTCGCCGCGAGCACCGCGCGTTCCAGCGCGTCGTCGACCGTGACGACGAACCGTTCGCCGCCCGCTTCGAACACCAGGTCGCCCGCGTCGGAAACATGGTCGAGACGAGCCCCCCTCGGCGAATTCTCAGGCATGCGCGCACCGCTTTCTGTAAAACTGGAGTTACTTCTTCAAGTATGCCCCACGTGTCGAACTTTACGAGTATTTCAAATCGTGTATTCTATGCCGAGTAAACGCAACGGACCGCTATGATCATAACCGTTATGGTCATAATCATGATATGTCCGCGTCACCCAGGCGCGGACGTACGGACGAAAGGATCGCGATGGCTCAGGATTATGATTCCCCCCGTAACAAGGACGAGGACGAGGAATCGCTGCAGGCTCTGGGAAAGGGCTCTCAGAACTCTTCGAGCGACATCGACGACGACGAGAACGCCATTGCCGAGGACTACGAGCTGCCGGGTGCGGACCTGAGCAACGAGGACTCCTCCGTGACGGTCATCCCGATGCAGGGAGACGAGTTCATCTGCTCCGAGTGCTTCCTGGTCAAGCATCGCAGCCAGCTGGCCTACATGACCGACGACGGCCAGCCCGTGTGCCAGGAGTGCGCGGCCTGACATGACCTTCGATCCCGCATACAACGAGCCGGAGAACACCGAGGTTCTCGTCAGGGCGGTCGGCCCGGACCAGCCGGCCGAACTCGCCCGGCTGTTCTACGCGCACGCCGGTGACGCCGGGGCCGATCTGAGGGCCGCCGAGGCGTTCGACCTGAAGCCGTTCGAACGCGCGTTGGTGCCCACCGGCGTGGCCATCGCCCTGCCGAACGGCTACGTGGGTCTGGTGCATCCGAGAAGCGGCCTCGCCGTCAAGCAGGGCGTCACCGTGCTCAACGCGCCCGGCACCATCGACGCCGGATACCGCGGCGAGATCAAGGTGCCGCTCATCAACCTCGATCCGGAGCGCACCGCGCACTTCGAGGTGGGGGACCGCATCGCGCAGCTGGTCATCCAGCGCTACGTCGAGGCGAGGTTCGTCCCCGCCGAAAGCCTGCCCGGTTCGGACAGGGCCGAGCGAGGGTTCGGCTCCACCGGACTGGCCTGAATCGCGTTGGTCCGAACAGCGTCAGGCGCGTTAGGATAGAGAGCCAGAGAAAAGCCCGTGGCAAGGCGTGAACCGAGGGAGGTGGCACATGGCAGGCGATGAGATGGAATTCGATTCCGCACGCAAGCTGGGTTGCGAGGTCAGCACGGATCCGATCAATCCGCTGCTGCCGATCATGCAGGCGTGCCGTGTCCACCACCCCGGCGAGGACCTCACCATCCTCGAACGCGCCTACCGTCGCGCGGTCATCCAGCATTCCGCCCAGCGGCGCAAGTCGGGCGAACCGTACATCATCCACCCGCTGGCCGTCGCGCAGATCCTCGCCGATCTCGGCATGGGCCCGCTGGTCGTCGCCGCGGGTCTCCTGCACGACACGGTGGAGGACACCGACTACACGCTCGACCAGTGCCGCGCCGAATTCGGCGACACGGTCACAGGCCTGGTGGACGGCGTCACCAAGCTGAGCAAGATGGAGTACGGCGATTCGGCGCAGGCCGAGACCATCCGCAAGATGGTCGTGGCGATGAGCCGCGACGTGCGCGTGCTCGTCGTCAAGCTCGCCGACCGCGTGCACAACGCTCGCACCTGGCGTTACGTGAAGACCTCCAGCGCGGTCAAGAAGGCGCATGAGACGCTCGACGTGTACGCGCCGCTGGCCAACCGCCTCGGCATGAACGCCATCAAGACCGAGCTCGAGGAGCTGAGCTTCAAGGTCATCTATCCGAAGATCTACAACGAGATCGTCGTGCTCGTGGCCCGCAGGGCCGGTCAGCGCGACGTGTACCTGAAGCAGATCCTCGCCGAGATCAACGAGGACCTCGACGCCCAGCACATCAAGGCGTACGTCACCGGACGTCCGAAGGACTACTTCTCCATCTACCAGAAGATGATCGTGCGCGGGCATGATTTCGCCAACATCTACGATCTGGTGGGCGTGCGCATCATCGTCGATTCGATCCAGGACTGCTATGCGGCGCTCGGCGCCGTGCATGCGCGGTGGAACCCGGTCCCCGGCCGGTTCAAGGACTACATCGCGATGCCGAAGCTCAACATGTACCAATCGCTGCACACCACGGTGGTGGGCCCCGGCGGCAAGCCCGTCGAGATCCAGATCCGCACGTGGGACATGCACCGTCGCGCCGAGTTCGGCATCGCCGCGCACTGGAAGTACAAGGAGAACGGTCAGGCCGGCCGCGCCCTGAGCTCGCCGGACAAGTCCGACCGCAAGCGCGAGGGCTCCGAGAACCAGGAGCTGAGCGAGGCCGACAACCTCAAGTGGATCCAGCAGCTCGCGGACTGGACGTCCGAGACGCCCGACTCCAACGAGTTCCTCGGCTCCCTCAAGGAGGATCTCGGCTCGGCCGAGGTGTACGTGTTCACGCCGAAGGGCAAGATCATCTCCCTGCCGGCGGCCGCCACCCCGATCGATTTCGCGTACGCCGTGCACACCGAGGTCGGCCACCGCACGATGGGCGCGCGCGTCAACGGCCGTCTGGTGCCGCTCGACACGAAGCTCGAGAACGGCGACACGGTGGAGATCCTCACCTCCAAATCCGACACCGCTGGCCCGTCGCGCGACTGGCTGAGCTTCGCCAAGAGCCCGAAGGCGCGCAACAAGATCCGCCAGTGGTTCTCGAAGGAGCGCCGCACCGAGGCGATCGAGGAAGGCCGTGACGAGCTGACGCGCGCCATGCGCAAGCGCAGCCTGCCGATCAACACGCTGCTGACCCCCGAGGCGCTGGTCGGCGTCGCCGACGAACTCAACTTCCCGAACGCCGACGGCCTGTTCGCCGCCATCGGCGACGGGCAGATCTCCACACAGAACGTCATCTCCCATCTGGTCAAGGACGCCGGCGCCGACGAGGTCGACGAGGAGATCGAGCAGGAGGCGCTGCCGCTCAAGCCGGTCGAAAGCCGTCAGAAGGCCACCAGCTCGTCCGGCGTGTCCGTCAAGGGCGTGGGCGATGTGTGGGTCAAGCTGGCGCGCTGCTGCATGCCGGTGCCGGGCGACAAGATCATCGGCTTCATCACGCGCAACCAGGGCGTGTCCGTGCACCGCACCGACTGCCAGAACATGATCGATCTGGAGAAGCGCCAGTCCGAGCGCGTCGTCGAGGTGGAGTGGACCAGCACCAAGGGCGTGTTCATGGTCAAGATCCAGGTCGAGGCGCTGGACCGCCGCAACCTGCTGTCCGATGTGACGCGCGTGCTGTCCGATCACGGCGTCAACATCATCTCCGGTTCGATCTCCACCGGCTCCGACCGCGTCGCCACCAGCCAGTTCAGCTTCGAAATGGCCGATCCGCAGCATCTCAACACGCTGCTCGCCGCCGTGCGCAAGATCGACGGCGTCTTCGACGTCTACCGCATCACCGGCGCGAAGGACTCCGCCGAGCCGCGCCTGCGCCGGATGAAGTAGCCTGTTCGCTTGTTCATTGAGAGAGCCCCGATCCCGTGAGTTGGGATCGGGGCTCTCTTCCGTATTCGCGTTGCTCGCGTTGTTCGCACTGCTCTTGGCCGCGTCCGTCAGAGCGGGTCAGAGCGGGTCAGAGCGCGGCGGACATCACTCGGCCACGTCGACGGACAGGATCACGGCCGGCTCGGTCGGACGGTCCATGCGGTCGGTCGGCAGCGCCTCGAGCTTGTCGACGACGGCCTTCGACTCGTCGTCCGCGACCTCGCCGAAGATCGTGTGGTGGCCGTCGAGCCACGGGGTCGGCACGGTCGTGATGAAGAACTGCGAGCCGTTGGTGCCGTGGACCTTGCCGTCCATGCCGCGGCGCAGACCGGCGTTCGCCATGGCCAGCAGGTAGGGACGGTCGAACTTGAGCGACGGGTCGATCTCGTCGTCGAAGTCGTAGCCGGGGCCGCCGGTGCCGTTGCCCAGCGGGCAGCCGCCCTGAATCATGAAGTCCTTGATGATGCGGTGGAAGGTCAGGCCGTTGTAGAACTTCTCGTGGGAGGGCTGACCGGTGTACGGGTCGGCCCACTCCTTCTCGCCGGTGGCGAGGCCGAGAAAGTTCTTCACCGTCTCCGGCGCCTTGTCGTCGAACAGGTTGATCGTGATGTCACCTTCGGAGGTGTGCATGATGATGGTACTCATAACGCCCCAGTCTAACGTATCGGCTTCAACGCTTCGTTCGCGCGGTGTCAGCGTGTGATGTCAGCGCGCGTGGTGGTCGATGCGGCGGGCTACCCAGTCGCCGAGCGACTGGATGACCTGCACGAGCACCACGGACAGGACCACGGCCACGATCATCACGTCGTACTGGTAGCGCTGGTAGCCGTAGCGGATGGCGATGTCGCCGAGGCCTCCGGCGCCGACCGTGCCGGCCATCGCGGAGTAGCCGAACAGGTTGATGAACGTGATGGCCGCGCCACGCACCAGCGAAGGCAGACTCTCAAAGAGCAGCACCTTGGTGACGATCTGCCAGTTGTTCGCGCCGAAGCTCTGCGCCGCCTCGATGAGTCCGCCGTCCACATCCGCGAGGGACTGCTCGACGACGCGCGCCACGAACGGGGCGGCGGAGATGACCAGCGGCACCATCGCGCCCTCGACGCCGAGCGAGGTGCCGACGATCAGACGTGTGAACGGGATGATCGCCACCAGGAGGATGATGAACGGGATCGAGCGTCCGATGTTGACGATCCAGCCGAGCACCGTGTTGATCGCGCGATGCGGCCAGAGCGATTTCGGGCCGGTGATGGTCAGCAGCACGCCGAGCGGGATGCCGAGCACGTAGGCGAGCAGCGTCGACACGGCCGTCATGATGAGCGTGTCGCGCGTGCCCTCGAGCAGCAGTTCGCCGTAGTCGGCGATGAATTGCGAAACGACCTGTCCCATGGTCAGCGATCCTCCCTCGTAACGTCCGTGTCCGTGCCGGCGCCGGCCGCGTCGTCCTTCTCGTCGCGGCCGTTCTGCTCGTTCGCGCTGGCGATCAGCGCCTTGAGGATGTCGCTCTTCGGGTGCGCGAACAGCTCCGCGGTCTCACCGACCTCGACGATGTTGCCGCCGTCGATCATCGCCACGCGGTCGCAGATGTTGCGTGCCACGGCCAGCGAGTGGGTGATGATCACCAGGGTCACGCCGAGCTCGCGGTTGATGCGGCGCAGCAGGTCAAGGATCTGCACGGTCGTCGTCGAATCGAGGGCGCTCGTCGCCTCGTCGCACAGCATGATCTTCGGCTCGTTCGCCAGCGCGCGGGCGATCGCGACGCGCTGCTGCTGTCCGCCGGACAGCTGGCTGGGGTAGCGGTCCTCGAAACCCTCGAGGCCGACGAGACGCAGCAGGCGGCGCCCGCGTTCGATGCGCTGGTCCTTCGGACGGTGCGCGAGCTCCAGCGGGAAGGTGACGTTGCGCAGCACGGTGCGCTGCTGGAACAGGTTGAAGTCCTGGAAGATCATGCCGATCTTCGTGCGAAGCTCGGCCAGCTCGCGGCCGGAGACGTGCGAGACGTCCTTGCCGTCGATGATCACCTTGCCCTCGGTGGGGCGCTCCAGCAGGTTGATGGTGCGCACCAGCGTCGACTTGCCGGCGCCGGAGGAGCCGAGGAAGCCGAACACCTCGCCGTCCTCGATGGTCAGGTTGATGTCGTGCAGCACCTCATGCGCGTCCGCGCCGGTGCCGTAGCTTTTCTTCAGATGGTCGAATTGGATCATGAACAGTCCTTGTCGTGAAGGTCTCGGAAGACACGGCGATGCCGCACGGCGGGCGTCTGTCACGCCGGGCCGTGCGGCATCGTACCGCTGGTCGGAAAGTGGATTGGACGACGGCCCGATCAGAAGACCGGGACGACGGCGCCCTTGTAGTTGTCGTTGATGTAGTCGCGCACCTCGTCGGAGTTGAGGGCCTTCTTGAGCTCCTTGGTCTTGGCGGTGTCCTCGTTGCCCTCCTTGACCACAAGGATGTTCGCGTAGGTCTTGGCGGCCAGACCGTCGGCCTTCTCGAGCTGCAGGGCGTCCTTGGTCACGTCGAAGCCGGCCTGGATCGCGTAGTTGCCGTTGAGCGCGGCGATGTCGACGTCCTTGATGACGGTCGGCACGACGGCCGCCTCGAGCTCCTTGAACTGCAGGTTCTTCGGGTTGGAGGTGATGTCCTTCGGCGTGGCGTTGATGTCCTCCGGGTCCTTGAGTTCGATCAGGCCGGCGTCCTGCAGCAGCAGGAGGGCGCGGGCCTCGTTGGTGGCGTCGTTCGGCACGGCGACGGTGGCGCCGTCGGCGAGCGCGTCAAGCGACGTGGTCTTGCCCGGGTACAGGCCGAACGGCTCGAAGTGCACCGTCTCGACGGACACCAGATGCGTGCCCTTCTCCTTGTTGAAGTTGTCGAGGTACGGCTTGTGCTGGAAGTAGTTGGCGTCGACCTCGCCGTCCTCGGTCGCGGTGTTCGGCTGCACGTAGTCGGTGAACTCCTTGACCTCCAGCTTGTAGCCGTCCTTCTCGAGGATCGGCTTGACGGCCTTGTTGAGGATCTCGGCGTGCGGGGTCGGGCTGGCGGCCACGGTGATGGTCTTGTCGTCCTCCGAGCTGGTGGCGGTGGAGGCGTTGCCGCACCCGGCCAGGCCGAACGCTGCCAGGGTGATCGCGGCGATGGCGGCCGCGGCGGTCTTCGTGAAACGCATGATGTTCTTCCTCTCAATCGATAGCGACGGTTTGCCCGCCGTAACGATTGGCAACTATACAGACATGCGGGAGCCGGCCACGCGGTTTCGTAATCGACGTTTGTTATAAGGGGTTATTCCGGGCCGTACCGGTTTACGTGTACCGTACGCGTCAGTCGAGCACGCCGAAGTGCCTGAGCGCGTTGAGCACGCCGTCATGGTCGACGTCGTCGGTCACATAGTCGGCCGCGCGCTTCGGCTCCTCGGTGGCGTTGCCCATCGCGACGCCGATCCCCGCGAACGCGAGCATCGTCGTGTCGTTGCCGCCGTCGCCGAAGGCCATGATCTGGTCGCGCATCCAGCCGTAATGGTCCATGAAGCGCTGGATGCCGACCGGCTTGCCGCCGTCCGCCGGGATCAGGTCGACGAAGTCGGGATGCCACCGCACGCCCTGCACGTTGCGGCACAGGGAGACGATCTCGTCCTGCGCGTCGTACCCGATGTACGGGCTGATCTGGAACGTCTCGTGCGTCAGCGGACGCGTATGCGGGTCGTCGATGAACACCTTTGGCGCGGTCTTGCCGAGCTGGCGCCATGTGGCGCGCATCGCCTCGGTCACCTGGTTGAAGTACACGTAGTCGGATTCGCAGTAGTTCGCCACGACGTCCGGATGGGCGTCGAGCCATGCGGTGATCGTGGCGATGTCGTCGCCGCCGAGAGGCTCCTTGGCGAGGAAGCCGTGCGGGTCGCAGCAGTACTGGCCGTTGAGCCCGACGATGCCGTCGAAGGTGATCGGGATCGTGTCGAGCACGACGGTCATGTGGCTCGGTGCGCGCCCCGAGCAGATGAACACCTTGATCCCCTTGGCCTGCAGCCGGTGCAACGCGCTGATCGTGGAGGCTGGGACCACATGCGTGACGAAGCTCGTCAGCGTCCCGTCGATGTCGAAGAACACGCCCTTGATGCCCGAACCCGCAGCCGTCACGATGAACCTCCCGTTTCGCAGCCTCGGCGAGGACGGCGGCGGTCCGCCCCATCCTCCGATCACATTCCCAGTGTACAGGAGACGCAAGGGGTATCTTGGGAGGCATGACCGAGCATATCGAGCACATCGAGTTGGATCCAAGCCTCATCGACATCCGCCACTACCTGCACGCCCACCCCGAGCGCAGCTTCAAGGAGTTCGACACCAGCATCTATCTGGCCGACCAGCTGCGCGCGCACGGCGTCGAGATCCTCGACAACCCGCTGCCCACGGGCGTCGTCGGCCTGATCCGCGGCGAGGGCGGTCCGGGGCCGCGCGTCGCCCTTCGCGCCGACATCGACGGACTGCCCATCGTCGAGGACACCGGACTCGATTTCACCTCCGTCAACGAGGGCGTCATGCACGGCTGTGGCCACGACCTGCACATGACGGGGCTTCTGGGCGCGGCCTTCTGGCTCGCCGAGCACCGCGACCGGTTCGCCGGATCGGTGAAGATCCTCTTCCAGCCGAGCGAGGAGACCGGACAGGGCGCGCGGGCGATGATGGACGCCGGCCTGCTCGACGACGTGGACGCGATCATCGGCACCCACAACAACCCCAACTACGCGCCCGGCGAGATCGCCGTCGGCGTGGATCCGATGATGGCGGGCTGCGTGCGGTTCCAGGTCACGCTGCACGCCGACGGCACGCACGCCGGCTATCCGCACAAGGGCACCGGGCCGATCGAGGCGATGGCGAGCATGGTGCTCGAGCTGCAGACCATCGTCAGTCGCAACATCTCGGCGCTGAACCCGCTGGTGCTGTCCATCACCGAGGTGCACGGCGGGCGCGTGTGGAACGTCGTGCCCGCCGAAGCCGGGTTCCAGGGCACCGTGCGCTACTTCCACAAGGAGGACAGCCTGCTCGCCGAACGCCGGTTCCGCGCCATCGTCGGGCACACCGCCGAGGCGTTCGGGATCACCGCCGACGTGGAATGGGACGACTTCCAGGACCCGGTCGTATCCGACGCCGCGCTGGCGCGGTCCGTCGCGGGCGACGTGCGCGACTACGCCACGCTCGAGCCGATCCGCCCCTCCATGGCGGGGGAGGACTTCTGCGAGTTCGCCGAGGTGACCCGCTCCGTGTTCGCGTTCATCGGCTCCAACGGGGAGCCCGGCTGCGCCGACTGGCACAGCCCCCGCTTCATCGGGCTCGACGCCTCGCTGCCCGCGTTCGTGAACTTCTACGTCAACGCCGCGCTGCGCGTCGGCCGGGAACTCGCCTGAGGGGCTTATAGGATAGTGAGCATGACCCAGATTCGTTTCGCATTAGCCCAGATCGACACCTGCGTCGGCGCGCTCGACGCCAACGCGGACAAGGTGCTCGACTACTCCCGCAAGGCCGCCGAAGGCCACGCCGACGTCGTCGTCTTCCCCGAGATGACGCTCACCGGATACCCGATCGAGGATCTGGCCCTGCGCCGCACGTTCCGTCAGGCCGCGTGGGACAAGGCCGACGAACTCGCCGACCGCCTGAAGAGGGACGACCTCGGCGACCTGTATGTGGTGGTCGGCACGGTCGGCACCGACCGCGCCACCGACAAGCCGTACAACCGTCTCGTCGTCCTGCACGACGGCGTGGTGTGGGCCGGATACGACAAGCACTTCCTGCCCAACTACGGCGTGTTCGACGAGTTCCGCATCTTCAAGGCGGGGGAGCGCTCCGTCGTCCTCGACGTCGACGGCGCACGCCTCGGCGTCGCGATCTGCGAGGACATCTGGCAGGACGGCGGCCCGGTCGCCGAACTCGCCGGGCGAGACATCGACGCGCTCGTCACCATCAACGGCTCCCCGTACGAGGAGGGCAAGACCGACGTTAGGCTCGACCTCGCGCACCGCCGCGCGGCCGAGGTCGACGCGCCGCTCATCTACCTCAACCAGGTCGGCGGTCAGGACGACCTCGTCTTCGACGGCGGCAGCTTCGTCATGGACGCCGACGGCACGCTGCTCGCCCGGGCCCCGATGTTCATGGAGGACCTGTCGTTCTGGACGCTCGACACCGACACGGTCCATCAGGCCAAGGGCGAGATCGCGCCCCCGCTCGACCCGGACGAGGAGGTGTACACCGCCTGCGTGCTCGGCCTCAAGGACTACATGGCCAAGAACCGCTTCACCGGCGTCACGCTCGGCCTGTCCGGCGGCATCGACTCCGCGCTCGTCGCCGCGATGGCCGCCGACGCGGTGGGCGGCGGGAACGTGCACGGCATCTCCATGCCCTCGATGTACTCGTCCGACGGCTCGAAAGACGACGCCGCCGACCTCGCGACCAACATCGGCGCCCACTATGACGTCCAGCCCATCGAACCGCTGTTCAACGCCTACCAGAACCAACTGCACCTCGACGGCGTGGCCGCCGAGAACCTGCAGGCGCGCATCCGCGGCGTGATCGTCATGGCGTACTCGAACTCGAAGGGGCTGCTGGCCGTGGCCACCGGCAACAAGTCCGAGCTCGCCTGCGGCTATTCGACGATCTACGGCGACGCGGTCGGCGGCTACGCCCCGATCAAGGACCTGCTCAAGACCCGCGTGTGGGAGCTCGCCCGCTGGCGCAACCGCGCCGCAGCCGCGGGCGTCGGCATCGGAGGACTGAAGGTCGTGGGCAACGAGGCCGGGAACCCCGGCACGCCGCTCGAGAACGGGGTGATGATCCCCGTCTCCTCGATCGAGAAGGCGCCGAGCGCCGAACTGCGCCCCGGGCAGAAGGACTCCGACTCCCTGCCCGAGTACGCGCTGCTCGACAAGGTGCTTGCCGCGTACATCGAGCATGCGCACGGGCGTGCGGACCTGCTCGCCGACGGCTTCGACGCCAAGACGGTCGACACGGTGATGCGCCTCGTGGACCGCGCCGAGTGGAAGCGCCGCCAATACCCGCTCGGCCCCAAGGTCACGGCGCTCGCGTTCGGCCGCGACCGGCGCCTGCCGATCACCAACGCGTTCCGCGAGTAGTTCCGAAAGGAGGAACCGGACGATGAGTCAGGACAAGCGGTGGTACTTCAACAGCCATACGGGGGAGCCGGAACTGGGGCCGCAGTCGCCCATCGAACAGCGCATGGGGCCGTACAAGACCCGTGAGGACGCCCTCAACGCGTGGAAGATCTTCCAGGACCGCGAGACGATCTGGAAGGAGCAGGACCGCCAGTGGAACCGTCAGTGGAACGGTCCGCAGGACGACGGCCAGCCCGACGACTGACGCCCGATCACCCTCTTGATGAGGGGGCCGGCACTGAAGTGCCTGCGCATCGGCGGTTACCCGGCCTCCTCTGACGAGGGGGCTGCCAGCCGCAGGCTGACTGGGGGAGAGACCGCCGCGATACCTGTTCGGCTGTGAACGGTCACTGTGAACGATAACGTAATGTGAGATAGCTCACGCGTATTTTGCGTTAACTCCCAGTGACCAGCGGCTAGACTATGGAAGTAACGACGACAATGGTGCGTCGCAAGAACACAACACCAAGGAGTGGATATGACAGCTGTGGAATCTACCGCACTCACTCAGGAGGAGCTGGACGCCAAGGCGTGGGACGGCTTCGAGGGAGGCAACTGGCAGAAGGACATCGACGTTCGCGACTTCATCCAGAAGAACTACACCCCGTACGAGGGTGACGAGTCGTTCCTCGCCCCGGCCACCGAGAAGACCAAGCACCTGTGGCAGTACCTCGACGACAACTACCTGGCTGTCGAGCGCAAGCAGCGCGTCTACGACGTGGACACCCACACCCCGGCCGACATCGACGCCTTCCCGGCGGGCTACATCGATTCCCCGGAGGTCGACAACGTGATCGTCGGCCTGCAGACCGACGTCCCCTGCAAGCGCGCGATGATGCCGAACGGCGGCTGGCGCATGGTCGAGCAGGCCATCCGTGAGGCAGGCAAGGAGCCGGACCCGGAGATCAAGAAGATCTTCACCAAGTACCGCAAGACCCACAACGACGGTGTCTTCGGCGTCTACACCAAGCAGATCAAGGTCGCCCGCCACAACAAGATCCTCACCGGTCTGCCGGACGCCTACGGCCGTGGCCGCATCATCGGCGACTACCGCCGCGTCGCCCTGTACGGCGTCAACAAGCTGATCGCCTTCAAGAAGCGCGACAAGGACTCCGTGCCGTACCGCAACGACTTCACCGAGCCGGAGATCGAGCACTGGATCCGCTTCCGCGAGGAGCACGACGAGCAGATCAAGGCCCTGAAGAAGCTCATCAACCTCGGCAACGAGTACGGCCTTGACCTGACCCGTCCGGCCCAGACCGCTCAGGAGGCCGTGCAGTGGACCTACATGGGCTACCTCGCCTCCATCAAGTCCCAGGACGGCGCCGCCATGTCCTTCGGCCGCAACTCCGCCTTCCTCGACTGCTACATCCAGCGCGACCTCGAGGCCGGCAAGATCACCGAGACTGACGCTCAGGAGCTTATCGACAACATCGTCATGAAGCTCAGGATCGTCCGCTTCCTGCGCACCAAGGACTACGACAACATCTTCTCCGGCGACCCGTACTGGGCGACCTGGTCCGACGCCGGCTTCGGCGACGACGGCCGTCCGCTGGTCACCAAGACCTCGTTCCGTCTGCTCAACACGCTGACCCTCGAGCACCTCGGACCCGGCCCGGAGCCGAACATCACGATCTTCTGGGATCCGAAGCTGCCGGAAGGCTACAAGCGCTTCTGCGCCAAGATCTCCATCGACACCTCGGCCATCCAGTACGAGTCCGACAAGGAGATCCGCGGCCACTGGGGCGACGACGCGGCCATCGCCTGCTGCGTGTCCCCGATGCGCGTCGGCAAGCAGATGCAGTTCTTCGCGGCCCGCGTGAACTCCGCCAAGGCGCTGCTCTACGCGATCAACGGCGGCCGTGACGAGATGACCGGCATGCAGGTCATCGACAAGGGCGTGATCGACCCGATCACCCCGGAGGCCGACGGCTCCCTGGACTACGAGAAGGTCAAGAACAACTACGAGAAGGCCCTCGAGTGGCTGTCCGAGACCTACGTCATGGCCCTGAACATCATCCACTACATGCACGATAAGTACGCGTACGAGTCCATCGAGATGGCGCTGCACGACAAGGAGGTGTACCGCACCCTCGGCTGCGGCATGTCCGGCCTGTCCATCGCCGCCGACTCCCTCGCCGCGATCAAGTACGCCAAGGTGTACCCGATCACCAACGCCGAGGCCAAGACCCTCGAGGGACACGAGTACGAGTACGTCGAGGGCGCCGACGACGATCTGGTCGTGGGCTACCGCACCGAGGGCGAGTTCCCGATCTACGGCAACGACGACGACCGCGCCGACGACATCGCCAAGTGGGTCGTCTCCACGGTCATGGGCCAGGTCAAGCGCCTGCCGGTCTACCGCGGCGCCGTCCCGACCCAGTCCATCCTGACGATCACCTCCAACGTGGAGTACGGCAAGAACACCGGTTCCTTCCCGTCCGGTCACAAGAAGGGCACCCCGTACGCCCCGGGCGCCAACCCGGAGAACGGCATGGACTCCCACGGCATGCTGCCGTCCATGTTCTCCGTCGGCAAGATCGACTACAACGACGCGCTGGACGGCATCTCGCTGACCAACACGATCACCCCCGACGGCCTCGGCCGTGACGAGGACGAGCGCATCGGCAACCTGGTCGGCATCCTGGACGCCGGCAACGGCCATGGCCTCTACCACGCCAACATCAATGTGCTGCGCAAGGAGACCATGGAGGACGCCGTCGAGCACCCGGAGAAGTACCCGCACCTGACCGTGCGCGTCTCCGGCTACGCGGTGAACTTCGTCAAGCTCACCAAGGAGCAGCAGCTCGACGTCATCTCCCGTACCTTCCACCAGGGCGCCGTCACCGACTGATCCGATCATCCGGTGCACGCCGCCCGGCCATGAAGGCCGCAGGCGATAGATGAACGAAGGGGTGGGACTTTCAAGGATCCCGCCCCTTCGTCATGCCGAACACCGTTTTCGAAAACCGACGCCCAGCGCGCATACCCGGTCGCGCACATACCGGGTATGCGCATATATCACATATACCAAGCCACACACATACCCGACATACGCATCACTTTTGGAACAGGAGGACAACGATGCCCGAAACCCAGTTCCGCACCACCACGCGCCACATGCTGCGCGAATCCAAGTCGTACGCGTCCCAGACCCTCATGGGCGGCCTGTCCGGATTCGAATCCCCGATCGGACTCGACCGACGCGACCGCATCGCCGCGTTGAAGTCCGGCGACATCGGCTTCGTCCATTCGTGGGACATCAACACGTCCGTCGACGGTCCGGGCACCCGCATGACCGTCTTCATGTCCGGCTGCCCGCTGCGCTGCCAGTACTGCCAGAACCCCGACACCTGGAAGATGCGCGACGGCAAGCCCGTCTACCTCGACGCGATGATCAAGAAGGTCGACCGCTACAAGGACCTGTTCAAGGCCACGCGCGGCGGCATCACCTTCTCCGGCGGCGAGTCGATGATGCAGCCGGCGTTCGTCTCCCGCGTCTTCCACGCGGCCAAGGAGATGGGCGTGCACACCTGCCTCGACACCTCCGGCTTCCTCAACACGAACTACACCGACGAGATGCTCGAGGACATCGACCTGTGCCTGCTCGACGTCAAGTCCGGCGATGAGGAGACCTACCACAAGGTCACCGGCGGCGTCCTGCAGCCCACTATCGACTTCGGCCGCAGGCTCGCGAAGGCCGGCAAGAAGATCTGGGTGCGTTTCGTGCTCGTGCCGGGGCTGACCGACTCCGAGGAGAACGTCGAGAATGTGGCCAGGATCTGCGAGAGTTTCGGCGACTCCGTCGAGCACATCGACGTCCTCGGCTTCCACCAGCTCGGCAGGCCGAAGTGGCATGAGATGCGCATCCCGTACCCGCTGGAGAACCAGAAGGGGCCGAACGCCGCATTGCGCGAACGCGTCACGAAGCAGTTCGAATCGCACGGGTTCACCGTCTATTAATCGCAAGGTCGCATGGCGATCTTCACGTGTCGATACCGCGAAACGCCGTACGCGCACGTAGGCTGAAGACATGGCCGACATCTATGCGTTTCCCACCGGCGCGAATCCGCACGGCACCACCCGCGACGACGCGGCGCAGGACCTGCCGGGGCGTCCTTGCGGCGTCCCCGACGCCGTATGGGACGCCGTCGAGTCGATACGCGCCATGCGCCGGATCGACGGCATGGGCTACCGGGAGATCCCGGTGCCCGCCACCCTGGCCGACTACGGCATCGGGGTCGCGATCGAAGTGGCGTCGGCGGCACACGGGCGTGGCGCGGACGGGACATATCCGTTCGACGACCTGCCGTCATCGGCCCCGGCCGTGGCCACGGGCTGGATCATGACGCTCTACAGCAATGACGAACGCCCCGACTGGGGCTCCCACTGGCGTTGCGTCGCCTTCGCGAGCCTGCCGTTGCCCCGTGCGGAGAACGATCCGCTGGCGCCGGGCATGTACTGGGACGACATGTGCGGCTGGCTCAAGGCCGCCGAGCCCGACAGCGTCGGCGGGACCGTCACCGTCACGCAGAACACCACCTTCGGGTCCCTCGGGGACGGCGGTTCCGCGGGATGCGAGATGCGTGTATCCTTTACCCCGGCGGTCCATACCGGCGTCCCCTTCGATGCCGGCGCGCACGTCGCGGCATGGGCCAGCTTCCTCCGATCCACCATCCACTTCAACGAGGGCGCAACCGTTGACTGATCCCAGACAGGAACCACGACTGCAGAAAGAACCGCGCGGGGGAGTGCCGGACGTCACCGACACGCTCGCCGGATACCACAGGGCGTGCGAGGCGCTTGCCGGTGCATCCGGGCCATTGGCCGCCGACGCCGAACGGGCCTCCGGCTTCCGCTACGGACACGAGGACTGGCTCATCCAGTTCAAACGCGAGGGGGCGGGCATCTTCCTGCTCGATCCGGTGGCGCTCAACCGCGTCGGCGTCGACTGGAACGAATTCAACGGGGCCGTCGGCGACGCCGTCTGGATCCTCCACGACGCGATGATGGACCTGCCCGGCTTCGCCGACCTCGGGCTGAGACCCCAGGGGCTCTTCGACACCGAGATGGCCGCGCGGCTGCTCGGACTGCACCGCTTCGGCCTCGCGGCCGTCACCGAGCACTACCTCGGCATCACCCTGGCCAAGGAACATTCGGCGGCGGACTGGTCCTACCGTCCGCTGCCGCGCGACTGGCGCAACTACGCCGCGCTCGACGTGGAGCTGCTCATCGAGCTCGAGGGCCTGATGCGCGCCGACCTCAAGTCGCACGGCAAGACCGAGTGGGCCGACGAGGAGTTCGCACACATCCTCGCCGAGGGCACATCCGGGGTTCCCCGGCACGACCATCCGATTCCGTGGCTGCGCATATCGCACATCACCAGCCTCGGACGGGACCGCAGGGGCCTGGCCATCGCCAGGGCGCTGTGGACCAAGCGCGACGAGCTCGCGCGACGCTACGACATCGCCCCCACGCTGCTGCTCGCCGACGCCTCCATCATCGAGGCCGCCGAGCGCAAACCCCGCAACGCGCGCGAATTCCGCGCCGTGCGCTCCCTCAACGAACGCGTGCGCATCCACACCGGGGGCGAACAGGACAAGATGTTCGAACGCTACGCGCCGATCCAGCGCGCGGTCAAGCCATCCGTGTGGAAGACCGCGATCCAGGAGGCGCTGGCGCTGCCCGCGAGCCAGCTGCCGTCCATGCCGGCCGGCGGATGCGTGCCGGACGCCGAGGCGAACGCCCCGCGCGCGATGCGCCTGTGGGACAGACGTCCCGAGCGCAAGGAGCGGCTCCAGCGCGTGCGCCGCGTCGTTAACCAGATCGCCGAGGACACGCGAACGCCCGCCGAGGTGATCATCAAGCCGCAGATCATCCGCAACCTGTGCTGGACCGATTCGCCCGCGAACCGCGACGTGGCGGCGTTCCTCAGGGAGCAGGGCGCACGCGACTGGCAGGTGCGGCTGATCGCCGCGTCCGTGTCGCGCGCTATACTGTGACGGTTGCCTTCGGGCAGATATTGATGAAAACACGACTTTTCAGGAGCGTTTAGCGTGAAGATCAGCGTTCGTAACCTCGAACCCACCAAGGTGAAGCTCACCATCACCGTCGAACCGGAGGAGCTCGACCCGTACCTCGATGCCGCCCGCAAGGACATCGCCAAGCAGGTGAACGTGCCGGGCTTCCGCAAGGGTCACGTTCCGGGCAAGATCATCGATCAGCGTTTCGGTTTCGGCGCCGTCGCCGGCCAGGCCGTCAACGATGGCGTGCCGGAGCTGTACTCCAAGGCCCTGGAGGAGAAGAAGATCCACCCGATGGCCCAGCCGGAGTTCGACGTCGTCGAGGTTCCGCAGTCCGCCAAGGACGAGACCAAGCTCAAGTTCACCGCCACCGTCGAGCGTCGCCCGGAGATCGAACTGCCGGCGTTCGAGGGCACGGAGATCGCCATCGCCGCCCCGGAGGTCACCGATGAGGACGTCGACAAGCGCCTCGAGACCCTGCGCCAGCGCTTCGGCACCCTCGTGGGCGTCGACCGTCCGGCCGCCAAGGGCGACTTCGCGAACATCGACCTGTCCGCCGAGATCGACGGCGAGGTTGTCGACTCCCAGGAGGGCGTGAGCTACGAGCTCGGCTCCAACACCATGCTCGACGGTCTGGATGAGGCCCTTGACGGCCTGTCCGCCGGCGAGGAGACCACCTTCGAGGGCACGTTGGAGGCCGGCGAGCACGAGGGCCAGAAGGCCACCGTCAAGGTCAAGGTCAACTCCGTGAAGGCCGAGGAGCTCCCGGAGCTCAACGACGACTTCGCCCAGGAGGCCTCCGAGTTCGACACGCTCGACGAGCTCAAGGCCGACATCCGCAAGGCCGCCGGCGAGGACGCCAAGGGTCGTCAGGCCACCGAGGCGCGCGACGCCTTCCTGGCCAAGCTGGCCGAGGGCCTCGATATCCCGGTGCCGAAGGGCGTCAAGGCCGCGGCCGTCGAGGAGCACCTCAAGGGCCTGACCCCGGACCCGGAGAAGGCCACCGACGAGCAGAAGCAGCAGGCCGAGGAGGGCGCCGAGAAGGAGCTCAAGGACCAGATCCTGCTTGACACCCTCGCCGAGAAGATGAACGTCGAGGTCTCCCAGGCCGACGTGTTCAACTTCCTCGCCTCCATCGCCCAGCAGTACGGCATGGACCCGAACGCCTTCATCCAGGCCATCATCAAGAACGGACAGCTCGGCTCCGCCGTGCAGGAGGTCGGCCGTTCCAAGGGCCTGCTGGCCGGCATGCGCGCCGTCAAGTTCACCGCCAACGGCGAGGAGGTCGACCTGTCCGCCTTCCTCGGCGAGGCCGCCGAGGATGAGGAGGCCGAGTCCGTCGAGGCCGCTTCCGCCGCCGCCGCGGTCGCCGACGAGCTGTCCGCCAAGGACGGCGAGTGAGCGCGAATGAGCGCCGATAAGCGCTAGCGGCCGCGAACGAGTTCCCGCGTCGTCATGATGACGCGGTGTGGCAACTCATAACGCTGCTCGTACATGCGTAGGTCAAGAGCCCGGAGTGTAATGACTCCGGGCTCTTTCCGTCATGCATGAGCAAGGAGTGGAACATGCGATCACCGGATCCGCGTCGTATAGGCTGGCTGACCTGCGCCACGCTGGCGCTCGGCGCCCTGATAGGTGCGGGCGCGGGCCTGCTCACGTTGTTGCTCTATGGCGTGGAGCATGTGATGCTCGGCTACGTGGAGGGGGCGGGGCTGCCCGGCCCGTTCGGGGTTCCGGGAGTGCGGCGTGCCGTCTCCGTGACCGTGGGCCTGACCGTGGCGGGCGTCATCTGGTATCTGCTGCGCACGAGGAGCGCCAAAGTGCCGTCGGTCAAGAAGGCCGTGGGCGGCGAGCGCATGCCGCTCTGGCAGACGATCGTGCACGTCGTGCTGCAGATCTTCATCGTCGGCTCCGGCGCCTCGATAGGCCGCGAGGTCGCCCCGCGCGAACTCGGCGCCATGCTTGCGCAGCGGTTCTGCGACCTGTTCCACATCGGAACGGGAGGAACGGATGGAACGGGCGGTTCTGGCGCGATCGACCGGCGCATGGTCGTCGCAGTCGCCGCCGGCGCGGGCCTCGGCGGCGTCTACGACGCGCCGCTGGCCGGCATGTTCTTCGCCGTCGAGATCCTGCTCGTCGACGTGACCATCGAGAAGGTGGCGTTCGGCCTCGGCATGTCCGCGACCGCCGCTTTCGTCGCGTCCTTGGTCAAGGGCCGTCACACGTTCTACGATGTGACCGCGATGCAGCCCGACTACACGCCCAGCCTGATGCTGTTCGCGCTCCTGTGCGGCGCCATGTGCGGGCTCGTCGGCGCATTGTTCCGCAAGGGCTCGTCATGGGCGACCGCCCACCAGCCCAAGGACGCCGCGATCCTGTGGCAGATGCCGCTCGCCGGCGTGCTGACCGGTCTGGTCGCCATCCTCGTCCCGCAGGTCATGGGCAACGGCCGCGCCGCGGCCCAACTCGGGTTCTCCACGTTCCTGCCCGGCCTCGCCGCGCTGTCCGGGGCGGAACAGTCGTCCGCATCCGCCGCCGCGTCCCCGTGGACGCTCATCGGCTCCGACGGGGGAGCAGCGCCGCACGCCGGGCTGCCTCTGTCGCTCGACGGCTTCTGGATCGTGTTCGGCGTGCTTGCGCTCACCTTCGCGGCGAAGGCCGTGATGACCCTCGTCACCATCCGCTCCGGCGCCTCCGGCGGCGTGCTCCAGCCCGGCATCGCCCTCGGCTCCACGCTGGGCGCGATGATGGGTCTCGTCTGGATGTTCGCCTTCCCGAACGACTCGGTGACCGCCTGCGCGCTGATCGGCGCCGCCGCGCTGCTCGCCGCGTCCCAGCAGGCGCCGCTCATGGCCATGTGCCTCGTGGCGGAGCTGACCGAGACCCCGATCGGCTTCCTCGTGCCCGTGGGGCTGGGTGTCGCGGTCTCGGCGTTCGTCTCGCAATGGTTCCTCGCCGCGCTACGCGTCGAGCCGAAAACGGCCGCCTCCGCCGCCTCCGTCGCTTGAAGGCGGTAGTCTTGACTGTTGTTTACGACTGACATTCGAAATGGAGAACAAGGTGAGCAACACTCTTGCAACCCTTCCGACCATGGCGGGCGAGGACGCGCCGGCCGGATTCGCCGATCCGATCTTCAACCGGCTCCTCAAGGACCGCATCATCTGGATGGGCGAGGAGGTCAAGGACGATATGGCCAACCGCATCTGCGCGCAGATGCTGATGCTGGCCGCGGAGGATCCGAAGAAGGACATCTGGCTGTACATCAACTCGCCCGGCGGCTCCATCACCGCGGGCATGGCCATCTACGACACGATGCAGCTCATCGAGCCGGATGTGGCCACCGTGGGCCTCGGCATGTGCGCCTCGATGGGCCAGTTCCTGCTGAGCTCGGGCACGAAGGGCAAGCGCTTCCTGACCTCGCACGCCCGCGTGCTCATGCACCAGCCCTCCGGCGGCATCGGCGGCACCACCACCGACGTGCGCATCAACGCCGAGCTCATCATGGACATGAAGAAGACCATGAGCGAGCTGACCGCCGAGCAGACGGGCCACACCGTCGAGGAGATCTACCGCGACAACGAGTACGACCACTGGTTCACCGCCAGCGAGGCACTGGAATACGGTTTCGTGGACAAGATCATCACCACGCACGATTCGATGACGAAGGGAGAGTGACAAGCATGGCAAGCGAGGAAGCGAAGTTCGCCGCACGCGTCGACCGTCTGGCCGGTCCCGCCGGAGTCGTGGGCTTCATGCCCGCCGCACGCCGCGAGGCCGCGTTCGCCCCGCAGAACCGGTACATCCTGCCGCAGTTCGAGGAGAAGACGCCCTACGGCTTCAAGAGGCAGGACCCGTACACGCGCCTGTTCGAGGACCGCATCATCTTCATGGGCGTGCAGGTGGACGACACCTCCGCCGACGACATCATGGCCCAGCTGCTCGTGCTCGAGTCCCAGGACCCGAACCGCGACGTGATGATGTACATCAACTCGCCCGGTGGCTCGATGACCGCCATGACCGCGATCTACGACACGATGCAGTACATCAAGCCCGACGTGCAGACCGTCTGCCTCGGCCAGGCCGCCTCCGCTGCCGCGATACTGCTGGCAGCCGGCACCAAGGGCAAGCGCCTGATGCTGCCGAACGCCCGCGTGCTCATCCACCAGCCCGCCATCGACCAGGGCTTCGGCAAGGCCACCGAGATCGAGATCCAGGCCCGCGAGATGCTGCGCATGCGCGAATGGCTCGAGAACACGCTCGCCAAGCACACCGGCCAGGACGTCGAGCGCATCCGCAAGGACATCGAGGTCGACACGTTCCTGACGGCCCAGGAGGCCAAGGACTACGGCATCGTCGACGAGGTGCTCGAACACCGCCAGTGAGCGGTCCGTCATTACCCCTGATCCCGCGGGACCGGGGGTAATGTTGTATTTCGGCATACCCGCATGAGGGAGTCCCGCATACAGGGGAGTACAGGGAGGGCGCATGGGCCGTGTGATGAGCTACGACGAGGAGGTGCCGGCCTGCACGTTCTGCGGCAAGACGGAGCATCAGGTCCGCAAGCTCGTCACCGGGCAGGGCGCCGCCATCTGCGACGAATGCATCGAGCTGTGCGTCGGCATCATCTCCGACGAACGCCGCAAGGACGCCGAGGTCAACGCCCTCCAGCTGCCGAAGCCCATGCAGATCAAGTCCTATCTCGACCGCTACGTGATCGGGCAGGAGGACGCCAAGCGCGCGCTGTCGGTGGCGGTGTACAACCACTACAAGCGCGTCAACATGGAACTCGACGAGGCCGCGGGCCAGCTCGGGCGGTATCACGCCGGGGTGCTGGACATGGGTCCCGGGGCCGTCGGAGCCGATCCGCTCGCGGGGGTGGAGGTCGCCAAGTCGAACATCCTGCTCATGGGACCCACCGGCGTCGGCAAGACCTACCTCGCCCAGTCGCTCGCCAAGGTCATGAACGTGCCGTTCGTCATCACCGACGCCACCACGCTGACCGAGGCCGGATACGTGGGCGACGACGTCGAGACCATCCTCCAACGGCTCATCCAGGCGGCCGACGGCGACGTGTCGCGCGCCGAGCACGGCATCATCTACATCGACGAGATCGACAAGATCGCCCGCAAATCCGGCGAGAACACCTCCATCACGCGTGACGTGTCCGGCGAGGGCGTCCAGCAGGCCCTGCTCAAGATCCTCGAAGGCACCATCGCCACCGTACCCGAGGAGGGCACGCGCAAGCACCGTGATCAGGAGACCGTGCAGATCGACACGCGTGGCATCCTGTTCATCTGCGGCGGCGCGTTCGTCGGCCTGCCCGACATCATCAAGAACCGTTTGGGGGCGAGGGAGAGCGGCTTCTCCGCCTCCTGGCGGGACAACGAGGTGCCCGACAGGGACGTGCTGCGGCACGTCACCGCCGACGACCTCGCCGATTTCGGCCTGCTGCCCGAGTTCATCGGGCGGTTGCCGGTGATCAGCGTGCTCGACGAGCTCACCGAGGACGATCTGGCGGCCGTGCTCGTCGAGCCCGCCAATTCGCTGGTCAAGCAGTACATGAAGCTGTTCGCGGTGGACGGGGTGGACCTCGCCTTCACCGAGAAGGCGGTGCGCGCGATCGCCGCCACCGCCATAGAGCAGGGCACCGGGGCGCGCGGGCTGCGATCGATCATCGAACGTACGCTGCAGGACACGATGTTCCGGCTGCCGAGCATGCCCGACGTCGGTCAGGTGATCGTCGACGAGGCCGCGGTGCTGGGGCGCTCGGAGCCGAAGCTCGTGCGCTCGGAACAGCTTCGGACGGCCTGAGTGCGGGGCTGTGCACGGGTTCGGATACGGCCTGCATATATCGTCGTCCAAGCGCGACACGCCGAGTTGCATGAATCGAAGAAGCATGTAATATATCTCGAGTTGCCGCGAGGGCAACATGCGCCGGTAGCCCAGCGGATTAGAGCAGCTGACTACGGATCAGCAGGTCGCAGGTTCGAATCCTGTCCGGCGCACA
>NZ_PEBH01000001.1:225616-543317 GCF_008698235.1 Bifidobacterium rousetti
GTATGCGCCGGTAGCCCAGCGGATTAGAGCAGCTGACTACGGATCAGCAGGTCGCAGGTTCGAATCCTGTCCGGCGCACTTGGATTCCCGTGCATAGTGCACGGGATTTTTCGTATTCGCACTCCCTCCGACTCTTCCGGCCCAGTGCTCCATGGGGTTTCCAAGCCCGCGGCGAAACGCCGTTCATATCGTTCCTGTACCCTTGTATGTGTTGTGAATCACCATGGATGCCGTGATTCGCTGATGGTACCGGCCAGCAAGGAGAGGGATGTCATGACGAATCGGGGCAATGCACACGGCGGGGGAGTCTGGGCGGCGATCCATCGCATCGCGGCCTCCGATCGCATCTCCGGTCTGGTCATGCTCGGATTCGCCCTCGTCGGCCTGGTGCTCGCCAACCTGCCTGCCACGGCCCATCTGTTCGAGACGATCGCCGAGACGCACATCGCGGTGCCGTACACGAACCTCGACCTGCCGGTCGGCCACTGGGCGCAGGACGGCCTGCTGACCATCTTCTTCCTGACTGTCGGCCTGGAGCTCAAGCAGGAGCTCACCACCGGATCGCTCGCCAATCCGAAGGCCGCGGCGGTGCCGATGCTATGCGCCGTGGGCGGCATGCTCACCCCTCCGATCCTGTTCATCGTGGTCACCGCGCTGTTCTCCCAATACGGGCCCGGCCCGGTGGGCGACCTGCTGCTCACCACCACCGGCAGCAACATCCCCTTCGGCGAGATGGCCCGTGGCTGGGCGGTGCCCACCGCCACGGACATCGCCTTCTCCCTCGCCGTGCTCGCCCTGTTCGCCAAGGCCCTGCCGGGTTCGATCAGGGCGTTCCTGATGACGCTCGCCACGGTCGACGACCTGCTCGCGATCATCCTGATCGCCGTGTTCTTCTCCTCGCTCAACGCGTGGTACTGGTTCATCGGCATCGCGCTGTGCGCCGCCGCATGGGCGTTCCTCGTGCGTCTGAAGCGCGTGCCGTGGCCGCTGGTCGCCGTGGTCGGACTGCTCGCATGGACGATGATGTTCGAGGCCGGTGTGCACCCCACCTTGGCCGGCGTGCTGGTCGGCCTGCTCACCCCGTCGCGTGAGATGCACGGCGAGAGCTCGCCGCGCGCCTCGAGGTATGCCGAGAAGCTCCAGCCGTTCTCCGCGCTGCTGGCGCTGCCCATCTTCGCGCTGTTCGCCACCGGTGTGCACTTCGAATCCCTGACGCCCGAACTCATGCTTTCGCCGCTGGTCATCGCGCTGGTCGTGGCCCTCGTGGTGGGCAAGCCCCTGGGCATCATGTCCACCGCGTGGCTCGCCACGCACGTCGGCGGTCTCAGGATGGCCAAGGGGCTGCGCGTGCGCGACATGTTCCCCGCGGCGTGCGCCTGCGGCATCGGCTTCACCGTGTCCTTCCTCATCGCCTCGCTCGCCTACGACAACCCGGAGCTGTCGGCCGAGGCGCGTTTCGGCGTGCTCGTCGGCTCCCTGATCGCCGCGGCCGTGTCCGGTGTGCTCCTCAACCGCCAGTCCAAGCGCTACGAGCGTGAGAACGCGCGTCGTCGCATCGACGAGGAACTCGAACGGCTGGAGACCGAGCACGTCACGATCCTGCCGGACGGCACGGTCAGCGTCGACATCGACGCCTTCAGCCCCGAGCAGCTCGCCGAGCTCAAGGCCCGGCGCGAGGCCCGGAAGCGCCGCCTCGAGGAAGCGGGCAAGCCAGCGGCGAAAGGCGGGGACGGGGCCGCTCCCAAGTCGTCCTACAGGAAGCTGGTCAGGCGGCTGCGCTGGCGCAGGCGACACCAGTAAGCCCCGAACAGTCCCGAGCACGGCAAAACGAGCGCGGTAAGGCCGAGCGCGGCAAGGCCACAAGCATAACGATTAACGATTCCAGTCCGGATCTGCGCGCATTCCCGCGCGCGATCCGCAGACGGCCCACAGATCCATGAACGAGGTGCATGAGCGCACATGAACGAACGCGACCATCAGACGAACACGCCATATGAACGGACCTACCATCGCGGGCCGGTCATCCTCAGGGGCGACATGATCCCGCAGGACAGCTCCACCGCGAACCTGCTCAGACCGGACGAGAGCACCGACTGGCTGCACATGGACCCGTGGCGCGTGCTGCGCATACAATCCGAGTTCGTCGACGGCTTCGGCGCCCTCGCGGAGCTCGGACCGGCCGTGTCGGTCTTCGGGTCCGCGCGCACGCCCGTCGATTCGCCGGACTACGAGGCCGCGCGCCGCATGGGCGAGGGGATCGCGGCGAAGGGCGTCGCGGTCATCACCGGGGGAGGGCCCGGCATCATGGAGGCGGCGAACAGGGGCGCCGCCTTGGCCGGCGGCAAATCGGTCGGGCTCGGCATCGAGCTGCCGCACGAGCAGGGCATCAACGACTACGTGAACCTCGGCATGAGCTTCAGGTACTTCTTCGTGCGCAAGCTCATGTTCGTCAAGTACTCGTCGGGCATCATCGTATGCCCGGGCGGCTTCGGCACACTCGACGAGACATTCGAGGTGCTGACCCTCGTGCAGACGCACAAGGTGGCGCGCATGCCGGTCGTGATGTTCGGCAGGGACTACTGGCAGGGCCTGTTCGACTGGCTGAACGGACCGGTGAAGAGCCACGGCATGATCTCGGGCGTGGACCCGAATCTGGTCACGATCACCGACGACGTGGACGAGGCCGTGGAGATCGCCACCGGCGCGATCGGAGCAGCCGGCACGGCCGGGGCAACCGTCAGTTCATGACGGCGATGAGCAGCCCCGTGCCGACGGCCGTCAACGTGGAGGTGAAGCGCTCGTCCGATTCGACCGTCTCCAACAGCCGGCGCATCGCGGTGGCCTTCTCGCCGCGGTCGGCGGGGTTGGGCACGCCGCCGACCGCCATGGGGTCCTCGAACGCGAGCACGTCGGTGAACACGATGGCGCCGTGCCCGCGCAGCAGACGGGGCGCTTGCGCGAAGGTGACCGCGTAGTTCTCGGCGTCACCGGACACCACGATCAGGTCGTAGTTCGCCCCGTTGAGCCGGG
The DNA here is from genome assembly GCF_008698235.1 of Bifidobacterium rousetti. Classification (GTDB taxonomy): domain Bacteria; phylum Actinomycetota; class Actinomycetes; order Actinomycetales; family Bifidobacteriaceae; genus Bifidobacterium; species Bifidobacterium rousetti. The sequence goes on from NZ_PEBH01000001.1 coordinate 228,647, forward strand.
GAAGGAACACCCCGGCCGGGGCGTTCACCGCGCGCAGCTTCGTGGAGGTGGAGTCCTGGGCGCGGTCGAACGCCTTGCGCACCAAGGCGATGCCCTGCGTGGACGAGTCGACGGCGGTCAGCTGGCCTTCGCCGTTCAGGCCTTCGGCGAGCTGCAACGTCTCGACCACCGAACCGGTGCCCACGGCGATCACCGAACGGGCCGCGGTCATGCGCACGAGCATGGCCAGAAAAGCCGACTGGGCAGCGGACGGCTGCGGCAGGCCCGACTCCTCGGCGGCGGATCGCACGTCACGCAGCTCCTGTGGCTGCGCGGCGAGGGCGTGATCCTCCACATACCGCCATGCCTGAGCCAGATTCGTGTACTGCTTCCTGTCCATCTGTCCATGTCCTTGTTGCGGGGGCCGCGCCGTGCGACCCCGGTGAGCCAAAAAGATTACCGTTCCCTGACCTTGGCGACGATCTGCCACATCTCCTCGCCGACGTCGATGCCCCTCGGGCACTGGCGCGTGCATGCGCGCACCGACTGGCATGCGGCGACGCCGTCCTCGGTGTCGATCGCGTCGAGACGGGCCGGGGCATCGACGTCCCGGGAATCGTTGACGAAGCGGCTCGCCCAGATGAGCGCGGCGGGGCCGATGAACGCGTCGCCGCCGGCGAACACCGGGCAGGAGCCTTCGCACACGCCGCAGGCGATGCAGTTGCTTAGCTGCTCGAACCGTGCCAGCTCCTCGGGGCGCTGCAGGTATTCGAAGACGTCCACCTTGCCGTCCTCGGTGGTGGCGAGGGTGCCTTCGGCCTGCAAATACGGCTTGAGCTTGCGGATCTGGTCGAGCATCGGGTCGATGTCGGCGATGAGGTCGCGTTGCACAGGGAAGCCGGGCAGGGGCCCAAGCTCGATGACGCCGAGGCTGGGATCGTCCGCGTCGGCCGCGGTATCATGCGCCTCGACGGCCGCGTCGGCGTCGCCGGTGTGGCGGAAGCCCTCGTCGTCGGCCGCGGGAATCCGCCCCGGTCGTTTCGCCCAGTCACGCAGGGTGGCGGTGCACAGCAGGTTCGGCGTGCCGTTGATCGCCACCGCGTCCGATCCGCACATGCCGTGTCCGCACGAGTAGCGGAAAGCGAGCGTCGGGTCGACCGTGCGCTTGATGGTCATCAGGCAGTCGAGCACGGTGTCCTCGGGACGGGCCGGGACCGTGTATTCCTGCACCCACTGCTTGCCGCGCGGGCGGCGGCGCGCACCAGCGCCGGCCCCGCTCGCGAACGGCGAGCTCTTCTTACGCGCGAACGGGGAGCCCGCCCGCGCGCGCTCGTGCTCGCGCTCGGGACGGGGCGTGAAACGGTTCACCTTCAAAGTCACCGTGGTCACATTCGTGCCGCTCGTCATGCGCGCGCCTCCTCAACCTCACAACACCTCACAACACCCAAAACAACTCTCCATTGTGACATACCGCAGGACCGGGCAGGCCGCGCGTCGCACGCGGTCTGCCCGGATTATTCACTTCTCCGCGTCGACGTCAGTATTCGCGTCGCTTCGGCGGGATGTCGACGATGTGCACCGGCTGCCAGAGGACCGCTCCCGCAGTGTCCGTCATCGAATGCGCGAGGAAACGCTCGTCGTCGCGCTGCGGGAAATCGAGGCGCTTGAGCGATCCACGCGATTCCTCGCGTGCGGCGGAAGCCCGAAGCAACGTGCGGGCGAGCAACAGCAGGTGACGCACCTCCCAGATGGCCGTGACCTCCTGATTGAACACAGGCGTCCGGTCGTGGGAGGTGAGCGCCTCGGCACGAGGGCCCAGTTCGTCGTCGATCGTCCGCAGCGCCGACTCGAGTCCGGTCCTGTCGCACCTGACCGCCGCGGCCCGTTCCATCACGGCGCCCAGATCCGCCATGAGGCCATAGGGGTTGTCGCCGGACGCATCGGCGGCTCCGTCCGCATCGGCGACGCCGGACAGCATCGAGGCCAGTTCGTCCCGACGGACCTTGGCCGCCTGATCGACCGGATCGATCCGATCGACGGGATCGACGTCGGAGCCATCCCATGTCGCATCCGGACCGCCGACCGCCATGGGATCGTCCACCGGTGCCGAGGCGATGCGCCCGGCCATCGACTCGCCGGCGCGCGTGCCGAACAGGCAGGCGTCGAGCAGCGAATTGCCGCCCAGACGGTTCGCCCCGTGCACGGAGACGCACGAGCACTCGCCGGCGGCGAACAGACCGGCCACCACATGCCGTTCGCCGTCCTCCCAGCGGTACACCTCGCCGTCGGTCGTCACGGGGATGCCGCCCATCGTGTAATGGGCGGTCGGCTTGACCGGGACGAAGTCCTTGGCCGGATCGATGTCCGCGTATTTCTCGATCGTTTCGACCACCTGGGGCAGTACGGCGCGCATGTGATCCGGGTCAATGCCGGTCATGTCCAGCCACACGCAGTCCTTCGGGCCGTCGGGGTCCTTCGGATCGGCGACGCCGCGGCCGGCGTCTACCTCCGCCATGATCGAGCGCGAGACCACGTCCCTCGCCGCCAGATCGGCGTGGCCGGGCGCGTAGCGCTCCATGAACGCCTCGCCGTCCGCGTTCCGCAGCACGCCGCCCTCGGCGCGCGCCGCCTCGGACAGGAGGATGCCCGTATGCGCGAGTCCCGTGGGATGGAACTGCACGAACTCCGTGTCCTCGAGCTGCAGTCCCGCGTCCAAGGCCAGGGCCATGCCGTCGCCGGTCAGGTCCCACGAATTCGACGTCGTGTGGAACAGTCGGCCCGCGCCACCCGTGGCGATGAGCACGTTGCGTGCGCGCACGGCGTTGACGACGCCCTTGTGCGTGTCGAACGCGACCACGCCCGCCACGCGTGCGTCGTCGCCGTCCCCGTCGAGCACGAGATCGGTGACATACCATTCCTCGGCGAATTCGACGCCGGCCGCGACGCACTGCTGCCACAGCGTATGCAGGATCTGATGCCCGATGCGGTCGGCCGCGTATGCCGCGCGTCTGACCGGCTCGCCGCCGAACTCGCGCGTATGGCCACCGAACCGCCGTTGCGCGATGCGCCCATCGTCGGTGCGGGAGAACGCCACGCCCTGACGTTCCAGATTGATGACGGTCTGCGGCGCGTATTCGGCGAGCAGCTTCGCCGCGTCCTGATCGACGAGCCAGTCGCCGCCCTTGACCGTGTCGTAGTAATGCCAATGCCAGTCGTCGGATTCGATGTTGCCGAGCGACGCCGCGATGCCTCCCTCGGCCGAACCGGTGTGCGAGCGCAACGGCTGGAGCTTCGATATCACCAGGATCCGGGGCTTCGCACCTTCGTCGACCATCCGCCTGATTCCCGGGGAGCGGAGCAATCCCAACGCCGCCGACAGGCCGGCAGCGCCCGCGCCGACGATCACCGCATCATACATTTCTTCCAACTGCTTCGGACTCATACCCCTCATTCTCACATAAGGCCGGACCACCGGTGGATAAACCGCCGACGGTCCACACGCCGGCCGCGGGCGTGCACCTTACACGGGTTCCGGTACACAACCGCCGTGGCGCTTGCGCCCCGCGCCGGACGCCGGGCACAGTGTGGCGCATGGATACGTTCACCTTCATGGATCCGCCGGAGTCCGCAACGTCCGGCATCAACATCGACGCTCCCGGGGCCGTTCCCCGCATCCCCGATTGCGAACCGTATATCCCCGAACCGCACGAATCTGGCATCTCCGCCGACGGGCTCGGCGGGGCCGACGCGCACGGTGGGCTCGGCGCGGTCGGCCGTCGTCTTGCGGACCCGGCTATCTCCGCGCGCACGCTCGGATCCCTCGGCGAGGACTACGCCGCCGCATGGCTCGCATCCCGCGGATGGCGGGTGCTGGACCGCAACTGGCGCTCGCGGTACGGCGAGCTCGACATCGTCGCGGTCTCGCCCGAACGGCGCCTCGTGTTCGTGGAGGTGAAGACCCGTCGCACCGTGAGCCAGGGCACGCCTCAGGAGGCTGTCACCTATGCGAAGCAGACGAATCTGCGACGTGCCGGCGTGCAGTGGCTGATCGAGCCGGAGCACCGGATCGCGCATACGGGCGTCCGGTTCGACGTGATCGCCGTGCTCGTCCGCGGCGGCGGACCCACCGTCCGCCACATCGAGGGGGCGTTCTGATGGCGATCGGCAACGCGCTTTCCGTGGGTCTGATCGGGCTGAAGACCTTCAGCGTGACGATGCAGGCGTTCATCTCGTCCGGCCTGCCCTATTTCTCGATCATCGGCCTGCCCGACGCCTCGCTGTCCGAGGCGCGCGAGCGGGTGAAGTCCGCCTGTCAGGCCACCGGCTTCCACTGGCCTGAAACCCGCGTCACCGTGAACCTGTCCCCGGCGTCCCTGCCGAAACGGGGCTCCTCGCATGATCTGGCGATCGCGGCGGCGGTGCTGAGCGCTGCGGGCGCCATACCCCATGACTGCCTGATCGACACGATCACGATGGGCGAGGTGAACCTCGACGGTACGGTCCTGCCCATCAACGGCGTGCTGCCGGTGCTCCTGCACGCGCGGGAACGTGGCATCCGGCGCGCGATCCTGCCCGCGGGCAACATGGACGAGGCCAGACTGATCGACGGCGTCGACGTGACGGGCGTACGCCATGTCGGCGAACTTGTCGAACTGATGGGAGGCAAGGCCCGGTACCGGATCCCGGACGATCCACCGCAGACGTCGGAAGCCGCCGGTGGGTGCGCCGACCCCGGAGCCGACACGTTCGCCCCTCCCGCGTCGGGGGACATGTGCGACGTGGTCGGCCAGCAGTACGCGAAATGGGCGTTGGAGGTGGCGGCGGCCGGAGGGCACCATATCATCATGGTGGGCCCGCCCGGATCGGGCAAGACGATGCTCGCCTCGAGACTGCCCTCGATCATGGCCCCGTTGGGTGTTCCGGAGCAGCTGGAAGTGGCGTCGATCCGCTCCCTGTGCGGCACGCTGCCGGCCTACGGGATCTGCGACGTGCCGCCGTTCGAGGCGCCGCACCACACGTCGTCGACTGCGGCGCTGGTGGGCGGCGGCGCGGGACTGGCCGCTCCCGGCGCGATCACGAAAGCCCATCGGGGTGTTCTTTTTATGGACGAAGCACCGGAATTTTCGGCGCGCTCGCTGCAGACGCTGCGCGAACCGCTGGAATCCGGGTATGTGGCCTTGTCCCGGTCGAAGGGCACGACGTACTATCCCGCGGCGTTCCAGCTGGTGATGGCGGCGAACGCCTGCCCATGCGGGATGAGCTACGGCACCGGGGCGCGGTGCACCTGCACGCCGCAGGAGCGCCGACGGTACTTCGCGCGCCTGTCGGGGCCGATCCTGGACCGCGTGGACATCCAAGTGGAGGTGCCGCCGGTCTCGCGCATCGTGGTCGAAGGGGAGGCGTCGGAACCGCGCGAGACCACCGCGGAGATCCGCGAGCGCGTGGTCGAGGCCCGCCGGATCGCGGCGGAACGTTATGCGCAGTACGGCTGGACATGCAACGCACAGGCGTCGGGCAAGTGGATGCGAGACCACATGTCCCGGTATTCGCTCGAGCCGATCAACCGGGCTCTGGAATCGCAGCGGCTGAGCCTGCGCGGCGCGGACCGGGCGATGCGCCTGTCGTGGACGTTGGCCGATCTGCGGGGGATCCCCTCGCCGGGGCGCGAGGAGACCAGTCAGGGCATCGCGTTGAGGACACGGCTATGAACGGCGGGAACAGTGTGAACAGTGGGAATATGGGAAACGCCGGAAACGCCGGCAACGCCGGCAACGGGTTGGGCGGTGTGAGAACGGCCATCGCGCGCGATCCGGCCGGGGCGCGTCCCCCGATGACCGCGATGCCTCCCGCGCCCGATGCGGAGACGTTGGCGCGCGCGACGCTCACGTTCTGTCTGGACGGGGCGGACGCGCTGATGTACGCGCTCATCAAAGGGGCGGGATCGGCCGGCGTCGCGCTGGATCTCATCCTCGAATCCCGCTCCGGCGCTCCCGGCGCGAACGCGGCCGGCAACCGTCTGGACCAGCTGTTCGCGCTGGGACTGGCCCGTTGGGGGCGCAAGGTGGGCGCGCGCGGCATGGGCGTGTTCCACCGTTCGCTCGATGGTTGGCGGGCGCGCCTCGACGCGCTACCCACGGACGACTGGCGCGCCCTCGCCGGGTGGTTCACGATGGACGGGCGGCAGTGGATCATCGCCCCGCACACCCCGTACTGGCCGATGCAGCTGCAGGACCTGTCGACCCGCAGCGACTGGGCCGCGCCGTTGTGCCTGTGGGGCATCGGGGACGCGACCAGTCTGACCAGCTGCGACCAGCCGCTGGCCGTGGTCGGCTCGCGCGACGCCACCGACTATGGCCGGGGCGTGGCGAGGGACATCGCCGCACGCGCCGCCGCGGACGGGCATCTGATCGTCTCCGGGGGCGCGATGGGCGCCGACGCGGCCGCGCATTGGGGAGCGCTGAGCGTGTCGGACGTGCGGGATATGCGGACGACGGGACGCACCGTGGCGGTGTTCGCGGGCGGGCTCAACCATGTCGGACCGCTGTCGAACGCCCGCCTGTTCGACACGATCGTCGCGAGGGGAGGCGCGCTGATCAGCGAGCTGTGTCCGGGGACGATCCCCGAGGGACGCCGGTTCCTGCTGCGCAACCGGATCATCGCTGCCCTGAGCGCGCAGGTGGTGGTCGTGCAGGCCCGTATGCGGTCCGGTGCACTTAACACGGCCGGATGGGGGTGCGATCTGAACCGTCTGGTAGCCGCGGTGCCGGGACTCATCACCACGCCTCACAACGCCGGATGCAACCAGCTCATCGCCGACGCGAAGGCGATCCTCCTGACCTCCGTCGAGGAGATCACGGGACTCGTTCACGCGCCTCACCGGCCGCGGTGCGCGGACACGGACCCTGCGTGTCATACGGGCCGTGAAGGGGATGCCGGGGAAACGGGTGTGGAAGGCGCGGCCACGGGGCCCGGCGAAGGAACGGCGGCTCCAGTGGCTCCGTCGATCCCGGCCTCGGCCTCGGGCGACGGCGACGGCGCGCATCCCACGAGGAAGTCGGTCATCGCCGCGATCCGCTCCTGCGCGCACCGGCGCATGCCGACCACGCCGGACGCGCTGCTGACACGGCTCAAAGCGCTCGATCCGTCAGCCCCGGTGACGATGCCCCTGCTGCTGGCACGGCTGGGCGATATGGAGTCGGCCGGGATGATCCGCGTCGACGACGGCACGGTCACGCTCCAAGCCGCGCTCCACGCCGATCCGAGGCCGGGGCCCGCCGCTACGCGTCCCACCGGCAGCGGTCGAGATCCACGCGCCAGCCGTCCGCCCCTGCCGGATTCCCCGCCGGAGGGATGAACGCGACGCCCTCGTCCTCCAGCAGCATCCGCTGCTCCTCGGGGCCTCCGAACGCGAAGCCGGGCGCGAGCGACCCGTCACGGAACACGACGCGGTGGCAGGGGATCACGCCCGGCTCGGGGTTGGCGTGCAACGCGAACCCGACGAACCGCGCGGCGCGGGGCGAACCGGCGAGCGCCGCCACCTGACCGTAGGTGGCGACCCGGCCGCGCGGGATGCGCCTCACCACCTCATACACCCGTTCGTTGAACGAGTCCCTGCCGTCGTCCCGCCGGTCCCGCCGTCCCTGCCGGTGTCGCCGTCGCGGATTGTCTCCCTCATGATCCATGGGATACGAGTCTAGCGTCCGTGGCCCCTCCCGCGGCTCGACGTATCGCCAGTGGTTTGTCATCCGTCGGATGACAACACGGGGAGCAGCAACGCCGCGTACGGTGATACCGTGAAAGCAGGTCATGCGTGACGTCGCGCATGCGGGGGAGGGCTCCATGGAAGGGCAGGACACGGATACGACGGTCGCGGGCGGGGCGGCGGATACGCCGCCGACGGCAACGCCCAACCGGGTGAACGGGGCCGTCCGGCCCATCGTCACCATCGGACTCGTCGACAACGACCAGTTCGCGCTCGCCTTCCTCGCGCGGTCCCTGACCGAGCTCATGCCCGAGGCGCGGATCCTGTGGCGGACCTCATCCGGCAGGGACGCCGTCGCCCGATGCCTCGACACCGACACCCGGCCGAACGTGCTCCTGACCGACATGTCGATGGACGAACTGTCCGGACCGGCCGTATGCCGCGCCATCCGCATCAGGAGCGCGCGCGTCGCGATCCTCGCCGTCACCTCGTTCTCCCTGTCCGTGTACGCGGCCAAGGCCGCCGAGGCCGGGGCGCAGGGCATCGTCCCCAAATCGGTCGAGACGCCGATCATCGACGCCGTGCGGGCGCTCGCCGCCGGCGGCACATGGAACCCGACGAACGGCGACGTCACGTTCGACACCGCGGCGGATGCGCACGCGCGCCTGTCCGGCGGACGCATGCCACGCCAGTTCCTGCTCTCCGACCGCGAGGCCGAGGCGATGAACCTGTGCTCGAAGGGGCTGACGACCGAGCAGATCGCCGCCGACATGCAGGTGGGCGTCTCCACCGCCAAGACCTACCTGACCCGCGCCATCCACAAGCTCGGCGTCACCTCGCGCGGCGCCGCCGTGGCGTTGTGGACCGGGGCGTCGGAGGGCGAGCGGTGAGCGCGCGCATCGGCCGAGGGGGATCGGCCGACCCTGTGGCGTCCACTGCGGCATCCATGCGCAGGGGCGCCGCCGGTCCGGCCCTGCGATGGCTGCGCGCACGGGCGTTCCGCATCCTCATCGCCCTCTTCGTGCTCGCGGCCACCCTGATCGAATGGGCGGCGATCCCGCCCATCTACCCGTTGAACCGGCTGTTCTGCGTCATCGCGGTCGCCGGCATCATCCTGTCGCCCGTCCTGCCGCGCATCTCGGGATGGCTCATCATCACGGTCGTCATCGCCCGCCTGTTCGTGCTCGACCTGTCCGGACCGAACCTGCTGTGGGCCTCCTATCTCGCGCTCGCCCTCATCGGATACGACAGCTCCATTCCCGTCGCGATCGGCGCGCTGACGGCCATCTCGCTGGCCGAATGCGTGCCGGTCGCGCTCGACCGGTTCAACGCCCTGTCGGCCACATGGATCGGCATGGTCAACTACGTGGGCATGTTCGTCTTCGCCACGATGATCGGCATGGCCCTGCGCTGGCGCAGGCAACGCGACGAAAGCCGGGAACGGGCCATGGGGCTGGAACGCCGGCAATGGCGGCTCGACACGCTGCAGCGCAACACGCGCCTCGCCTCGCGCATCCACGACTCGGCGTCCGGCGGGTTGTCGTATATCGCCCTGACCGCGCAACGCCAGCTGCGGCGCATCCCCGACGACGACGCGCACGCCGGCGAACGCGCCGACTGGCGGTTCGTCGACGAGCAGGCGTTACACGTCCTCGACGAGATCCACCACGTCATCGACCTGCTCGAACGGCCGGAGGAGCTACAGGAGGCGGCGCAGGTCCGGTCGGGTGCGGTGTCGGACGCGGCTTCGGAACATCCGTTCGAGCCGTCGTACGGGAACGTGATCGCAGACGCGGTGCACGAGGCACGATCCCGGCTGGACCGTCTCGGATTCTCCGGCGGCATGGAACTGCGCGGCGGTCCGGACACCGTGATCGCAGGCCGTTCATCAAAGGAGCCAAAGGAGCCAAAAGAGCCGGATGCGCCGGAGGGGCCGGCTGACGGGGGCGAACCGGTCATGGAAGCCGCGCGGCTCATCGGCGAGATCGCGTCGAACATCACCCGTCACCTCGACCCGGCCGCGGGGTCCTACCACGCCGTCGTCACGCTGGGCGAGGACGCCGTCGAGATCATGGAGACGAACCCGCTGCCGGCGGCGCCGGTTCCCTTCCGGCTCGCCCCGCACGGCAGCGGGCTGGAACTGCACCGGCGCATCATCACGCGGCTCGGCGGCGAGCTCAACACCAGCGACGAGGACGGCGACTGGGTCATCTACGCGCGCATCCCCCTGCATATGGACAGCAAATGACCGTCGCAGCGGGATGCCATGGTCTCGTGAACGCATGTCATCCGCGAGGCGACAGACGTGCTTTCGGCCGGTCCGTAAGCCACGTACCGTGGAAGGCAGAACAGGAGGCATCGCAGGGATGCCGCCGAACGGCGAAGGAGCCCATCATGCGCGGAACACAACGGAACCGGCGGGACATGGACGGGGACGGGACACCGCACGCCCGCGGACACGGACCCGGACGCGAACACGGACTCGGCCGGATCGGACGCCTCATCGCCGGCGTCCTGCTCACGGCGGCGTGCCTGACCTCCGCGGCCTGCGGCATCGGCACAGGCGGCAACGGCTCCGCCGACGGCGACACATCGGGAGGCACGACCGTCTCCGGCGGCACACCCACGTTCAGCGGTCCGTACGCCGACGACTTCAAACGGGAATACGACAAGGCGCCCACCGACCTGGCGCGGGGCATCCTCAGGGACGGCAAGATCACCGACGCCGAGATCCAGGAGATCTACGACGCCTACAACACCTGCCTCGAACCGTACGGGTTGCAGGCCACATACTCCGCGGACGCGGGCGAGACCGTCGCGCAGTACCGCGGTTCCCTCACCGACGACGAACAGTTGGACATCATGAAGCAATGCCATGCGAAGACCGACGCCGGCAACATCTCCAGCCTGTACGTCAGCATGCGGCGCAACCCCGAACGGCTCGACACCGAGGCCATGTACCGGGCCACCTACCGGTGCCTCGTCAAACACGATCTCCTGCCCGCGCCGATCAGCGAGGACGACTACATCAGCACGATGACCGCGATCGGGGCCAAGGGCGACAACGCCGGCATCGAAGCCAACCTCAAACGCGAGATGGAGTTCTTCAGCGCCTACTACCAGACCGACTTCGACGGCAACCCCAACCCCGGATTCAAATACGGCCAGAACACCGACAAGGGACGCCTGTTCTACGAGTGCGGGAACGATCCACTGAACCAGTGACGACGACAGGGAGGCCCACGGCATCATGGACATGAACGAACACACCCGCACACCGCACCGGCTGACGCGCGCGATCACCGCGCTCGCCACGTTCGCGACCATCGCGATGCTGGCCGTCACTGCCTCATGCGGCGTAGGAGTCGGCAACGGCACCGGCACCGGGCAAGGGGCGGACGGAAACGGGGGAGCGGCGGACGCGTCCGCGGTCTGCAAGGCACCCGACTTCCGAGGTCCCTACGCCGATGAATTCAAACGGTCGTACGACTCCGCGAAAACCGAACTGGGCAAGCGCATCCTGGCCGACTGCAAGGTGACCGACGCCGAACTGAACGAGGTCTTCGACGCGCAGAACGCCTGCACCGCCCCATACGGAATCGTCTCGCAGAAAGGGTCCTCGACCCAGATCAACGGCACCCTGACCGAAGACGAGGTACAGCAGAAGTACGCGGAATGCGCCGGCCAGACGGACCTATGGAACGTCGAATCGATGTACGATGCGCTCGCCGGCAACCCCGACAACATCAGCCCCGACGATTGGGAACGGAAGGTCTTCGCCTGCCTGCGCGACCACAAACTCACCCCCGAGGGCATGGACGAGCACGAGTACATGGACATCGTCCACGAACAGAACAGCCCGGACACCGCCGAACAGGGGCAGCGGCGCTGGGAGGAGGCGTTCGGCAAGTACGACCAGAAGGACGATTCAGGACGCGACCACCCCGACTACCAGCAGTACTACGGCTGCCTCACCGACCCGCTGCACCAGTGACGGCCGAGGCGTCCGGCGTTCAGCCGACCAGAGAGGTCAAATCGGCCAGATCGAGCTCGAAGCTGACGCCGCGCTCCTCGTAATGCGGCTGGTTGCGGGTGTGCTCCATCGCGTGACGGACGAACTCGCCGGCGATGCGCGCCGATTCGGCGAGCCCGCGGCCGGCCATCAGCGCGCCGCACAGGGCCGAGGCGAACGCGTCGCCCGTGCCGTGGATCATGTACGGCAGCTTGGCGTGCGCGATCTCCGCCTTCGCGCCGACGCCGGCCGAGGCGGACGCCACGTAGTTGCGGATCATCCCGTCGCCGCGGTCGATGCCCTTCAGCACCACGTTCCTCGCGCCGAGGGCGAGCAGCGCCTCCAGCACGTCGTCGACCGCCGCGTCGTCCAGATCCTGTCCCGGGTAATCGCGGCCCGTGAGGATCGACGCCTCGGTCAGGTTCGGCATCAGCACGTCCGCGCCGTCGGCGAGCGCGCCCATCGCCTCGCACAGCTGGGCAGTGTACGTGGGGTACATCTCGCCGCCGTCGCCCATCACCGGGTCGACCAGACGCAGCGCGCCCGGATACTCGTCGTACAGGCGTCGGATGATCGCCACCTGGTCGGGGGAGCCGAGGAACCCGGAGTACACGGCGTCGAGTTCGACGTCCTCCTTGCGCCATGCGTCAAGGTAGCCGGAGAGCATGTCGGTCGTGTCATGGAACGTGAACACCGCGTACCTCGTGTGCGCGGAGAACAGGGCGGTCGGCACCGGGCACACGTCGCAGCCGGCGGCCGACAGGATCGGAATCGCCGCGGTCAGCGAGCATTTGCCGTAGCCGCACATGTCGTGCACCGCGGCCACGCGCGGGATGTAGTCGGGGTCACGGTCGTACAGGGTCACGTCGGTCACATCGTTCATCGGGAGCCTCCAATCGCTGGTCGGATGCCGGCCGTCGGCGGTTTCGCCGCGCGCCGTGCATCCTCGTATCGCGCACGACTGTAGTCGGCGTGAGCGCAAACATCCGACGGGTTCCGCGTCGGCGTGTCGCGGTTGTGGAGGGTGGTTTCCGACGGGTTCGCGCATGCCCGGAGCCCAATGATCCCAACGTGTTTGAAAGGGCTATAGGCAACCCCGATAGCGTTCGGCTTGCGCCGCGGCGCACGGCGCGCGTACCTTCATAACCAACACCTCGCCAACCGCCGAACACGGCAGGCGGGTGGCAAGGAAACCAGCACTTCGACCAACAACCGAATGGAGCACATCATGGCCGAGAAGAACAAGAACTACCGTTTCGAAACCCTGCAGCTGCACGTCGGACAGGAGCAGGCCGACCCGGCCACCGACTCCCGCGCCGTGCCGATCTACGCGACCACCTCCTACGTCTTCCACAACTTCGACCATGCCGAGGCCCGCTTCGGACTGGCCGACCCGGGCAACATCTACGGCCGTCTGACCAACTCCACCCAGGGCGTGTTCGAGGACCGCATCGCGGCCCTCGAGGGCGGCACCGCCGGCATCGCGGTGGCCTCCGGCGCCGCGGCCGTCGAGTACGCGGTGCGCAACATCACCCAGTCCGGCGACCACATCGTCTCCTCCAAGAACATCTACGGCGGCACCTTCAACCTGCTCAAGCACACCCTGCCGCGCGACGGCATCACCACCACCTTCGTCGACCCGGAGGTCCCGCAGAACTTCGAGGACGCCATCCAGGAGAACACCAAGCTCGTCTACTTCGAGACCTTCGGCAACCCGAACGCCGACCTGCCGGACTTCGAGGCCATCTCCGCGATCGCCCACAAGCACCATCTGCCGGTGATCGTCGACAACACGTTCGCCACCCCGTACCTGTTCCGTCCGCTCGAGCACGGCGCCGACGTCGTGGTCGAGTCCGCGACCAAGTTCATCGGCGGCCACGGCACCACGCTGGGCGGCGTCGTCGTCGAGGGCGGCAACTTCAACTGGGCCGAGGTGCCGGGCAAGTTCCCGACCCTCACCGAGCCGGACCCGTCCTACCACGGCCTCAACTTCTACGAGGCGCTCGGCGGCGCCGCGTTCGTGACCCGCATCCGCGCGATCCTGCTGCGCGACACCGGCGCCACCCTGTCCCCGTTCGCCGCGTTCCTGCTGCTGCAGGGCACCGAGACCCTGTCCCTGCGCGTCGAGCGCCACGTCCAGAACGCGCTCAAGGTCGTCGAGTACCTGCAGACCGTGCCCGAGGTCGAGTCCGTCTCCCACCCGTCCATCGAGGGCCGCCGCGACCACGCGCTGTACGAGAAGTACTTCCCGAACGGCGCCGGCTCCATCTTCACCTTCGACATCAAGGGCGGCAAGGACGCGGCTCGCGTCTTCATCGACAACCTGCACCTGTTCAGCCTGCTGGCCAACGTCGCCGACGTGAAGTCCCTCGTCATCCACCCGGCCTCCACCACGCACTCCCAGGAGACGCTGGAGGAGCTCGAGGACCAGGGCATCCATCAGGGCACCATCCGCCTGTCCATCGGCACCGAGAACATCGAGGACATCCTCGACGACCTCAAGGGCGGCTTCGAGGCCGTGCGCGCCTCCGGTCTGGCGAAGTGACCTGGCCGAGTAACTTGGCCGAGTAAGGCTGGGTGGGCCGGACGATCGGCCCGATAGGCGAAGAACCCCGTTCATCCGGTGGAAGGGGCGTCGCGACGTTTTCGAGGGCGTCGCGACGACACCGGACGGACGGCAGGGGAGGGCTCCGAACGGCCTGTCTGATACGGCGGCCGGCACCGAACGTCATGCGGTGCCGGCCGCCGTTGTTTTTTGCCGTATGCGGCGCATGCGCATGGTCATGCGCCCGAACGATGCGTACGACGATGCGTACGACGATGCACACGGCGATGCACACGATCGGCGCGGACGTCGTCATCCGCAAGGATGAGACTTGGTTTCGTGGGATCGGACAATTCAACCCTGCGCACGATGGGGCGCGCGGGGCGAGACGCATAGCGTTGAACCAGACGTCGGGCGAACACGTCCGCAAAGACACGTATGGAGCAACGCCAATGAGCATCATGAACAACACCGATCCCGCCATCCAGGCGATCGACCTCGTCAAGGACTACGGCGAGGGGGAGAGCGTCGTGCACGCGTTGCGCGACGTGAACGTGAGTTTCGAACGCGGCAGGTTCACCGCGATCATGGGGCCTTCCGGCTCGGGCAAGTCCACGCTGATGCACACGCTCGCCGGCCTCGATTCGGCCACCGACGGGCACATCGTCTTCGAGGGGCGCGACCTGACCCGGATGAACGACAGGCAGCTCACGCTGCTGCGGCGCGATCGGATCGGCTTCATCTTCCAGAGCTTCAACCTGCTGCCGATGTTCACCGCCGAGCAGAACATCCTCATGCCGTTGACGCTCGCCGGGGCCAAACCGGACCGACGCTGGTTCACGACCCTCGTCACCACGCTCGGCCTCGAACGCCGCCTCGGCCACAGGCCGGCCGAGCTGTCCGGAGGTCAGCAGCAGCGCGTCGCCATCGCCCGCGCCCTGATCACCAAGCCGAAGCTCGTGTTCGCCGACGAGCCGACGGGCAACCTCGACTCCGTCTCCAGCGCGGAGGTGCTCGGCTTCCTGCGCCGTTCGGTCGACGAGCTCGGACAGACCATCATCATGGTCACGCACGACGCGGTCGCCGCCTCCTACGCGGACCGCGCCATCGTGTTCGCCGACGGACGGATCGTGGCCGACGAGGCGCATCCCACCGCCGAACGCATGAACCAGCTGCTCATGGCCGAACGCGAGAGGGCCACGCGCGCCGCCGTCACCGGCACGTCCGCCGACAGGCTCGCGCGTCTCGCGGGCGTCCGCAACGCGGCCGAACTGCCGGTCACCGACGACGTGCTGCCGCCGATGCCGCCGTCCCTGTCCCCGGCCGCATCCGCGATGCCCGGCGGCATGGCGGATGCCGGATGGACGAGTGGGAACGAGGACGCCACCGGCCGTGCCGGCCGCACCGGACGGGGAACGAGAAGCCGCCGTCGCGCCTCGTCCGGCGCGCGCCACGCACGCTGAGTCACGGCAAAGACGTCCATCCGATCGAAAGGCCCAACCATGCTTTCACTGACCATCAACCTCATGAGGAAAAGCGCGCGGATGCTCATCCCCGCGGGCATCGCCATCCTCATCGGCACCGCGTTCATCGCCTCCACGTTCCTGTTCTCCAACGCGATGACCGTGTCCCTGACCAAGCAGACCACCGCCCAGTTCGGCGGCGCCGACTACATGATCACCCCCAAGTCGCTCGACGAGCTCGACGGCAAGGCGCTCGACTACGCATACACGCGCACCGTGAACGACTTCCACGTCGACCGGATGCGCGCCACCGAGGGCGTGGACGGCGTGCGCGTCGACGCCTCCGCCACCGTGACCGTCACCGACGGCGACCGGAACGTGAACGTGCAGGCCATCGCCGCACCGGACGGCAAGGGGCTGCTGCCGGTCAGGATCACGCACGGCGACCAACCGGCCGACAACCACGAGATCGCCCTGCCGGAATCGGCGGCCAAGCAGCTCGGCGTGAAGGTCGGCGACACCGTGACGATCGACTCGCAGGCGGCGCACGCCATGCGGCAGGCCGCGGCGCTGTCGGCCGGAACCCAGACGGACGCTTCCACGACGGCGGCCGCCCCGGCCGACGGCGACACCGTGCGCGTGGTGGGACTCACCACGGATCCGGACGGCGCCTACCCGTTCTACGGCGGCGCCGCGGTCCTTCCCGGCGCCGATCTCGCCACGATGGCCGGCTCCACCGACTTCGGCTCGATGAACGTGACCGGCATCTATCTCGACGTCGCCGGCACGTCGCCCGACACCGCGAAGGACACGATCGCCCGCGTGGAGAAGCTGCTGCCCAGGCATTACACGATCCAGTCACGCGCCGACGCGGCCAACGCCTCGGTCAAGAGCATGAGCAGCGGCGGCACGGACATCACCACCACGTTCCTGCTGAGCTTCGGCGTGCTCGCGATGCTCGTCGCGGCGCTCGTCATCGCCAACACGTTCCAGGTGCTCGTCGCCCAGCGCCGACGCACCCTCGCCCTGCTGCGCACCATCGGCGCGCGCAAGGGACAGCTCTACGCCTCCGTGCTGTTTGAGGCCGCCATATTGGGTGTCATCGCATCCACTCTGGGCGTGCTGCTCGGCATCGGCCTCATGGCCGGGGTCAGCGCGTCTGGCCTCATGAGGAACGCCGGAATCGACGGGGTGATCCTCAGCTGGCAGGTGTTCGTCGTGCCGATTCTTTTCGGCGTCGTGATGACCGTCATCGCATCGCTCGGTTCCGCGCGTTCGGCCACCGCGGTCACCCCGTTGGAGGCGCTGCGCCCGATCGAACTGACCGCCACCCGCCGTGCCGGCGTCGTACGCGCCGTGCTGTCCGCCCTCATGCTGGCGATCGGCCTGACCGGCTGCGGATTCGGCGCATGGCAGGTGCACGAGCTCAACGTCGGACACGATTCGCTGGCGAAGGACAGCTACGGACCGGTGCTGCTGGCAGCGATCGGCGGATGCGCGTTCGTGTTCCTCGCACTCGTCCTGTCCGCCACGTTCTGGCTGCCCGTGCTGATGCGCGGATTCGGCGCGCTCGTCTCGATGACCGGCCCGAGCGCGAAGGTCGCCCACGCCAACATCCAGAAGAACCCGCGTCGAGTCGCCGCCACCGGCGTGGCGCTCCTCATCGGCGTCACCCTCGTCTCCACTATCGCGACCGGCGCCGCCAGCGGCAAGCAGACCATGGCCGAGGCGATCGCCACACGCTACAGCGTCGACATGACCGCCACCGGAGCGGATATGACCGACGCGCAGATCGAGAAGGCGTCGTCCGCCAAGGGCGTGACCGCGTCCCTCGCGGCGCCCACCGCCGTGGCGAACGCGAAGACGTCCGACGGCAAGGACCTCACCGTGCTGCTTGTCGGAGTCAAGGACATCGACTTGCTGCGCAAGGTGATGCACGCCGACCTGAACGGCGTGGACCTCGGCGCGGACGACGTGCTGATGCCCGCATACTCGGCCTCGGACGGCAGGAAACTCACGTTCGCGGCGAACGGGGGAGCCGCGCTCACCGTCGCCTCCGCCACCGGCGCCACGACGTCGGTCACGCTCACGCCGAGGCAGGCCGACTACCGCAGGGTCAGCGCCGACTATGGTGCCGTCGCGTTCATCGACGCGAACCGCTTCGGCGCCGGAGGGCTCGACGCCACCGGCCGCATCCTCATGCTGGCCGTGGGGGATCAGGGCAAGGACACGTCGCTGACCGAAACGTTCCAGGCTGTGCAGTCCGCGTTCTCCTCCAACCCCGGCGTCAGCGTGACCGGCCCCGTCGTCGAACGCGTGATGTGGGAGACCATCATCGACATGCTCATGTCGATGCTCGTGGGGCTCATCGCCGTGGCCGTGCTCATCGCGCTTGTCGGCGTCGCGAACACGCTGTCGCTGTCCGTCATCGAACGCACCCGCGAATCCGCGACCCTGCGCGCCATCGGCATGACCCGCGGCCAGCTCAAGCGCTCGCTCGCCGTCGAATCACTGCTGCTCTCGCTCGTCTCCGGCGTCTGCGGCGTCGTGCTCGGCACAGGATTCGGGTGGCTGGGTTCGTACATGGTGTTCAGCCTGTACGGGAAGGTGTCCTTCCCGCTCGAATGGAGCATGAACGGCGTCGTGCTCGCCGTGGCGGCCGTGGCCGCGCTGCTCGCCAGCGTCGCCCCCGCGCGCCGCGCGGTCAGGACCCCGCCGGTCGAGGCGCTGGCCGAAGCCTAGACCGGCAACGGCATCCGATACCACGCCAAATCACACCAGACGGTTGTCATAGGCGAAGACCACCGCCTGCACCCGGTCGCGCGCGTGGATCTTGGACAGGATATGCGCCACATGCGTCTTCACGGTCGGCAGGCTGACGAACAGCTTGTCGGCGATCTCCTGATTGCTCAGCCCATGCGCGATCTCGACGAGCACCTCGCGCTCGCGGTCGGTGAGCAGGTCCAGTTCGGGGTCGGTGTAGAATCCCTGCGCCTCGGACAGGGCGGACGCCCGATCCGTGTCGAGAGGGGCGTTGGCCGGGGCCGGTCGTTCGCCGACGTGACCGGCGTGACCGATACGACCGGTGTGACCGATGATGTGATCGGCACGGTTCGTGACGGCCCCCGACGCGTCATGGCTTGCGACGCCGACAGCCGGGTTCCACGTGGGGGACCCGGCCGACGCGTATCCGTCCCTCACCATGTTCTCGATGAGCCGTCTCGTGGCGGAGGGGGCGATGATCGCGTTGCCTTGGAACACGGTGCGGATCGAGGCGAGCAGCGTCTCCGGCTCCGTGTCCTTGAGCAGGAATCCGGAGGCGCCGGCCTCGATCGCCGCCATCACGTACTCGTCCAGATCGAACGTGGTGAGGATGATCACGCGTGTGGGATGCGGCGTTCGCGAGCCGTTCGCGGGCTCCGCGCCGGCGGCGTCCGGCCCCGTGGCCGTGGCCGCGTCGAGCGAGGTGATCCGTCGCGTCGCCTCGATGCCGTCCATTCCTGGCATGCGCACGTCCATCAACATGACATCCGGACGAAGCCGTCCGGCCAGTTCCACGGCCTGATCGCCGTCCCCGGCCTGCCCGACCACATCCATGTCCGGCTGCGAGCCGATGACCATGGCGAACCCGGCGCGCACCAGCTCCTGATCGTCGGCGACAACCACTCGAATCCTGCTGTTCTCACTCATACCGACCACCCTACCCGGTGCGTGGATACATACGATCGGGTACGGGTCAATCGGCAGTCCGGCCCCTCATTCCCAGCTGCTCGTCCAACGGCGCCGCGGGAGACAACGGCGCGGCATGCCGCTCCTGTTGCCCCGGTGCCGCGCGATCCTCGCTGAAGCCGGTCTCGCGCAACACCGTCAGCAGGCGGCGCATATGCGACAGCGCCTCGCGGCCCTGCGCCCCGATGCCGGCGAACGATGCGGCGATCCGTTCGGCGGACGGCTTCGGCGACCCGTCCAGCATGGCCAGTCCCTCGTCGGCCTTGGCGATCACCGCATCCAACGTGGACGCGACCTCCGAGCGCATCGCCGCGCCGATGCGCTCTCGCTCCATGTTCGCGGCGAGCACACGCTGGCGTTCCTCCTCGGCGCGCAACGCCTTCTCACGCTGACGCAGCACGAGCATGTCCGACCCGCTCGAACGGCGCCATGCCGCCATCGCCATCGAGGCAAGGCACAACAGCATCATCAACGCGCCGGCCGGCAGCGCGTCGCGCAACAGCCCCCACAGCCCCCATAGCGAATCCACGCCGGTGAATCCTGTGTACATCATTCCCACCAGCGGCCCCTCGCCACGACTGCCGGCCATGAGTCGCAGGCCGAGCAGCCACGAGTCCACGGCGGCCGCCACCAGCACCCAGCGCCATGCGGCATCACGGCCGTACAGCACCGCCGCATGGACCGACGCCAACGCGAACACGCAGACCAGGGGAATCGAGGACAGGCACAGCAGCACCATCGCGGACAGGACGGCCATGGCCAACGCGGCCGATTCGGGGAACCGCCGGCGCAACGCGAACGGCGTGAGCAGGACCGCGGTCAACGCCACCGCCATCATCCGCCTGACGGGTTCCGGCGCGAACGCGGCGTCGGCGAGACCAGACTCGTTGAAGGTCGCCGTATGCAGCATCCACGTCAGCACCGCAGCCGTCAGCACGTCCATGAACAGGTAATGCCTGCCGGTCCACCACGACAGGTACCCGATCCAGTTCGAACGGACCGCGTCGCCCACAGGCATGTCATCGTCGTCGGTCCGCGGCACCGACGGGCGCGGTCGCCATGACATCCATCGGTTGAACGCCATGGACATGAGCACCGCGGGATCGAACCCTCCGGCCCGCCGCGGGGCGGGATCATGCGTCTCTCCCGCATCGGAAGCGTCGACGGCGTCGACGGCGGCTGATGCGGCCGGGAGGGCCGGGCGCAGCGGAATCGTCGCCGAAACCGTGAACCCGCCCGATTCCGCCGGGCCGGATTCCACATCGCCTCCCACCGCGGTGACGCGTTCACGCATGCCCAACAGCCCGTAGCCCGCGCGATGGCCGTCCGAGGAGGACCGCGCGCCGACGCCGTCGTCGTGGATGACGATCCGGAACGAGTCCGACCCCCACGTTTCGTCGATCGTCACCCGTGCGCCGGGCCCGGCGTGCTTGCGCACGTTGGACAATGACTCCTGCACGAGACGGAACACGGCGATGTCGGCGTCGGGGGAGAACCGTTCGGGACGGACGTCACCCTCCACGCGGCGGTCGACCGGCGGATGGCCGCCGAACAGGTTCGGGATATGCGCATACCCCTCGTCCACGGGGCCGCCGAACACCTCGAACAGGCGGTGCATGTCACGTTGCGCGTGTGACGCCTCGCCGCGGATCGTCGTCATCGTGCGTTTCGCGACGCCGATGTCGTGCGTTCCCGCATACCGGCCCCCATCCGACTGGATGATGATCGTCGACAGGGTGTGGGCGACCACGTCGTGCATGTCCCGGGCGATGCGCGCACGCTCGGCCAACGCCGCGATGCGACGCTCCTCGTCCTCGCGCGCGGCGATCGATTCGTTGCGTTCGCGCATGGCGCGCAGGGTCGCCAGACGCGACCGGCGCCAGAAGGCCATGATGATCGCGCTGACGAGGCACACCGACATGGCGATCATCAGCAGACCCGCGTCGGTTCCGATGTCTTCGACGCAACCGTCGGAATCGCCGCCGAACACGCCGCTGGTCGACGACCGGCACGACGGCGGCCATACGGGCGTCAGATCCAGCCCCAGTGCGTCCGCGAGCGTCGCGCCACCGAACAACGGACCGAGATTGAACGCCAACGACCAGACGACGGACGCCACCGCGCCCATGATGAACGCGGCGACGATGAAACGCGGCGCATGACCGGGCGAGCCGTGCACCAGCACCGAATACAGCATCAGCAGCGCGTAGAAATCGCTGTAGGAGGTCGCCGGACCCAACACGAGATGGGCCGCGCACAACGCGACGAACAGCCACGCGGCCGCCTCCGGACGCCAGCGTCGCATCGCCAGGGGGATCACGGTGAGGGACGCCCACAGGTACAGGACGTCGGTGCTGGTGGCGAACAGCAGGCCGGGCGTGGTCGACGTGTCCGTGCTGCCGGACAAGGGGAAGCACAACCCGGTCAACAGCGCCGCCAGCAGGATGTCCACCGCCAGCACATGCCCGCGGTTCCATTCGGCGAGCCGCTCCATCCATCCGTTCATGACATCCAAGGCTAGTGCGTGCGCCGGCCGTCGCCCATCATGCCATGGGATGAGATGCCCGCGAACCGTCAAGGGGCGGGTAGAGTTGACCTGTACGCGAACGCACGCGCCTGACTCGGGCGCGGTCGGCCGAACGGAGGGAAGGCGCATGACGCTGCTCAACGAATACTACGTCCCGGGACTGCACATCGAGGACCGCTCCATCGACGTGCCGCTCGACTGGACCGGACACGAGCCGGGGCACGGCTTCGACGGCGAGTCGATCAAACTGTTCTACCGGGTGGTCACCACGCCCGAGCACGTGCACGACGACCTGCCGCTGCTCGTCTTCCTCCAGGGAGGTCCCGGCGGGGCCGGACCGCGACTGCTCAGCCCGCAATCCGACGGATGGATCGAGGAGGCGACGAAGCACTTCCGTGTGATCCTGCCCGACCAGCGCGGAACGGGCCGCTCCAACCGCATCGACACGCATACGATGGCGCGCATCGCCGCGGTGCACGCCGACGACACGATCGGCGGGGTGTCCGGCGCGTCCGCCGCCGCCCGGGCGCAGGCCGACTATCTCAAACTGTTCCTCGCGGATTCGATCGTGCGCGACTTCGAGCACCTGCGCCGCACCGAGTTCGGTGGCCGCAAGTGGGTGACGATGGGGCAGAGCTACGGCGGCTTCCTCACGCTCACCTACCTGTCGCTGTTCCCCGAAGGGGTCAACGCCAGCTTCACCACCGGCGGCATCCCGCATGTGCCCGCGGACGCCACCGAGGTGTACGAGCACACGTTCCCGCGCATGGCGAGGAAGACCCGGCAGTTCTACGAACGCTACCCGCAGGACGTCGAGCGAGTCGCCGCGCTGGCCGACATGCTGCCGACCGCCGCCGAAGTGAATGGGTTCGTCGGCACGCTGACCGACACCGTACTGGAGCCGATGGATCTGGGCGCTGGCGCCATCGAACACCGTCTCGGCGTGATCGCCGGCATGGCCGCGCACGGGTTCCCGCTCATGGCCAACGGGGACCCGCTCACCGTCGAACGCCTGCAGTGCCTCGGTTCGGACTTCGGCATGAAACCCAGTTTCGAGCGCGTCCATTGGATCCTCGACGACGCGTTCGCCGGTGCGGACGGGTCGGTGCCCTCCCTCGATGCCGGTCCGTCCGGCGCCGGTCCGCTGACCGACCTGAGCGACGAGTTCCTCGCCAAGGTCATGAACGCCACGTCGTCGCGTCCGCTCTACTGGCCGCTGCAGGAGTTCATCTACGCCAACGGCGAGCTGGACGAGCCGATCCGCTGGGCCGCGCAGCGCGTGCGCGACCGCCACCCCGAGTTCGACACGGGGGAGCGCCCCCTCAACTTCATCGGCGAGGCGATGTTCCCGTGGATGTTCGAGCAGGAGGCGGCGCTGCGCCCGTTCAGGGCCGCCATGGACGTGCTCATGGAGGACACCCGCTTCGGCGTCATCTACGACGAGGAGCGGCTCGCGAGCAACGAGGTGCCGCTGCAGGCGGCCGTCTACTTCGACGACATGTACGTCGACTCGGGGATGCAGCTCGACACGCTGAGCCGCGTCGGCAACAGCCACTACTGGGTGACCAACGAGTTCGAGCACGACGGCCTGCACGGCTCCGTGGTGTTCGGCCACCTGTGGCGTGAGGCGCTCGACAGGGGCGATCTGGAGTCGATCTTCTAGGAATCATTCGAAGTCACTCGAAGTCATTCGGAATCACCATTCGGAATCATTCGGAAAGGAAGCAATCATGGCGGATCTGGACGATCTCACCATCGGATTCATCGGATACGGCAACATGGCGCAGGCCATCGCGCAGGGGCTCGTCGACGCCGGCGTCGTACGCGGGCGGCAGATCGTCGCCTGCGCCGCCCACTGGGACAAGCTGGAACGCAACGCCGCGAAACTGGGAGTGCGGCCGCTCAAGAGCCCGCTCGAGGTCGCGGCGGCGGCCGACGTGGTCGTCATCGCGATCAAGCCCTACCAGATCGAAGCGGTCGTGGGGCCGCTCGCGAGGGAGCTCGCGCGTCCGGGCAGGTTCGTCGTGTCGATCGCGGCCGGATGGGATCTGGAGAAGTACCGCGGGCTGTTCGCCGCGGGGGCCGGCGATGCCGGGGAGACCGGGGAGACGAGCGACGGCGCGGCGGACCGCGGCGTGCACATCCAGTGCACGATCCCCAACACCCCGATGGCCGTCGGCAAGGGCGTGCTCGTCACCGAAGCCGCCAACACGCTCACCGATGGTGAGACGGAGGTGTTCGAATCCCTGTTCGCGCCGATCAGCCTCATCGAACGCGTCGACACCGCGCACATGAACATCGCGATGGTCGTGGCCGGATGCGCGCCCGCCTTCACCGACATGTACATCGAGGCGCTGGGCGACGCCGGCGTCAAATACGGTCTGCAGCGCGAGGCGGCCTACCGTCTTGCCGCGAAGATGGTCGAAGGCGTCGGCGCCCTGTACATGGCCACCGGCACGCATCCCGGCGCCATGAAGGACGCGGTCTGCTCGCCCGGCGGCACCACCATCCGCGGTGTCGGCCAGCTCGAGAAGGACGGCTTCCGCGGCGTCGTCATCGACGGCGTCGACGCGATCATGGAGTGATTGCGGGGATCAGGTGGGGCAATCGTCACGCTCGCCGGATGCGGAGTCGTGAACAGTCATGAATATGGTGAGCCGCCCGCCGACTGCTCGTCGACGGGCGGCTCACCATGTCAGGTTCTGATACGGAGTATGCTACGGGGTAGCGGCAGCCTGCTGCCGTCTGGGTTTTGTTTTTTAGGCGGATTGGGTTTCCCGGTATCGGTTCTCGAGTCCTTCGCGCAGGATCTCGCTGTAGTTGATGCCGTGCTGTTCTCCGAACGTGTCGAGCCATGCGGGGATGGTGACGTTCTTGCGTACCGATTTCCTGCCGTATTTGGCGGCGTAGGCGTCCATGTCGAGGCTGATGAGGGTGACGATGCCGTCGGGTCCGTCGGGTTTGATGTCGGCGATGTTGGTGGCGTGGGGTGCGGGTCTGCCTTCCTCGAGTTCGCCGAGCACCCAGCCGCTGGCCGCGTCCACGGCCATGTCGAGCGCTTCGGGCAGGTCGCGTCCTTCGGTGACGAGTCCGGGCATGTCCGGGCAGAGCACGGTGTATCCGCCGGGCACTCCGGACGGGTAGAGGATGATCGGGTAGACGAGCTTCATTTGATCCTTCTTTCGTTGATGCCGGCCTGCTTCCATATCGATTTGACGGTGAACGGCGCGAGGTCCCCGTTGTGTTTCGGGACGGTCACCCTTCCGGGTTTGTCCGGATGCGTGTATTGGCAGTGGCTTCCGCTTTGCGAGTAGAGTCGCCAGCCGTCGCGGCGGAGTATCTTCTCTATTTCCTTGAACCTCACACCCATATTATACGCATCGTGCGTATTCTTGTCAACGGGCGGCGCCCATGGCCATCGCGAGCACTTCGCCGACGTTGAACTCACAATACCCGTCCGAACCCTTCGCGCGTTTCGAAGAGGGCGGCTTGCCCCGACGCAGCCAATCCGAGACCATCTTGCGGTTGACCTGGTACCTGTAGTTCTCGCGGAGCCATTCGCTTAGTTTGCGGGTGTTCGGGCCGGATGGTATTCGTCGATGTCGGCGCGGCCTTGGGGTTCAGCTCGAGATCGTCGATACGGTATATCGCCACTGATCTCAGGTATTCCTCAGAGACTATCTCGCGTATATTCCCCGGCGGTGATGATGCGGAAGACGGTGTCATGGTATTCATCGATGAGGTTGAAGTAATCGCGTGCCGATTCAAAGACCGGTTTCATACCGCATTTGGCCATCACACGGCCGGACTGGGCGTTTTCCGTGTAGTGACCGCCCCACACGGCAGCTTTATGCAACGTATCGAACGCATAAGCGAGCACGGAGTTCAACGCCTCGGGCATGTATCCGTTTCCCCAGAATGGGCGACCGATCCAATACCCCAATTCCAGTGCATCGTCGCCGAGATACTTGCCGTAGCGTTCCCTGAGTGCATCATCGGCCTTGACCGGGTCGATGATGTGGTGGCTGACCGGCTTGAGTGCGATGCTGCCGACCGGCTCGCCGCCATGCTCCTTGACGGTGATGGCCCAGTTGTTCTCCGCGGCGAGGATGTTCCTGATATCGTTCAGACTGCCCTCGACACTGGCATGCGGAGGCCATCCACATAGCAGACCGATATCCGGATCGGAGGCGTATCTGAACAGCGACGCAGCCTCGGCCCTGTCATCGGTCTTCCACGGACGCAGCAGCAAACGCGCGGTTTCAATCGTCTCGCTCATATGGATCTCCCGGGCCGGCGGAATCAATGACTCGACATGCTAACACACGGCATCCGAATATGACGGGATCCCTCCTTTCAACCAACTACTCGCAGATGTTGCGCGAAGGGATGGAAAGCCGTTGTCGCGCTCTCGAGGGACGCATGACCGCGGTTTTCGTGAATCGAAAAACGGCGCGTTCCCGAGCTCCGGAACCCCGGAACGTTGGAAACACGCCGTTTTGCAGGGGACACCCCTACTTGCTGACGTTGAACTTGAACTCGACGATGTCGCCGTCCTGCATCACGTAGTCGCGGCCCTCCTGGCGGAGCTTGCCCTCCTCCTTGATCTGCACCATCGAGCCGTTCGCGGCCACGAAGTCGTCGTAGGAGACGATGTCGGCCTTGATGAAGCCCTTCTCGAAGTCGGTGTGGATCACGCCGGCGGCCTGCGGTGCGGTCCAGCCCTTGTGGATCTGCCAGGCGCGCACTTCCTTCTCACCGGCGGTCAGGAACGTCTGGAGGCCGAGGATGTCGAAGCCGACACGGGCCAGCTGGTCGAGGCCGGACTCCTTGAGGCCCGCGTCCTCGAGCATCTCGCGGGCGTCCGCCTCGTCCAGATCGGTCAGATCGGCCTCGAACTGGGCGTTGAGGAACACGGCCGGCGCCGGGGCCACGGAGGCGGAGAGCTTGGTCTTGAGCTCGTCGTTCTGCAGCTCGTCGTCATCCACGTTGAACACGTAGATGAACGGCTTGGCGGTCATCAGGTGCAGGTCGTAGACGGAGTCCTTGTCGAAGCGTCCCTCGCGAGCGGCCTTGTCGAGCGTCTCGCCGTTCTCGAGGATCGTCTTCGCCTCCTTGACGGCGTCGAAGTACTCCTTCTCGATCTTCTTGCCCCTGAGGTCCTTCTCCAGCTTCGGCAGCGCGTTCTCGATGGTCTGCAGGTCGGCGAGGATCAGCTCGGTGTTGATCGTGTCGATGTCGTCGGCCGGGTCGACCTTGCCGTTGACGTGCACGATGTCATCGTCCTTGAACGCGCGCACGACCTCGCAGATCGCGTCGGCCTCGCGGATGTTCGCGAGGAACTTGTTGCCCAGGCCCTCGCCCTCGGAGGCGCCCTTGACGATGCCTGCGATGTCGACGAACGTGACGGTGGCGGGCACGACCTTCTCCGTGTGCACCAGCTTGGCGAGCACCGGCAGACGGTCGTCCGGCAGCGGCACGATGCCGGTGTTCGGCTCGATGGTGGCGAACGGGTAGTTCTCCGCCAGAACGTTGTTGCGGGTGAGCGCGTTGAACATGGTGGACTTGCCGACGTTCGGCAGTCCGACGATTCCGATAGTTAAAGACATGCCTCCCAGTCTAAGGCCGAAAGCGACAAGCGCCACCGGTTCGTGGCAGCGTTCATGGCAGGTCGTGGCGGCGTCGTGGGCCACGTATCGGACGGCGCCGATTCGGAACAATCGATGACGGGATATAAACGCCGCTCATAGCCGCGGCGGGGAGAGACCGCGTCACACCCCGGGCGACGCCGAGCAGAAGAGGCGTGAAACCGTTGCGGCCATTGGGATCATGCGGTGCCGCGCATGTCGCGCGGAACGCCCCGTGCGTGAATCCGCCGTCCGCGCATCCCACCGCCCCGGACGCCGGCGACCGCATAGGCGGCGGAACGGCGGTGCGGGAAGCCGCTACGCTGGACGCCATCGGAGCAATCGCAAGGACCCCGCGCCACAGCGTGCGGGCGAGGAGAGAGGGACGCGCGAACCGTGTGCGTCAACGACATCGAAGACATCGAAACGGGAACGGGAAGGAGGGACGACCTGTGAGCTGGGCTGCCATCTTGTCGGCGCTGCCGATCTTCGAGAAGGCGTTCGTCGTCACGCTGCGGCTGTCCGCGATCAGCGTGACGCTGGCCGCGGTTCTGGGACTCGCGCTCGCGCTGGTGCGCGAATACCGGGTGCCGGTCCTCGCGCAGGCGAGCTCCGCGTTCGAGGAGCTGTTCCGCAACACCCCGCTGCTCATCCAGCTGTTCTTCCTGTACTACGGCCTGCCGTCCGTGGGCGTGAGGTGGAGCGCGGAGGCGTGCGCCGTGATCGGCATGTCGGTGTTCGGCTCGGCGTACATGTCCGGGGCGTTCACCGGCGGGTTCAGCGGCATCCCCCGGGTGCAGAAGGAGTCGGCGCGCGCCCTGGGCCTGTCGCCGCTGCAGATGATCCGCCACGTGACCCTGCCGCAGGGACTGACCCGCAGCGTGCCCGCGGTCGCCGCGAACGTGATCTTCATGGTCAAGGAGACGTCCGTGTTCACCGTGATCGCCGTGCCGGAACTGACCAACACGGCCCGTGACCTGATCGGCATGTACTACCGCAGCGACGAATACCTGCTCATGCTGGTGGTCGCCTACGCGATCATCCTGATCCCGCTGTCGGTGCTGCTCACGCTGCTCGAAAGGAGGGTCCGTCGTGGTACTTTCGGCGATGACTGATCCGCTGCACGCGACATTGGCCTCCGGGGCGAGCGTGCTGTTCGTCGGCGACAACCTCGCCCGTCTGCTGTCGGGCCTCGGCACCTCCGTGACGGTGGCCGGACTGGCATTGCTGGCCGGCATCCCGCTCGGCGTGGTCCTCGGCGCCCTGCGCACCCTGAAAAACCCGGTGCTGCGCGCCGTGCTGCGCCTGTATCTGGAGTTCTTCCGCATCGTGCCGACGCTGGTGCTGCTGTTCCTGTCCTACTACATTCTGCCCCGGGAGCTCGGCGTGCAGGTCGACGGCGTGACCGTCGCGGTCGTCGCGTTCGGACTGTGGGTGTCGGCCGAGATCAGCGACATCGTGCGAGGCGCCCTGATCTCGGTGTCCGAGCATCAGGTCGACGCGGGGCGCGCGCTCGGCATGAGCGGGCTGCAATTGATGTGGTACGTGCGCATCCCGCAGTCGGTCAACCTCATGATCCCCGCCGTCATCAACCTCGCCGCCCGAGTGATCATGACCACGTCGCTGCTGCTGCTCATCAGCGTCATCGACGTGGTCACCGTCGGACAGCAGATCATGGAGGCCAACCGCATGACCCATCCCGACGCCGCATTCTGGGTGTACGGGTTCATCTTCTTCCTGTATTTCATCATCTGCTGGCCGTTGGCGATGATCGCCAAGGCCCTCGAGAAGCGAGCCAAGGAGCGCAACAATGGCTGACAACACGCGAACGACCACGGTTCCCGGCGACGTCACGCCCGCCGGGGCGGGGGACGCGGGAGCGACGGGGGAGGAGCCTCTGCTCTCCGTGCGCCACCTGCGCAAATCCTACGGCGACCACGAGGTCCTGAAGGACGTGAGCTTCGACGTGCGCCGCGGTCAGGTGCTGGTGCTGCTCGGCCCCTCCGGTTCCGGCAAGTCCACGCTGATCCGCTGCCTCAACGGCTTGGAGACCATCCAGGGCGGCGAGATCCGGTTCAAGGGCGAGCTCGTGCCGAACAACAACGAGCGGGCGTGGCGCGCGCTGCGCACCGAGATCGGCATGGTGTTCCAAAGCTACGACCTCTTCCCGAACCTCACCGTCGCCAAGAACATCGAACTCGGCCCCACCAAGGTGCAGAAGCGCCCCAAGGCCGAGGTCGACGAGCAGATGGACCGTCTGCTCAAGGACGTGCAGCTCACCGAATACAAGAACGCCTACCCGCGCGAGCTGTCCGGCGGCCAGAAGCAGCGAATCGCCATCGTGCGGGCGCTCGCGATGAACCCGGAGCTCATGCTCTTCGACGAGGTCACCGCCTCGCTCGATCCGGAGATGGTCCGGGAGGTCCTGGAGCTCATGCTGCGTCTCGCCAAACGGCATATGACGATGATCGTCGTCACCCACGAGATGGAGTTCGCCCGACGCGTCGCCGACACCGTCATGTTCCTCGAGAACGGCGTGATCCTCGAACGGCAGTCGGGTGACGACTTCTTCACGCATCCGTCGACGGACCGCGCCAGGAGCTTCCTCGAAAGCATGTCGCCCGTCGGCGACGAGTGATCGGCTCCCACGGCGATCACACTTGCCGAGGGTTCGCCCGCCATCCGCTTCACATCCGTCGCATCCACAACACAGGAATACGGCAAACAACCGAAACGCCAACAAGAGAGGGGAAACCATCATGTTCAATCTCAAGCGCATCGCCGCCGGCGCACTCGCCGCGGTCACGTTGATCTCCGTCGCGGCCTGCGGCAACGGCCCTGACCCGGCGGCCGCGGGCGCCTCCGGCTCTGGCTCGTCGTCGCAGCAGGGCCAGACGGTCGACGAGATCAAGAAGGCCGGCACCATCCGCATCGCCACGTTCGGCGATCTGCCGCCGTACGGCTACGTCAAGAACGACGGCACCCGCGCCGGATACGACGTGGCGCTCGGCAACCAGATCGGCAAGGACCTCGGCGTCAAGGTCGAATGGGTGCAGGTCAACGCCGACGGCCGCGTCGACTCCCTCAAGAGCGACAAGGTCGACCTCGTCCTCGCCAACTTCACCGTGACGGACGAGCGCAAGCAGGTCGTCGACTTCGCCGAGCCGTACATGAAGGTGTCGATCGGCGTCGTCTCCCCGGACAGCGCGAAGATCACCAGCGCCGACCAGCTCAAGGGCAAGGACCTGGCCGTGACCAAGGGCACCACCGCCGAAACGTACTTCACCGAGAACTACCCGGACGTCAACCTCCAGAAGTTCGACTCCAAGACCCAGCAGTTCCAGGCGTTCAAGGACGGCCGTGTGGCCGCGCTCGCCGACGACAACACGTACCTGTACGCGTGGGCCAAGGACAACCCGGGCTTCACCGTGGGCGTCAAGACCCTCGGCGAGGAGTCGACCATCGCCCCGGCGGTCAAGAAGGGCAACAAGAGCCTGCTCGACTGGACCAACAAGGAGATCAAGACCCTGACCGACGACGGCTTCTTCGAGAAGGCGTACGAGAGCGAGCTCGCTCCGAGCTTCACCTCCGACATCAAGCCGGAGGACGTCATCATCAAGTGACGTCCGATTCCGCGACGTCGCCGATGCCCGGCATCTGACGCATGATGCGGGCATCCGACTCAGGACACCCGGGACGGGGCGCGACGGTTCCACCGATACCTCTGTATCGTGGGACCGCCGCGCCCCGTTTTTCCGTGTCCCGGCCAATACCCCCCGTGATCCACGGCGCATGCGCGTGGCATAATCTTGACTCATGCGCATCGTCATCCAGAGAGTGTCACAGGCAAGCGTCGACGTCGTCAACGAATTGGGCACGGTCGACCCCACATTCGACCCGCAGCAGATCGGCCCCGGATACATGATCCTGGTCGGGGTGTCCGACGCGGACGGCGACGCCGAGATCGCATGGCTCGCCCACAAGGTGCTGAACCTGCGCGTGTTCGAGGACGAGCAGGGCAGGATGAACCGGTCCATCCAGGACGTCGGCGGCGAGATCCTGTCGATCTCGCAGTTCACGCTGTTCGCCGACGTGCGCAAGGGCAACCGTCCCAGCTTCATCAGGGCCGGCAAACCCGAACACGCGGACCTCGTCTGGATACGGTTCAACGAGGCGCT
Organism: Bifidobacterium rousetti; assembly: GCF_008698235.1. Taxonomy (GTDB): domain Bacteria; phylum Actinomycetota; class Actinomycetes; order Actinomycetales; family Bifidobacteriaceae; genus Bifidobacterium; species Bifidobacterium rousetti. The sequence goes on from NZ_PEBH01000001.1 coordinate 260,409, forward strand.
GCGTTCGGGCGGCGTCCCCGTCAGGGAGGGCCGTTTCGGCGCGCACATGAGGGTCGGTCTCGTCAACGACGGCCCCGTCACCATCGCAGTCGACACCGACACGGACATGCCTCACAAGGGCTGACGGCGTGGGGCTGAGCGGAGTCGGAGCGTCAGGAAAGCCGCGTCGCCCTTTGTTCGAACCGTTCACGCGCCTATAGTGGGCGGAGAGGGAAAGCGGAAGTGCAAAGGGGAACGGCATGCGGGTGTTCGACTTCGACGGGACCATCTACGACGGGGAGAGCCTGTTCGACCTGTACCTGTTCAGCGCGCAGTACGACATGAAGGTGTTCCGCCATCTCGCGCCGGTCCTGCGGTACGCGATCAAATACAAGCTCGGGCGCGCCACGCTCGAGCAGATGGAGCATGGGGTGGGCAAGGTCGCGCGCCGCTACCTTCAGGACCTCTCGACGTCGAAGAGGATCGACGAACTGCGTGTCAGCCGACTGGACGCGGTCGCCAAGGCCGGGCTCGGCAGGGACGTGCTCGTCTCCGACGCGTCGGTCATCGGCGCGGACGACCTCACCGGCGGCCTGAAATCGCTGGTCAACGCGTTCTGGGACAGGAACATGCGCAAGATCAAGCCGTGGTACGCCCCCGGCCCGACGACGTGATCCTCACCGCCTCGTTCGACGTGACCGTGGGGGAGGCGTGCCGTAGGCTCGGTGTCAAACGGCTGATCGCGTCGACCATCGATCCGGACACCTTCGAGGTCACCTACCTCAACTTCAACACCAACAAGCCGAAGCGGCTGCGTCAGGTGCTGGGGCAGGACGCGGTGATCGACGAGTTCTACACCGACAGCCGGTTTGATCAGCCGATGATCGACATGGCGCGCAAGGGGTTCATGGTCAAGGGCGACGTCGTCACGCAGGTGAAGTAGACGGCGGCGTGTCGCGTATTTGCCCTTCAAGCGCTTCAACGGCGTAGCGTGGATGCCGCGATGTTGAAACGACAACGAAGGAGGAGTCATGAGCGAGACGATGAAGGCCGCGATCTTCGTGAAGCCGGGCGAGATGGCCGTGCGCGAGGTGCCGAAGGCCAGGCTCGAGAAGGACGACGACGTGGTGGTGCGCGTGGTGCGCGCCTGCGTGTGCGGTTCCGACCTGTGGTATTTCCGCGGGCTCAGCGCGCATCCGGGCAACAGCCAGATCGGCCATGAGGCGATCGGCGTGGTCGACGAGGTCGGCGACGCCGTCACGTCCGTGAAGCCCGGCGATTTCGTCGTGCTGCCGTTCCCGTACAGCTGCGGCGAGTGTCCCGTGTGCAAGGCCGGTTTCGAGTCGGTGTGCCCCCACGGCGGGTACTTCGGCGCCAGCCAGGCCGAATACGTGCGCGTGCCCGAGGCCGACGGCACCGTGGTCAAGGTGCCCGGCTCTCCCGAGGATTACGACGACGGGACGCTGGCCTCGCTGCTGACGATCGCCGACGTGATGTCCACCGGCTACCACGCGGCCGTGTCCGCCGAGGTCGGGACCGGCGACACCGCCGTGGTGATGGGCGACGGCGCGGTGGGACTGTGCGGCGTGCTGTCGGCGCGCATGCTCGGCGCGAAGCGGATCATCGCGATGAGCCGTCACGAGGACCGCGCCGCCCTCGCCCGCGAGTTCGGCGCGACCGACATCGTCGCCGAACGCGACCGGGCTGCCGTCGACAGGGTGCTGGAGATGACCGGCGGCTACGGCGCCGACGCGGTTCTGGAATGCGTCGGCTCCAAGCAGTCGTTCGATACGGCGATCGGTCTGGTCCGTCGCGGCGGAGTCATCGGCCGCGTCGGTCTGCCGCATGACGTCGAGATCAGCGCCGAGGGCACGTTCTACGGCAACATCGGCATCAAGGGCGGTCCGGCGCCGGTGCGTCACTACGATCTCGACGCGGGGCTCCTCGACGCGGTCCTGAAGCACGAGATCGACCCCGGCCGCGTGTTCACCGGCGTCTACGACCTCGACCGCATCCAGGACGCGTACGAGGCGATGGACCGCCGTGAGGTCATCAAGTCGCTCATCCGGTTCTGATGCGTATGGTCGGATGCGGCCGGTTCCCGGATCCCGGGGCCGGCCGCATCGGCTTTCCCCTCCGGCTCCCGTCCGAGCCCGTCTGCGGTTATGATGGGGGACGACGCGGAAGGAGAGTCCATGACGGTGCCCGAGATCGAACGACGGTGGATCGGCAAATTCCAGGAGAACCTGTCGATCATACGCAAGGTCGCCGGCTGGACCACGCAGGAGCTCGCCGATGAGCTGGGCGTGGCCCGGCAGACCGTGTCCAATCTCGAGACCGGCAAGACGCCGATGAGCAAGCTGCAGTATCTGGCGCTGCGCACCGTGTTCAACGCCGAGATCGCCAAGGAGGAGAACCGCGATCTCGCCCGGGTCATCAAGACGCTCGTCGACGATCCGCTGGCGAGCGCCGATACGCGCCCTCCGGCGGATCACGACCGCGCATCGCTGAGCACCGCCATGCAGGTCCTCACCATCATCACCGGGGCGCTGGCCAGTGGAGCCGCCGCCGGGGCCCTGGCGTTCCTCATGTTCCCCGATGCGGGGTCGGGACGTCGCTGAAACGGGAATCCGACCCGTCACCCTCATTGTCCGTCACCCTCATTGTCGGGGCGCATACCGTGACGGGGCCATGCCGTCACAGGCCGCCGTCACAGGCCGAGGATCTCCTTCTTCTTCGCCTCGAACTCCTCGGACGAGAGGATGCCCACATCCAGCAGCTCCTTGAGCTTCTTCAACGCGTCGATCTGCTCCGCCACGGACATCCCGGACGATGCGGCGCCGGAGGCGCCTGAACCGGCGCCCTCGGTCGATGCGGCAACGGGCTGTGCGGGCGCAGGCGTGGGCGTGGGCACCGGCGCGGGCGTCGCGGCCGGGGGCTGAAGCGGCGCGCCCGTCAGCGGATTGATGGACTGCGCCATGTTCATGCCCAGCAGCATGCCGCCGTCGCCGAATCCATGGTCGCCGATGCCCTGCGCGATCCGCTGCTGCGCGGCCATGTCGCCGGCCTGATGGGAGACGCCCTCGTAGGCGGCGACGTCCATCCTGTTCGACGAGAAGCGGTTGACCAGCTCGCGCGACGCATCCGTGAACTCGATGCTCTCGATGCCCACGCCGGCGACCTCGAAGCCGAAGCGGGCGCCCCATGCGCCGGCGTTCGACGGGTCGGATCGGACCGTGTCCGCGATGGCGTTCGCCTGGGCAGGCAGCTGGGAGATGCGGTACCTGTCGGACAGCGAGTTGACCGCCACTATGAACGACTGGACGAATTCGGAGAGGAGCTGGCGTCGTGCGCCGGGGTCGTCGAACGAGTACGACGAGGTGTTCGCCGGGACGAAGTTGCGCACGAAGCGGACGGCGTCGGTGACCCTGAGCGACATCGAGCCGCGGGCACGGATCTCCAGATCGATGTCGTAGAACCGGTCGTGGTACACCAGCGGCGACGGGGTGCCGAACTTCACGCCGCGTATCTCGCGCAGGTTGACGAACGCCACGTACTTCGTGACCGCCGGCTGGCCTCCGAACGTGAAGCGTTCCGCCATCTGGTCGAAGAACGAGCCGATGCCGTCGCCGGCGAGCACGCTCTTCTCGCCGTTGGTGTATTCGTATCCGCCGGGTTCGACGATCACGTTCTCGATGCCGGACTGGCTGAAGATGAACGCGGCGGTGTTCTCCGGCACGTAGATGCGCGATCCGTTGGTGATCACGCCCTCGGAGCCGTATTCGTTGGAGCCGCGGCCGTTGTTCGTGCCCTGCGGGACGCCGGGGGAGACGACGGTGTGCTCGTCGAACGGCCCCGCGGTGATGATGTCCTTCCACAGGTCGGCGAACGTGCCGCCGAGCGCGCCGGAGAATGCCTTGATGATCGCCATGTCCGATCCCTTTCCGTCGGTTGTCTGTGATTTCCGCCGATTCCCGTCGTCGTGCGGGGCTCCCCGTTACGGCAGTCGGGTCTGCCTGTCGCAGTATTCGCAGCGCACCGTCTCGTGGCGTGCGCCGGACAGCGGCGCGCCGCATCCCTCGCAGGTGGCGGTGGATCGTGACTCCGGCATGCCGAGCCCGCTGCGGAACGCGCCGAAGGTGTCCTTCAGGGTGCCGGCCAGCTGTTCCGTGCCGGGGATGGCGCGGGAGAACGCGGGCGCGTCGTTCCCGTCGCTGTTGTTCCTATTGGGGAATGCCATGTCGCTCCTCCCCCTCACTGCAGCGTGACGAGCTTCTGGTTCACTCGGGTCTGCACTTCGATGTAGTACTGCTGCTCCTCGGGCGTCAGCGTGCCTTCGTCCACGGCCTCGAACTTCTTGATCGCGTCGTTGTACTGGACCATGAGCTTGGTGTAGTCGGCGAGCATGCTGACCGGACGGCCCTGCGAATCGTACTTGTTCATGAAGTCGACGTAGCTGTTCATGGTCTTCTCGTAGCTGTCCATCGCGGCTTTGAAATCGCTTTCGGAGGTGCCGGAGGACGGGCCGTCGGACGGCGTCGACTGCGTCTGGTCGGACTGGGCGCCGGAGTCCGACGCATTGTCGCCGGAATCGGTTCCCGAAGCGCTGCCGGAGTCGCTCGAACCGGTCGAGCCTGTGCCGTCCGTACTGTCCGCGGTGGCCGTGGACGGCGGGTAGATGGCGATGTCCATCACGTCGTCGTTGTATTCGTTGATGTCGACGTGGACGCTGTACCCGGCTTCGTTCTTGCCGTTGAACGCGGTGTCCGTCTTGCTGTAGTCGACGGTGAACCCCTTCTCCTGCAGCGCCTTGACGTAGGCGTCGTATCCGCTCGCGTCGGTGTCGCACACCGCGATGCTGAACGAGCTCGAGCTTTCGACACGGATCTCGCCCGTGGCGGATTGGGGCTTGGGGAGCTGGGCGACGAGGTCGGAGGTGGGCCACGTGTAGTCCCCGCAGGTCACCTTCATCGACTCCTGGAAGGCCTGTTCGTCGGCCTTCTTCTGGACGCCGGCGCGGACGACGTTCACGCAGCCGACGACCAGGGCCACGGCGGTCAGCCCTGCGGCGGCCCATGCGAGCATGCGGCCCTTGCCCTTGGCGTCTTTGCGGGTGATGTAGACGGCGATGGCCGAGAGGGCGGCGCTGATCGCCGTGAGGGTGAGCAGGGTGGACCATGTGGTGATGCCGTTGAACGAGCCGATCAGGAAGAACGCGGCGAAGACGACCGCGATCACCGTCAGCCAGGACAGCTTCCGCCTGTTCGGGGCGTCCGTGGTGTCAGGGGTCGCGGCGGCCGGCGCCCCGTGACGGCCCTGACGCGAACGCGCCGCGTGGGAGCCGGACGCGGGCCGGCCGTCCGGGGACGACGGCGCCGACGGGACCGGTGCCGGCACGCGCGGGTCGAGCGCGGCGTAGAACTCGGCGGCGCGTCTGCCGCCCTGATCGCCTTCGGCGGACAGGCGCGTCTGCGTGCCGTCGGCCGAAGGGGACATGGTCAGGGTGAAGCGCGCCCCGTTGTAGTCATGGAAGGTGACGGTCCCGGTGTTCGGGTCCTCGCCGTCCAGCGTGAACGTGGCGCCCGTGGTCAGCAGCTCGTGGACGACCCGGCCCAGCTGCTGCGCGCCGACCGCGTATGTGCGGTCGGCGTCACGGGCCTCGGGGGCCATGGGCGTCACGGGAGTCGCGGGCGTTTCGGACGCCGTCGGCTGCGACGGCTGGGCGGGGTCGATGGGCTGGAAGGGCTGGCCGGATGGTGTTGTCATGTTCTGTTCCTTTTCTCCAACATCAGCAGGGTGAGCGCGGAGGCGACGAGTCCGGCGACGGCCACGGTCGCTCCTACCGCGATGGCGGTAAGCAGGCGTTCGTTCATGCTCCTCGCTCCTTCCGGTCGATCTCTCCGGTCGATCTCTCCGGTCGATCATGTCGCGGTGCTGCCTATCAAAATCAATGTAATCCAATGTGAAAATGTATGTAAATTGGCTTTTTGTAAAAATTATGTCCTCGTTCATCGGTCCTTTCCACGGGTTTCCTGCAGCGCGCTTTTCGGGAAGCGACATTGACGGCAGCATGTATTGTCGGGCGCGCGGCGCCCCGAATCCTCAGTCGCCAACTGAAATTCCGTGAAATGGGTATAAAGGGACCATGACCACGAATCCCACGCCGCGTCGCGCGCCGTTGACCGAAGAGCTCCTGGACCGTCTCCTCGCCAGCGACAGCATCGAGACGTATCTTGACGAGGAACGCGTCATCGACCGGAACCTGGTCGACTACCTGCGATTCCTGCTCGAACGGCACGGGCTCAAACGCGCCGGCGTCGCCCGCGCATCCGGGCTCAACGCCACCGTCGTCTACGACATCTTCGCCGGCAAAAGCCGCCCCGGGCGGGACCACGCGATCATGCTCGCCTTCGGGCTGGGATGCGACCTGCGCGAGACGCAACGGCTGCTGCGGTTCGCCGGGGTCTCCGAGCTGTGGTGCCGACAGCGCAGGGACGCGATCATCATCTGGTGCATACGCAACGGATTCGACCGGGCCGAAACGGACGACGAACTGTACCGGCTGCGCGAACCGACCCTGCTCGACGCGGACTGAACGGCGGCGCGGGTCGGTGCCGACCGAGATTGACAAGACCGATTGACGAGACCGATCGGACCGATCGACAAGGAACGGGAAACGGACGGATATGGACGACAGGCAGACACTGCACGCCATGGGCCTCGACGACGCCTACCGCGTCGAGGCCGTGCTGGCCGACGGCGTGGACGGCACCACCGAACTGGTGAGCCTGGACGGCGCCGGCCCGTTCGTGCGCAAGAGGATACCGCTGCGTCTGGCGCGCAGACGGCTGTGGTCCGCGCTCGCCGAATGCCGTTCGACCCGGCTGCCACGCGTCGAGGCTACCTATGAGCTGCCCGACCGTTTCGTGGTCGTCTACGACTATGTGGACGGGATCACGCTCGAACGGTACGTCGGGGAACACGGCGGGCGCGTCACGCGTGACGGGCTGAGGCGTGGTCTGGACGCCGCCGAGGCCGTGCGCATCGCAGTGCAGCTGTGCGAGGCGGTGGGGGAGCTGCACGCGCACGGCGTCATCCACAGGGACATCTCGCCCGGCAACGTCGTCATTGCCGCCGACGGCGCGCACCTCATCGACTTCGGCATCGCGCGCGAACGGCCGGCCGCGGGCGACGCCGGCGGGAAAGGGGCGAGACGGTCCCGCGACACCACCACGCTCGGCACCTGGGGGTTCGCCGCGCCGGAGCAGTACGGGTTCGCGCCCACCGACGCGCGCACGGACGTGTACGCGCTCGGACGGCTGCTCGGATACATGCTCACCGGCGTCCATCCCGCGGACGGGTCGTATGACGCGGCGCTCGCCTCGGCGGACGCCCCGTCCGCAGTCAAGGCCGTGATCGCCAAGGCGTGCGCGTTCGAGCCGAGCGCCCGCATGCGCGACGTCGACGAACTGCGCCGTGACCTCGAACGGGGCGGCGTCGACGCCACGACGCATCCCCGGCCGCGTCATCGTCCGGCGGCGCATGGGGGACGGGGCCGGGCCGTCGCGTGGATCGCCGCGGGGACGGCGGCGCTGCTCATCGCATCCGGCGCGGGATACGCGGGATACGTGGCGCTGGGACACCGGAACGAGTCCCCTGATGTCGCCGTCTCCTCGCAGGCGCGGACGGACATGGGCGGGGGGACGGACGGCGGGTCGGGGAACGACGACGCCCAAGGGGGCGCCTCCGGAACGGACGTCACCGCGGGCAACCCGCTGGAACTCGTCGAACACGGCTGGTCCGCCGAGGCCGGATACGTCCAATACGCCGTCGCGGTGCGCAATACCGACGCCGACCGCAGCGTGCGGTTCCCGAAGGTCACGGTCACGGGGCGGGACAAGGACGGCTCGGTGCTGTTCTCCGAGACGCACGTCATGTCGATCGTCTACCCCGGACAGACCATGTATGACGGCGGCCAGTGCGGGGACGGCACGCCTCCGGCCGACGTGGAGTTCGCCGTCGAGGCTCCCGAAGACGGCGACCTCATCGACACCGAAGGCGCCGAGACGTACGCCGTCACCGGGGCGAGGGAACGCCGTCTCGAACCCGGCGGCGTCACCTTCAGCGGCGAGGTCGTCACCGAACGGGACGACGACAACGGCAAGGGCGTGTACGCCAGCGACGTCGTCGTCTCGCTGGTGCTGCGCGACGCCTCCGGAGCCATCGTCTTCGGACGCGACACCAACGTCGGCAAGCCGGCGAAGGGTGCCGGACGCGCCTTCTCGATCGAGGTCTACGGGCCGCCGGACTACGCGTCGTACGAGCTGTACGCGCACACCGGATGATTCGACGGACATATACTGGCCGCATGAACGACGAATCGCAGGGCCCCACGGCCATCGAGGTGCGCGGGGCGCGCGTGCACAACCTCAGGGACGTGGACGTCGACGTGCCGCTGCACGCGCTGACGGGCGTGGCCGGCGTGTCCGGATCGGGCAAGAGCTCGCTCGCCCTGGGCGTGCTCTACGCCGAGGGATCGCGGCGGTATCTGGAGGCGCTGTCCACCTACACCCGCCGCCGCCTCACCCAGGCGTCCCGCGCGCAGGTCGACGAGGTGCTGCACGTCCCCGCCGCGCTGGCGTTGCACCAGCGCCCCGCGGTGCCGTCCGTACGCTCCACGTTCGGCACGATGACCGAACTGCTCAACAGCCTGCGCCTGCTCTTCTCCCGCGTCGGCTCGCACGTGTGCCCGCACTGCGGCGCGCGCAACGGGCCCACGCTCGCCGTCGCCGCCGAACTGCCGATCACCTGCGCGGGATGCGGCCGCGAGTTCCACGGACCCGGCGCCGAAAGCCTCGCCTTCAACTCGGCCGGCGCCTGCCCCGCCTGCTCCGGCACCGGCGTCGTGCGCGAGGTGAACCGCGCCGCCCTCGTGCCGGACGAGTCGAAGAGCATCGACGACGGCGCCGTGCTGCCATGGGGTTCGCTCATGTGGGATCTCATGAAGGACGTGTGCCGTGCGATGGGCGTGCGCACCGACGTGCCGTTCCGCGAGCTCACCGACAGGGAGCGCGACATCGTGTTCAACGGCCCCGCCGTCAAGAAGCACATCCTCTACCGGTCGAAGAAAAGCGACGATTTCGCCGAACTCGACTTCACCTACTACAACGCCGTCTACACCGTCGAGAACGCGCTCGCCAAGGCGAAGGACGAGAAGGGGCTGAAACGCGTCGCCCGGTTCCTCGAGGAGAGACCGTGCGCGGCGTGCGGCGGCACACGGCTGAGCGAGGCCGCGCGCGCCCCGCGGGTGCGCGGCTCCAACCTGGCCGAGGCGAGCGCGATGACGCTTGACGAGGCCGTCTCCTGGGTGAAGGGCGTCCCGGATTCGCTCGATCCGGAGCTGCGGGCGATGGCGACGAACATCGGCGAATCGTTCCTCGACGTGGCCGGACGCCTGCTGGAGCTGGGACTCGGATACCTGACGCTCGACCGCGCGGGCTCCACGCTGTCCACCGGCGAGCGCCAGCGCGTGCAGCTGGCCCGCGCCGTGCGCAACCGCACCACCGGGGTGCTGTACGTGCTCGACGAGCCGTCGATCGGACTGCATCCGGCGAACGTGGACGGTCTCATCGGCGTCATGCGCGATCTCGTGGCGGACGGCAACACCGTGGTCGTCGTCGACCATGACGTGCGGGTGCTCAAGGCCTGCGACCATCTCATCGAGATGGGGCCGGCCGCGGGCGCGGGCGGCGGGCGCGTGGTCGCCCAAGGGTCGGTCGCCGACGTCGCGGGTGCCGCGGGGTCCGCGGGGGAGGGCAGCCGCATCGCGCCGTTCCTCCTCGAGGACGGTCCGGCACGCGTGCGTCCGCGGATCGGGGACGACCATATGTTCGACCTCGGCCGCATCCACATGCAGACCGGTCCGATCCACACGGTCAAACCGCTTGCGGTGGACGTGCCGCGCGGCAGGCTCGTCGTCGTGACCGGCGTGTCCGGGTCGGGCAAGACGACGATGGTGCTGGAGTCGCTGATCCCGGCGCTGCGGGCGAACGCGGAGCATGGCGCGGAGAACGCGGAGGACACGGACGGCGTGGACGGCGTGGCCCTGCCCGCGCACGTCAGATCGATCGACGCGGCCGGCATCACACGCGCGAACCTCATCGACGCGACGCCGATCGGCGCGAACGTGCGATCCACCGTCGCCACGTACGCCGGCGTCCACGACGACCTGCGACGCGCCTTCGCGCGTTCCGAGACGGCCAAGGCGGGCGGATGGAAGGCCGGCGACTTCTCCTACAACACCGGTCGGCTGCGCTGCCCGACCTGCGACGGCACCGGTTCGATCTCGCTGGACGTGCAGTTCCTGCCCGACGTGGACATCGTATGCCCCGACTGCCGCGGCTCACGCTACTCGCATGAGGCCGACGGCATCCTGCGCCGCGCGAAGGACGGGCGCGGGCTGTCGTTGCCGCGTCTCATGGCGATGAGCGTTGACGAGGCCCTGGCGGCGACCGCCGACCTGCGCAAGGTGCATGCGCGCCTGACGACGCTGCACGATCTCGGTCTCGGCTATCTCACCTTGGGTGAGCCGACCCCGGCCCTGTCCGGCGGGGAGGCGCAGCGGCTCAAGCTCTCGAGCGAGATGGGGCGCGCGCAGTCGGACGCCGTGTTCGTGTTCGACGAGCCGACGATCGGCCTGCACCCGCTCGACGTGCGCGTCCTGCTCGGCGTGTTCGACCGTCTTGTCGCGTCCGGCGCGACCGTCGTCGTCATCGAGCATGACCTCGACGTGATCGCCAACGCCGACTGGATCATCGACATGGGACCGGGCGGCGGCGAGGCCGGCGGCAGGATCGTCGCCGAGGGCACGCCGGACGAGGTCGCCGCGAACCCGGCGAGCGTCACCGGGCGGTACCTGCGCTAAAACCGGCTGGGGCAATGGCCGGCCGTCACGCCCTGTCCTTCAGCACGTTGCCGAGGATATGGCGCATGAACGGGATCGTGGTGGCGAACGTGAGCACGTCCGCCACGGACTGCGCCGCCTCGACGCCGGTCACGCCGATCAGGTGCGGCAGGACGAGCACGATCGGCGCGAGGTACAGGCCGGTGCGGCACACCGCGAGGAACGAGGCGATGCCCGTCTGACCCAGCGTCTGCGAGATCATGTTGCCCATCATGTTCACGCCGTTGAGCACGACGGTCACGCACTGGAAGTGCAACGCCGCGACGCCGACGGCCACCACGGCCGGGTCGGAGCGGAAGATCTCGACCAGCTGCGGGGCGACGGCCCAGATGACGACCGCCAACGCCAGCAGCACCCCGGTGGACAGCTTCACACAGAACCAGAACGCCTCGCGCACGCGCGCGAACTTCCCCGCCCCGTAGTTGTAGCCGCACACCGGTTGGAACCCCTGGCCGAGGCCGATGATGACCGAGTTGGCGCCGAGCATGATGCGCATGACGATGGCCATGCCGGCGATCGCCGCGTCGCCGAACGGGTTCGCGGCGATGTTCACGCAGGTGGTGGCGATCGATCCGGCGCCCTGACGGACGAGCGACGGCAAGCCTCCGCCAGCGATCTCGCGCAACAGCAGGGGATCGGGTCGGCAGTTGCGCAGGGAGAGTCTCAGCACGCCGAACCTCGCGCTCATGATGGTCAGGATCAGGAAGCTCACGGTCTGGCAGATGCCGGTGGCCAGCCCTGCGCCGAAGATGCCGAGGCCGAGCACGAAGATGAACAGCGGCGCGAGCAGGAAGTTGAGCAGCGCGCCGGAGACGAGTCCGATCATGCCGAACGCGGACTGCCCCTGATAGCGCAGCAGGCCGTTGAGCGCGAACGAGCCGCACACGCACGGGGCGGCGACGAGGATCGGCGTCAGATAGGTCACCGCGTATGGCGCGATCGTGTCGGTGGAGCCGAGCGCCATGACCAACGGCCGCAGCGTGGACAGGCAAACGACCGTGACGACGAGACCGCAGAGGAACGAGCCGGCGAAGCCGATGGACAGCAGCCGGGACGCCCTCTCGTTGTTGCGCTTGCCGAGCTCGCGGCTCATCGAATTGCCCGCGCCGTTGCCGAAGAAGAAGCCGATCGCCTGCAGGATCGTCATGATCGAGAACGCGATGCCGATCGCGCCGGACTGCGAGGTGCCGAGCTGGCCGATGAAGTACGTGTCCGTGAGGTTGTACGCGGTGGTCACCAGATTCGAGATCACCGCCGGAACGCACAGACGAAGGATCAGCGGTCTGATCGGGCTTTGCGTCATCTGCCGGTATTTCGCGTCGGCCGACGCCCTTCTGATTCCCTGCCTGATTCCCTGCTGCATCCGTACCACGGGGCGTTACTGTACTCTTTGCGCCGGTCGCGTCGCAAGGAACATGGTCACCTGCCGGGCACGCCGCCGTCCTGCAGCCGCTTCACCTGCTCGATGACGTCCCGATGCTCCTCGATGAGCGCCTCGGCGTCCCGTTCACGGCCTTCGGCGACGGCGCGCCAGTACAGGGTCTTGAGCGAGACGTACGCCTGCTGCATGCGGATCGCCTCGGCCCGGGCGGCGAGACGCAGCGCCTGCGCGTCAAGCAGCTCGATCTGCCGGGACGCCCCGTCCGCGCCGTCCCTCGTGTTGCGCAGGTACTCGCGCATCGATTCCAGCGGCATGCCCGTGGCCGACAGGCACGCCACCGTCGTCAGACGTTCGAGGTCATCGTCCGAATACGCGCGACGCCCGGACTGGTCGCGCGCGATCGGCGGAATGATGCCGATCTGCTCGTAGTAGCGCAGCGTCGACTCCGGAAGACCGGACGCCAGCGACGCCTCGCGGATGGTGTGCCATGCGGTGACGCTCATGACTTCGCTCCTTAGCTCCTTATCGGTATGTTCGGTATGCCTAGCCGTTCACCAAGCAATCTACGGACCTCGAGCGCTTGAGGTCAAGGCGACGGGCACGGCGGCCGCGGGTTTCGCCGCGCCATGATATTGCTGGATGCGCCCCATCGCCAGAGGGCGAATCCCCGGGACGGAAGAACAGGTAAGCTGGGCGTATGAGCCTGATCGAGATGATGATCCTCGGATTCCTGTCCGAGAGGACGATGTGCGGGTACGAGCTGCGCAAGAAGATGGAACAGCTGCAGGGCGACATGCGCAGGTTCAGCGACGGGGCGATCTACCCGGCGACCGGTCGACTGGTGAAGGCCGGTCTCATCTCCGAGAGAACCGACGTGCGCGACGGCCGCCGGCGCCACCTGTTCACGCTGGAGCCGGCCGGGCGCGACCGGCTCGTCGAGGAGCTCACAGGCGCCGACGGGTTCAATGTCAGCGATTTCAACCGGTGGCGTGTCGTGCTCACCTTCCTGTCCGTCGTGCCGGACAAGAAGGACCGCGACGCCGTGCTGCGCCGCCGCTACGACCTGCTGTCGCGCGGCGACGTGCATTTCTTCTACTGCGAGGCCGGCAACCCGCTGACCGTCGACCACATCGACGACCCCTACCGTAAGGGGCTGATCGGCGTGCATGACGCGCAGGTCGCCGCCGAACTCGACTGGCTGCGCGCGATGCTCGGCATCGACGCCGCATAGGCGCCGATCAGCGCCTCCAGTGACGGCGACGGTAGTTGACGATGCGCTTGCCGCCGACGCCGGCCTTGCCGTTCGGACCCCACGGGCCTCGCGCCTCGGCCTTGAGCTGGGTGAGGTGGTGCTTCATCGCCAGCAGCATGATGTGCGTGTCCTCGAGCCCCAGATGCCGTTCGGCGTCGTCCTCGTGCAGCGCGCCCTGACGCTTCGCGTACGCGTCGAGGCGGTTGTCGCCGTCGGGATGGTCCTCGCTGGGGATGGACCCCTCGTCCCACAGGCGGCTCATCGGCAGCGTGTCGATGATGGTCACATGGCCGTTGCGGTACGCCTCGGCGTAGCCCTTGACGTTGAGCATGAAGAAGCTGTGCTCGAACGTGGCCATGTGCGCGACGAACGGCTGCGAGGTGAGGCGCCTGAGGAGTTCGGCCTGCGCCTCGGGGTCCTCGTCGAACAGCGGGTAGTCCGCGCCGACACGCTCCTTGATGTCGATGCCGGTCAGCTGGATGATGAACGGGTTGCCGTGGCGGGCCGCCTCCGGGGTCACGCCGAACGACCAACGGTGCTGGTCGTAGGCGTCGCCGCCCTCGTAGTAGTCCTTGTCGTAGCGGTATCCGGTCGGCTGGTCGGCCGGACGCGGCGACTTCATGTTCATGTATTCGAAGCCGACATCGATGATGTACGTGCGGGCCGGTTCGGTGCCGTTGGTCTCCAGGTCGATGCCCATCACCTTGTCCACGTCGCGTCCCGGCAGGAACACCTCGCGCCAGTAGTCCTTCGGACGGGTGGCCTGACGTTCGGCCACATGCTCGGCGGCCGCATGGCGCGACTTCTCGAAGCGGGCCTCCGGCACGGCGGTCTCGTCGCGGTTGACCTGTTCGACGGACGGCACGGCCGGGTTGTCGTCGTTGATGACGGGCTGCCCCTCGATCAGGTAGTCGGGGCTGCCCTGATCGGAGCTGGAGTCCGCTGGCGCGGACTCGTCCGGTCCCGCCTCGACGGAGCCGTACCTCACCTCGTCGGCTTCGAACAGCGTCTGCTCGCGGTGGCGGCGCGCCTCCTCGCGCTTGGCTCGGTCGGCCTTGCGCTGTTCGGCGCGCGCGTTGACGATCTCGGCCGTGCGGTCCTGGATGTCGTCGACGACCACGCCGTCCTTCGCGGCGGTGAGCACCGGCACGGTGACGCGCTGGCGGTCCTCGTCCTCGACCGTCCACAGCCCTTCGGCGATGCCGCGGTCGCGCAGCAGCTGGATCTGGTCGTTGAGCCTGCGGTCCGCGTAGGCGAGCGCGCGCGGCAGCTCATAGGTCGTGATGCGGCGGTCGAAGTCGCGCATGAACGTCATGCTCATCTTCGCGATGATCGCATCCAGCCGGTCGCGGATCGCGAGATCCTCCTTGAGCAGGTCGTGCACGTTCGAGCCGGCCCCGGCCTCCAGATCGGCGGGGGAGGCCACGCCGATGCCGTGCTCCAGATCGAGTCTCTTCACCCAATCCCAGTCGATGTCGTTGTTGTCCGCGTCCTTCAACATGATGTACGACCACTGGCTGATGCTTTCCTTCGCCTCGGTCAGCCATGAGCGGTCGATCGTAAAACCACTGTTTTCCATTGTTCCGTTGTCTTTGCTGTTGTCTTCGCTACTCATTCATTCACCAAACACGCGGGGACCCATGCCCCCGCACAGCCTATGGTAGCGCTCGTGGCGGCGTGGTCGCGCGAATCGCCGGAGAACAGTGGGCGAATTCGGTCTGCGGGCCCCGGCTCAGCGCACGCCGCGCATGTCGACGGGCCGGAACTGGTCGAGCGCGGTGAAACAGGTGCGGTAGACCATCGCCATGATCAGCCCGTCGGCGATGAGCGTCAGCGCGGAGATCGCGGCGAACACGACGAACTGGTATTTGGCGGCCTCCAACGGGTCGCCGCCGGCGATGACCTGGCCGGCCATCATGCCCGGGATCGTCACGATCCCGCAGGAGGCGAGCGTCGCCATCGTGGGCAGCAGGCCGAGCCGGATCGACGAGACGATCGAGGGGCGTGCCGCCTCCCACGCGGTCGCGCCCAGGGCGAGCATCGTGTCGATCTCGTCGCGACGCTCGCCCATGCTCTCGTAGAACCGGCTCAACCCGACCGCCAGCGCGGAGACCGTGTTGCCCAACAGCATGCCGGTCAACGGCACGACCAGCTGCGGCGCATACCACGGGTGGGGGCGCACCACGAGCTCCGTGACCAGCGCGATCATGAGCAGCATCGTGACCGTCAGGCTCAGCAGCACGGGTCCCGCGAGCCCCTTCGGCACGCCCTTGGCGCGTGACAGCGTGATCTGCACGGCGGCGACGAGCATCACGCCGATCGTCGCGAAGACGAGGAACACGTTGTCCGCGCGGATCACATAGCCGACGACGAAGCCCATCGCGCACAGCTGCAGCAGGGCGCGGCACGCCGACCACATCAGCGAGCGCCCGATGCCCATGCGCATCAGGCCGCTCACGCCGGCCGCGGCCGCCACCATCGCCAAGGCGACGACGAGACCCCACACGTCGATGTCATACGCGTTGTCGCTCATGCGACCGCCTCCTTGTTCGCATCCTTATCATCCGGATCCTTCGCGCGGTTCCCGTCCCATGACAGCACGCCGTGGGCCAGCGTCACGATCCGCGAGGCGCGCCCGTCCGGCGGACGGTGCCGTATGCGCACGATCGCCATGCCATGCGCGGCCGCGTCGGCCATGATCGAGGCGACCTTCTCGGCGTTCTCGTCGTCCAGACCGGCGTCCACCTCGTCGGCGAGCAGCACCCTCGGCGACGTCAGCAGCGTCCTTGCCAGCGAGACGCGCGCCGCCTGCCCGCCGGACAGGTCATGCGGGGCGCGCGTCAGATCGATGTCCCCGCAGCCCATCGCATCCAGCGTCTGCCGTATGCGATCCTCGGGCAGCAGCCTCCGCGCGTTCGCCTCGCCGTCACGGAACAACGCCGCGAACCGGCCGAACAGTCCTCCCGGACGACGGGCGCCGTTCCCGTCGCGCCCATCCCGTCCGGCCTCACCGCCGGCCCTCACCGACAGCACGAACGGCAGGCGGATCGCATCCGCCACCGTGGCCCCCGGCAGCACCGGCTTCTGCGGCAGATAGGCGACCTCACGACGCCACCGCTGCGGCGTGAACCCGGACGAATCCCGCCCGCCCAACGCGAACGTGCCACGCGCATGCGGGTTCAGCAACGCGAACGCCGTCAGCAGGCTGCTCTTGCCCGAACCCGACGGCCCCACCAGATCGACGATCACTCCGGCGTCGATCGCGAAATCCAACCCAGAGAACACCGTGCGCTCGCCGTCGGGCGACGGCACCGTGCACGACACCCCCTCGGCCGTGAATACATGCATCCCACTCATACCAGCGCACGATACCTTGCCATGATGGCCACCCCAACCCGCAAGCGTTTCTTAGCGCGGTCTTAGACTCTGGAATGTCTGATATATCAAGGACAACCATAACGCCACCGCGATGGGCGATGACGGATCATGCCGACGCCCGAGCCGGCACGAACAGCGAAAGGACGGACGCGCATGACGACGAACGACATGACCGACCCCGGCAGGCTCCTCATGCCCGCCATCCTGTTCCTCGAGGACGACCCCGACCTCGGGGCCATGACCGCCGAAATGCTCGGCGCCGACCACCGCGTCGACTGGGCGCGCACCGAACGCGAGGCCCGGAACCTCCTCAACACGAACCGCTACGACGCGCTCGTCGTCGACCGGCGCCTGCCCGACGGCGACGGACTCGACCTCATCCGCTCCCTCAGGGCCGGCGGCGTCACCACACCCGCGCTGGTCCTCACCGCGCTCGCCGACGTCGACGACATCGTCGACGGCCTCGACGCCGGCGCCAACGACTACCTGACCAAACCCTTCCACTTCGCCGAACTCGAAGCCCGGCTGCGCGCCCTGCTGCGCGGATTCCACGCGCAGGCCGCATCCGCCATGATCGGCGACTGGCTGCTCAAACCCGACGCGAACGTCATCGAGGATCCCGACGGGCGCACGGTCCCGCTGACCGAGACCGAGACGAGACTGCTCGCCGCGCTCGCCGCCGCCCCCGACCATGTATTCGGTCGGGAGGAGATCCTGCGCGCCGCCTTCTCGGACGGCTCCGACATCGGCGCCGTCGACGTGTACGTCTCGTACGTGCGCGGCAAGACCACGCGCCGCATCATCGACACGGTGCGCGGGCGCGGCTACCGCATCGGCAACCCGGAGGCGTGACATGCGTGGCATGATGGACAATCGAGAAGGCTCGCACGGGCGCATCGCCGGACTCGTCAGCCTGCGCATGACCGTCGCGATGGCGGCCGTCACCATCCTCGGCGGCATCCTGTTCGTCCTCGGCGTGCTGCTCGGCTCCCGCCACGAGTTCGTTGAACGCGGCATCGATCCGAACGCCATGAGCGTCACCGAACAGTTCGGCTCCGGCATGATGGTCATCGACACCAGGAAGGCCGTGGGGTTCACCGTCCTGTTCGTCCTCGGCGTCATCGTCTCGGTCGCCGTCATCGGCCGGTACTATTCGCGCAGGGAGGTCGCGCCGCTCGAACACGCGTTCGAACTGCAGAAGGATTTCGTCGCCGACGCGAGCCACGAGCTGAAGACCCCGCTCGCCGTCATCGCCACACGCATCGACCTGATCGACTTCCGCCGCGCGCACGGCCAGCCCATCGACGGCCCGCTCGACGACCTGCGCGGCGACGTCGACCGCATGAACGCGATCATCACCGACCTGCTCGTCGCGGCGCGCGGCGCGGTCGACGCCGAGCTGGTGCCGCTCGCCGGGGTCGTCGACCAGTCCGTCGACGCGGTGCGGCCGCTCGCCGACAAACGCGGCGTCGTCATCGACAGGCGAGTCGACGGCGATCCCGCGCATCTTGTCGTGCGGGGCAACGCGGTGGGATTGTCGCGCTGCCTTGTCGCCGTATTGGACAACGCGGTCGCGCACGCGCCCGACGGCACGCATGTGACCGTGTCGGTCGGCTACCATCATCGCGGGGACGCCGTCATCCGCGTGGCCGACCACGGGCCCGGCATCGGCGAGAACCCCGAACGACTGTTCCGGCGCTTCGCGCGCGACGACGACGGCACCGCCCATCAGGGCTACGGTCTGGGGCTCGCGCTGGCGCGCGACGTGGCGAACCGCTACGGCGGGACGCTCGACGTCGAATCCACGTCGGCGCGGGGCACGACGATGCGCATCACGCTGCCGCTGGCGTCGTGAGCCCGGCGTCGTGATCCCGACGTCGCGGCCGGGCGTGTCGCCCATTAGCGGAACCTAAGACGGTTCCCCATAGCGTTGGCGCCATGATCGACAACATCACCGCATGCCCGATCTCCACGGGCGGATTCATCGGAGCCATCACCGACTGGCTCGTCGGCCTCATGTCCGTCATGGGCGGACTCGGCACCGGCGTGGCCGTGCTGCTGGAGAACCTGTTCCCGCCGATCCCCAGCGAGGTCATCCTCCCGCTGGCCGGCTTCACCGCCGCGCAGGGCCATATGACCCTGGCCGAGGCGATCGTCGGCGCGACCATCGGCTCCGTCGTCGGCGCGCTCATGCTCTACGGCATCGCCTACGCGATCGGCGCCGAACGCATGCGCCGCCTGTTCGAGAAGATGCCCCTGACCGACGCCTCCGACATCGACAAGGCGAACGACTGGTTCGCCCGCTACGGCCTGCTCTCGGTGTTCATCGGCCGCGTCATCCCGATCGTGCGCAGCCTCATCTCCATTCCCGCGGGCATCGCGCGCACCGACCTTGTGCGGTTCACCCTGCTGACCGCGGTCGGCTCGGCCGTCTGGAACACGATCCTCGTCATGGCCGGCTACCTGCTCGGCGCAGGGTGGTGCTCCATCCTCGGGTTCCTCGACCGCTTCCAGTACGCGGTCGCCGTGGTCGTCGTCGCGCTGGTCGTCTGGTACGTCGTCGTCAAGGTTCGCGCGCACATGGCGGCGAGGGAGGCATAAGACCCGGTGCCCGACGGGTCGGGTCACGGCTCGCTTGCGACCCCGGCGAGCGCGCCGATGCGTTCGACGAACGCTCTGACCTGCGGTTCCGGGTCGGCGGGGTAGAGGAGACCGTAGCGCATGCCGACAGGCCGCGGCCAGTCGACGGGCACGTTGACGAGCTGCGGGTGGACCCCGTCCCACATGGGTTTGGAAATGAGCAGGTCGCCCGTTTCGGCGCATTCGTTGAACAGGTTCAGGTCGTAATGGTCGATGTCGACCAGTTCGACGCCGTCCAGTCGCTCCAGCAGGTCACGGGCGATGTCGTCGGTGCCGCCGCATCGGCGCAGGATGCGGATGCGGGTGCGAACGCCGTCACGGGCGTCGAGATCGTCGAGCTTGAGTCGCGGCCGGCGTGACAGCGGATGGCCGCGCGGCACGGCCATGCACAGCGGTTCGTAGGAGATCGGCAGCGTGCCGCACGTCCCGTTCCAATGCTCGGGCGCGAACGCGGTGGCCACCGCGTCGATGTCCTCGCCCAGATGGGCGATGATGTCGTCGATCGGCACCTCATCATCCGGCATCGACACGAGCTCCACTCGGATGCGCGGGTCGGCTTCGCGCTGCCACAGGTCGAGGACGCGCCGGGCGGGGCGCAGCGCGGAGATGCCGAGCCTGACCGGCGGCGTGCCCGTATGCGCGCGACGCCGCATCCTCGCGATGATCTCATTCGACTGACGGACGATCGAACGGGCGTCCTCGATGAACTCCGCTCCCGCCGCGGTCGGCGTCACGCCGCTGCGGGAGCGGTCGAACACCGTGATCCCGTACTCCCTTTCGAACGTGTTGACCTGTTTGGCCAACGCCGGCGTCGAGATGTGCAGGCGCCGGGCCGCCGCCGTGAAACTGCCGGTCTCGGCCGCGGCGATGAGCGCGTCCAGTCTCCGGTCGTACATGATCCCGCCCTTCCTCGCACCATTCCGCCCGTCCGTGGCTCTCCCGATTGGCCACGAACGAGCGCCGATCGTAGCGTATTAACCGATGGTTTATGCACCATGAACCAGAATCGTTCGATATCCGCTGATTTTCGCCTGTTATCAAGCCTACACTGTCTCATGCGATTGTTCGAACGGATTATGGCGGAACAATGTCAGGCATCCACCGAGGGGATGATCGCACAGGAGACGAGAGACTGGGGAGGAACGGCATGCGCTCATCGACCGCAACGCGCGACATCAGGGACACCGAGGACGGCAGGGTGACGGACACGGACCCCATGACCCAAGGCCGGCCCGCCGTCGGCCGCCACGACCATCACGCACACCAACCGGCGGCGTTCGCCACGGCGGCCGCGTCGATCGCCTCATTCCTCGTCGGCATGGACGTGCTCATCGTCAACGTGGCGCTGCCGACCATCGCCCGCGACCTCGGCGGCGACATGGCAGTCCAGCAGTGGGTGGTCGACGGCTACAGCCTCCTGTTCGCCGCGTTGCTGCTGCTGTGCGGCAACCTCGCCGACCGTTGGGGCGCCAAACGCGTGTTCATCGCCGGCGCGGCGCTGTTCGCCGCGGCGTCGCTGTTCAGCTCGTTCGCATGGTCGATGACGGCGCTCGTCGCCGGGCGCTGCCTGCTCGGCGTCGCCTCCGCGCTCATCCTGCCCGCATCGATGTCCCTGATCAACGAGGCGAACCCGGACCCTCGCCGTCGTGCATGGGCGCTGGCCCTGTGGGGCGCGGGAGGCGCGAGCGCCTCGGCCGTGGGCCCGCTGCTCGGCGGACTGCTCACACCGATCCACTGGAGCCTCGTGTTCGCGATCAACGTGCCGTTCTGCCTGCTGGTGCTCCTGCTCACGCTGCGCGTCGCGCCATCGCCGCGACGGCCCAAGCCGTTCGACTGGACGGGGCAGACGCTGGCGCTGACGGGGTTCGTCCTGTTCATCGCGGGCGTCATCGAGATCGGCTCGCTCGGTGTCAACTCGCCCCTCGCATGGGGGTTGACAGCCGGCGGCGCGTTCACGCTCGCGGCGTTCGTGCGCTCGCAGGCGCGGGTGGACGCCCCGATGATGCCGCTGGGCCTGTTCCGCGTACGCGGCATGCAGGTGGCGCTGATGATCGGGTTCGTCATGATCTTCAACTGGTACGGCATGGTGTTCATCTCGACGATGTTCCTGCAGAACGAGCGGGGGATGGGCGCCCTCGCCGCGGGGCTCGTGTTCGTGCCGAGCGCGTTCGTCACGGTCTTCGGCAACATCCTCGGCGGGCGCATCATCACCGCGCGCGGATCGAGGTTCTCGATCACGCTCGGATTGGCGATCATGATCGCCGGATTCCTGTTCGAGTTCCTATATCCCGCGCCGATCCCCGTATGGGTGATCGCCACGGGATTGAGCGTCGTCGGGTTCGGCGCCGCGATCACCACACCGGCCGCCGCGGGCGTCGTCCTCGCCAGCGTGGAGACGTCGCAGGCCGGCATCGCCTCCGCCATGTTCAACACGTTCCGTCAGGTCGGCGGCGCGGTCGGCGTGGCCGTGTTCGGCGTCGTCGCCACGTTCCTGCCCACGCTGACCCTCGCCCTGAGGGCCGTGTTCCTCGCCTCGGCCGCGCTGCTCGCCCTCATCCTCGCCTTCGAGCTGCTGTGCTGGCGCGAACGCTGAGGGGTGGGGGACACCGGGGGCGAACGTCCGGGACGAATCGCAATCCATGGCATTCGATACGGGCATATACAGCTTGATATGGCAGCGTTTCCATCTATACAATGAGATAAATTCGGATAAACCTCGATACAATGAATGTGGATAGTCGAACACGCTCGGGGTGAGGAGGATGCCATGGGCGCTGGATTGGGTATTGAGGTGAGATTGCCATTACATGCACTGAACCCGTTCATGCCGGGCGCCGGCAAGCAGCCTCCCGAACTGGTGGGACGTGCCCGCGATCTGGAAGTTATGGACCGGATGATCGCACGCACCAAACTCGGGTTGCTGGATCGCGGTGTCATCTACAGCGGTTTGCGAGGCATGGGCAAGACCGTATTGTTGCTCAAATTCAACGATATGGCCTCAGCCCAAGGCATGGCGACAGTGCAAATCGAAGCGAACGGCGATGCCGCAGCTGAATATGACGAGCTGATCCACGAATTGTCGTTGTCGGTCATGCGTATCAGAAAACCCGATGTGCGGCAGCGGCTGGCGGAGGCGTTCTCGCGGATTACATCAATATCGTTGGATTTCGTATTCGGATCCGCGAAAGTGGAACTAAGCGGTACGAACGCGGAGAAAAGGGCGGTTCGGGTGTCGTCGTACAAGCTGGAACTGCTGATCGAGGGGCTTGCCGAAGAGCTCAAGCACGATGGTTCTGGGCTGTTCCTGTTCGTGGATGAGTTTCAGGACATGTCCGCCGAAGTGATGATGACGTTGATCACCGTTCAGCACAAGATGGGACAACGTAATCTGCCGTTCTATATCATCGGTGCCGGATTGCCGAATCTGCCTGGCGTATTGACCAAGGCGCGTTCTTACGCCGAGCGGCTGTTTGAATACCGTGCCATTGACCGTTTAGATGACGCTGCGGCAGCCGATGGTTTCCAGAAACCCGCACGCGAATTGGGATATGCATTCGACGATGAGGCATTGTCTTCTTTGGTTGAGGTGTCGAATGGGTATCCCTATTTCATTCAGGCGTACGGCAAGGCCGCATGGGATGCTTCGGATTCCAACCCGATCACTGTCGCCGCGGTGAAGCGGGGCGAGCCGGTCGCCCGTAAAGAACTGGACCATGGGCTGTACATGTCGCGATGGCAGCGTGCCACTCCGTTGGGGCGCGACTACCTTGCCGCGATGGCTTCGCTCGGCGAGACATGCACGTCGGCCCAAGTCGCGCAGCTGATGAATCGCAGCGTCTCCGATCTGTCTTCGATTCGTTTGTCGCTGATCGAACTGGGGCTGATCTATTCGCCGGAACGTGGGCGGATCTCGTTCACCGTGCCGGGCATGGACGAATTCATCCGTCGTGCGATGCCCGCCGAGGACCAGTCCTACGACCGGCGCATGTGACGAGAGTCTGCCCCGAGGTGTCTCAACGCGAAACCCGCGCGCAAACCGTCCGATCCCGTCATCGACTGAAGGGGGCGGAAGCCGACCGCGGAGCCGATCGGCACACCATGCAACCGACGGCCTGCGGCCGGCCGGATTGTGTCGTTACCATGATCCGCATGGTCATATGGGATTCCTCGAACAGTACCTGCGCTTCAGAACGGAACGCCGTAGGACGATTGGCCGGCACGTGGGCTATTATGGCCTGCCGGAAGGCGACCGCCACATGGCGGGAAGTCTTCCGGCAGAACAACCACTCAGGGCCATCGACCGTACAATCATGCCCGCGCCGGACGAGCGGTCCGACGCCGGTCTGCAACAGGAACGATTCGCCTCCGACGCCGTCTTGCGAGCGTCGCCATACGAAAGTCGGACGAATTGATTTCACGCAACACAACCGAGCCGGAAACCGCAACAGCCGGCGAAACCGCATCCGAAGCCGCGAGCGCGAAGACACGGGCGAACGCGCCCGGCGCATCCGCCAACCCGACCGCCATGATCGCGACCCTCATGATCGGCTCGTTCGTGGCGATTCTCAACCAGACGCTGATGATCTCCGCGCTGCCCACGCTGATGCGTGAGTTCGCGGTCCCCAGCAGCACCGTGCAATGGCTTACCACCGGGTTCATGCTCGCCAACGGCATCATGATCCCCGTCACCGCGTTCCTCGTCGAAACGTTCACCACACGCCAACTGTTCCTGTACGCGATGGGCATGTTCTTCGCCGGCTCGCTCGTATGCGCGCTCGCCCCCAACTTCGCCCTGCTGCTTGCGGGCCGCATCGTCCAGGCGTGCGGCGCGGGCGTGCTGATGACGCTGCTGCAGACCGTGCTGTTCCGCGTCTACCCGCCCGAACGCCGCGGCCGGGCGATGGGCATGTTCGGCATGGTCATCGCGTTCGCTCCGGCCATCGGCCCGACCGTCTCCGGGCTGCTGGTCGAATGGTTCAGCTGGCGGTGGATGTTCGCGCTGCTCGCTGTGATTGCCGGCGGTGTCATCGTGGCGGCATGGTTCACGGTCCGTAATGTCGGCACACCCACGCACCCGCATATCGACGTGCTCTCGGTGGTTCTGTCCACGCTCGGCTTCGGTGGCATCCTGTTCGGATTCTCCACCGCTGGCAAGAACGGCTGGGCCAACGTGGACGTGCTGGCCGCATTGGTGGTCGGCGCTGTCGCGCTGGCGGCGTTCATCATGCGCCAGCTGCGGCTCGACCAGCCAATGCTGGACTTCCGCATCTTCCGCATCCCCATGTTCACCTTGTGCCTGACGATCTCGGTGATCGGATTCGCCGCGTTCATCGGCGTGGAGAACGTGATCCCGCTGTACCTGCAGAACGATCTGGGCGTCGACGCGCTGGAATCCGGCCTGCTCATGATGCCGGGCGGCATCGTCATGGGAGCGCTCAACCCCGTGACCGGCAGACTCTACGACCGTTTCGGAGACCGTCCGATCGCGATCGTCGGGTTCGCGATCCTCACCGCCGCCGCCGTGCTGCTCGCCACGATGGACGCGCACACACCCGTGTGGATGCCGTCCGTGTATTTCGCCCTGCTGCTGGCCGGCTCGGCGTTCTGTTCGATGCCGCTGGTCACCGCCGCGTTGAACCAGCTGTCCGGGGCGGAGATCCCGCACGGCACCGCCATGAACAACACAATGCGCCAGACCATGGGAGCCATCTCCATCGCATTGCTCGTCACCATCATGAACACGCACGCCTCCGCGGCCGAAGCCGCCGGCATGGACGCGGCCGAAGCATCGGCGTTGGGCGTGCATGCCTCGTTCCGCGACGTCGCCGTCGTGTGCGCCGCCTGTCTCGTCGCCGCGTTCTTCGTCCGCGACCGCGGCCGTCGCCCGGGCGAACGTCGGTAATACGGCCCGATTCGGACCGGAGTGCCGGTGCGGTATGCGGGGGAGTGTTCGACGAGTTTCTCGTCGGAAGTGACCACGTCGTCTGTTTCGTTTCGTTCAAGGCTCGTCGCTTCCGTCCGTCGTCTCCATCCCGATGGTGTCGTTTTCGTTCCGCAGGCGTTCACGTCGTCCCACGTTCGGGACGGAAAAGACGCCACTGGGACGGACGCGACGCCGTCGGCGCTTCACAAGACCTGTAGGCGAGGACCTTGTCCTCCCACTCCTTGAGCGGCGCGGGGGGAGTGCCAGTAGTAGAGCGGGAACTGCAATACGATGCGGTCATGCTCCTCGACGAGCTTCTGCTCGGCGACCACATCGACTGCGCCTGTGTGTGTTCAATTGAAAGTGGGCCGTGGGGGCCGACTTCCTGGAGCGCTTAAACGTGTCTGCCCCGTGCCTTCCCATGACGGATGGAGCCCGCCGCGGGGATTCCATGCCGTAGAATCGGACGTTGGCGGCCGGGCGGTCGCGCTGAACGATCACGACAGAGAGGTCATCGCCGATGAGCGGAAGGAAGGACGTGCGGATGGGGACGGACACGATGGGTACGGGGCGGCCGGGGCGTGCGGCGTCGCCGGCGCCCCGACTCAGCATCAACGCGCTCACCCCGGTGGAGACCGAGGAGGCGGTGGAGGACGCCGGCGTCGCCAAGACGCGGCTGACCGGCCGGCGCGCCTTCGTCTCGGCCATGTTCGCGGGCGCGTTCATCGGCTTCGGGGCGTTGTTCTTCCTGATCGTCACCGCCGACCCGTCGATGACATGGGGGCCGAAGCGGTTCGTGGGCGGACTCGCCTTCTGCATGGGGCTTGTGCTCGTATTGTGCTGCGGGGCGGAGCTGTTCACCGGCAACTCGCTGATGGTCTCCGACCTCGCCGCGCGCAAGGTCACGCTCAGGCAGATGCTGCGCAACTGGATCATCGTCTGGTTCGGCAATCTGGCCGGCGCCCTGCTGCTGGTGTCGCTGGTAGCCCTGGCCGGCACGATGGGGCTCGCCGACGGCGCGGTGGGCGATCTCGCGGTGGCGACCGCCGCGGCGAAGGTCACGCCCGGATGGGGCACGCTGTTCGTCCGCGGCATCCTGTGCAACGTGCTCGTGTGCCTGGCGGTGCGCATCGGGTTCGCCGCACGGTCCGTGGCGGACAAGGTGCTGGGCATCCTGTTGCCCATCGCGGGCTTCGTGGCCATGGGTTTCGAACACTGCGTGGCCAACATGTTCTTCCTGCCCATGGGATTGGCGGCCAAGCTCATGGGGTTCGGCGCCGGGGCCGCCGGCGCGGGCGCATTGGACGTGGGGGCCATCGCGTACAACCTGTCCGCCGCCACGCTGGGCAACGTCCTCGGCGGCTCCCTGTTCGTCGCGCTGGCCTACTGGTACCTCAACGCGAAACCCGCACGCAAGCCGTCCGATCCCGTCCGGGGCTGAAGGGGCCGGAAGCCGATCGCGAAGCCGGGCGGCGGCGAGCGCGTTCCGCCATGCAACCGACGGACTGCGGCTGCCGGGCCGCGTCGTTACCATGAGCCGCATGGTCACATGGGATTCCGAACAGTACCTGCGCTTCAACACGGAACGCACGCAGCCGTCGCGCGACCTCGCCATGCAGCTGCCCGATGACGACGGCGCCGTCATGCGCGTGCTCGACATCGGCTGCGGGCCGGGCAACAGCACCGCCGTGCTGCGCGAACGCTACCCGCACGCGCGCATCCTCGGCGTAGACAGCTCGCTCGACATGATCGCCGCCGCACGCGCCGCCCACCCCGACATCGAATTCGCGCTGTGCGACGTATCTCGGGCCGAACTGCTCGACGCCCTGCCGCACGACTTCGACATCGTCTTCTCCAACGCGTGCATCCAATGGGTGCCCGACCACCCGCACCTCATTCCGAACCTCATCGGGCTGCTGCGCGAAGGCGGCACGCTCGCCGTGCAGACACCCATGAACTACGAGGAGCCCATCCACCGCATCATCGCCGGACTCGTCCACTCCCCGGAATACGCCGACCGGCTGCCCCAGCAGCGCGAGTTCTTCAACCTCACGCCGCCCGACTACTGGGAGCTCCTGCACGCGCACGCATCACGGTTCCGCATGTGGAAGACCACCTACATGCACACCCTGCCCTCGCACGAGGCCATCATGGACTGGTACCGCGGCACCGGACTGCGCCCCTACCTCCAGGCGCTCGCCGACGACGCCGAACGGGCGGATTTCGAACGGCAGGTGTTCGACCGCGTTCGTAATGAGTATCCCACGCAGTCCGACGGCAGCATCATCTTCCCGTTCCCGCGCTTCTTCTTCACGGCCGTCAGTTAGCCATACGGCGTCGCCGTCCCTCGTCCGGCTCTAGGCCTTCCGAGAGAAGCCGTCGCTGGCGGATACTCAGCGACGGCTTCTCTCGAAGACGCCCCTGTTCTCGAGAAACACCCTCGCTTGGCGCGTCCCGCGTCAGATTCTCTCGAAATGCGTGACGTCGGGTTGTCCAGTGCCTCCATATAGTTACCAATGGTCATTATCTTTGGTAAGTATATGGAGGCTGCTGATGGACGATCCGAACACGCGGCCGGCATCCGAAAGGCTGTCGGCCGCATACGTGCGGCTGCTGCTGGACGCCTGCTGGAAGGCGAAAAGCGTCACCGAGCTCATGCCCGAACTACCCAAAGGCATGAAACCGCGCTACGTACACGTCATCGACGCGGTCTGGCACATCAACGAGCCCTGCGGACAGCGCACACCCAAGGCGCGCGTGGGCGACGTGAGCGCCTTCCTCGGCGTCACCACACCCAGCGTCACCAAGCTCATCGGCGAAATGTCCAACCGAGGCCTGCTCGTCAAACACGCGGACGACACCGACCGTCGCGCGGTCACGCTCACACTCACCGAACGGGGACTCGCCATCCGCAAGGCGTATGTGGCCGACTATCACGAGCATCTGGGCGAACTGCTCGCCGGCGTCACCCAGGAGGAATGCGAGACCGTGGCGCGCGTGATGAGCCGTACGCTGCGGCTCATGCGGGACGACGGATGGCAGGCGGCCGAGAACGATCGGGAGACGGACGGCCGACGAATGACGGACGGAAAGGACGACAACGAATCATGAACGAACGAACCACGCCGCACACGCAGACGCCACGAACGCCCCGGACGACGGCCGACGCCAAACGCCCCGTCGGCGCGAAGCTCACCGTCGCCGTCATCGCGCTCGCCATCCTCACCTTCCTCGGCATCCTGTCCGAGACGTCGCTCAACATCGCCTACTCCACGCTCATGGAGGAGTTCTCGATCGGCGCGTCCGTCGTGCAATGGCTCACCACCGGCTACCTGCTGCTGTTGTCCATCGCGATTCCGAGCTCGCCGTTCATGGTGCGCCGTTTCGCCACCCGCACCCTGTTCGTCGCGGCCGTCGCGATATTCACGCTCGGCACGTTGATCGGCGCGCTCGCCGCAAGCTTCCCGATGCTGCTCGCCGCGCGTCTGGTCATGGCGCTCGGCACCGGCATCTCGCTGCCGCTCATCACCAACATCATCCTGGAGAAGGCGCCGCTCGAACAACGAGGAGCGATGCTCGGCATCGTCAGCCTCGTCACCTGCGCCGCCCCCGCCGTGGGGCCGGTGTTCGGAGGCGTGGTCATGGAGTACCTCGACTGGCATTGGATCTTCTACACGATGCTGCCGTTCCTCGTGCTCTCGTTCGCGCTCGGCATGGCTTCGGTGCCTGAGATCCGTCATCCGGGGGACAAGGAGCACGCCTCGATCAGCGTGCCGTCGCTCATGCTGGTGGCGTTGGGCCTCGCCGGCCTCATCGTGGCGGTGAGCTTCTTCGCCGAATGGAACGGCGACTGGCGGTTCTGGGCCACGCTTGTCGCGGCCGTGGCGGTGCTCGCCGTATTCGTGGCTGTGCAGCTTCGCATGGAGCATCCGCTCATCGAGGTGCGCGTGTTCGGCTACGCGGGGTTCTCGCTCGGCATGCTCATCCTGCTCATGGCCTCGGGCGGCGTGCTGGGATTGAACTTCCTGCTGCCGATCCTGTTGCAGCGCGGCTTCGGCCATGGCTCGCTCGTCGCGGCGCTGATCCTGCTGCCGGGCGCGGTCGTCGGCGCCATCGCGGCCCCGATGATCGGCGGCGCGTTGAAGAGCCACTTCCCGCCGAAGTTCATCCTGTGCGGATTCGTCGGCGTCACCGTGACGGACATCGCGCTCATCGTGGGGCACGCGAACGTGTGGGTGGTGGCCGTCGCGTACGCGCTGTTCATGGCGTCCTCCGGCTTCGTGCTCGTGCCCGACCAGACCCATGCCCTGAACCAGCTGCCCGCGCGGCTCAACGCGGACGGTTCGGCCGTGATGAACACCGTCCAGCAGTTGGCCGGCGCGATCGGCACCGCCGTGGCCAGCGCCCTGATCACCAAGTTCGCCGCCTCCGCCGCGCGCTCCGGCGCCTCGCAGTCCGATTCGTATCTTGAAGGGTTCGCGTCGAGCATGTGGGTCATCGCCGGGTTGGCCGTGGCCGGCATCGTCCTCGCCGCGCTCATGTTCCGCTTCTCCACGCGCCGCCCACCCGAGATGACCGAGGTGTGATTCCGCGCGGAACGGCATGAAAAGACCGGTCCCGGTCCCGATATTCGGTTGATTCCCAAACATGCGGGGCGTGGGCCGGCCTTCGGGCGTAGGATGAATCACCGTGCTCGCCCGTATGGGAACCCACCCGCACGTTCCCTATGCGCGCTATACGTGCGGAAACCCATGCGGCATGAATGCGAGGTAAACGCGAAGAGGGAGATGGCGATGATGACGGTGGGCGTGATGGCCATGGTGGCTTTCGCCGCGGTGCTGTACGGATTGGACAAGTCGCTGGCCCCCGGCGCGGGCATCCTCGCCGTGGCCACGCTCACCGCCGTCATGCCAGCCAAGGAGGCCACCGGCATCACGCTCATCATGGCGATCGTGGCCGACTGGAGCGCCATCTGGGCGTACCGCGGCAACGTGTCGCGTCGTTCGCTCATCCGCCTGTTCCCGTTCGTCGCCGTAGGCATCGCGGCGGGGGCCGGATTCCTGTTCGTGGCGGACAACACCGTCACGCGCCTGACGATCGGCGTGATCCTCGCGGTGTTCGTGTCGATGTACTTCCTGTCGCTCGCACGCAAACGGATGGCGGGAACGGACCGGACGACGCATGCCGGCCGGGGGCAGGCGGCGGCATCGGACTCCGACGACCATGCCGGAAACGGGAAGACGACGCTCTCCCTCGCCAAACGCGTGGTATGCGGCGCGCTCGCCGGGTTCACCACGATGGTGGCCAACGCTGGCGGGCCGATCACGTCCATCTACTTCCTGTCCGAGAACCTGAGCGTCATGCGGTTCCTGGGCACCACCGCATGGTTCTATCTCATCATCAATCTGGTCAAACTGCCGTTCTCCATCGGCCTGGGCATGATCACATGGACGAACTTCACGGCGATGGCGTGGACGATCCCGCTGGTGGTCGTCGCGGTGCTCTGCGGGCGTTGGGTGGCCCGGCGCGTGAGCCAGCCCATGTTCAGCATGCTCGTCTACGTACTGTCCGTCGTGGCGGTCGTCCGTCTGTTCCTGTGAGGCGTCCGCCCATGCATCGCAGGAACAAGCAGCCTTCCTTCGTCATCCACCGGACGGCCGAGCAATCGTGATTCCGCAATCGCTTTGATGGCGGGTTTCATGCGTTTCAGGTCGATATGTTTCTTTTTCAGGGCCTTCGCGTCTTGATCGAAGGCCCTGATTGTGCTGATGGCCAACGGTTCAGAGCGCATCGAAATAACCGTCCATATCCTCGACCGTCGAGAAGGTGTGCGTGTATTCACCGTCCTTCGCCTGACGGCGTGCCTCGGCATTGCGCAGTCGCTTGACCTCCTCCTCAAGGTCACGGAAATGGCGGTAGTCGTGTTCGTGATGATGAAGTACACGGGCTCGTTGTTGCGCAGCACCGTGACGGGGACTCCGTCCGCTACTTTCGCGAATTCCGCGCTGGCGGTTCCTCGCCCGAACCGACTGATGGGGACGAGTGTGTCCACCGGAACCATCAATTGCGCCATATCAAACCTCCATGCTGAGAAACATGTATATTTACATGCTGTCACCATGGGGGTTGCTACATCAGGCGACTATGCGGCAATCGTGGGCATGCGTGCGATAGCACGGTGCGGGCGTCCCCGGATCACTCGCGAATGGCGCAGCCCGTGGCGTATTCGGCGGCGGTGGCGACGCCGCGGTGCATGAGCGCGGTCATCACATCCGCCAGCTCCTCCTCGGGTGCATCCATGCCGGAGGCGACCCACTGCTCGAGCACCGCGCAGATCGCGCCCGACCAGAACCGCGCTGCGTAGCGTGGCCCGGTCTCCGCGGCGGAAGGCCCGTGGTTCATGTGCCGTTGCATCGCGTCCGTGATCCGTCCGCATATCCCGCTTTCAGCAACAGACGGTACTGCGGGGCGATGGCGCGCACCCCGGCGAGCAGCGCCAGCCACGCCTTATGCGTCTGGGTGATCGGGTCGTATGCGGTCAGCGTCCGGTTCACCGTCTCGATGAGACCATCCAGATATTCGGCGAGGATCGCCTCCTTCGAGGCGTAGTTGCGGTAGTAGGCGTTGCGGGAGACCCCCGCGCGCCTCGCGATGTCCGTCACGGTGATCGCGGCGAACGGCTTGGCCTCCATGAGCTGGATGAGCGCCCCCTCGATGCACTTGCGCACGAAGGCGTTCGACTCCTCGTTGTTGCGGTGCAGGGTGGCGATGCGCCGGCTGTCAGCGTCCACGTCGCAGACCCCCATGTCACATTCTCCCGTCTTCTGTCATGTCCGATGGCGGCGCGCTTGCGTCGCGGCGGCGGCTTCCATTAGCGTCAATGATGTCACACATGTTACATCACATCGACGAAATGACAACACCATGAACGACAACACCATGACACACGCAAGGCAACGCAAGAACAGCGGGAAAAGCACGAAAACCATCCTCGTCACCGGAGCATCGGGCGGCATCGGCAAACAGACCGCACTCGCGCTGGCTCGCCAGGGGCATACCATCATCATGCACGGGCGCAACCCGAACAAGACACGCGAGGCGCGGGACCGGATCATCGAACAAAGCAGCAACCCCAACGTGACCTGCCACATCGCCGACCTGTCGCTGATGAGCGAAGTCAAACGCTTCGCCGACGAGATCCGCGCCAAACACGACCGGCTCGACGTGCTCATCAACAACGCCGGAGGACAATTCGGCGATACACGCGAAACCACGACGGAAGGCCACGAAAAGACATTCGCCATCAACACGCTCGCGCCATTCCTGCTCACCAACCTGCTGCTGCCCCTACTGGAACAAAGCCCATCCGCACGCATCGTGACCGTATCCAGCGAATCCTACCGGCAAGCCGGACGGCCCATGCTCGACGACATCGAACTCGAACACCACTACTCGATGACACGTGCCTACGGATCGTCGAAACTCTACGTATGGTGGCTCATGCGACAGCTCGACGAACGACTCAAAACGGCCGGCATCACCAACATCACCGTCAACACCGTCGAACCCGGATCGGCCATCACCGGACTGCAACGCGAATCCCTGCGCAAATCCCCGTTCATGCTGCCCCTCATCATCCTTTGGATGCCATTCATGCGCACCGCGGCACACGGCGCACGAACCAGCGTGCACATGGCCACCTCCCCAGAAGTCGAAGGCATTAGCGGCGGATTCTGGGGCAACCGCAAACCCAAACGCATCAACCCCAAATGGATCTCACCCGAAGGGGAGAGGCGCGTCTGGGAATACTGCGAACAGGTCTGCAAACCCTATCTCCAATAGCCCTGCGATAGCCCCACGCATAGCCCCGCGACACCGGCGACTCCGGCATTGACTTCAAGCGCTTGAGGCCAGTAGCGTACAAGACCGTGCATCCGGACGTGACATACACGACACGATGCACGGCCGACCACGACGCCGGCCGACACAAAGAACACAAGGAAAGGACGATCATGGACAATCCAAGCGCATTCCCGATCGGGGAACCGAACGACGCCTACGCGCAGTACTTCGACGGACAAAGCTACCTGGCTGCGCTCGCCGGCGATGACCAGGTGAGCGTGGCGAACGTGACGTTCGAGGCCGGCTGCACGAACCATTGGCATGTGCATCACGGCGTTTGCCAGATCCTGCTCGCCGTGGGCGGCCGCGGCTACTACCAGATCGAAGGGCTCGATCCGGTCGAGATGAAGCCCGGCGACGTGGCCTACATCCCGCCGGAGACCAAACACTGGCACGGCGCCGCTCCCACCGAGGCGTTCGCGCACATCGCCATCATGCCGAAACGCGATGGTGCCTCCAACGAATGGCTCGAGCCCGTCGACGAGGAGGAATACCGCAGGCTCGTGTAGCCTCGTGGGACATCGTCTATTGCAGGAACCAACGCCATGCGGGAACCACGTCGATGGTTCCCGCAGGAGTGGTGACGCTTCCCCCCCTCATCCAATGAGATAAGCGTTCCGTGCCGTAGGCCCGTATTGGACATAGCTGCCGTGAGGTTGCCTATCTCGCTGCGGAATTTATTGCTCAACGACGGGTCCGCGAAGTCGGCGACGTTTGTGCTGTCAATGCCGGTCCGTACTGCGACCTGGATCAGTTGATATGGCTCGCCGGTCGCCTCGTCTCCGACGACGAAGTCCACTTCCGGGCAGTTTTTGGCTGAATATGAGGCGATCGCGTTGCTTCGGTTGTCGCCGTATCGTCGTTTGAGCTCTATGAACACCGCCGTTTCCAGCCGTTGCCCGAGGTCGAGATGATTGGCGGGCGCCACGGCCAATGAGAGGCCGGGGTCGACGGAGTAGACCTTGTACGAGGATTTGGGGTTGTCGCGAATGGAGAGGGTGAAGTCGCTCACTTTGAATAGCAGGTGCGCATCTTCAAAATCGTCCATCAGGTCATACAGCTTGGGGCCGGAGACCGGAACCTGCATGCCGCGCAGGGCTTTGATCTGGGCGTTGACGGAGAATTTGAGTCCTGTGGACCGCATGGCGTTGCGGGAAAAACGCGTGGCGACTCGCATCGAGGTGGTGCCGAATCGTTCCAGGACATCCTTGATTACGATCTCATCTGCATAGCCCTGAAGCATGCGCATGCGGTCAAGCGTGCCCATGCGCTGCACGGCGGGGAATCCTCCCACGTTGAGATATTCAACGAACGCGGATTGCAGCGGGCGCCGTGTGTTCGCGGAATACTCCCCGGCGATCCGGGTCGTCGGAATATCGTGGAACAGGCAATACTCCTTGAAACTCAGAGGCCACATCTCCCTTGACAGGGACCGGCCGCGCAGGTTCGTGGGAATGTCCGAAGACAGCAGCTTCGATGAGGAGCCATATATTTCTCCATCTTCTTCTGCCTGCAATGAAGATGCTATCACATCTTCATCTGTGTTCGATGAAGATTGAATTCTATCTTCATCGAACACAAACGAAGATATGGGCGCAGCTACAGTGGAAGAGGAGAGCCCGAAAGCGTGGATACTTCCGCTGGAATCTAATACCGCGGTACGGGCGCGGGTGGGATCTGGCCGGTTTTGCCCTGCATGTCGGAGGCGAGGTACTGCATGTCGAGGGCGGCCACGGCGCCGTCCGCGACAGCGGTGACGACCTGGCGCAGGTCCTTGGCGCACACGTCGCCGGCCGCGTAGACGCCCGGGACGTTGGTGCGCTGCTTCGCGTCGACCCTGATGTACCCGCGCTCGTCGAGGTCGACGAAGTCACGGACCAGCGTGGTGTTGGGGATGAACCCGGCGAACACGAACACGCCGAACGTCATGCCGCGTCGTGCCCGGTATTCGGTGGTTTCACCGGTCGTTCGATCCCGCAGTCGGGCCCAGCGCAGGCATCCGTCGCCCACGGAGCTGTCATCGGCGGATTCCCCGTCGGGAGATGACCCGACCGCTTCCAACACGGTATTGAACCTGACGTCGATCTTCGGATGGTGCATGCATTTCTCGGCCACCTGCGCGGCGCAGGTGAACCCGTGTCCGCGCACCAGCACGGTGACATGGTCGGCGAACTGCGTCAGGTACACCGCATCCTCGGCGGCCGAATAGCCGCCGCCGATGACGAACACCTCGTAGCCGTTGTAGATGTTGCCCGCCGAGGTCGCGCAGTAGGCCACCGAGCGGTCGGCGAACTCCCGCTCGCCCGTGAACCCGGCGCGGCGCGGTACCGCCCCGGTCGCGATCAATACGCTGAACGCGCGCACCACGCCCTTGGATGTGGCGACGACCTTGACGTCCCCGCGGGGGTCGATCATCTGCACCTTCGCCTCGAGGAACTCCGCGCCGAACCCGGCCGCCTGGCGGTGCATCGACTCGGCGAGCCATTGGCCGGTCGCCCGCTCGATGCCCGGATAGTTGCGCACCTCGGAGGTGAGCGTGATCTGGCCGCCGTACGAACCGGCCTCGACGACCAGCGTGCGGTAGCCGGCGCGCGTCATGTAGATCGCCGCCGACAATCCGGCGGGGCCGCCGCCGATGATGACGGCGTCGTAGAGATCGCCTTCCGTGTTGTCCCCGGCGACGCCGGTCGGGGAAAGGACGGGCAGCGGCACCGAGGCCGCATCCTTGTTTTCGCTCATGGCCCGTACGGTAGATGCGCAAACCTCACCCCATGTCACGGGCCGGTTACGCCGAGGAAAACCGGTGCTGCGAACAACACGCCAGCCGTTCTTCGCCCACGATCCCGCGTCGCACAGCAGTCACTGACGGTCTGCAGGCATGAATCGCGCTCCCGTGGCACCCCGCATACGACGTACGGACCGGTCGGACTAAGCTGAAATACGTGTGACCGACATGCGCGAAACAAAGGAGATTTGACATGGCCATGGATTCGCAGCTGAATATGAGGTCGACGGAAAGCACGGAACCGACGGTGGCTGACACGGCGTCGGCCAACGGCGGCACGGTCGTGAATCTTGAGGGCATCACGACCATCGCCAGCATAGGCACGGGCACGATGGGCCACGCCATCGCATTGCAGTTTGCCCTTACCGGCTATCCGACGCGGTTGATCGGACGCAGCGAATCGTCCCTGAACCGCGCGATGGCGAACATCCGCACGGACGCCACGACGCTTGCGGATGCGGGTCTGCTGCGGGGCGACGAGGGCGTGGACGACGTGCTTGCGCGCATCATGCCGGTCGTCGGCTACGAGCGGGGCGTCGCCGGCGCCGATTTCGTCATCGAGGCGATCGCCGAGAACCTCGACGTCAAGCGCGAGGTCTGGCGTGAGATCGAACAGTTCGCGCCCGCGGACGCGATCTTCGCCACGAATACTTCCGGATTGAGCCCGACCGCCGTCGCCGAAGCGCTTGAGCGGCCGGAGCGGTTCGTGGTCGCGCACTTCTGGAACCCCGCCCACCTGATGCCGCTGGTCGAGGTCGTGCCGGGGGAGCGTACCGACCCGCAAACGCTCGGCACCACGGTCGAACTCATGAAGCGCATCGGCAAGAAGCCGGCGCAACTCAACAGGGAGGCGCTGGGGTTCATAGGCAACCGGCTGCAGATGGCGGTGCTGCGCGAGGAGTTCCACATCATCCAGGAGGGCATCGCCGACGCCGCCACCGTCGACGATGTGATGAAGTACAGTTTGGGCCGCCGCTGGAATCTGGTCGGTCCGGTCGCGAGTATCGATCTGGGTGGACTCGACGTGTTCTACAACATCAGCACCTATTTGTTCGACGACATGGACAACGGCACAGGTCCGAGCCCGCTGCTCACCAAAAAGGTCAAGGCCGGTGATCTCGGCGCGAAGACCGGCCGAGGCTTCTTCTCCTGGCAGGGCGAGACCGGCAAACGCATCATTGAGCGCCGCGACGCGGCCCTGCTGCAGGCCCTGAAGGAGGACATGGCCGAAGACGAGGACCGCTGACAGAAGGGTATGAGGGCTTCTCCCCGTGTCCCGAATACGCTTGAACTGCGATTCGGAACATAGGGAGAAGCCCTCATACGATCAATCGACGTGTTGTCGCCTGAGCTCAGTCCCTGATGCCCTTGGTGAGCGGGATCAGCATGAGCGGCAGGACGATGCCGACCAGCCCGACGATGACGCCCTGGTTGAAGGCGTTCCATTCGGGCAGCAGACCCATGCACATGCCGAGGGCGAACAGAATGCCGCCGATGGTGCCGAGAATCATGGATACGAAGTTCTTCCTGGTCATGATGATGACTCCTTCTTGGTGATGACAACCGCCGTCGTCTGCCGTTGACGCCGACGACGATACGCGTCGTTTTCCGGACGATTGTTGATGGAATGTTGACGATTCATGAAAAGCTGCGTTATGGTCAAGCCGGCCAAACGCCCCTTTCTGGCGAAACTGGCCGGCAGACTCGCCAAACGACACACCAACGGGGGAGCGGCGGCGCGGGCGGCACGCCTGTATCTCAACTGGACCAGCTGGGAGAACGACGACCGAGTCGCGCTTGCCACCGTTTTCTCCGTGTTGCTCGGTGCCGCCATGGCCGCGCTCAAACTGGCGATGGGCATCGCCACGATGTCCGTGCTGTTCATTTGGAATCCCAGCACACCGCGAATGCAGATCAATCCTCCGGACTGTTCGGCATCGGACTCGGCGCGCTGTCCATCCTCATCGGACTATGGATGCTGCTGCGCAAACGATGGCCCGAACAGGCCATAGCCAACCCGGCCGGCACTACCATGTCATCGAAAGTATCAGGCGAATAACCGACAACCCATGACAACCATACGGAAGACCCCACACCCGATCATGACCGACAATCGTCACACAGACACCACGCCCATCAACCCGACCCACGAAACCACACCGGTTTCGTCGACACCTGCACCAACCATCACCGACCGTCAGTGCACCGCGATCTTCGTGGTTCTCCTAGCCGCATGCATCGCCGGCGCGTTCGCGCAAACCGCGCTCACCACCGCGCTGCCCGCCATCATGACCAGCCTCGACATCTCCGCGGTGCTCGGCAACTGGCTCACCAGCGGATTCTCACTCGCCATGGGCGTGATCATCCCCGCCACCGCGTTCATGATGAAACGATTCCCGACCAAGCCCCTGTTCCTCGTAGGCCTCGCCATGTTCGCCGGCGGCCTGCTGCTCGCCGCCGTCTCGACGAGCTTCCCGCTGCTCATGGCGGCCCGGATCATCCAGGCGTTCGGCTCGGGCGTCTCCCTGTCGATGACGCAGGTCATCATCCTCGCCCTGTACGCCGAATCCGGCGTCGGCACCGCCATGGGCTTCTACGGTCTCGCCGTATCCGCCGCCCCGGTGATCGCCCCGACCTTGGCCGGCATCATGGTCGACAACTGGGGATGGCAGTCGATCTTCTGGGTCTCCGGCGTGATCTCGGCCGCGGTGTTGGTCATCGCGCTGCCGCTGATGCGCAACGTGCTCAAGACCACGCGCGACGCGCACCTCGACGTGCTTTCGTTCATCCTGTCCGCATTCGGATTCGCGGGACTCCAGCTCGGCTCCAGCAACCTCGGTGTGCGACCGTTCGCGAGCCTCGAGGTCGGCGGCGCACTGCTGCTCGGAGTGGCCTGTCTTGCGCTGTTCGCTGTGCGGCAGTTGCGCATCGATCATCCACTGCTGGAGCTGCGCATCTTCGCCGTGTGCGACTTCACCGTGGCGGTGCTGCTGAGCATGTTCCTGTACGCTGTGCTCATCGCCGGCTCCACGATCCTGCCGATCTACATGCAGCAGATGGACGGTGCATCCGTGACCGTCTCGGCCTTGTCGATGCTGCCGGGATCCTTGGTGATGGCCGCGTCCTCGCCGATCACCGGTCGCGTATTCGACCGCTTCGGCATCCGCCCGCTCGCGGTTGGCGGCATGGCGTTGCTCGCTGTGACGATGGTTCCGTTCGGTTTCCTCACCTCCGCGACGCCGATCTGGTGGCTTGCCATCGTGTTCGCCGTGCGTTCGATCGCCGTGTCGATGGTGATGATGCCGGCCGCCACATGGGGTCTCGCCTCCGTGGATCGCGCGCATGCCAGCGACGCGAGCGCCCTGTTGACATCGCTCAGGACGATCGCCGGCGCGCTCGGCTCTGCCGTGTTCGTGGCCATCATGGTCGCCTGCGGCAACAATCCCGCCGGCGTGAATGTGGCGTTCTGGGCCATGATCGCGCTGACGGCAGCCGGCTTTGTCATGGCCGTCCTCTTCTGTCGCAAGCGCTGAGCCGGTTTCTGGGATCCGCGGACCCGCCGGCGCGCCGCCCACGAGACTATGCTGAAAGTAAGCGGATGACGGGAGCATCAATGAACGCGGAAAACACATTCACCATGATGGGCATCACAACGCAATGGGATGACGACACCATCGTCATCAGCGAAGATGGTTATCCCCGTAAAGCGGTGTTAACCAATGATGGCCGGATCCTTTCCTCCACGTTCGGTGTCGAGGGGGAGTCGTTCCTCCATCACTGGTTCAATCGGGTGAAGCCTACTGTGGACGGGCTTCGTGCCATTGATCGCGAATACGCCAATGCCTGAGATCTTCAGCTTCGCCGGCTATTCCATCTATTTCACGGCTCTCGACCGGGACCATGGTGTGCATGTACATGTGCTCAAGGCTCCCGACACGACCTCGCACGGTTCGTGTTGAATGCCGATGGAACGGTCTCGCTGGCACACAACAAGGGTGGACTATCTGCGAAAAGCATTCGCAGACTCCAGTTCTTCCTCACCTCGAACTATGGGGATGTGCTTGCCGCCGGGCGCATGTTCTTCGGCGATGACTATCATTTTGACCGCTGACTTTTCGTCTGTTCGTGTATGGCCTCAGTCCATTTTCGCCTGCTGTGCATGCGATTGTCGGCGTGTTTTCTCTTGAGGCAAGTGGACAGTATTCGACAAGGTGATGGCGCAGGCGACGAACTACAAGTTGCACTTGGAGTGAACAATCTGATGGCATCGTCATGGCCGTCGTCTTCTGCCGCAAGCGGTGAGCCGGTTCCCGGGATCACATTGTGTCGAGTCCCGGGAACCGGCGTCTTTCGATCAGCTCACTTGGTCAGGAACGCCTTGTACGCCTCAACCTGCGCGGCCAGCGCCTCGTCGCTGATGCCGAAGGACGCGAACGTGACGAACGGCTTGACCCACGTGGCGTTGATGTGGTTGGCGGTGCCCTCGAACGGCACGAGCACCTGGTCGATGGTGAAGCGGTTGTCGCCGTCCGGCTGATACTTCGACTCCGGTGATCCGGTGGACACGGCGACGACGAACTCCTTGCCCTCGAACGCGTGGCCTTCGGAGCCGTACGCCCAGCCGTGCTCCAGCACCACATCCTCCCACTCCTTGAGGAGCGCGGGGGAGGAGAACCAGTAGAGCGGGAACTGGAACACGACGCGGTCGGCGGCCTCGACGGCCTGCTGCTCGGCCTTCACGTCGATGTTGCCGTCCGGGTACAGCGCGTACTCGTCGCGCACGGTCACGTTCTCCAGTTCGCCGGCGGCATCGGCCAGCGTCTTGTTCACGTGGGACTGTCCGTTCAGATTCGGGTGGAACACCAGAACCAGCGTCTTCTTCATATCATGCTCCTTGTCTTCGGCGATTTGATGGTCAACCATCAGTGTCGCAAATGGCGGGACTGGCACGCACGGCGCTACGTCGTAGGCGAACAGGATGACGTATGCGTCCGTGCGGCACGTTGTCGGCGACACTCATTACGGTTTACAGCCATGTGTTCCCTACTGATGGCCATGTGCCCGCAGACCGGTGGTCTGCCTGGCAGGTACGAGTACTGAGGTCTCCGAGCCGAGACTTCGGACCAAGGCGGGGCCATACCCAAATGCGCGTAATGGCCGCCCGATCATCGTCAGCAATCGTCAGCAAGCATCGTCATCACAACAAACGGCGCGACATGCCGCGTTTTCCGCGTATGCGTCCAATGAAGAAAGATACAGAACACATCATGTCTCAGAACAACCATGCCGTCGAAACGACGGCAATCGCACATGACTGGCGCGAGGACGGCTGGATGCGCCGCGTCGCGCTCCTGCTCGCCGGTCAGGCGTTCTCCCTGCTCGGTTCCAGCATCGTCCAATATGCCCTGTGGTGGTGGATCGTCCTCGAATCGCGCACCGGCGCGTCCATGCTGTTCGCCACCCTGTTCGGCGTGGTGCCGCAGGCCATCGTCTCCATGTTCGGCGGCCCCATGGCCGACCGGTACAACCGCAAGATCCTCATCATGCTGCCCGATCTCATCATCGCGGCCGTCACTGTGTTCCTGTCCGTGAGCTTCGCGCTGGGATGGGCGAACCTCGCGGTGATCTTCGCGGTCCTGTTCATCCGCTCGGCGGGCGGCGGCATCCAGATGCCCGCGGTCCAATCGTTCATCCCCGATGTGACGCCTACGGGCAAGTTGTTGCGCGTCAATTCGATCTACGGCGTCATCAATTCGGCGAACATGATCGTCGCGCCGGCGATCGCCGCCGTGCTCATCAACATGGTGCCGTTGTGGTCGATCCTGCTGGTCGATGTGACGACCGCGGTCATTGGCGTCGGCTTCGTCGCGATGATCCGCGTGCCGGCGAAACGTCCGGCGGACGGATCAAAGGTAGATGCCGACGTGGCCGACGCGGCAGGGGAGCCGTTGCCGGACGGACCGCTGCCGCTCGCCGTCCTCAAACGCACGTTCGAGGACGTCAAGGACGGCTTCGCCTACACGATGCGTCACCCGTACCTCAAGGGCGTGGTGCTCGGCGACGCGTTCACCTGCTTCATGTCCGTTGCGCCGATGAACCTCACCCTGTTGCTCATGACCCGCGAATACAAGGGCATTGATCTGAATCTCGGGTTCGTGCATCTCACCACCGCGTCCGACAAGCTCGCCGCCAACGAGTTGGGTTTGAGCGTCGGCATGCTGCTCGGCGGCGCGCTCATGTCCGCGTTCGGCTTGAAGCTGCTGCGGAAGGCCCGCGCGCAGATGCTCATGGTGGCGTTCGGCATCGCGATGGTGGGCGTCACCGTCA
This sequence comes from Bifidobacterium rousetti, assembly GCF_008698235.1. GTDB lineage: Bacteria > Actinomycetota > Actinomycetes > Actinomycetales > Bifidobacteriaceae > Bifidobacterium > Bifidobacterium rousetti. The sequence goes on from NZ_PEBH01000001.1 coordinate 302,939, forward strand.
TCGGGCTTGGCATCGCGTCGAACCTACTCGCGTATCTCATCATCGACGTGCTCAACGGCGTCGCCTCGGCCCTGTGCGTCGGCCCGATGCGCACGATCATGCAGTCCGAATCCGATGAGTCGATGACCGGGCGCGTGTTCGGCCTGGACAACACGTTCGCCACGTTCGGCATGCCGTTGGGCATGCTGATCTTCGCCCCGCTCGCCGACGTGATTCCGATCGCGTGGGTGTTCATCGCCGGAGGCCTGCTCACCCTGCCCGTCGCCTGGTACGTGCTGTATTTGACCCGGCGCGGCGTATCCGCGCGAACCTGAGTCGCGTCCGGCGCCGTCCATGCCTATCAGCGCGACGTGCCATCGATGTTGGCGGGGAGGCAAGGCATGGCAGCTGGTAGCTGAATCGAACGCGAATACGGAGACGAGGGGAACGAACATGGTGGTGGATAACACCCTATCTTCACTTGCTGGAAGTGAAGATAGGGGTAAATCTTCTCTCATGAAGAGTGAAGATGGGGATTGGATGATCTCTTCCGGGGCTATGCGCGGGTGCCTTCGGCATGATCGTTGGGCTTGGCTGCTTGGTTTTCGCCAGCGTCCGCGGTATGTGGGGCGATGCGGGGGAGCAGCTCCTCGGACATGAACCGGCCGATCTCGGTGGGGTCGATGAGATCGCGATCGTTGAGCGCCGCACGGAAGATGCCGAGAATACCCGAAAGATAGAAATGCTTGAGCAGCTCCAGCCGACGGCGTTCCTGCGGGTCTTTGATATCCTCGACGTTCGGGGTGTCCGGGAACAGGATCGGCTGGATGTACGGCCATACGCTGTTTTCGGCTCGTTCCACGAACTTCGGGTCTCCATGCGGACCGAGCAGCACCCTGCCATAGCGGAACAGCGTCATGGGCACATCCATCAGTTCGGGCGTGATGGCAAGCTGGCCGTCGCGCATCGATGCGGAGAGCATCGCGTCGCGCTGCGTGATCAGGTCGTCCTCGATCTGGTCGCGCACGTCCCGCACCGACGAGAAGTACAGGTAGAACGTGGCCCTGTTGTAGCCGGCGAGATCGGTGATCTGTTTCACGCTGATCTTCTCGATGGGCTTCTCCTCGTACAGCTTCCAGAACGCCTCCTTGATGTTCCTGATGGTCTGTCCGGTCAGTTCCGGGTTCTTCCTGGCCACTGCTCACGCTCCTTGAATCACTCAGGGGAATCACTCGATATATCACGGGAAATTGTCGATTGATGATTGCCGTCGACCCCATTATCGTGTGATGCGACGACATACTGTCGAGTAATCACAAGAGAGGAAACCGACCATGTCCTTCCTTCAATTCCATGACGTCGTGCGCCGTTACGGCAGCGGCGAATCCGAAGTGCTGGCACTGAACCACGCGACCTTCGACATCGAGAAAGGCGAGCTCGCCGTCATCCTCGGTGCATCGGGCGCCGGCAAATCCACCACGTTGAACATCCTCGGCGGCATGGACCGCGCCACCTCCGGCACCGTCACCATCGACGGCAAGGACGTGACCAAGGCCAGCGAGGCGGAACTGACCGATTACCGTCGCTTCGACGTCGGATTCGTGTTCCAGTTCTACAACCTCGTGCCCAACCTCACGGCCCTTGAGAACGTGGAGCTCGCCAGCCAGATCTGCCCCGACGCGCTCGACGCCCGCGAGACCCTGAAGAAGGTCGGGCTGGGGGAGAGACTCAACAACTTCCCGGCGCAGCTCTCCGGCGGCGAGCAGCAGCGCGTCGCCATCGCGCGCGCCCTCGCCAAGAACCCGAAGCTCCTCTTGTGCGACGAACCGACCGGCGCGCTCGACTACAACACCGGCAAGCAGATCCTCCAACTGCTGCAGGACGCCTGCCGCGACCGCGGCATCACCGTCGCCCTCGTCACGCACAACTCCGCGCTGGCCCCGATGGGCGACCGCCTGATCCGCTTCCGCTCCGGCAAGGTCACCGAGATCAAGCACAACCCGAACCCGACGCCCATCGCCGACATCGAATGGTAGGAAGCGACATGGGACACGCACATGGCGCGCGCAAGGCGCGCACGAAACGCACCGCACTCTACAAGGACGCCTGGCGCGCGATCGCAGGCAACGGCAAACGCTTCGCGGCGATCGCGGTGATCTGCGCGGTCGGCGTGATGATGATGGGCGCCCTCTCCTCGATCAGCAACGACCTGCGCGCGGGCATGGACGAATTCCTCGACACGACGTCGATGCATGATCTGAACATCGTCTCCACACTCGGCTTCGACGACGATGACATCGCCGCGCTGCGGGGTGTGGACGGCGTGGCCGAGGCCGCCGGAGTACGATCCTCCAACGCGTACACGAAGATCGACGACAAGCAGGCGTCGGCCACGGTGACCGCGCTCAACGACCGCCGCATCGACGAGCCGTATCTGACCGAAGGGCGACTTCCCAAGGCCGCGCACGAGATCGCCGTGACCGGCCAGTACCTGACCGACAGCGGCAAGAGGATCGGCGACACGCTCACGTTCACCGTCGACGAGTCTTCGGCGTCGACCGGCACGTTCGAGGACGGCGACTACACGATCGTCGGCACGGTCATCGATCCGAACGACATCGTCAACCCCACCGGACCGCTCGCACTCGTGACCGCATCGAAGACCGTATACCCGCTGTTCGTCGACCAGCAGGCGGTGGCCGACGACGACGCGCCGTACACGTCCGCCGCGATCAGGGTGGACGGCGCCAGCGCGATGAACACCTACGATGACGCCTACCTCGACCGAGTGGCCGACGTGCAGTCGAACATCGAAAAGATCCAACCGGAGTCCCCGGCCACATGGATCATCCGCGACCGCAGCGTCCTGGCAAGCTGGGCGGACGTGAAGACCGAATCCGAGATGATCAGCCGCCTCGGCAAGCTGTTCCCGATCCTGTTCCTCGTCATCGCGATCCTCGTGAGCCTGACCGCGGTGGCGCGCATGGTGGAGGAGGACCGCCAGCTCATCGGCACCTACAAGGCGCTCGGCTACACGCGGCACGAGACGATGCTCAAGTACCTCATCTACTCGGCCGCCGCCGTGCTCGTCGGAGGCGTCATCGGCGACCTGATCGGTCTGCTCGGCCTGCCGCTCGTGTTCACCAAGCGCATGTTGCACCTGCTGTACGTGATCCCCACCTACCCGCTGCTCATCGACTGGACGATCGGACTGGGCGGCATCACCCTGTTCCTCGTGCTCATCACCGGCAGCGCGATGGCGGTATGCGCCGGGTCGCTCCGGCTGGACCCCGCGGAACTGCTGCGTCCGAAGGCGCCGAAGGCCGGCAGGACCATCCTGCTGCAGCGGATCGGCTTCGTGTGGAACCACCTGAGCTTCCTCGGCAAGGTGACCGCGCGCAACCTGTTTAGATACAAGTCCCGCGCGCTGATGGTGATCATCGGCGTGCTCGGCTGCACCGCGCTCATGACCGCCGGATTCGGCATGGGCTCGTCGGCGCTCACGCTCATGCCTCGCCAGTTCGACGAGATCGCGAAATACGACGTCATGGCCGTGACCTCGCCGGCCGACCATGACGCGGCGCAGCGTGACCTCGACAGCGACCGTGACGTCGACTCCTCGCTGCCGTTGCATGTCGAAAGCGGCACGCTGTCCGCGGCAGCGGGGGAGACGGGTGAGTCCGGCGGCAACGCCTCCGACGAGAAGCTGACCGTGCAGCTCATGGTCGTGCCCGACGGCGAATCCCTCGACGGCTACCTTGACCTGCATACGAGCGACGGGGAGGCGCTCACGCTCGACATGTCGGATTCCGGTTCGGCGGTCGTCACCGCCAACGCTGCGAAGACACTGTCTTTGTCCGGTGGCGGCAAGGTCTCCCTGACCGATGCGATGAACGACACGACCGAGGTGAAGGTGACCGGCGTGGCCCAGTACTACACCGGCAACATCGTGGTCATGTCCGAAAGCGCGTACCGTTCCGCCTTCGACATCGACGACGACACGGATCTGACGCTCAACGCCGACCTCATCAAGGTGAAGGGCGATGACGACGCGCAGATCTCGTTCGCCGACCGACTGGCCTCGCAGGACGAATACCTGTCCGTGACGAGCGCCGCCAAGCAGATGAGGGACTTCGGCAAGAGCTTCATGATCTTCTTCGTGATGATCGGCTTCATCGTAGTCATGGCGGCCATCCTCGCCGTGGTGGTGCTCTACACGCTCGCCTCCACGAACATCTCCGAGCGCGAACGCGAGCTCGCCACCATCAAGGTGCTGGGCTTCCGCAGGAAGGAGGTGCACGGGTATGTGAACAAGGAGCTGCTGCTGCTCGCCTGCATCGGCATCGCGATCGGTCTGCCGTGTGGACGTGGCCTGCTCGGCTTCCTGCTGAGCCAGCTCGACCTGCCGGGCATGAACATCGTGCCGAACGTGGCATGGTACTGCTATGCCACGGCCGCCGCGCTGGCGCTGCTGTTCACCGTGCTGGTGGAACTCGCCACGAACCGTTCCCTTGACCGCATCGACATGGTCGGCGCGCTGAAGAGCCCCGAGTGATCCCCGGATGACGGGAGCGATTCCCGTCATCCGCTCCATTCTCATCGTTGGAATAAAGCCGCAAAGCCTTACGGGAGTAGGGCTGATCGGCTTTTTCATTTCCCGGCGAAACCTGCGTTTTCCTACCGATTCCTGAAAAAATGTGGGCAAAATGTGGGCAAAAATCGAGGCCCGGAAACAGCGTCGCGACACGTGTCCGCGACCGTTTCCGGGCCTCGATTTCTCTCAAACGGAGGGGGTATGCGCGCGACGCGGCACGCGTACCCCCTCCTTATGCCGCCGCGCTGTCGTGCAGCAGCTGCTTGTAATCCTCCACCATCTGCAGGGTCACGTCGAGCGCCTGCGCGATGAGATAGCTGTCGCCCTCGTACATGCGCTCGGCGACCGCGTATTCGGTGGGTCTGATGAGTCGGGTCGCCGCATCCCTTCGTGCTCGTTTTTCGGCCTTGACGTCGTGGGCGGTGTCGCATCCCCGGTCGCGGTGCCGGGCGTGGGCGAGTTCATGGGCCAGCGTGCAGCGCTGCATGTATTCGGGCATGTTCTCGTCGATGATGATGAGTCGCGCCTGATCGTAGTAGTATCCGCATTTCCCCGTGGCCAGTGGCCGTTCCTCGACCGTGACCCCCATGTGCGCGGCTTCCTCGAGCAGGTCTTCGTACCGCATGACCACAGCCTTCCTATTCGCGCGGGGTGTTCATCTCGTTTTCCTTGTCCGGGTCGGTGCTGGCCATGAGGCCGAATTCCTCCGGATGCGCCGCGATGCGGTCGGCGAGGGAGCCGGCGTCGTTCGCGGACGCCCGTGATGGTTCCATGCGGTTTCGGGCCTCGATGCGCCGGGCCTCGGAGATGATGCGACGCAATACCTGGACGGGATCCGCGTTGCACACATCGCAGATCAACAGAAACTCGGACAGACGCACGGGAGCCTTGAGACCAAGGCGGAGATCTCTGACTCTGTTGTAGCTAATTGATTTTCCAAGCTCAGCGGCTAATCCTCTGTCTGAAAATCCATTGGCTCGCAGCATTCTTGCAATAGCTTCAGTCGCGCATATATCGTATGCGGTCCATTCATAACTTTTCGTCGGCATGCTCATATCTTACGGGCTAACACTTGATGACACGCCATCACTTGATGACACGCCGTCACTTGACGCCATGCTCGCAAGTGCTATCTTCATAGCTAGCAAGTGATAGCACAGAAAGGAGTCAGAGAGATGGACGCCAAGGAAACCGAGGAGCCCCGGACCGAGACCAAGGCCACGGTCACCGCGGTCGGAGCCGTGAGGGTCTTCACCGCCGAACGCGAGGACGGAACCCGACTGAACGTCACCGGCCACGCGGACGGCACCCTCACCATCCGCATCGGACGCGGAGGCGACGGCCCAAGCTTCACGCTCAGCGAGAACGCCGCCGACCTCCTCCTCACCCTCTAAACCCACACGAAAACCCCGGCCGGCAATATCCGGCCGGACCCAACCCGAAAGGAGCCCCATCATGACGGACCGCAAATACCTCGACGCCGCCGCCAAACTCACCAAACTGACACGCGACCGCCAACTCACCCACAGGACGCCGCGCACCGAGATCGCGCACAACACCTGCCTCAACCGGGCCAGCGTCGCCAAATACCTCGACCGCAGCGTGGACATGCCCCTCACCGTGTTCATCGCCACACAGGACATGACCGGCGGAGACCCCGTCGCCACCCTCGCCCACGTATGCGAGGAATACGGCATCACCCCAAAGGAAACCGCATGACATCAACCAAGAACCCTACGGCGCTTCACATAGCCGAAGCCCTGCTCGCATTCCAGGCTGCGACGGTTCCCGAGCTCGCTCGTCCAGACGACACCGATCGAGACCCTGACGCGAGGAGACCCATAGAAACCGTTGCCGTACCGGCCGGCGTCCTCACGCAGCTTCTCGAGCATGAGAGGGGCGTCGAGCTTGAACTCGCCCAAACCGGGCAAAGCCTCCCTGAACCCCTCGGCTATGGTCTCGCCCTCGCAACGGACAAGGACGGACACGTCACGTGCCTCGAGACCGCAGTCATTCCGGACGAGGAGGACGGAATCCGAGGCATCGTACTCGACCGACCAACGATAGACGGTCTGATCGAGGCCGGACGCCAACGCCCGTTGAGCGATCAGATTCGCGTGTTCTCCTATCTCGTTCGCCTTGGCTGCCAGCTCATTGGCGGACGAGGCGGCGTCACGGGAATCGGTGGAGATGCGGTTCGCTTCCTTCGCGATTCGGTTCGCATCCTCCGCGAGCTTGTTCGCCTTGCGCGTCTGGAACAGGGCGACCAGCCCGGAGACGCAACCCACGACACCGCCGACGGCTCCGACCGCCGTCCAGAAATCACCCCAACCCACACCCCGGATTCTATCCGGAACAAAGAAAAAGCCGCCGGATCCAGCGGCGGCCACGTCAAATGAAAGAAGGTCAAATGACACTCCCAACCCTACAGGACACGACACGCGACAGCCAGACCACAGGCGTGTTCCACGGCCTGACCGTCAGCGGCCAACCCCCATACATCACGCCACTGGCCACCCGGATCCCCGCAAGCGTCGAAGCGAACATCATCCGGCTTGGCGCCGCCGAACCCACGCGCATCATGCTCGAGATCGGCCCCGAAAACATGCGACGCCACGTCGCCCTCACCCCCGACGACACGCGACGGTTCGCCCGACGGCTCCTCACCCTCGCCGACCACATCAAGGAGGCGTGACATGAGCGCATACATGCCCGAACAGCACCGGCGCAACATCCGCCGGATCGGAGACCTCATCGACGACGTGACCGGCCTGCTCGACGAATACCGGCGGCTCGACCCGAACATCCTCACGTTCGCCGACACCATCAACGAGCTCGTGGACGCGCGCATCAGCCTCACCAACACCATCCGAGCCATACGGCAGGAAGTCGAAGCGCAGGCCATCGAACAGGCCCGCCGGCTCGAACCCGAACCCGTCACCCTCGAAATCCCCATCATCAGCATCCCCGACCACGACCACAAGGACCAGGCATGAAAAACGACACGACAACCCCCATGGAGGGGGAGACCATGACCGTCGCGGAAGCCGCCAAATACCTCGGCTGCGCGCCCAAAACCCTCGCCAACCACAGGTACCTCAACGACGGGTGGCCCCGATACATCAAAATCGGCCCGCCACCGGCGGAAGGCAAACAGGACCGGAGAAAAGTCGTATACGAGGCCGCCGACGTACGACGTTTCCGGGACAGCGGATTCATGACCCACACGGAAGCGAGATGACCCATGAGCAGCAGCGCCAAACAACAGGCAAGCCGACGCGAGGAACTACGCCTCACCGCGCAGGAACGCCTCGACACCGACACCGCGAACCGCATCCTGTTCCTCCTCACGCAGATCGACGACAGCATGGACGAGATCGGCCGACTGTTCCCCGACTACGCGCGGAAGACCATCATCACGTTCACCGAGATCACCGGCACCAAAGGGCTCACCGCCCGGCTCGGCCACGACCTCGACTACGGGAACGCCAGCCGGTTCATGTACACGCTCGACCAGCTCGCACGGGAAGGAACATGGCGATGACACGCAAGGACACGCTCCTCGCCGCCCTATGGCTGCTCGCGCTCGCCACCGCCGCGGCCACGACCCTATGGGCGGGCATGTGGCTCATGGCGGGACTCCTGCGCGCGGGCACGCTCAGCGTCCTCCACCTGACCGCATTCATCCTGGGCGGCGGCGTCGGCACGCTCCTATGGGCGCCATTCGACGACCGGAAGGAACAGCGATGACGACGGCCGATAGCTTCACCCCTTGCCCGCCCGGCGACCCCGTCGCCAATAGCTTCACACTCTGCCTGCCCGGCGACCCCGTAGCCAAAGGCCGGCCCCGCGTCTACCACGGGCACGCCATCACACCCCGCAAAACCGTTCACGCGGAGGAACGCCTGTTCGCCGAATTCCGCCGCAAATACCCGAACGCCAAACCCCTCACCGGGCCGGTACGCATCAGGGCGGAGTTCTGGATGCGCCGACGCGGCAAACCCGACATCGACAACCTGCTGAAAACCATCCTCGACGCGTTGAACGCGGTCGCCTACATGGACGACGCGCAGGTCATCGAACTCCAAGCCGCCAAACGCATGCCCGACCAGCGGATACGCGGCGTCCGAGGCCAATACCGCAACAGGAAGACCGGCGACCCATACACGTGGCAGGGACGCGAATACGAACCCCACCTGTACGTGGAAATCACCGAACTGCCCGCCTACGGGCCCGACACGGAAAACATTCCGACAACCAGATGAAAGGCAAAACATGAACCACACCGAATACATCACGCAGACGCTCATCGACGACGAGAACATGCCCGCCGACCTCGCCGCGCTCTACCCGACCGCCAGCAAGATCGCGGACGCGGCCAGCGCGTTCATCGACAAGGCCGACCAGTCGATCCTCAAAAAGAACCTCACCGGCCAGAAAGCGCAGATCGTCGCCAAATGCATCGACATCTGCCAGCACGTCATCAAGGAAGGCGCCGCCATCAGCCGACTTCTACGCAACCCGAACGGCAGCATCCAAACCCTCAACGAACAGGCCCACGACATGCGCCAGCCCGACACGGACGAGAGCATCGCCGAAGTCGTCGCCGAAATCGAACCCGCAAACACCGACACCACGAACGGAGACAGGCAATGACCGACACCACGACCCGCACCAACACGGATACCACCCGCAGCATCCCGACAACGATGACCTTCAACACCGGCGGCCAGCTGACCACCATGACCGACACCGGGCTCGCCGAACAATACGAGCGGCTGCTCGCCCGCCAGGCCGAACGCGTCATCATCCTGCAAGCCGAAATCAAGGAACGCCAGGACGAACTCGACACCCTGAAAAACCTCATCCTCGAACAACACCCCCAACCCGGCACCTACCAGGCGGGCGACCACAGAGTGCAGGTCAAACAGGGAAGCCGCCGCATCGACGCGAAACGATTCGAACACGCATACCCCGCCACCCAGTACCCGAACGCCTACCAGCTGAAACCGAAACCGTTAAGCCAGCTCGAACGCGAATTCACCGCCGACGCGATGAACGAATACGCGGTCAGCACGAAACCCATGGTGGTGGTCTCATGAACCGCCTGCACACGGGCAACATCGCCGACATCATCGCCCGCACCATCAGCGAATACGACCTGAAAGCCGACGACGGCCAATCACCCACCGACGACCTGTACATGATCCGCAGCAGCCAGCTCGACGAACTCAGCCTGACCGCCGCCCTGCGCATCAGCGAACAGACCGCGAAACTCGAACGGAAGGAACAACAGCCATGAACGACGCCAGCCAGGTGCTCGCGGTGGCACGACTGCTCGCCGACGACACCAGCATCCCACCGGAACCCGCCACACAGGGGCGACGCCAGCCACCCGCCGACAACCAGCCCAAACGAACCGACACCGGCGAGGAGCCGCGACTGTGGCCCGAAATCCGCATGATGATCGAAACCGGCATCCGCGACCAGCCACGCGAAAAACAACGCGAGATCGGCCCCAGCGAACTCGGAGTGGACTGCGTGCACTGCCTCGCCGCGAAACTCGCAGGATGGCCCCAGACCCGCAGCGTCGCATGGATGCCGTTCATCGGCACCTGCGTGCACGAGCACTTCGAGAGAATGTTCGGCGACATCGAACGGTTCGAAACCGAAATGCGCGTCACCGTGGGCACGCTCAACGGCATCTACGGGAACACCGGCCTCCACGGCAGCATCGACCTGTACGACCGGAAGACGGGCAGCACCATCGACTGGAAGATCACCGGGGACGCGACCATCCGCACCGCGAAAACCCAAGGCCCATCCCAACAATACCGGGTACAGGCCAGCCTCTACGGCATCGGCTTGGAAAACATGGGGGAGACCTGCGAACGCAACTGCATCTACATGCTGCCCCGCAACCGGACGTCACTCAACGACGCCTACACGTGGGAGACCCGGTTCGACCCGCAGCCGGGGCGATGGGCCATGAGCCGCGCGCAACTGCTCATCAACCTCATGGACCTCATCGAACTCGAGGACGGGACGGACGTCAGGGACGCGTGGATCCACGGCCTGCCGAAAACCCGGACGCACTGCTTCCAATGCGGCACATGGCCCGACGACAACCTCGGCGAGGCGTCCGAACTCAACGCCGACGAGTATCCGCCCGTCCCCGACAAATGGCGGCGGCTCGTCCCATTGATCGAACCCACCTACAGGGAAAGTGAGCGCACCATGTGAGACAAGACCCTCGGAAACGTTGGAACACCAACGATCCCCATATCCGGCATGAAGGCCGAAAACAAAACAGGACAACCAGAAACAGACCATTAGAGAAAGTTGAAAACATGTACGGCCAACCCCAATACCAGCAGCAGAACAGCCAGCCGCAGCAGCCGGCGGCGCCCATGAGCCTCGACAGCGTCATGTCCGGAGGCGTGCCCAGCGCGTTCAGCAAGGACGACCCAATCGGCACGTCCGTCACCGGCGAGATCATCAGCATCGAAGCGCAGCAGCAGACCGACTTCACCACCGGCGCCCCCTTGTTCTTCCCGAACGGCAACCCGAAGCCGCAGGTCGTCATCCATTTGAAGACGAGTCTCCACGATCCGGCGCAGGAGTACGACGACGGCGTGCGCAGCATCTACGTGAAGGGGTACAACATCAAGACCCTGCGCATTGCCAGCCAACAGGCGGGCGTCGGCAACTGGCCGCGCGTCGGTGACCGGTTCACGGCCACGTTCTCCGGCACGCAGCCGGCCAAGCAGCGCGGCTACAACGACGCGAAACTGTACTCGTACCAGATCGTCCCCGGCAACGCGAACAAGGCGGCGTTGGACGCGGCCATGGCCGACCCGTACGCCGGCCAGCCCGCGCAGCCGGCCCCGTCGGCGCAGCCGATGCAGTATTCGCAGCCGCAGCAGTTCCAGCAGCCCGCGCAGCCGGCCGGCCCGACCCCGCAGCAGGCGACCCAGATCTACCAGCTGAAGGCGGCGGGCAGGACGCCGAACGACATCGCCGGCATGCTCGGGCTCACCGTCGCCCAGGTGCTCGCCGTGGCCGACGCCGCCAATCCCGGCATGCACGCGGGCAGTGAGGATACGGAGTTCTGATGGCCGCACACGTTCCGCCGACCACCGACGCACGCCGACAGCAGCTCATGCTCGCCGACTATCTCGCCGAATACGCGCGTGCCAACCAATGGGTCATGCTCGAGGACGGCGACCTCGACGAGCTCGCCGCGAACCTCGTCATCGATGGCTGGCGGAACGGTCACGGCACGCGAAAACAGCCCACGTGACCATACGTTACCGGTAACGCTGATATCGGTTCAAAAGCCGACGGTAACGTTACCGCGCGTTACCGGTAACAAAAACCGTTCATTTTTTGGTAACGCGGTAACAAAAAATCGTGTGCGCGGTAACGCATGAAAGCCAATGATTCCAATACCTAAGAGCACTGGTAACAAAAAAAGAGGGGTATATCTCCTCAACAAAAAGTCAAGATAGGAGGGAGCCATTATTTGTTACCTCCATTCTGCTCCGTTTCTGCCCACTCGACCGATTTTCAGAAAGGAAAAGCATGGCCGGCATGTATGACGATTACGCTCCGATCCCAGCCGAGGACCTGCCCGTGAAATACGCCGGCTGCTTCGGACTGCTCGAACTCACGTTCACGCCGCCGAACGACTTCGACCGCGTGATGACCATCACCGGGCACACGCTCCAGCTCATCACCGACGAAAGCGACGGCGGACGACGCAGCAAACAGCTCGTCATGCACGCCGGATACCAGAAAGCCATCTGGGAGCTGCGCGAGGGACACCTCCGCTACTGCCCGTCGCAGGACAGGCTCTGGCGGCGTGACCCCGACGTGGCGGACCATCCCGGCGACCGGCGTCTGCTCAACAGCTGGCACCCCGTCAAGACCATCGAGGACGAATACCACATCGGCAACGGGACGAACGACCGCAGCCGCAACCACTCGATGAGCGCGACCATCATGCGCGAAGCCAAACGCGCGCAATGGTTCAAACAGGTCCAACGCGGCGTGCGCATCGACCCATGCGTCTGGTTCCGACAAAACGGGCGTGTGGTTTGCCTGCGGGGCGATGATGACATGGCCGTAACCCAGACGTTCGACCCCAAAGGCATGGGCAACGCGGCCATCGAACAGGCGACACGCATATGCCGGTGGCTCACCGCCGACGACAAATCCTGCGCGAACCTGCTGCGCATGTTCGCGACCCCATGGCTCGAACCGTTCAAACAGCTCACCTACGTGCTGTCCGGACACGGCGGCGACGGCAAGACGCTGCTCATGCTCAACGCCATCCAGGGCGTACTGGGCGAACGGAAATCGTTCCCCGCGTTCAAGGCGACCGACTACTGCAGCAAAGCCTATTCACTCGCCCGAGAGTCGATGAACGACGCCATGGCAGGCAAAGCATTCGCCTACGACGACGAAGCCGGCGAAATCACGGACACCATGCTGCCCTCACTGCGCGCACTGTCCACAGGATCCCGCGTGCAGGCCCGAGTGACCGGAGGCAAGTACTATGCGATGACACCGACCGCGACCATCGTGCTGCTGACCAACATGCCGTTCGCCGACTCCAGCGAACCATCCGACCGACGCAGGTTCGTCAAAGTCGAGATGCATTCGCGCGAAGGCCGCTCATACGACGAATACCACGCCATCGAACTGTTCATCCGGGAACATCCGGCCGCGTTCTACGCGGCCAGCTGCCGCCTATGGGAGCAGGGCGACGAGCCCGAACTCGTCAACCTCAGCCCGTCACGCGCCATCAGCGACGAAATGTACTGGCTCATCAGCGAGATCCTGACCAACGAGGAGAAGTACGGGCGGCCGATCGCCAGCCGAGACGCCTACCGGGACGAATTCCACGCCTCCATCCCACGGGAGACCATGGCACTGCTCGGACTGGCCAACGGCACCACGAGAATGCTCGGCAGCAGGATGCGAATCGTCCAGGTGAAGGACGCGGCACGGTTCGACGTGTACCGTCAGGCGGTCGAATCCGAATCCGACGACGAGCCCGAACAGCCCGCGCGAATCGAGGCGCCGAAGGCGCAAGCCTCCGTCATGCCCGGCGTTGACAGTCTCATGCCATTGGATCCGCCGGTGTCCTGCCGGGACGGCGCCCTCATCGTGGAACGCGCATGCCGTGGCGAGATCGGCTTCGCCTACTGCGAGGGCAAACGCAAGGGCGACCAGTTCGACGAGAAGGTGTCACTGAGCTGGAAACGGCTCAACCCCAACGACACGACGCACGCGACCGCCGACAGCGTGCGCCAGGAGTGGACACGCTACTGCTGTCCGCCGTTGGGGCGCACGTTCGTCATCGACTGCGACACGGACAAGGACCATCCCGACCGTCCGCACGGCTTCCAGCTGCTGCAGGCTCTGGTCGGGCCATACGGTGGCGCGGCGTTGCCGTCCACGCTCGCCGTGCGTTCGCCGCATGGCCTGCATCTCTACTATCGGGTGCCCGCCGGGTGGGAGCCGTCCCAATTGCTGAACGCCGTGCATCCCGAGGGCATTCCGATCGACCTGCGCGTCAGCAACCGGGGGTACGTGCTCGGTCCCGGCAGTCGGGCGAACGGCGGCGACTACCTGCTGGTCGATACGCCTCCGGAATCCGGCATCCCGGACGCGACCCCGGAGCTGATGGCGTTCCTCGACTCGCATGAGTACACGGACAGGCCGAAAAACGGTTCGCCGGCGCCGACCGCTGCGGAGCCGGTCAGACTCAGCCTCGAACAGGTGATGGCCGACGACATGACGTTGCGCCGCGAACCGGGCGGACGGCCCGACATGTCGCCGGTCCCCGAGGGGCAACGCAATCAGGTGCTGCATGACTGGGCGTACGGGAGGGCCGTGAACCATCCCGAGAACCGGCCGGCCATCGAACGCGACCTGTATGAGCGTGGCCGCGCGTCCGGGTTGAAGGATCCGGAACTCGCGACCATATGGAAATCAATCACACGACAACTCGGAAAAAACTAGCCAAGGAGGAAACCGAAATGAGCATCATCAGCCACGAGGCCGAACTCAAATACCCTGCCGGCATACCCGGCATGGATCCCACGCCACTCCGCTCCGGATACATGGATGGCGCCGACCGCGAGCCCACGGACGCGGAGGTCGAGGCGGCCGCGGAACAGCTCTACTACATGGACTGCAACGCCGCCGGCCTGTTCCTCGACCTCAACTGGAACGCGGTGCCCAACGGCAACAAAGCCTACTACCGGAATCGTGTGAGGAAGATTCTCGACGCCGCACGCAACAAGGCCATGGAGGAAACCGAATGAACGCCAATACGATAGTCCGCCGCAAACTCCGCGTGCTCGCGGGATGCCTGCTCATCATCCTCGCGGGTCTTCTCGCCGGCTGCGGCGGGGACACGTCCCGGCCGGACGGGCCCGACACGGACACGACCGCCGTCACGGCAAGCGAATGCTCCACGGATGACACGCTGTTCCAGACATGCGTCGTCACCATGACCGACACCAGACGCGTCACCTGCATAGTCAGCCAAGGATCCCGTTTCGCCGCCATGTCCTGCGACTGGGATCACGCCGACGGGGCGGACAAGGGCTGGGAGTGACCGAAACCGATGACGGGCGTCAGAAAACGCGCATGCGAGCCGAAACCGCCATGGCTCCGGCTCATGGCGCCCCCAGGCAACATGAGCCGGCTCGAGGCGGACATCTGCGGCGGATGCTCCCACTGGATACTCAGATGCAAGCAAGGCGTCTGGGAGTCATGGGATCCCGGCGTCATCACAGGCGACGACCTGACCGTGGCCATCATCCTGGGCAGGCGCCTCACCCGGCTCGAACCCGTGTACGGCAGCACGGCGCCGAGACTCATCGACGTATGCGGCGAACGCGGGATCCGCCCCGACGCCCAGTATCTGGCCGAACACCGGTGCGGGCTCATGCCGGTCAGCCGACGGCCATACAGGCCGCGGAAAACAAGCCGGACAAGCAAACCATGGGATGCGGGCGTCACGGTGAGCGACGCCGACATCCGCGAATTCGAACGAATCTGGAACACGCCATTAAGGAGAACGCAATGACCACAGCGGTGCAACGGGAACTCATCCTCAAATGGGCGGGCCGAGGCTACACGCCATTGGAGATCGGCAGCCTGCTGAAACTTCCCACGGAACAGGTGAGGGCCATCATCGAGAACCCCGACGGACAACCGAAACACGACTGCCGCGTCGAATTCATCGAACCGCCCAGCTTCGACGGACTGTGACAGACGAGCCAATACACGACATACACGAAAAAGGGAGGGAACAGGCCATGGGCGTATGCCAGTCATGCCACGCCGAAACCAAGCCGGAACGAACATTGTGCACACGCTGTCGCATCAGGTTCGCACGCCTGCTGATCAGCCTCGGCAGGGACATCACGCCCATGCGCGACAGCCTCGACGCCACGCTGCACCCCGGAGGGCATCAGCCGAACCGCATCCAACCCAGCACGCCGCCCACCCCCATCCGGCTCGACGTGCTCGACATGATGGACCTGCTCGACTCCACGGCCCACCAGTTGTGGCACATCCTCGACGGCGTCGAACAGGACCACGAACGCTCACTGTACGGGACGCTCCTCGCCTGCGCGAGGCATCCGCGCCTCGACAGGTTCCACGACGCCGGCCTTTACCTGGACACGTTCACGCGCATCGGCCGGCAGATAGACCTGCTGCTCGACCCGCCGTCCGAACGCCAGCCCATAGGCCGCTGCACCAACCCGTTGTGCGGCGTGGAACTCGTCGCGGGAAGCCGGGACCAGTGGATCACCTGCCCCATATGCGGCACGGAACAGCGCGTGCTCACGGTACGGCTCGAATGGCTGCGACGCCTCTGCTCCGACCCGGAGAAGACGGGAAGCGCGGCGGAGATCAGCAAGGTGTTCACCGTCTGCGGCATCATCGTCCGGCGGAACACCATCAGCCAGTGGGCCAAACGCGGCCGGATCGCCCCGGCCGGGGACGGCCTGTACCGGTACGGGGACGTATGGCGGCAGGTCGAACTTGACAAACAGGACGACTGTCACCGATAATTGCAGTGGGATTAGTGGGTCAACAACCGGAAAATGGTTGCTGACCCACAGTCATATCCAAGGGTTGACGGCCGCACGGCGGACGCCTTTTCGGTTGGCGCCAGCGGCGACGCCGCGCAGGCTGCCGCCCTATCATTGGCGTATGCCAACCGAAAACGAAACACCGGAGCAGCGCGCCGAACGCCTGCAACAGGAACAAGGCCGTGCGATAGCCTGGATCTCCGAGAAATGGAAGCGGCAGCAATGCCCCATATGCGACGGCACCGAGTGGACCGTCGGCAACGTCGTGGAGGTACGCCAATTCGAGGACGGCAACATCGTCCTCGGCGGGGGCTCAACCCTCATACCGCTCGTACCGATTTCATGCTCCGACTGCGGATACACGTTCTTCATCAACGCGTTGAAATCCGGTACCATCAAACGACCTGAAGGCCCGGCGAGCGCATGAGCGGCAAGATCGTCGGTTCCATTAAGCCAGACCAGCCTGTTGAGTCCAACATCCTTACGGTCAAGGAGGATTTCATGCCTGTGCGGGTCACGGACCTCCGACATCTCAAACGGGACATCAAGGCCATTCCGGATGGTCAGGGAAAGTTCGACAACGCTTTCTGGGGGTTCGGCGGCGTGGGCGTGCCTCTCATCATTTCGGAACTGGTCCAACCCAACGCCACGAACAATATCGGCTTCTATGCGGGAATAGTGTTCATGGTCATTGCCGTCGTCTTCAAGCTGTTCGGATGGAAGGCGCGGAACGATCGCAATGCGATGATCCGCCGCATCATGGAGAACATCAATGATTTCTCGAACGGCGAGCTTGCCGACGAATCCGATCCGCCGGGCTTCCGGGCAAGACTCCAGGACGCGGTGATCCGTCGAATACAGGGAACTTCCTGAACATGTGGGAGCCCCGGCAGATGCCGGGGCTTTCTCATATCCAGACACGCGAACGGGGGCGGGTATGTCTTACAAGGTATGTTCCACGCCGGGATGCCCCCGGCTCATCGACCACGGGGCGCGCTGCACGGAATGCCAGCGTCGGAAGGACCGTGAACGCAGAACCAAAGGAAACCCGTATTCGAACGCGAGACACCGCAGGTTCAGACGCAAGGTCCTCGCAAGAGACCCATACTGCGTATGCCCCGGAGATACCCGGGCAGGTGGGTGCGGTGGGCACGAGGGCTTGTGCGGCAAACCCTCGACAGTCGCCGACCATTTCCCGTACGAGCGCAGCGAACTCGTGGACATGCACAAGGACCCGAACGACCCGCAATATGGTCGCGGCCTGTGCGAAGCATGCCACAACAGCAAAACCGCGAAGACAAGACCATTCGGCTTCCGCGAAACCTGAACACGCCGGCGCCCGACATCGGCGACGCCGTGAACGACGCGACGCGAAGCCTTGAAGCAAACAAAACAACATCTTCCGAACGCTCGCGAACAAAACAAAAGGGTCTGTTAGACCAAAGTGTTGGTTTCCACACAGGAACCAGTAATGGTAAAAAAGTGTCCGTTAGACTAAAGTGTGCATATCGTTACAAACACAGGAAGGCCTGATCGTCAAATACCTATCAGCGATCAGGTCTTCCTGCTTAATAACTGCGCATGTTAGACACGAGTGTGCATATAATGCACGGAATATTAAAGTCAGAGAATTGTGCTTAGAGACTTGACGTCAGATGACGCATTGACGATGATGCGATGCATGTAGGCATCCATGTACGCCCAGTCCGGAGCCCCGTCAATGGAGACCGGGAGTTTGATCTCGTCATTTCTCATGTACTCCAATTTCCATTTATCGACGAACCCGTACTTCTGGCGTCCGACACGCTCGATGCAGGTACCGACGAAGAGCATCTGTCCGCGACTCATCTTGGTCTTCGGATAGAGCACATGCACGTCATCCGAAGCCCAGAACGGCTCATCTTGATAGAACGTCTTGCCCACATTGCCGTTGTATGCGACGGTGAGCGTGCCAGCGGGGTGTAAGTGCCCGTTATTCGAGATGCGGGCGGTGATGCCGTTGTTCACGTTCGCCGCGCTGATGAACGGAATGTTTCCCGGGCGCATGTCAGCACTGGTGAGGCGTACACCCTTCTTGATGTCGAACAGGTCTTCGATTTTGAATGGCCGCCACGTTGACGTATCGACCGTATGCTTGCCATCATCGGTTTGCATCAGATTCTCGAGACTCGCCTCAGATTCTTGCATGACTTCGGACATGTAGGCATCCATGTATGCCCAGTCGGGATCGCCTTCAGCATCGATAGGGATTTTGAACCTGTCTTGTTTGATGCTTGTTATCGAAATGGAATCTCCCCACGTATATTTCCGGGACAATGACGCACGTAACGCCGTTATGAGAAACAGAAAACATGGTTCTGTGACACACTCTCCATCCAGCGGATAAAGTGCGATGTTGTGGCTGTCGTTTGAACAGAACGCCTTCGACTGGTACGAGAAAGTGAGCGTTTTCCCTCCGATTATAATGCAATTGCCATCGTCAATCCATGTGGTCGGACAGTCGATACACGTCATCACACCGTTGTTTCCCGATTGCGCAGTGACATAAGATACTTCTCCGCTATCCGGCTGGATGTTCTTCTGTGGGATGCTTTTGGTGTTGGTCATGCGAAAAATGCTTGAGACAAGAACGTCTTTCCACCCGCTCGCATCAATCCTCGCCATCGGTATCACCACC
The DNA here is from genome assembly GCF_008698235.1 of Bifidobacterium rousetti. Taxonomy (GTDB): domain Bacteria; phylum Actinomycetota; class Actinomycetes; order Actinomycetales; family Bifidobacteriaceae; genus Bifidobacterium; species Bifidobacterium rousetti. The sequence goes on from NZ_PEBH01000001.1 coordinate 322,311, forward strand.
CTTCTGAATGGCAATGGTTACGGTATTGTCATCGACGCTCACGCGGCTCGAATACATGGCCGTGGATGTCAGCTTCTCGCTGAACGTCTTCGCGTCGATACCCTTCTTAAACATCAGGTAGTCCATCGCCGTCTTGCGGAAGTTCTCCTCAAAAATCTCGAACGGCTTCTGCGGAACCTGATATGACAGGTGCTCGGTAGGGTTGACCCACTGGCACGTCTCGTCGCCAGACTGCTTTTCCACGACCTCAACCCAATGGGCCTCGATTGCCGCCCACTTACCGTAGACGTCATGACGGCCCTTGTTCTTGACCGTCGCCAGACCATCAGACTCCATGTAGCAGGCGAAGAACTCCTTGCCGTCCTGCCCGACGCCTGCCTCGAACACGAAGATACTCGTGGTTACACCGACACCAAAGAACAGATCCTCTGGGAGCTTGACGACTTTCAACAGACGGTGGCGCTTCAGAATTCGCTGCATCTGCGTTTTACTAGTCTTTTCCAGTTTCTTATCGGGTAGGATGAACGCACACAGAGTATGTGCAGCGACGCTGTCTAGTACGTTCTCGACGATGGTCATGCACCCATACTTTCTTTCGTAGGGTGGGTTCATCAGCACCTTCGTGATGGGCTTCGATTGCATCCATTTGGACGCGGCCTCGGTACGGGCGTCCATCTGCTCAAGGTTCGTCTTTCCGTCCTTGTGAATCAGCATGTTCGCGCACGCGAGGGCGTAAATCTCACGGTCTAACTCGATGCCGTACAGGTGACTCGACTTAATCTCCGCCGCCTCATCTGTCTGCATGCCACCCGCCTCACGAATCATGTTCGCCATAGCTTTCACGAGGAAGCCGCCGGAACCACACGTAGCGTCCAGAATGTAATCTCCCTTGTTCACATCGAGTATCTTGTACATGAAATCCGTGATGTGCTCAGGAGTGAACACTTGACCCGCCTCGGACTTCTTCTTGTACCGGTTGAACTCGTTGAAGAAGATTCCCATTACATCCTCTCCACGCCACTCGTTCGAGTTAATGCACTCGGAAATCTCGACGACGCAATCAATGAAGTTGTTAATTGCGTTCTGGTTGTCCGTGGTATTCATCTTGATGTCGGAATACTCTTCCAGTAGGATGTCAATCTTCGCGTTTTGCTTACGACTGTTTTCCAGCGACTTAGAAAGAGTCGAGTGAATCGCCGTATGGAACGTCGCATAGTCCATATCCTTGAGGCGCTTCAAACCCGCGCCGTAACGCTCAGCGACCAAGGCGCACGCAGTGAAAATCATACGATGGTACAGGTTCTTGATGCCGAACTCGAAGTGAAGGCAGTTGTTGATGCGGGCGGTTAGCTCGTAGATGTGCTTCTTGTCGATGCTGTCCACTGTGTAAAGAGACAGATAGTAGCTGACGTTTTGCAGTTTATTGGGCGTCTTGGCCTCTTCCTCGCCCTTGAACACGCGAACGTCATCGCCGTTGTACAAAATGCCGATGACCTTCTCATATTGCGCCTGCATGATGCGGACGTTCTTCAGCACCTCGTCCACCTGCGCCTTACCGAGCGCAATGCGCGTCGCCTTGACCTCCAAGACCACTGCAACATCGTTTTTATTGTTCGGTAAATACCACCCGTCGGGCTTGTCGGCAACACCCGGGAACCCGAGCTGGTTGAACGTGGTTATCTGCCCCGTGCCGGACCGAGCGCCATCCTTGCCGTCCAGCGAGGACAGACCTAGCACTTTGTCTGCCTCCAGACGGACCTTGTCTTCAGTCATTTCAGCGGCCATGTCGTTCACCTCCCCTCATGGTGAACGATGTTTGGTTGATCCGGGGTAGCAGGCCGTTATCGCTTACCCCTCTAATTTCACGGTTAGACATCTCTTCTTCCGTCCTATCGTGTGTGTGAATAGATACGGAAGGCTGATATCGGAGGTGTATGTATTCGCTAAACGCCGATTCACATCTCTGTGGCACGAGAAATGCCCGTCAGACCGTGTTCCGGGCCTGACGGGCATCCTCTTTACCTATGCCGAACGATAGGGCCGCTACGAGCGTCCTATGCGTTCATAAGGGCTATTCCATGAATCTCCATACGTCCGTGACGAGCAGGTTATCAAGAGTGCTGATCTGCTGTCTCAGCAGATCATCGGTGCGCATGATCGGCCTGAGGTCGCAGTAATAGACGCCATCCAACGGATTGAGACGGATGGTATACCCCTTGAAATGGCCGGTGAGGAACGTCTGTGCCACCCTCTGCCGCCGCATGTCGTTCCCTCCCGCCCTCTGGACGTCGTTGAGGAACACCGCGAAATGGGGCATGTCCTCGCTGTCCGTCAATGCGTTGTACATGAACTTGTCGATGAAGATTTTGTCGATGCGGTCCTTGCTCGACGTCTTGACCGAACCGATCGCCTTGGTCTCGCCGTCCCTCTTCACGATCAGATCGTGCTGGTACGCCATGTTGAACGGCTCCACGCCCTCGACACGTATGGGCACCTGCACGGTGCCCTCCTCGGTCCTCGCGCCGATCTCGTTGAGGATGCGGCGGATGTACTTCTCGAACAGATCGCCGTTGAGTTTGCGGGCGGTGTTCGCGCTCGGCAGGGAATCAAGGGCGGCACCGATGGACTGCTGGCAAGTGTATACGAAGTTGTTCAGAGTCCGTCTCGCGTCGGCGTCGTGCTCGATGCCGCGTATGTCATGCAACGCCGACATCACGGTGCGCTCCGCGGAGTCGAACTCGTCATCGGTTATCATCAGATCGCTGTTGAGGGGCCGGGTGATCTTGAAGTTCCCGTCAGTGCCGTACTGGTAGAAGTTGTATACATGCTCGTTCGTGGACACGATGACGGCCTGCAACGCGCCCGAATGCACGTACTGAAGGTATTCACGGCAGAAATCGGCCCAATCGCCCACGGTGGTGAACCTGTCCTTGTCCTGCGCCCACTCCGCTAGCTGTCGTAGCGTCATCATCGTATCGATCGCCTTCTCTCGTAGTTGTCCCTGTCGAACGCCATCCACTGCTCTATCGTCCGTGAGTGGTCTATGGCGTCGAGACGTTCCGTGGCCCACTGGTTGTACTCCGCGTTCTCGTCGCACGCGAGCCATAGGCGATGCAGCTGGGACGCGACCACCGCCGTCGTGCCGGAGCCGGAGAACGGGTCAAGGATGACGTCCCCCTCGTTGCTTGCCGCGAGGACGAGCTTGCGCAGCAGCTCCTCCGGCTTCTGCGTGGGATGCGGCGTCTTCTCGTTCATGCCGTTGCACGTCGTGGGTATCTCGATGACGTCCTTCGGCTTCGCGCCCAACGGGTTGGGTGTCCAGTGACTGCCCTTGCGGCCGTACTGCGACGAGTCCGCCTGCGGATGGTCCGGGTATTTCAACGTGTGCTTGCCATACGGTATGCGCACGGAATCATAGTTGATGTGCTTGAAGTCCTTCTTCCGTAGGTGAAGGATGCTCTCGTGCGACCGGCCCCAGTCCTTGCCGAGGTTCGCCTTGTTGCGATAGAACCACACCAGCCACCGGCAGGATGCGAAGTACCTCATCGACGGGTGCTTGAGATCGGCAAGTATCTCGCTGAAACCGCAGATGTACAGGCTACCGGTCGGCTTGAGGATGCGTGATGCCTGTTCTATCCACGTCATCGACCATTCGATGTACTGCTCCTGAGAGCCGAAATCGTCCCAGTCGGCCTTCCTGATGTTATACGGCGGGTCCGCGAACACCATGTCAACGGATTCGTCCCTGATGTGCTTCATCCATTCGATGCTGTCCCCGAGGAACAGGACGCCATCGGGGAACCCTGTCGATTCCTGTACCGGCGGATCGCCCGGTATGAACATGCTGCTCATGTCCATGCTTCTGCGATCGGGCATGGACACGTCCAGCATGGGGTGATCTATGGCTGCGACCTTCTTAGGCATCGTACTGCTTCGCCTTTCCGTCAATACCGTCGATTATGCGAGACGGTATGTCACCTGTTCCCGTCGCCGTTATCGTCCGGTCTGACGCTCATGCTGAACGGGATGCCCTGTTCGCGCACCACCGCCTTGAGGAAGATCGTCACCGCGCCGGACAGACTCAGGCCGAGTTCGTCGAACACCTTGTTCGCCTCGTCTTTGAGTTCCGGGTCTATTCGCATGGTCGTCGTGGGAATGCTCATGGAGCCGTCCTTTCAATCGGATAGGTAACCACATCGTAACCCATCCGACATGACAGGTGACACCATGTGTCACACGGGCATGGGCATGCCCACGTACATGCGTCGGGTGATGCGGTACACGCCGTTGACGAGCTGACGGCCCACGGTGTTGCGCTGGTCGATGACGCCGCTCTTGAACGCCTCGGTCCATTTGAACCACGACAGGTAGGACTGGAGGTGCTTCGTGGACACGCCCTTGAAGCCGTGCATGAAGTCCTTGAGGCGCGAGTGCAGGCTGTTGATGCGGTTGATCGCGTGCGCGTGCGAGTCCTGCTGCTCCAGCTTCGCGCCGAGACGGTCCAGCACGGCCGGATACGCCCCGGCCTTGTCGGTGACCACGAGCGCGCCCTTGCCGATACGGCCATCAAGCACTTTAAACGCACGCTCACGGCCGAGGGAGCCACGCCCGGACACTACGAGGAACGACGCGCCCTCGTCGTCGATGCCGGTGACCACGCACACCTGCTCCTTGCTCAGGCCCCTCTTGGATGCCTTGCCGTTGCTCTTGCGGGCCGGGCGGGGCATGGTGCCCTTCCGGTAGCCCTTGTAGCTCTCACGGAAGTACGTCTCATCGATCTCCACACGGTCCCCGGCGCAGGCGTTGAACGAGGGGTTGTAGCGCTGGATGCACTCGATGACGCGACGGCGCATGAACCACGCGGTACGCAGGCACACGCCGCACTTCTCGGCACATGCGCGCAGGGACAACTGGTCGATGAACGCCTCGATGTACGTCATCCACGTCTCCACGGAAAGCTTGGACATGCCCATGACGCGCCCGACCTTGGCGGTGAACGTGCGGTTGCAGTCCTTGCAATACCAACGCTGATTACCGTTCTTGGTCCTGCCGTTCTTCCTGATGGCGATGGAGCCGCACTTCACGCACGCATCGGCCGGGACCTCCTGAGAGCCGGTGCCGAACATGTCCTCGTACACGATGGAACGCAGGGCCTCGATCGCACGACGACGCTCGTCGTCGTCTAGCAGGGACAGCCCGTCCCTGACACTGCTCACCAGCCTCGCAGCCCTGTTCCACTTGCTCATACCGCCATTGTATGCACTTCGTAGCTACTATGCAAGTCAGAAACCAACACTTTGGTCTAACAGACCCAAACAAAAAGCAGGAACACCGCACATCCCTCGCCGACACCGGTCGAAAACGCTGAAAATGTTGGAATCTCAACGTTTTTTCGACACGGGGGGTGGGGGTGAACGTGTGTTGGGCTGGAACCGCCGGAGAGGTGTCTCGCGGGTGCGCGTGTTTCAAATGTCAATCCGGGCGGGCCCGCAAGGGGCTTTTGCCCGTCTGTCGCTTGGGCGCAAGGCCCTGACGAGAGGTGAGTGATCATGACCAGTGGAGGAAGGCGTGTGCGTTCGGGGCCGCCGCCGGACCCGAATTCGAGGACGAGCGAGCGTCGCGGCTATACGCTGCGCGCCCTGCCGAACACGGAGTATTCGGGAAGACCGTTGAAGTTCCCGTTGCTGCCGCTGCCCGACGATGAGACGAACCGGCGTGAGGCCGAGGTGTGGAAGTGGCTGTGGAGGCAGCCGCAGGCGCGTGCGTGGAAGCTCGCCCAATACCGGTACATGGTGCATGACCTCGCCATGTACTGCCGCATGTTCGTGTTGTGCGAACAGCCGGGGGCGAAGACGTCGGATCGTGTGCTCATGCTTCGCCTGTCCGATCGCATCGGTCTGAGTCCCGCCGGATTGGCGTCGTTGGGTTGGAAGATCGCGGAGGATGACTCGCAGTCGCCTGTTGTGGACAGCGAGTTCACGAGGCGTCTCGCCGAGAAGCGTCGCCGAGAGGCGCAGGAGGAGCGTGAGGCCGGTGACGACAGGCCGCACGTGTATCAGCGGCGGATGAGCGGCAATGGCCGATGACGAGTGGATCATCGATTTCCCCACGTTGGGCCATCTGGTGTGCGCGTGGATAGAACGGCATTGCCGGCAGCCTGACGGCCCCTTGCGCGGCAGGCCGGTCCAACTGTCCGACTGGCAGTACTGGCTGGCGGCGAACAGGTGGCGGGTGCGTGAGGACGCGCCGTATGTGCCTCCGGAGGAGGTCACGGTCGATAACCCCATGGTGCTCAACCAGGCGTTCACGTACCGTATGACTTTGACCGTCGGCCCCCAGAAATGGGGCAAGGGCCCTTGCACGGCGTTTTTCACCGCCGCCGAGGGGTGCGGCCCGGTCGTGTTCGACGGTTGGGCGCAGGAGGGCGACGCGTATCGTTGCGCCGACAACGGCTGCCCGTGCGGCTGGCAGTGGCCGTACAATCCCGGCGAGCCGAGGGGCAGACGGCATCCGTCGCCGCTCATCCAGCTGACCGCGAACAGTGAGGAGCAGGTGCGCAACATGTACCGTCCGCTGGTCGCCACAATCCTGCTTGGCCCGCTCAAGGAGATGATGAAGGTGCGTGACACGTTCATCCGTATCATCCAGCCCGGCCGTGAGGGGGACGCCGACGCGTTGGACCTCGACCGCATCGATGTGGTCACCGCTTCCGCGAAGTCCCGGTTGGGTAATCCGATCACGGACGCTGAACAGGATGAGGCGGGCCTGTACACGAAATCGAACGGGATGATCGCCGTGGCGACCACGCAGCGTCGAGGCGCTGCCGGCATGGGCGGACGCACGCATGCGTGGACGAACGCTTGGGATCCCGGTGAGAACTCGTATGCGCAGCAGGTGTTCGAGACGGGTGAGGACGACGTGTTCGTGTTCTACCGGAACCCGGATCTGGCGAAGAGCCTGCGGCATCGGGATGGGCGCCCGTTGGATTTCAACATCAAGGCCGAACGTCTCAAGATGCTCGAATACGTGTACCGGGGAAGCCCGTGGGTGGATTTGAACTCGATTGAATCGGAGGCCAAGTCGCTGATGAAGACCGACCCGACGCAGGCGGAACGGTTCTTCGGCAACCGTCTGGTGCAGGGTGGCGGCGCATGGCTCGAAGACGGATTGTGGGAGAGCTGCTATGCCGGCGCATGAACTGTGGTTGGAGAACCCGCCGAAAGGCACCCGCGTGTGCGCCGGGTTCGACGGCAGTGAGAACGACGATTGGACGTGCATCAAGATGGAGACCGTGTCCGGGCTGATCTTCACGCCACGGTACGGGCCTGACCGGCGTCCGACGATATGGAATCCGAAGCAGTGGGGAGGCCGCATCCCGCGCGCCGAGGTGTCGGCCGCGTGGGCCGAGCTCAACGACCGGTACAGGATAGAACGCGCCTACTGCGATCCGGGTTTCCGCGACGAGATGTCGTGGGAGAGCGAGATCGAGGCGTGGGACCGCGCCTATGGTCCGCGCAGGTTCATCCCGTGGACGATGAGCGGGTCCAGCCGCGTCGGCGCCGTCTACGAGGCGCTGCGACGGTTCGAGGCCGATCTGACGACCCGGCGGATCACGCAGGATGGATGTCCGATCACCCGCACCCACATGATGAACGCCAGAAAGGTCGCCAAATCGTTGGAACGTTACGGGTTGGCCAAACCGCAGCAGAACAGGAAGATAGACGCCGCGGTGACCAGCATCCTCGCCCATGAGGCCGCGTGCGACGCTCGCGCCGCGGGATGGGGTGCGAGGAAACACAATTACATGCTCACGGGGTCTTCGACAAGGAGGTAGGAATGTACGATACGCCCGAACAGGTGAACGCGGTGACGAACCTCCTCGCCATGAAGATCCAGAACCGTCGTCCCGCCATCCGCCAGCACACGGATTACGTGCTGGGCGTGCGCGGCAAGCTCAAGTTCGCCAGCGAGGAATTCAAACGCTACATGTCGGACCGGTTCAGCGACTTCTCCGACAATTGGTGTCTTCCCGTCGCGCAGGCGCCGGTCGAACGCATCAGGTTCAAGGGGTTCACGCCCTATGAGGACGTGCAGCTGGATTCTCATGTCATGCGCTGCCTTGACCGCAACGATTTCGAGCGTGGATTGCAGGAGGCGGCGCTGATGATGACCACGGCCGGCCGGTCGTTCATCCTGGTATCGCAGCGGCCGGATGGCGGGGCGCGCATCAGCTTCGAGCATCCCGACAGCGCGGCCATCATCTACGATCCTCTGACAGGAGACCCGACGGCTGGTCTGCTGGTGCGTCAGGACGACGAACGCGAATACGGTACCCTGCTGCTGCCCGACCGCGTGTTCGATGTGCGGCGGCGCAAACCGGTCACCGTGACCGAACAGCGGTTGGAACCGGATGTGAACGGCTGGGAGTTCCTGCCGGACACGGAACGTGTCAACCCGTTCGGGGAGATCCCGATGCGCGAGTTCCGCAACCAGATGCTGCTCGACAATTCACCCATCAGCGACATCGCCCAGGTCGAATCCATGCAGGACGCCGTGAACATCGTCTGGGCGTATCTGCTCAACGCGCTTGATTTCGCGTCGCTGCCCGCACGCGTCATCACTGGCGGAGACGAGCTGGTCGAGCCCGTGTTCGACAAGCAGACCGGCGAACAGGTCGGTGAGAAGCCCATAGAGCTCGACAAGCAGGTGATGGAACGCATCTACCATTTCACCGGCGACAACGTGAACATCGCCGAGTGGACGAGTGCGAACCTGCAGGCGTTCATTCCCGTCATCGAGAAGGCCGTCGAGCATGTGGCGGCGGAGACGCGCACCCCCGGCCATTATCTGCTGACCAATGCCGAGGTGCCCGCCACAGGGTACGAGGTCGCCGAGGCGGGTCTTGTGTCGAAGACCATCGAACGCATCAGCTTCCTGAAATCCCCGTTGCGTGACATCTGCCGTATGGCGATGCTCACCGAAGGCGATGAGACGTCGGCGCGCATCATCGCCGACAGCAGGGTGACGTTCGCCACGCCGCAATACCGGAGCGAAACGCTCATGGCCGACGCGATGCTCAAATACAAGCAGCTCGGATACCCGTTGCAGTGGGTCGCCGAACAGATGGGACAGTCACAGGACGAGATCCAACGCATCCTGCGCATGAAGCAGGACGAGGAATCCGATCCCGAAATGATGGAGATAGCCCGAAGCCTGACCACGGAGGCATCCGATGACACTGGAAGCGGTGACACTGGACGGTAAACGTCTCGCCACGGTCGAAATGACCGCGCTGCGAGCTGCCCGCAAGGCATGGAAGCGCGTCGATCCGAACAACATCGAAGCCAGTTGGACGCTGACAAGCCGTGATTTCGTCCAACTCATGGGCGTATTGCAGGCCAAGGCCGCGGACATCGCCGTGGACTACACGGTGCAGGCGCTCGCCGAACAGGGCGAATACGTGGAACCGCACGGTTTCGTGGACACGTTCGCGTTCGGCGATGGGTACGCGCCCAGCGGCATCCGCCTGGCCGACTACTTCCGCTCGCCGATACTGGGCGTGCTGCACGCCATCAAACAAGGCTCGCCGCCGGTTCAGGCGCTCCAGTTCGGGCTGAAGCAACTGGGCACGCTCACCGTGCTGCTCGTGGACGACACCCATCGCAGCGCCGCAGGCGTGAGCATCGCCCAACGCGACGATGTCGGCTACGTGCGAGTGGAGGCCGCGGACTGCTGCAGCCGATGCATGATCCTCGCCGGCAAATACTACCGGTACAACGAGGGGTTCCTACGCCACCCGCACTGCCATGGACGTCATCTGCCGGTCAAGGGAAGGGAGCAGGCCGAACGCGCGGGATGGGTCACGGACCCGATGAGAGGTTTCCAGGCGTTGAGCCGGGAGGAACAGGACCGACGGTTCGGCAAGGCGAACGCGCAGGCGATCCGGGACGGCGCCGACATCTTCCAGGTCGTCAACAGCCGACGCGGCATCCAAGGACTCGGCGCCCGGAAGGGGCGTAGGAGCGGCACCGTGTTCATGACCACCACGGAGGGTACGACCCGCTACGGCTGGTCCCGCATGCTGGCGGACCAGCAGGGGCGCACGCAGAAACGCAGGCTCACGCCCGAGGGCATCTACGCGCTGTCCCGCAGCCGCGAAGAGACCATCAGGCTGTTGGAGCGCGAAGGCTACATCATCGCCCCCGACTGGCGCGAGAAGGTGCCGGAAATCCGCAAAGGCATGTGGCTGCACAACAACACATACCGTCAGGGGCGCACGGTGACGCAGACCGCCGCGCAACGACGGCTGGAAAACGCCAGACTCCGGTACATGGCCGCGTTGGACGGCCGTAACCCGTATGACACGTCCAAGCCGGTCACCCCCGAGGTGCTGGCGCGGGCGGAGAGGAATTTCCGTCGATGGCTGTCCACCGGCGGCGAGATCTACACCAACTGAATCGAAAGGAAACAATGGTGGAGAACCAGAACAACCCCGAAGGCGAAACCCTCGACGGTCAGGAGACCCCGCCGGACAACGGCGACGACTGGCAGTCGAAATTCGAGGGGCAACGCAAGGTCAACCGCGACCTCGAGGCGAAACTCGACGATGCGCGCAAACGCCTCGACCGCATGGACGAGGTGGAGAAGCAGCTCGCCGCACTGCAGGGCAAGGAAGCGGAATACGAGAAGGCCAAGCAGCTCGAGCAGATCAACGCGCAGGCCATCGCCCAAGCGAACCAGCGCGTGCTCAAAGCGGAAGTGAGGGCCGCTGCCAGCGGCAAGCTCAACGATCCCGGCGACGCCCTGCGCTACCTCGACCTGACCGCGTTCGAGGTCAATGAGGACGGTGAGGTCGATTCCACCGCCATCGGCGCCGCCATCGACCAGCTGCTCGCATCCAAACCGTATCTCGGGAAAGCCGAGACGACGCCCAAGGGCGTCAGCATCAAGCCGCCCAGCGGAACGCGGGACGGCGACGACCATCAAGGCCAGCTCACCCGAGATGACCTGAAGAACATGACCCCGCAACAGATCGTCGAAGCCCAGAACAAGGGCCGTCTCAACGACCTGCTCGGCGTCACCAACTGACCAGACAAGGAGGAAGGCCATCATGGCCATCACTAATTTCATTCCCGAGATCTGGAGCGCGAACATCATCGTGGAACTCCAGAAGGCGCTCGTGTTCGGCGCGCTCGCAAACCGCGACTACGAGGGCGACATCTCCAATGCGGGCGATACCGTGCACGTCACCGGCATCCAGGACATCACCGTGGGCGACTACACGGCGCACACGGACATCGCCATCGAGGCCGCGTCCGACAAGGACATGGGCAGCCTCGTCATCGACCAGGCGAAGTACTTCGCGTTCGAACTGGACGACGTGGAGAAGCGTCAGGCGCTCGGCGGGCTGCAGGCGCAGTTCACGTCCAACGCCGCCTACCAGCTGGCGGACGCCGCCGACCAGTATGTGGCCGGTCTCATGGCCGCCGCCGCGGGCTCCACGGTGCCGGCGGTCACGTCCAACGCCACCACGCCGACCGACGCCTACAACACGATGGTCAAGCTGCGTACCGCCCTCGACAAGCAGAACGTGCCCACGACCGGACGCTGGGTGGTCATCAGTCCGGACGTGTACGCGCAGCTGCTGCTCGACAACCGGTTCATCAGCGCCACGGAAAGCGCGCACAACACGCTGCAGAACGGTCTGGTCGGCTCCGCGGCCGGCTTCCAGATCCATGTGAGCAACAACACTCCGTACGACGATAAGACCAAGGCGTTCACGCTGATCGCCGGCACGAACGCGGCGACCACGTTCGCGCAGCAGATCGCCAGCGTGGAGGCGGCGCGCATGCAGAACCGGTTCGCCGACATGGTCAAGGGCCTGCACCTGTACGGCGGCAAGGTGTTCAAGCCGAAGCAGCTCGCCAAGGTCTCCTACACGCTGGAGGCCTGACATGGCGGGCAATTACGAGGATCTTCCCTACGTGGGCGACTTCGGGCGTAGGCTGCTCGCCTGTTCCACGCTCGAGGAGGCGCAGCAGCTCATCGGCTCGACCGGCGGGGATGCCCCCGCCGTGAGCGTGGACACCCTTTCCGGTGTGACGGCCACGGGCAGGGCCATGATGAAGGCCGCTGACGCGGCCGCGGCGCGCACCGCCATCGGCGCGGGCAGCAGCTCGTTCTCCGGCTCCTACACGGATCTGACGAACAAGCCGACCCTCCCCGCAGCACCCGCGGCGGCGACCACGGCGAAGGCGGGCCTCGTCAAACAGGCGAGCATCGCCGACGGCGCGGACGCCGCCGCCATCGTGGCGGCGCTCAAGACCGCAGGCATCGCCGTGGCCCCGGCCAGCGCGGACCAGCCGCAGGCCGACCAGCCCGGATTCTGACATATAGGAGTGGAGGAACGCGGGTGGAACCATTGGCATCATTGAACGATCTGGCCAAATACAAGGTCGAATACGATGACGAACAGTTGGCGCAAGGCCTGCTGGATTCGGTGTCAAGCGCCATCCGCGCCGCCGCCGGCTGCCCGATATCGCTCGGCACGTACACCATCGACCTGCCCAGCGAGCAGTCTCGCAAACTCGACCTGCCGTGCAAGGCGGTCCGCAGCGTCGAAAGCGTGCTGTTGGACGGCGAGGAATGCGACGATTGGGTGCGGTTCGGCTCCGCGCTCTACCGGGACAAGCCGTGGGGGCCGTTCAACCGTCCTCCGGTAACCGTCACCGTCACGCTCACCATGGGATGGGACCCGGTCCCCGAGGACATCGTCCGTCTCTGCTGCTCGTACGTGGCCGCGGCCATAAGCCAGCATGCGGACGGCGGCCCCGGCGCGCACAGGGGCATCTCCTATGAGCGTATCGATGACGCGCAGGTCGGATACTCGCAGGGCGGTACCGAGGTCATCGACGCCGCCGAACTGCCCGACACGACGAAACGCAGCCTGCGCAGGCGTTTCGGCGTCATGGGCGTGAGCATAGGGGTGTTCCGGTGAGGATCAGCAGCGGATTCCTCGACAGGTCCCGGCGCAACGCCGTCAGCCTGATGCGGGACACGTGCCGCGTCGTCCGCAAGGGACGACCCGTCACCGGCCCGGACGGCGCCGTGACCGTGCCGGAGACCGAAATCTACTCGGGCCCATGCAAGGTGCAGACCGCGGGCGGCATCGGCTCGGAAAGCACCCAACTGGGAGGCGTCACGCAGATTTGGCTGCTCTACCTGCATTTCCCCTACGGGACCGTGGGGTTGAAATCAGGGGACATCGCCACCGTCACGTCAACGAATCCCGGCGTGGGCGTGCGCACGTACCGGCTGGTCAACCCGCAGGGCGAGCAGACGCTAGCGACCGCCGAACGGTGGAACGTCAAGGAGGTGGACTGATGGGCAACGTCATGACCCTGGACACGAGCGAACTCGACCGGCTCGCCGCCGACTGGCGGTCTGCGGCCGCGAAGACGCCGAACAGGTTCAAGCCGACGTTCAGCCGCGCCGGCCTGAACGTCAAGAACGCCATCAACGACGACCTGTCCAGATCACGCAACGGCGGTTTCCGCCGTATCCGCGTCTCCTACGACCTGCTGCCCTCGGCGGAAGGCGTCGGAGTGGAGATCGGGCCACGCTCCGGCGGCGTGAACAGTCTCGCCAACATCGCGTTTTTCGGCACGTCACGAGGCGGAGGCACCCACCTGTTCTACGAGTTCGGCGAACAGGAGATGCCGGAACTGCAATCGCAGGTGCAACGGGTGGCGACGGAGATGATGACGCATGGCTGACCTTCGCGCCGCACTGTACGCGCTCGTCCCCGAACTCGACTACATGAGCCGGTACGAGGGCGTGCACCCGACGGATTCCGACCAGCCTCCGTGGATGATACTGACCGTCAGCCTCGGCGTCTCCGACGTCAGCCAGGCGCGGCAGGTCAGCAGCCACGAGGCCACGCTCGAAGCGCGCATCGCCGCGCTCACGCCCGAACAGGTGGACATCGCGGCCCTGACCCTGCTCGACGCGGTCACGGGCGCAAGACCCGTGGCCGACGGCGTCTCATGCGGGGCGCTCAACAACACGTTCGACTCCGAGACCTACAACACGGGCGACTCCGGAGGCGTCATCGGCACGGTGACCGCAGCCGCATACTCCGTGCGCGTGCTGCGGTGGAAAACCATATGGAGCCGACATGGTTAGGTACATCCGAGTCAAGGACAAGTGCACCGGCCACCGTTTCGACGTGTCCGACCAAGACCCCCGCCTACGCGAGGGCCTGTTCATACCGCTCAACCGGGCGGACTATCCGCCATCCACGATCCCGAGGCCCATGAAACCCCGGCTTCACCATATCCAGAAACCACCAAGGAGATAAACCATGGCACAAGGAACACCGATTCCGGCGACCCCCATCGACGGCAAGATGAAGGTCGTCGTCGTACCGGCGCTCGCCGACCCGTCCAAACCGCTCATGTCCGAGCTCACGGCCGAGACCGTGCTCGACATCAGCTGCTATCTGACCTCCGACGGCTGGCCGCTGACCACAGGTCAGGACTCCATCGCCGACGAGCGTTTGTGCAGCTCCCAGACGTACGACATCCCCGGCCGGAAGACCAGCGACAACAAGACGCTGACCGTCATCGACAACACGAACACCGAACTGGAGGACACCGCGAACAAGGCGGTCGAAACCCTGTACGAGGGGGCGACCGGCTACTTCGTCGTCCGTCGAGGACTCGACTATGACGTGGACTTCAAGGAAGGCCAGAAGGTCAGCGTCTACCCGTTCCGATGCGGCGAGAAGCAGTACGTCGCCAACGAGGCGAACACCACAATCCGCTCCACCATCCCCTACGGCATCACAGGCCCTTGGTATACGGACACCGCGGAGGTCACGGCCCCAAAAGCGTGACGCCGCTGACGGTGAAGGCCGTCGCCCGTGAGGGCGGACAGACCGTCACCGTGACCGAGCCCGTGGATTCAGGGCTCCAGCGGCGCTACAAGATCACCGACGCCAACGCCAAGCCCGCCGTCGCATACGACACCGTCGTGGCCACTGACGGCGGATGGATCGCATTCCCGGAGAACGGGCAGGTGAACGGCACGGAAGGACAGGTGATCACCGTGGTCGATAACACGACCAGCGGCGCGCTCGCCCGTAAGACCGGAACCGCGACACTGCCCGCACCCACACCCACCGCGGGCTGACCGCGTCGGGGAGAAAAAATGTCCGCACGGTGGGCTTTCTGCCTTTCGCCACCGTGCGGCTCTCCTCTCTTCAGGGACATCGGGAGGAACCGACACCCGAAAGGCAGCAAAAAACTTCCGTCGAAAGGCAATAGCAATGTCCATCACCGTGAAACGCGCCGAACGCAGCCTCGAGATCTGCACCGACCTGACCATGCTCGACAAGGTCGATGAACTCACCCGCAGGCTGTCCAAGCATTCCGACCAGCTGGCCGACCCCGACCGCATCGAAGCGGCCCGCGAACTCAAGAAGCTCGAACACCAGTTGGACGAGAACACGCTCGTCGTCAAACTGCAGGCCGTCACCGGGCGAGCCTACGCGGAAGCGCTCGCCGCGTCCGCTGTCGAAAAGGACGCGCAGCACCCCGAAGGCACCGACTGGTTCAACGTGGTGCGACTGCTCGCCCCCGAAGCCACCGTCGAAGCCCATTGGAAAACCGGCGAGGCGTGCGAATTCCAGCCCGACATGGACTGGCCCGCGCTCATGGACTCCATGAGCGACTTCCAATGCGCCCAGCTCCTGCAAACCGTCGTCGGACTCGGCAGGGAGACCGGCGCCGGCCCAAAAGCAGCGTTCAAGAGAGCATCCAGCATTCTGCAAAACTCCGGGACGAACTGAAACTCGCCCGCCAGCTCGGCATCAGCTACAAACGGCTGATGGGCTGGGAGCCGCGACGCCGCATCATCCGGGACGGCGACGCATGGGTGGTGGAGACAGAACCCGAATGGGACGAACAGGAACGCGAATGGATGCTCGCGCTCGCCGAATGGGAGTCCACCCTCTGCCCGTCCTGCGGGAACCCATCCGACTGGTGCCACGACCAGACGCGCGAACGCGACACCACCGCCCAGATCGAACGCTGCTTCATCACCGACGCGCGAGTGAAGGTCATGGACGCCTATCGCAACGACATGAAACGGCAGGGCGGACAGATCAGCAGGGAGGAAGCGCTCACCACGCGCATCATCCCCAACATCCCCAACCAATAAAAGAAAAGAGGAACGATGGCCGAACGCTCGATAACGATGCGGCTCATGCTCGACGCGAAACAATTCGAATCCGGCATGCAATCCGCGGCGAACTCAACGGAGGCCATCGGCCAGAAGTCGCAATCCTCAAAAGGCAAGCTCGACATGCTCGCCAGCGGTGTCATGAAGGTCGGCGCCATGGCCGCGGCGGGCATGGCTGTCGCCGTCAAATCCTACGCGGAATTCGACGAGGCCATGTCCAACGTGGCGGCCAACACCGGTGCAAGCGCCGACGAGCTCAGCCGACTGCGACAGGCCGCGATCGACGCCGGCAAGGACACCGTATACAATGCGACCGAATCCGCGAACGCCATCAACGAGCTGGCGAAGGCCGGCATGAGCACCACGGACGTCCTGTCCGGCGGCCTGAGCGGAGCGTTGAACCTCGCCGCATCCGACGGCATGGAGGTCAGCGAGGCCGCCGAACTGATGAGCTCCACGCTCGCCCAGTTCAATCTGACAGGCCGTGACGCCGCATCCGTGGCCGACGCGCTGGCCGCCGGCGCCGGCAAGGCGCAGGGCTCCGCCCATGATCTCGGATACGCGTTGTCCCAGTCCGGTATGGTCGCCAACAGTTTCGGCATCTCCATGACGGAAACCGTGGGAACGCTCGCCGCGTTCGCGAACGCCGGCATGATCGGCAGCGACGCCGGCACGAGCCTCAAGACGATGCTCATCGCGCTCGCCAACCCGAGCACGAAGGCCGCGGACCTGATGAAGGAGCTCGGCATCAACGCCTACGACGCCCAGGGCAACTTCGTGGGGCTTGAGGGCTTGGCGGGCCAGTTGAAGACCGCCATGAGCGGCCTGTCACAGGAGCAGCGCAACCAGGCCCTCGCCACGATCTTCGGCAGCGACGCCATCCGAGCCGCGAACGTGCTGTACAACGAAGGCTCGGACGGCATCGCGCAATGGACTCAGGCGGTGTCCGAATCCGGGTACGCGCAGGAGATGGCCGCCAAGAAGACCGACAATCTCAAGGGCGACATCGAACAGTTGGGCGGCAGTTTCGACACGCTGCTGCTGACGCTCGGCGAAGGCGCGAACGGGCCGATGCGAACCGTGGTCCAAGGCCTCGAGGGCATGATCGACGCATTCAGTTCACTGCCCGCACCGGTCCAGCAGACCATCGTGCTCGCCGCGGCCGCTGGCGGAGGCCTGACCGCGTTCCATAAGACTCTTTCCCCGTTGAACACCAGCACGAGCAGGTTCGGGCAGACGCTGGGCCAGCTCATCGACCCGTTCCAGCGTGTCATCAACGCGGCGCCGGCCTTCCAGTCGGCGTTCACCATGATCACCGCGTCCTTCGCCGGGCCGGAACGACAGATGCAGGTGTTCGGCACGACCGTCACCCGAACCCAAGGAGTCATGCAGGGCATGAGCGCCGTCGGACAGGGGCTAATGTCCATGCTGGGAGGCCCGTGGGGCATTGCCATCACCATCGCGGCCGCCGCATTGGGGTCGTTTGCACAGAGTGCCGCCGAAGCGAAACAGCGCGCCGACTCGCTGCAGACCGCACTCGAGTCTACCGGCGACGCCAGCAAGCAGATCATCGAAAACCTGTCGAACGCGAAGATCGACAACTCATGGCTTGTTCCCGACAATATTGAACAGGCGTACTACGGGTATAAGACCCTCGGTGAAGCACTCGACGGCGTGGGCATCAAGATGAGCGACGCCGCGCTCGCGGCTGAAGGCAACGCGGACGCCATGGCACGTGTGAAGAAGGTCACGGACGAGATGATCGCGTCCGGCGGCAAACAGCGCGAACTCGCGGGAATCATCCTCTCGCAGATCAACGAGGAAGCCGAGAACTACGACAAGGCCACCGCCGCCGCGAACAACAAGAAGAACGCGTTGGACGAGGTCAACAAAGTCACGGGTGACGCTACAGCGTCAACCGACGCGCTCACCGATTCGACGAGCAAGGCGTCATCCGCGTCCGACATTCTTGCGGACAGTTTCGGCGCCACCGCCGACGCGGTCAACGAGCAGGGAGCCGCCCTGTCGGAGGTCATCGACGCGTTGAACACCTATTACGGTTTCGCGTTGAGCGTGTCCGACGCGGACATCAGCCTTCATGACTCGTTCGACAAGGCCACGCAGTCCATCCAGCAGAACGGCGCTTCGCTCGACCTGAACACGGAGCAGGGGCGCGCGAACCAGAGCGCGTTGAACGACGTGGCCGAAGCCGCGATGAAGGCCGCGGAGGCGCATGCGAAGAACGGCGAAGGCATGGAAAGCATCGGCCCGATGCTGGACGATGCGCGCAACCGGTTCATCGAATACGCGCAGGCCATGGGACTGAGCGCGGACGAGGCCGCGCAACTGGCCGACAAATACGGGTTGAACCGTGAGGCCCTGCAACAGCTCATCGACACCACGAACAGTACGCCCGAGTCGAAGAACATCGACGTGACCACCACTGGCATCGACACCGCGCAGGAGATGCTCGACCAGGTCGGACTGACCGTGCAGACGCTGCCAAACGGCGAGGTCAAGATCAGCGGCGACAACACGGAGGCGTTGAACGCCATCAGCCAGGTGGCTGGCACGCCCATCGACCCGAAAACCGGAACGCTCACATTGGACAAGAACCAGTATGATATGGCCCTCGCGTTGGCGAACGGCGCGAAGATCGACCCGAAAACGGGATACCTGAAAGCCGACAACAACGAGTTCTGGCAGAAATTCAGCCAGACGCAAGGCTGGAAGATCGATCCGAAGACCGGCGTCATCAAGGGCGACAACGGGCCGTTCCAAGCGGCGAAAACGCAGGTGGACAATACGAGCATCGGCGCGAAGACCGTGCAGGTGAACGCGAACACTGGAGGCTTCTGGGGTGCGATGAACCGCATCCTGTCCAGCGTGTTCAGCGTCAACGTGAGCGTGGGCGGCAAGGGCGCGACCGGAGGCCTGTTCGGCAACGGCCTGTTCCTGCCCGGCTATGCGACGGGAGGCCCCATCGTGTCGGGCATGATGCGTGGACCCGGCACCGGTACGAGCGACAGCATCCAATTGCGCAACGCCCGAGTGGCCGACGGCGAGTTCGTCACCAAGGCCGCAGCGGTCCGCCATTACGGTCCCGAGACCATGTATGCGATGAACAACATGAGCATCCCGAAAAGCCTGTTCTCCGACTATGAGGCGTATGGGCAGCTGGGATCCGCGAAACGGTATTCCCCGGTGCTCCAACTGCCGGGGAACACGGGAGGTGCGGACGCCGGGCAGATCGCGGCGGCGGTGTCCGACGCGTTGCGGGGCATCGACTGGAGCCTGTACCTCAACGGCGACGTGCTCGCCGGCGAACTGTCAGGCCCGTTGAGCCGGCAGTTCACACGGGACAAGATGAGAGGACTCTGATATGCCCGACTACATGGGATTGACCAGACGACGCTACGATCTGGACAATGTGGCGCCGTTGAGCCTTGACGGGCATCCGCTCGACTGGTACGGGGCGGACCCGTCTGACGGGTGGTTGCAGATCGACTCCGCGGATATCGCCACCAGCTTCCAGCAGGTTCCGGGCCGGTCGGGCGGCATCGACATGACGTTGGAGGATGAGACTGGCGCGGCCGCCATCGGCCGACTGTCCATCAGCCTCGGCATCGTCATCAGCGGAGACGAACAGCAGGCCACCGAATCAAAGCTGCGCATCGGCACCCTCATCGGCCGGGATGTGACGGTCAAATGGCGTGCGCTGCCCGGCGAATACCATGGGCGTCTCTCACGGGACGCATGGAACGACATCCACCTGGGTCCCGTGTTCTTCCAGTCCACGACCACATTGACCATCAGCGCGGACCCGTTCCTACGATATCCGCGCCAGACGATTCCACTGCTTGACGGCGAGGACGCGTTCCTGTTCACCGTGCCCGGCAACAGGCCGACGCGTCCACGGTTCACACTCACACCCACCGCCGGAGTGGAACGGGTGCTCATCCGGGATAACGGGGAGCGTGCGATGACGGTCAAACTGCCTGCGGCGGCTGACGGAGGCAGGCCGCTCGTCGTCGATGCGGAGACGCGCACGCTCCGATTCGGCTCCGCGCTCGCAGGGCTGACATTGGACAGCGACTGGTTCAATCTCACGCCCGGCCGACATTCGATAACCATCGGCAGGGAGCCGACGGCCGACGGAAGGACACTATCATCCGGCTGGCTGTCCTTTGTCCCGCTGGGATTGATATAGGGAAGGCAAAGCATGTTTTTCGCACGATACGATCGGGACGGCAACCAGCTCGCCCCGGTTCCGGAACCCACGAAGGCGCGTCTGCTGCGCAACGTGAACGGCAAGGACCAGCTGACGCTCGCGTTCCGAAGCGCGGACGCCATCGACTTCGGCGATCGGATCACGCTTCTCGACAGCATGGGGGAGGTTCGCGAGTACATCGCCCAATCCCCGCAGCTCATACGAGCCGACGGCCGCCCCTATCTGACCGTCGTGTGCAACGGGTCCATGGCGGAGCTCGAAGGCAAGGGCATCAAGGACAAGCGCAACCGGTCCGCGACCGCCACCTTATGCTTGACGAAGGCGTTGGAGGACACACGATGGAAGGTCGGCGCCGTGGAAGGCTCCAAGACCGCCGACCTGAGCTTCTATGACACGAACGCGTTGCAGGCTGTGCAGGACATCTGCGACACGTACGGGTTGGAGGCCGTCGCCTCCTATACGGCGGACGACGATCATGTGACCGGACGTACACTGTCTCTTCTGGAACGGCAGGGAAGGGACACGGGTATCCTGCGCAGGTTCGAGTACGCCGCCGATTTGTCCAGCATCCAACGCACCTACAGCGCCGGGCTCGTGTACACGCGGGTGCATGGGCGCGGCAAGGGCTTGCAGGACACCGACACCGGCGAAACCGGGGATGCGGACAGGGACGGGTACAAGCGCAAGCTCACGTTCGAGGACATCAACAACGGCAGGGACTACGTCGAGGACGTGGAGGCCACCGAACGATGGGGCGTGCTTGATGCGGACGGCGTACGCCAGCCGGTGGAATGCTACTACGAGAACACGCAATGCGAGGACAAGCGGCAGCTGCTCGACGAGACTCGCGAATACCTCGACAAGGTGAAGGTGCCGCAGATCACCTACGAGGCTGACGTGACGGCGTTCGCCCGCGCCGGGTTGGACGTGGACGGCATCGCCTTGGGCGACAAGGTGCAGCTGGTCGACCAGCCGTCCGGAATCCGCGTCGAGGGGCGTGTCACCGAACTGGACGAGAACCTGCTTGACACGTCGGACACGAAACTGACCCTGGGCAGCATCATCGAACCGTTCACGCTCATCGACAGGCGCGTGCAGGAGACAGTGCAGGAGCTCATGGGCTCCCGCCAGTCATGGGATGACGCCGCTTCGCTTACGCCATCCTATGTGGACGGGGTGATAGCCGGGTTGAACGCGCAGATGAACGCGACCGGAGGCTACACGTATTTCGTGCCCAACGAGGGCGTTTACGTGTATGACAAGCCTCGTGACGCGAATCCGACGATGGTGATTCACATCGGGGGCGGTTTCATGCGCATCGCCAACAGCCGGCAGTCGAACGGCGAATGGGCTTGGCGGACGATGGGCACGGGAGCCGGACTGGTGGCCGACACCATCGTGACCGGCCTGTTGAAGGGCGGCAAGAGCTGGTGGAATCTCAATACCGGTGAGGTCAATTTCGAATCCGGGGTCATCCATAACACGTCGAACACGGTGAGCATCAACCTGACCACGGGCGAGGTCGTCCTCAGACGTGGACGTATCAGTGACGGTGGAGGCAACAGTTGGGATCTGACCAACGGAGGCGGGATCACGATCACTGACGGCAGCATCAGCATCAGCGGCTATGTCGATGGCAGACGCTGCACGACAACCATTGACGCGAGCGGTTTCAACGTGACGGGCGGCAATGGCGGCGGAACCATGACCGACAACAACGGGAACGTCGCCCTGCGATCCAGCACTTTGGGGCCCGATGACAACAATTATCTGAAGGTGGGCGGCAGCAACGCATTACAGCTCTACAATTCCGGCCGCGAGCTGTTCACCATTCAGGGCGGGACGAGTTACAGCAGCCTGTTTCAGGCGTCCGCGCTCGGCAACCAGCCGTTTTTGGAGGTGGGTGATGATCCGCAGGGGCAGTCGGGATCCACTGTCATCCACACGGCATCCGGGCAGGATTACCCGTGCATCGGCATCAGCCCGTCCGCCTCGTATATGTTGCTGAACGGCAACGCCTACCTCGTCGCATCGGACAGTGGTTGGGCGGGGGTCTACGGCATCGAGGTCGGCAACCATGGATACGACATCCTCGCCACTGACACCAGCATCCAGATGCTCACACCCAGCCATAACGCCAGAATCGACCTCACCAACAACTACAGCGCGATCGTCTATAGCGGCTATCACGTCATGGTCAGTGCCGACGGCGTCGGCACCGTCACCAAAGCCGCATCGGCAAGCACAGCGGATACGGGTGTGCTCGACAGCAGGCTCATGACACTCGCGGACGAGGGTCTCGACCTTGATTCGCCCGACGCGTATGCGACCATGCCGGCCGGTATCGAGGAGATACCCCTCGGCAAGCTGCACGACGTCCTACGCCTGCTCGTGGACGGCGACACTGCCGGCGCGAAGACCCTGCTCGACCAGTACGAAAGCGAACAGCGGGTATGGACGCAGGCCGACTACGACGCGATGAACATCCCCACCCCGTCGGCATCGCTATCACTCAAATAGGCAAGGAGAAACCCATGGCAGAAGCGCTTGACGACTTCCGCACCATCGACGTGCATTTCGACACGGCGAACGACATCGTGCCTCCCATCCGGTTGAACGCCGGCGACATCAACGGGCGACGCATACGCATCATCGTCACGGACCGGGGCAAGCCCGTCAACGGGGAGGGCATGACGGCACGCCTGTTATGGAACATCGCGCCATCATCACCGACATCCGGCGGAGGCATCGACACCATGACATTGGAGGCGTACCAGCTGGACGAAACCCATACGACCGCCGCGTGGGCGGCGGACGTGTCCCGGCACCTGCTGCTCAACGGCGGACGAACAAGCGTGGCGGGATTGGAGATCACCAAGACCAACGGCGACGTGATCTGCTCCAGCAACATCGACGTAATCGTGGAGGCGGCGGTCATCAGGGCCACGGCCCCGGAAATCCTCGACCCGCTCAAGGAACTGCATGACGCGTTGAAGAACTCACAGGAGGCGGATTCGACGGCGACCGAAGCGAAGAAAACCGCCGAACAGGCCGTTGAGATCGCCAATCAGGCGAAGGCCACGGCCGAAGAGCTCGTCAACGAGGCGTCCACGTCAGCCAAGGCCGCGGCCGCATCGGAGAAGAACGCCAAGACGAGCGAAACGAACGCCGCGGCCAGCGCATCCGCGGCGAAGACGAGCGAGACCGCGGCGAAGGCATCTCAGGACGCGGCTGCCTCAAGCGCCACTCAGGCAGCGGACAGCAGCGAACAGGCAGGCTCCCACGCCGAAGCGGCTTCCGCCAGTGCCACGCAGGCAGCGGCGTCCGCGAAGACCGCCACCGACGCGGCCGAATCCTCCACGCAGTCGAAGAACGCCGCAGCCGATAGCGCCGGCGCGGCGAAGGCGAGCGAGACCGCGGCGAAGGCATCGCAGGATGCGGCCGCGGCCAGCGCCGCCGCCGCGGCCGACGCGGCGGAGCATTTCAACGTGGAGGTGCGCACCGTCACGAAACTGCCCGCAGGCAGCGAACCGACCGCGTCCGCCGAGAAGGTGGGCGCCAAATGGGCCATCGACCTTGGACTGGTCACCGGTGACAGGGGAGAGAACACAGCGGCCATCAGCGAGGTCACGGCATCCTATGTGCCCGGCGGCACCACGCCGGGGCTGACCGTCACAGCCGGTGGCACGCCCGAGAACCGCACCCTGCATTTCGAGGCCACCGGTCTCGAAGGTCCCGACGGCCACACGCCCACATTGATGCCCGGAACGGTGACAAGCCTGCCCGAGGGCAGCCAGCCCACGTTCGAACTCGTCGCAGACCCGGACACGCCCTGGGCGTACACGGTGAACATGGGCATCCCCGCCGGGCATGACGGCTCGGACGCGACAGTGACGGCCGGGGCGGGCATCACCGTCACGGACGGCAGCGTCGCGGTCAAACCCAAGACCGGGGGAGCGGTCACCGCCGACGCGGGCGGCGTGGCGGTGGCGGTGGACGGCACGACCATCCGCATCGTGGACGGCGTGCTCACCGGGGCGGGACAGGGGGCGAGCGTCGCCACGGAAACCGTGACGTTCACGCCGGACGCCTTCGACGACAATCTCACGGCGACACTGCCTGTGCCGAACGCCGCCGGCGCGAAACTGCTCGTCGGCCCCAACGCGAACAGCATCGACAACGTGCGCCTATGGGCCGAAGCCCAGCCCATCGCCCAAGGGCATGACAACGTTCCGGAAATCCCGGACGGTTCGCTGCGTCTGACACTGACGAACGAACTGACGGCTGACTTAGCCGTCGAGGTATGGATCTTCAAGGAGGCATAACAACATGGTCATACAGTTGTTCATCGGCGGTTTCAAGGTCGCCAGACCGTTGACAGGCATCACGTTGGACAGGACGACGGCCTCGCTGAAAACCGGCGAATCCATCGACGTGACGGTCACGCTCGCGCCGTCGGACGCGAGCAACAAACGCTACCACGTCACCAGTTCGAACGAGTCCCTCGTCGCCGTGACACGCAAGGAGAACAACACGTGGACGATCACGGCCGCGGCGAACCCGCCTGCGGGAGGCGACGCCACCATCACCGTGGCAAGCGCCGTGAACCCGACCGTGAAGGCGACGCTGACCGTCGCGGTACGCGTCCCCGTGACGTCCATCACGGTGGACAAGCCGACCATCAGCGGCGACACGAAGACCAGCACGGACATCGTGTTCACCGTACTGCCTGAGAACGCCACGGACAAGTCCCTGACCGTGACCAGTTCGGACACGACACTGGCCACCGTGGCGAAGAAGAGCTCGGACGGCAACAAACACACGTACACCGTCACGTACGTGAAGGGCGGCGAGGGCGTCATCAAGGCCGTCAGCGTCTCCGACCCCACCGTCACCGCATCCTCGGCGTTCACGGCCGTCCAGACCGGTCCGAGTGACGAGGAGAAGGCGGCGTGGACTGCGGCCAGACAGAAGGAGGTCACGGCCGGCACATACAAGGGCAAGGTGCCGTCGGCGTCCTTCGAACCGCTCGATGGCTGGCTGCCGTTCGACGGCATGGGGTCCACGCCGGCGGAGATCATCGCCGCGTGCGCCCGTGCGAACGATTTCTCCGCGTTGTTCGTCGGCGACTACATGGACATCACCGTATCCGGCAACCAGATGCGCTACGAGGTGGCCGGCATCGACCAGTACTATCAGAGCGGCGTCAACGACAAGCATCACGTGCTCATGGTGCCGACCAGCCTGTGGCCCACGACGATGGCGTTCGACACGGGCAATGTCAACGACTACGCCCCCTCCGACCTGCACGTGTGGGAGCAGGGCGCGTTCCTGAACGCGCTTCCCGCGACGACGAGGAACAGCATTCTCGAGGTCAAGATCCCGTACGTCAATTATTCGGGCGGTTTCTCGAATCTTGCGTGCAAGGTGTTCAGCCTGTCCGAAATCGAGGTGTTCGGCGCGAAGACCTATTCGGCGGAGACCGTCGTCAACAAGGGAACGAGCGGCAAGAGCCCGCACACGCATCTCAAAAGCGTGTTCCCGGACAATGCGTCGCGCGTCAGGAAGGCGAACAACACCGCCGCATGGTGGTGGCTCAGGTCCGCGTACTCCGGCTATAGCAGCTATGTGTGCGACGTGTCGGCCTCCGGCTCCGCTGACCGTTTCGGTGCCCGCTATACGGCCGGGCGCGCCTGCCCTTGCTTCACGCTCGGCTGAAAGCCGAGCCCCGGCGCACGCCTTCGGCGTGCGCCCCCTTCGCCCCGTAGGGGCGCGAAATCCGGGAGGCGGATCGTCGGGGGGGGTGAAAGGTTATCGGTTATGAGTGGAGTGCTTGCACGGAACCGGGGAGAAAGCCGCCTCGGATACTACGACAATGCCCGCAACATACAGGTGGAGATCATCAGACTGATGGGCAGCGAGAAGATAATCCCGAAAAGCTACCGTTTCACGCTGGCGTTGCCGACCGTGCAGGACGCGAAACGCCTCGTCCAGCACGTCACCCACGGATCCGACTTCTACCCGTCCGACCCGCAGCGGCTATGGGAGCGCAAGCGGCATTGGCTGGAGGCGGTCGGCTGCTGCGACGATCTGATCATGGACCTGCAACTCATACGGGAGGTCGGGCTCGCCCCGGACACGCGACGATTCGACCGTGTCGTGGCCGCGCTCGAACACGAGAAGGCCATGCTCCGCAACCAGTTGAGGCAGGCCCGCGTGGTAGGCTCGAAACTCGGTTGATGTCCAGCAGGTCCGCGAACTCCGGCAATAGCAACAATGTGTGCGACGTGTCGGCCTCCGGCTCCGCTGACAATTTCAATGCCAACAATACGGCCGGGCGCGCCTGCCCTTGATTCAAACACCCCGCCCCTGCGGCGAGGCCCCAGACCCAGTAGCGACACAGCGAAAGCAGAGGGATTTTTTGAAGGGGACATCGACCATCGCGGCGAACCGCCGCGTGAATACGCACCCGGACGCGGGTGGCGGACGCTCACGTGCATGGCGTGGCACTGACGGTTCGCCATGTTGCATGCCATCCCGCTACGCGGCTGTCGGACCGTCTGGAAAAGCCGTGCCGGGTGCCCTCCTATGAGCAACGAGGACCGTCGCAGGGCGAGACGCCAGCGTCGCGAGGCCAAACGCGCGGCCAACAGGGCGAAGCGGACGAAGCAATGCACGATCGAGTCCATAGCCGACCTCAACACGCTCGAACAGGCCGCGTTCGCCGCGGCCAGCGGCGTCAGTTGGAAGGCATCGACCCAATCCTACATGCTTCATCGACTGCCGCGCATCGTGGAGGCCCGACGCAAGCTTCTCGCCGGCGAGGACGTGACCCTGCCGCGCCGCTACTTCGACCTATGGGAGAGGGGCAAGCTCAGACACATACAGGCCGCGCGCTTCCCGGAACGGGTCATACAGAAGGCCCTGTCCCGTCAGGTGCTGCTGCCCGTCTACACGCCGACCTTCACCAGCGGCAACTCCGCCAACACGCGAGGACGCGGCACCATGTACGCGATACGACGACTCAAACGGCAATTGGCCAGACACTATCGCCGGCATGGACGGGACGGCTGGATCCTGCTATGCGACTATCGGAACTATTTCGGCAGCATCCCGCGCGAACTCGTGCTCGAACAGGCGGCACGGCTCATAGACGATCCACGCGTGCTCGCCCTCATCCGCCGCATGCTCGACCGGGAACGCGGCGACTACGGTTTGGGATTGGGCGCGGAACAGAACCAGATCCTCGCCGTCGCCTACCCGTCCCGCATCGACCATTGGCTGGAGGAGATGAGCGGCTGCGAGGCCACGGGCCGCTACATGGACGACGTGTATGTGATCGACAATGATCGAGACCGATTGCGGGACGTCCTGCGCATGATCGAATACCTGTCGTGGCGTCTCGGGCTGACGCTGAATCCGAAAAAGACTCGACTGGTGAAGCTGTCCCACGGTTTCACGTTCCTGAAACGCAAATGGAGCATCACCGATTCGGGGCGCATCGTGGTCCGTCCGGCACGCAAGGGCATCACCCATGAGCGCCGCAAACTCAAACGAATGGCGAGACTCGCGGGCAGGGGCATCCTCACGACGGCCGCGTTCGAACGCTCGTACATGTCATGGCGTGGCGGATTGGACCATGTCAACGGGCGCCGCTCGCAGCGGACGATGGACGTCCTGTACCGCAGGCTGCTCGACGAAATCCAAGACGAAAGGGAGGCACAGTGACCGAAACACTGCCGGTATGGGCGGTGATACTCACATCGATCCTGGGAACGGGAGGCGTGGGAGGAACCATCATCGTCCAGTTCATCAAACATCTCGAATCGAATCGGAAGGCCGACCCGCAGCTGGTCGAGATCCTCGACAAGCAGCAGATCATGGAAGCCGGCATGAAGGCGCTCCTGTTCGACAAGATAGCCCGACTGCACGCGGAGACCGTGGAACGGGGCCTGCCCGTCAGCACGGAGATCAAGACCCGCACGGAGGCCGCGTACCAGGCGTATGCGGCGCTTGGCGGCAATGGCGTCGGCAAGCATTACCGTGACGAGCTCATCGAGGCGCACGCGAACATCGAACGCCCATGAGCCTCCACGCCTGATTTTTCCAAGCCACCCGCCGGGTGGCTTTTTTATTGCCCACAGAAAGGGGACAACCATGGCGAACACGCCGAACAAGGCCGACCACAAGGCCCAATCCACCATACCGGGACTCACCTTGGAGAGGACGAAAAGCATCATCCTGCTTCTGGTGCAGCTGTACAGCGTCCTGCAGACGGGACTGTCGCTGGCCGGCATCTCCAGCCTGCCGTTCACCACCGATCAGGTCTCGACGGCCATCACCGGCGTCATCGCGGTCGTCGCATCCGTCTACTCGTGGTGGCGAAACAACAATCTGACCACGGCGGCCGTAGCCGGCCAGCAGCTCACCAACGCCATCAAGAACGGAAGCGTCTCCACTGTGCAGGGGACGGACGCGGCGCCTGCCACTGCCACGCCAGTGGCTGACATGTCCGCCCTGTACGCGACCGACGACAACGGCGACACCGTGGTGGACGAGCTGACCGGAACCCCGGTCATCAACGTGGAGTGACCGATGGCCAGCGTCCAGACACTCATCGACCGCATGATCTACTGGTGCCGTGACGCCAACATGGGGTACAGCCAGTACGACAGGTGGAACTTCACTCCGGCGGGAGGCAACTGCGACTGCTCGTCGCTGGTCATCCACTGCCTGCAGGAGGCGGGATTCGACACCGGCGGGGCGACCTACACGGGCAACATGTGGATGAACCTCGCCGCGCGGGGCTGGTCGCGCCTCCCCGCCGACGGGCACCCGCAGGCGGGGGACATCCTATTGAACGACGCCAACCACGTCGCCGTCTATCTTGGCGGCGGACTGCTCGCCCAGGCGAGCATCAGCGAATACAACAGCATCGCCGGCAATCCGGGAGACCAGACGGGCCGCGAAACCAACATCAGCCAGTATTACAGCTATCCGTGGGACTGCTACCTACGGTATCAAGGAGGAACCATGCCATCGGCGCAGGAGATCGCGCAGGCGGTGGGCAGCTACCGCTACGCCAACAACGACACCATCTACAATTTCGTGCACTACGCATCCGACAACAGCGGCCAGATCCTGCGGCTCATCCAGCCGCGTTTCCTCGGCGCAAGGGACACGGACGAACGACTTCTGTGGATTCCCGGGCAGGGCGTCATCCCCCTGTACGAGCCGAAGGAGATGCAGGAGATGGCCGGCGACTACAAGAACATCACGGGGCATGTCATTCCCACGGTGATCTACAACACCGCCCGGCAGATGCACTACGCCATCTCGATCCTGACCGACCAGCCGGCGGAGACTCGGAAGAAGTTCAGGTCGTGAGGCTGCTGCGTCTGTTGGCCGCGCCGTTCACGGCGGTGCTCGTCGCCGTCGCATCCCTCGCCTGCTTCCTTGCCGACGTCGTATATTCGGATCTGCATGGCGGCGGCCGTTAGCCCGTCGTTCCGTTCGCCCCGGTTCCGCCTTGCGCGGTTCCGGGGCTTTTCTTGTTCCGTAAAACCCGACACAAAATAGTAAATACCACTTGACTTGAATTAGTAAATGGGTATAGACTATACCTATGAAGAGAAAAGAACTCGCGAAACGCATCCACCGGATGGCCAAGGCCAACGGCCTCGAGGCCATCTGGGAGGAAGGCGCCAACCACAGCAAGGTCACCGTCGGCAAAGCCAAGACCACGGTACCCCGACACGGCGAAGTCAACGAACTCACCGCCAACGGCATCCTGAACTACATCGAAAGGAACATGAAATGAGCGAAGCCAAGGACGTGACCGCCGTCTGCCGCCGCTCCGGCGGCTGGTGGGCCGTCGAGGTCCCCGAAATCCCCGGACTGTTCACCCAGGCGCGCCGCCTCGATCAGGTCGCCGATCAGGTGCGCGACGCGGCCGACATGCTCGACGCGACGGTCGGCGACGTGCACGTCGAGCCGCGGCTCGACCCGGCCACCCGCCGCATGGTGGAGGAGCTGTTCGCCAAACGCGACGCCGCACGCAAGGCACAGGACGAGGCGTCAAAGCTCGCGCGCAGCACCGTATCCGCACTGCGCGGCGAGGGCCTCACCGTCCGCGACGTCGCCGTGGTGACCGGCGTCAGCCCACAGCGCGTCAGCGCCCTGCAGGACGCCTGACCAGACACGCGGAAGGCAGGCGCACATGGCCAACGTCGTCAAATACCTGACGTCGAAGGGCGAGACCCGCTACCGGGTCCGCTACAGGAAGCCCGACGGCACGCAGACCGACAAGCGCGGCTTCAGACGCAAGATCGACGCGACCACTTGGGCCGCCGAGCATGTGACCGTCGCCAAGGCGCGGGGCTCTTTCATCGACCCGCAGGACGCCAAGACGACCGTGGGCGAACTGTCCGGCGCGTGGCTGGACGCGAAGCGCACAAGGGTCAAGCCCTCCTACATGGACGATCTGGAGGCCGCATACCGGAACTGGGTGGAACCCGAGTGGGGCGGGGTGCCGGTCGGCATGGTCGCCCGCAAGGACGTCCAACAGTGGGTGACGGGCATGAGCGGGCGACGCGGGGCAAGCTGCGTGCTGCGCGCCTACGGCATATTGGCCGGCATCCTGGACGACGCGGCGAGGGACGGGCGCATCCCCGCGAACACAGCGCGCGGCGTCGAACTGCCGCGCAAGGTCAGGGGGCGCCGCGTCTACCTGACCTTGGAGGAACTGTACGCCTTCGCGGAACACGCGGGATGGCGGCATGACATCATCCTCACCCTGGGGCTGTGCGGGATGCGGTGGGGCGAGCTGGTGCCCCTGCGCGTCGGCAACGTCGATCTGGCGAGGCGCCGTATCCGCATAGAGGTGTCCGCGCCGATGGTGGGCGGCGTGCCCACGCCCGGCGACACGAAGACGCACGAGTCGAGGACGATCATGTATCCGACGGCCCTCGATCCGGTCATGGCCGCGCACTGCGAGGGCCGGGCGGATGACGCCCTCCTGTTCGAATCGCCCAGGCGGCCGGGCGAGATGATGCGGGAGCAGGGCAAAAGCTCGCGTGAGGACGGGTGGCTCCGCGTCGCATTGCGCCGGGCCGGCATCGCCAAGCAGATAACCCTGCACGACCTGCGCCATACGGCGGCGAGCCTCATGGTCGCCTCCGGCGCGAACGTCAAGGCCGTGCAACGGCAGCTGGGCCACAAGAGCGCGGCCATGACGCTGGACGTGTACGCCGACCTGTTCGACGACGATCTGGAGGCCCTGTCCGTCCGCATGGGCGAGATGATAGACGAAAGCGGATGTGGGCAAAATGTGGGCAAAAACTGGTGAGCGGACTCGAAACACTAGGCGGCAGTAGGGGTTGCGGGACTGTATATTTATGGTTCGATTCCCGAATGACGGGGCGGGGTCAGAACAGCGGATGCATGTCCGCCGTCGTCTCGGCGACCTGCTGACGACGGGGGCGGACCCTGGCCTCGACGATCCACGCGCCCGCCTCATAGCGGGCGCGCGCCTCGAACGCCCCCGTCTCGAACCCGCGTCGGATGCCGTTGTTGATCTTGTATGCGGCCTTGCGCGCGGCCGAACGGTTCGCCGCGTCCGCGATGGGATGCCATCCCTCATGGGTCATCAGCCAACGGGCGAGCTTCGGCCCGTTGCGTTTGACATTGAGAGGCTGCTCGTCCTCGACAAGCGCCTTCGGCGACTCCAACCCCAACTCGCGCAGGCGAAACAGCCACGCGCGCGCCGACGCCCTGTCGGGGAATTCAAAGACAATACGCACGCGATCCATGCGCATCACCATACGCGACCGACCGCCCCGACTCGCCGCACGCCCCGCCCGGTCCACAGGTGTGTGCCGAGCGGCGCGTATGGTTGGGACCATCATCGGATTGGGTCGGCCGAAGCCGATCGGCCGATCGGGATGCCGGTGGAACTGGTCCACGGAGGGGACGGAGCATGGAACCGAATCGCAATACGGGCAGGGTCGTCGGTCTGATCGCGTTGCTGGTGGCGGTCGCGATCGTGTTCGGCCTCATCGTGTGGAACACGGTGGGTCCCAGGGGGGATACCGACGGCAATGCCTCGGGCACGCCCGCGGAGACGGTCAAGGTGGACGGTTATCTGGGAGGCGAGAAGATCGGCCTGTTCGACGATCCCGCGTTCGCCAAGCTCGCGGCCGGCAAGGGCCTCGAGGTGTCGTACCGCAAGGCCGGCAGTCTCGCCATGATGGACGCCGACCGCAAGGGTCTCGACTACCTGTTCCCCTCCTCCCGCACCGCCGTCGAATACGGCAAGGCGCAGGGAATCAAACCGGTCAGAAGCGACATCGTGTTCAATTCGCCCATCGTCGTCTACACGCACAAGGCGGTCGCCGACGGACTCGTCTCCACCGGCATCATGAGCAGGGACGCCAACGGCGTCTACCGTCTCGACATGGCCAAGGCCGTCGCCGCGATGGAGGCGAACAAGACCTGGAACGATGTCGGATACGCCGCCGGATACGGCCAGTTCCGCATCGACTCCACCGATCCGGTGCAATCGAACTCAGGCAACGAATACGCGGCGCTGATCGCCACCGTCATGAACGGCGGATCGCCCGCCACCACCGAATCGGTCGCGCGCGACGGCGCCCGCGTGAAGGCGATCTTCGCGAAGTCGGGATGGATGGAGACCTCCAGTGAGGACTCGTTCAACCAGTTCCTGACCCTCGGCGTCGGCTCCAAGCCCATGACCGTGGGCTATGAATCGCAGATCCTCGACCTCGCCGCCAATAATCCGGATGCCTTCAAACAGGTGAAGGACGACCTCGTCGTCGCCTATCCGACGCCGACCGTCTGGTCGACGCATACGCTGATGGCGTTGGACGACAAGGGGGAGCGGCTGCTCGACCTGCTCACGTCGAAGGATGTGCAGCAGCTCGCCTGGCGCAGCCACGGGTTCCGGTCCGTGGACTATTCGGGCGCGGACCCGATTTCCCGGTTCGGCGTGAACGGTGTGGTTGATCAGGTGACGAATGTCGCCGAACTGCCGGACAATCAGGCGATGCAGGCGCTCATCGCGGCCCTCAAATAGGCACCAGACGTCTCGGAACAGGTCACCGCTTCGTCGTGAGCGTCGTGAACCCGCCTCGCTGCTCCCTCTTCGAAAGCTCCTCCAACGTCGGCATGCTCGCCAACGTTCCACGCGCCGACTCCAGACCGTCGAGCATCGAGCACTCCCTCGGCACCTCGCCGTCGTGGTCGCGCAGCATCTTGAGCATCTCATCGCGGCTCATGGATTTCGCCGTCATGCCAATACCTCCCTGACGTCGATCATGTAACTTCCAGCTTAATCGGCGTTTGTTCCGATCGTGGATTAACGACATACGACACGCCGTCGACAAATCGCCGTTTCATGTTCGGCGTGGGTCGGTTTCCGCGAGGTCGGGCGGATTTCATGGGACGGACGGCGGGCGTGCCGCGGCGGATACGACATGATTGAAGGCCGAAATTTAGCGAAAAGGCACTTCATGCCGGAAAAACACCGTAAGATAGAGGGAAGTTGCGTCATATAACGATGCACGCAGTTGAAACTAAAGATTAACGATACGTGAGGACTAATGGCAGAAGGTAGTACCGGAAGGCGGCGGTTTTCGGACAAGTGGGGTAAGCACGAGCTCGATGTGCTGGCCGTGTTGTCATCCGCGTTCCCGCAGTGGCTCACCTCACGTCAGATCGCCCAGCGAGTGAAGGCGTACGCCGATTCCTACGGAGAGCTGGCGGATCAGGCGGCCAAGGCGGCGTTCGCCAAGCAGTTCCAGCGTGACCGCGCCAAGCTCGCGGCCATGGGCATCGCCATCGAATCGCGCCAGCCCGAATACTCGTCCAAGTCCGAGGGGCAGGATTTCGCCTCGTACCGTCTGCAGCTCGGCGACGAACCCCGTGTGCGTCTGCGCTTCGATCCGGAGGACATGCCGGTTCTGGCGGCGGCGAACTACCTCGCCCGCTCCATGTCGATGTCCAGCGAATCCGATCAGAACGCGGGCGGCGGGCATGCGTCGCGCACCGCGCCGCGGGTGCCCCAGACTCCGATCCCCGGTCTCGGACTCGACTCGATCGCGCCCGGACTGGGCACCCAGACCATCCCCGACGCGCTCGTCAAGGTCATCGACTCCCGTCGTTTCGCCGCGACCATCGACGTGGACGGCGAGCATATCAACGTCGCGTACACCGATTCGGACGATCTGGCCATGTACGTGCTGGAGCATCCGGGCGCCTCGATCGTGAGCCCGCAGGAGGCCGCGGACGCGTTCCACCGCCGTCTCGTCGCCGCCGAATCGCTGGTGCTGGCCGACGTCGACGCGGAACAGCGCGCCGTCGAACTCGACGCCGCCAGCGTCGCCGCCAACGCGGACGGGGAGACCAGCGAGGACGAGGGCGCGAAACAGCGTTCCAAGAAGTCCTCGTTCCAGACCGGCAGCGAGGTGGACCGCCGCCTGCGTCTGATGCTGTTCCTCTCCGCGCATCTCGGGGAGGAGTTCTCGCTCGAGGAGCTCGCCGAGCGGTTCATCGGCCGGCCGCGCACCCCCGAGGAGCTCAAGAAGTCCGTCAATGTGATCCACAAGGACATCAACACGCTCACCACCGTCTCCGACGACGGCGAGATGGCCGGCAGCCAGTTCTTCGACATCGACTGGTCGCTGCTCGACGCCGAAGGCATCGTCTCGGCCACCAACTCGCTTGGTCTGGAGCGTCTCGCGGGCATCTCCCCGCAATACCTGAGCATGCTCACGGCCTCGGTGAGCTATCTGGCCCATTCGCCCCTGCTGCCCGACGAGCAGCGGGCACAGGCCGAAAGCCTGTACCATCGTCTGCACCAGCACGTCAAGCCGGGGCAGACGCCGTGGCTGAGCCTGACCGGATACGAGCTCGAACCGCACAACTTCGGGGTGGTCAAGCGAGCCATCACCTCGCATTCGCTGCTTGACATGACCTATACGGACGGCGCCGGCAACACGCGCAGGCGTCTGGTCGCGCCGGTCAAGATCTATGTGGACGAGGGCGTGTATTACGTGGCCGTGTGGACGGATGTGGCCAAGGCGGCCCCGGCCGACAGGCAGGACATCGTCCTGAAGAACCCGGCCATCAACAAGGCGAACGGCAAGCCGCGCACATGGCAGGTGCTGCGCATCGCGCGCATCGAGCAGGCGAAGCTCGTCGAACCCACCACGCGTCTGGACATCCCCGACATGCCGTTGAGCGAACTGCGCAAGTGGAGCTTCGACAACGGCACGGCGGCGTCGTTCATCACCGATGCGAAGGACATGGCGTTTGTCAAGAACCTGCCGGGGGCCACCGTGGAACCGTGCGGCCAGGGCGAGAAGGTCAACCTCATCGTCTCGTCCGACTCGTGGTTCGTCGCGTTCTGCATCGCGCATGCGCGTCATATCGTCGCCGTCGCCCCGGATACCCTGCGCACGATGATCATCGCGCGAGCTCAGCGCGAGCTGAGCGTCGTGACGCGCGGCGAGGATTGACCGTCCGCCGGTTCCGCGGTGCGGGACGGGTAAGACGGGGTGCAGACGGGATACAAGAGACACATGAGCGCAGAGCGCGGGGAGGATCGCGGCAAATCGCGGGAGGAGGAGTGATTCATGCCTTGGTGGATATGGCTGTTGCTGGTCTTGTTTATGGTCGCCATGCTCGTCATCGGCGGTGTCTACGCGCTTCGTCGCGCCATCGCGGCGCTTGGCGTCGTCTCCGAAACGGGGTCGCGGATCGGCGAGCGTCTGGAGCGCATGGGCGAACCGTCACAGGACGAGGCCGGTGATGAGGCCCCGATATTCACCCAGCCGTTGAAGACCGCAGCCGAGCGCTACGAAGACGCGCATGTCGGCGTGATCCTAAGGAAGGAAGCCAAGCGCAGCCGCCACGTCGAGGCGTGGAGGCGCTGGCGCAAGGGCGTTCTCGGATAGATGAGCAAGAAGAACAGCAACAGGGACAACAGCAGGAAGACCGGCGAAGGCGATCGCGCATTGTCACCCTCGGCGAGGTATGCGGCGTTCCGCAAGCGCCGGGCCGAGGATGCGAGCGTGGCCGCGAGATTCGCGCGCACCCTCCCGTTCGAACTTGACGACTTCCAATCGCAGGCGAACGACGCCCTCGAGGCCGGCAAGAACGTCCTCGTCGCGGCGCCCACCGGAGCCGGCAAGACGGTCGTGGCCGACTTCGCCGTCTACCTCGCGCAGGACCGTAACGTCAAGGCGTTCTACACCACACCGATCAAGGCGCTGAGCAACCAGAAGTACCACGATCTCGTCGACGTGTACGGCCCGGACAAGGTCGGCCTGCTCACCGGCGACACCTCGATCAATTCCGAGGCGGACATCGTGGTGATGACCACCGAGGTGCTGCGCAACATGCTCTACGAGCACTCCACCACGCTCGACGCGCTGCGCTATGTGATCCTCGACGAGGTCCACTACCTCGCCGACCGGTTCCGCGGACCGGTGTGGGAGGAGGTCATCATCCACTTGCCCGAGCGCGTCCGCATCGTGGCGCTGTCCGCGACCGTGTCCAACGTCGAGGACTTCGGCAAGTGGATCTCGTCCGTCAGAGGCGGGACCGAGCTCGTCGTCTCCGAACGGCGTCCGGTCCCGCTTGAGCAGCACGTCATCGTCCAGCGCGACGACCATACGGAACCTGAGATCATCGACCTGTACCGTCGCGACGACCACGGCGATCAGACCATGAAGCTCAACCCCGACCTCGCCGGCAGGCTCGACCAGCTCGACAGGATCGCGGCCCGCAGACAGGGCGAGGAGCGTTCGCACAAGCGTCATGACCACGGACGCAAGGGAGGCAAGGGCCGTCCGGGAGGGCAGACACGCAAGCCGGAACGGCACACGCCGCGCCGTTGGGCCGTCGTCGACGAGCTCAACTTCCTCGACATGCTGCCCGGCATCTATTTCATCTTCTCGCGCAACGGATGCGATCAGGCCGTGGAACAGTGCGTCAACGCCGGTCTCGAGCTCACCAGCGAGCAGGAGGCGAGGCGCATCCGCACGATCGTCGACGAGATGGTCGAGGGCCAGCTTTCCCAGGCCGATCTCAAGGCGCTGGGGTTCTCCCGTTTCCGCTTCGCGCTCGAGGAGGGCTTCGCCTCCCACCACGCAGGCATGATCGCCCTGTTCCGTCAGATCGTCGAACGACTGTTCGAGGAAGGGCTGGTCAAGATGGTGTTCGCCACCGAGACGCTGGCCCTCGGCATCAACATGCCGGCCCGGTGCGTGGTGGTCGAGAAGCTCGAGAAGTTCGACGGCACAGGCCATGTGGCACTGACCCCGGGGGAGTTCACCCAGCTGACCGGACGCGCCGGACGCCGCGGCATCGACACCATCGGCCACGCGATCGTCGTCGACCACCGGGGATTCGTCCCGGCCACGGCGGCGGCGCTCTCCAGCAAGCGCGTGTACCCGCTGCATTCAAGCTTCAAGGCCACGTTCAACATGGCGGTGAACCTGCTCAACTCCAGCGACTACGAGACCAGCAGGATCACCCTCGACCACTCCTTCGCCCAGTGGGAGGCGAACGCCTCCGCATGGGAGCTCGAATCGCGGATGGCCACGCTCAAGGAGGCGATCGACGGCTACGAGAAGGCCTTCTCATGCGAGCACGGCGACTTCCGCGAGTTCATGACGCTGCGCATGCGGCTGAGCGATCTCGAGAAGACGGAACGCAACCGTCTCAAACACACCGCGTTCCGCTCCGATAGCGAACGCAGCGATGCGTTCCGCGACCTCGACCGTCGCATCGGCGACCTGCGCAAGCAGGAGCAGCACCACCCATGCCGGGAATGCCCCGACCTGCAGCAGCACCTCAAATGGGGGCATCGCTGGACGCGCGAGATGCGGGAACTGGAACGCGTGCAGGAACGGTATGACTCGCGCACCGGATCGGTGGCCCGCCAGTTCGACCGCATCTGCGACGTGCTGACCGAACTCGGCTATCTCGAACGAAGTGGGGATCGTGATCTGCGGCTCACCGAGCATGGCCAACTGCTTCGGCGACTGTACAGCGAACAGGATGTGGTGCTCGCTCAGGCGATCCTGACCGGTGCGCTCGACCTGCTGCCGCCTGCGGGGTTGGCGGCGGTGCTGTCGCTGCTTGTCTACGAGGCCCGTCGCGGCGCCGGCGGGGAACCGCGCTACTATCCGGGATCGATCCACGGGCCGATCGCAGTCGCGGCCGGCGAACTCAAGGCGATCCGCAATCAGGTCAGCGCCCTGTGCGAGGACCATGGGCTCGACCCGCTGCCCGATCTGGACGCCGGCATCCTCGACATCAT
This sequence comes from Bifidobacterium rousetti, assembly GCF_008698235.1. Classification (GTDB taxonomy): domain Bacteria; phylum Actinomycetota; class Actinomycetes; order Actinomycetales; family Bifidobacteriaceae; genus Bifidobacterium; species Bifidobacterium rousetti. The sequence goes on from NZ_PEBH01000001.1 coordinate 361,130, forward strand.
GTACGAGTGGGCCGACGGCGAGGACCTGTCCGAGGTGCTGCGCGGGGTCGAACTGACCGGCGGCGACTTCGTGCGCAACGCCAAGCGTCTGGCCGACGTGTTGCAGCAGATCGCGTCCGCGGAGAACTATCTCGGTCCCAACGGGAAATCGCTTGCCGAACGGGCGCGCAAGGCCGTCGAGATGGTCAACCGTGGCGTCGTGTCGTACTCCGGGGTCGACTGAGGCTTTGTAGAGGCGATTGGAATACCGGAATAAAGCGCTCGTCCGAGCTGTTTCGTAATGTTGATAGGTCTTATAAGGAGGACGTGATATGGCAGAACGCAGTCTGCGTGGCATGAGCATCGGCGCGAAGTCGCTGGAATCCGATTCGAACGTCGATTTCGCCGCGCGTGAGGAAGTCGCCTACGTATGCCCCAACGGCCACCGCACCATCCTGCCGTTCGCCGAGGGCGCCGAGGTCCCTGACGAGTGGGAGTGCCGTTGCGGCGCGACCGCGCATCGTGAGGGCGAGGACGCGGAGACCAACGAGATCGCCAAGCCGACCCGCACCCACTGGGACATGCTGCTCGAACGCCGCAGCGAGGAGGAGCTCAAGGAGCTGCTCGAGAAGCGTCTGCAGATGCACCGCGACGGCTGGATCCCCGACTACGAGTGAGCAGAGTGAACAGTGCATGAACGTTGTGCCCGGCCCGATTGGACCGGGCACATTTGTTCCAGATGACAACGTAATCTATTCTTGGCGATTCCGCCGAATGACAACAACGAGAGACATCAGGGAGTGACACCGATGGCTGAACATCCGAGGAACGTGGTCCTACTCGATCTGGACGGCACGCTCACCGATTCCGCGCCCGGCATCATCGCGGCCGTGACCGAGACCTTCAGGAAGATCGGCATGGCGGTGCCGGACGACGAGGAGCTGCATCGGTTCGTGGGCCCCGCCATCATCACCTCGCTGAAGCGCAACCATGTGCCGGAGGACAAGCTCGACGAGGCCGTCGACATCTACCGCGACTACTACGCCAACCAGAACGTGTTCGACGATCCGAACAACCCCGGTCAGAAGGTCGCCGGCCGATACGTCAACAAGGTGTTCGACGGCATCGCCGAGCAGCTCGACATCCTGCGCACAGACGGCTACTACCTCGCCGTGGCCACCTGCAAGCCCGAATACCAGGCCAAGCCGATCTGCGACCGCTTCGGCGTGACCCCGATGGTGTCCGGCATCTACGGCGCCAGCAAGGACAACTCGCGTCTGACCAAGGAGCAGGTCATCCGCTACTGCTTCGAGCACATCGACTTCGACGCGACCGCCGGCGACAAGGCGCTCATGGTCGGCGACCGTTGGACCGACGCCGACGGCGCGGTCGCATGCGGCCTCGACTGCCTCGGCTGCGGCTGGGGCTACGCCGAACCCGGCGAGCTCAAGGAGCACGGCTGCTACCGCATCATTGACGACATCGCCGACCTGAGCACCGCCGTCGAGGAGTACTTCGCGAAGTAGGATTGAGGCGGCGTTCCCGTTGGTGGTGGCATCCCGTCAGTTGCCTGGATCGATGCTCATGCGGATGTAGGCGGCGTGTTCGCGCAGGTATTCACGCAAATATGAAAACATAAAAGCTCCTCACGATCTCGTGAGGAGTTGGAGGAACGTTGTCTGTGGTGTGCTTCGGTAGCCTTGACAGCGGGATTCAGTAGCAGTCCCACTGGTAGACGGCGCGGGACAGGTCCCAGGCGCGCAACGCGTCGCGGGGAATGAGGATGTGGCCGATGCCGTTGTCGCCGAGCATCATCGAGAACTCGATGCTGTCGATCTGGGCGAGCTGGACGAGGTCATCACCGTCGTCGAGCCAGTCACGCGGATCGTCCTGCGTGAACGTGGGATGGCCGCCGAGCAGGTGGCCGCCCGTTCCAAGCAACTCGAACAGCAGGTCGTCGATATCCGCGTCGTTGTCGTCATAGAGGTCGCGCGCCTCGTCCCCGAGCCGGTCGAGGCACGCGTCAATGAGATCCTCGATCCCTCGGTCGCTCGTGTCCATGGGATTGCGGATGGGGGCGCCGACGAGTTTGAAGGTGACGTCGGGACCGCTGAACGGCAGGTCGTTGAGGTCGGACGTCCATGACGGTGCGACGACCCGCACGTCGCTGAGCAGCGGCGCGGGCAGATAGCGGATCTCCCACGGATGCTCCGCCTCGACGTCCTCGGCGATGAACAGCTGCAGCAACCCGTCCGTTGGATACCCATCCAGATGCGGCAGATCCGCGAAGTTCCACTGCGCCAACAGGAACAGGGGCGCTCCGTCTGCATCGACCGGATCGTTCCACTCCGTCGGCACCGGGTAGGGGCCGCCGTATTTCGTGTCCATCAGGGACGGCGAGGCGAGATCCCTTTTGTCGATGTCGCGCAACGTCTGCGGATCGAGGATCGCGCTGCCGTCCGCGGCCTGCACATGCAACGCCACGGCCGGAATCGAAGTGCGTTCCCGTATCATGTCCGCGATCGTCGAGGACAGTCCTTCAATCGTCGTCACGTCATTGGTCACATCATTGTGTGTGCTCATGCCGGTTCCCTTCCCGAAGTGTCCGGTACGGTTCCAGTCTACGCGGGGATCGCGTCGGATCGTACTGGTCCTGCGTGAGTGCCGTCAGTTCCGGATCCGTCGTATGCGGTGTGGATGTGCGCAATGTGGATCTGTTATGTGATATGGGCGACATTATGGGTATGTGTCGGCCGTTACGTAACAATGGGTTGTTACCGTTCACAACATGTTCGTCAAACAGCATACGAATCTTGATTATGCGGCGACGATGATCGGCGGCCCAGCCGGGGTCACGGCGAAGATCACCCGTCTGGCGCCCAGTCTTGCCTACGATGCGACGGTGGTCATCCCGGGGTTCTATGAGTTGCCGGAAATGGTCACACGCGACGCGTCCACTGTGGACAAGAAACGCGTCATCGTGCACGGCTCCTTCGCCGGATTGCACGAGGCGTGCGCGTGGGTGGATCGGCTCACCGGATCGCTGCATCAGACCGTCGCGGCCTGATCTGCGGCCTGATCGGCCTCGATCCGACGGGTCATGTATCTGCTGTGTCTCGTCGGATCAAGACCGATCGCGGGGACGGCTGACGCTTATGAAAGGTCAGTTGTCGTCATCCGTATCGTCCCCGTCGTCATTATCGTCGTCGGTGTCATTCTGATTGTCATCGTTGTCGTCGTTGGCATCGTCGTCCGACGAATCGTCTGAGTCGTTGCCGTCGTCTTGATCGTCGGCATCGTCGGCGTCGTCGTTTCCTGTATCGTCCGACGCGTCTGACGCATCGTCTGAGTCATCTGCATCGTCGTCCGACGTGCTGCTGGTGTCGTCTTGATCGTCGTCGTTCGACGTGGATTGTTCGGTCTCTGATTGCGAGCCTCTAGGCGCCGGTTGCGGCGAGGATGTGGTCCCGCACGCGGATACGCCCAGTACCAGCAACAATGCCGCGGCCGCTCCGACGAATATGGTGAACATGCGTTTGATTGAACTGGTCATGGTCGATTCCTTTATCGATCGTGCCGTATGACGGCTCCCACCACGGCCGTCGTCTTTCAATCATTCCATATCCGGCCATTCCGCGCACCCGGCTCGACTGTGGTGTGCATCACGCATGATGCACACCGGGTGGGTGACCATACGTGGCACCGGCATCAGGATCGAGCATTGTAGGGCTTGGCTAACGGATCTCCTCGCCTCAGCTTTCAGCGCGTGAATCCCGTGGGAACTGCGCGGGAACATGGCGGGAACTTCCATGACCGATCGTGGCGCGATCGCGTCCGCTGGGGCTAGTCTGAAAGTGGTTCCATGCATTGCCAGGATGGCAAGGAGGACGATATGAGGCCCTGTCCACGATGCGGTGCTCCATGCGCCGACGGTGCGGGAATCTGCGGTTCGTGCGGGACGGCGCTGCCTCCCGCAGGCCAGGTCGCGCAGTATCCCAATCCGTATCCCAATTATTCCAATCCATATCCCCGCTATCCCAACGCCTCCATGCCGGCCGCTCCGGTCATGCCTGCCGGGCAACCGGCAGGGCAGGGGCATCCGGCACGACTTCCGCTCATGGTCATGCTGATCGCCGTGATCATCGGACTCGTGGTCGCTTTCGTCTCCATGACCGGCATGTCGACGCTGTTCCTCTCCGGTGCGGGGAATGCCGGCATGGACTCTCCCGCGTACACGATGTATTTCCTCTGGAACGGGTTGCCGGCCTGCATCTCCGGCGTCCTAGTGCTCATGGCTCTCGCCGCATCGGTGTCGGCGTTGCAGGCTGGTGGCCGTGGCGGTCGTACACGCCGTGACCCCGTCCTCCCGTTCGCGATCCTCGCGGGCGTGTATGTGGTGTGCGGCTTGGGGCGGGCGATGTCCCGTCTCGCACAGGCGCGACAGCAGTATCACGGGGCTCCGTCAGGCTCTGGACAGTGGGCGATGAACGTCTGGAACGTGGTGATGATCCTGCTGCTCATCGCCGCGGCGGTGCTCTTCCTCATCGCGGTGCGATCCCCGCATATCCCGGCGATGGCCGCGCGGGGACAATCGCAGGGCCAATACGGACGTCGCAGTGAATCCCGCCGCGACAATGGGGGAGCGAAGATCGCCATCGCGGTGGCGACGGTGGTCTTCGCGCTCGGTCAAACGACCACCTCGCTGCTGGAGCGGATCATGCGTGTGAACGCCTTCGCCGATCCCGAATACAAGACGTTGCAGGCGACGGGCGCCGTGCTGACGGTCGTCTCGTTCGCGATCGCCGTGTACCTGTCCCTGCGGTTGACGGTGTCGTCCGTAGCGCATGACCGGACGGTTCCGCCGGATCGCACTGCTCGGCTGCACGTGGCGGACGGGGCGACCATGGTCGGCCTGATCCTCGGCTGTGTGGACGGCGTTCTGTCGTGGACGATCGCGTATGTGAGTGCCGGCGAGCGCCCCGGCGGTCCGGCCGCGTTCGCCGTGTTCCTTGGTACGTACGGGCCGTATGTGATGCTTTTCGGCAGGTATTTGATCGTTTTGATCGTCGTCATCATGACGCTGTCGGCACTGCCGCGGCCGTCCGGTTCGCGGTGATCGGCGGCAGCATCGCAACGGGAGGAGTGGCGTGACGGGTCGTATCGCGCAGGTTTGGGATCCACGGGCCACGTATCCCGGTATCGGAGTGGTGGGTGAAGACGGGTGGGGGCCGGTTCGCCGCGCGTCATGGAGTATCGGACCGGATGATGTCGTGAACGCCGTGATCCGTGCGACCAACGGACGTGATTATGTGGTTCCCGTGCATTGGGGGATTACCCGGGACGTCAACGGAGCCAAGGTGTCGGCGCGCATGTTCAATGTGCGGTTAAACGCGTTGGGTGATGGTCCGTATGCGGATGATGCCGGCTTCAAACGGTGCATTGTCCCGGTGAATGGCTTCTACCTGTGGTGTGGTGCGGTTCCCTGCTATGTGTATGCGGCCGACGGACGACTGCTGCTGGTCGCCGGGCTGTGCCGGAAGACGGGTAACCATGCCATGGATATGACGATCGTAACCGTGCCGGCTGTGGGACGGTTGTACTTGGTGTGCGACAACATGCCGTTGATCGTCGGCGAGGGCGGTTGCGCCGACCTGTGGCTGTCCGGCAAGGGAACGCTTGACGAGACCGCCGCCGTATTGACGGGGCGATTGGATTCGCTCGCGAAGGGTTGGAGGTTCCACAGGGTCGCCATGTTGCGTGGCGAAGGGAAAGGCAACATCCGGGCGACCGGGCCGATTATGCCGGTCGCCTTTGATCCGAAACCGGGTCTGTTCGATGACGAGGCCGGGACGGATTGGGAGGATTGGCGGATTCAAGGAGTGCCTTCACCCAGGGAGGTCGGTGAGTACAAGAATCATCTGACACGGGATCGGAAAAAGGCGTGGGGTCTTCCGGGGTCCCTCGAAGAGGGTTGGGTCGGAAGGCTGAAGATCCAGTGGCTGGACCTGCGTGATCATTGGCTGGATCCGGTTGGCGGCGTGCGCTACCCGTACGTGCCGTCGCCTGAGGAGCTGGAGTCCGTGGGGGCTCCCGACAAACGGACGCTGGAACGTTGGGGCGTGCCGGGTAGCCCGAAAGGTTGGAGGAGACATCTGCAGTCCGAGTGGAGGCGGCTGCACCCGGACTGGTGAACGATGGGCGGGGAATTCCCGGCGGATCAAAGTCGTGATCATATGGTAAAGATAGTAGGCGGAAGCCCACAAAGGAGTGATTCGCCATGTTCGGTTCGTCGTCGGCCATCGTCGGTGGCGTGCTGTTCGCAGCCGGTCTTATTGTCCTACTCGTCGCACTTGTCGTCTCGCAACGCATCCGCACGCTGCGTTCCCGTTGCACCGCCCGTACGCGCGGCACGGTCATTCGCTTCGTCGAACATGAGAATGATTGGAATCTCACGCTGACGCCGGAAATCCGGTACGACGCCGACGGCCGTGAACGCACGGTGCTGGCCGCGGCCACGGCCGGGTTGCCTGATATGCATCTGGACGAGCGGACTGACGTCGCCTATGATCCCACTCACCCGGATGTCGCGTATCTTCCGTCCGATCGGCATGTCGGCGCCATGACGCGTACCATGACGGCCGCGGGCGCCGTCTGTCTCGTGGCTGGTGTGGCGCTTGCCGCTGCCAGTGCGTGAGATCCGATGTTCGCCTTGGGCGTGATCCTCACGCTCGTTGGTGCCGTACCTGTTGCCGCCGGCGCCATCGGTTTCGTCCGTGTGCGTCGGCTGCGGTCGGGATGCCGGTTGGCCATGACCGGCGTGATCGTTCGTCGTCTGCGGAATACGCGTGATGGCACATGGAATCTCGTGGTCAGGTATCTGATCCGAGGCGTGCCGTATACGATCGTCTCAAAGGGGTGGAATCAGGACGTACGGTTCCGGCCCGGCCAGACCGTCACCGTCGTGTGTGATCCGACCCGTCCGCATACGGCGCGATTGGACGCCGATCGGCCGTCATACGTCGGTCCGATGCTGGAGATAGGGGCGGGCGCTCCGCTGCTGGCGATCGGCGTCGAATTGTCGGCGGTCGCGTTGCTATAGCCGCAGATCGCCGGTGAGCGTGGGGTCTTCGGACGATGGGCGGCCGGCACACGCTCGACATGCGTGTTGGTCGTGGTCATGGTCGTGGTTCCGGTCCGTTCCGGCCGTCCCCGGCCCGGATTATGGTGAGAGCAAACATACATACAGTGTGTTCCGCTTACGCGGGTGATTTCATGAATATGCGCGGACCCGTGGTGTTTCTTACTTCTACAATGCTTTCGGCTTTTCCGCGAGACACCGACGGAATGTCCGCCGTTTACGTTTGACTTTCATACCCTGTTCTTGAAAGGGGTTTCATCATGTTGAACTTCATCATCGACGAATCGCGTCCGTTCACGTTCGCCGCCCATCTGACGGGAGCGAGGAACGGTGTGACCGCGAGGATCGCGAAGCTTGCGCCGAACCTGCCGTATGACGCGTCGGTCAAGGTGCCTCGCCGGCTGATCCCGGCTGACATGCCGGTCCAGCCGTTCGGCGTGGACGGGATCCTGCACCAGAGCTTCGACCGTCTGTCCGACGCCGAGGACTGGACCGCCGCATGGGCGAACCGGTGACGGCAAGGAGGAACCGCATATGCGACTGATCGGCAATATCCTGTGGATCGTGCTCGGCGGCATCGAGATCGCCATCGGCTGGGCGGTCGTCGGGTTCGTACTGTGCGTCACGATCGTCGGCATCCCGCTCGGGCTGCAAGCGTTCAAGATGGCGGGACTGACCCTGACGCCGTTCGGCAAGACCGTGCGATACGGCGGGGGAGCGGGATCGACGTTCGCGAACATCATCTGGGTCGTGCTCGTCGGCATCTGGATGGCGATCGGGTACGTGGTCGCCGGACTACTCAACTGCGTGACGATCATCGGCATCCCGTTCGGCATCCAGTCGTTCAAGATGGCCAAGCTCGCCCTCTGGCCGTTCGGCGCGGAGATCATGGACGCATGAACCGCATCGTTTCTTGAAGATGCCGCATATCGACAAGCCTCTTATCGTCCGTGCTCTTCGTATCGCCGGTTTCGCGTTGGTTGCGCCGGTCGCGGCGTTCTGGATCCCGCCGTTCTTCGACATGGTGTCGCGACTGCCGGGGGACGCGGTCACGATCGCGGCGTTCATATGCTATGCGCTGGGGCTGCTTTGCTGGATCATCTCGTTCTTCATGTCGTTTCTGGATGACGCCCCGGCTGATCCAGTCGAGTTTCGTCGGCGCATGATCGTCGGTGTGGCGCGTGTGCTCGCCGAGTGGACGATGGCGATAGCCGCGTTGCCGGTTGCGTTCATCGGGTTCGTTGGCGTGGCGGACCTGATCGATCCGGCGCCGGTGATACCGGGGTAGTCGGGCCGGTCGTACAGCATGCGTGGAACCGGGGGAGGATACGTCATGCTCGAGCGCGATCATGGAGGCATGATCCCGAGAATCGGCTCACGATACGCGGCCTCCCACGCGGCCGCATCGGACGCGGCCCGCCTATACGGCAGGAACCTGCATGTCAGCATTGTCGGCGTGACGATCGTATCCATCCTGTTCGTCCTCATCGCGTTCGCCGGCCTGCACGGCATAGGCATTGGGTTGGCCGACGGGACGACGCCCGCGCTGATCGGCGGATTGGCTCTGCTGGCGATCGGCGTCGCGCTCGGTCTCGCGCTATGGATCCGGCCGGGCAGGATGTCGTCGCGTCAGCCCGCCGTCCGCGCCACACTCGCCGACCCGCGCATCGTCGGATTGAATCCGGCCGCACTTGGCGTCGAACCTGTGTACCGGCCGGACCGGGGCGACGACGAGGGCGTGGACCAGTTCCCGTTGCAGCTCATGCTCTGGCGAGCCGATATGCCGCCTATGCGGGCGCGCCTGTACGCGTACGTGCCGCGTGAAGACTGGACGGCGATGACCGGTATGCCCGTCCCGATGACGTTCGTGGCGCCGGACCGTCTCACCATGATCATGGTCAACGTGGAACTGGCCGGCACCGTCATGACGGTCATCGCCGTCCAGCCGATCGCGGTCGACGCGGTGGCCGACGCGTTCTGGCATAACGGCAATTTCCGTATCCCGGATGACATGTTGATCGGACGGAACGGCGGTGCGGACAGCATGGCCGTCGGATTCAGGGTGCCGTGACGAACAGGAGTCGGCGTTGACATCGTGCACCGGCAGTCCAATTGACGATCTACGTCGACGGGCTGATTGCCAGCAGGTGTTGAATCTGACGGCCAAGGATGTCTCGGCTTGGTTGGCGGGTTTGTTCTGTCATAATGGAGTGCGGGTATGAATGCGATGAAAGGAAACGCATCATGATCAGCGGCACGATTGTCAGGGCGCAACGGTTCTCGTACTCCTCGAAATGGCATGAAGCCTACAACATCGACGAGGTCGACAGGTTCCTGGAGGATCTCGCCGACCGGTTGGATCGTCGCGAACCCGTGGATGCCCAATGGGTGCGAGACTTCACCTTCCAGACCGTGCGATTCGTCAAAGGATACGATATCGACGAAGTCGACGACTTCCTCTCCCGCGTCGAGCGTGAGCTCTCGTACGGCGACACGACGAGTACATCGGCTGACCTCTCGGCGTTGTCGACCGTGGAACTGGTGCAGAGGATCACGGATTACACCGCGGAACTGAAACGAAGGGGATTGTCATGATCGATGTTGTGGTGCGGGGACCAGTCGTTTAAAGTCTGTTGCCAAGGAGGTGCTTCTTATGGGTAACGCTAAAGCCCAACAATTGGCTGTCAGGCTTAAGGATGATGGCGTCTGGAAGACCGCCAATCTGAAGATGCAGGGGATTCCGTATTCCGTGGCTTCCACGGTTGCGAACACCGGGTTGAGCAATATCTTAGGGATAACGCTGTGGAATTGGCTCCAAGCGGTTTGACTAGGGAAAGGATGAGGACCCTAATGGATTCAGCCGGAACCGGAGACCGATTTGACTGAACGGTGTGTCGAATTGGCGAAACGGAAGAGCATCGATCTGCTGTGGAAGACCGCAAGCATCGTTCAAGGACAGATTGTTGGAATACTACGAGTCGAATGAACGCGGACCTTTTGTGAAGTGGCTGAAATACCATGCGGTGGGTCATCTTGAGGATCAAGGACTCACTCGAGCGCAAATGGACGGGGTGGATGCGATCTCCGCGGAGTAACCATCGCAGATGGTTTGCGTCCGGCGACGTGTGATTATCGTTTGATTATCCAAACCTGACTATCGAGCCGATAATGCACGTTATGTCAGAAAGGATATTGGTGAAATCCCCATCCTACGCTCAGACAACTGCCGAACGGACGCTGGTGCGCCTACCTCGACCTCGCTCGGCGAGGACCCCTGTCGACGGCAGACGCCGCCGCGTCAGCACCGTCGGACGCACCAGGACCGAAACGCTGGACCGCGCCAAAGCCAAACTGCTCGAGCCGCCAAACCAGCACGAACCACAGCATGATGGTCCACCTCCTTTACGACACGGGTATGTGTCCCCCGCGTTCGCCCCCCGTGCGCGACCCCTCCACCATCCACCGCATCACATCCAACCCGGCCGCCGCCACACCATCCGCCACACCATCCATCACACCCACACGCACACCCCCATCCGGGAACGACACCAGCACCACCGCATCCACGTCATCCGTCAGATATTCCAACAAGACCAGCTCATACCACCGCGCATACACGCGTTCCACATCCAGATCCCTGAACAAGCGCGGCGGGATGAGCCCGAGAATACGCACCGTCTCCGGAAGCGCATCCCACGCAAACACGCCGTCACGAACCTCCAAACACCCCACCGTGCCCCGCAAAAACGGCGCATCCAACGCCACATCCCGCGCCACCAACACCAAACCGAAACCAGCATCAACCATCGCAACCTCCCATTCCAACCGGATCACACACACCAACCATAACCGGACAAACCGCCGCGACCCCGCGCCGACAGTCCCGACAGGCCCGGCAGGCCCGGCAACGGCGCCGACAAGACCGGACAACTATGTCCCCGTCGTCATGACCGTCCGAGCCAACCGGCGACCCCTGTGGAACCGGGCGGATGAGGCGGTCGCCTCCGTTGCTCGCCTTGTCTGGCTGATCGCGTTCGCGTGGGGGTCCGTCATCAGCCGTAACCTCGACGAGCATTGGGTACGGTTCCTCGCCTCCATGGCCGGACTCGTTCTTGCAGTGATACTGTTCTACCTGCTTGCGCTCATCGTCGGCAGTATCGCCATGAATGTCGTCAACGGTTACGTCGGATCGTTCCTGTATCGATTCGCGATTCACCGATACTCAAGGCTCGTTTGCCATGCGATGTCATGTGCGAACGGGCCTTTTCCGTGTTCGGGCGGCGGTGCTGAAGGTGGTATGGAAGACCTGAAAAAGTTTTCCGCAACAAACCGTGTGAATTCCTGATTCGATCATATGTTCGACTAAGATGAATCATCTCTTTGCAAGACACGTTTTACCGCGTCGTCAAGGAATCTATGGAGGAATACAGGAAATGAGAATGCATACGTTGCTCACCCGTGCCGCCGCCGGTCTGCTTGTCGGCCTGCTTGCGCTCACCGGTGGTTGTTCCGAGGCGCAAATCAATAGCGCGATCAATGAAGCAAAGTCGTACGTCGACAGCTCACAGACCACTGACGACAACCCGGCGACCGGTACGGCGCCCGCGGACGGCACATGGGACGAGAACACCGCGCCCAACTACTACCTCGTCACCGGCAAGGCGGACTTCACCGCCGCCGGCACCATGCCGGCCGCCGGACAGGTGCGCATCGGAGATCCCGACTCGCTGAACCGGCCGACCGGCGCGTACGCGACCGTCACCTACCAGTTCATGCAGTCCGGATCGGACCGCGACCGGAACATGCCCGACACGATCACCGGCTGGCCGGAGCACAACCCGAAGGCGGAGATCACGTTCGCATCCGGCCGCGTGTACCACGGCTACCTGTTCAACAAGAGCCACCTGCTCGCCAAGTCGTTGGGCGGCCCCGACGAGCCGGACAACATGATCACGGGCACGCGTCCGCAGAACGTCGGCGACAACGACAAGACCCCCGGCGGTATGGCCTACACGGAGACTGAAGCGCGCGAGTGGCTCAAGGCCAACCCGAGCGGCACCATCCAGTACATGGCCGTGCCGAAATACGTCGGCGACGAGCTGGTCCCCCGCACCGTTGACGTCGACATCAAATCCAGCGACGGGTCAATCGACGAGCATGTCGTCACGTTCAACGCCGCCAAGGGCTATGACATCGACTACCAAAACGGCGGAGTCAAGTAGCACCAGATCACTGCTTGAAGCGCTTGAAGCACGAAGAGGGCTCTGAAGGAACATTCCTTCAGAGCCCTCTCCCCTATGGCCTATGCCATCGGCCATGGATCATCCGATCAGTTGGACGGGACCTCGCCCTCCTGCGCGTGGTCGAAGTTCGGGACGTTCTTCGCGTCGAACTTGTACACGCCGATGTTGGCGGAGCTCGGGTCGTTGCTCTTGTTGAACGGGCCGATGCCGGTGACGCCCTTGTAGTGGATGTCCTTGCCGGACTTCAGCGCGGCGAGGCACTCCTTGTAGGTCGTGCACTCGGTGCCGCCGTCCGCTCCGGAGACGGCCGCCATGTTCTTCTGGATGGTCTCGCCGTCGGCGGAACCGCCCTTCTGCGCGGCGAGCGCGGCGAGGATGATGCCGTCGTATGTTTCGGCGCCGTAGGTGAAGGTGCTGATGTCCTTGCCGTACGCGTCGACGAGCTGCTTCTGGAAGTCGTCGGAGGCCATGACGCCTGGGATGGTGCCCTTGGAGCCTTCGAGGAGCCCCGCGTCGAGGTCCTTCGAATAGTCGGCGGTGTTGCCGTCGACGAAGTACAGCTTGTGGGTGTCGATGCCCTGCGACGCCATCTCCTTGACGAGCGGCTTGGTCTGGTCGAAGGCGATGATGGCGATCGCGTCGGGGTTGGACGCCTTGATGGCGGTCACGATCGACGAGAAGTTCGTCTCGGTCGGGTCGAAGGCGTCCTTTTCGCCGTAGACGACGTTGACGCCGGCATCCTTGACGGTCTTGACGACGGTGTCGCGAAGACCGGTGCCGTACTCGTCGTTGAACACCGCTACGGCGAGGTTCTTGACGCCGTCCTGCGCGATGACCTGACCGAGCACGGTGCCCTGGACGGTGTCCGGCGGGACGGTGCGGAAGAAGTAGGGGCTCAGGCCGGAGAAGTCGGAGCTGGTGGCGCCCATGGAAAGCATCGGGATCTTCTGTTCGGTGATGGACTTGTAGACGTTCTTGACCACGGAGCTGGATGCGGGGCCGATGATGAACGACGGCTTCTTCGACAGGACCGACTGGGTGGCCGACGTGTTCTGGTCGGCGTGGTCGGCGTCGGACGTATCGGCGTCGACGGTTGTCACATCCTTGCCGAGGACGCCGCCGGCTGCGTTGATGTCCTTGACGGCGAGCTTCTCCGCGGCCAGTTCAGGAGGCGCCAGATAGGCGAGCGATCCGGTTTCGGGCCACAGGCCTCCCAGTGTGAACGTGTCGACCTTGCCGGAGCCGGAGTCGCCGCTGGCCCCGGACGAACCGGAGCCGGACGAACCGCATCCCGCGAGTGCCATGACCGCCGCAGCCACGGCCGCTGTGGCCGTGAGCATGATCCTCTTTGAATTCAACATGTGAATCACCACTTCCTCTCAAGCCCTTGCGGGCAATGGTGTTCGATGTTCGTTGTTGTGATGTTCGATGCGAGTCTTCGTTTCCCCGTTTCCTTCTCGAATCTTGGGCTTCACCCTACGCATCGCTTGATTCGTGCGGATTGTTGCCGTGTAACCGTCGTATGAAGTCCGAAAACCGTTGGAAACAAAATCGTTGGAAACAAAATCGTTGGAAACAAAAGGCTTCTATGTCAGCGGCCTTCCTCCTGCACCTCCTCCTCCAGATTGCCCAGATACAGGGAGATGACCTTCGGGTCCTCGAGCAGGTCGCGGCCACGACCGGAATAGGCGTTGCGTCCCTGATCGAGCACGTATCCCCTGTCGCAGATCTGCAGGCATCGCCGGGCGTTCTGCTCGACGATGATGACGGAGACGCCGGCCTTGTTGATCTGTCGTACGCGGATGAAGGTCTCGTCCTGAAGCATCGGGGACAGTCCCGCGGACGGCTCGTCGAGCAATAGCACGGACGGGTTCATCATCAGCGCGCGGGCCATGGCGACCATCTGCCTCTCGCCTCCGGAGAGCGAGCCGGCGAGCTGGTCCCTGCGCTCCCCCAGCCTGGGGAAGATCGAGCACACGTAGTCGAAACGTTCGTTGAACTTCTTCGGTGCCTGATAGGCGCCCATGTGCATGTTCTCCGCGATCGTGAGGCTCGGGAACACGTTCTCGGTCTGCGGCACGAATCCGACGCCGAGGGAGACGAGCTTGTCGGCCCGCAGGTTCGTGATGTCCTGGCCCTTGAGAATCAGATGGCCGGAATGGATGTGGACGAGTCCGAACAGGGATTTGAGCAGCGTGGACTTTCCGGCGCCGTTCGGTCCGATGATGCCGACGATCTCGCCCTGATGCAGGGTCAGGGACGCGCCGTTGAGGATGTTCACGCCCGGCAAATAGCCGGCGACGAGATCCACGGCGTCCAGCAGCGGCTCTCCTGCGGGCTCCCCCACATGGATCTCGGCGCGCGGGCGCGTGTCGGTGCCCGGCAGCATGTCGATGTCGCTCATGTCGCTCATGGTCAGTGCTCCCCCTTGTCCGTATCATCCGTGTCGTCCATGACGCAGTCGTCTCCCAGATCGATGTTCGCGTGGGATCCGAGATACGCGTCGATGACCGCCGGATCGTTCATCACGGTCTTCGGGCGGCCTTCGGCGACGATTTTGCCCTCAGCCATGACGGTGACCCAATCGGCGATGTGGCGCACCATGTTGATGTCGTGCTCCACGAACAGCACGGTCGTCTCCTCCTCGCGCAGGGCCATGATGTGGTCCAGCAGCGACTGCTTCAGCGCCGGGTTGACGCCGGCCATCGGCTCGTCGAGCATGACCAGTTGCGGGTCGGACATCAGGGCGCGTGCCATCTCCAGCAGCTTGCGCTGGCCTCCGGAGAGCGAGCCGGCGAAATCGTCCTTCTTCTTGATGAGCAGGAACCGTTCCAGCAGCGCCTCGGCCTTCTCGATGTTGGCCCGTTCCTGCCGTTTCCACAATCCGGGAATGAGCGCCCGGAACATGCCCTCGCCGGGCTGCACGGGGGCGCCGAGCAGCATGTTGTCGAGGACGGTGAGGCGGCTCATGACCTTGGTCAGCTGGAAGGTGCGCACCATGCCCATGCGGGCCACCTGTTCGGGATGCACATGGGCGAGATCGTGGCCGTCGAAGCGCCACGAACCGGTGTTGGGGGTGTCGAACCCGGTCATGAGGTTGAAGAACGTGGTCTTGCCGGCGCCGTTCGGCCCGATCAGCGCCGTGATGCCATGGCGTTCGATCTCGAAGTGGTCCACGTCGACGGCGGTCATGCCGCCGAACCGTCGGGTCACCTTGTCGGCCACGAGGATCGGATCGGGCTTGTGGACGCCGGGCCTGTTCTCGACGAACTCCAGGTCCTCCCGGACCTTGTCGCCGAACGCGGTTGAGATCAGATGCTCTCCTTCGGGCGCCTTGGTGGCCCATTGGGCGAGGTCGTGGAACGGCTTGCCGGGTTGCGCGGGATTCACGTCGCGTTCGGAGAGGTTGGCGGCGGTCACGCCGGCGATCGTCTCTTCGTCACCACTCCCCGCGGACGGCTTATTCGGTTGCTGCTGCCTGTTTCCGGGCATTTCGATGTCAGACATTGAAGGCCAGCTCCTTTCGGTCTCCCAACAGGCCCTGCGGTCTGAAGATCACAAGGCACATCAGCGCGACGCCGACGATCACCCATCCGAGCGATTCGACCTGGTTCGAGGAGATCAGCGTGTCCGGGATGGCCCCGCGCATGAGCTCCTTGATGAACGTGAGCAGCACCCACAGCAGGCACGATCCGACGATCGGACCGAAGATCGTGGCGGCGCCGCCCAGCAGCAGGATCGTCCACGCGTAGAAGGTGACCGCGCGTCCCAGCGAATCAGGCTGCACCGAGCGCGGCAGCACGAAGATGACGCCGCCGAGCGCACCGACGACGCCTCCCAAGATCAGCGCCTGCATCTTGTAGACGGTCACGTTCTTGCCAAGCGAACGGATCGCGTTCTCATCCTCACGGATGCCCTTGAGCACGCGTCCCCACGGCGAGTGGAACCAGCGCCAGCACAGCAGCGCGGCGATCGCCACCAGCACCCAGGCCACGATGCGCAGCCACCACGAGTCGGCGATGTTGTTCGAGTACGTCCACAGCAGGAACGTGGTCGACCCCTGCGGCAGGGGCGAGAGATCCTCGAACCGCGTGGTGAAGTCCTGCGGCGAGATGCCGGCGGAACCGCCGGTGATGGTCGTCATCGCGGTCGACCGTCCGATGATGCGGATGATCTCGGCCGCCGCGAGCGTGACCATGGCCAGATAGTCGGGGCCAAGCTTGAGGGTGGGGATGCCGAGCAGCAGCGCGTAGATCACGGCCAGCGCGATCGCGGCGCACAGGGAGGCGAACAGGTTGCCGCCCATCATCTGTACGATCGCGAAACCGTACGCGCCGAGCAGCATGAAGCCGGCCTGTCCCATGTTCATCAACCCGGTCATACCGAAGTGGATGTTCAGTCCGATCGCCGCCAGCGCGTATGCGGCGGTGGTCGGGGCGATGAGCTCGCCCAGCGTATTGGTGATGACGGTCATGATGTCCATGTCTCAGCCCACCCTTTGCTGCTTGCCGAAGATGCCCTGCGGACGCACCAGCAGGACGATGATGAGGATCGCCAGTGCGCTGGCGTACCGCATGTCGTTGGGGATGACGAGCGAGCTCATGTCCGCCACGATGCCGATGACCAGGGCGCCGACGAGCGCCCCGTTCGCGGTGCCGAGACCGCCCAGGGTCACGGCTGCGAACATAAGCAGCAGCAGCGTCGCGCCCGTGTTCCAGGAGATGCCGTTGAGGTACACGCCGAGCAGCACGCCGGACAGCGCGGCCATCGCGCAGGAGATGATCCACACGATGCGCACCACCTGCTCCACGTTGATGCCGGACGCGGCGGCCAACGCCGCATTGTCGGAGACCGCACGGGTCGCGCGTCCCAGCCGCGTCCGGTACAGGAACAGGCTGACCCCGACGATGACGACGATCGCGATGCCGGCCGAGATGAGCGTCGGCGCGTCGGTGGTGACGGGGCCGAGCTGGAAGCTCGCCGGCACCGACTTGACGATGCCCTTGATGTCGCCGCCGAAGAAGAACTGGAAGAGATACTGCAACGCCATCGACAGGCCGATCGTGACGATCATCTGCTGCATCGTGCCGACACGCTTGCGCCGCAGCGGGGCCCAGACCAGCTCGTTCTGGATCCAGCCGGTGAGCGCGCCGATCACGACCGCGAAGACGGCGGACGGGATGAGGGGCCAGTGCAGCACCTGCGTGCCCACGTACGCCATGAGCCCGCCGAGGCTGACCTGCTCGCCGTGGGAGAAGGAGCTCAGCCCGGTGGTGCCGTACACGAGGTTCATGCCCACGGACATGAGTCCGAGCATGAGTCCGAAGATCACGCCGGAGAACAGCTGCTGCCAGAACCGCGCGCCGATGTTGGCGCCGAGCGAGGATCCGCCGGATTGAGTGGCCTTATCCGCGTTCGAGCCGACACCCGTCGTTCCGGACTTGCCGGATGATGACGGGCCGGTGGAGCCGCCGTCGGAGCCGGACGGCGCGGGCTTGTCGAAACGGACCACCTGGCGGGCCTTGTCGAAGCTGTTCATCTTGACCTCGACGGTGGCCTTCGCCGCCTTGAGCCCGTGCTCCTTGGCCACCGATTCGTCCATCGAGACGGTGTATTCGCCGTCCTTGGCCACGCTGAACGCCCAGTTGCCGTTGGCGTCGGTGGTTGTGGTCGCGCTTTCGGCGCCGCCCAGTGTGATCTCGACTCCGGCGATGGGCGCCTTGTTCGTGTCCTGCAGGATGCCGTTGACGCATCCGTTCGTCGCGGAGGGGTTGCAGGTCGGTACCGCCTCGGCCGCCCGGGCCGCGGTCGGTGGAATGATGAGAAACGCCATCAGTAGGGTAGAAACCGCTGTGAATACGAACAGTAGCAATCCCATTCGATGACGCCGTTGTAGTGTTACGGCTGCCATGTGAATGTCCTCTCTGGATGTGTTTCCACAATCTAAAGAGGTAAGTTGCGCGCGCCGTTGCGCCTCTGTTTCCCCTTCGTTTCCTCAGACGGAATTCGTTACGTGCGGATAATGTCCGCCGGGCCGGTCCTCAGGCCGTGCCTGATGCGTCGGCCCGGTCCGAGGGCGCCGAGTGAGCCGAGTGCGCCGATCCGAGTCGCGCATCCAACTGGCTGCGCGCGGCCCGCCTCGCCTGCGCGTACATGCATACCCACTGGATCACCAGTGCCACGATGAAGATGACGGCGCTCGGCCAGCCCCAGGCTGCGTAGAAATCACGGACGTCGGGATCGAACGCGCCCGTGTCGGAGTACCATACATACGCCATGTACGGCACCGTGCCGAGCAACGCCGACGCTATATGCACGTAGATCAGATTCCACGAGACGATGGGGACTCCCCCGGAATATCCGCGCAGCAACCTGCCGCGGGCCACGCAGACGCCGATGACGAACAGCGACATCACCATGGCGATGCACCACAGGACGGCGGGCAGGATGTCCAGCATGGCACTCCCCTCGTCAGGCCACCGCGCTCGCGCCATGACGCGCCAGACGTTGCGCCTCCAGCTTCCTGCGCATGCGCGCGGCGGTGAGGTCGTCGATCGGACGCCCGGTCGATCTGGAAGCCGGATTGGCCTCCAGATCGACGTAGTCCTCCCCCTCCAACGCCTGCTGGATCTGATGCCACAGCGATCCGACCGACACGGCGAACACCGCCTTGCCGCTCTGCAGCAGGTCGAGCATCTGCTCGTTGGTCGTGCATTCGTGCACATGCTGGCCGTCGCACATGATGGTGATGTTCTCCAGCTGGCGTGTGCTGCGCTGGGTCAGGAAGCCGATGGCCGCCGTGACGTTCTGCAGGTTCACGCCCGCGTCGAGCAGACGCTTGGAGACGGCGAGGATGACGACGTCCTTGAACGAGTAGAGGCGACGCGATCCGGAACCGTGCGACGGGGTGATCGACGGTTCCACGATCTGCTTGCGCGCCCAGTAATCAAGCTGACGGTAGGTGATGCCGGCGACCTTGGACGCGACCGTGCCGCGGTATCCGCGCTTGACGTCCTCCTCCTCCGAAGTGGCGAAGAGCTCGCCCTGCACGGCGCCGTCATCGGCCCGGTCCCGGTCCTCGGACCACACGTGCAATCGCAGTCCCGCATCGTCCGCGCCGATCATCGCCGTTCCCCCAGCCTC
Organism: Bifidobacterium rousetti; assembly: GCF_008698235.1. GTDB lineage: Bacteria > Actinomycetota > Actinomycetes > Actinomycetales > Bifidobacteriaceae > Bifidobacterium > Bifidobacterium rousetti. The sequence continues at coordinate 380,633 of NZ_PEBH01000001.1, forward strand.
GCCTGCCGTTCCGTTCGGAAGTCCAGTCGGACCGTCGTCAGGCGACGATCGCGGACTGGGTGAAGAAGACGAGACGGAACTTGCCGATCATGATCTCGTCGCCGTTCTTCAGCGTCGCCTGATCGACGCGCTGACGGTTCACGTACGTGCCGTTGAGCGATCCGGCGTCGATGACGGAGAACACGCCATTGACGCGACGGAACACCGCGTGCGCGCGGGACACCGTGGAGTCGTCGAGCAGGATGTCCGATTTCGGGTCGCGGCCAACGGTCACCTCGTCCTCGTCGAGGAGGTACCGTGATCCGGAGACGGCGCCTCGCGTGGAGATGAGCAGCGCCGTTCCCGGGGAAAGACGGGAGATGGTCTCCAGATCCTCCTGGGTGAGCGGACGGTCGCCGGTGGCGGTTACGGGGATGGTGATGGCGGGCAGACCGATGATGGTCGTTTCGCCTGCGCTAGGAATCGGTTCAGTCATAACTCCTCATTCTACATTCTTTGCATAGTCGTATGTGGTTGTGCCACGCACTGCATCGATGACGACGTCATCGGACTGGGTGACGGTGACCTGCGCGCCGAACATGACCTTGAGCCTGGAACCCACGCCGCCTGCGATGTTGACGGCGTTCTGCAGGTCACTGGGGTTGCCGATCGCGCGGATCACATACGGCGCGTCCAGCGTCACGCCGTCGCATACCAGTTCGCCGTCCTTCGCGACGATCGACGTGGAGGTGACGACGCGCACGTCGCCGATCGATATGACCTCGGCCCCGGCGTTGCGCAGCTCCTCGACGAGGGTGAACATCGTGGCGGCGTCGATGTCCTGCTTGGTGCCGCGCGTGACGGTGATGACCACGCCCTCCCCCTGCGCCGGAAGCCTGCCGGAGATGATGCCGCTGGTCTCCTCGTTCTGTTTGGCGATCTTCTCGGCCTGTTCGCGCTGGTCGGCGGCGGCCTTGAGGCTCGACAGCTGGCTGGACAGTTCGTTCTTGCGCTGTTCGAGCAGCTGGGCCTGGTTGCTGGTCTCGTTGATGAGACGGACGAGTTCGTCCTCGCTCATCGTCTCGTACGTCGACTGCGTGTTGTTGATCTGCGTCATGTATCCGAAGCCGAGCAGCGCGCACATGAGCACGACCAGCAGTGACGACAGGAGCTTGGCCCGCAGCCCGGAACCGGGGCGTTTGCCGTCGTCGCGTCGGCGCACCTGCGGGAACGAGCCTGTGGCGAGCCCGTCGTTGCGCTCCTCCGCCTCGGCACGCGCCCGCATGCGGCTGACCGTGTCGTTTCTCCCGCTGTCCTCGACGCTCTTGGCATCCCGTCCCCCGCGTCTGATCTGTCCTGCCATATCGCCTCCGTCAGCTGCGGAAGATGAACCGGCGGATGGCCGAGACGTTGGAGAAGATGCGGATGCCGAGCACGACGATGACCGCCGTCTGCAGCTGGGAGCCGACGCCGAGCTGGTTGCCGAGCAGGACGAGCAACGTCGCGGTGATCACGTTGGCGAAGAACGAGATGATGAACACACGGTCGGAGAACCGGCGTTCGAAATAGGCGCGTGCGGCGCCGAGCAGCGCGTCGAGCGCGGCGACGACCATGATCGGCAGATACGGCTGCACCCACACGGGGATGTCGGGCTGGACGAACACGCCGATCACCACGCCGATGATCAGACCGAGAACCGCTGCCATCTATTCAGCCCTCCTTGCGTAGTTGAGATCGCCGACCACGGCTGCCTCCAGTGTAAGCGCCTTCGACTCCTTGACCTGCAATGTGATGCCCGCGTCTTTGTAGGCATCGTAAAGACTTGCGATGCGACGCTTGCCGACCGATTCGGACAGGGAGGACGAATTGCCGATGGCCTCGATCGTGTAGGGGCTGGAGACGGCGTCGAGCCCGATGAGGATGGTGCCACCCGCGGTGCGGATCGAGGTCTGCACGCCGAGCCGGTGGCCGTTGATGGAGATCGCCTCCGCTCCGGCCTGCCACAGGATCGAGACCAGCTGCTGCAGGTCGCCGTCGGTGATGACGCGCAGGTGGCTGCCGGCGGTCTCACGTGGCAGGGCGCCGGCGGATGTGTCGTTGCCGGCGGCGATGGGGTTGGACACGGTCATGGTGATGCCCTCCCCGGTCACCTTCACCTGCCCGCTGGCCATCTCGTCGTTGAGGACGGTCTCGCTCGACCCGCTGACGTCGAGGCGTTTTGACTGGCGCTCCACCTGGGCCCTGAGGTCGTTGATCTGCCCGGTGAGCGAATCGACGTTGCCCTGCGAGGTGGCCAGTTCGGAGGCGAGCGACGCGCGCACCTCCTTGCGCGGGTCGGAATGGAGCTGCTGGACGAACAGACTGCCAAGGAAACCGACGGCGATGCACACGACGAAGCACAGGATGCGCATCGTCCATGTCGACAGCGGCGTCTCGCGATGCGTGGCGAGATTGGAATCGAGGTAGATCGGGTCGAGCGGCCGGTTCGTCAGATCGTCGATGAGACGCAGGGACTCGTCCTGTCGGACCCGGCGGCGACGTTCCCGCTCCCCCTCACTGATGTCGGAACGTGGTGTGGGGTGATGCGACATCAGCCCGGAGTAGGAGCGGGAGAATACGGAACGGCGTCGTCTCGTCGACGGCGCGGCGTCGGCCGGATAGGATGCCGGCATCGGCTCGTACTCGTTCATCGCACACGCACCAGATTCAGATTCCGTGGATTCCCTGTTGCCGTGACCGTCGCACGGTCAGGCGGCCTTGTCTGGGACGTCACGGATGACGTGGGCGTCCTGAATGTCGCGGCCGTCATGGTCGCGATGAGGAAGCTCCTGACGCAGCACCGTGATCCCTTGACGGAAGTAAATGTACCCGGCGAGCCAGTACATGGCGATGCCCCAGATGCCGGTGGCCAGCCCCGCAAGATGCAGCAGCCGGAACAGGGAGCCGGTGCCGAGGTCCGCGACCGTCAGCGCGACGATCGCCATCATGAGCAGCGCGGTCCCCGCCTTGCCGACGAAATGCACGGGCAGGGGGCCGTACCCGTATTGCGCGATCCACAACACCTGCACAGCCATCACCAGATCGCGAAGGCCGACGACGATAAGCATCCACCACGGGATGATGCCCGCGACGCCGAGCGCGAGGATTGAGCAGAAGATGAGCAGACGGTCGGCCAGAGGATCGAGGATCTGGCCGATCTTGCTCACCTGGTTGAGCTTGCGCGCGAGGATGCCGTCGACGCCGTCCGAAGCGGAGGAGATCGCGAGCACGATCAGCGCCGGCACCATCTCGTGCCGTGCCATCAGCCATGCGATGAACGGTATCGAGATGATGCGCAACAGACTGATGAGGTTCGGGATCGTCAGGTAGATGTCCCGCGCCTCAGGGCTGTACCGTGATGTGACGTTGTGTTCGCTCATACTTCGGTTCAGTGTACACGGTCCGCTACATGCGGGACGCCTGCAACGCGGTCACGATGATGCCGCGCGCGCCGATCTCGTAGAGCTTGTCCATGATCTGGTTGACCTGCGCCTTGGGCACCATCACACGCACCGCGTTCCACTGCTTGTCGTGCAGCGGGGAGATGGTAGGGCTCTCGAATCCGGGTGCCGCGTCCACGGCGGCGGCGACCTTGGAGATCGGGATGTCGTAGTCCATGAGCACGTAGCGCTGGGCGGTGAGCACGCCTTCCAGACGACGGCTCAGGACGGTCAGGCGCTCGTCCTTCGGATCGATCCTCGGGGAGCGGATCAGGCACGCCTCGGAGTGCATGATCGGGTCGGCGAAGATCCTCAGGCCGGCGTTGCGCAGCGTGGTGCCGGTGGAGACCACATCGGCGATGAGGTCGGCCACTCCGAGCTGCACGGAGGATTCGACAGCGCCGTCCAGATGAATGGTCTCGGCGTTGATGCCGTGGTCGGTCAGGTAGTCGTGGACCAGCTTGTCGAAGGACGTGGCCACGCGCTTGCCTTCGATGTCCTCCAGCTTGGAGAAGGAGGAGTCGTTCGGCGCGGCGAAGCGGAACGTGGAGGCGCCGAAGCCGAGCGGGATGTGCTCGATGGCCTCGGTGCCCGAGTTTTTGAGCAGGTCCTCACCGGTGATGCCGCAGTCGATGGTGCCGCGGCCGACGTACACGGCAATGTCCAGCGGACGCAGGTAGAACAGCTCGATGTCGTTGTCGGGATCCTCGACGACGAGCTGGCGCGGGTTGGTGCGCAGACGGTACCCGGCCTCGGACAGCATGTTCCAGGCGGGTTCGGACAGCATGCCCTTGTTGGGCACGGCGATTCTCAGCATGATTTGCCCCTTCGCTTTTTCAGGAGGTCTTTTTTTCAGGAGGTTCCGCGGTTTCCTGAGCGGGAACCGGTCACAGGTGCTTGTAGACGTCCTCGAGGGTCAGGCCGTGCTTGATCATCATGACCTGCACGTGGTAGAGCAGCTGGCTCATCTCCTCGGCGGTGCGGTCCGCGCCCTCGTATTCGGCGGCGATCCAGGTCTCGCCGGCCTCCTCGACGATCTTCTTGCCGATGAAGTGCGTGCCCTTGTCAAGTTCCTCGACGGTCAGGGAGCCTTCGGGGCGGGTCTTGGCCTTCTCGCTCAGTTCGGCGAACAGCGATTCGAACGTCTTCATGTGTGTGATGATTCCTTTGATGTTGTCTTGGACGTGTTGGAAACGTAAACGTATTGGGGGCGTATTGGCGGATGGTCGGTCGGATCAGTCGCGGTACGCGGCGGCGGCCTTCTCGCGGATGGAGTCGATGGCGGCCGCGCGGTCGTCGGCGCCGTACACGGCGGAGCCGGCCACGAGCACGTCGGCGCCGGCCTCGGCCACGATGTGCGCGGTCTTCGGGCTCACGCCGCCGTCGACCTGGATCTTGGTCGTCAGCCCGCGGCGGGTGATCTCGTCGCGCAGGCGACGCACCTTGGCCATCTGGTTGTCGAGGAACTTCTGGCCACCGAAACCGGGCTCGACCGTCATGATGAGGATCATGTCGAATTCGTCGAGGATGTCGAAGATCGGCTCGACCGGCTCGGCCGGGCGCACGGCGAAGCACGCCTTGCAGCCCATGTCGCGCAGCTGGCGGGCCAGACGGACCGGCGCGTGGGTGGCGCCCATGTGGAAGGACACGGAGGCGGCGCCGAGCCTGGCGTACTCCGGGGCCCAACGGTCCGGGTCCTCGATCATCAGGTGCACGTCGACCGGCAGATCGGTGACCTCGCAGATGCGCTTGACGATCGGCTCGCCGAGGGTCAGGTTCGGCACGAAGTGATGGTCCATCACGTCCACATGGACGAGGTCGGCGTTGGCGATGGCCTTGAGGTCGCGCTCGAGGTTGCAGAAGTCGGCGGACAGGATGCTGGGGGCGATTTCAATCTTCTTCATGATTCCATACCTTATCTATCAAATGAGACTATGTCGTGCTTTGCCGCGGATGTCGCGGAGATGTCGCGGGAACGTCGCGGGGCCGTCACCGGAAGTTCAGGTTCAGCGCTTGCCTTTCGCGTGCCGTTCCTCCTGGAGCCGCTGGCGTTCGAGCTCGTCCGCCGTGACCTTGATGAGGCGTTCGCTCAGGGTATTCGTGTCCTGCCCGACGCGGTGGAGCACGACGAACAGGACACATCCGGCGAGGCATACGAGGATCGCGGTCCACACGTTGGTCCTGAGGCCCAGGATCACGGTGGAGTAGTTGATGCGCACGTTCTCGATCCAGCTGCGGCCAAGCCCGTACCAGATCATGTACATGGCGAACTGCTGGCCGGCCTTGAGACGGTCGGCGAACCGGTGCCCGATCCACACGATGAGGGCCGCGCCGATCAGGTTCCAGATCATCTCGTAGAGGAACGTCGGGTGGAACAGCGTGCCGGACGGGCATGCCGCGCCCTGCCAGCACACCTCGGTGCGGCCGATCGCGTCGGCCGAGTCGTTGAGCTTCAGGCCCCACGGCAGGGTGGTCGGCCATCCGAACAGCTCCTGGTTGAACCAGTTGCCGAGGCGGCCGATGGCCTGCGCGACGAGAAGCCCCGGCGCGAGGCAGTCGGCGAACATCGCGAACGGGTAACGCCGATGACGACACCACAGGAACGCGACCAGCGCTCCCACGCCGATGCCGCCGAAGATGGCCATGCCGCCCTCCCACACCTTGACGATGTCGGCGGGGTCGCCGGTCGGCGGGAAGTACATGGCCGGCGTGGTGAACACATGGTACAGGCGTGCGCCCACCAAGGCGCACGGCACGGTCACCAGCGTGGTGTCGAGCACCTGATCGAAGGTGCCGCCCACGCGCTTCCACCTGCGGGTGAGTATCCACACGGCGAAGCACACGCCGATGAGGATGCACACCGCGTACATGCGGATGGTGACCGGGCCGATCTCGAACTTGGAGAACGACGGCGAGGGGATATACGCGAGATTCATGGTTTCATCCTACGCGCCACGTACGGACCTGCCGGCCTGCCGGGGATCGCCCCAAGCGATCGCCCATTGGGGGAATCGCTTGGGGCGATCCGGCTCAGCCGCGCGCTCCGTGGATGCCCGCGGCGAGCTCCTCGCTCTTGGCGGCCAGCAGCTTCAGGCCTTCGGAGGTGTCGCGCGCGGAGCGGTTGTCGTCGGCGAGCAGCGTGTGGACGAGCGCGGAGCCGACGATGACGCCGTCCGCGTAGGAGCCGACCTTCGCGCCCTGCTCGGCGGTGGACACGCCGATGCCGACGCACACGTTCTCGGCGCCCGCCTTGCGGGTGCGCTCGACGAGCAGCTCCGGGGAGGCGTCGAGCTGCGCGCGTTCGCCGGTGACGCCCATGCGGGCTGCCGCGTAGACGAAGCCGCGCGCGTTCCTCGCGACGGTCTCGAGACGATTGGTGGCCGAATCCGGGGAGACCAGGAAGATGCGGTCGAGGCCATGGCGGTCGGACGCCTCGATCCACTCCCCCGCCTCGTCCGGGATGAGGTCCGGCGTGATGAGTCCGGCGCCGCCGGCGTTCTCGAAGTCGGTGGCGAAGCGTTCGACGCCGTAGTGGTAGATGAGGTTCCAGTAGCTCATGACCAGCGGCACGCCGCCGGCGTTGGCCACGGTCTCCACGGCCTCGAAGACGCGTTTGATGGTCTCGCCGTTGTTGAGGGCGATGGACGAGGCGGCCTGGATGACCGGGCCGTCCATCACCGGGTCGGAGTACGGCAGGCCGATCTCGACGGCGTCGACGCCGTGCTCGACCATCGTCTTGAGGGCGACGAGCGAGGTTTCCGGATCGGGGAATCCGTACGGCAGGTAGCCGATGAAGGCGGGCTTGTTCTCGGCCTTGAACTTGGCGAACATGGCCTCGGTCTGGCTGGGCTTGTGGCTGATGCCCAGCGGCTGGCCGGAGGGTGTGGTTGCGGTGGTTGTCATGATTGTCGTTCTCCTCTTCTCGTTCAGGCGACCGTGTTGCCGTGCGCGCCGGTGACCTCGAGCGCCTTGGCCTGATCGTCGGTCAGGTAGCCGAACCACTTGCCTGCGGTGGCCATGTCCTTGTCGCCTCGGCCGGAGATGTTGACGATCATCACGGCCTTGTCGTAGCCCTTGGCCTTCAGGTCGGCGGCGGCCTTGTACGCGCCGGCGACCGCGTGCGAGCTTTCGATGGCGGGGATGATGCCCTCGGTCTGGCTCAGGTCGCGGAAGGCGTTCATCGCCTCCTCGTCGGTGGCCCACGAGTAGTTGACGCGGCCGATGTCCTTGAGCCAGGCGTGCTCCGGGCCGACGGACGCGTAGTCGAGGCCGGCGGAGATGGAGTACGTGTCGAGGGTCTGGCCCTCGTCGGTCTCCAGCAGGTAGCTCTTGGCGCCCTGGAACATGCCGAGCTGGCCGGTGCCGGGGGCGAAGCGGATGGCGTGCTTGCCGGATTCGGGGCCGTTGCCGCCAGCCTCGTAGCCGTAGAGGTTGACGCGCTCGTCGTCGAGGAAGGCGTTCATCACGCCGATGGCGTTGGAGCCGCCGCCCACGCACGCGCACACCGCGTCCGGATGGTCGATGCCATACCAGTCCCTGAGCTGCTGCTTGGCCTCCTCGCCGATGATCTTCTGGAAGTCGCGCACCATTTCGGGGAACGGGTGGGGGCCCGCGACGGTGCCGAGCAGGTAGTGGGTGTCCTTGACGTTGGTGACCCAGTCGCGCAGGGCCTCGTTGATGGCGTCCTTGAGGATGCGGTCGCCGAGCGTGACCTCGACCACCTCGGCGCCGAGCATGCGCATGCGGGCCACGTTGAGGGCCTGACGGCGGGCGTCGATCTGGCCCATGTAGATGCGGCACTTCAGACCCATCATCGCGCACACGGTGGCGGTGGCGACGCCGTGCTGTCCGGCGCCGGTCTCCGCGATCACGCGGGTCTTGCCCATGCGCTTGACGAGCAGGGCCTGGCCGAGCGCGTTGTTGATCTTGTGCGCGCCGGTGTGGTTGAGGTCCTCGCGCTTGAGGAAGATGCGCGCGTCGAGCCCGGTCTTCTCCCTGACGAGCGCGGAGAAGCGCGGCGCCTCGGTCAGCGGGCTCGGGCGGCCCACGTAACGCTGCTGGAGGGTCATGAACTCCTTGTGGAATTCGGGGTCGGCCTTGGCCTCATCGTAGACGCGCTCGAGCTCGTCCAACGCGGTGATCAGCGCCTCGGGCACGTATCGACCGCCGAACTGGCCCCAGTACGGGCCGTGGTGTTCGCTCAACGGGGTGGTTTCGGATGCCTTCACTCTTGCTCCTGCCTTCACTAGTCGTTCGACCGCCAGCTCGTGGTCATCGGCGGTGGCCACGCCCTCGCCGACCAGCACCGCGTCCGCGCCCGCCCGGCCGTAATCCTCGACCTCGACGGCGCCGAACACGCCGGATTCCGCCACCCTGATGACGTCGTCCGGCAGGTTCGCGGCCAGTTCGTTGTATTTGTTGACGTCCACCTTCAGGTCCTTGAGGTTGCGGGCGTTGATGCCGATCACCCGGGCGCCGGCGGCGATCGCGCGTTCGATCTCCTCGCGCGTGTGCGTCTCGACGAGGACCGTCATCTTCAGGTCGTGCGCGAGGTCGAGCAGATGCTTGAGCTTCGCGTCATCCAGCGCGGCGACGATGAGCAGCACCAGATCGGCGCCGTGGGCGCGCGCCTCGTAGACCTGATAGTCGGTGACGATGAAGTCCTTGCGCAGCAGCGGGATGTGCACCGCGGCGCGGACCTTGTCGAAGTCGTCGAGGCTGCCCAGGAAGCGGCGTCCCTCCGTGAGCACGGAGATCGCGCTCGCGCCGCCGCGCTCGTATTCGCGGGCCAGCGCCGCGGGATCGGGGATGTCGCTCAGGTGGCCCTTGGACGGGGATGCGCGCTTGATCTCGGCGATCACGGGGATGCCGTCGACGCGCTTGAGCCATCGGGTCGCGTCGATCGGGGCCGGGGCCGCGAGCGCGGCCTTCCTGATTTCCTCCAGTGACACGGCGTGCTCGCGGGTCTGCTGGTCCTCCAGCGCGCCCGCCACCAATTCGTCCAGTACCGACATGGTCCTCCCTTGTATGTGTAAGTCGACCATGCGCCACAATAGGACGGTCGCCGTGCTCGCGGGTAATCGCGTCCTACATTCTGGGCGATTTCGGGGCCTGTTCCGCCCCGTGCTCACCCCCGTTTCGCTCCCCTCACTCCCCGCGCAGCGCCGCGGTCGGCGTGAGCCGCGCGGCCCTCGACGCCGGGTAGATGCCGGCGAGCGCGCCGACGAGCACGGCCGCGCCCCATGCGGCGGGCAGTGTCCCCCATTCGAGTACGGCTGGCTGTCCCGCCCATATCGCGAAGCCGAACGCCGTGCCGGCGCCGAGTGTGATGCCGGCGAGGCCGCCGAATGCGGAGAGCATGGCCGCTTCGGTGACGAACTGCATGCGGATGGCGCCGGGGGTTGCGCCGAGCGCTCGTCTCAGGCCGATTTCGCCGCGGCGTTCCATCACGGTGACGATCATCATGTTGGCGATGCTCATGCCGCCCACGGCCAGTGCGATCGCGCCGATCATCAGTCCCAGTGTGTTGAGGGAGTCGTCGGTGGTGTTGCGTGCTTCGGACAGGTCGGCCGACGCGTTGACGGATACGTTGGCGCCGGCGAGGTTCGCCGCGTGGGCGAGCATGCGTCGCAGTGTTTCGGCGTCGCCCGGTTTGGTGCGCACGTAGATCGCGCTGATCTGGCCGATCGTCTCGGCCTGGTCCGGGTGGCTGGCTTTCGCCTGTGTCGAGCCGATGATGACCGACGGGTCGAGGTTCTGCGCCTGTGGTGCCGGGGCGAGGATGCCGACGACCCCGTACCATGCGTCGTCGATGAGGATGCGGTCGCCGACTGTGGTGACGCCGAGCCGGTAGGCGGCTTCGGAGCCGAGTATCGCCACGGGCAGGTGCTGGTTGTTCTCGTCGATGCCGTGTCCCTGCGCGATCGTCGCCCCGACGGCATCTAGGGCGCCCGGTCGCATGACGGTCAGTGTCAGGGCGTTGCCGTTGGATTTGGGCACGAATTCGTTTTTGAAGATCCTCACGTTTTCGGGTGCCGTGTCGAATACGCCCACCTGTTCCACTTGGGGCTGGCGTGCGATGGTTTCGGGCGCGTATGCGGGCAGGGGCACGGGTTGCTGTGCGGCGTCGCGTCCCGGTGACACGACCTGCAGGTTCGCGCCGAGTGCGTCGAGGCGGGCGAGCAGCGCGGCCTGGTTCGACGCGGCGATGCCGGAGAGCGCCACGTATGCGGCCACGCCGAGCGCGATGCCCAGCGCGGCGAGCACTGTGCGGGATATGCGTCCGGTGGCCCCGATCCACGCCGTGTGCATGAGGTTCGCGAATCGCGTGGTCGGCGGGCGTCCTTTCGGCGGCCGCTCCGTTCGGGTGGTGCCGGTCATGCGCCTCTCCCCTCGCTCCCGTCGTCGTGCCGTGTATCCGTTGGCAGTTCGGTCACGACGCCGTCCTGGATGTGCAGCCGTCTCGGGAATCGGGCGGCGATGGACGGGTCGTGGGTGACGACCACGAGGCTCGCCCCGTCGTCCGCCGCTCCCAGCAGCAGGTCGATGATCGCGTGCCCGGTGGCGGTGTCGAGCGCGCCGGTCGGCTCGTCGGCGAAGATCACGTCCGGGTTTTTGGCGAGCGCTCGGGCGATGGCCACGCGCTGCTGTTCGCCGCCGGAGAGCTGCGGCGGCCGGTGTCGCAGTCGTTCGCCCAGTCCGACCCGTTGCAGGGCGTCGACGGCGCGTGCCCGCCGGTCTCGTCGCGGGAGGGGTGTGTATTGCAATCCGGTCGTCACGTTCTCGAGCGCGGAGACGGTGGGGATCAGGTGGAACTGCTGGAACACGAAGCCGATGCGTGTCGCGCGCAGGGCGCTGCGGCGCCGCTCCCCCATGGCCGCGACGTCCTCGCCGCCGTAGCGCAGGGTGCCCGTGGTGGGCATGTCGAGCGTGCCCAGGAGGGACAGGAGCGTCGATTTGCCCGAGCCGGACGGTCCGACGATCGCGATCCGTTCGCCGTGTTCGATCGCGAGCGATGTGGGGTGCAGGATCTCCAGCGGGCCGCCGTCGCGTCCCGGATAGCTTTTCGTGGCCCGGTCGAGTTCGAGCAGGGCGGTCATGAGACGACCACCTTGTCGCCGGCCTTGAGCCCGTCGGCGCGGGTCAGCTGCACTTGCGCGTTCGCGACGAGACCGAGTTCGACGGGGATGCGTTCGAGCCGCTGACCGCGCACCACGTCGACCGCGTATGTGCTGCCGGCGGAGGCGATGATCGCGGTGACGGGCACGATCAGCGTCTCCGCGGTGTTCGCGTTCGTCGCGTTCGGGATGACGAGCTGCACGGAGGTCGCGCCGAAGCTCGCGACCTGCGTCTGGTCGGGGAAGTCGACGCGTGCCGACGGCGAGGTGACCTGCCCGTCCTTGCCGGTGGACTGGCCGCCCTGGTCGACGGCGGCGAGCGCGGTGCCGATGGTCGTGTTGTTCGGCAGGATGACCTGCACCTTGTCGCCCGCTTTGAACGTGGCGGCCTGTGTGGCGGTGAGCGTGGCCTCGACGTGCAGTGCGACGCCGGTGTAGGTGCCGGGGCTCACGTTGGTTTCGCCGAGTTTGGCGGTGACGGTTTTGATGCGGATGGGCGCGGTCGCGGCGAGCGCCACGGATCCGGGTTCGAAGACGCCGGTGACCTGGTCGCCTGTGAGTCCGAGGGTTCTGGTCTGCCATTGGCGTATGGCTTCGCGGGTGCGCCAGTCGAAGTGCGCGTTGGGGGCGGCTTTGAAGTAGCCGAGTTCCTGCAGGTTCGTTTCGAGTTGGGTCACGTCGGGCCCGTCGGGCACGTCCACCTGGAGGGTGCGCCAGAACGGTCGTGCGCCGTGGAACAGCGGTACGGTCACGCCGTCCATCTCGTACACCTGTTGGCCGGTGGCGATTTCGGCGCCGGGTGTGGGCAGTTGGGTGATGGTGCCGGTCGCCGGCTGGAATTCGGATGGTTCGTCGTATTGGAGGGTGCCGCCGAGCCGGGTTTCGGCGTTGAGGACGCCTGTGGTGACCGGTTGGGTGCGCAGCGTGCTCACGTCGACGGTCGTGTCGGACGAGGCGTGCGCGCCCGTCGACGATGAGGACAACGTCCCCGTGCCGCCTGAGCCGGTCATGCCGGCGATCAGCGTCCACGGTTTGGTGATCGCGCACACGGCGATGAGCCCCGCGACCGCGACGCATGCGGCGATCACGGTGATGATCCTGCGCGTCCTGCCGATCCGTCTTGCTTCCGTCCGTGTCATCGTGTGTCCTCCTGCGTGTGCGGTCGTTCGTGTGGTCGTCGTCCCGGCCGTCATTGCCTGTCGACGCCGTCCGCCTCGTCCATCACCTTCATGTAGTCGTAGCCGAACTCCTCGGGTGTGCCGTCGAATCCGAAGCTGATGCGCGTGTCCCCGACCGGGCATTCCCTGAAGAAGCGTCTGAGCTCCTCGGCCGTCACGGTCCGTGGGATGAGGATCGTGGTCGGCTCGTCGCCGCTCGGGTCCGCGACCCAGCTGAAGCCTTTGCCGCGCGCCTTCCTCGCGAAGTCGAGCGCGGCGCGTTTGTCCTCCTCGCTGTATGTGGGTTGCCCGGAGGCGAGGTCCTGCGCGGGTTGGGAGAAGTTCGGGTGTTTCGCCTCGCAGTCCGCGTAGTCGGCCTGTTTCGACTCGTATGGGGTGCCGGCGAGCGCGGTGGAGTCCTTGAAGGCGACCCATACGGTGCCGTAGTCGAGCGCGGTGAACATGGCGTTGGTGTAGAGCTGTTGGGTTGCGCTGTCGGTGCCGATGCTCGTGCCGGTGTCGTCGGTGGTGACGGGGTTGCCGGTGCGGTCGATCATGCGCAGTTCGGCCATGTTCCTGACGGTGGGGGCTTTGGCCTTGCCGGATGCGTCGGGCGTGCCGGGGCCGACGTCGGTTCGCGCGTCGAGGCCTTTGGCGGTGAGGCAGGCGACGAATTTGCGCGCGGTCTCGTCGACGGGGAGGTCGCTGGTGGTGTCGGTAGTGTCGGTGGTGTTGGTGTCGGCGCCGGGGGTCGCGGTGTCGGATGCCGGGCCGGCGCAGGCGGCGAGCGCGAGGAGGATGGTGGCGGACACGGCGGCCGCCGTGGTTAAGGTGAGGGGTCGGTTGCGGGTCATCACGAGTCTCCTTTGGTGGGTGTCCGTCGGGGCGCCGGTGGGGTGCCGCCGTCGGGACGTGTGGTCGGGTTGTCGCGTCCCATTCAACCGGGTGCTTCGTCGCGTGCCGGTGTGGGTCGGGTTTACCTTCGGCTTACCTGCGTCGGATGGTTGCGGGCCGTCCTACTGCTGTGCGTCGGTGGCGTCGCAGCCGGGGCCGGGGTTGAATTCGCAGTACACGTCGTTGAGGTTCTCGCTCCACGTTATGCCGAAGGGCACGCCGTTGTAGGTGGGCCAGTCGTCGCCCTTGTAGGTGCGCAGGAACCGTCTGAACTCCTCCTTGGAGGTGGTCTCGGGGATGATCACGCTGGCGTGCGTTCCCGTGTTGGTGGGGTCGGGGTCGGGGTACCAGTCGAATCCGGCGGCGCGCGCCTTGCGGGCGAAGTTGAGTTCGGCCAGCGCCACTTCGGGGTCGGCGTGCTGGCTTCCCGAGAACGGCGGCTGCGCGAAGTCGGGGTTGGCCTGTTCACAGGCGGCGTAGTCCTGTTGCTTGGCGGCGTAGGGGGTGCCGGCGAGTTCGGCCGATGTCGTGAAGCCGATCCATAGGCCGTCGTCGTCGGTGGCGCGCAGTCGGACGTTGGGGTACAGGCTGTCCGTGCCGCTGTCGTCCGTGGTGTCCGTGGTGTCCGTGCCGGCCGTGTTGCCGGATTGGTCGAGTCTCCGGACGACGACGGTGGACTTGGGTATGTCCTTCTCGGGCATGCTCGAGGTGGCGATCGAGTACGATTCGACGGTTTTCGCGTCGATGCCCTTGTCGGTCAGGCATGCGACGAACCGTTTGGCGGTGTCCTCCAGACGGGCGTTCTCGGCTTTCGCGGCGTCGCTGATGCCGGCGCCTGCGCCTGCGCCGGTCGCGCCCGTGGCGCCGGTGCCGGCCATGTCGGTGTCCGGCTTCGTCGAGCATGCCGCCGCCCCGAGCAGGCATGCGGCGGCGAGCGCCGATGCGATGATCCTACGTGTTACGCCCGCGTGGTGTGTGTGGACCGTGCCCATGGTGGTGCTCCTTCGCTCCATCCGGCCGTCATACGTGGCCGTATTCCCATAGTAGTCCCTTGCGTCGTGATTCGTCGTTGACTGGCGGTTATCGGACCGAGCCAGAATTCGATCGGGGTCAGCCGATCCGGCTCAGCCGATGCGGGACAGCTCCTGCTGCACCGAGTGGATGTCGTATGGGTAGTCGCCGTGCCACGAGTAGGTGACCGGCGCGTCTCCGGGGTCGCATTCCCTCAGGAACCGGCGCACGTCGTGCTCCGGCACGTCAGCGGGGATCACGATGCTCAAGGGGTGGTCGCCGCTCGGATCCGCCACCCAGTCGAATCCCTTGGCCCGTGCGGCGCGCGTGAAGGCCAACACCGCGTTCCGGTCCGGCTGGGAGGCGTTCTCGTCGTCGGCGGTGAAGCGTTGCACGCCTTGCGTGAAATCGGGGTCGGCCCGTTCGCAGGCCGCATAGTCCTGCTGCTTCGCCGCGTACAGGGATCCGGCCAGATCGGAGGAGCTGCGTGCGATGATGTACGGGAAGTCGTCGCCGGTAAGGCCGTTGCTGAGGATGCCCGTCGACATGATGTTCGGATACAGTGCCGGGTCCGTGGTCCAGTCCTGTGTGGTGACGCCGTCGTCGCCCGGGATGATCCTGGGCTGTTTGGGATTGCCGGCGGCGTCGATCTCGAGCAGTGCGACCTGATCGTTGCGTTCACCCACGATGCGTGCGTCGAACCCCTTGGACACGAGGCAGGCGGCGAACCTGCGCACGATCGTGCTCGCCGGATAGCCGGTCTCCGCGGTGCAGTCGGCGCCGGCCGGGGCGGCCCCGCAACCGTCGGAGCCGTCCGACGCCACGGCGTCCCCTCCGACGGCATGCGATGGCGATGATGCCGGACGGGTCGGATCGGCGTCGTTGCCGCCGTGGCCCGCGCATGCGGCGAGCGCCAACAGCATCGCCGACGCCACGGCCGCGGCAAACAGACGGATGATGGTGGAATGGCTCTTCATGATAACGCCCTCCTTCACCTCCCATTGCACTCCGTCGACGGTGCCGTGCCGGTGGGAACCCTCCTTACCCTCGCCTTACCGTCGCCGCGGGAGGATAATGGCGATAAGGAGGACGGATCGCAAGGCGCCGTCGGAAGCACGGGGACGAGGAGCGTGGGGACGCATGCGGATACTGATCGTCGAGGACGACCGCGAACTGGCGGCCGCGTTGGATGACGCGCTGCGCTACGAAGGGTACGCGACCGACGTGGCCATGACGGGCGTCGAGGCGCTCAAGGCGCTGGCCGACACGGACGTCGACATCGTCCTGCTCGACCGCGACCTGCCCGTCCTGTCCGGGGACGCGGTGATGGCGACGATCGCCGCGAACCGCATCCCCGTCGCCGTGATCATGCTCACCGCCGCGGCCGACGTCAGCGACAGGGTCAGCGGACTCGACTTGGGCGCGGACGACTATCTGACCAAGCCGTTCGCCTACCCGGAGCTCCTCGCGCGCATCCGCGCCCTGCAGCGCCGCGCCGGCAAGGGCGCCGCCACGGCCGCCGTGCTCACCCGCGGCGACCTGACGCTCGACACCACGCGCCGGCTCGTGTTCCGCGACCACGGGCGCACGCTCGTCAAACTCACCCCCAAGGAGTACGGCGTGCTCCTGGAGCTCATGCGCGCCGACGGCGGCTACGTGAGCGTGGACGAACTCCACAGGAGCGTGTGGGACGCCGACCCGGACGTCGAGGCCGCCGACGTGGTCAAGACCACCATGTACTCGCTGCGACGCAAACTGGAGGACCGCGACCTGATCGTCTCCACGCGCGGGGAAGGATACCGGCTCGCATGACCCGCAATCGAGACCACGGACATGACCGGCCGCCGGCCAAGGCGCGGACACGTATCCGCGACCGAGTCGCCCGCAGCCTGCGCCGGGTCGCCGACCGGCTCACCCCACGCACGTTCCGCGCCAAACTTACCATCGCGATCAGCGTCGTGTTCCTCATCGCCCTCGGATCGGCGGCCATCGTGCAGACCGTCATCATCAACGGCATGTTCTCCTACGCGATGACCATCTCCTACGAGAACGGGCAGGACGGCGGGCAGGCCGGACAGCCGGACGGCGGCGACGATACCGGGAAGACCCCGTCGGACGACGACTTCCTGTCCGTTGAGGGCTGGTCCGTGGACCCCGACCCCCGGACATGGCAGGAAACGCACCAGCAGCCGTACATGGACGCCCCGCAATTCCTCGGCAGCGCCAGCAACGGCAAAGGGGCCGGCTCCGCCACCGGCCGGACCAACGGCCAACCCTACCGCGTCGACTGGGGCGGCGACGGATCGTTCACCATCACCACGCCGTACGGGATCTCCATATGGAATCAGGACACCATAGCCAACGGGCTGCGCATCAGCGCCGCCGTCATCTTCGTGTTCTTCGGCGCCACCAGCATCCTCGTCATCTGGATCGTCACCTCGCGCATGTCCCGCCGGCTCAAATCCATCAGCGAGCAGACGGCCGCGCTCGACCCGAGCGACCTCGGCACGCGCATCGACACGGACGGTGCGGGACGCGGGCGCCGCGGCGACGAGATCACCAGCCTCGGCGACTCCATCAACGGCATGCTCGACCGCATCCAGGCCGTCTCCGAAGCGGAACGACGATTCGTGTCCAACGCGTCGCACGAACTGCGCACCCCCATCGCCGCCGTCGAAACGAACCTCGACGCGCCCCTCGCGCAGGGACGATTCCCCGAGGACGTCGCACCATCCGTCCGTCGGGCGCTCGCCGCCAACCGGCGCGGCGCCGAACTCGTCGACGCGCTGCTCACCCTCTCACGCATCCAAAGCGGCGCGTACGGCAAACTCGCGCCGACCGCTTCGATAACGGGAGACGGAAAACGCCGGGAGGGCACGACCCCCGCGGGCGCATCGGGCGTGCGGACGACGGACCTCACCGCATGCGTGAACGACGCGCTCGCCGACATGGACCGCGACATCGACGAACGGCGTATCAGCGTGACCGTCGACGCCGCCGATGGCGTCACGGTCGGAACTGACACCGCGCTGATGCGCCTCGCCGTCGGCAACCTCATCCGCAACGCCGTCGTGCACAACACCGACGGCGGGTCGATCACGGCATCCATCGACGTAACCGGCGACGGCGAGGTCGCGCTCACCGTCGCGAACACCACCGACGAGCGGCTGCCCGACGATCTCGACGACCTCGTCCAGCCGTTCCATCGCGGCGTGAACTCGCGCATCAGCGCCGTCTCCGGCGTCGGGCTCGGCCTGTCCATCGCCGATGCCGCATGCACCGCGATGGGCGCGCGGCTGCGCCTGTCGAAATCGTCGAAGGTGGAGAAGAACGCCTTCACCGCCACCATAACCGGCCTATCCGCGGTTTCGTCTTGATGAATCACTCGCCCTTACGCACGCTACCGAGTCGGTGATGATTTGCGACGGTCTCCTATGCGACGTGGCTCAGCAATTGCTCGTTGCGGATGACCGGCGCGTTCTCTATGGACGGATACAGTGCGTCGAGCTGATCCGCCAGTCTCGTCTCGTCCACCGTCGGCAACTCCAGCAGCGAACGTGCGGCGGCGTGCAGGTATTCGTTCAACGCTTCGATGCGGCCCTGCTCCAATGGATGGGCCGGGTCGTTCTCCAGCGAGACATCGAGGGCGCGACGCAGCATCTCGTGCTGTCCGATACCCATGATGGTCGCGCATTGGTCGTGGAACGTCATGCGGGAGTTGGACGGCTGACGTTCGGATAGCACGTTCGCGGTCCACGCGCCGGACTGCCAGTCGGATCGCATGTCGTTCTTGAACAGGGACATGTTGTGGTCGAACAATGGTGCCGGCCTGAGTATGTGGCCGGTCGTATTGTCCCGTAGCAGACCATAGTTGTTGGCGTGCCGGTCCTGGTTGACGATGAGCGCGTCGAATACGAGCATCGTGCGCATCGATTCGAACGTTTCGTCCGATATGGCTCGTGCCGCGGCGAGGATCTCGGGGAATGAGAACAGCTGCGTCGCCGCGTAGAACGGCACGAACGATATGTCCTTCGTGTTCATCGTTTCGCATACCGAGGCGAGTTTGCCTTTCCAACGGTCGATTCGATAGTCTACGGCGTTCACGCCGAGTCTGTGCGCGAGTTGTGAGGCGAGGTATTCGGAATACGGTTCCAGGCCAGCGTTCGCGTAGCCCTCGGAACCGGCCTTCCATAGTTCGAGGCCACGGTCCGTGTGCCGCCATGCCTTGGGGAATTGTCCATCGGTCGTCCATTCGCTTGACAGGCCGATCGCATGCTTCTCGCTTGATGTGTAGCCGGTGTAGGCGACGATGGACAGCGTCTCATCCAGAGGATTGTCGTATAGGTTGATGTCCGCGAACCGTAGGTCTTCCCCGACGTGTTCCACCCAGAACGAATCGTTGACCGATAGTCCCTTGCATAGGTCGATGATGCCGAGCGTGTCCGAGATGTTCAGTCCGGCCTGTGCGAGGATCTGCGCGGCGAATTCGCGGTTCTTGGGAATCGTGCGTCGTTCCAGCCATGAGGTGAGTTTGGCGTCGTCCGGGTCCGGGGCCAGCGGGAACGGCAGCAGCATGCGTTTGGACTCGTCGAACCAGCGTATGCGCGCTTCGATTTTGCCCGCCAGCAGACCTTCCCCGTATGAGGCATCGAATTCAAGCAGCGGAATGTCATACAACCGCATCACATACCTCGTCATGCCGCGATGCCTCCCCCATGCCATGTAAACCTCATATGTCGAACCAATCCACCATTGTACCGGCGGAGTATTGGGGGGCAGAAGCCCCTAAGGTTCAGGCCGGTACCGTTGTGGCCGCCGTGGACGGTGACGGTGAAGCCTTCTCCCCCTGTGCGGTGCCTGTCTTGAGCGGCTACGATCTCGGTCCGGGGTCGTAGCCACTCAAATCGTTCACGCCAGGGAGGCGCCCAGCTGCCTGATGCGGTCGAGATGGCGTGCGGCGGCCTCACGCTTGGCCGGATCGTCGTCGCCCATCGACAGGCCGTCGACGTAGACGAGTTCGGCGTCCTCCACGCCGCAGTACTTCATGAGGGTCTGGCGACGGATCTGGTTGTCCAGCGCCTCGCCGATGCCGTCGGACTCGTACCAGGACTCCGTGCCGCCGGTCAGGAGGATCACACGCACCGTCTTGCCGGCGAGCGCGCCGGGCGTGCCGTCCGCGTGGTAGGCGAAGCCGCGGCAGATGACGCGGTCGAACAGTCCTTTGACCATGGCGGGCATGGTGTACCAGTAGACGGGGAACACGAGGGCGATCACGTCGGCTGCGGCGAGTTTGTCCTGGATGGCGGCCACATCGGCGGGGACGGGCCCCTTGCCGAGGTAGTGGGCGCGGTCGGCGGACGAGTAGACGGGGCTGAAGTCCGTGTCGTACAGGTCGAGGATCTCGGCCTTGCCGCCCTGTTCGGCGTAGCCCTGCGCGAAGGCTCTGCCGACGGCGTTGGTCAGGCTGGTGTGTTCGGGGTTGGAGGTGATGACGAGTGCGGTGTTGCTCATATTTTCAATCCTTGTCGCCGATCTGGACGATGAGGGGTGTGGGCGGATGGTTCCGTTCACCTGTCGGTCGCACGGCTCGCAGGAACTCGACACCTGCGGGGACGGGATGATCGACGTCTCAGGGGATGACGTCGGGATTCGCCATGCAAGGCGGGGCGTAATCGTGCCGAACGAGATGGACAGCGTGCGCTGTACGTATATACTTGATAGCAATATACGTACATTAGGAATCGGGGCGGCATCATGGCGAAACTCACGCTCAGCATCGACGAAACGGTCATCGAAAACGGCAAACGCTACGCCAAACGGCAGGGGCGCACCCTGTCCGCCATCGTGGAGGATTACCTCGGAACCCTCGAGGACGGAGCCCAGACGCGGTTGTCGCCATCCGTCCGGGCGCTCATGGGCATCGGCAGCGGCCCCCATGACGAACATGACTACCATCGTCATCTCATGGAGAAGCACCAATGACCAGACTGGTGATCGACACCAACGTGTTCCTCGACGTCATACTGGCCCGCAAGCCGCTATGCGACGCTTCGGCGGCGGTGCTCGACCTGTCGTCCAGACCGGGGTACGAACTGCTGATGCCGGCCCACTCGGCCGCCACCATCGCCTACATCGTGGAGGCGAACCGGAACCGGGACAAGGCGCGGCGGGCGCTGTCGCTGTGTCTCGGCATCGCGCATGTGGCCGCGCTGGACGAGACCGCCATCCTGCGCGGGCTGTCCTATGGGTTCGGGGATACGGAGGATTCGTGTATCGCCGCCATCGCGGAACGGGAGCGGGCGGATTGCATCATCACCGACAACGTGAAGGATTTCGCGCTCTCCCCCGTGCCCGCGGTCACGCCGAGCGAATACCTCGGACGCATCGCAATCACACCCGAACGGGAGTAACGGAATTCCACGGACATGGGATCGCACCCTGATATCGCATCCCGGCATCAACGACAAGGAGACAGAACATGAACGAGACGACGAAGACGGACGGGGCGGCGAAGGCGCTGATCGTGGTGGACGTGCAGCCGACGTTCTGCGAGGGCGGCGAGCTCGGCGTGGATGGCGGCGACGCGGTCGCCGAACGGATCGCCGCATACGTGCGGCGGCATCGCGGCGACTACGCGTTCATCGCCACCACGCAGGACTGGCACATCGAGCCGGGAGCGCACTGGTCCGATCATTCCGATTTCGTGGACACGTGGCCTGTGCATGGCAGGGCGGGCAGCCCGAACGCGCGGCTGCATCCCGCGATCGAGGGGCTCGGCATCGCGCACCACTTCAAGAAGGGCCAGTATTCGGCGGCCTACTCCGGTTTCGAGGGCATCGAGGACAACACGGAGAGCATCCAAAGCCGCGCCGAGGTCGAGGCCGCGCAGGAGGCGGGACATACGCTCGCCAACGCGCTCAAGGCCACCGGCGTCACGCGGGTGGACGTGGTCGGCATCGCCGAATCGCATTGCGTCAAGGAGACCGCGCTCGACGCGCTCCGTCTCGGATACCAGGTCAACGTGTTCGAGGACCTGACCGTTCCGGTCAGCGAGGAGCTGGGCGTCGCGGCACGCGGAGAGATGGCCGGGGCCGGCGTCACGCTCGCCGAATCGCAGACCGAGACGCGATAACGGCCAGGGCCGGACGTTCCCGGATGACGACGTCATGCCTTCCGGGAATATTTCGCCATAAGCAGGATGAATACCGGCATCGGCATAGCGCATGTGTCGAAACGCCATAATGTTGAAGGCAGGGACGGCAAAGGAACCGTCCGGCACCCGCCGGGGACGACGGGCGAACGAAGGCACGAACCGAAAGGACGATCATGAGCGACAGGCGTGTGAAGGTCGGCGACAGCGACCTCGAGGTGTTCCCGCTGGTACTGGGCGGCAACACGTTCGGATGGACCAGCGACGAGGCGACGAGCCGCAGGGTCCTCGACGAGTACGTGGAGGCCGGCGGCAACTTCATCGACACGGCCGACGTGTATTCGGCGTGGGCGCCGGGCAACGCGGGCGGCGAATCCGAGATCCTCCTCGGCCGTTGGCTCGCCGTGCGCGGCAACCGCGACAAGGTCGTCATCGCCACGAAGGTCAGCGAACACCCGCAGTACAAGGGTCTCGGCCACGACAACGTGATCGCCGCCGCCAACGAGTCGCTGCTGCGTCTCGGCGTCGACGCGATCGACCTGTACTACGCGCACTTCGACGACAAGTCGACCCCGCTCGAGGAGACCGCCGCCGCGTTCGACGAGCTCGTCAAGGCCGGCAAGGTCCGTGCGATCGGCCTGTCCAACTACACGGCCGACCGCATCGAGGAATGGTTCCGCATCGCCCGCGAGCACGGCTACGCGCTGCCGGTCGCATTGGAGCCGCACTACAACCTCGTCGCCCGCGGCAACTACGAGCGCACGCTCGCCCCCGTCGCCGAACGCGAGAACCTCGCCGTGTTCCCCTACTTCTCGCTGGCCGCCGGCTTCCTGACCGGCAAGTACCGTTCCGCCGCGGACGCCGAGGGCAAGGCACGCCAGGGCATGGTCGCCGACTACCTCAACGCCGACGGCTTCGCGCTGGTCGACACGCTCGACGAGGTCGCCAAGGCGCACGGCGCGGCGATCGCCACGGTCGCGCTCGCATGGCTGCGCCACCGCCCGCAGGTCGCCGGCCCCATCGCCTCGGCGCGCACGCCCGAGCAGCTGCCCGCGCTCCTCGCCTCCGTGGACCTCGACCTGACCACCGACGAGGTCGCCGCGCTCGACAAGGCGTCCGAGCCGTTCACGAAGTGACGGCATCGTGTGGTTCGCGGCGAACCCGCGAACCACACGATCATGGCATCAGGCCGTCACTTGCAGACGGCTCTCCCCGTTCGGCGTGACTCTGCCGACGGTGATCCGCTCGTTGATCTGGTCCTTGAGCCAGTCGACGTGGGAGATGATGCCGATGTCGCGGGTGGCGCAGATGCGGCGCAGCATCCCCATCACGTCGGCCAGATAATCCTCGGACAGGGTGCCGAACCCCTCGTCGACGAACAGCGTGTCCATCGCGATCCCTCCGTTCTCGGCCTGGATGACGTCGGCGAGCCCCAGCGCGAGCGCCAGCGAGACGAAGAACGTCTCGCCGCCGGACAGGGTTCCGGGATTGCGCTCCTGTTCGGTGCGCCGGTCGAACACGGTGATCGACAGCCCGGTCTTCGCATTGGCCGGCGCGGTACCGCTCTCGTCGAGCCGCAGCTCGTAAATGCCGCCCCTTATGTCCGCGAGCAGTTCGTTGGCCCTGTCGAGCACGTCGCGGAACCGTTCGGTGATGGCGAACGTGATGAGGGTCATCCGTCGTTCGGACAGGGTGCCGCGGTCGGCGTTCGCGAGATCCGCCATACGCCGCACCGGCTCGAACGCATCGATCTTCGCCGCCCAACGGTCGACGGCGGCGTCCATGGCCGCGACCTGCGTCCTCCAACTGTCATGCAGCGCGTCGAGCGTACCGGCGCGCCTGTCGGCCTCGGCGGCCCGCCGTTCGGCGTCGTCCACGGCCGAACGGAGCGCGGCGGTGTCGATGGCGTCGATGGCGGCGCCCAGCGGCGTGGGTTCGCCGTCGTCCGAATACGCCGAGGTCGGCAGTCCCGTCGGGTCCGGCAGGCCCAATGCGCGGCGGTTCTCACCCGTGACGGCCTCGACCCTGCCGTGCAGGTCCTCGCGGGATCGCGTGAGGTTCGCCTGCTCGGTCCTCACCGCGTCGTCATGCCGTTGGATCGCGTCCTGCAGACCGTCTTGCTTGTCCTCGGACAGCCCGGCGTCCTCGGCCTCGCGCACGGTCGCGAACACGCTGTCGGACAGGGCCTTGTCCAGCTTTCCGGCCGCCTCGTCGACGGCTTGCGCGGCGGTCCGGGCCTGCGTCCGTTTCTCCGCGCACTGCCTGTCCAATTGGTCCCGTTCGTCGATGGCCTGTTTCAACTGGTCGGCCTTCCGTTGCTGGCTTTCCGCCCGCTCAAGCCGGATGCGGGCGTTCTCGCGTTCGGCCTCGATGGATTCGCGGGTGTGCCCGGCGGCCTGTCGTTCGGCGTTCGTCAGCGCCTTGAGGGTTTCCGCTTCCCTGGTCTGGGCCGCGGCGAGGTGCTGTCCGGCGGCTTGGGCCGACTGTTCGGCCGCGGCGATGGCCTTCCTGCTCGCTTCGAGTTCGCCCTGCCGGTCGTGGAGCGTTTTCAGCGCCTCGAGCCGGTCGGTGATCTCCCTGACGTATGCGCGGGACTGTTCGACGGAGCGCCGCCCGCATTGTTCGCGGTGGGAGTCGAGATCACGTCGCGCGTCGCCCACGTCTTTGCGCGCCTGTTCGGCGGCGTCCCGCTTCTCCCTGACCCGCTGCTCCAGTTCCTCCAGTTCGTCGGCCTTGCGCTGGGTGTCCGGTTCGACGGCCGGGTGCGGGTGGTCGAGGCTGCCGCACACCGGGCATGGCAGGCCGTCCTGAAGTTGCGCGGCGTATTGCGCCGCCCCGGATTGCGCGATGTCGTTCCTGACCGTCCGGAGCGTGTGCTCGGCCTCGGCCTGCGCGTCCTCGGCCTGTTGGCGTTCGCGCTCCAGCTCGGGGATCCGCTGTTCGAGGCGTTCGGCGTCGACCGCGTGGCCGAGCGCCTGCTCGGCGAGGGCGAGCTCCCTGCGCAGTCCCTCCTCGCCGCCGAGCTTCTCGGCGATGTCCCGCAGCCGCCGGTCGACGTCCTGCGCGGCGGGCAGCGCGTCAAGCGCCTGCTTCGCCTGTTCCAGAGACGTTCCCGCCGTATCGAGTTCCGTCTTCGCGTGGTCGTGGTCCTGCCGTGCATGGTCGACCGCGTCGAGGAGCCGCTCATGTTCTCCGGCACGGTCGAGGTCGCCGCGGGCGGCTTGTGCGTCGGCGGCGTCGTGCAGCGCCTGGTCGTGTTCCGCCTCCAGATCGGTTTTGGCGGGCAGTTCGTCCAGTTGGCTGCGCAACCGGTCGGCTGCCTTGCCGAGAAGGTCCCGCTTCGCCGTCAGCGACGCGAGCTCGCGGTCGAGGTCGATGAGCGGTTGGGCGGCGGCCGCCCGTTCGAGGCTTCGACGGGATTCGTCGATGGATACGTCCTTTCCACGCAGCTCGCGCAGCGCGAGCACGTCACGCCGTTCCCGTTGCGCGGCGTCGCACAGCGCGAGCGCCGCGTCGTGACGGTCACGCGCCGAGGCGAGAGCGGCTTTGGCCTGTGCCGACGCCTTGCCGCAATCGTCGATCAGCTTGTCGCACGCGGTGTCGACGTCGTCGACGGTGCGATGGAGCGCGGCGGCGATCTCGTCCGGCTCGTGCGCGGGGAAGGCGAGCCTGCCGTCATCGTCGCGGTCGAGCCCCCAGCGTTCGTTGGAGAGCAGGCCGGTGTCCGGGGCGTCGTCATCGGACGTGCCGGCGTCCGACGATGCGGTGCCGTCGGCATCCCCCGCGTTTGCGGCGGACTCGGCGGGTTCGGTGCCGGACGTGTCGTCGTCCGATGGCGCGGCTCCCCGTTCGAGGATGTCCGCGGCGGTCCGTCTGGCGGCGGCGATGCCGCCGACGAGCGTCGAGGCGGCTTGGTTCGTCTCTCCCTGCATCAGCTTTCGGCGTTCGACAAGCCGATCCTGAATATGCTCGTACACCTCGGCGCCGAACAGGTCCTTGACGAGTTCGGTGCGGTCCTCGGGTTTCATGGACAGGAACATGGCGAACTGCCCTTGGGCGAGCATGATGGTGCGGGCGAACTGCCTGCGGTCGAGGCCGATCAGGCGTTGGATCTCCTCGCCCACCTCATCCGCGCGCGTGGACATCGCCTCGGCGTGGCCGGCCTGCTCGGCGTAGTCGAAGAACCGTTCGGGGTCGTTGACCCGCTTCTCGGCCAGCGCGCCGATGCCGCGATCGAGACGCATGAGCTTGGCGCTCGCTTTGTGCGTCGTGGTCCCCTCGCCCCTCGCCTTCGGCTGCTCGTAGGCGGGTGTGCGACGCACCTCGTAGTAGTCGTCGCCCGAACGGAAGATCAGATCGACGTAGGTCTCCACGCGCTCGTCCGTCAGGAAGCGGGAGCGGACGCGCTGCCTGTCGCCCACCGCGGTCAGGCTGTCGCTGCCGGAGATGGTCCCGTACAGGGCGAACGACAGGCAGTCGAGGATCGTGGTCTTGCCGGCGCCGGTCTGCCCTTCGATGAGGAACATGTGGCCGCGGGTCAGCGCGGCGAAGTCGATGGCGTATTCGTTCCGGTACGGTCCGAACCCGCGGAATTTCATGGCGATGAGCTTCATATCGGATATCCCTTCCCTGTCCTACTTGTCCCCGTGCCTGTCCTCGTCGCCGCGCGTGGCGGCCGTGTCTCCGGCATGCTCGGCGTGCCTGGCGCGCACGTCCTCCACGGCGGAACGCAGCACCCGCCGCTCGGCGGCATCCGGGTCCCGGTGCAGGTGATAGCGCACGAACTGTTCGAGCACGTCCATCTCCGAACGGGTCTTCCTCAGGTCCACCGTGCGCCGGTCCGAGACGGCCGTGCGGCGGTCGTAGACGATGTTCTTCTCCAGCGCGTGCGGGTAGCGGGCGTCGATCTTCTGATAGATGCCCTGGGGGAACTCGTCGGCGTGCACGGTGACGGACACCCAGTCGTCCCGATGTCCGTCGGCGAGAGGTCCGAGGATCTCGTCCATCGAACCCTCCAGACGCACGAACGCCGGTTCGCCGGATTCCACCGGCACCGTGCGGATATCGGCTACCTCGCCGTCGGCGACATCAAACAGCACCACGCTTTTGCCGTTGCCCTCGGCCGGCGGCGTGCACGCCTCGGAGAACGAATAGGCCAGCAGCGACCCGCTGTATCGGGCCTCGGGCGTGGCCCCGAGATCGAATTCCGATCCGCCTGCGGGCGAGTCCGGGATCGTCACCCGCTGCGGTCGGTGCAGATGGCCGAGCGCCAGATAGTCGAGCCCTGACCGGGAGAACAGCGCCACGGGGACGCTGTCGACGCCGCCCACGGTGATCGCGCGCTCGGAGTCGCTGGGCGTGGCGCCGGACACGAACGCATGGGCCATGAGCACGGCCGTCGGCTTGCGGCCGCCGGCCCGGCGGGCTGCGAGGTCGCGTGTGACGAGCCGCAGCGCGGCGCGCATCATGCCCTCATGGGATCTGGGGATCGCGTAGTCGATCCCGGCCTCGTCCAGCAGCGCCTGCATCCGGGACCGGGCCGCGTCCGGGTCGAGGTAGGGCAGCGCGTACACGGCGAGCCGCTCGTCGTCACGGTCGACCATGACCGGTTCTCCGATGCCGTCGAGATCGCACCGCAGGTGCACGTTGCCGCGCATCAGCCCGGCCCCCGCGCCGAGACGGATCGCGGAATCATGGTTGCCGGGCGTGATGACGATCTCCAAGGGGCGGCCGTCGACCTCGACGCGGCCGAGACGGTCGAACATCTCGCCGAACAGGCGGACCGCCTCCGCCGACGGCACGGACAGGTCGTAGACGTCCCCCGAGACGCACAGCACGTCCACCCGCTCGCGCTCGATGAGGTCGATCAGCCATTCCAACGCCGTACGCTGGTAGCCCAGCAGGTCCACGCCCTTGAACCTGCGCCCGATATGCCAGTCTGATGTGTGCAGCACACGCATATGGATCTCCCTTCGGTGTTCCGTGTGTCTCCACCATAAACCGGACAAACACTCCGGCGTGCGGTTTGACCGATCACGTGCGGCCCGCGTACGGTGGCATACCGTAGGGAGCAAGGAAAAAGGGAAAGGACATCACCATGCAGCAACCGATCATGACCGACGAACGGTTCCTGTCCGTCGCCTCGCAGCCGGCGGCCGACACCGAGGAGGATCGCCGGATCGCCGCGGACCTCGCGGACACGCTGGCCGCGCACGCCGACTCGTGCGTGGGGCTGGCCGCGAACATGATCGGCGAGCGCAGGCGGATCATCGTGTTCCATGACGAGGCCACGGGCCGGAACATGACGATGTTCAATCCGCGTATCGTCGAGCGGGGCGGCGAATACCGCACCGAGGAGGGATGCCTGTCCCTCGCCGGCATGCGGCCCGCCGTGCGCTACGAGCGGATCACCGTCACCTACTTGAGCCGCCGGTTCCGCGAGCGCACAGCCATGTTCGAGGGGTTCACCGCGCAGATCATCCAGCATGAGATCGACCACTGCGACGGCGTCCTGATCTGAGGAGTGAAACGGGCCTGTTCCGGCGCCTCGAACTTGTCAGACTGATCAACATGGTGATGATCGGCATCGGCCAAGACAATATCAACAACGTGTTGAGCATATCGTCATGCCGGGCCATGACTGTCGGTCACGTCAGCGGGTGGCGTGCCTCCAGTTCGCAGATGACGCCGGTCTCCTTGCGGATCCATTCGACGGCCTGCAGCGCGGCGATGTTCCACAGCGCGTACGGCATGCCGCCGAAACCGGGGTGCTCGGCCCAGAAGGTCAGGTTGTCGCCGTACGCGACGAGCCGGGTGTCGGTCGTGACCGGCATTGTGGCGCGGTATATCTGATCGGCCAACGTTGCGACGAACTCGTTCGCCGCACCCAATGTGTCGACGAGATGCTGGTCGGCCGTGACCGGCGATCCGACGATCTCCCATGACTCGACGTCCGCGGCGTCCCACTGGGCGTTCTCGCCGTTCACCTTGTTCTCGATCGTGGCGAACAGTCTGGCGAACTCGTCCGAGGTCAGCCCGGTCACCCTGCGGCGTGTGGACAGTTCGATCGGCGTCATATCGTCTCCTTTCGGGCCGGCATCGGGCGCGCGTCGCCGTGCGGGGCCGATGCCGGCGGGTCACCCCGGTCAGTACCCCCGGTCAGTACACGGAGTAGCCGCCGTCGACCTGCAGGTTGGTGCCGGTGACGTACGAGGAGGCGTCACTGGCGAGGAACAACACCGCCGTGGCGATCTCCTCGTTCGTGCCGAACCGGCGCATCGGCACCGGGGCGGTCATCATGTCGTGCGCCTCCGGCACGATGCGCCCCTCGAAGATGCCTGACCACACGTATCCGGGGGACACCGTGTTCGACCGGATGCCGTACGGCGCCAGTGCGGCGGCGAGATAGCGCGCGTACTCGTAGACGCCCGCCTTGGACGCGCCGTACGCGGCCACCGGCGAGGGGCCACCGGCGATGAAATTCGCGTTGTGAGCGGACAGCGACGACGTGAACACCAGCGATCCGCCGTGTCCGTGCTCGCGCATGATGTGCTGGGCGATCTGCGCGGTGAGGTACGCGCCGGTCAGGTTGATGTCGATCGTCTTCCGCCACACCTCGTACGGCTCGTCCGCGTCGTCGCCGGGCACGTTCACGCCGGCGTTGAGGAACGCGACGTCCACGGTGCCGAGCTCGTCGACCAGCGATTGCCTGAGCGCCTCGACCTGCTCTTTGTCGGACACGTCGCAGTAGAGCGGCACGACGTTCACACCGTATCGCGCGGACAGCTCCTGCGCGAGCGGTTCGAGCGCGTCCTTCGTGCGTTCCAGATCGACGATCGCCACGTCGGCGCCCGCCTCGGCCCATGCGGCGGCCACGTTGCGGCCGAGACCACCCGCGCCTCCGGTGACGAATCCCTTCTTGCCCTCCAGCGAGAACCGGCCCATGATGCGGTGATCCGGGTCCTTCCACTGGTCGAGCGGGTACTGGTCGAAAATCGTGGCGTCAGCCATGTCGTTCTCCGTTCATATCAATGCCGCGGCGACCCCGCCTCGGCCATTGGGGCGAGACTAACACAGAAGACTGGTGGGACTCACTGAGTGTGATTCATATGTAAGCAGTTGTCATATGTGATTCCACTGGTGATCCTCTCATATGAAAGCCGCAATCATATGAAATGAGAAAAGCTGGGACACGGTCGGTCCGATAATCGTCAAATCGTTGATTTTCAGCCGTTTTGATTCAAATGATATTTACCTTCATATGAATCAAAACGGCGTGTGACGGTCTCAATAGGGAAGCCGCACCCTCAACGCAATACGGTCGCCATGGCCTCGGAGGCGACCGAGACCAGCAGATCGGCCTTGTCGCCCTGCTCGACGTCGCAACGACGCGACCACTCCAGCAGCGTCTCGATCGTGCAGTCGATGAGGAAGGAGATCGACAGGCGCACGGCGAAATCGACCGGCGACGCATCATCGCCGTCGCCATCGGAACTGTCGTCGCCGGCGGAGGCATTGGCAGGCGTGACCGCGGAGGAGCCCGCGCTCCCCCACTCACGGGCAACGGCCGACGCCCATCGGGGCACTCGCGCATACAGCGCCGCGCGCAACGCCCCGTTGGACCGCACGATCCGCAGCCGCGACGCCAGCCCCTCCAGCTGGTCGGATTCGACCGAACCGAGGATCTGCGGTATCACACGCCGTGCGAACGCGACCGGGGACGCGTCCGCACGCGAGCCAAGCTCACGCCTCAGATCGGCGAACAGCTCACCGTCGGAGGGAATCCCGATGACCAGATCCTCCTTGGAAGGGAAATACCTGAACAGCGTGATCTGGGACATGCCGGCCTCGGCGGCGATGCGCTGCGTGGTCACCGCGTCGTAGCCCTGCTCCTCGAACAGGCGCAGCGCGGTGTCACGGATGGTCCTGCGCGTCGCGATCCGCTTGCGACGCTGCCAGCGGGTCCTGGCGACGGCGGCCTTGACCGATACGCCGCGCTGCGAGCCCGGACGATCCGCCGTCCTCCGCGTCGAGTCCGCGTCCTTGCCCTGCCCTGCAACGTTCTCCGCCATCGCGCCTCCCTTGGTTCACCGTGCGATTGCCCGCATGTGGATGCCATCCATGGTATCGGCCGCAGCGCCGTCGGCCCGCGTCGACGCCCATCCGAAGCGGATCACCTCGCCGTCTGCGCCGGACCGCGCCCCTTGGCCTCGACGCGTTCCATCGTCATGGGCCTGTCGCTGCCGCTCCATACGGGCACGGTGTCGACGAGCGGATCGTTGGTCTCCAAGCCGAACCATTCGACCGGCCGGCTGACGACGCGTTTGATCCACTGGTAGCTGCGCAGCAGGGTGCGGTCCGAGTCCGGCAGGGACGATTCCGGGCTGACCACGCGATGCATGAGCACGTACCGGACGCTGCCGATGCCGAGCCGCTCGTTCCTGTTGGCGAGCTTGGGCCATTGCGGCTC
This sequence comes from Bifidobacterium rousetti, assembly GCF_008698235.1. GTDB lineage: Bacteria > Actinomycetota > Actinomycetes > Actinomycetales > Bifidobacteriaceae > Bifidobacterium > Bifidobacterium rousetti. The sequence goes on from NZ_PEBH01000001.1 coordinate 411,889, forward strand.
GATGCGCGCGATCTCGCCGCGGGAGAGCATGTCCGCCATGATGGCGTCCATGTACTGGCGCAGGTAGAACTGCGGTTCCTTGTAGCCGAGGATGATGATCACACGATGCAGGTTCTGCCCGTATGAGACGACCTTCCACCGGCGTTCGAACGGGCGTTCGGACTGGATGAGGGTGACGATCCAATAGGCGTGGCCTCGATGGTGGGTCATGCTGGCGGCCACGTCCTTCTCGACCTCCTTCATGCTCGGGTCCGCGGTGAGGTACACGAGGTTGTCCGCGACCAGATCACGCCGCTTGTCGGCCATGGCCGCGGTGAGGATGTGCGACAGGTCCTCGGCGTGCACGTGCCCCCGGTCGGACGCCTCCAGCTGGCTGCCTCGCGAACAGATGTGGAAGACGCCGAACAGCACGCCCCAGATGAGCACCGTGATGTAGCCGCCCTCCATGAACTTGGCGGCCGCGGCCGACAGGAACAGCAGCTCGATCGCCCCGAACAGCACGCAGGAGACGAGCGCGCTCAGCCGTTTGCCCCTGACCCGCCACAGGAACTCGAACAGCAGTACGGTGATCATGAGCATGGCCACGGTCAACGCCAGACCATAGGCCGCCTCCATGGCCGACGAGGATCTGAAGTACAGCACCACGACGACGGCGAGCGCCGCGAGCATGGCGCAGGCGGAGGGGATGTAGATCTGCCCCTTGCTCACGCCCGGATAGCGCATGTTGAGGCGGGGCAGCCAGCTCAGGCCGTCGGCCGCCGCGATCAGGGTGAACGCGCCGGAGATCAGAGCCTGGGAGGCGATGACGCCGGCGGTCAGCGCGAGGATCACGCCGAACGGGCGGACCTGTTCGGGGATGATCTGGAAGAACGGGGCGGCGTCGGGGACGGCCACGCGGTGTCCTTCGAGCATCCACGCGCCCTGGCCGAAGTACGAGCAGATCAGGGTCAGGTTCACCAGCGGCCAGCTGGCGCGGATGTTGCCGCGGCCGACGTGGCCCATGTCCGCGTAGAGGGCCTCGGCGCCGGTCAGGGCGAGGAACACGCTGCCCATGAGCGCCACGCCCGCCTTGTTCTCGTCGGAGAACAGGAAGCGGATGCCGATCGTCGGGTCGAGCGCCCGGATCACGGTCCAGTCGCGCGTGACGATGTTCATGACGCCGATCACGGCGATGAACGTGAACCAGACGGTCATGATCGGTCCGAACAGCGATCCGAGCCGGTTCGTGCCGGCATGCTGGCTCAGGAACAGCATGGCGATGATGGCGATGGCGATCATCATCGACAGTTCCTCGGACCAGTAGGCGCCGCCGCCGATAGCGGGGATCGAGGCGAGGCCCTCGACGGCGGAGGTGATGCTGACCGCGGGTGTGAACACGCTGTCCGCGAGGAACGCCGCCGCACCGATCATGGCGAACGGGGCCGCCTGTTTCCAGTACCGACGCACCGCGGCGAACAGGGCGAACACGCCGCCTTCGCCGTCGTTGTCGGCGTTCATCACGGTCCACACGTATTTGATGGAGACGACCAGCAGCATGAACCAGAACACCAGCGACAGCGATCCCAGGATCTGGAAGCGGTCGAGCCGTCCGCCCTGGGCGAGCATCAGCGCCTTCGGCGCGTAGATCGGGCTCGTGCCCAGATCGCCGTAGACGATGCCGACCGCGATGAGCATGCCGGCCGGCGTGGCCTTGTCGAACGCCTTCCTCTCCCTGCCGTCCTTCCTGACGCCGGAAGATTGTTTTCGTCTGATCCCCAACATTCCCATTCGCTCCCCCCTGACGCCGGCGCGATGCGGCGCCGATCGGCTTGTTCTCCCGGACCCGTCCGACCAACTCCCCTGACGGCCGTGGGATTCACCAGCGCCATATTCTAGCCGCATCGGAACGCATCGTCTTTCGACAGGTACACAGGCGTCCACCCGATAACTCGCCCGGTCGGCGCAATCACCCGCCGACCGGAATCATGCGGCTATAGTGGTCGGCGAACTGCCCCGCCCCGGCATACGACGCCCACGACGCCCACGACGCCTACGGCCGGGCCGATCGGGCCCGCCGATCAAGACCGCAAAAAGACCACAGACGGAAGGGAACCATCATGGCCGATACCAACGAGACCGCGACGACACGCGCGAACACCGCGACGGGGGATCCGTCGGCGAACCGGACCGCAGCGGCGCCCGCCGCGGGCGCCAGACTGCCCGAGCCCTGCGAGAGGACCACGTTCCATACCATGCAGGCCGAGGGGCATGAGATCCGCTACGCGGCGAAGGTCGGCACGATCCTCATCGACACGCCCAAGGTCAAGCCGGCGGCGAGCGTCTTCTACGCCTCGTTCGAACTGCTCGACGCCAACGACCGGGTCGACCCCGCGCGCCCGGTCACGTTCGTCTTCAACGGCGGCCCCGGCTCGGCCACCACGTTCCTGCTCATGGGGTCGGTCGCCCCGAAGCGCATCGACGTGCCGGACGCGGCGCCCGTGCCCGCGGCGCCCTACCGGCTGGCCGACAACCCGCACACGCTGCTGCCGGCCTCCGACCTCGTGTTCATCGACGCGCCCGGCGCCGGCTTCTCCGAGATCCTCGACGCCGCCAAGCCGGAACTGTGGTCGGTGGACGGCGACGTGGCCGGGTTCAGCGCGTTCATCCGCGCCTACCTGACCGCACACCGCCGCTGGAACTCCCCCAAGTACGTGCTCGGCGAATCCTACGGCACGACCCGCGGCGCCGCGCTCGCCTACCGCCTCCAGCAGGACGGCGTCACGTTGAACGGCCTGACGCTCATCTCGAACATCCTCGACTACGCCTACACGCTCGACACGTCCGACCAGTTCTACGTCGGCTACTTCCCGACCTTCGCGTCGGTCGCCAAGTACCACGGCCGTGCGGCGAGCGACGTGGAGCTCGCCGCGCATCTCGAGGCGGCGCGCGCGTTCGCGAACGGCCCGCTGCGTCTCGCGCTGGCCGCGGGCGCGTCCCTGCCCGACGACGTCAAGCGCCGGGTCGCCGAACGCTACGCCGAGCTGACCGGTCTGGACGCGAAGTACGTGGTCGACTCCGACCTTCGCGTGGTCGACATGCGCTTCCGCAAGGAGCTGCTGCGTGACGAGGGCCGGATCGTCGGCCGGTACGACGGCCGCGTGGCCGGATACGACCTCGACCGGATGAACGACGAGGAGACGTTCGTCGTCGACGACGCGTTCCTCGACCCGGCGTACTCAAGCCTCGCCAACGCCTACCTGCGCGACGAACTCGGCTGGGACAGGACGCCCGAGCGCGTCGGGTTCGCCGACTTCGACTGGGACGCCACCACCCCCGGCAAGGGCTGGACGTGGTGGCACAAGCAGCCCGACATGACCAAGTCGTCGTGGGGGCGGAACATCCCGTTCCCGAACGTGGTGCCGGATCTCGCGGCCGCGATCGCCCACCAGCCGACGCTCAAGGTGCTCGTCGGCAACGGCGTCTACGACCTGTGCACGCCGTTCTTCCAGACCGAGTACGACATCGACCACCTGGGGCTGCCGAGGCCGCTGCAGGGCAACGTGGCGTTCACCTACTACCCCGCCGGCCACATGCTGTACTCGTCCGAGCCGAGCCTCGCCAAGTTCTCCGACGACCTGAAGCGCTTCTATGCCGCCGACGTCGCGGGCCTGCGCGCGATCGACGAGCGGCCTGCGGCTGTCGCCCCCTACATCCGGCTGTAGCCATCCGCCTGTAGCCGACATATGGGTGACGGCCCATCCGATTACTCAACACGTTGTTGATTCTGCGCACGCCGTATCGGACATCATGATGTTCAACATGCTGTCCGATACGGCGTGCGCGCGTTTCATGCCGGATCATCGGGCGTGGCACCGGCCGCCGTTGCGGATCCTGTGAACGATGAGGTGCTCCCATATCAAGACGATATCGATTGACAATAGGATCATATTGTCATCCAATTTGAACCGATCGGAGGCCCCGTCATGACGCGGCATGAAGGCGGACGGCGCATCACCCGCAAATCGTTGGCGGCGTGGCTCCTCGCCGCCGCCGTGGCGTTCGCCGGCATCGGCATCGGGCTCCACGCCGCATGGGAGTCGCGTTTCGCACCGCTCGCGCAACTGTCCCGGGACTGGGGAGTCCGCTTCCCCACCGGCGCCGTCGTCACCGAACACGAGTCGGATCAGGGATTCGACGGCGACGGGTACAGCTACACGGTCATACGGATGCGGACGGGCGCGGACGTCGACGGAACCATCCTTGATGACGACAACTACCGGACTGGCGCGCTGACCGCCGACCAATCGGCCGTGATCACACAGACCGCCGACAATCTCCGTTCCACGGCCCCGATCGACATCACCGCCCTTTCGGGCAGGCCGCACTATCTCACGAGCAGGACCCGTTCGTTCCCCGTTCCCGCGGGCGACGAACCCTACAGCGAGACCGACACCCTCCTCATCGTGCGTGACGGAGACGGCGTCTACCGCATCTTCGAATCGTTCTGACGGCTTCCGGCGAACCGGTAGAATCAGGAAATCTCAGGGTCGACCCCGATATGTCGCCGTGGCCTTCCTGTGGCATGCTCTGCGATAATGCCACAGGAAGGCGGGCATAACCGATGCGTCCCGCGGCCGCATGCGACCGATCATGATGACGGGCGGCGCCATCGGGCCGTACCACCAAGACATACGAGGAGGCGGAATGGCGCGATACGGAACGGGCGAAGGACGAGGGACGGCAACGATCCGGACCGCCGTCCTGACGTCGATCGCCGTGGTGTGCGTCGTCGCGCTCGCCTTCACGGCCGTGTTCATCTGGTCGCGCGCCGGGGCGGACCGCCAGAGCGCGTCCAAGCCCGCCGACTACTGCACGACGACGGCCTCGTCCGGCACCTACCCGCTGACCCTCACGCAGACGCGCAACGCCTCGCACATCACGGCGATCGCCATCGGACGCGGGCTGCAGGACCACGCGGCCACGGTCGCGATCGCGACGGCCATGCAGGAGTCGAAACTCGTCAACCTCGACTACGGGGACCTCGATTCGGTGGGCCTGTTCCAGCAGCGTCCGAGTCAGGGCTGGGGCACCCTCGAGCAGCTGATGGACGAGACGTACGCGACGAACGCCTTCTACGACGGGCTGGTGAAGGTCGCGAACTGGCAGACGATCCCCGTGGAGGACGCCGCGCAGGCGGTGCAGCGTTCCGGCTACCCCGACCTGTACGCGCAATGGGACGGCATGGCCCGTGCATGGGCGTCCGCGCTGACCGGCGAGGTCGCGGCCGGCGTCACCTGTTCGCTTCATACGCGGGCCACGGCCGATCCGGACGGGCTGGTTTCGGCGTTCCAAAGCCTGTTCCCGTCGATCGGGGTCGCGCGCTCGCCGCAATCCGACGACAACGGTGACGGATCGGCCTCCGACACGACGCTGACGTTCACCCTGCCCGCGGGCCTGTCCGAAACGGAGACGAGGCGGCGCGGATGGCAGGCGGCGACATGGCTGGTCTCGCACGCGCAACAATACGGGGTCGACGCCGTCCATGCGAACGGCATGGATTGGACGCGCGGGGCCGGCGTCTGGTCCGGCACCGAAGCGGCGGAGAGCACGCTGACGGCGACGCTCCGGCGATAGGGCGTCACTTGCGCAGGCCGCGCAGCAGGGCGATCTCCTCACGGTGCGTGGTCTCGGTGACCTCCTTGGTCTCGAGGATCATCGGCAGGCGGGCCATGCGCGGGTCGTTGACGAGCCTCGTGAAGAACGGGACGCCCAGCTTGCCTTCGCCGATGTTGGCGTGGCGGTCCTTGTGCGAGCCGAGTCCGAACTGGGAGTCGTTCGCGTGGATGGCCTTCACCCGGTCAAGGCCGATGGTCCCGTCGAGCGAGGCCATCACGCCGTCGTAGTCGCCAAGCAGGTCGTAGCCGGCGTCGAACACATGGCAGGTGTCGAAGGTGACGCCCACACGCTCGCGCACGGCGGAGTCGACGCCGTCGATGATCGTACGCAGTTCCTCGAAGGTGCGTCCGCATTCGGTGCCCTTGCCGGCCATGGTCTCGAGCAGGATCATGACGCCGGCGGCGGCATCCGTACCGCCAGTACCGTCCGCACCGTTCTCACCGTCCGCCAGCATCTCGAACACCCGGTCCAGCCCCTCAGTGATGAGCCGGCATCCGGCTTCCGCGCCCTGCCCGACGTGCGCGCCGGGGTGGATGTTGAGATACGTCTCCTGGCCGGCCGCGCGGATCGCACCGAGCAGCGTCATGTCCTCGACGAGCGCGTGGATCGCGAACTCGCGTTTCGCCGGGTCCTTGCCGGCGAGGTTGTACACGTAGGGCGCGTGGACGACCAGCGGCCCATACCCCTCGGCCTTGAGCGCACGGCCGAACTCCCCAGCGCCGGCGGGGTCGAGCGCCTTGGAACGCTTGCCGTACGGCGAGCGCGGGAAGAACGCGAACGCGGTGCCGCCCTCGTCATGCGAGCGCCTGATGAGCGCCTTCCATCCGCCCGCGGTGGACAGGTGGGAGCCGATGTACAGCGAGTCGCCGTTCGAACCCGAATCCATGGTCATTGCCGATCCCCTTTCGTCGCGCCTGTCGGCGGTCATGGTCTTCGTTCACCTTACACAACCGCCCGTTCAGTCGGCATACCGGCGGACAAGGTCGCGCGGCGGCCGGGTCACGCACCATGCGAGCAGCAGCCCCAGCGCCGTCACGCCGAGGGCGATCGCGACCTGCAGCTGCCAGATCGGCACGGTCCGCAGCCAATAGCCGGTGTCGTCGGCTCCGATCATGCGGTTCCACGCCACGTGATAATAGCCGAGCGCGATGCCGGAGGCCATGCCGGCGGGCACCGCGGCGAGGAGGATCACCGCGGCCTGCGTGACGCCGAACCGGCGCAGGAAGCGCGGCGAGGCGCCCACGGCATGCATGGTGGCCATGTCCCGCCGCACTTGGGTGCGGGCCAGCAGCAGGGAGATCGCGGTCGCGAGCAGCGCCAGCGCGCCCAGCAGCGCGATCGGGATCAACGCCATGTGGTCCAGCCACGGCAGCAGGTAGACGTCGCCGGTGATCGCGCTCAGGGGGCTCGCCTGTTTGACCTGTGCGGAGACCTGCTGCGTGATCGTGTATGTGGCGATCGCCGAGGTCAGCGACGTGGCCGGCGACCGGCCGGACAGCGACGCGAGTTGCACGTATTCGCCGATGTAGCGCAGGTGGGTGATGCCGAGCTGCCGCGCGGTCGCGGGGCTCATCGCCAGCCTCTGGAAGCCGCGTACGAACACGGCCCTGCGCTTGACGATCCGTGTCGCGTCCGTCGCGCCGTCGGCGTCCGGGTTCGCGGATGCGGATACGGCCACGCGCACCATGCCGTTGTCGTCGATCATGCCGGCGTTGCCGACCACCACGCCGCCTTCGTCGAGCGTCCGGGCGGCTTCGTTGGCGTTCGGGAAACCGGAGATGCGCATCGCGTCGCCGTCGAGGATCAGCGAATTCTCGAAGGAGGTGGAACTTGAGCCGGCGCCGTAGATCGACGACGAATAGGACTCGGCGATGGGCACGCAGGTGACCGGCGTGCCGGGGAACAGCGCGGAGGCGGCGTCCTGCCGTGTCGTGTTCGGATTGTCGACGGGGCTGTCGTGGTCGCAGTCGCGATCCTCCGGCAGCAGCGTCGTCGCATAACGGTAGCCGTGTTCGGCGTTGAGTCTTACGGTCTCCTCGCTCGTGCCGTTGTCGGTGGATTTGTGCCATCGCCGGTAGTCCTCCGAATAGACCGGGTGATGGGCCGTGACGGGCGTGCTCTTGGCGAGACGGCTGATGGCGTCGCGGACCACCGCCCGGTCGAACGCGTTGTTGACCGGCACTTCGGTGGCGATGAGCATCCCCGTGCCGGAGACGAACTGGGAGGTGCGCTCATGTTGCGATTCCGTCGTGGATCCGGTGATCACGGTCATGTACGAGGCGATGCAGACGGTGACGAGCACCGCGCACGCGGCCGGCACGAACCGTCCCCGGTGTTCGGCGGCGTCGCGCAGGGCGAGCCTCGGGCCGACGCCCATGCGCGTGCCGATCACACCGCACCAGCCGGCGAATGCGCGCATCAGCAGCACGAGTCCCGCGATCGCGGACAGGATCGTGGCGGCCAGGAGGATTGTACGCGCGTTGATCCCCGATGATATGCCGCCGAGCGGGTCGGCCCCGCCGTCGGACGCCGGCGCGTTCAGACGCAGCCCGATCACGCCGCAGATGACGGACAGGACGATGAACAGCGGTCCCGACCATGCGGCGAGGCATGCGACGGCCCCGCGCAGCCGGCGCATGCGGACGGGACGGGAATGGGCCGGGCCTGCGGCTGTCGCGGATCCCCGGTCTCTGGTCGGCCGGTCCTTCAGCGCGTCGACCGGGTTCATGCGGGCGACCGTGCGCGCCGGCAGGAACGTGGCGGCGAAGCCGATGACGACGGCGGACAGGACCGCGACCGGCAGGATCGCATAGGGGAACCCGGCGAGGACCTCCCCGTGCGTGGCCCCCTGCATGCCGCCCGTGTACGGCGCCGCCGCGACGGCGAGCGCGAAGCCGAGCCCCGTGCCGGCCACGCCTCCGATCAGTCCGATCGCGAGTCCCTGCGACGAGATCACGCGCCTCAGGTCGCGTGGCGCGCCGCCGGAGGCCGCGACCAGTCCGAGCATGCGACGCGACTGGTCCGCGGACACGGTGAACGCGGGGGTGACGAGGAACAGGACGAGCGTGACGCCGAGCAGCAGCGTGATGACGACCGTCACCATGCGCTGGGCGAGCAGTTCGGGGTCGATGGGCGCGGGATACAGTTCGTCGGCCGTGGGATAGCCGTCCGTCAGCACGTACCGGGAGACGGCGAACACCTGTGATGTGTTGAGCCGTCTGATCTGCCGCCAGGTGACCGGCCGGTCGCCCATGACGAGGTAGTGGCCGTCGACGCCGGTCGGGTCCGCCTCGACCATGGCGGACAGCCATCCTTCCAGGCCCCATGCGCGGTTGTCGTCGTCCGTGGTGATGCCGCTGACCGTCCATGCGCGCTGGGAGTCGGCGATGACCTCGCCGATGCGTCCGTTGGCGCCCATGAGCCCGTCGAACGGGGGCGCGACCAGTGTGACGGTGTCGCCGACGGTCACGTCGAGTCGTTTCGCCAGGGCCGCGCCGATCACGATCTGCGTGTCGTCGGCGGGCGCCCTGCCGGTGGCGAGTCTCGGCATCAGCTTGGGCAGCGCGTCGGCCACGGCCTCGGTCATCGTCGCGGTGGTGGCGGTGGACAGGTCGACGTCCTTGTCGGTACCGGCGCCCTCGCTGGCCTTGGCCTGCTCGCCGGGTTCGAGCGCGGTGCCGGTGGTGGCGATGAGCTGCTCCGACTTCCAGTACGCCAGCAGCCGGTCTCCCCTCGGCAGGATGTCGCCGATGCTTTCGGCGCTGGCTGGTCTGATGGAGGGGTCGTCCATCCATGTGCCGGCGGCGCCTTCGGGCAGCTGCGGGAACGGGGTGTCCGCGTTGACGGCGGTGGCGGTGACGACCGCCTGCACGCCGTCGGGGATGGAGGCGAGCGCGCGGCTGCGGGTGGGAGGCGCGGAGGAGGTGATGCCGACTGTGGCGACCATCGCCGCGATCGGCAGCATGACCAGGAGGATCGACAGGATCGTGCGCGCCCTGTGGCGCAGGGCGTCGCGCCATCCGAGGCGCAGGGCCGTGCGGTATCGGTGGATGCGCGCCGGTATGGTCGGTGTGGATGCGGTTCTGATCGCGGCCATCACAGATCCCTCTCCTCGATGTCGAGCAGGTCGTCGAGGTCGCTCGGCCCGGTTTCGTCGACGATCCGCCCGTCGCGGATGAAGACCGTGCGGTCGGCCCATGCGGCGAACCGCGGTTCGTGGGTGACCAGCAGCACGGCGCCGCCCTGATCGGCGCGGGCGCGCAGCACCTCGAGGACCGTCACGCCCGCCTTGGAGTCGAGCGCGCCGGTCGGTTCGTCGGCGAGCAGGAGGCGTCGCGGGCCGACGAGCGCGCGGGCGATGGCGACGCGCTGCGCCTGCCCGCCGGACATGTCCTCGGGGCGGCGGTCGGCGAGTTCGGCCACACCGACCTCGCGCAGCGCGGCGATGGCGGCACGGCGCGCCCTGGCGGGCTTCCAGCCGTCCAGTTCGAGCGGGAACGAGACGTTCTCGACGGCGTTGAGCGAGGGCAGCAGGTTGAAGTCCTGGAAGACGTATCCGGCGAACCTGCGGCGGATGGCGGCGCGGTCGGCCACGCTCATCGCGGCCAGATCACGCCCTTCGACGAGCACGTGTCCTTCGGTGGGCACGTCGAGCCCGCCGGCCATGTTGAGCAGCGTCGACTTGCCGGACCCGGAGGGGCCCATGATGGCGACGAACTCGCCGGGGCGCAGGGTGAGGTTCGCGTGGTCGAGCGCGACGACGCGGCGGACGCCCTCGCCGTGGACGCGGGTCACGCCACGCAGTTCGAGGACGTAGGGCGTGCCGCTGTCGTCGGTTGTGGTGGTGGTGTTTGCGGCGGTTGCGGCGGTGTTCATGCTAGGATCCCCTCCCTGCTGCTCGCGTTGTCCTTGTCGTTCACATCGTTCGCCGGCCCCGGTGCGGCATCCGTCACGGCCTTCGCACGCCGGACCGACGCGCGCAGCTGCGCCGCGTCGACGGTGTCGAGCCATCGCAGCTCCGCCTCGGTGATGAACAGGTGATGGTCGAGCACGAGCCGTGTGGACACCTCGTCTGCGGGGGTGTTCCGCCGCAGGCGGGTGACGTCGTGGAGCAGCTGCTGCAGGGCGTGACGCTGGTGCTGGATGAGCGCGGACACGTCCAGTCCGGGCACCTCGACGGCGACGGCCAGTTTCATGACCAGTTCGTCGCGGCCGCGCTGCTCCGGTGTGACCGGGGAGCGCCACCATCGCTCGAGCTCCCTCCGCCCCGACGGGGTGAGCCGCCATATCGGCGCGGGTGACTGCGCGCGCGATCGCGATCTCGCCGCGGGGGCGTCGTCCGTTGCGCCGCCCTCCCCCGTCGCACCCTTGTCCGCCGGCCGGTCGGCGACCGGCTGCTCCTCGACGAGCCCGTCACGGCCGAGACGCTGCAGCGTGGTCGACACCTGGCCCATGTTGAGCGGCCAGGTCAGGCCGATCGTACGGTCGAAGTCCTTCTTGAGCTGGTATGCGTTGGCCGGCCCGCGCTCCAGCAGCGCGAGCAGCGCCTCCCTGATCGCCATGATTCCCGGATTCCCCTTTCACGGCCGCTCGCTTGCGGCCGCCATATCGTCGACAACAACGGCTACCGAGCAACCAACCACTTACAAGGTTACTCAGTAACCAATAATCCATAGGTTACTCAGTAACCACTTCCGACACGCGCCGATCCCCTTCCGTGGCGCAACAATTTCCCGAAATCTCCGGCCATTTCCGAAGATTGTTGCGCTGAGTCAGAGTCAGTGCAACAATCTCGCGGAATCAAGGGTGATTTCGGGAATTTGTTGCGCTGAGGCGAGGTCAGTGCAACAAATTCGGGAGATCAGGGATGATTTCGGGAAATTGTTGCGCTGGGTGGTGGTGCCGGGCGCAGTAGAGCCGGACGCAGTGGCGTTGGGCGCAGTAGAGCCGGAAAGCCGGCGGACGGGACCGAAACACGGGACGCCCGGTGGGTGGAGGGAACCGAATCGGGTTCTCTCCACCCACCGGGCGTCATATGGGGTGATGGGCCTGCGGGCCGGGTCTCTGGAGTCTCTGGAGTCTCCAGAGAAGAGTCTCCGGAGACTCCCGGAACCTACAGTTCGCGCAGCTGCGCGGCGATCTGCACTGCCTCGACGCTGGCCTCGGCCTTGTTGCGGGTCTCCTGCCATTCGTTGGCGGGCACGGAGTCGAGCACGATGCCGGCGCCGGCCTGCACGCTCGCCTCGTGGTCGCGCAGGAACGCGGTGCGGATGGCGATGGCCATGTCCATGTTGCCGGAGAAGTCGAAGTAACCGACGGTGCCGCCATAGATGCCGCGGTCGGCGACCTCCAGCTCGTCGATGATCTCGACCGCGCGCGGCTTGGGCGCGCCGGAGAGCGTGCCGGCCGGGAACGCGGACTTGAACACGTCGAACGTGGTCAGCGACGGATCGACCCTGCCGGTGACCGTCGAGCAGATGTGCATGATGTGGCTGAAGCGCTTGATGTCCATGAGCTGGACGACCTCGACGGACTGCGGGACGCACACCTTGCTCAGGTCGTTGCGCGACAGGTCGACGAGCATGATGTGCTCGCTGCGCTCCTTCGGATCGGCGAGCAGCTCCTTGGCGAGCTTCTCGTCCTCCTCCGGGGTGGCGCCGCGCGGGCGGGAGCCTGCGATCGGGAAGGTCATCGCATGCCCGTTGTCGACCTTGATGAGGGTCTCCGGACTGGAGCCGATGACGTTGAAGTCCCGGCCCTCGGCGTCGGTGAGCGCCATGAAGTACATGTACGGGCTCGGGTTCAGGGTGCGCAGCACGCGGTACACGTCGAACGGGTCGGCCGGCGAGTCGATGTCGAGACGCTGGGAGATGACCACCTGGAACACGTCGCCGTCGACGATGTGCCTCTTGGCGGCCTCGACGGCCTGCTCGTAGCGGCTTTTCTCGGTGCGGAACCGCAGTTCGGGCCGTGTGCGCGACGGGTCGAGCGCGTTGACGCGCGCCTCGCCGGGTGTGGGCGTGGCGGCGTCGACCTCCATGCGCCCCAGACGCGCGACGGCCTCGTCGTAGGCGGCGTCGGCGCGCGTGGGCTTGTCGTCCACGTTCACCGCGTTGGCGATGAGCCACACGGACCCGGAGACATGGTCGACGACGGCGATGTCGGTGGCGAGGGCGAGCACCATCTGCGGCTGGCCGGTCTCGTCCGGGGCCTCGGCGCGCAGCGTGGGCTCCCAGTGGCGGATCGCGTCCCAGCCGACGGTGCCGACCAAGCCGGAGGTGAGGTTCGGCAGTCCCTCGACATGCGGGGCCCTGAGCGTCTTCAATGCGGCGTGGGCGACCTCCACCACATCGCCGTGCGTCGGCACGCCGGCGGGCACGGTGCCGAGCCAGTCGGCGTTGCCGTCCTTGTCGGCGCGCAGCTGCGCCATCGAATTGACGCCGATGAAGCTGTACCGGCTCCATGTGCCGCCGTATTCGGCTGATTCGAGGATGAACGTGCCGGAACGGCCGTTGGCGAGGCGCTCGTAGAAACCGACCGGGGTGAGCGAGTCGGCGAGCAGGCGGCGCACGATCGGGATGACGCGGTACCCCTCGTCGGCGAGACGGTGGAACTGCTCGCGCGACGGCCACGTACCGCCCCAGTTGAGCCCCTTGACGCTGTTGACGTTCTCGTCGTTCCCGCTCATCGGCCCTCCCCCTGTTCCTGCTGCTCCTGCTCCTGTTCGGGCGTGCGATGCCCCTCGACCACCGGCAGCGGGCCGCCTTCGAGGAAGCAGCTGCGCTTGCCGGTGTGGCAGGCGGCGCCCACCTGATCGACCTCGACGAGCAGCGCGTCGCCGTCGCAGTCGAGCGAGACTGCCTTGACGTACTGGACGTGGCCGGAGGTGTCGCCCTTGCGCCAGTATTCCTGACGCGAGCGGGACCAGAAGGTCACGCGCCCGGTGGTGAGGGTGCGTCGCAGCGCCTCGTCGTTCATGTAGCCGACCATCAGCACCTCGCGGGTGTCGTACTGCTGGATGACGGCGGCCACGAGGCCCTTCGCGTCACGCTTGAGACGGTCCGCGATGCGCGGGTCGAGTTCGGTCGAATTGTCGTAGGTGATGTCTGTCATGTCTGTTGTGCTGTCTTCTTGTCTTACATGGCGCCCGGGCCGGATAGGGGCCCTGACTGGATCCGGAAAGGATCGAAGGAGGTTGAAGGATGTTGAGGGAGAGGGGTGGCCGTCAGCGCACGGTGTAGCCGTGCCTCTTCAGTTCGGCCTTGACGTCGGCGATGGTCATGATGCCGAAGTGGAAGACGGATGCCGCGAGCACGGCGTTCGCGCCCGCCTCGATCGCGGGCGGGAAGTCCTCGACCTTGCCGGCGCCGCCGGACGCGATGATCGGGATGCTGACCTCCCGTCGCACCGCGCGGATCATCTCGAGGTCGAAGCCCTGCTTGGTGCCGTCGGCGTCCATCGAGTTGAGGAGGATCTCGCCGGCGCCGAGCTCCTCGGCGCGTTTGACCCACCAGATCGCGTCGATGCCGGTGGACTTGCGCCCGCCCATGGTGGTGACCTCGAAGCCGGACTGCGTGTGCTGCTCGCCCTTCTCACGTCGCGCGTCGACGGAGAGCACGAGCACCTGGTTGCCGAAGCGTTCGGCGACCCTGCTGATCAGCGTCGGGTCGTTGATGGCCGCCGTGTTGACGCCCACCTTGTCCGCGCCGCAGCGCAGCAGGGAGTCGACGTCCTCGGGCGTGCGCACGCCGCCGCCCACGGTCATCGGGATGAAGACCTGCTCGGCGGTGCGGCTGACGACGTCGACCATCGTGCCGCGATGGGAGCTGGAGGCGGTCACGTCGAGGAAGGTCAGCTCGTCGGCGCCCTGACGGTAGTATTCGGCGGCGAGCTCCACCGGGTCGCCGGCGTCCTTGAGATTCTCGAAATGCACGCCCTTGACCACTCGTCCGGCATCGACGTCCAGGCACGGGATGACTCGAACCGCCAGCGTCATACTTCACTCCCCTTTGCTTCGCGAGGCTTCCAGTTACAGGTCTCAAGGCTAGCGGCGAGGCGTTACATCGTCGCCCCGCGTCTCGCTATGCTGACCGCGAACCTCTTTTACGCCCGGATCACGACTGCTTCGCGAACGACTCCCTGGTCTTGGCGGCGAGCTGCCCGCAGGCGCCGTCGATGTCCTGGCCGCGGGTGTCGCGCAGTGTGGCGGTGATGCCGGCGGCGTGCAGGATGTCGAGGAAACGCTCCTCGTCCTCCGGCTTGGAGGCGGTCCAGCGGGAGCCCTCGATCGGGTTGAGCGGGATCGGGTTGACGTGCGCCCAGTTGTCGCCGTAGTGGTTGAGGCGCTTGGCGAGGAGCCTGGCGTGCTCGGCCTGGTCGTTGATGCCGCGCATCAGCGCGTATTCGATGCTGACGCGGCGCTTGGAGGCTAGGAAGTAGTCGTGCGCGGCGTCGAGCACCTGCGTGGTGTTGAAGCGCTTGTTCATCGGCACGAGCTCGTCGCGCAGCTCGTCGCTCGGCGCGTGCAGGGACACGGCGAGGCGCACCGGCAGACCCTCGGCGGTGAGCTTTTTGATGCCGGGGACGACGCCCACGGTGGAGACGGTGATGTTGCGCGCCGAGATGCCGAAGCCCTCGGGCGGCATGGCGGAGATCTGGCGCACGGCGGAGATCACGGAGCGGTAGTTGCCCATCGGCTCGCCCATGCCCATGAACACGATGTTGCTCAGACGTCCGGGGCCTCCGGCGACCTCGCCGTCGCGCATCATGCGGGCGGCCACGCGCACCTGCTCGAGGATCTCCCCCGCGGACATGTTGCGGGTGAGCCCGAGCTTGCCGGTGGCGCAGAACGGGCATCCCATGCCGCAGCCCACCTGGCTGGAGATGCACAGCGTGGTGCGCGTCGGGTAGCGCATGAGCACGGATTCGATGTGGGAGCCGTCGAACAGGCGCCACAGGGTCTTGATGGTGGCGCCCTCGTCGGCGACCTGACGGGTGACCTCGTGGATGAGCTCGGGGAAGAACGTGGCGGCGGCCTCGTCGCGTCTGGCGGCGGGGAAGTCGGTGAATTCGGCGGCGTTGACGTCGAAATGCCCGTAGTAGTGGTTGGCGAGCTGCTTGACGCGGAACTTCGGCAGGCCCAGTTCGCCGGCCCGTTCGATCCGCTCCTCGGCGGTCATGTCGGTGAAGTGCAGCGGCGGCTTGCCGCGGCGGGCGTGGTCCTTGGAGAGCACGTCGCGGAAGGCGCCGGTGGTGCCTCCCGGCGTGATGCCGGTCTCCGGGGCGTCCTGGGTGCCTGGAACCCCCGGATTGCCGGAATTGCCGGAATTGCCAGAATTGTCGTGATGCTGATCGGCGATGGCCATGTCCGCTCCTTATGACGTCGTGATACGTCTTGCGCGATGCCGCGCGATGCTTGCGCGATACTGAAGGATTAACGCTGTTCGAAAGGTGCCGGCGTCACAGGCCGGTGAACCACAGCAGGATGCAGGTGAACGGCGCCGCCATGAGGATCGAATCGACGCGGTCCATCACGCCGCCGTGGCCCTTGAGCAGGTGGCCCATGTCCTTGATGCCGAGATCGCGCTTGATCATCGAGGCGCACAGGTCGCCGAACGTGCCGGTCACGCCGACGAGCACGCCGGAGAGGATCGGCACCCACCATTTGGCGGCCCACACGTCGGGCGTGTAGGTGCAGAACATGACGGCGAACGCGCCGGCCATGGCGAAGAGCACGGAGCCGGCCAGCCCCTCCCAGCTCTTCTTCGGGGAGATGCGCGGGGACAGCTTGTGCTTGCCGAGCCATGCGCCGGCGAACAGGCCGCCGGTGTCGGACAGGGCGGGCAGGAACACGAGCATGATCGCGTGCGCGACCGGATGGCCGTGGAAGGTCAGCGGGATGACGATGCAGGAGGCCAGCACCGGGATGTACAGGACGGTGAGCACGGAGACGGCCACGTGGCTGAGCCTCGAATGGTGCTGCTCGCCGCCGTCGTGGTTGAACGACGACTCGAGGCGCGCGCCGGCCTCGGTGCTGGAGAGCTTGTTCGCGACGGCGAGCGACAGGCGGTTGCCGAAGCTCATCTTGGCGGTGGCGGACATGGCGACGAGCATGATCGACGCCATGGCGCACAACGCCATCGCCACGACGTGCAGCGGCGCGTAGTAGGCGGCGAACAGGGTGACCGCGGAACACAGCCACAGCATGACCACGGGGATGTGCAGGCCGACCGTCGCGAAGTCGACACGCAGCTCCCACAGGGCCAGCAGCATGAACACGACGACCAACGCCACGAACAGGTCGATGTTGATGAGCAGCGCGGCGAGAATGACGGCGATGAGCAGAATGGCCGTTCCGATCGCCTGGGGCATGTTGCGCCCGGTCTTCTTGTTGATCTCGTCGAGTGCGACCTCGGCCTCTTCGTGGAGTTGTTCGTTGCGTTCCATAGGCGTATCGGAGGCTCAGACCTCCATGATCTCCTTCTGCTTGGTCTCGAGCAGGGCGTCGATCTCGTCGGTGACGGACTTGGTGACCTTGTCGAGGTCCTTGAGCAGGCGGTCGCCCTCGTCCTCGCCCATGTCGCCGTCCTTGACGGCCTTGTCGATGCCTTCCTTGGTCTTGCGGCGGATGTTGCGCACGGCCACCTTGCCGTCCTCGGCCTTGGACTTGGCGAGCTTGACGTACTCCTTGCGGCGGTCCTCGGTGAGCTCCGGCATGGTCAGGCGGATCACGTTGCCGTCGCGGTTCGGGCTGATGCCGAGGTCGGAGTTGCGGATGGCCTTCTCGACGGCGCCGGCCTGGGAGGCGTCGAACGGGGTGACGGACAGGGTGCGCGGCTCCGGCACGCCGATGGAGGCGACGGCCTTGATCGGCGTGGGGGCGCCGTAGTAGTCGACCATGATGCCGTTGAGCAGCGCCGGGTTGGCGCGGCCGGTGCGGATGCCCGCGAAGTTCTCCTTGGTGTTCTCCACCGTCTTGGCCATCTGTTCCTTGGCCTGATCGATGACGTTTGCCATTGTTGCTCCTTTGTCGCTGTTTGGCTGTTGGTTGTTGTGTCCTACGATTGTAGATGCCCGAACGCGCCCGGCTCAGTCCGCCACGCGCGATTCGGCGGTGGACACGAGCGTGCCGATCTCCTCGCCCAGCAGGGCGCGGGTGACGTTGCCCGGCTCCTCGAGGCCGAACACGCGGATGCGCTTCTTGTTGTCGCGCGCCATGGACAGCGCGGAGGCGTCCATCACGGCGAGGTTGTCGACGAGGGCGCGGTTGTAGCTCAGCGTCTCGAAGCGCTTGGCGTTGGGGTCCTTGCGCGGGTCGGCGGTGTACACGCCATCGACGCCGTTCTTGCCCATGACCACTTCGTCGCAGTGGATCTCGAGGGAACGCTGGATGGAGACGGTGTCGGTGGAGAAGTACGGCATGCCGGCGCCGGCGCCGAAGATGACCACGCGGCCCTTCTCGAGGTGGCGGATGGCCTTGAGCGGGATGTACGGCTCGGCGACCTGGCCCATCGTGATGGCGGTCTGCACGCGGGTGGCCTGTCCCTCCTGCTCGAGGAAGTCCTGCAGGGCGAGGCAGTTCATCACGGTGCCGAGCATGCCCATGTAGTCGCCGCGGGAGCGGTCGATGCCGGCCTGCTGGAGTTCGGCGCCGCGGAAGAAGTTGCCGCCGCCGGTGACGATGGCGACCTGCACACCCTGACGCACGGCCGGAACGATCTCCTCGGCGATGCGGCGGATCACCTTGGTGTCGATGCCCACCTTGCCGCCGCCGAACGCCTCGCCGGACAGCTTGAGGAGGACCCTGCGGGGCTTGTCTTTTGCGTCGTTGCCAGTCATACACTACCTTTCGCTCACGGGCGACGTGGCCCCACGGGGCCCCACCCACGAAAATTACCGTGTAATAGGTTATCCGTTATTCGCGACAGCCTTCCCTCCCCCGCCGGCGGCGGCTTGTCCGGGGCGACTAGCGCCGCCGTTCGGCGAGCCAGTTGAGCGCGGACCCCGAGACGACCAGCACCGTGCCGAGCCAGAACGGCAGCGACAGGGACAGGCCGAGGATCACGGAGCTGGCGCCCACCGACAGCACCGGCGTGGCGTATGACGCCACCGCCAGGGTCCTCAGGCTGCCGTGGAGGATGCCGTACCCCCAGCAGGCGTATCCGCCGCCGATGACCGCCGCGCAGGCGACGACGGCGAGCCACGCCACCGGACCGGGCATGGCGGCCGGCCAGCCCTGGCCCGAGGTGAAGTGGATGATCCACAGGACGACGGCGACGCCGGGGAAGAACACCGAGGTGCCGTCGAGCCCGCCGGACATGGACGGGGTGATCACCGCGTACAGCGACCATGCGGACGCGCCCGCGAACGCGAGCAGATACGGCAGCGGGTTGGAGGCGACATGGTGCAGGGCGGCCGCGGGGTCGAGCCCGCTGTTGCCGCCGACCGCCAACGCCACGCCGGCGGTCGCGACGACAGCGCCGGGCAGGGCCCGCCACACGGCGCCCTTGCGGTGCGGCCTGCCGATCGCGGCGGCGAGCAGGACCATCATCGTCGGCCACAGGTAGTTGACGAGACTGACCTCGACCGACTGTTCGGCGGTGGACGCCAGCCCGATGGACAGCGAGATCGACGACTCGTAGAACACGAACAGCGCCCCGCCGATGAGCAGGTACCGCTTCGGGTACTCGCGCAGCGGCGCCGGGCGGTGGAAGACGAGCAGCAGCACGACGCCGCAGGTGTAGATCATCGCCGATCCCAGGGTGGCGCCGAAGGCGTCCGCGACGACGCGCACCAGCGCGGTCATCAGGCTCCAGACGAGGATGGCAGTCAATCCCACGGCGGTGGCCCTGGTGGACGGCACGTATTTCGGATCCTCGTGCGTGTTCCCGTTGCGTGTCATGGGCGTCTCTTCCCTTCGGCTCGTTTCCGTTCGTTCTCGTTCGTTCCCGGGGCGTTCCGTTCGCTGCCACAGCGTCCGGACCGCCTGCGCCATTGTCATGCCCAGTTACGACGAGAACGGCCGTGCGACACGCGGGAAGCGTGCGCACGGCCGTTCTCATTCACCGACCGTCCGGCAGGTCAGCGGGACGGACATCGGTCAATCGGAGACGTGGGATCAGTCCTCGTCGCCCTTGCCGACCTCGACGCGGGCGAAGGCCAGGGCCTTGCCGCCGACCTCGTCGAACAGCTTGCCGACGGTCTTGGACGGATCCTTGACGAACGGCTGCTCGAGCAGGACGACCTCCTTGAAGAAGGCGTTGAGACGGCCCTCGACGATCTTCGGGACGATCTTCTCGGGCTTGCCCTCGGCGAGGGACTTCTCGGTGGCGACGCGACGCTCGGACTCGACGACATCGGCCGGGACGTCCTCACGGGTCAGCCACTTGGCGCCCATGGCGGAGATCTGCAGGGCGGCCTCGTGCGCGACGGAGGCGCCGGCCTTGTCGGTGGCGATCAGCGCGACGATGCTCGGCGGCATCTCGGCGGACTTCTTGTGGGCGTAGACCTCGACGTGCTCGCCGGAGATCTTCGCGAACTGGCCGACCTTGACGTGCTCGCCGAACAGGGCGGCGGCCTCCTCGATGGCCTCCTTGACGGTCTCGTCGCCGGCCTTGGCGGCCAGCAGCTCGTCGGCGGAGTTGGCGTCGGCCTCGACCGCGTAGCCGAGGACGGTGTCGGCGAACTCGACGAACTTCGGGGTCTTGGCCACGAAGTCGGTCTCGGAGTTCAGCTCTACCGCGTAGCCGGTCTCGCCTTCGGCGGACTCGACGACCTTGGAGGCGATGGTGCCTTCCTGGGCCTTGCGTCCCTCGCGCTTGCCGGCGGCGGCGATGCCCTTGGCGCGGATGATCTCCTTGGCGCGCGCGACGTCGCCTTCGGCCTCGGTCAGGGCCTTCTTGACGTCGAGCATGCCGGCGCCGGTGTCCTCGCGAACCTGCTTGATCAGAGCGGCGGTAATTGCTGCCATGAAACTATCTCCTTGAGATGAAACTCGATTGTGTGCTCCTAGAAAAGGAGGTGCAATCCATCTTGCACCTCCAATCCTAGCGTCTGGCGAACCCTAACGGGTCACTCGGCCTTGGCTTCGCCTTCGGCGGACTCGGCCGGGGCCTCGCCCTGGGCGGCGTCCTGGTTCTCCAGGAGGTCCTTCTCCCAAGCGGCCATCGGCTGCTCGGCGGACTCGGACTCGTCCTTGGTGGCCTTGCCGGAGCGCTCCAGCAGGCCGTCGGCGACGGCGTCGGCGATGAGGGTGGTCAGCAGCTCGATGCCGCGGATGGCGTCATCGTTGGCCGGAATCGGGTACTCGACGGACTCCGGGTCGGTGTTGGTGTCGACGATGGCGACGACCGGGATGCCCAGCTTGTGGGCCTCCTCGACGGCCAGCGCCTCCTTGTTGATGTCGACGACGAACATCGCGGACGGGGTGCGGCCCATGTTGCGGATGCCGCCGAGCTGCTTCTCCAGCTTGTCCTTCTCGCGCTCGAGCAGGAGGAGCTCCTTCTTGGTCAGGCCGGAGCCGTGCACGTCGGAGAAGTCCATCTCCTCGAGCTCCTTGAGGCGCGCGACGCGCTTGGAGACGGTCTGGAAGTTGGTCAGCATGCCGCCGAGCCAGCGCTCGGAGACGTACGGCATGTTCACGCGGGTGGCCTGGGCGGAGACGGCCTCCTGGGCCTGCTTCTTGGTGCCGACGAAGAGCACGGTGCCGTTGTGGGCGACGGTGGTCTTGATGAAGTCGTACGCCTTGTCGATCATCTCGAGCGACTTGAACAGGTTGATGATGTGGATGCCGTTGCGCTGGGTGAGGATGAACTGCTTCATCTTCGGGTTCCAGCGGCGGGTCTGGTGGCCGAAGTGCAGGCCGGCCTTCAGCATTTCGCTCATCGTGATCTGAGCCATGGTGATTCACCTTTCGTTGTCGGTTGTTGCCTGGTCATGCGCACCCGCGTGCAGCCTCTCCCCCGGTTCACCGGGTTCGGGCCGACCGACACGGGCCGTCGCGGACATGACGCGAAATCCGTGTGCGCCGGTTGACGATATCGGGTGGCTCGGGACGCCTGCGACTGCGCCCGTTGCCGGGGTGGCACACACAAATGGTCAAGGATAGCACGGCGTATGGAAAAGGCCCGTGCCATCCGATGTCAGGCGTCGGATGGCACGGGCCTTGGGCTCCTTGCGACCGCCCGATGGGCCGTCAGCGGGGCTGGTGCTCGCGCATGTACTTCATCGCCGCGCGGCGCTCCTCCTTCTCGAGACGGTCGAGGTAGACGTGGCCGTCGAGGTGGTCGGTCTCATGCTGGAGCATGCGGCCCATGAGCCCGGTGCCCTCGAGCACGATCTCCTTGCCGTCCAGATCGATGCCGCGCACCCTGGCGTAGTCGGCGCGGCGGGTCTTGTACCACAGGCCCGGCACGGACAGGCATCCCTCGTCGCCGTACTGCTCGCCGCGGGTCTCCTCGAGCACCGGGTTGAGGATGTAGCCCACCTTTCCGTCGATGTTGTAGGAGAAGGCGCGCAGGCTCACGCCGATCTGGTTGGCGGACAGGCCTGCGCGGCCGGGGTCGTTCACCGTCTCGACCAGATCGTCCACCAGCCGGCGCACCGCCGGGGTGATCTCGCGGATCTCGTCGCAGGGGGTGCGCAGGACGGGGTCCGGCACGACGCGAATCTCTCGGATGGCCACTTGCTTTCAGTTCTCCTTGTTCTCGTCCTGACCGTCGGCACGGTCGTCGGCGCGTTCGGCCCGCCCGGCGCCGGAGGCCTGATCTGCCCCGGCGTCCGGCTCCTCGCGCTTGATTCTCTCGGATACGCTAGCAATGGAATCCGACACGTTCTCCTTGGCCTGCTCGTAGGCGGAGCGCAGGGCCTCCTTCGGGTTGACGCTCTCGGATGCCTGCTTGACGGTCTCGGCGGTGCGCTTGACCGACTCGGTGGTCCTGTCGAGGATGCGCACGGTGGCCGGCAGCGGCTTGGACGCGCCGCGCGGCGTGTAGATCTCGCCCTCGATGACGTCGGCGTAGCGCTTGAGCACCTTCGGGCGCACGACCTTGAGGCTCGGGGTCAGCGTGCCGTTCTCCTGGCTGAACGCCTCGTCGAGCACGACGAACTTGCGCACGGACTCGGCGCGCGAGACGTTCGCGTTGGCCTTGTCGACATACTGCTGGATGTAGGCGCGCACCGCGTCGTTGCCGGCGATCTCGCCCATCGGCGCCTCGCGGTCGAGGCCCTGCGAGGCGAGCCAGGAGCGGGTCATCTCCTCGTCGAGCTCGATCAGCGCGGAGATGAACGGCTTGCCGTCCCCCACGACGACCGCGTGGTCGACGATGGGGCAGGTGGCGATGACCTCCTCCATCGGCGCGGGGCTGACGTTCTTGCCGCCGGCCGTGATGATGATGTCCTTCTTGCGGCCGGTGATGTACACGAAGCCGTCATCGTCGATGGTGCCGAGGTCGCCGGTGCGAATCCAGCCGTCGGCCGTCTTGACCTGCGCGGTGAGGTCGGGCTGCCGGTAGTAGCCGAGGAAGACGTTCGGGCCGGTGAGCAGCAGCTCGCCGTCGTCGTCCTGCTTGACGCCCATGCCGGGTCCGGGCTTGCCGACCGAGCCGACCTTGTTCGCGTCCTGCCAGTTGACCATCATCGGGGCGGCGGTTTCGGTCATGCCGTAGCCCTGGATGAAGGTGATGCCGTCCATGCCGTTGAAGAAGTGCGCCAGATCGGCGTTGAGGGGCGCGCCGCCGCAGGCGAGCCAAGCGAGGTTCGGCCCCAGCGCCGAGCGCACGGACTTGCCGACCGTGGACATGAAGAACGAGTGCTGCACGCGGGCGACCAGCGAATGGCCCTTGCCGTCCTGCTCGTCCTTGGACCACTGCACGAAGTGGCGGTAGGCCGAGGCGAACACGCGGCCGGCGATGCCGTTGCCGGCCTTCTGGGAGGCGGCGTTGTACACCTTCTCGAACACGCGCGGCACGCCGAGCAGGTACGTGGGCTTGAACGAGCGCAGGTCGGCGAGCAGGTGCTTGGCGCCCGGGATGTAGCCGACCACGCCGTGCCCGCCGATGGCCACATACTGGATGTAGCGGGCGAAGCAGTGCGCCAGCGGCAGGAACAGCAGCAGGCGGTTCGGCTCGTAGAGCATCTCGTCGAGGATGATGTATCCGTTCTTGACGATGTGCACGAAGTTGCGGTTGGACAGCATCGCGCCCTTGGGCTTGCCGGTGGAGCCGGAGGTGTAGACGATCGTGGCCATGTCGTCGGCCCTCACGCGCGCGATGGCCTCGTCGAGCTCGTCGTCGGTCACATGCGCGCCGAAGTCGGCGACGGCGTCGAGCCCGTCCGCCTTGAAGTTGAAGACGTACCTGAGGTCCTCCACCTGGTCGCGCACCTGTTCGAGGGTCTGCGCGTGGGCGTGGTCGCCGGCGAACGCGATCAGCGGCGAGGTGTCCGTGATGATCGAGGCGGCCTGGCGCTCCGAGTCGGTCTCGTAGATCGGCACGCTGACCGCGCCAATCGCGGCGCACGCGAAGTCGACGACGCCCCACTCGTAGCAGGTGGCCGAATAGATCGCCACCATCGTGCCGGGGCGCACGCCCAGACCGATCAGGCCCTTGGCCACCTCGCGCACGCGCGCGAGCATCGACGCGGCGGAGACGGTGTGCCATGCGCGCCCGTCGTCCTGGTATTCGGCGATGTCGCCGTCGGGGTCGGACGCGGCCCTGCCCGCCAGCAGGGAGAAGATGGTGTCGCCGTCGTTGGTCACATATTCGGGATCGGAGATGTATTCACGCAACATAGCCCACAGTCTATACCCGTGCTATAACCGCGCGCCGCGCAACGGGTCACCCCATGTCGGCCACGACGCACACCCATCGGCACCCGAACCGTTCGAGCCGGATCGTCGACCAGTACACCGTGCCGCCGATGGTGAGCCTGACCGCCATCTCGAGGCTCGTCTCGCTCACCAGCGTGCCGGACACGTCATGCGGCACGACCGGCAGGTAGCGCATCCTCGCGTTGAGCTCGATGTCCCGTTTCATCTGGACGCCGATGAGGTAGACGAGCGTCTCGATGCGTTTGATGCATGGCGCGGCGACGGCGCGCCTGAGCGAGGACGAGGGGAGCTTGCCGCGGATCACGTCCGCGGTCAGGCACGCGATCCGGCAGGTGGAGACCGCCAGCGCATGGAACTCGTGCCCCTCCAACATGCCCTCGCACACGGCGATGATCCGGTACGGCACGGGCTGCGCGCCGAGGCCGACGTGGATGACGCCCTCGTACACGGGCAGGTCCTGTTCGGTCAGCCGCGTCCGCCCGCCTCCGTCCGCAGCCGGGTCGTACGCGTTCCTGCTGGTCTCGAGCAGCCACGCGTCCCGCTCGTTGTTCGTCCGCCGTCCGTCGCCCGCCATGCGCCGCCCTCCGCCCTGAGTCATCGCCGTACGCGGCGCGGGGCCCCGTTCGCGGCCCCGCGCCGCGGTTCCAGCTCATCACGACGAGGGCCCCGCGTCAACCGACGCGGGGCCCCGAACGGCCGTTGTGGATGAACCGGTGGATGAACGGGCTAGCGGCGTGCGCCCGGCGCCACGACGACGCCGCAGCGCTGGAAGCTCTTGATGTCGACGTAGCCGGTGGACGCCATCGCGCGGCGCAGCGCGCCGATGAAGTTGGTGGTGCCGTCGGCGGTGTGGCTCGGCCCGAACAGGATCTGCTCGAGCGGCGCGACGGTGCCTACGTCCGTGCGGTAGCCGCGCGGCAGCGTCTGGTGGCGCGCCTCGGCGCCCCAGTGCTTGCCCCTGCCCGGGGCCTCGGTGGCGCGGGCCAGCGGGGCGCCCAGCATGACGGCGTCCGCGCCGAGGGCGAGGGCCTTGACGAAGCTGCCGGAGTCGCCCATGCCGCCGTCGGCGATGAGCTGCACGTAGCGGCCGCCGGACTCGTCCATGTAGTCGCGGCGGGCCTCGGCCACGTCGGCGATGGCGGTGGCCATCGGGGCCTCGACGCCGATCGTGTTGCGCGTGGCGGAGACGGCGCCGCCGCCGAAACCGACGAGCACGCCGGCCGCGCCGGTGCGCATCAGGTGCAGCGCGGCCGTGTAGTTGGCGGCGCCGCCGACGATGACCGGCACGTCGAGGTCGTAGATGAACTGCTTGAGGTTGAGCGGCTCGTGGTCCTGCGAGACGTGCTCGGCGGACACCACGGTGCCGCGGATGACGAACAGGTCGACGCCCGCGTCGACCACCGTCGAATAGAACTGCTGGGTGCGCTGCGGGGAGAGCGCGCCGGCCACGGTGACGCCGGCGTCGCGGATCTCGTGCAGGCGACGGGTGATGAGCTCCGCCTTGATCGGCTCGGCGTAGATCTCCTGGATGCGCTTGGTGGCGGTGTCGGCCGGCAGCTCGGAGATCTCCTCCAGCAGCGGCTCGGGGTCGTCGTAGCGGGTCCACAGACCCTCAAGGTCGAGCACGCCGAGGGCGCCGAGGCGTCCCATCGCGATGGCGGTGGCGGGGCTCGTCACGGAGTCCATCGGGGCGCCGACGACCGGCACGTCGAATTCGTAGGCGTCGACCTGCCAGGAGGTGGAGACGTCCTGCGGGTCGCGGGTCCTGCGTGAGGGGACGATGGAGACGTCGTCCAGCGAGTAGGCCAGACGGCCCTTCTTGCCCAAACCGATTTCAATTTCCTGAGACATGCCTTTGAGAGTAATGCCGGGATATGACAGACGGGCGCGACGGGCGGGGTAGCCGGCCCCGCCCGTCTCACATTCTCGAACGCCCGCTTTCGCCGTTACATGGATGAGATATGAATGGTCACGTTTTCACACACCCGTCAGGAGGAAGCATGGCCAAAATCAAGGTCGAAGGCAAGGTCGTCGAGCTCGACGGCGACGAAATGACCCGCGTCATCTGGAAGGACATCAAGGACCGTCTGATCCTGCCCTACCTCGACGTGGATCTCGACTACTACGATCTGGGCATCGAGAACCGCGACGCCACGGACGACCAGGTCACCATCGACGCGGCCAACGCGATCAAGCGCGAGCACGTGGGCGTCAAGTGCGCGACCATCACCCCCGACGAGGCCCGCGTCAAGGAGTTCGGCCTCAAGAAGATGTGGAAGTCCCCCAACGGCACGATCCGCAACATCCTCGGCGGCACGATCTTCCGCGAGCCGATCGTGATGAGCAACGTGCCGCGCCTCGTGCCCGGCTGGACCAAGCCGATCGTCGTGGCCCGCCACGCCTTCGGCGACCAGTACAAGGCCACCGACTTCAAGGTGCCTGGCGCCGGCCGTCTCACCGTCACGTTCACCCCGTCGGACGGCTCCGAGCCGATCGAGCACGTCGTCTACGACTACGGCGCCGACGGCGGCGTGGCCCAGGTGCAGTACAACGTCAACGACTCGATCCGCGGCTTCGCGCGCGCCTGCTTCAACTACGGGCTCATGCGCCACTACCCGGTGTACCTGTCCACCAAGAACACGATCCTCAAGGCGTACGACGGCCAGTTCAAGGACATCTTCGCCGAGGTGTTCGAGACCGAGTACAAGGAGCGCTTCGAGGCCGAGGGCCTGACCTACGAGCACCGCCTCATCGACGACATGGTCGCCAGCTCCCTCAAGTGGCACGGCGGCTACATCTGGGCGTGCAAGAACTACGACGGCGACGTGCAGTCCGACTCCGTGGCGCAGGGCTTCGGCTCGCTGGGCCTCATGACCTCCGTGCTCATGACCCCCGACGGCCAGACCGTCGAGGCCGAGGCGGCCCACGGCACCGTGACCCGCCACTACCGCCGCTGGCTCAAGGGCGAGAAGACCTCCACCAACCCGATCGCCTCGATCTTCGCGTGGACCGGCGGCCTCAAGCACCGCGCGGACCTCGACAACACCCCCGAGGTCCGCCACTTCGCCGAGACGCTGGAGAAGGTCATCGTCGACACCGTCGAGGGCGGCCAGATGACCAAGGACCTCGCCATGCTCATCGGCCCCGACCAGCCGTGGCTCGACACCGAAGGGTTCATGAGCGCCCTCGACGAGAACCTCGCCAAGGCGCTCGCCGAGTAGCGGCCGGCTCCCGCCTTCGCGCGTCCGCGCGCATCGTGACGAAACCCGCATGTCCCCGCACGGACCGGAACGTCCGCCCGCCGGGGCTGTGCGGGTTTCGTCATGGATGGTCGCCCTGCGCCGGAAGGGCTACTACAATCGGTGTCGATCGTTCGTCGACTGAAAGGATCCCCACCCCATGGCCACAAGCCGAAGCCCCATCGCAGTACGACTGATCGCCATGGTGGCGGGCCTTTCGCTGCTGCTCGCCTCCGGCGCCTGCTCGACGAAGACCGACGGCGACGTGGACGTGAATGGCGCGAACACGACCATCACCACGTCGAAGACCGCCGGGGGCGCCGTGGCCATCTTCACCCCGTCCGACGGCATCACCATCTCCCAGCGCACCCCATTGAACAAGTGGGCGAAGCTCACGCCCGAGATCGTCGACGGACTCGTCGAGCAGGGCGTCGCGAAGGGCATGATCGACCGGACCACCTCCGACGGCATCGACGCGCAGAGCCGCGCCGTGCAGGACTGGGTCGTCGACCATATGACGCAGTCCGACGACGCCGACGGGTCCGTCGCCCCCGCACGCACCACGCTGATCGTCGCGCCGGCGCTCTCCCCCGACTCCTCCACCCGCCAGTACGGCGACTACGTCACGCAGCCCGACGGTTCGGGCGATGACGAGGCGGCCGATGACGGCTCGTCCAGCTCGTCCGGCTCATCCGAGGCATCCGGTTCGTCCGGCTCCTCGTCCGATTCCTCGGACGACTCCGATCAGGCCGGCTACGACAGGCTCTCCTCGGCGCTGAAGCTCGCCAAGGACGCGGGCATGCATGTGGTGCTGCTCGCCAACGGCGTCGACGGGTTCACGCCGGACACGTTCGTCCGGTTCTCCACGCCCGAGGAGATCGGACGTCTCCAGGCGACCAAGCTCGTCACCAAGCTCGATCTGGCCAAGGCCAGCAAGGACAACCCCAAGGCGATCGAGGTGCTCATCCCCTACTCCCCCGATTCGACGGGCGACGGCGCTTCCGGCGCAGACGCCGCCACCAACAACGCCGACGGCGGGGACGCCTCCACGTCCGACGGCTCGTCCGCAAACTCGTCCGACGGCTCGTCCGACGGCACCGCATCGGACGGTTCGGGCGAGTCGACCGACACCTCGCAGAGCGCGCAGGACACGCAGGACGACGCGTTCGCCCGCGAGGCGTTCGCCGGCATGTGGAAGGTGCTGCAACCGTACTTCAACCAGGGCAAGGCGTACAGCCCCTCCGGGCTGCTCACCAAATCCACCACGGACGACGACTGGCGTGACGTGACGGTCCCCGACTCGGACGAGAAGGACATCGCCGCGGAACTGGACTCCCGATTGGCCGGCAAGAACAGCAAGACCGGCAGGAACGGCGACAAGGACGACGGCTCATCCTCCCCGACGCGCATCGACGGCATCATCGCGATGAACGACTACGTCGCGTCCGTCGTCATCGACGAGCTCAAGACGCTGGGATACACCGGCTCCGCGGCGGACATCAACCCCTCGATCACGATCCTGGGCATCGTCGGCAACATCACCGGCAAGAAGGATCTGCAGCGCGGGGCCGTCCCCGATCCGGCGAAGGCCCCCGACTCGGACGGCTCCACGGGTTCCGGCGATGACAGCTCTCAGGACGCGGACGACGACGAGAACTCCCGCTGGCCGATCGTCACCGGATTCGGCGGCTACGTGGACACGATGCCGCAGGTCGTCAACGGCAAGCAGTGGATGACCGGATTGGAGAACCGCAAGGCGATCGCCGCGGACATCGCCGAGGTGACCGCGCGGCTCAACCGCAACCAGAGCGTCTCCGGCCTCAAATACGTCTCGAAGCAGACGGTGCCCGGCTCCACGTCGAAGCACAAGGTCGACACCGTCACCGAGGAGCCGCTGTCGGTGAGCGCCTACAACCTCAAGACGGCGCTCATCGACCCCGGATACATCTCGATGGCCGACGCCGGCCTGTGACGGCGGCGCCGGCCATCGGCCATCGGCCATCGGCCGGAGAACGGACGAACCGGTCGAGGGGATCAGAAGCCGAGGCGTTCGAGCTTCTTCGGATCGGACTGCCAGCCCTTGGCGACCTTGACATGCAGGTCGAGCCGGGACTTGCATCCGACGATGCGGTTGACCGGCGTGCGCAGCTTCTTCTTGACCGCGGTCAGATGCGCGGCGCCGCGTCCGATGATGATGGGCTTCTGCGAGTCGCGCTCCACGTAGATCGAGACGTGCACCTCGGCCTTGCCGTCGTAGGATTCGCCCGTCTCGTTGTCCTGCGGGTAGTCGATCGAGTCGACGACCACGGCGAGTGAGTGCGGCAGCTCGTCGTCCAGCTGCTCCAGGAACGCGCCGCGGATGAGCTCGGCGATGGTCTCCTCGGGCCGCTCCTCGCTGATCTGGTCGGCCGGGTACATCTGCGGGCCTTCGGGCATGTGCTCGATGAGGACCTTCCTGACCTCGTCGAGGTTGTCGTGTTCGAGGGCGCTCACCGGCACGATGTCCGCGAAGTCGGCGAACTCGTTGATCTCGATGAGTTTGGCGACCAGCTGCTCGCGCGTGAGCTCGTCGATCTTGGTGACGATCGCGACCAGCGGGATCCTCCACGAGAACGTGCCGTCGTCCTTCTTGACGGCGAAGTCGGAGCGCAGGCGGGACAGGATGCGCTTGTCGCCGGGGCCGATCTCCTGATCGGCGGGCAGGAGGAACGCCACCTCGTCCACGTCGGACAGGCTCTCGTCGACGATGTCGTTGAGACGCTGGCCCAGCAGCGTGCGGGGCCGGTGGATGCCGGGGGTGTCGACGAGCACGAGCTGCGCGTTGTCGGTGGTGAGGATGCCGCGGATGGCCTTTCGCGTGGTCTCCGGACGGGAGGACGCGATGGCGATCTGCGTGCCGATCAGCGCGTTGATCAGGGTGGATTTGCCCACGTTCGGGCGTCCGACCACCGCGACGAAGCCTGAACGGTACGGCTGCGCCCCGTTCGTCCCGTCCTGCGTGTTCGGCGCCTCTGCCCTGTCTGCCGTTTCGGTCATGTCACTCCTCATGGTTGTCATGGCGGCCCTCGTGCGTGCCGCGCGTCGTGTTCCTGTCGTCTTCCGCGGCCTTCTCGTCGCCGCCTTCGGACCTGTCATCTTCCTCGTGCCCCTCGACGTGGGCGGGTTCGACGACGATGGTGGACACCTTCTTGCGTCGTCCGGCGGAGTCGACCGCCGTGAGCTTCAGGCCGCGGGTCACGGCCGAGGCGCCGACGATCGGCACACGGCCGATGAGCTTGGTCAGCAGGCCGTAGACGGTGTCGACGTCGTCCTCGTCGATGTCGATCTCGAAGAGCTCCTCGAGGTCCGCGATCGGCGTGCGCGCCGGCATGCGCCACTTCTTCTCGCCGATTTGCTCGGGCTCCTCGCGCTGCGTGCGGTCGTGCTCGTCCTCGAGCTCGCCGACGATCTGCTCGATGGTGTCCTCGATGGTGACGAGGCCCGCGATGCCGCCGTATTCGTCGACGACGACCGCGACATGCTGGCGGGAGCGCTGCATCTGGTGGAACAGGTCGTCCACCGGCTTGGATTCGGGCACGAGCATCGGGTCGCGCACGATCGAGGAGACCTCGCGCCCCATCGCGGCCGGGTTGAACGCGGTGGCCCTGACCGCGTCCTTGAGGTACGCGACGCCGATCAGGTCGTCGACGTCCTCGCCGATGACCGGCACGCGGGAGAAGCCGGAACGGGAGCACAGCTTGAGCATGTCCTCGAGCGTCGCGTCCTTCTCGATGCAGATCATGTCGGTCCTGGGGACCATGATCTCGCGGGTCAGCGTGTCGGAGAGTGTGAGCACGTTGCGCAGCATTTCGGAGACCTCGGGGTCGAAGTCGTTGGATTCGACGAGGCGGTCGATGGTGGCGCGGCCCTGCTCCTGCTGGACCTTCTCGAGCTCCTCGTCGTCGGAGAGGTTCTGGGAGCGCCTGCGCCCGTCGTGCGCGGCGCCGATGCTGGTGAACGGGGTGAGCCCGTTCGCGATCGAGACGAGACGGGAATGCTTGATCATGATGTCGGCGGGCTTGATCGCGCCAGTCTCGCGCGGACGCACCAGCACGCTCACCACGCCGACGACGATCGCGACGACCAGTCCGATGAGGATCTGCAGCCAGACCATCGCGCCCCATATCGAGGCGACGATGGCGACGAGCACGCCGACGAGCACGTTGCAGGTGACGCGGAAGAACGCGCATGCGCCGGCGGCGGCGTAGCGGTTCGCGATGAGGCGCTGCACGCGGTGGATGCGGGTGATCCGCTTCATCTTCGACAGCTGCGTGAGCTCGGTGTCGGTCTGCGCCTCGAGGATGAGGTTGTTCAGGCTCGCCCTGGTGACCCGCCCCACCGCGCCTTCGGCCGCCGCCAGCGACAGCGACAGCCAGACCAGCAGCGCCGCGATGACGAGCAGCGCGGCGGTCACGGTGATCATGGTCGATTGGGAATACTCCATCGTCGTCTAGTTCTTCCTTGTGTGAGTGCTCGTGTTGGTGTGACTTGGCTTGCCCCGCGTGCGCCCGGATCTCCCTGGGCCGCGCGGGTCGGCCGCTCAGTGCGTGATCTCGCGGCCGGCGCCGTGTTCGGCGTCGTAGGCCGCCAGCGCGTCCGGGCTGCCGGCGGGCAGTTCGACCGGGCCGCCCAGATCGTGGCGCAGGGCGATGAAGGTGAGCAGCAGCTGGCGCTGCAGGCCGAACATCTGCCGCTCCTGCTCCGGGTTGACGTGATCGTAGCCGAGCAGGTGCAGGATGCCGTGGATGGTCAGGAGCATCATCTCCTGCAGCACCCCGTGCCCGGCCGCGGCGGCCTGCTGGGCGGCGACCCACGGGCAGATCACGATGTCGCCCAGCACGCCCTCCATGAGGGTCTTGCCGTCGCCGGGGCGCAGCTCGTCCATCGGGAAGCTCATCACGTCGGTGGGCCCCTCGAGGTTCATCCAATGCTCGTGCATCTCGGCGATCGGCTCGGGGTCGACGAACAGGATGGTCAGGTCGGACTGGGTGCTCACGCGCATCTGGTCGAGCACCCAGACGCCCAGATCGGAGAACAGCTTGGGTTCGATCGTCCATACGGTCTCGTTGGACACGTCAACGCTCATCGCTCTGGCTTTCCTTTCGTTCTTCTCGTCGTTCCTCGCGCTCCGGCCCGGCTTCCCGGCCGTCGTCGTGCGTGTCGGCGTCGCGCCGGCGGGCGCGGGAGATGCGGCGGTGGTCGCCCTCGATCGCCTCGTGGCTGTTGTACGCCTCGACGATCAGGCCGACCAGACGGTGCCTGACCACGTCCTCGGCCTGCAGATGCACGAAGGCGATGTCCTTGATGCCGCCGAGGATGCGTTCGATGGTCGCCAGTCCCGAGCGAGGGACCGTCAGGTCGACCTGCGTGATGTCGCCGGTGATGACCATCTTCGTGTTGAAGCCCAGACGTGTCAGGAACATCTTCATCTGCTGCTCGGTGGTGTTCTGCGCCTCGTCGAGGATGACGTACGCGTCGTTGAGGGTGCGGCCTCGCATGTAGGCGAGGGGCGCCACCTCGATGGTGTTGTCGTCCATGAGACGCCTGAGCTGGTCGGCGCCGAGCATGTCGCCCAAGGCGTCGTAGAGGGGCCTGAGGTACGGGTCGACCTTGTCGTTGAGCGTGCCGGGCAGGAAGCCCAGGCTCTCGCCCGCCTCGACGGCCGGGCGGGTGAGGATGATGCGCCGCACCTGCCTGTCCTGGAAGGCCCTGACGGCCTTGGCCACCGCGAGGTAGGTCTTGCCGGTGCCGGCCGGCCCGATGCCGAACGTGATGGTGTGCGATTCGATCGCGGCCACGTAGGCGGCCTGGCCGGGGGTCTTGGCGCGCACCGGGTTGCCGGCGGCGTAGGTGATGACCCCGGGCACGGTCGGCCTGCGGCGGTCCTTGTCGGCTCCGCCGCGCTGGGGCATGGACGCCTCCATGCGCTGCAGCGCCTCGACGGTGCGCCCGTGGCCGGGATGCGTGACGCGGGTGCGGTTGTCGAGCACGTCCTGGTCGATCATCCTGCGCACGGTGTCCGCATCCATCGGCGCGGTGTGCGCCGCCTCGATGATCGTGTTGACGAGGTCCTCGGCCTTCGCCGCGTCGGCCTCGGTCTGCTTGGACCTGGAGACGATGGCCACGCGGTTGCCCCGCACGAGGATCGTCAGTTCGGGGAACGCGCGCTCCACTTCGCGGATCACCTCGTCGACGGGGCCGAGCACCGCGACGGGGTCGAGTTGGGTGGGGATGGTGATGGTTCGCGTTGTCGTCGCCACGGAACCCCTGTCCCTACTCGTCCAGCACTTCGCCGGTGAGCACGTGGGCGTGCACGTGGAAGACGGTCTGTCCGGCGTCGAGGCCGGTGTTGAACACGAGGCGGAACGCGCCGTGGAATTCGCGGTCGGCGATCTCCTGGGCCACGCGGGCGATGTGCGCGAGTTCGGCAGGATCGGCCTGGGCCAGTTCGGCGACGTTCGCGTAGTGCTTCTTCGGCACGATCAGCACATGCACCTTGGCCTTGGGGTTGATGTCCTTGAAGGCGTAGGTGGTGTCGTCCTCATACACCTTGGTGCTGGGGATCTGCCCCGCGATGATCTTGCAGAACAGGCAGTCATCGGCTTCGCTCATCAATAACGCTCCTTGCTCGATGTGTTGTTCGATTGGTGGTTTCCTCGCCTCAGCTTAGCGCGTCAGGCGTACCGTCCGAGCGCCCGGCTCAGCAGCGAAAGCGCCACCGGCCCGGCCGTCGAGGCGCGCAGTATGTTGCGGCCGAGCACGACGCTGTGGGCGCCCGCCTCGACGAACCGGGCCACCTCGTCCTCGCTGATGCCGCCCTCGGGTCCGACGACGACGTACACGGTGCGGGGGCGGCCGTCGTCGAGGCACCGCTCCGAAAGCGTATGGACGAGCGATTCGACGGAGTCCCAGGTATCGGTGGCGTCCTGATGCAGGACGATGACCAGATCGCCGTGCACGTTGGCGCGCAGGCACAGCGAGACGATCCCCTTCGACGAGACGCACTCGCCCAGTTTCGGCCGCCACGAGCGACGAGACTGCTCAGTGGCCGCGTCGACGACCGCGCTCCACTTGCGGTCGGTGCGTCCCGCCTTCCATTTGGCGATCGAACGGTCGGCCTGCCACGGGATCACCTCGTCGACGCCGATCTGCGTGGCGTCGTCGACCGCCTGCTCGTCGTGCCCCGTCTTGGCCAGCGCCTGGATCAGCGCCAGACGGGTGACCGGCTCAGGCTCGCGCACGAACGACTCCACCTCGGCGAGTCCGGACTCGGGGTCGGCCAGACGGGCCGTGATGCGCAGCCCGAGGCCGTCGGAGAGCTGGAGCCCGTCCCCAGCCTTGAGCCTCATCGCCTGTATCGCGTGGCGTCGGACCGACGGCGGCAGGGTGATCTTCCACCCCGTGTTGAACTCGTCGGAGTTGACGGGTACGTCGTCACGGTCGGGATCAAGCAGGAACAAAGCATTCGTCATGCCTCCAAGGCTAGCAAACGCCCGTCGCCGCAGGCGCGACTACAGGCACGACGGGCGCGGCACGTTGGCGACACGCCGTGGATTGCGCGTCCGACGATCGATGATAGAGTATTCACTCGTTGCCACGCAGCGACACCTGCCCGGGTGGCGGAATGGTAGACGCGCTAGCTTGAGGTGCTAGTGCCTATTTTTAACGGGCGTACGGGTTCAAGTCCCGTCTCGGGCACCATAGATAAACCCCTTGGAAACAAGGGGTTTTCTTGTATCTGAAGCGCTTGCATCCGAAGTGAAGGAATGAGGCAGAAAGGAGCCCCTCCCCATGCGTTTCGTCCATCTCGAGTCCATTGACGACGAACGCGTCTCGGCCTATGTGAACCTCACCGAGATCCAGCTGCGCAACCGTCTGGAGCCGGCCAAGGGGCTGTTCATCGCCGAATCGCCGAAGGTCATCGACCGCGCGCTGGCCGCCGGCCGCGAGCCGATCTCCCTGCTGGTCGAGGAGCAGTGGATCGAGGGCATGGGCGACGAGTTCTCCTTCATCGACGCGCACTGGGGTCCGGACGTGCCGGTCTACGTGGCCTCCCCCGACCAGCTGAAGCGGCTGACCGGATACCGGCTGCACCGGGGTGCGTTGTGCGCCATGCGCCGCTGGCCGCTGCCGTCCGTCGCCGAGGTGTGCCGCGACGCCACCCGCGTGGCGGTGCTGGAGAACATCGTCGACCACACGAACGTGGGAGCCCTGATGCGTTCGGCCGCCGCGCTCGACGTGGACGCCGTGCTGGTCACCCCCTCCTGCGGCGATCCGCTGTACCGCCGCGCCGCGCGCGTGTCGATGGGCACCGTGTTCCAGATCCCGTGGACGCGCATCGGCGGCGAGGACAGGCGCTACTGGCCGTTCAGGGGCGTCGACGAGCTCAGATCCCTCGGATTCACCACCGTGGCGATGGCCCTCGAGGACGATTCGATCAGCCTCGACGAGCTCACGCGCCGCCTCGACAGCGCGCCGGAGGACCCTGACCACATCGACAGGCTCGCCCTGATCTTCGGCACCGAGGGCGACGGGCTGTCCCGCCACACCATCGCGCGCGCGGACCTGACCGTCAAAATCCCGATGGCGCACGGCGTCGACTCGCTCAACGTGGCCGCCTCCAGCGCCGTCGCCTTCTACGCGACGCGCCCGCATCGGGCGGCGTGACCAGCCCCGGACCGGCCCGCAACGTCGGCGGCAACGACTCGGTCCGACTCGGTCCGGCGCGGTCCGGCGACGTTTCGAACGTGATCCATGTGCGGACAACCTCCCGAAATGTGAGATGCGTCACTGTTGACACACCGTGACGCGCGTCCCACCTTGCTTGCGTGTCACGGTTTTTGTGCAATCATTGTCATTGTGAAGCCGCGGCAAGGATGCTCGGCTACGACCCCCGAGCGGCGTCGAAGGACGCTGGTGTTGTCTGAGAGGAGCAACGTAGACAATGGCCAAGAACAAGCAGAAGATTTTGTCGATCGTGTTGGCGGGCGGCGAGGGAACCCGCCTCATGCCCCTGACCCGCGACCGCGCGAAGCCGGCCGTCCCGTTCGGCGGCGTGTTCCGTCTCATCGACTTCCCGCTGTCCAACCTGGTGAACTCCGACTACCGCCACATCGTCGTGCTCACCCAGTACAAGTCCCACTCGCTGGACCGCCACATCTCCCAGATGTGGCGCTTCTCCTCGCTGCTGGGCAACTACGTCTCCCCCGTCCCGGCGCAGCAGCGCCTCGGCAAGCACTGGTACCTCGGCTCCGCCGACGCCATCTACCAGACCATCAACATCATCGAGGACGTCCAGCCCGACATCGTCGTGATCGTCGGCGCCGACCACGTCTACCGCATGGACTTCGGCCAGATGGTCCAGCAGCACATCGAGTCGGGCGCCGAGTTCACCGTGGCCGGCATCCGCCAGCCGATCGAGCAGTCGAAGCAGTTCGGCGTGATCGACGTGGACCCGGAGCACCCGAACCAGATCAAGAGCTTCCTCGAGAAGCCGGACACCTGCGCCGGCCTGCCGGACGACCCGAACTCCTTCCTCGCATCGATGGGCAACTACGTGGCCAACACCGACGCCCTGTTCGACGCGCTCGCCAAGGACGAGAAGAACGAGAACACGAAGCACGACATGGGCGGCGACATCGCCCCGTACTTCGCCTCGCGCGGCGAGGCCGGCGTGTACGACTTCAACACGAACGAGATCCCCGGCGCCACGCCGACCGACCACGCCTACTGGCGCGACGTCGGTACGATCAAGCAGTTCTACGACGCGCACATGGATCTGATCGCCTATGTGCCCGAGTTCAACCTGTACAACCAGGCGTGGCCGATCTACACGAACTCCGGCACGTTGCCGCCGGCCAAGTTCGTGCACGCGGGCCGCGACCGTCTCGGTCACGCGACCGATTCGATCGTCTCCCCCGGCGTGATCGTCTCCGGCGGCGAGGTGCACCACTCCGTGCTCTCCCCCAACGTGCGCATCCACTCGTGGGCGCAGGTCGTCGACTCCGTGCTGTTCGACGGCGTGATCATCAACCGTCGCGCCCGCGTGTACAAGGCGATCCTCGACAAGAACGTGGTCCTGACGGAGAACTCCACGGTCGGCATCGACACCGAGCACGATCTCGCTCGTGGCTTCACGGTCACCCCGGAGGGCATCACCGTGGTGCCGAAGGGCACGATCGTCGACGACTGATCTCTCGACGCGAATATGAATGAAGGCTCCCCTCTTCGTGAGGGGAGCCTTCATTCATATTCGTCACATTTGTCGTATTCGCGTGCGTTCCGCGGAAGCCCATCGGAACGCCGGCGGATCAGTACGTCGGCATGTTCTCGAAGTTGAAGCCGAGCGCCGCCAGCTGTTCGCGGCCCTCCGGGGTGATCTTGTCCATCGTCCAGCGCGGCTGCCACGTCCAGTCGATGCGGAACTCCTCGACGAGGCCGGCCAGGGTGCTGGCGCATTCGTCCTCGATGAGGTCGGTGAGCGGGCAGGCGGGCGTGGTCAGGGTCATCGTGATGATGGCGCGGCCCTGATCGTCGATCTCGATGCCGTAGACCAGACCCAGATCGATGACGTCGATGCCGAGCTCCGGGTCGATGACCTGATGCAGGGCCTCACGCACGTCCTCGGCGGTGGCGCGGCCGATGTCGTCGACGAACTTCAGCGGGATGTCGCTGTCATCGTGGTCGTGATCGCCGTCATGGCAGCATTCGCTCTGCTTGTGGCGTCCGCACGCGCACATGTCGTCGCCCGCGGCCTCGTCCGCCGATTCGACGGGAGCGGGATGCCCGTTCGGGAACCCCTTGGCCAGGGCTGGGTTGGCCATCACGCGACGGGCGGCCTCCTCATCCTGCAGGACGCCGTTGACCGCGTCGAACACGGTCGGCTGCGGTTCGGGCACCAGATTATCGCTCATAATCACTCCAGATTCCTCGGAAAGATACGTGGTCAACTCTACGCTTGACGCCGGTCAGGCGTTCCCGTTCGTGTTCTTGGCGGCCAGGGCCTTCGCGATGGAGTCCTTGAGGCCCTCCCATGCGAGCAGCGCGCACTTGATGCGCATCGGGTACTTGGACACGCCTTGGAACACGACGCCGTCGCCGAGGCTCTCCTCTGCCGCCTCGTCGCCCAGACCCTTGCCGCGCGACTCCATGAGCTTGTGGAAGGTGTGCTCGAGCTCCATCGCCTTGTCGACGGTCTGCCCGTCGACGAGATCGACCATGACGGACAGGCTGGCCTGCGAGATGGAGCAGCCCTGGCCATCCCACACGACGCGCCTGATGGTGTACGGCTCCTGATCGGAGACCTCGACGTGCACGGTCGCCTCGTCGCCGCAGGTCGGATTGAACTGGTGGGATTCGCCCGGCGTGCAGTATTCATGCGTGGCCCTGACGACGGTGTCGCCGGAGGCGCCCTCCTTCGTCACGTCCACGGCGAAGTGCTCCTTGCCGTGCGGGTTCTTCGCCGCTTCCAGGATGACCTCCTGATACATCTGTTCGAGGTCGTCGCCGCTCATTCCGTAATCGTTCATAATCTCCTCAATATAGCGCCCTCCCCGCGACGGGGAGGGCGTGAATCGCTCAGACGCCGAAGAACTTCCTGATGCCCTTGGCGGCCTCGACGAGCGCCTGCGCGTCCTCGACCGTGTTGTACACGCCGGACGAGGCGCGGTTCGAGGCGTACAGCCCGAAGTGGCGGTGCACAGGCTGCGCGCAATGGTGGCCGACGCGGATGGCGATGCCCTGCGCGTCGATGTACTGGCCGACATCGTGCGGGTGCACGCCCTTGACGTCGAACGCGACGGTGCCGATGCGGTCCACGTTCTCGCGCGGGCCCAGGATGCGGATGCCGTCGATGTCGCCGAGCTTGAGCAGTTCGGCGGCGATGGTGCGCTCGTGCGCCTCGATGTTCTCTAGTCCCACCTTCATCATCCATTCGGCGGCGACGCCCGCGGCCACGACCTGCGCGACCGGCTGGGTGCCCGCCTCGAAGCGCGCCGGTGGCTCCATGTACTGGGCCGGCTGGTCCATCCACGCGAGCTCGACCATCGAACCGCCGAAGCTGGCCGGCGGCAGCGCCTCGAGCAGTTCGCGACGGCCGTAGAGGAAGCCGACGCCGGTGGGGCCGTACATCTTGTGCGCGCTCCATGCGGCGAAGTCCACGTCAAGGGCGTGGAAGTCGACCTTGAGGTGCGGCACGGACTGGCATGCGTCGAGGATGAAGATCGCGCCGACCTCGTGCGCGCGGGCGATGATCGGGGCGATGTCGGTGATCGCGCCGGTGGTGTTGCCCACGTGCGTGACGGCCACGACCTTGGTGCGTTCGGTGATGACCTCGTCGAGGTTGTCGGTGCGCACGCGCCCGTCCTCGGTCAGGTCAAGCCACTTGAACGTGGCGCCGGTGCGGTAGGCGAGCTCCTGGAACGGCAGCAGCACGGAGTGGTGCTCGGCCTTGGAGACGACGATCTCGTCGCCGGGCTGCAGGGCGAAGCGCTTCGCGGCCTGGCCCCCACGGCCGAGCGAGGCGTTGCCGAACGCGGTGGCCAGAAGATTCAGACCCGCGGTCGCGCCCGCGGTGACGACGATCTCCTCCTCGCCCTCGGCCGCGTTCGCGCCGACCAGCTTCGCGATCTTGGCGCGGGCGTCCTCGAACGCCATCGTGCTGCGCGCCGCCAGTTCGTGCGCGCCGCGGTGCACGCCGGCGTTGATCGTGCGGTAGAACTCGCTCTCCGCGTCGATCACGCATTGCGGCTTCTGCGAGGTGGCCGCCGAATCGAGGTACACGAGCGGATGCCCGTGGATCTCCTGGTTGAGGATCGGGAACTCGTCCCGAATGCTTGCGAAGTCTGTCATGTTTCCCCCTAGCTCAGGCGAGCGCCGATTCGGAGTCCGCGCCCTCCGGCAGGTACTCGTCGTAGCCGTGCTCCTCGAGGTAGTCGGCAAGCTCCGGGCCGCCGGTCTTGACGAAGTGGCCGTCGGCGAAGACGTGCACGATGTCCGGCTTGATGTACTTGAGGATGCGCGTGTAGTGCGTGACCATGAGGATGCCGAGGTCGGTGTTCTCCTTGGCGCGGTTGACGCCTTCGGACACGATGCGCAGCGCGTCGACGTCGAGGCCGGAGTCGGTCTCATCCATGATCGCGAACTTCGGCTTGAGCAGCTCCAGCTGGAGCACCTCGGCGCGCTTCTTCTCGCCGCCGGAGAAGCCGTCGTTGACGGAGCGGGACGCGAACTTCGGGTCCATGCGCAGGCGCTTCATCGCCTCGCCGAGCTCCTTGGCCCACGTGCGGATGGCCGGCGCCTTGCCGTCGATCTCGGTCTTCGCGGTGCGCAGGAAGTTGGTCATGGAGACGCCCGGCACCTCGACCGGGTACTGCATGGCGAGGAACAGGCCCTCCTTCGCGCGCAGGTCCGGGGTCTGCTTGAGGATGTCGACGCCGTCGAGCAGCGCCTCGCCGGAGTCGACCTCGTACTTGGGGTGTCCGGCGAGCGTGTAGGCGAGCGTGGACTTGCCGGAGCCGTTGGGGCCCATGATCGCGTGGGTCTCGCCCGAGTGGACGGTGAGGTTCACGCCTTTGAGGATCTGCTTGCGACCCTCCTTGGTCTCCACGGACGCGTACAGGTCCTTGATTTCGAGGGTGTGCTGTCCAGCCATCGTTTACTTGTCCTCCAATACGGCTTGCATGGCGTCGCTTTCTCCTCGTGCGAGACGCCGGTCGATTACGTCCATCAGGTGTTCGGAAATGTAGGGCACGCCGATCTCCTCGACGAGTTCGCCGAAGAAGCCGCGCACGACGAGCTTGCGCGCGTCGGTCTCGCTGATGCCTCGCGATTCGAGGTAGAACAGCTCCTCGTCGTCGAAGCGGCCCACGGAGCTGGCGTGGCCGGCGCCGATGATGTTGCCGTTCTCGATCTCGAGGTTCGGCTCGGAGTCCGCGATGGCGCCCGGGGTGAGCACCAGGTTGCGGTTGAGCTCGTAGGAGTCGGTGCCGGGGGCGGTCGGCTGAATGAGCGCGTTGCCGACCCATGTGGAGTGCGCGTCCTTGCCGTCGAGCGCGCCCTTGTAGACGACGCGGGACTTGCATTCGGGCTCGTTGTGGACCACCATCGTGCGGTGTTCGATGTGCTCGCCCGGATCGACGAAGTAGATGCCGAGCATGTTGAGGTCGCCCTGCTCGCCGCCGAAGTCCTGATCCATGCGGATGCGCACCACGTCGCCGCCGAGCGTGACGACGGAATGGCGCAGGGACGCGCCCTCGCCCACGTGGATGCGCTGGTTGGCGACGTGCTTGGAGCCCTTCGCCCATTCCTGCACGAACGTGGTGGACACGTGCGAGTTCCTGCCGGTGGTGATCTCCACGCCCTCGGCGAGACGCGCGAGACCATGGTGCTCGACGATGACGTCGGCGTGGGTGTTCTCGGCCGCCGCGATGACGAGATGCAGCGCGTCAAGGTCGGCGCCCTGGCCGTTCACGTCGATGAGCACCGGCTGGGCGATCTCGCCGTTGAGCTCGATGATCGTCGCGGTGCGTCCGGAGTTCCATTCGACGACGGAGGCGCGGTCGTTCGGCTTGGACACCGTGCCGGACAGGCCCTCGCCGAGCGGCACCTGGCTGATGCGCACGCGCTCGGGGTCGACGGCGGTGCCGTCGGTGTGGCTCACGGCGATGGTCGTCTCGCCGCTCGGGGCGAACACGTCGAAGAACTCGCCGATGCGCCCGAGCGGGGTGTAGCGCCAGTCCTCCTGCTTGTTCGTCGGCATCGCGAAGTCGGCCACGTCGAAGGAACGGGGCTCCTTGTCGGCGCTGGACGGCATCGCCGCCGGGATCGCGTACGGATCGTTCGGGTCCGCGACCGGGATAGTGATTTCAGTGTTGTTCTGCGCCATGGGAATCAGCCCACCGATCCTTCCATCTGCAGTTCGACCAAACGGTTCAGTTCGAGCGCGTACTCCATCGGCAGCTCGCGGCTGATCGGCTCGACGAAGCCGCGCACGATCATGCCCATGGCCTCCTTCTCCTCGAGGCCGCGGCTCATCAGGTAGAACAGCTGGTCCTCGGAGACCTTGGAGACGGTGGCCTCGTGGGCCATCGTCACGTCGTCCTCACGCACGTCGACATGCGGGTACGTGTCGGAACGGCTGAAGTCGTCGACGAGCAGCGCGTCGCACACGGTGGAGTTCGACGAGCCCTCGGCGCCGTCGACGATCTTGACGAGGCCGCGGTAGGCGGAACGGCCGCCGCCGCGGGAGATCGACTTGGCGACGATCGTGGAGCTGGTGTGCGGGGCGAGGTGGATCATCTTCGCGCCGGTGTCCTGGTACTGGCCCTTGCCGGCGAAGCCGAGCGACATGGTCTCGGCCTTCGCGTACGGCTCGGCGAGGATGCAGGCCGGGTACTTCATCGTGGCCTTGGAGCCGATGTTGCCGTCGACCCATTCCATCGTGCCGCCCTCGCGCACGTAGGCGCGCTGGGTGACGAGGTTGTACACGTTGTTCGACCAGTTCTGCACGGTGGTGTAGCGCACGCGGGCGTGCTTCTCGACGATGATCTCGACGATGGCCGCGTGCAGCGAGTCCTCGGACCAGATCGGAGCGGTGCAGCCCTCCACGTAATGCACGTAGGAGCCCTCGTCGGCGATGATCAGGGTGCGCTCGAACTGGCCCATGGCCGGGGTGTTGATGCGGAAGTAGGCCTGCAGCGGGATGTCCACGTGCACGCCCTTCGGCACGTACACGAACGAGCCGCCGGACCACGCCGCGGTGTTCAGGGCGCCGAACTTGTTGTCCTCTGGGCTGACGACGGTGCCGAAGTACTTCCTGACGAGATCCGGGTATTCGCGCACGGCAGTGTCGGTGTCGACGAAGATCACGCCTTGCTTCCTGAGGTCCTCCTGGATGGAGTTGTAGATGACCTCGGACTCGTACTGCGCGGCGACGCCGGAGACGAGGCGGTTCTTCTCCGCCTCGGGGATGCCCAGACGGTCGTACGTGTTGCGGATGTCGTCGGGCAGCTCGTCCCAGCTCTTGGCCTGCTTGTCGATCGGCTTGACGTAGTACTTGAAGTCGTCGGCGTTGAAACCGGACAGGTCGACGCCCCAGTCGGGCATCGGCTTCTCGAGGAACGCCTTGTACCCGCGCAGACGCATGTCGAGCATCCACTCCGGCTCGTGCTTGTCCGCGGAGATGGCGCGCACGACGTTCTCGTCGATGCCTCGCTTCGCGGCCTCGCCGGCCGCGTCGGAATCATGCCAGCCGTAGGTGTAGTCACCGAATTGCTGGATGATCTCGTCGTCCTTCTTCAGTTTCTCTTCGTCCACACGCGCTCGATCGGCCACATACTGGCTCATCTCCACGTCGGACGCGGCGTTGGGCGCCTGTTGGGTGTCGCTCACCTTGACGCTGCCTCCCATCGTTCGAAAGTTCCTACGCAAACCTAGCAGAAGCCCAACCGGAACTCCATTCCGACGCCGCATGTCGGCTAAGCGCGCAACGTGTGATT
Source organism: Bifidobacterium rousetti (assembly GCF_008698235.1). Lineage (GTDB taxonomy): Bacteria > Actinomycetota > Actinomycetes > Actinomycetales > Bifidobacteriaceae > Bifidobacterium > Bifidobacterium rousetti. The sequence continues at coordinate 456,144 of NZ_PEBH01000001.1, forward strand.
CCTCACTTGATGTAGGCGACGGTCGCCGCGGGGTCATAATGGTATCAGGACGAAGGGGCTGTCATGGCGATACCGAGGAACGAATGGCGTGTGGGGCTGGTCGATGACGACGCATTAACGTTGGCGGCGTTGCGCTCGCTGATCGATGCAAAGCTTGGCGCGGACGGCATATCGGTCGCATGGGCTGTCCGTTCCGGAGGCGAGGCGGTCGACATGTGCGTCGACCGGAGATCACGTCCGGATGCGGTACTGGTGGACATGAGCATGGACGAAGTGGATGGCGCGATGACGCTGCGTCGCATCCGACATTTCTCCGATCGGATCGTGCTACTCGCGATGACCTCGCACTCGTTGAACAGGTATCGGGACCAAGCGCGGTTCAGCGGCGCGCAGGCACTGCTCGACAAGGCCGATTTCGCCGGTCTGGCACGATGTCTACGCAATTGCGCCGCCGAAAGACCGTACGTGCAAGACGGATTTCCCATGCCCTTCCACAGTATCACTATCACCGAGAACCCGATCTCGGCAACCAGTCGGGTGACCCGCATCGGGGGACGAACGCCGTGGCATGGTTCCATTGTCGGCAAGGGAGACCGAGGTCATGGATTGGACCATCGAGGGACTGACCGCGAAGGAGGTCGCCGAGAAGATGGCCCTCTCCGAGCCAACGGTGAAGACGCACATCCGCCACGCCATCGACAAACTACAGGTGCGCAACAAGTTTCAGGCCATCCGCGTCTGGTCCGAAATGAGGAGGAACGGATGAGGAACCCCCTCCTCGATATGGCCGATCGTAATTGGAGACGATGGCTCAGGGACGGCACCGTATTCGCGGCGATGGCGCACCCTTATCGTGCGATGATGATCATCGTCGCCTCCATGTGCACGATGGCATCCTTTTTCGCGTATGGCTCGTACTCGACTCCACAGATAACCGCCACGCTCATTCATATAGGTCTTCTGGCATGCATGTATCGGCATCCTGTGCCGTGCAGCTATGCGATCATCATCACGTCGATCACGACCCATGTCATTCCTGATATTGAATTCATAGTACAGCCGTGGAACCTCTGGCTTGCGATGGGGATTCTCGGATACGGGAGGCATCTGCGGATTGCCGCATCGCTGATCGTTGCACAGACCGCCATTATGGCGGTCGGCGTCGGGGAAGGGCTTCAACTGACCTCTTGGAACTTCCCCGGGGTACTGACGTTCAATCTCTCCTGTCTCATCGCCGCGATCATCGGTTATGCGCTAACGGAGCATCAAACGGCCGAGAGGCTGCGACGCGAAGCGCAGGAAAGAGAACAACTTGAGAATGAGCAACGGCATCTACGTCGCGACATGATGCTGGCGAGCCGGATTCACGATTCGACCACCCGCGGACTGGCTCTCATCTCGCTGTTGGCCGAGCAGTGCGCTCAGGAGGATAATGGCGGCGGATCGGCGGAGAAGATCAGGCTCATCGGGTCGACAGCTCGCTCCACATTACGTGACGTCCGAATGGTGATCGACATCCTGAACCGGGAGGAACCGAGTGGCCCATCGGAGGGACATGACATCGCGCATGTCACACAATTCGGACAATCAATGGGGCACATGCTCAGGCATCTTCTCGACGACAACGACGCCCGCATGTCGGCCATCGGGATATACGGTGCAAGCATCGTCGAATCGCCGTCGGAGATCGCGGCATCGGCCATTGCCCCGGAATTGCTTCAGGAGATCACGGATCTCATCGGCCAGATATACACCAATATCATCGTTCATGGCGAGCATGGCGTGGATGCCTATCATGTCCGCATCGAACTCACGGATACAACACTGCACATTCGTGAATCCAACATCATCGGTCACACCGACGACCATCTTCATCTGGGCAGGGGGCTGTCTATGCACGCCAGACGCATCAAGCGTCTGGGCGGCGACATCGTCATGAATTCCGAAGACGGGGTATGGATTTTATATACATTTTTACCTCTGCAACCTCTGCAATATTAAGAATGTAAATAGCAAAGCCACTGTAACCAATGTGGGCATCTGTTCCACATCAGACAATATCCAGTGACTGGCCGATACTCAATAAACATGTATTTACACCCCATGTCTGCATTTCCGATTACAGCCCAAGGACTGGAAATGATTGTAACGATAAGAAATACGGATAAACTTTTCATATAAGCGCCAATCTGACTAGTCGTATAGTATCCGATTACAAATTAATAGATCTTTAGTAAAAATCATCTTTTAGATGACCCGAATCCATCTTTCGATAATATATGACATATACCCAGAGGAAAGGAATGCAATGACGCATCTAAATAAAAAAATAATCGTACTGGTCTACATTGCTATATTTCTTAGTTTCGGTGGAACTAATACAGCTTATGCCGACAATCCCGCTGAAAACCATATCGATATATCACAACCACTCACACCAACAGCGTCAACAGGTATCAATAGCATGAGCCTCCCTACCCAAGAATGGAGTATTCCATCAAAAGGGCGTTACAAGTTTAGCGGTTGGGGCGAAACAAGCTATATGCATACAAATTATCTATTCACGGGAAAAAGTTCTTATTACGTCTGGGCAAATAATACTGGATCCGTAGGAATTACGGTCAGGGCTCGTAAACGCAGCATCCTCCTCGGAGATTCTGATTTGAAAACCGTTTCAATAAGACCTGGAGATTCTTATGGATTTTGGGTTACTGGAAGAGCGACAGGAGATAAAATCTACCTCAGATTCTATAGAACACAGAACGATCGATATTCCTTCGATGGATATATAGAGTAGCAATTCAGCAATATATCAAGCTAATTGAGTGGGTTTCAACAGTATAAACGATGAGCCCACTCTGCCATACTTTTAAAATATGAGCTCTTTCGCCCTGAAAGTAATCGCATGCGTGTTCATGTTCATCGACCACATGGCCCAGTTCCTTCCCGGCATGCCGGCATGGATGCACTGGATCGGACGCCTGTCCGCACCGATCTTTCTCTTCCTCATCGGATGGAGCTGCGTCTACACCAGCAACCGCAAACGGTTCCTGCTGCGACTCTACCTCGCCAGCGTGGGTATGTCCATCATTCAAGCGACGTCCTATATTTTTGCACGACCAGACGCCCAACCTATAGACAACAACATATTCGCGACGCTGTTCCAGACAAGTCTGATCATCTGCCTGCTGTCCGCACCCACGGCGCACGAACGGCTGCACAACATGTCGATCTATGTTGCGGTTCAAGTCGCCCTAAGCACGGGGGTGTACTGCACAGCGTTGTTTCTGGATAATTCATCCTATGACGCATCATCCGCCCTTTATGTCCTGCAGGCGGCGAGCGGTACAGTACTGGGACTCGAAGGAGGTCTGCTTACCGTCGCAACCGGCGTTATCCTATGGGCGACACGCAGCGGCAAGCGATGCATGTCCCTAGCCTATATCAGCATGTCTCTTATCCAGCTGGCGATGACGACTTCGATTCCCGGGCGCATGATAGGAAGAATTGCGGATACCGGGCCCGGTTCGGAACCCGTTTTATCAGTCATTACCTTCACATTGAACGTCATCGGCATACCTGAGCTCACTCTCGGCCAGTCGCCCATTACGGTAAACATCCAGTGGATGATGGTCTTCGCGCTGCCGTTCATGCTGCTGTACAACCACCAGCGTGGTCCACAAGTGAGGTGGTTCTTCTACGTCTTCTACCCGGTGCACATCGTCGTGCTGTACCTCATCGGCATGGCGATGAGCAACCCCATGCCGGGTTGACCCGATAAGTCGACCGTCCGTGCCCAGACGACCGGCATGCCGTCAAGCAGTCAATGACCGGGATGGCACCTTGTCCACCGGGAGCATCCTGCCCGGATACCCCAGCCGGCGTATCGTGCGGCTCGCGCTCCGACCGTGCGCCAGGTAATGACACCACCCCAAGTCACATCAAACTTCAACCATTCATGATAAATTTATATCCAATTCACCCCACGCGCATATGTGCCATATCGTTTTTCGGGACATATTCAATAATTTTATATATATCAAACAGTAAAATAACTGTCTGAGAATATGAGTTCGTCGTATTCTCAGACAGTTTTATATTAGGACTATTTATGAACAGTTTCCAGCTGAAGGTGCTCGCCTGCGTGCTCATGGTCATCGACCATGTGGCCGAGTTTCTGCCCGGCATGCCGATCTGGATGCATTGGGTCGGACGGCTGTCCGCGCCGATCTTCTATTTCCTCATCGGATGGAGCTGCGTCTACACCAGCAACCGCAAACGGTTCCTGCTGCGACTCTACCTCGCCAGCGTCGGCATGTCCGTCATCCAGGCGTTGTCGTCCGTATTCGCGTCCTCATGGCCGGAGCTCCCCATCGATCTGATCGAGAACAACATCTTCGCCACCCTGTTCCAGATGAGTCTGGTCATCTGCCTCCTGTCCGCCCCGACATGGCGGAAGCGACTGCGCAACATCTCGATCTACGCCTTAGTCCAGCTCGCCATCAGCGTTCCGATGTATTTCCTGAGGGGCATCGTCTACGATCTTCCCTATGGGGAAGCCCTCAACTGCATACTGCTCCGCGCAAGCGGCACCGTGCTGGATCTTGAGGGAGGGCTGTTCGCCGTCGCGATCGGCGTCGTGTTATGGGCCACGCATGATCACCGGTTGCGTCTGTCCCTGGCTCTCGTCGGACTGGCCGCGACGGATCTGGTCCTGAGCGCGTCCAGCGTGCTGTATTCGATCACGGTCGCCCTCATGTACCGGTTCCCGGATCCGGCGCGGGCGGTCATAACGATGAAGCAGATATGGGATGCGATGGGGTTCTCGCTGTTCAACGCCGGGCAATCCCCCATCACCGTGAACTACCAGTGGATGAAGGTCTTCGCGTTGCCATTCATGCTGGTGTACAACCATCAGCGCGGGCCGCGCGTCAAGTGGTTCTTCTACATCTTCTATCCGGCGCACATCGTCGTGCTGTACTTGATCGGGACGGCGATAAACATCTTCATGGCGAGTTGACGCCCCTGCCATAGCGACATGAGGCGGATGCCGCGGACCATTGCGGTCACGGCATCCGCCTCATTCATCCGTCAGGTCCTCTGTTCTTCCGTCAAACCTGACCGGTCAGCGGCTCAGCGCTCCTCCTGATGCTGGAGCGCGGCCTTGACGAGGCCGGCGAACAGCGGGTGGGGCTTGGTCGGGCGGGACTTGAACTCCGGGTGGGCCTGCGTGGCCACGTAGAACGGGTGCACGTCCTGCGGCAGCTCGACGAACTCGGTGAGCTCGCCGTCCGGGCTCTGGCCGGAGATGCGCAGGCCACCCTCGCGCAGACGGTCCTTGTACGCGACGTTCACCTCGTAACGGTGACGGTGACGCTCGGTGACGTGCGTGGTGCCGTACAGTTCGGCGACCAGCGAACCCTCCTCGAGCTCGGCCGGGTAGGAGCCGAGACGCATGGTGTGGCCCATGTCGCCGTGACCGGCGACGATGTCCTTCTGCTCCTCCATCGTGGCGATGACCGGGTTGGCGCAATCCGGCTCGAACTCGGTGGAGTTCGCGTCCTCGATGCCGAGCACGTGACGCGCGTATTCGATGACCATCGACTGCAGGCCGAGGCACAGGCCCAGCGCCGGCAGCTTGTTCTCGCGCGCGAACTTCAGCGCGCCGATCTTGCCTTCGATGCCGCGGATGCCGAAGCCGCCGGGGATCACGATGCCGTCGATGTTGTCGAGCGCGGCGGCCGCGCCCTCCTCGGTCTCGCAACGGTCGGCCGCGACCCACTTGACATTGACCTTCGCCCAGTTGGCGAAGCCGCCGGCCTTGATCGCCTCGGTGACGGACAGGTAGGCGTCCGGCAGGTCGATGTACTTGCCGACGATCGCGACGTTCACCTCGTGCTTCGGGTGGTGGACGCGCTCGAGCAGGTCCTCCCACTCGTCCCAGTCGACGTCGTGGAACGGCAGGCCGAGCTCGCGCACGACGTAGGCGTCGAGTCCCTCGTCGAACAGGATCTTCGGCACGTCGTAGATGCTCTGGGCGTCCACGCAGTTGACCACGCCCTCGGCGTCCACGTCGCACATGAGGCTGATCTTGTCCTTGATGGACTGGTTGAGCGTGCGGTCGGAACGCAGCACCAGCGCGTCCGGGGAGATGCCGAGCTGACGCAGCATCATGACGGAATGCTGGGTGGGCTTGGTCTTGAGCTCGTGGGCGGCGGAGATGTACGGCACGAGGGAGACGTGCACGAACATGCAGTTGTCGGAACCAAGGTCACGACGCACCTCGCGGGCCGCCTCGAGGAACGGCTGGGACTCGATGTCGCCGACGGTGCCGCCGATCTCGGTGATGATCACGTCCACGTCGTCGCTCGCCTGGGCGCGCATGCGGGACTTGATCTCGTTGGTGATGTGCGGGATGACCTGCACGCACTGGCCGAGGTACTCGCCGGCGCGCTCCTTGCGCAGCACCTCCTGGTAGATCTGGCCGGTGGTGACGTTCGCCTTCTGGCTCAGGAACACATCGAGGAAGCGCTCGTAGTGGCCGATGTCGAGATCAGTCTCGGCGCCGTCCTCCGTGACGTACACCTCGCCATGCTGGAAGGGGTTCATCGTGCCCGGATCCACGTTGATGTACGGATCAAGCTTCTGCTGCAGCACATGCAGGCCGCGGGAACGCAGCAGACGACCGAGGGAGGATGCGGTCAGACCCTTGCCGAGGGAGGAAACCACGCCACCGGTGACGAAAATATGCTTGGTGACATGCTCTTGGGAATTGCCATGTGTTCTTCTAACCATGGAATTTCATACTATCATCCGACGGTGACGCGGCGTGTTCGCATGCGATGCGGCAGACAGACGCGAAATCGCGGCGAATCTCACGGGATTCACCGGACCGCGTCGAATCGCGTCGAATCGCACCGGACCACGCCGAATCACATACCGAATGCGGGAACAGGCCGCCCGTACAAATCGCCCGTAGAAAAGCAATCCTGCAACACGACATCCTGCAACACGACATCCGTGCAAACCGCGCAAACCACATGCCGGGGGCTTCATCCACATCCCCGAGTCCGACTTGCCTGCGGCATCCCCCGCCCCATAGTGTCCGATCACATGAAAAAGCACAAAGGAGTCACCGCACTGCTGCGGACCGCCGAACACGAACACCGCTGCGCCATCGGCGAGGACAGGGCGATGTATCACGCACTGCGACGCAGGGCGAAGGCACTCGAACTAATCAGCCCATATCCGAACCTCTACGCGGATGTCGAGTATTGGCGGAACCTGAACGCCGAGGAGCAATCACTGCACGTCATCCGAGCACTGGCCAGAATGCACCCGAAATGGGTGTTCGCCGGTCTGAGCGCCGCATGCATCTACGGCTACCAGCACGCCCATTCACTGCACGACGGCTCCGTATACGTCGCCGGCACCGGCGGGGCCTCCGACAGGGACTTCAAGAGACTCAAACGGGTGTACATGAACCGGATTCCTCTCTGGCGTTCCGGAGACATCCTGATGACATCCCGTTGCAAGCTAGTTTGTTTTGGCTTGCAGGACACTCTTGCGGGTGTCCGCTCCAAGGCTCATGCCATTTTCATGGCTGCTTGGTTCGCACTTCACCGCGGTTCGCCCGGCGTCCCGCGGGATGCCGGGTCTTACATCCGCTCCATGCGCGTTTAGGGTCTCCGGGGCACTCCCGGCGACCTTGATGTTGATCGCAGCGTTCAGGTCGCGATCGATTTCCAGCCCGCATCCGTCGCAATGGTAGACGCGCTCGGACAGGGAGAGCTTGGCTTTCACCCTCCCGCAGTTCGAGCAGCGTTTGCTTGACGGATACCAGCGGTCGATGACATGCAGCCGCGCGCCGGTGCGTGCGGTCTTGTACTCCAATCGGCGGCGTAGTTCCGCGAAAGACGCGTCCTCTATCGCTTTGGCGAGCCGATGGTTTCCGACCATGCCGCTCACGTTCAGGCCCTCGATGCAGATGTCCGAATACGTGTCTGTGAGCCATGTGGTGAGCTTATCCAGCAGGTCGCGCCGTTGATCGGCGACGTGCGCGTGCAGACGCGCCACGCGTTCGCGCGCCCTGCGGCGGCGGTTCGAGCCTTTCGTCTTTCGGGACAACGCCTTCTGCGCGTGTTTCAACCGGCGTTCGCTCATCCCCAATGCATGCGGGTTGGCGATCATGGTGCCATCCGACAATACTGCCAGCGTCCTGACTCCCAGATCGACGCCGACCGTGCCGCCTTTCGGAGGAATCAATGGCGCATCGTCGGCCCGCTCTACGGTCAGCGCGGCGTACCAGTGTCCCGCCCGGCGGCTGACGGTCATGCGCAGCACCCTCGCGCCGCCAACCCGCTTCTCCACGTTCTCCATGCAGTGCACGCGCCCTATCCGGGGAAGTCTCAACGCTTTTGGATCGTCGGGGACGAGCCCGTACGAGCCGGTCGTGTACGCGAACCGGGGTGTCGTCCGATCCTTCGACCTGAACCTGGGGAAGCCAACGCGCCGTCCCCTGCGGCTTTTCGACCAGTTCGACAAGGCGTTCGACAGGGCCTCGAGCCCGCTGTTGTAGGATTCCTTGCTGTTCTCCGGCCACCACGGCACGCCGCTCCCGTCCACGGCCAGCGTGTTCTTGTTGGCGTTCCACCAGCGTCGCAGCGCGTACAGCGACCACCCCGGCTTCTCCTCGGCCTCCAGCGCCTGTTTGACGTGGGCGAGACCCGCGTTGAACGCGAACCGCGCCGCGCCCGCATGTGCGGACAATAGACGCTCCTGCGTGGGGGTCGGATCCAACGCGACCTTGACCGCCTCAAGCATCACGCGCCGCCCTCAACGCGGCCTCCGCCTTGTTCCTGGCGGCACGCCTGCCGTACAGGCGCGCGCAGAACGAGTTCAGCACCTCGGTCATGTCACACGCCAGATCATCATCCAGCTCCGTGTCGTCCACGACGACCAGCCGTCGCCCCGCCGCCTTCAACGCGCTTTCGACCAGCCCCGCGTTCATGCGCGCCAGCCGGTCGCGCCGCTCCACGATGATGGTGCCCACCGTGGGGTCGGCGAGGATGCGGTTCAGCCTGCGCCGCCTGTCGTTCATGCCCGAACCGGTCTCCGTGACCACCTCCGGGGATTCAACGCCCATATTGATGGCGAACGCCTTCAACCGGTCCGCCTGACGGGTCAGATCCGTCTTCTGGTCGGCGGAGGAGACCCGCGCATAGCAGACCGTGCGCGAACCCACGGCGGGAACAGCGGGCTTCTCATACTTCGGGTCATGGATGAGCCACACGCTACCCGAACGCTCGAACGGGACCGGCATGCGGTTCTCACGACACCACTTCCACACCGTCTGCTCGTTCAACCCCTCACGAGCCGCCCATTCCTTGACACGCATGAATAAATTATAACATGTCAAAACAAGGAAAAACAAGTCAACACAGCATCAAGCGACAGCCCAACCGGGCCAGTCTTCAGGCGAAGCTGAACTATGAACGGATCCGCGAACGGCATCTGAAAGAGCAGAACGTCACCGTCGTGCTTCATCTGTTCTACGAGGACGTGATGTCATCCGAGCGATTGTGCGCCAAGCTCATCGCCGGCGGAGTGCCACGGATACACCCGCCCCGTAAAACGATCTAAGCATCGATCCCAACCATCCGGCGCGCGGATCAGCCGCTTCGCATTCGTTCGAGCGATTCCCGGACGCTCGACTCAGCGCCCCTTCTATGTTCCTCTCCCCCACTCAGCGCAACAATTTTCGGAGACCAGGAGGAATTTCGGGAGATTGTTGCACTGAGAACCATGCACTGAGAACCGGGCAGCGCAACAAATTCGGGAGATCAAGGGTTATTTCGCGAAATTGTTGCGCCGAGTCCTATGGGATCGGATGGACCCTATGGGATCGGATGGACCGGACACCGCCGAACGGCTCCTCTGGATCCCCGGGATGGGAACCCTATCGGATCGGATGTTTTATGGCCTTTTTCAGGCGCGAAAACGTCCGATCCGGTGGGATCCGTCGCGGTTCTCCGTTCAGGCGTTGACGAGGTGGGCGATGGCGTCGAGGGCGAGCTTGTAGCCGTAGAAGCCCATGCCGGTGATAGTGCCGGTGGCGACCGGGGAGATGACCGAGCGCTTGCGGAACTCGTCGCGGGCGGACGGGTTGGAGATGTGGACCTCCATGAGCGGCAGGCCGGCGTCACCGACCATGTGGGCGGCGTCGGCCAGCGCGTACGAGTAGTGGGTGAACGCGGCCGGGTTCATGACGACCGGGGTCTTCTCGTCGGCGGCCCGGTGCATCCAGTGGACCATCTCCGATTCGTCGTCGGTCTGACGCACCTCGACCTCGAGTCCCAGCGCGGCGCCCCATTCGGCGCACAGGCGGCGCAGCTCCTCCAGATCCTGACGGCCGTACACATCGGGCTGGCGCACGCCGAGGCGGCCGAGGTTCGGCCCGTTGACGACGATGACCTTCGTGGACATATGACTGATCTCCTTATTCAACGACGGAATTCAACGACGGATGATGACGATTTATGACTGATGATGCGGGTGATGATGTGACAAACCGTTCGGTGACGCCAAATGACGCCAAAAGACACCAAGTGACGCCAAGTGACATCCAACGACGCCGCCGACGGATCATCGGCACATCACTGACGAATGCGGCGGAACGCCTCCTCGACGGCGTCGGCCGGCGGGTTCTCGAGGTGGACGACATGTCCGGGGCCGCCCTCGAGCACGACGAAGCGCAGCATGTTGCCGCGCGCCTTCTTGTCCTTGTGCATCAGGGCGAGCACGTCCTCGAACGAACCGCCGTTCCACGAGGTCGGCAGTCCCAGCGACGAGAGCAGCGAACGGTGGTAGTCGACGAGGTCCTGATCGATGTAGCCCAGGATGTGCGCCAGTTCGGCGGCGTACACGGTGCCGACGGCGACCGCGTTGCCGTGACGCCAGCGGAAATGCTCGAGCTTCTCGATCGCGTGGGCGAGCGTGTGCCCGTAGTTGAGGAACTCGCGCTTGCCCTTCTCCTTCAGGTCGGCGGAGACGTGATGGACCTTGACCGTCACCGTGCGCTCGATGAGTTCGGAGACCACGTCCTCGAGACCGGAGCCGAGGAACGTGGCGCCGTCAAACTCACGCAGCTCGGACGCATGTTCCTCGAGGATGCGCAGGATCTCCGTGTCCTCGATGAAGCCGGACTTCGCGACCTCGCCGAGGCCTTCGATGAAGATGTCGTTCGGCAGCGAGGCCAGCGTCTTCGTGTCGGCGAACACGCCCGCGGGCGTGTAGAACGAGCCGACGAGGTTCTTGCCGGCCGTGGTGTTGATGCCGGTCTTGCCGCCGGTGGACGCGTCGACCATCGCCAGCAGCGAGGTCGGGCAGTTGGCGTAGCGGATGCCGCGCATCCATGTGGCGGCGATGAAGCCGGCCAGATCGGTGGCCGCTCCCCCGCCCACGCCGACGATCGCGTCGGAGCGGGTGAAGCCCTCGTCGCCGAGACGCTCCCACACGCCGTTGGCGACCTCGACGGTCTTGCCCGCCTCGGCGTCCGGCACGACGATGTCGGAGACCTGATAGCCGGCCTGACGCAGCAGCGCGCGGACGCGGTCGGAGTGACGCTGCACCGGCTGGGTGTGGATCAGCGCCACCCTGACGACTTTGTCGCCGAACACCTCGGCGATGTGGTTCATCGTGCCCTCGCCGATCACCACATCGTAGGGTTCGATGGCGGTGCCGGTCACATGCACGCTTCGTTCTGAGATCATGTCCATCACCTTTCTCGCGGCGACCTGCGGCGTCTGCCGGCGCGTGTGCACAATCACGTTCGCGACTTCGCGGAACACCGGATCGCGTTGTTTGTAGAGTTTCTTCCATCGAGCGTTGGCGTCGCCGGCGAGCATCGGGCGTCCGCCGCCGCGGTTGGCGCGTTCCATCGCATCCTCGGGGTCGGCGTCGAGGTAGACGACGCGTCCGCCGGCGTCGATGTAGTCGGCCAGCGCGTCCTGCGTCGACGGGGTCATCGGGGCTCCGCCGCCGAGGGAGAAGATGCCGTCGAAGCTTTCGAGGAAGTCGGCGATGAGATCCGCCTCGACCTTGCGGAAGGCGGGTTCCCCGTACTGTTCGAAGTACGCAGGGATCTTCATGCCGACCTCGCGCTCGATCTCCACGTCGGCGTCGGCGAACGGGATGCGCATCATGTGCGCGACCTCCTTGCCGACGCGGGTCTTGCCGGCGCCCATCATGCCGATGATGACCGCGCGCGGACGCCTCATGCCGACGTTCCCCGTACCGGAGCCTTGCTCGGACGTACGGACGCGGGTGCGGGCTCCGGTGCGTGCGGAATCGCCGGCGACCATGTCCTGCGACCTGGCCGTGCGATGACGCCTGATGCGCGCATTGCGGGAGACGCCGGCGCCGGACGAGCGAGACGCGGCGCGAGAGACGCGCGAGACGCGGTTGCGCCGTCCGTGACCGCCGCCATGTCCGACGTTGTGGACGCCGTCCCGACTGTCGTTGTGGACGCCGTCCCGACGATCGCCGCCGCGTTCGATCCCGTTGTGACCGGTGCGACCATTGTGACTGCTATGACTGCTGTGACCGTTATGACCGTCGCGACCACGATCGTCGCGATCGTCACGGCTGTTACGGCTGCTGTGGATCATGTGACTCAACGCATGTGCTCCGGCCACGAGGCGAGGTAGTTCTCGCAGTTGCGGCGGGTCTCGGCGAGCGAGTCGCCGCCGAACTTCTCGAGCGCGTACTTGGCGAGGGTGAGCCTGACCATCGCCTCGGCCACGACGGAGGCGGCCGGCACGGCGGTGGAGTCGGAACGCTGGTTGATGGCCTGCGCGGCCTCGCCGTTGGCGACGTCGACGGTCCTCAGGGCGCGCGGGATGGACGGGATCGGCTTCATCGCGGCGCGCACGCGGATCGGCTGGCCGTTGGACATGCCGCCCTCGATGCCGCCGGCGCGGTTGGTGAGCCTGGTGATGTGGCCGTCCTCACCCGGCACCATCTCGTCGTGCGCGGCGGAGCCGGGGCGCACGGCCTCGAGGAAGCCGTCGCCGATCTCGACGCCCTTGATGGCCTGGATGCCCATGACCGCGGAGGCGAGGGCCGCGTCGAGGCGGCGGTCGGACTCCACGTAGGTGCCGATGCCCGCGGGCACGCCGTAGGCGATGACCTCGATGACGCCGCCGACGGTGTCGGCGTTGGCCTTGATCTCGTCGATGCGCTTGATCATGCGCTCCTCGGCGGCCTTGTCGAGCGTGCGCACCGGGGATGCGTCGAGCGCCTCGACGTCGTCGGGGGTGGGCAGCGGCGCGTGGTCGGCGTCCTCGACGCCGGCGCCGCCGATGGAGATGACGTGGGCGACGGTGCGGATGCCGAACGCCTGCTCAAGGAACTTCGCGGCCACGGCGCCCAGGGCGACGCGGGACGCGGTCTCACGGGCGCTGGAGCGCTCGAGCACCGGACGCGCGTCGTCGAAACCGTACTTGCGCATGCCGGTCAGATCGGCGTGGCCGGGGCGCGGGCGGCTCAGCGGGGCGTTGCGTCCCTCGCGCGGGATGTCGTGGTCGAGCGGGTCGGCGCTCATGACCTCGGTCCACTTCGGCCACTCGGTGTTGGCGATCTCGATGGCGATCGGGCCGCCCAGCGTGGAGCCGTGGCGCACGCCGGTCAGGAGACGCACCTTGTCCTGCTCGAACTTCATGCGGGCGCCACGGCCGTAGCCGAGACGCCTGCGGGCCAGCGCGTCCACCACATCGCCGCTGGTGACTGACACCCCGGCGGGCAGTCCCTCGATCATGGCGACGAGCGCCTCGCCGTGCGATTCACCGGCGGTCTGCCAACGCAACATACCTGTTCCTCTCCTCGTGTTCCGGGACCCCTGTGCGGGTCCCTCGATGGTCCTTCGGCAACGGGCCCCATGGCATCGACGGGCGGGGAACGCCCCAACACACCTCAGACAACACGGTTTACGCCGTGAGCGTGATGGAACGCGCGCGTCCGCCGGCTCCGGGACCGCTCTGCGTGTTCACTAGGGGTTAATGTTAAAACATGCCGTACCTGTATTGTCTGCCGAGTCTCATTTGCGCCATCGCCCTCAGCGTCGAGGACATACGGCACCGTTGTGTGCCGCGAGCGTGGGTGGGCGTGTTCTTCCTGCTGCAGCTCGTGGCGGATCTCGTCTGGGCGGGGACCGCGAACCAGTTCTTCATCGTGCTGCAGGCGCTGCTGTTCGCCGTGCTGTGCGCGTTCGTCCAGCTGCTGCTCGCGCTGGCCAAGCCGGGCGCGCTGGGGTTCGGCGACGTGACCGCGATGCTGCCTCTCGGGCTCGCGGTGGGCATGTACGGGCTCGACGGCGTCGTCGTGTGGTGGGTGGCGATGAGCGTGTTGGGCCTCGCGCTCATCGCGCTGTGGTCGCGCTTCGACCCGCAAAGGAACACCCCGTACCGCGGCAAGACCCCGTTCATCCCGGCGATCGCCGCGGGAGCGGCGGTCGCCGTGTTCTCGACGATGTTGTGACGGCCGTCTGCGTCAGTTCGCGTTCTTGTTGGTGGTCTTGTACTCCTGGACGAACTTCTCGAACTCGGCCTCATTGTCGGTGAACTTGGTCTCGCCGGTTTCGAGGTTCGTCGTCACGAAGTAGATCCAGTTGCCGTCCTCGGGGCTGATGGCCGCCTTGAGCGCGCTGTCTCCGGGGTTGGAGATCGGCGTGGGCGGCAGGCCCTTGTTGACGCGCGTGTTGTACGGGTTGGACTTGTCTGCAAGCTGCGCGTTGGTCAGCTGGCTGGCGCTGATGCCCAGGCCGTAGGCCACGGTGGTGTCCATGCCGAGGGCCATGTCCTTGTCGAGCCGGTTGAGGATCACGCGCGTGACCTTGCCGTAGTACTGCTGCGAGTTGACCTCGGATTCGGCGATGGACGCGATGATGAGGAGCCGTTCGCGATCCTCGCCGGTGGGAGCGCCCAGCGAATCGAGCTTGGCGACGCGCTTGTCGACCATCATCTTGAGGATGTCGGACGCGGACTTCTTCGACTTGACGTCGTACTGCCCGGGCTCGAGCCACCCTTCGAACTTGCCGTTGGCCTCGGCGGGCAGGATGCCGTCTCCCCCGCCGTCGACGACCGACTGGAATTCGCTTTCGTCGATGCCGCTCAGCTCGGCGGCCGCCTTGATCACGTCGGAGACGCGCTCGCCCGACTTGACGTCGAGGAAGCCGGTGGCCTTCGTCTGGTCGGAGAGGATGGAGACGACGTCGGCGGAGCGCATGTGCCTCTTGAGCTCGAACGTGCCCGGGTAGAGCGTCGCGTTGTTCGCGGACACCGCGGACGCGAACGCCTCGGCCGACTTGACGACCTCGGCCTTGACGAGCCTCTTGCCCACGGAGACCGAGTCCTCGCCCTGTTCGATGGTGAACATCACGGAACCGGTGCCGGGGCCCGGATACTCCTGGGAGACGCGGGCGTTGTAGTCGTTCACGGCGCGGATCGCGGCGATGCGTCGGTATCCGAAGAAGCAGCCGACGCCGATCAGCGCGAGCACGAGGATGACGGCCACCGCGACGACGACGTTCTTGCGGCGGTGCTTCCTGCGCCGCTTGCGCATCTCCTTGCGGGACTTCGGGGGACGCGGGGGCTCAGCCGCGGGCGCCGCGCCGTTGCCCGACACCCATTGTGTGTTCTCCTCGAAGAAATCGTTGAAGCTCTCGGCCATACCTCTCCCCTAGTGCTCGTTGCGATCCAACGCGGACTGCAATATCACGACCGCGGACTGCTGGTCGACGACAGGCCTGTGCCTTCTGCCTGCGATATTCGCGTCATGCAATTGACGATGTGCGCTGACCGTGGTCAGCCTCTCATCCACCAATTCTATATCAGGTGCCGTTTCCAGTTCGATTTCGCCGTCCGACATCAGCCGTTCGATGCGTTTGGCGAGGTTCGACGCCCACCTGCGCGCCTTCTTGGCGCTTTTACCTTCCGAGCCGTCCAATTGCAACGGCAGTCCGACGATGACACGGTCGATGTGCTCGTCTTCGATGATATCGATAACATCATCCAGCGCACGGAACGAATCCCCGTACACCTGAATGTTGCCGATGGGATGTGCGAGGGTGAGCTCCGGGTCGGACAATGCCAGTCCGACCCGGGCGTCACCCAGATCAATGCCAAGCCAGGTCAAGCGGCTCAGCCCTTCAGCGCCTCGCGTTCGAGCGCGGAGACCGCCTCGTCGAGCTTCGACGCGTCGGCGCCGCCGCCCTGGGCGAAGTCCGGCTTGCCGCCGCCGCCACCGCCGAGGATCTTGGAGGCGCCGCGCACGAGGTCGCCGGCCTTGATGCCGAGCTTGCGCGCGGCCTCGTTGGTGGCCACGGCGACCATCGGCTTGTCGTCGGCGCTGACGCCGGCCAGCGCCACGACCACCGGGGACTCCTCGCCGAGGCGGGAGCGTACGTCGAGCACCGTCTTGCGCAGCGCGTCGAACGAGCCGAAGTGGCCGACGTTCTTCGCGGCGACCTTGACCGGGGCCGTGGAGGCCTCGGCGTTCTTGACGAGTTCCGGGACGGCCGCGGCCAGCTGGCCCTCGTACATGGCGGCGAGACGGCGGTCGGATTCCTTGAGCTTGGCGAGCAGCGCGTTGACGCGCTCGGCCAGCTCGTCCGGACGGGCGTTGAGCTTGTCACTCAGCTGGGAGACCAGCGCGTGCTCGCGGGCGTTGAACTCGTAGGCGCCGGCGCCCACCACGGCGTCGACACGGCGCACGCCGGAGCCGATGGAGGACTCGGACATGATGTTGATCGCGCCGATCTTGCCGACGTGGTCGACGTGGGTGCCGCCGCACAGCTCGCGGCTCCAGCCGTCCTCGCCGATGGACACGACGCGCACGATGTCGCCGTACTTCTCGCCGAACAGGTGCATGGCGCCCAAGGCGATGGCGTCGTCGAACTTCATCTCCTTGGTGGTGACGACGAGGTTGTCGCGCAGACGGTCGTTGACGCGCTCCTCGACGGCGCTCATGACCTGCTTGGTCGGGGCGCTGGACCACTGGAAGTCGAAGCGCAGGCGGTTCGGGGCGTCCTCGGAGCCGCGCTGGGTGGCCTGCGGGCCGAGCTCCTCGCGCAGCGCCTTGTGCACCATGTGCGTGGCGGTGTGCGAGCGGGCGATGGCGCCGCGGCGGGCCAGATCGATGTTGGCGTTGACCTGCGTGCCGACGACCAGCGTGCCCTCGGTCAGGCGGCACTGGTGGACGATGAGGTCCTTGATCGGCTTCTGCACGTCGTCGACCTCGAGCACGGCGCCGTCGTCGGACAGGATCTCGCCCTGATCGGCGAGCTGGCCGCCGGCCTCCGCGTAGAACGGGGTGCGGTCGAGGATGACCTCGATGTTGGCCGGGCCGGTGACGGCCGGCACGGAGCCCTTGCCCTCCTGCATGATGCCGAGCACGGTGGCGCGCGCGGACATGTCGGTGTAGCCGAGGAAGTCGATCGGCTTGGCGAGGGTCTTCTTGAAGTCGTCGTAGACGGACAGGTCCACGTTGTGGCGCTTCTTCAGGGCGTCGGCGCGGGCGCGGTTCTTCTGCTCGGCCATCAGCTCGCGGAACTTGGCCTCGTCGACCTTGACGCCCTGGTCGGCGGCCATCTCGAGGGTCAGCTCGATCGGGAAGCCGTAGGTGTCGTGCAGCTTGAACGCGTCGTCGCCGGAGACCACGGCGCCCGCGCCGGACTCCTGCTTGGCCTTGTTCACGGCCACGTCGAGGATCTCGATGCCGGCGCTCAGCGTGCGGCGGAAGGCGTCCTCCTCGCCGTACGCGGACTCGGACACCTCGTGGAAGGTGTCGTTGAGCTCCGGGTAGCTGGGCTCCATCGCGGCCTTGGATGTCGGGAAGAGGGTGGGCAGCACGGCGTCCTCGACGCCGAGCACGCGCATGGCCTCGATGGTGCGGCGCAGCAGGCGGCGCAGCACGTAGCCGCGGCCGTTGTTGGACGGGCGCACGCCGTCGGACATGATCATCAGGGCGGAGCGGACGTGGTCGGCCACGACGCGGAACTTGACGTCCATCGCCTCGTCCTCGCCGTACTTGCGGCCGGAGAGGCGCTCGGCGGCCTCGATGACCGGGTAGACCTCGTCGGTCTCGTAGATGTTGCCCTTGCCCTGCATCAGGTAGGCGAGGCGCTCGAGGCCGGCGCCGGTATCGATGTTCTTGTGCTCGAGCTCGCCGACGATGTGCAGGTCCGTCTTGGACTTGACGTTGTCGACCTCGTAGTTCTCGAAGACCAGGTCCCAGATCTCGATGTAGCGGTTCTCGTCGGCGATCGGGCCGCCCTCCTTGCCGAAGGCCGGACCGCGGTCGACGTAGATCTCGGAGCACGGGCCGCCGGGGCCGGGGCCGCCGGTGGTCCAGAAGTTGTCCTCCATGCCCATGATCTGGATGTGCTCGGGGTCGACGCCCTCGTTCTTCCACATCGAGCGGGCTTCCTCGTCGTCGGTGAAGGTGGTCATCCACAGCTTCTCCGGATCGAAGCCGTAGCCGCCCTTGTCCTGCGGGGTGGTCAGCAGCTCGTAGGCGTAGTGGATGGCCTCCTCCTTGAAGTAGTCGCCGAAGGAGAAGTTGCCGAGCATCTGGAAGAAGGTGCCGTGGCGGGTGGTCTTGCCGACCTCGTCGATGTCCAGCGTGCGCACGCACTTCTGGTTCGAGGCCATGCGGTGCCTCGGCGGGGTCTGCTCGCCCATCAGGTACGGGATGAAGGGCACCATGCCTGCGATGGTGAACAATGTGGTCGGGTTCGGCGAGATCAGCGACGCCGAGGGCACGACCAGGTGGCCGTGGTCGGCGAAGTAGTCGAGATAACGCTTCGCGATTTCTGAGGTGCGCATAAGCGGTTGGAAACTCCTTGTGTGTGGTTGCACGGGCATGGCAGGGCCCGTGAAGGACTGTGATTATCGGATGTGGATTATCGAAGGCACTGTCGAGTGCGTCGGACGCGCGTTCAGCGCGTGGACTTCGCGTAGCGCTCGTTGAGCTCCTCTTCGCGGGCCTTGCGCGTGGCGTTGAACTCGTCGAGCAGTCCCGCGAGGGTCCTGACGGCGACGTTGTCCTGATCGGGGCCGAGCAGGAACTGCCTGGCCGCGTCCGGGGTGTTGGCCTTGACGTAGGCCTGGGCCTTGGAGACGGCGATCACGCCGAGTCCGAAGCCGATGCCCATCCAGAAGATGCGCTTGAACATCACTTCCCCTCCTGCTTCGCCTTGGACTGGCCTTCGGCGAGGAAGGAGGCGGCGGTGGACTTCACGGCGTACACGGCCGAGGCGATCTTGATCACCGGCTTGCCGAGGAACGAGCCGTACAGGTCGGTCAGCGCGCCGACGTTGTTGGCGGTGGTCGACGCGGCGGCGGAGATCCTGTTGACATCCTCCAGGGACTTGTTGACCTGCTTGACGGTGGTGACGCCCTCGTCAAGCGCCGGGATGGCGTGGTCGCCGGATTCCTTGACGGTTGCGGCGATCTGGTCGAACAGCTTGCCCAGACGGATCAGCGGATAGATCATGAACCCGGCGAGCACGGCGAACGCGATGGCGGCCACCAGACCGGCGATCTCTCCAACTCCCATAAAGCCTCCTATGTCACAGTTACTCGCAATAGGGTATCACTTGCCGTACGACACGATGGTGATCGCCTCGGAGAACGGCTTGGTCGTATCGAAGTCGATGTCCGTGACGGAGCCGTTGCGCGGGCGTTCGCTCAGGTCGAGGTCGTCGCCGCCGAAGCGGTGGCCGAGGCTCAGGAGCGTGTTGCCGTGCGAGATCTGGAGCACGTCGTCGCCGTCCTTCAGGTGAGGGTTGGAGGCGATGAGCGCGAACGCGCCCTCGACGCGGGTCCAGTACTCCTCGTCCGATTCCGCATCGTGGAACGGGTCGGCCTCCTTGAGGAAGTCGCGGGTGGCGGCGAGGCCGAACTTCTCGACGATCTCGTTGTAGTTCCTGGCGCCGTGGGGGCCGCCCGCGGCGGTCCATGCGAGCGACATGTCCTGGCCTTCGAAGTAGCCGTAGCACTGCTCGCGGAAGTGCATGTCGGAGACCAGCTCGGGGCGCGCATGGCCCGCTGCCTCGTTGATGTCGAGGATGCGCGCGGCGGTGATCTGGGCGCGCGAGGTGTCCGAGCAGTAGGCGGCGGCGAAATCATAGCCGGAGAGGCGCCGTCCGGCCTTGTCGGCGTCGGCGAGCCCGGATTCGGTCAGCGGCGCGTTGCACCACCCCTGAAGGCGGTTGTAGCGGTTGAACGTGGTCTGCCCGTGGCGGACCAGATGCAGATGGAGGATCATGGGACCACTCTACCGCCGGGGATGCGGCGGCGCGAATCGGCCCCGCAACGCGCGAACCCCGCGCCCCGGAAAAACGGGGACACGGGGTCCGAAGCGGTATGTCCTTGACTGTAATGGATACAGAAGTGGGCCCGGATCAGCGGGCGTAGAACTCGACCACGTACTGGATGTTGACCTGCACCGGGATCTGCTCGACCTCCGGCTTGCGGGTCAGGGTGGCCTTGAGGGACGGCAGGTTCACGTCGAGGTAGCCGGGGACCGCGGGCAGCACGTCGCGGTGCACGCCCTCGGCGGCGATCTGGAACGGAACCATGGTCTGGCTCTTCGGCTTGACCTGGATGGTCTGGCCGGGCTTGACGCGGTAGGACGGGCGGTTGACGATGTTGCCGTCCACGAGGATGTGGCGATGGGTCACGAACTGACGGGCCTGGGCGGTGGTGCGGGCGAAGCCGGCACGCAGGACCAGGTTGTCGAGGCGGACCTCGAGGTCGGCCAGCATGGCGTTACCGGTCTGGCCCGGAACGTGGGTGGCCTGCTCGTAGGCGCGGCGCAGCTGCTTCTCGGACACGCCGTACTGGGCGCGCAGACGCTGCTTCTCGCGCAGACGCACGGCGTAATCGGACTCGGTGCGACGGCGGGTGCGGCCGTGCTCACCCGGGGCGTACGGGCGCTTCTCGAAGATGCGCTGGGCCTTCGGGGTCAGGGCGATGCCGAGGGCGCGGGAAAGGCGCACCTGACGGCGGGAACGCTGAACGTTCGTCATGATTATTCCTTTATCTTTCTGTCGTTATCTGAACGGAACGCGGGGTGTCTCGACGACCTCCCACGCTGAGTCGGGCCTCTCCAACGCTTCGTCGTGATCGCTCACGAGCGGCCGAATCATTCGGATTCCTTACGATTCCGGCTGCCGACCCGTTGACGGGCTAAGACTCCAGACGCATCCGCCTTGCGGCAGATACAAACGACCAATATACACCTATGCCCGGGACAGCACTCCGGCGTCCATCCGATACACCGTGTCGGCGTAGCGCACGGCGTCGGGATCGTGGGTGACCATGAGCACGCCGACGCCGGCGTCTGCACGCTGGCGCAGCAATCGCATCACCGTGGTGGTGCTGTCCATGTCGAGATCGCCGGTCGGTTCGTCCGCGATGATGAGCCGCGGGGAGCCGATGAGCGCGCGGGCGATCGACACCCGCCGCATCTCCCCTCCGGACAGCTCTCGCGGATAGCATCCGGCGAGGTCCTCGACGCCGAGCTCGTGCAGCAGGCCGAGCGCCCGGTCCATGAGGTCCTCCCCCGGCCCGTCCGGAACACCTGGGAAGAACGTGGCGGGCAGGATCACGTTGTCGAGCACGGGCAGGTTGCCGAGCAGCGTCTGCTCCTGCGTGACGAATCCGATCGCGCGGTTGCGCATCCGGGACAGCTCACGGTCCGTCATATCGGCGACGCGACGCCCCTCCACCTCGACGAAGCCGCCGGAGGGGCGCACGAGGCCGGCGATCATGTTGATCAGGGTGCTTTTGCCGTTGCCGGAGCGTCCGACGATGGCGATGAAGTCGCCGGACGCGAGGTCGAGGTCCACATGGCTCACCGCGTCGAACGGCTCGCCGCGCCGCACGAAGCTGCGCGTCAGGTCCTCGATGTGCAGCAGTCGCGCGGCATCGGCCACGCCGGAGTCGACCGGATCGCCGCGGTCCGTCATATCCGTCATATCCGTCATGTCAGCGCCCCTCCTTGAGGATGATGTCGGCGTCGGCGCGCGACAGGCGCCCCATGACGACGAGCGAGGAGGCCATGCCGACGGCCGTGGAGCAGACGAGGGCGAGCACGGCCAACGCGAGCACGGCCAACGGCCCCTCCTGGAGGTACGGCAGCTGCAGCTGGCTGCCGATGAGCGAGCTGAACGGCAGGATGCCCAGCGCGCCGACGCCGACGCCGGCCGCGCCCCCCGCGAGTCCTATGACCGCCGACTCCTTGAGGATGACCCTGTTGACCATGCCCCGGGTGGCGCCCATGATGCGCAGCGAGGCGAATTCGCGTTTGCGCTCGTTCGCGCTGGAGGCGAACACGGCGACGAGCACGATGACGCCCATCGTCCACAGCGCGGCGACGAACACGGCCACGTAGCCGAGCAGCGATCCCAGCGCGGTCTTCGTGGCCGCGGTCACGCCGCCCGGATAGACGTATCCGAGGCCGGTGAATCTCGTGTCGAGTTCGGCGATGTTGCGGGCCACGGCCTTGGGCTCGTAGCCGTCCTTCACCTTGATCAGCACCGAGGAGACGGCCTTGCCCGCGTATTCGGCCGGCATGACGCGCCTGGAGACCGCGGCCGACGCCTCGACCATGTCGGGCACGGTCTCCTGCCGGATGAACACGGAGTTGTCGAGGCTGGTGCCGGTGTTCGCCAGCTGGGCGACGACCGGCCACCTGCGCCCGTACAGTTCGATGGTGCCGTCGGTGGAGACGTTGACGTTGGCGCCCGCGATCATCTCCCCCTCGCCGAGTTCGCCGGAGAACTGGGAGGCCACCCACGGTCCGATGACGAAATCGGTGGACGGGTCGTAGCCGATGATCTGCAGTTTCTCCTCGCAGCACGCGGCGGCGAGCGAGGCGATGTAGGTCTGCTCGGTGGCCTGTTCGATGCCGTCGGCCTGTTCGACGCCGTCCGCGATGTCCCGCGTGAAGTAGAAGGTGCCGGGGTCGCCGTCGGTGAGCAGCGCCTCGGCCTTCGTCGCGGTATTCTGCGGCACGACCATGAGGTCGGCGCCGAGGCGGCGCTCCATGCTCGCCATGCCGTTGCCGAGGTTCATGCCGAGCATCGAGCCGCCGAAGAAGGCGGCGGCGAGCACCCCGACCACGGCGAGCAGGGCCGCCGTGCGCAACGGCCGTCGCCTGAGGTTGGCGAACGGCAGGTCGGTGAGCCTCACGTACCTCGCGGACGAGTCCACGTTCCTGTTCTCCATCGGATCGTCCCGTCGACGGTCAGCGCCTGGCGCCGCGGGCGTCGAGCCACACGGCGATGGCGGCGGCGACGATCTCGAGCACGCCGAGCACGATGAGCGTCGGCAGCATGACCATGCGGCAGTGCATCATCGCGCCCGGGCAGATGCCGATGAGGATCGTGGGCACGGCGAGCAGGAGCAGCGCGTCGACGATCACGGCGATGTTGAGGCCGATGCGCGTGCGGCCGTCAACGAAGAGGGCGATCACGCCGAGCGCGAGGATCGCGACGCCGATGCCCGTGGCGGCCTGCTGCGAGTAGTGGCAGGCGCCGAACGTGTCGTGCCCCTGGCATGCGTGGGCGAAGGTCTGCGGCGCGATGGCGGTCAGGGCGCCGAGGACGATGGCGGGCACGGACGCGATGAGCTTGTTCTTCATGTCTCTCTTCCTATGGGTTACTCGTGTGTGTGCAGAATGTGATCCGCGCGACAAACGCGACGTCCCGCATTATGAGGGTTCACTGAGAGAAAAACAAGTCTTGACTTTTGAACGGGACTCTGCTACCGACATTCAGCCGGCCAGCGGAGTCCCGTCCTCACGTCCGTCCGTTCGTATGTCCCGTATCGCTTGGTATGTCTCGTGATATGTCTCGTATGCCCGTCCGTCAGAGCTTCTCGATCGGCGCGCTCTTGAGCGACAGGCGCTTGACGCCGTCGGAGCCGAAGTCGACGGTGATGACCGGCCTCGCCCCCGCCTGGATGTCGAGGATCTTGCCCATGCCGAAGCGGTCGTGGGTGATGCGGTCGCCGATCGCGAAATCGGCGATGTCGAGGCCGTTGTCGTGCATGCCCTGCGACGCCGCGGACGAGGTGGCGGAGGCCTTCGGCGTGACGCGGCGGGTCGAGACCTTGCCGGAGCGGCCTGTCGAAGAGGAGGAACCATAGGACGACGACGAGCCGTAGGACGACGATCCATAGGAACGGGACGACCGGGACGACGAGCCGGAACGGGACGAGGAACCGCGCGAGGAACCCGACGAGCCGCCGTAGGTGGACGACCCGTAGGTCGAGGAGCCATAGGACGACGAGCCGTATCGCCCTCCCCCGCGCGAGCCGTAGGACGAGGACGATCCCGAACCGTAGGACGAGCCCCCGTACGTGGACCCGCCGTAGGACGACGAACCGCGCGAACCGTACGAGGACGACCCGTACGATCCCGATCCCCCGAAGGTCGGCCCGGAGGAGAAGTCGTCGTCCCATCCGCCGAACTCGTCGTCGGCGCTCCAGCTGGAGCGCATGCGTTCGACGTCGGATTCACGGCGCTTCCAGTCGATGAGATCGTCGGGGATCTCGTCGAGGAACTGGCTGGGCATCATCTCGGCGGCCTTGCCCCACTGGCTGCGCACGGCGGCGCGCGTGACGTACAGGCGCTGCTTGGCGCGCGTGATGCCCACGTAGGCGAGGCGACGCTCCTCGGCCAGCTCGCTCGTGTCCTCGAGGGAGCGCGAATGCGGGAACGTGCCCTGCTCCATGCCGGTCAGGAACACCACCGGGTATTCGAGGCCCTTGGCGGTGTGCAGGGTCATGAGCGTGACCTTGCCGGAGTCCTCGCCCTCGCCGGGCAGCTGGTCGGAGTCGGCCACGAGCGCTGTGGTCTCGAGGAAGCCGGCGAGCGTGGCGTCGGGGGTCTTCTGCTCGAACTCGGCGGCGGTGGACTGCAGCTGGGAGAGGTTCTCGACGCGCGACTCGTCCTGCGGGTCCGCGGACTTGCGCAGTTCGTCCAGCAGGCCGGACTTGTCGAGCACCTCGGCGACGACGTCGCTCGGATGCGCGTCGTTGGCTCGGGCGAACGCGGACAGGCCGGCCATCAGGTCGCGGAAGCCGTGCAGCTGGTTGAGCGTGCGGGTGGGCACGCCCTCGATCTCGTCCATGTGCATGAGGGCGAAGAAGAAGCTCGCGCCGTGCGTGCGCGCGTATTCGAGGAGGATGCCCTCGGCCATCGCGCCGAGCCCGCGCTTGGGCACGTTGAGGATGCGTCGGAGGTTCACGTCGTCGTCGGGGTTGACGATGGCCTGCAGGTAGGCCATCGCGTCCTTGATCTCGCGGCGTTCGTAGAACCTGGTGCCGCCGACCAGCTGGTACGGCGTCCCCGCGTTGATGAGCGCCTCCTCGAGGGAGCGGGACTGCGCGTTGGCGCGGTACATGACCGCCATGTCCGAGTAGGCGATGGACTCCTCCCTGTGGAGCCTCGCGATCTCGCCGGCGATCCATTGGGCCTCCTGCTGGGCGTTGTCGGCCGCGTAGCCGACGATCGGCTCGCCCTTGCCGAGCGCGGTCCACAGCTTCTTCGGCTTGCGCCCCTGGTTGTTCGCGATCACGGCGTTGGCCGCGTCGAGGATGGTCTGCGTGGAGCGGTAGTTCTGCTCGAGCATGATGGTCTTCGCGTCCGGGAAGTCCTGCTCGAAGTCCTGGATGTTGCGGATGTCGGCGCCGCGGAACGCGTAGATCGACTGGTCGGAGTCGCCCACGACGGTGATCCACGCCGGATTGCGTCCCTCGCGCGCGTCGACGCCGGCGAGCTCGCGCACGAGCACATACTGCGCGTGGTTCGTGTCCTGATACTCGTCGACGAGGATGTAACGGAACTTGTGCCGGTAGTATTCGGCCGCCTGCGGGTGGTCGCGCAGCAGTTCGACGGTGCGCACGATGAGGTCGTCGAAGTCGACGGCGTTGGCGAGCGCGAGCCGGTGCTCGTATTCGGCGTAGACGACCGCATAGAGGGCTTCGATGTCGCCGACGGTGCCGATCTTGTAGCCGCGCTGTCCGGGTTTGAAGTCGGGCGCGTAGGTGGCCAGTTGGGTCTTCCAGCCGATGAGCTGGTTCTTGTAGTCGGAGATGCGGCCGAGGATGGATCGGGGCGTGTATCGCTTGACGTCGATGTTGAATTCGGTGGCGATGATCTTGACGAGGCGTTCGGAGTCGGCGGAGTCGTAGATCGAGAAGCCGTTTTTGAGGCCGATCTCCTTGCCGTCGCGGCGCAGGATCCTCACGCATGCGGAGTGGAAGGTCGACACCCACATGCGCTGGGCGACCGGGCCGATCAGGGTCTGGAGTCGTTCGCGCATCTCGGCGGCGGCCTTGTTGGTGAAGGTGATGGCGAGGATCTGGCTGGGCCATGCGCCAAACTGGCTCAGGATCCATGCGATGCGGCGGGTGAGGACACGGGTCTTGCCCGAGCCGGCGCCGGCGCCGATCAGGAGGGCGGGGCCGCGGTACTGCACCGCCTGCGACTGTTGCGGGTTCAGGTCCCCCACGAGTTCCTCGGCGCTTCTTGCGATGACATCCGGATCCTGTTGCACGCTGCTCCCCTGTCGTGTGAACGTTGTGGCGAACCGTCGTTGTGGCGAACCGTCGCCATGGAAATTTCGGCCATACATGTCTACCACACGGCCTCGTCGGCGGGCTGTGTTGCGGCGGGATCGCGCGCGACCCCGGCGCAGTCACCGACACGACGTAAACTGGCTGTTCAATCACCCGTTACCCATTATTCGTCAAAAGGGGCTGTTTTGAAGGAACTCGAGGAACGCATCCGCAAGGAGGGCACGGTCAAGCCCGGCAATGTGCTGAAGGTCGACGCTTTCCTGAACCACCAGTGCGACGTGACGCTGTTCGATCACATGGGCGCGGCCTGGGCCGAGCACTTCGCGGGCAAGGACATCACGAAGATCCTCACGATCGAGGCGTCCGGCATCGGCATCGCGTGCGTCGCCGCGCGTCACTTCGGTGGCGTGCCTGTGGTGTTCGCGAAGAAGGCGCAGTCGATCAACCTCGACGGCGAGCAGTACACCACCACCGTCTACTCCTTCACGAAGCAGAAGGAGTTCCCGGTGATCGTCGCGAAGAAGTACCTCAACGCCGGCGACCGCGTCCTGCTCATCGACGACTTCCTCGCCAACGGCAAGGCGCTGCACGGCCTCATCGACCTGTGCGAGGCGGCGGGCGCGACGGTCGAGGGCATCGGCATCGCCGTGGAGAAGGGCTTCCAGGGCGGCGGCGACGCGCTGCGCGCCGATGGCTACGACGTCGACTCGCTCGCCATCGTCGAGTCGATGGACGCCGAGACCGGCGAGATCACGTTCCGCGACTGAGAGGTTCACGGCCTCCCCACGGCCGCCTACGGCCGCCACGGCCGGCTCACGGCTCCCCGGCGGGGAGCCGTTTTCATGATTGTTGTCATGTCGATTTCATGTTGAGAGGAACCATGGAAGAACACAAAGAGAAGAAGGAACAGAAGGACGCCGCCAAGGCTGCCAAGGCCGGCATCTCGATGGAGGCGCTGACCTCCCTCGACGCACCGGTGTCGTTCGTCAAGGGCATCCCCTTCGGCCTGCAGCATGTGATGGCGATGTTCGTCGCGAACCTCGCCCCGATCTTCATCGTCGCGTCGGCCGCGAAGATGAGCCCCGAGCAGTCGGCCGCGGTCATCCAGGCCGGTCTGCTGGTGGCGGGCCTCGGCACCTGCCTGCAGCTGTACGGCGCGTGGCGCATCGGATCGAGGCTGCCGATGGTCACCGGCATCTCGTTCACGTACGTGGCGGCCGCGGTCGCGATCTGCGCGGACAAGGGCTATGGCGCGGTCGTCGGCGCGGTGATCGTCGGCGGCCTGCTGGAGCTGGTGCTGGGTCTGACGGCGCAGTACTGGCGCCGGTTCGTGCCGCCGATCGTCTCCGCGATCGTGGTCACGTCGATCGGTTTCTCGCTGCTCAACGTGGGCGCCACCTCGTTCGGCGGCGGTTCGGGCGCGAAGGACTTCGGTTCGTGGCAGAACCTCACGCTGGGTCTGATCTCGCTGGTCGCGTGCCTCGCGTTCCAGCTGCTCATGAAGGGCACCGCCAAGCAGCTGTCCGTCTTGTTCGGCCTCGTCGTCGGCTATGTGGCGGCGATTGCCATGGGCAAGGTCGACTTCTCCGGGTTCCAGCATCTCGCGATCGTCTCCGTGCCGCAGTTCATGCCGTTCAAGCCGGAGTTCGATCCGGGCGCGATCATCTCGCTGGCCCTGCTCTACGTCGTCTCCTCGGTCGAGGTGCTCGGCGACACCGCCGCCCTGACCAAGGTGGGCCTCAACCGTCTGCCCACCGAGAAGGAGACCGCCGGCGCGATCGCGGGCGACGGCCTGATCTCCTCGGTGTCCGGCCTGTTCGGATGCCTGCCGCTCACCTCGTTCGCGCAGAACATCGGACTGGTGGCGATGACCAAGGTCGTCAACCGCAAGGTCATCCTCTCCGGCGGCCTGATCCTCGTGGTGGCGAGCTTCGTGCCGGCCATCGCCGAAGTGTTCAACTCCCTGCCGCAGGCGGTGCTCGGCGGCTGCACGATCATGATGTTCGGCAATATCATCCTCTCCGGCTTCCAGATGATCGCCGAGGCCGGCTTCACGCAGCGCAACATCACGATCGCCGCGCTGAGCCTGACGATCGGCATCGGCTTCACGCAGGTGAGCGACATCTTCGCCCAGTTCCCGGCCCTGTTCCAGCAGATCTTCGCTTCGAACTGCATCGCCGTCGCGTTCGTCGTCGCCGTGGTCCTCAACGCCGTCCTGCCGAGCGAGGAGCACTTCCTCTCCGCGCCGAAGGAGCAGGAGGCGTAGGCTCTTCAAATAACAGCAAAACGCCCGATACCGTATCGTTCGACACGGTATCGGGCGTTTTCGTTATTGCAGCGTTTTGACCTTGTCGAGCAGGTCGCCGTAGGTGGCGACCTGCTCGTAGCGCACATCGCCGGCGAGTTTGAGCTCATTGAACAGTCTCGACGCGCAGGCGATCTTGTTGCCCTCCACCCCGCGCAGTTCGAACGTGTCAAGGGTGCCCTTGGTCTCGGCCACGAAGAACAGGTGCTTGATGCCGCTGTCCTCGGTGAACGCGACGGCCCAGTCGGGCGCGTAGTCGCCGACGGGCGTGGGGATGCGGAACCCGCGTGGCAGTTTCGCGTAGACGGCCACCTCCCCCGCCGTATCGAGGCTTTCCGCGAACCGGCGTTCGACGCTGTCATACGACAGGCCGTCGGGGAACACCCAGTCCTGCACGCATTTGCTGGCCCGATAGGCGTCCTTCTCCTCGCGCGGCCCGCCGGCCGCGAAGATGCTCGCGTCATAGGAGCCCTCGATGCGGTCGTAGCCGATATGGTCCACGATCATCGAGGCCTTCTGCTCGAGGATGAATTTGGAGACCTTGGCGATGAACTGCTCGGGATTGTCCCGGAACATGCGGAACTTGTCCGGGCGGATGCGTTTGAGGATCGCGGCCGCGCATCGGCGGGTGATCGACGCGCCACGCGCGACCTCGCCGAGCAGGTCATAGGTGACGCCGTTGGACGCATCCACGTCGAGATCCGTGGAATCGCTGCGGTCGCGCTTGAAATGAGTGCCCATGGCAAGTTCGTCGCGCGTGGCCTCGCTCTTCTGGATGCCGTGGGTGACGGTATAGGAGAGTCTCGCAACGGTAAGGTCCTTGTCGATCGTCTTGACCGCCTTGCCGACGAGCTCCTCGTCATCGAACCGCACGGTGTACGCGTACTTGTGGTTGATGCGCTTCCACAGCTCCTGGAACTCGCGTTTGTCCCAGTTCGCGTTGAGCGGGTTGCGAGTGATCTTCGCCCGTAGCGCGTTGCCGATGAACACCGAGGCCTCGCCTTCAAGCACACTGTCCAACGAGTAGCGGATCGCATCCGCCTTGTCTTGCAGTTCCTCGGGCAAAGACGCGATCACGTCGTCGCCGAGCCGTTCGGTACGGTATTTCTCGGTGAGCTTGTCGTCGATGTCAATTAGATCGTGCTTGAGCAGCGTCGCGTAGATCTGCTTGGACTCCTTTGCGGTGAACGTGACCGGCTCCTGCCCCGCATGGTCGGGGCCGAGCTTGTCCGCGGGCACGGTGACGTGCGTGAAGAACGCGTTGTCGACCTTCAGCGGGCGCTGGCGCAGTTCGCTGCTGATGTCCTTCTGCAGGGACTTGGCGAACGACTCGTAGCTTTCCGAGGCGATCACGGTCAGCAGGTTGACCTGCTGGACCATGTCCTCACCCAGCACGTTCGCGTCCTGGCGAACGCCGTCACGGTTCACGCACAAGCGCAGGCCACGGCCGACCTCCTGCCGCTTGCCGGTCTCGGAATCGGAGTGCTTGAGCGTGCAGATCTGGAACACGTTCGGATTGTCCCAGCCCTCGCGCAGCGCGGAATGGCTGAAGATGAACCGGGTCGGCTCGTCGAAGCTCAGCAGCCGTTCCTTGTCCTTCAATATCAGGTCGTATGCGCTGATGTCGTCGCTCTCGTCCGACCCGCGCTTGACCTTCGAGTCGATGGACCGGCCGTGCTTGTCGATGCTGAAGTACCCATTGTGCACGTCCTTGCCCCAGGTGGTACGCAGCCATCGCATATACCCGTGACTGTCGTCCAGACGCCCCGAGAGGAACTCATGGACGCACTGGTTGTACTCTTCCTCGAACATGTCGGCGTATTCGCCGTTGACCGGGTTGCCCTCGTCGTCGTACGTGCGGTATTTGGCGACCTCGTCGATGAAGAACAGGCTCAGGCATTTGATGCCCTTCGCCCACAGATGCTCCTCCTTCTCGAGGTGCGAGAAGATCGTCTCCCGGATCTGCACGCGACGCATGTCCTTCTCGGAACCGTCGTTGAGGATCTCCCCCCTGCGTAGCACGGTGCCGTTCATGAACCGCACATAGCCGACGTCGGTGCCGTCCAGCCCGTCGGGCACGACGCCATCCGGGGCGATGCGCCAGCCGTCCCGGTACGCCTCCAGCTCGCCGGACGCCGTATACAGGTCGTCGTCCTCGCCGAACACGCTCGAGGTCGTGACCACGTTGCCCGCGGCCGACAGTTTCTTGTACTCGATGCGTGCCTTCGGCGCCTTGTTCGGGATCACGATGATGTCCTGCAGATACAGGTAGCCATCGGTGCCGCGCATGTTGTTCAGCTCGAAGCCCTTGACCTCGATGCGCTTGACCAGACGCTGGTTGTACGCGTCGACCGCATCCAGCGCGTACACCAGATCATGACGTTCCTTGTGCGTGGCCGAATAGTTCAGCGTGAACAGCGGTTTGAATAGGTCGAGACCGGCCTGCGTGGCCTTGCCGCCCATCTTCTGCGGTTCGTCCAGAATGATGATCGGACGGGTCGCGGCGATCACGTCGATCGGCCTGCGCGAACCGAAGTCGTCGCGTTCGGAGAAGATGATGCGCGACTCCTTGCTGCGCCCGCCCTCCTTCATGGATGTGTTGAACGCCTGCATGTTGATGACCATCACCGAGATGTCCGACGACTGGGCGAACCGGTCCAGCTCGGTCAGGTTCGACGAATCATACACGAACCAGTTCAGATGCTTGCGGTAGCCCTCGTTGCCGTCCACTCCGGACGTGTAGAAGTACTCGTCGGTCAGGGACAGGGACTTCGCCACGCCCTCGCGGATCGCGATCGACGGCACCACGATGATGAACTTCGACCAGCCGTACCGGCGGTTCAGCTCGAACATCGTCTTGGTGTACACGAAGGTCTTGCCGGTGCCGGTCTCCATTTCGACGTCCAGCTCCACTACGCCATGCGCGTGATGCAGCTTCACGGACTCGGGCACGTCGTTCGACCGCTGCACCGTGTGTACATTCGACAACAGCCGCTCGGCGTCCAGTTCCACGTCCGCGTTGCGATAGCCGGTGTCGTCCAGATCGTCATCCAGCACACCCTGCTTGGGCGGCTGAGGAAGAATGTCGAAAACACCCTGCTCGGGTTCCGGCGCAAATATAGGAGCCGGCCGCACACCCAAGTCGCGGATGTAGCTCATGCCGTCATGCAACGACTGTCCCTCGAACACGTTGCATACCGCGTCCGCGGCGTCAGTCTGGTACTGGTAGCGGGAGAACTCGAATTTCACGACGCTCCCCTTCTCAGATCACACGAACCTGCGTGGAGCCCTGCACGGCGTCCGCGGATTGCCGGAAGATCTCCGTGAAGTTCGTCACCGTTTGGCTGTTTCTCAGGCCGGCTTCCCCGACCACCGCATACGACGGTTTCGGATCGAGTGTGGCCATGCCACGCAGCACCGACTCGGGAACGTCATCGTCGAAACAGGCCACCAGCTGGCCGCCGTTCACGCTGAACACCGTATGATCGGCGAACACGGGAGCGTCCAGCACCTCGATCGAGGAATCGTACGGCAGCTGGAAGGCGGGCAGGCACTCGAACAGCTTGTCGAGCGGGGAACGGCCGGTCTCCGACACGTCCACCATGTCGTCCAGCATGCCCTGCGAGAAGTCGTTCGGGGACCTGCGCACGTCACGGTAGTTCGACGAGTCGATGCGCAGCACACGGAAACCAATATCCGGCACCTGCTTCGGCTCTGCGCCGAGTTCCAGCTGCTCGTTCGCCTTCTCCACCTTGGCTTTGATCTTCTCGCCGGCGCGACGGATGCGCTCCTCGCCGATCTCGCAGATGGTGTGGTATCCGGCCTTCGCCGCCTCCGACTTCTCGTCGCACGCCTCAGGCAGCTGCACCATGATGAACTTGCGGTTGCCGCCATCCTCCGCGTTCAGCTGCATGACGGCATGCGCGGTGGTCGCCGAACCGGAGAAGAAGTCGAGAACAATGGAATCATCTTCAGAGCCGAGTTTGAGTAATTCTCGAATAAGGCCTACTGGCTTTGGATTGTCGAAAATCGTTAAGCTACCCATGTACTCAGTCATTTCAACAGAACCCTGAGTATTAAACGGAACAAAGTCCCATAACGACGTATATGTAACACCACTCTTAACATCGCACAGGAACCGTTTTACCTTTGGCCTGCCCTTCCCGTCGACACCGAAATATATCTCATTATTCGCAAGCATCTTCTCTACGGTCTGCCGACTGTACCTCCAATTACCATTATTCGGAGGATAATGTTCCTCTCCGGTATTGGGATTAACAATCGGATAGTACAGAGAAGCAACATAACGACCGCCCTTCACATTGGCGGACAAATCACCAGCCGTCCAAGGTCCTTTAGGGTGATTATCTGGATTCTTGTACTTCGATAGCTGATTCATTGATCTTTCACGAAGGTTAAGTCCGACATTCCTAGAATCCTTCGCATACAACAGAACATACTCATGCGCGGCACCAATAACCTGATCATTGGGAGGCGTACTTCTTTTCTTCCATACGATCTGAACAATGAAATTTGATTCACCATAAATTTCATTCATTAAATTTCTTGCATTAGCATCTTCATTATCATCGATGCTGACGCAAACGACACCTTCAGATGTAAGCAGATCCCTCGCCAACAGCAACCGCGGATACATCATGCTGCACCAGTCGGAGTGGAATCGGCCGTTTGATTCGAGGTTGGCGACGAGCCGTCCGCCTTCGTCATCGTAGTCGCCGTTGTCTTGAGCATATTCAACGGCGTCCTGCTTGAAGTCGTCATGGTAGATGAAATCATGCCCGGTGTTGTACGGCGGGTCGATGTAGATCATCTTGATCTTGCCGGCATACGTTTCGCGCAGGATCTTCAGCGCATCGAGGTTGTCGCCTTCGATATAGAGATTATGGGTGCTGTCCCAATCCTTGCTGCGCTCCTTGATCGGCCGCATGGTCTTGGCGATCGGCCTGCGCGCCTCCTCCTTGGCGTCACGCTTGCCCGGCCATGTGAACCGGTACCGTTCGCGAGCGCCTTCAGCCACGTCGCCGAGTCGTTCGCGCAGTGCGTCGAAGTCGATCGCCCGCTTGATCTCGCCGGTCTCGGGGTCCTTGACCTCGGTCTCGACATCAGGGAACAGCGCGATCAGTTTCTCGATGTTCTCTTCCGCAAGGTCCGGTGTCCCGATATCAATGCGGTTTAGGGGGGGGGGTGGCGTGATTCATCGTTGTTCTCCTTGTGTCGGTTCGTCGTGGGTGACGAAAACCGTATGCCGTCTATTCCTTGAATCGGGTGTTGACATGCAATGTCAGCTGCGGGCGTCCCTGCGCGCGGACGCTTCTCCGCATGCTGCCGTCGCCGTCTGATACGGCGAGAATATAGCCAAACGATAGATCATGCAATTCCCGCACGGTCAGCCCCGTCTCCTGACTGATGGTTCCAGGCAAGACTCCCCTGCTGCGGTTGGTCTGTTCGACGAATGAGAACACCGTGGATCGTTCCCGTGCGATGCCGTCGGGTTCCGCAGAGCGGTAGCCCTTCGCAGTCAGTGCGGAGCATGTCCGACGGTATTCCCAATCGGACAGGCGGCCCAACTCGTACGCGCGACGCGCCATCGACATGGCGGACACCTTGAAGTAACGTTTGCCGTCAAGAATGTCGGCGACACTCGCATGGAGCGGGATGACAGCCCTCACTCTCCGTTCAGGCATGAGCAGATTCGCAGCGAACTCATGCGCCTCCGCCTCGATGTCACGCCCACCCACATTCTCGGACATCTCGCCGGCATGCAACAGCAGGTGCCCGATCTCATGGGCGATATCGAATCGTGCACGCTCCACCGTCTTCGCAGTATCGACGGCCACATAAGGGACCTCATCGAACATGAAGCTGAAGGCATCTACCTCCTTGCCCACGGAAGGCAGGCTGAACAGGCGTACACCATGGGCTTCGGCGAGCTTAGTCATGTCAGGCAGAGGATTATCGCCGTATCCCCAATCCCCACGCAGCGCGGCCGCAGCCTCATATGGCCTCCATCCCATGTCGTCCCCTATCGGCAACGAGCATTCCGGCAGATGGAAATGCCGTTCAATCCAGTGGAAGAACAGCAGGGCGTTCCTACCGTGTCCCACAGCTGACTTGCGCTGTCTCACTGTGGACTTGCGCAGCGACCGGAACCATACTTGGGATTCCGTCAGATCCTCGATCGAAGGATCATCCGACAGTACGGTGAAGAAGGATGGACTAACTCCCAGCACGCTCGCGAGGGACACCGACTGTGATGCAGGCGCTCCGTTCTCCTCGTAATTGGCGATGGTCCGGGACGTCACTCCCAGCCGTTCGGCGAGCTGTATTTTGCTGAGCCCCGCGGTCTCCCGAGCGCAGCGAATACGTTCCGGATCGAGGGACGGCCGGCCATCGTCAACGCGCGGAAATGGCGACGGCAGCGTCACCACCCTCGTTGCGCCCATCATCCCGAACCTCCACAATCCGATCGTCAATGCCGGTCTCACCAAGCACGATACGCTTGTCCCATCCCAGAATCCTACCGTTGTCGCTCGCCCCGGTCGGGAGCGACACCTCCAAGCTGACAGTCTCATTGTCACTATCACGATGGAACAGCAGCAGCCACAGGGTCTGGGGACGAGCCTCAACCTCCTTCGTCAGCCTATCGAAGGCAAGCTGCTCCGGCTCACCCGCATCATTGCGTTGAAGCTCCAACACAGTGACGACTCCAAGCCTGTTCTTGGGTTGCGGAGATCCCGTAATCAGACCTGTAGCGGCATTGCCCTGCGCGAAAGCGAAGGCGAGCCCATCCACACGCCTAGCTCGCGGCGAGGTCTTATTGTCTGCATCCCTGTTGGCGCTCCAGCCATCGAGCATATCCACTTCCTCACGGACGGCTTCGACAAGGCGATGATAGAAGCGCGACCCCGGGGCACTGAGTTGCGAATGCCGATCACTGGTCTCCCTGGCCTCGCGCAAAGCCGTCATCGCGGCGCTACGCAGCACATTTGCAGAAAAGCCGAAAATACGACTGAACTCTTGATCAGCCGATTCGTTCATGAAAACCCTTGCGTTATCGGCAAAATCAGGCTGAAACGACATATCCGACTCCTCATTAATATGCACGAAACCAGAAAACTATGCCAGTGTATCACGTTCCATCTCTCTGCGTTTCGATCGTGCCTCCTGCAGTTGGTTCCAGAGTTCGTTGCGCCTGACGATCTGTGCGGCTTTGGCATGCGCCTTGGTGAGTCTCACTATCTCCTTGTCGAGTTCCGCAAACCGACGCTTGACTGCAATTCTGCGGTCGAGGTGCGCAGGTTCATCGCCGCCAAGGATGATCCGCGCGCAGATCGCGTCCCATGCGATGTCGAGATCAGAGCCGTCCAATCGTATGGACACGGCGGCTGCGAAGTCCGTATCGCCGGTGTATACCGCGCCCTCCGCGAGCCCTTCACGCACGTTGGCGTTGCGGTATACGGCGAGGGTGACGTCATCCCCGTGGATCCACGCGAAGAGGATGCGCGCGTGGTGCTTGGATTGTTCGTCGAAGTATCGGGCGAGGTGTTCGAGCATCGCCGTGTCCGGTGTGGTGGTGTTCGCGTCGACGCCGAGCACGTAGATCTGCTGGACCGTGACTCCTGCGGGGATGCCGGTGGAGCGTTCGTTGATTTGGGCGAGCATGACGAATGTCGTCACGTCGTCGACGAAACGGCGTCGTAGGCGCGCGGTCACATGGGCGTTGCGGTAGAAGCCTTCCTTGGGCAGACGCCCCCTGCCGGCCGGGATGGCGGTGGTGCTGGGCAATCCCAAGGTGAGGGCGGTGACGGGCCCGCAGGATTCAATGCCGGTCATCACGAGACATCCTTCTTCGGCAGGATGACGAGGAAGCAGATGAGCTCGAAGTCGTCGAGCCCTTGGATTCCGGCGTCAAGGAAGTCGGCCATGCCGTTCTGCAGGAATCCGGTGACGGCCGACGTCCGATCCTGTTCGACGATGCTGGCGACCGCGTCCTCGAGGAGCTTGGACACGCGGCGCATGTCCCTGCCGTTGCGGGTGGCCTTGTTGTATGCCTTGCACAGGGCGTCATCCGGTTCGGCCTTGCCCCTGCACGCGAGGCGCATGAAGTCGAGGCAGTCCTTGGGGTGCAGGTGACCGTGGCGTACCGTCCCGTCGTCGCCGACATGGACGAGGTAGTAAGGATGAAGACGGTTGCGTCCCGCCTGGTTGACCGCGTCGTTGATGTTGCGTAGCACGAACAGGATGCCTGGCTCATCACCCTCGACGACCGCGTCGATGCCGGCGGGCGTATGGTCGATGTCCGGGTTGCGCTTGTGGTAGTCGATCAGGTCCATGCGGAACTCGTTCAGCCCGAGGTCGGTGATGCTGATGCCGCCTTCGACGTCCTCCAGATCGGGGATCTCGTCCTGCATCTGCTTCAGCTGCTTCTCGCGGTATTCGAGGTCGTCGCGCTGGTCGTCGCTCAACGGGTTGTCATCGCCGGTGGAGGCGAGCACGCCCGCCTTCATGCGTGATTCGACGCGCTCCTTGAGGTTCAGGTACTTGTCGAGAGCCACATCGGGCCAATAATTGACCAATTGGATGCGAGCGTTCCTCGAACCGATGCGGTCGACGCGGCCGAACCGCTGGACGATGCGCACCGGGTTCCAATGGATGTCGTAGTCGACCATCATGTCGCAGTCCTGCAGGTTCTGGCCTTCGGAGATGCAGTCGGTGGCGATCAGGATGTCGATGTCCTGATCGTGCAGCTCCTTGCGGACGGCGGTGTCACGTTCCTTGGAGATCGGCGAGAAGCAGGCGAGGATGTCACCCATGTCGCCGCCGACCTTCTTGAGCGTAGAACGACCCGGGCGAGAGCCGGTCACCTCGGCGACCTCGAGTCCGAGCGTCCTCGCGTATGCGCTCACATGCTCGTACAGGTAGTCGGCGGTGTCCGCGAACGCGGTGAACACGAGCAGCTTGCGGTTGCCGGGGTTGATGGGATGCTCGACCTTGCCGCGGATGGTCTCGTACAGCTGTCGGAGCTTGGCGTCATGCTCGGGATCGATGTCGCCGATCATGTCCAGCAGACGATGGATGACCCGGACATCACGGATGATGTAGTCGCGCCAGCTCTTCCAGTCCATGTCGGACAGGAGGAACCGGTTCTTGCCCTGCGTGGTGAACTCCATGGCCTCATCATCGTCCTGATCGAGGTCGAACCCCTCGTCGAACCGGTCGGTGTCCACACCAGTATCTATACCCGCGTCCATGCCAGCGTCACGGAACATGCTGGTGTCACGCTGCCTGTCTCGCAGATCCTCGTACCGGTCGATCACGTCCAAGGTGTCGTTCATGTAGCCGAGCACGCGTTCGAGGGTGAGCCGGAACGAATGGACACTGCTTTCGAAGCGTTTGAGCAGGTTCGTGGCCATGAGCCGTCGTATGCCGATCTCACGGCCGTTCAGGGTCAGGCCCTTTCTCGTCGGATCGTCACCGCTCTCGTCGAAGTACTTGGCCCTGCGGGACGCCAGCACGAACTCGGAGGGCATGTAGAGCGCGAGGGTCAGCCTGTCGAGTTCGTCATAGATCTGGTCGTAGGTGACCGCGCCGGGACGCGTCGAGAGCTTCGGGCGGATGCTGACCGGCTTCATGCGCTCGGGGAACCGGCCGATCGCGTTCATGTCGTAATAGCGCTGGATGTGCCTGCGGCTGCGCGCCACCGTCACCTGGTCGAGCACCTTGATGAAGTCGAAATCGAGACGGTCCATGAGATCGCGTGTGGTGCGCTCGGACGGGTCGAGCTTCGCCCATGCGGCATACGCCTTCTGCGCGTTGCGGAACACGTTGTCGATGTCCGTGGACAGGCCCAGCTTCTTGGTCCAGTCGTCGTCGTTGCCCTCATACGCCAGCGCGAGCTGGTTCTCCAGATCACGGAACCGGTTGTTCACCGGCGTGGCCGACAGCATCAGCACCTTCGTGCGCACGCCGGAGTGGATGATCCTGTTGAGCAGCTTGCCGTACCGGTTCTCCCTGTCGTCGGCCTTGGACGCGGAATCGTTGCCGTTGCGGAAGTTGTGCGACTCGTCGATGACGACCAGATCGTATCCGCCCCAGTTGATCCGCTCGATCGGGATGTTCATGATCGTGCCCCCGCGGGTGCGGCTCAGGTCCGTGTGGTAGAGCACGTCGTAGCGCAGATGGTCGGCGACGATGGGGTTGTTGGTGGCGTTCGACTTGTACGTCACCCAATTGTCCTTCAGCTTCTTCGGGCACAGCACGAGCACGTTCCGGTTGCGCGACTCGAAGTACTTGATCACCGCCAGCGCGGTGAACGTCTTGCCCAAACCCACCGAATCCGCGAGGATGCAGCCGTTGTACGTCTCCAGCTTGTTGATGATCGCGAGCGCGGCGTCCTTCTGGAAGTCGTACAGGAGATTCCAGATCCGACTCTCGCGGAACCCTGTGCCCTCCTTGGGCAGCACGTCCTCGTCGACGTCCTCGAGGAACTCACCGAAGATCCGGTACAGCGCCATGTAGTACACCAGTTCGGGCGCGTTCTCCCGGTACATGCGCTCGATGCCGTCCACCACCGCGTCGGTCACATCATGCAGCGAGCCGGAGTTCCACGCCTGATCGAACATCGACAGCAGCCCACGCGTCTGCGACGCATCCTGCCGCATCACGAACGACGAATACGCGGGAGAACCGGCGTGACGGCTCACGCCCAGCTGCGTCGTCGAGAACTCACCGAACGGCATGTATCCGACCGCATCGCTCCCGTCCGCCCTGTCGACCGCAAGGAACGGGGCGATCGCCGCCTCCCCGTCGAACGACATGAACCGGGCGCCCGACCGGCGAATCCAATCCGCGCACTCGGAAGCCACCGCCTTCTGCGTCAGCTCGTTGCGCAATCGGATCTCCAGCTTCGTGCCGTACAATCCCTGCTCGCGGTCCAGACGCGGGATGTAGAACTCACGCCGTTCCTTGGGCGCGTTCTCCTTCGTGAACGCCTGCGACGTGAAGATGAACCGGAACGACGACAACGACTCCAACTGGTCCTTCAGCTCACGGTACGCGTACATCGAGAACAGCGACGACGCCACCGACAGACGGTCGCCGGAGCGAATCGTGCGTACCAGATCGTCCTTCACCAGAGAAGTGCGGTTGTCAATCACGCCAAACGAAGCCATGATGCCAGTGTAATGGCGAGCCGGGCCGCGGACTTCGATGAGTATCATGGATGATACAGAAAATCGAAAATCGGGTGGACCACATCGGGCGGTCAACGCCGGATGGCCGCAACCAGATGGTCGACACCGATACCGAAAGCGACATTGCAACCGGAAACGGCACGGATACACGTCAGGAGGATCCCATGGCAAACACGAACGAGGCGACCACCGCCACAGGCAACACGGCAGCCAAGGAACGCATCTACCCCGAGGTGGGGGCGGCGCTGCTTCAGGCGCGCAAGGAGTGCGGGATGACCCAGCAGCAGCTGGCCGACGCGACCGGGGTCTCGCGCATCACGATCCAGCGCATCGAACAGGCGCACATCAACCCGTCGTTCCGATCGCTCGAGGCGCTCGCCCACGGCATGGGCCGCAAGCTCACCATCAGCTTCGACCCGTTGGACGAGTAGGACCCCCAGAGCCCCTCAGAACGCTCAGGACACTCAGGACTGACGACGCATCGATCACGCTGACGGAGGCAGGTGCAACGCAGGAATCCGCAGCACGGAGTCAACGGAATCATTCGCATCACCTCCATCAGCCACCACTCGAGCGATGAGATCACGAAGATCCGTCAGATCATCATCCATCGATTTGCGCGAAGCGCGGATCATCCATGTCCCATCGATGTGCCTCCAGTCGAGAGGATGCCCGGCCTCCCGCGCAATCAGCGTCCAGAACAACCGTTGAGTACGGCCATTCCCTTCTCTGAATGGATGAATCCGGTTCACCACGGCAAAATGGATGGTCAACCTTTCGACAAACTCGTCGATCTCCAGCCCTTTAAGCATGTTGTCTTGCTCATGCAAGGTCTTCGACTCCAGTCGCATCTCATATTCGATTCTGGACGCATCAGCAAACGCATGAGTCGAATCAGCTTCCTTGCGTAGGTTGACTGTTCGAATACTGCCCGCCCACGGATAGATTCTGGAGAACAACTGACGATGGATCTCCTGCAACTGTGTTAAATCACCGGTATTCTCAGGCGGATCGGATTCCAGCACTGTTTCCATGATCGTCACCGCGCTCGCTTCCGCTTGGTCCAGCTCATCCTGGGTTCGCGCCTTGACCAGATTCTTCAGCAGACCCGTCTCTGGATCGAAATATGAGTTCCAAAGCAGGCGTTGTAATTCAAAGGCGACTATCGAAACCACGCTCCACAAGCTCGTCGGCTCCGATCACGCCGTCAGCGTATTCCCGAAGCAGTCCCAGCGTTCGGTCATCGGGCATGGGAAGCCCTTCCATCAGAGAATTGTGTATGGCGAAGGACACAGCACGCCGGCGCTCCGATAGCATACCACCACTAGGAATTGCCAATGACTGCGACATGGCGTTCTCCTATCCTCGACAGCAATTGAATACATCCACGATACCGCCAACGTTGTCCATCAATGCTATTGCACCGATGCTGTGACACTCACTGGCCTTGCGGCAGAAAACGTGGCGAGAGTCATTCCACGCGCTGAATGGAATTCAATTCGGCCGGGTTATCAACATATTTGAGACATTGTCCACAGGCGTCGACAGGTCTTTACGGGGTTTGCGAAGCCTGCGGTATGTTGGGAGTCGTGGCGGGAAGAAGCCAGACACCCGCCAATCGCGCACCATCCGGCATCGCCGGATACGCGGGCACCGAACATCACCGGAGGAGTCATCCGGGAGCTATCCGGAAGTCATCCGGGCAAAGGAGCACATCGTGAGGATCTACAATTTCACCGACAACGACGACGTCGACATCGTCGCACGGCAAGGCGCGTTCCAGGTCATCGAATGGAAGCGCGACCTGTCCGTCGACTACGGCGGCGCGGCGGCCGCCTACTTCGCGTCCGAGATGAACGTGCGACGCCGCCAGGTGGTGTGCACGCTCGACGGGAAGACCGGCATCACCGTGCAGGCCGGCGCCATGCAGTGGACCGCCGGGCACGTCCAGGCGACCACGGGCGTGAAGGGCGTGGGCGACTTCCTCGGCAAGATGGCGCGCGGCGCGGTCACCAAGGAGTCCACGATCAAGCCCGAGTATCAGGGCGTCGGCGTGCTCGTGCTCGAACCGACGTACCGGCACATCCTGCTCATCGACCCGGCGCAGATGGGCGGCTCGATGACCGTCAACGACGGGCTGTTCTACGCATGCGAGTCGACCGTGCAGCAGCGGGCCGTGATGGTCTCGCGTCCGAGCGCGATGGTCGCCGGCGGCGAGGGCCTGTTCAACCTCGCGTTGCAGGGTCAGGGCACGGTCGCGCTGGAATCGCCCGTCCCCGCATCCGAACTCGTCACCATCGACCTGGAGGACGACGAGCTGAAGGTCGACGGCAATTTCGCCATCGCATGGACCACGGGACTCCAGTTCACGGTGGAACGCTCCGGCAAGTCGCTGATCGGCTCGGCCGCCAGCGGCGAGGGACTCGTGAACGTGTACCGAGGCACCGGCCGCGTGCTGCTCGCGCCGGTCGCCTCCCCCACCTTCAACCCGAACGCCGGCACCGGCACGGTGTGAGCGGGGGCCGGTCCGTAGCCACTGGGACCGGCGTCGGGGCGGCGCCGGTACGTTTCCCGGGGGCAACCGACGTGAGACCCCGTTCTCCGTACGCTGAGGTGATGGCATGATGGCCGTTGCTTATGATTACGACTGATGCCCCGTTCTCCGTACGCTGAGGTGATGGAGGCGTACGGGGAACGGGGTCTTATCGATTTCACCCCCTGTTTTCGTATGCTGCCCGATGGTAGGCGTACGAAAACAGGGGGTCGGAGACGTATGGCCACCGGGGACGTACGCTCACGGAAGCGCAGCGTACGGAAACCGGGAGATGGGGGT
Source organism: Bifidobacterium rousetti (assembly GCF_008698235.1). GTDB lineage: Bacteria > Actinomycetota > Actinomycetes > Actinomycetales > Bifidobacteriaceae > Bifidobacterium > Bifidobacterium rousetti. The sequence goes on from NZ_PEBH01000001.1 coordinate 499,143, forward strand.
TTAAGGCCACGGTGAACGGCCACTGCCGCTTAGCTTATCTCTCCCCCAGTCAGCTTCGCTGACAGCCCCCTCGTCAGAGGGGGCCAAACGGCGGCCTACTTGTGGTAGAGGCTTACGCGCTCGTACTTGGGTTCGCAGGAGACGTTGATGCCGAGCTTGCGGTAGAGCGCCTCGTCGGCCGCCGAGATGATGACCGAGAAGAACGCGTCGCAGCCGCGCAGCCTCTCCAACCCCGCGATCACACGGGCGGCGGTCTCGTCCGTCGAACTCGTGATCGACAGGGCGATCAGCGTCTCGTCGGAATGCAATCGACGGTTCACGCTGTTGAGATGCTCGGTCTTCAACCGGCAGATCGGCTCGATGGCCTTGTCGTCGATCACCAGCAGATCGTCGTCCACACCGGTCACGGCCTTGAGCGCGTTCATCAGCAGCGCGCTCGCCGCGCCGAGCAGCGCGCCCGTCCTGCCGGTGACGACCTTGCCGTCGGGCAGCACCATCGCGCCGGCCGGGGCGCCGGTCTCCTGTTCGCGGCCGAGCGCCGCCGCACGAGCCGGGGAGAGATCCTCGTCGACGCCGGCCTTCTTCATGATCGAGCGCAGCCGCTCGACCTGCTCCTCGCCCTCGCCGGTGCGCTTGAACCGCACGGCCGCAGTGAAGTAGCGACGCACGATCTCCAGGTTCGCGGCCTCACGGCACGCCTCGTCGTCGCTGATCGCATAGCCGACCATGTTGACGCCCATGTCCGTGGGACTCTGATACGGGCTCTCCCCCATGATCCGCTCCATCATGGCCTTGAGCACCGGGAACGCCTCCACGTCACGGTTGTAGTTGACGGTCGTCTCGCCGTACACCTCCAACTGGAACGGGTCGATGATGTTCGCGTCATCCAAGTCGGCGGTGGCCGCCTCGTACGCGATGTTCACCGGGTGATTGAGCGGCAGGTTCCACACCGGGAACGTCTCGTACTTCGCATACCCCGCCTTCACACCGCGACGGTGCTCGTGATACAGCTGCGACAGGCAGGTGGCGAGCTTGCCCGAACCCGGCCCCGGCGCGGTCACGACGACCAGCGGCCGGGTCGTCTCGATGTAGTCGTTGCGCCCATAGCCCTCGTCCGAGACGATGCGCGCGATGTCGTGCGGATAGCCGGCGATCGGATAATGCAGATAGCAGGTGACGCCCAGCTGCGCGAGACGGCGACGGTACGCCTCGGCGGCAGGCTGGCCCGCGTACTGGGTGAGCACCACCGAGCCGACATAGAAGCCGCGCGAACGGAACACGTCGATCAGACGCAGCACATCCTCGTCGTACGTGATGCCGAGATCGCCGCGCGTCTTCGCCTTCTCAATGTGATTCGCATTGACCGCGATCACGATCTCCACGTCGTCGACGAGGCTGGAGAGCATGCGGAACTTCACGTCCGGCTCGAAGCCGGGCAACACGCGCGCGGCGTGATGGTCGTCGAACAGCTTGCCGCCAAACTCCAGATAGAGCTTGCCGCCGAAACGGTCGATGCGCTCGCGGATCCTCGCGGCCTGCATCTCGATGTACTTGTCGTTGTCGAATCCCTGTCGCATTGCTGTGGCAACCCTTTCGAACGGCGCGAACTGAACGGAAAGATTATAGATGAACTTCAGGTGAACCACGCGGCCGGGTGGGTCGAGGAGGGCTTTGCGGGGGTGGATGGTGGGTGGTGAGTGCGTGCGTGGGGTGGGGTGGTGCGTGGGCGTGGTACATGAGGTGTGAGGTCTGATGCCTGTGGCCTGCCACTCTGTCTGCCACCCTGTCTGCCGCTCAACGCGGGAATCCCGGGAAATCACGTTGAACGGCACGTATCACTGCCGTTCAACGAGCATTTCCGACTTTTCTGCGTTGAACGGCAGTCACCATACGCCGCCGCTGTCGACCGGGTCTTCACGGACGTAAGAGCGGCATCGAGAATCGTTGGAAAATAGACGTTTTGACGATGTGTCAATCACGGAGAAGCCTAGGTGAGAAGACATTCCAGAGAACACTCCTGCCGCTCAACACGATTTTCGCCGGTTTCTACGTTGAACGGCACGGGATTCTGCCGCTCAACGAGATAAGAACGATTGACGCACGTTGAGCGGCAGTGAGACCGATATTCGCGAATGGACGAATAGCCGATGACCGAAAGACGGCTCACTCCATCCGTCAGTCAGTGATGTCACGCAGATGCCTCAGCAGATCGAGGATGGTCCCGTCGTCGAGCGCATCCGCGACCACGCCGTCACCGAAACGCTCCATGCGCGTCAGCCAAAGCATCAACGCGACTGTTGCCGAAGCATCAAGCGACGAGTAGTCGCCCGAACGGAGGATCCGCTCGGCGTCGACATGCGCGCGCTCAAGAGTGCCATAGATGTCCTTGGCCTCCGGCGCCTCGTACAGAGCGTCCCACCATTTAGAGACGGCGTCACTGTCGTAGATGGGAGGATAGTACACGGTGGCGCCGTCCTCCCGATCCTCCGTACGGTGGGGCGTATACAACGGGCCGTCCGGGTGCTCGAACAACGGGATGAGCGCGACAAGGGCCTCATAAGACTTATCCATACGAATCATGATAGGCGCGCCCGAAACGATTGAAGGCCGGTGTCCCACCTCCGAACTTCGGAGCGGGACACCGGCCTTCAGTCAGTCTTGGGACTCAGCCTAGCCTAGCGGAGCATGGCCTTCGTCCTGCGGGACTTCACATACACCACACCCGCAGCACCGGCCAGCAGGGCGGCGAGGACGACGAACAGCGCGACGCCAGCGGCACCGGTCTTCGGCAGCTCGATGATCGAGGTGATGTTCTTGTACTGCTGTTTGCCGGCATCACCAGTGAGGAGACCGCTGTTCGTCGGATCGGTGATGGTCACCTTCAGCGGTGTCTTGAGGTCAGTCGGATCGCCGGTAACACTGACAATAAGCTTGGCACGGTACTCTGCAAGGTACCCAGTAGGAACAGTGCTCTCATAGACCAAATAAGTACCTGGGGCCAGATTGCTCAGCTTCACGATACCGGTTTCGGTCGTGGTGACCGTTTCAACCTTGTTGTTATCAGTCATGTTGTCGGGAGTGAAAGAGTTAGCGTCGGGCATGCCGGTGCCGGTCCACTTGTAGATGTCGAAGACGGCACCAGCCAAACCGTTCTTGTCGGCATCCTTGGAACCGACCTTCTGGAACTGACCAGTGGTGGTGCATGCGGTAGTCTGCTCCTGCTTGACGTTGGCAGTGCCGTCCTTGCCGAGGGCGACCATGATGGTCCCCTCTCCATTGGTCACGTTATCCAGCTTCGTACCAAGAAGAATCGGCTTGATCTGATGATAGGTTACCGGGCAGTTTTCCTTATCGACCGTATAATTATCGCTCCCGTCGATGATCATGAACAGGCCCTGAGACTCCAGATCCAAGGTAAGATTGTCACCGGTGAGGATCTCAGTCTTAACTTTCGTCACGTCAGTGCCCAGCTGCTTATTCACCGTATCGATGAAGTTACGCCAAGCTGTCTCATTGTGCTGAGCGAAATAAGAGGCATCTTGGGAGCCAAGCCACGTAAACGGATCTTTGATGGGGTTGGTGGCAGCATTATAGCCAAGATCCGTGAACGCGTTAGTCAGCTTATTCTGCTGATCCTGAGTCAATGCAGAGGTCAGATAATACTTGCCGTTGCTGTCCTTGGTGTATTTGGCCAGCTTCAGATAGGCGAACTGGCGTAGACCGTTATCAGTCTTCGGGTCCTTGTCAGCCTTGAATTCGTCACCGGGATTAGTGACATTCTGACCGTTCAGTGTCACGGTAGTTCCGTCCGTCACAGCGGCGACGGTCATGATGTCATCGGCGGCCTGGGCGCTGGAGGCACCAAGCGCCATGCCACTCAGGAGGGTGGCTGCGGCGACGAGGCCGGCGAATAGTTTCCTCATCTTCATACGAGGATCCTTCTTTCTTTCCTTGTACTGTGTTCTTGCTTTCGCGGAAGCCGGAACCGTCACCGGCTCCCGCGGTCCGCAAAGTCTTCTTTTGTTTTGGTTATCTGGTTGAGGTTGAAGCCGACTAGGTCAATCACAGCTCATGACGCTTCACCCTTCCCGTAGCCAGAGCAGCGAGCGCAGCCGCCAACGCGATGCCACCGCCGAGCAGCAGCCAATCCAGTCCGGACCTACCGCCGGTGAACGGTAGGGCGGAGACAGATTTGACATTGGGGAGGGCGCATCCTGTATTGGCCACCTTTGTCTCTGCCGCAGAATCGCTTTCGCTGGCGGTGCATGACGAGTTGGTGTTGCCCGGCGTATTGCTCCATTCGCCGTGCAACGTCATGGTCACCGTGCCGCTCTCGGCAATGGTGATCACGGCATACGTGGTGTCCGCGTCCGGCAGGAGATACCCTTCCGGGGCTTTCGTCTCGGTCAGCTTGTACGAGGCCACGGGCAGGTTGCGGATGGTGATGTAGCCCGGTCCCCGGTTGTCGACGTCCTTGTACTGTTGGGCGTCGGACGGCACCGTGCAGTTCGAGGTGGCGCAATCCACCACCGAATGCCGGGTGTCTTCCTTCACCTGTGCGCACGATTCGTCGTCGCACTGGACCACGGACCATTCGGAGCCGGGCAACAGCTTCGACGACTCGGAACCGTCGATTTTCGTCCATGTGACCTGCGTGGGCGTGTTCTGGATACGGCCTTGCGCATCGGCGTTGTTTCCGTCCCACGTCACCACACCGAGGCTGCTGATGGTGAATTTGTGGCATGCTTCGGCAGGCTTCTGATAGCCGGTGGGCACTTGGGTCTCACACAACTGGTAGCTCGCATTACGAGGAAGCCCGGTGACTGTGAATCTGCCTTGGCTCAGGTTCTCATCCTTGCCTTGGTAGTCTGCAGCTCCGGTATTGTCGGCGATATTCTCGTATCCCACTAGCGTCTGCGTGCCATCGGCATTCATAATCTTCCACTCGGAACCAGGCAGGTAGGCGGTGGTGTCCTTCGCGTCGATCTTTGACCAGCTGACCGAACCGGTATCGGGAAGGTTGCCGATCACTTTGCCGGTCGTGTCAAGAGGGCCTTTGCCGTCATCCGTGGAATCTTTCAGCAAGGTGAGCTTGGGCTCCTCGTATTTGCTGCCGGCCGCGGGCGGGTCCACGGTGAACGTGTACGTGTTGTGGGTCTGCTGGTAATTGTCGGGAGCGCTCTCCTCGGTTAGCGTATATGTGCCCGCCTTGAGATTGTTGATGCTGATGTCGCCTTCCGTGCGGTCATTGTCTCGGCTGCCGTTGTCCTCGATGATGACCCACATGGGGTTGTCGGCGGTAGGGTTCTCCAAGTTATGCCAGCACGAATCGGAAACGTTTTTCGCCGCGCCCGGCATGCACTCGACGGGGCGCATGTTGACCTCCATAGGGCCGCCGTCCACGGTGGACAGCTTCCACTTCGAGCCAGCAAGACGCTGCGCGTTCGTATCGACCGTCACCTTGCCGTCCGCTTCGCTCGCCTTCGCCTTCGACCATGACATGGTGAACGGCGTGGAGAACATGACCGTGCCGTCCGTACCAAAACCACCGCCGGACAACGAAGCATGGTTCTCGGTGAAGGTGACCAGCGCATTCGCCCTTGCCGTCGCCTGCATGTCCGCACTTAGCGTGCTGGTGAGTCCGACACCGGGCGCAGTGGGCTTGCCGTCGGCGTCCTGAGTCTGTTCGATGCTGGTCGTGCCGGTCCACTGGACAGTGCCATCGGCCTTCTTGCTGTTGTACTTGCTGTTTCTGGTTTTGGACAACGGCACCACGGAAAGCCCGCCGCGCCCGTAACCATGCGAGGACTGCCCGGGCTGCTGCTCGTCGGCCGACCAGGTAATCGCTCCCTGATCGCCGGCCCAATCCTCATCCGAAAGCTCGAAACTGTTGTTTGTGACATTCGCTTTGGTCGGAGGCATGATGGCGAAATCCTTGCCGGACTGACCGTAACCCGTCTGCTGTGCTATCTGCGGGCGGCTTCCGTCCTCATTCACCGATACGTCGTACCGTGCATCGACCTCGTTATCGAACAGCAGCATGTTGCCGCCCTTGGAATTGAATCCCTTACCGGATGGGCACAACCACAGGCCACCGCCGAAATGGCCGGCGCCGTTCTTGTACGCCACAGCCTTGCCCATATACGTGGTCGTGGCTTCCTCCGTATAGACCGCGCCGCCAAGATGTTCGGCGTAATTGTCCTGGAACCATATCGGCGTGGAAGGCGTCACATCGCCGTATTTCGAAGCGTTCTGACCGGAGATTCCCGTGAAAATCGCTGTACCGTTCCACCCCAGGAAGATGGCGCCGCCACCACCATGAGTGGCGTTGCCCAAGAACGTGCCTTTCGAAACGATCAAAGTGCTGTAATAGCCGGTCGGCCCCGATCCGGAACCGGAACTGATGTACAGGGCACCACCGCCGGACCATCCGTTCACGTGTCCCGCCGCATAGTTTCCAGCGAACACACCGCCGGAAATGGTAACGTCACCCTGCGCCCAGACAGCACCACCGCCTATATAATTGCCCTCCGACGCTTTCACAATGTTCTTCTCGAACACGCCACCTGTGACATCAAGCTTCCCGGCGGTCTGGCGGCTATCCCCCTTTGCGGAAAGACGAATCGCCCCGCCTCCCACGCGATCACTTCCAGTCGAAGAGGACTCATTGCCTGTAAAGGTTCCCCCATTGACGGTCATCATGCTGGCCAAACCGTACATGACCCCGCCACCTTCTCCGGTGGCTTCATTGCCAGTGAAGGTTCCCCCATTGACGGTCACCGTGCCTTGATCACCATATACGACGCCGCCGCGGGAGGCCTTGTTGTTCTCGAACGTGCCGTTGTTGATGGTGACGGTGCCGCCGGCGCTGTAGGCCAGCGTGCCCATGTCATGATCCGTGCTGCCGGTCGTGTCGATGCCGGAGAACGTGCCGTTGTTGACGATCAGGTTGCCGCCGTTCTGCAGGTAGACGAGAAAACGCTTGCCGTCCTTGTAGGAGAAATTGGCGTCGTGCTTGTCCGTACCGATCGTGAGCAATGCGCCGGGTGCCACGTTGAAGATCGTGTCGCCATTGTTCGGGCTGGTCAGGGCCGGATCCACCCCGGACTTCGCCGTGAGCGTGATCTTCGTGTTGATGATTATCGGGTCCTTCGCGGTATCCGGCACGGTGATCGCCTGCGCGATGGTGACCGTCTGTGGAGTGTTACCGGAAACGCATTCCGAGAGTTTTGTCCACGTCAGCACGTTGCCACATGAATCCTGCCCTTCAGCCTCGGCTTTGGGAGCGGTGGACGTGGAACCGGCATCGGACTGGGAATCGGCGTTGGAACCGGATACGGTCGAGTCATCCGTAATCGATGAATCACCCTGATCGGTGGAGTTGGGCTGACCGTCTGTCTTCACATTGGATGAGCTCTGCGTACCCGTATCAGTGAGGGTACCTGCAATACCCTGTGCGGCGAAAGCGGGGAAGGCGGCGCTGATGCAGGTGGCCCCTATGGCGATGGCCGCCACGGCTCCCACGATCGTTGTCCACAATCTGTTCCTCATCGGATCTCGTCCTTCTTCCGCTTGTCCCTGAAGTTCTCCAGCATCTGTTCCTCTGTCTTGTTCAAGTCCTTATACCCGCCGTCGTCATCGAATCGTCGGCAGGCTCGCTCGGCTCCGCCCCTGCCCCTCGCCGCGGGATGGCGGGTTCTCGCGTTCGGGCGGATCGCTTGCGGGTACAGAACGACATCACATGCGAGGCGGGTGAAGCCCCCTGATGCCGGCATATAGGATCGTCCCCGAATTGATCGGTTGACGTCTACGGCGCACTTCCACACACTTCCCTAACAAATACCCCCCCCCCGCGGGCTTTTGTCAAATCGGCGGGAAGTGTCGAATCGCGAATCATCGCACCGTCAATCGGCATACCCGGGGCATATTCCCACGCATCTCCATGCACCCCCACACGCACCCCGTGCCTCCCCCCATCGCTCACGATCCGGCGCACGGCGGGCATCCCGAGGCAGGGAAACCCAAGGAAAACCCAAGGAAACCCACGTCAACCGCAAGGCCACAACCAGCGAAAATCAAGGCGAACTTTCGGTGAACCGAACGTCCACGGGCGAAAGAACGGGGCCATCACATCGCGCGAATGCGGCACAATGGTGGCAAGGAGGCCCCGCCATGGTCGATGACTACACCGCGAAGATGACCGAGCTGATCGAACTGATGCGCGTGATCGGCAACGACACGCAGCAGTGCGAGGTCAAGGAGTGCAAGCGCAAGATCTCCTCGACGATCACCGACACGCTCTCCGCGTTCTCGAACGGCTCGGGCGGATGGATCATCCTCGGCCTGTCCGAAAAGGAGGGGTTCACGCCGGTCGAGGGCTTCAACGCGCGCTCCATGCAGGAGGCGCTGAGCCAGGCGTGCGAGAAGATGACCCCCGTGGTGCGCCCGGTGATCGTCACCTGCCCGTTCGAGGGGACGAACCTCGTGTTCGCGCGCGTCGACGAGATGCTCCCGCGAGACAAACCCTGCTTCATCACCGCGCTTGGCCCGCACACCGGCTCGTACATCCGCACCGGCGACGGCGACCGGCGCATGACCGCGTACGAGGTGGACCGGCTCATCGAGGAGCATCTGCAGCCCACCTACGACGTGGACCTCATGCCGGGAGCCACCCCCGACGACCTCGATCCGACCTTGGTCAACGGCCTGCTCACGCGCGTGCGCGAGCAGCACCCGCACGTCTTCGCCGGGCGCTCCGACACGGACATGATGCTCGATCTGGAGATCCTTCGCCACGACGACTCGGCGGCCGAGACCCTCGGCGTCGGCGGCGTCCTCAGGCCCACGCTGGCCGGCCTGCTCGCGTTGGGCCGCTACCCGCAGAAGTACTATCCGCGGCTGTCCATTTCGATCGCCGTGTTCCCCGGCACGGACCGCGACGACGTGTTCCGCGGCGACGAACGGCTCGTCTACTCGGGCAGCGTGGTCGGGTCGATCCCGGTGATGATCTACGACGCGGTCGAATCGCTGATGCGCTGGATCGGCGCGAAGAAGCCCGACTATCCGCCGACCGTATTGCGCGAGGCGATCGCGAACGCGCTCACGCACCGCGACTACTCCCCCGACGCGCGCGGCACGCAGGTGCGGATCAACGTGTTCACCGACCGCATCGAGATCACGAACCCCGGAGGCCTGTTCGGCACGGTCACGCACGACGTGCTCGCCAACCCGCATCCGGTCACGGGCGTGCCGTTCGTCTCCACACGCAACCAGTTCCTGTTCACGCTGCTCGAATCGACCCCGTACCCGAACGGCGGGTACGTGAACCCGGAGGGCGGCGACGGCTACCAGCGGATCGCCGCGACCCTGCGCGAGGCGGGGATCGAACCGGCGACCACGCGCAACACGATCAACACGTTCACGATGACGATCACCCGGCATCGCACCACCAAACGCGGGTCGACCGGCGACGTGTCGAAGGCGATCCTCGACGTGCTGGAACGCCATTCCGCGATGAGTCTCAAGGAGATCCTGCGCGAGTTGCAGCTCACCCCCTTGGCGGCGACCTCGGGCATGCGCGAACTGCTCAAGGAGGGTCGGGTCATCCAGGTGAGGTTCCGGGACGACCCGACCCAGCGGTATCGGCTCAAGACCGCGTGAGCGGCTTGGCGACTGCTCACGCCTCGGTCAGCTGCGTGGTCGGCGAGACGAACGACGCCGGGCGAAGTCGCCTGGCGCGTCCGGCGGCGAGTCCGACGCAGACGAGCGCCACGGCGAACAGGGCGACGATGCCGGTCGCGATCCCCCATGCGATCACGTCCGCGCCGGAGGCGGACGCCGAGCCGATGCCGAGCGCGTCGTCGATCGAGGCGCAGTACCACCATCCGGGCAGCATCCGGCCGAGCGCGACCATCGGCGCGGGCATCATGTCCAGGGGGAAGGTGACGCCGGAGGTGAACAGGATCACCAATCCGAACACGTTCGCGAACCCGTTGGCCATGATTTCGTTGAACCCGCATTCGCCGAGCAGGAAGCCGCAGGCGACCGTCATCAGCGCGTACACGCAGGTCGACGTGACCGTCATCGCCACGCCGGCCAGGTCGAGCGAACTCGGGTCCACGCCGGCCGCGGCCATCATCGCGAGGACGATGGCGAGGTAGCCGGCCACGACGACCAGCGCGAACCCGCACAGGGTGGCCATGCGCTGCAGGCTCATCGTCGAGGAGCGCTGCGGCGAGGCGTACAGGCGACGGCGTGTCTCGCCGGTGTTGAACACGCCCAGTACGAGGGAGGTGCAGACGGTCATGGCGAGGAACAGCGGGTAGAGCACGACCTTCATCAGGCCGCCGAATCCGTCCGCGGCCCGGTCGGGCGTGGATGCCGAAGAAGCGGGGTCGGCATCGCTGTGGTCGACGGCGATCGCGTGGTTCGCGTCCTTGTCCCGCGCGGCGCCAACGGCCTGTTTCGTCGCGGACTTGAGATCGTCCAGCGTGAGGTTCGCGAGTGTGCCAGCAGGCAGCTGGTCGGTCGAGAATCCGTCCGATTGCGCGCCTGCCGAGCCAGTCGCGTCCGCACCGAACCGTTCGGCCAGCTGCGCGGGATCGACCGTGACGTTGCCGCCGATCAGCGCGGTGCGGGTCAGGGACAGGAAGCCGCTGACGTCCATCGACGCCATCGCGCCCAGTCCGGACGTGTAGCTGGTGACGGTCTCGACCTCGGGCGTCTTGCCTTCCGACGTTCCGGACGCCCACGACGAGACGGAGGCGACCAGCCCGTCCGCGTACCCGTCGGGGATGATGACGATCAGGTCCACCCAGTTCGAGGCGACCGCCTGCTGCAAGGTTTCGGGATCGTCGTCGAGGTCGGTCAGCTCGTTGTCGACGGCGAGGTAGGCGCGCATCGCGTCGGCCACTCCCCCACGGTTGGCGTCCCTGTCGATGACCGCCACGTCGGCTTTGCCGGGCGTGTACGTGTCGCCGACCGGGCGGCTCCCGGACAGCGCGGAGCCACCGAGCGCGAGCATCATGACGCCGATGCCGATCAGGTAGACGAGGATGTAGATGCGGTGCGCGATGAGCACGCGCAGCGTGGCCTTACAGGTGTTCATAGCGTTGCTCCTTGAGCATGATCGCCCCCGCGGCGAGGAACAGCGCGCTCATGGCGAGGAGCACGCCGCAGGTGGCGAGGAACGGACGGTAGCTGTCGAAGTAGAGGATGTCGTAGAACAGGTTCACGACCTGCTGGGTGGGGTTGACGAGGGCGAGCACGGGCAGGTTGCGGGCGATCCAGTCGCTCAGGGACATCGCGAACGCCCCGTACAGGCCGGAGAACAGCGACAGGGTGCATGCGATGGCGCTGGTCATGCCGACCTTGACCCCGTGGGAGAGTTTCGGTATCGCGCCGATCATCGTGCCGAACGCGCAGGCCATGAACGAGGCGACCACCACGGCGAGGACGGCGGCGGGTTCACGCCCGCCGAACGGGACGCCGAGGACGAAGCGGATGTAGGCGAACGCGACGAGCAGGCAGACCGAGGCGCACAGCCAGCTGGCGAGGAACCCGGCGATGAGCTGCCGCGTGCGGCTCAGGGGCGCCACGCTGCGGCGTATGCCCAGCGCGGACAGGTTGGCCTGCGCGGTGACGACGGCCCTGATCGAATAGGACATCGCCATGATGCAGGCCATGGCGAGCAGCGCGTAGAAGTACCGGGTGGAGATGCCTGGTGCGGAGTTGGTGAGCGTGGTCTCGCGGGTCATGCCGGTGGTGGCGCCGAGGGATGACCAGAAGGCCCGGCTGGTCGCGGCCCAGGGGTTGTCGGCGATGAGCTTGCGGGTGAGCGTGTCGGTGCGGTTGTACAGGCTGATGGCGCCGTCGAGGGCCGAGATGGTGATGGCCTTGCCCGAGACCGCCGCGCTGGAGCCGTCCAAGCCGGCGACGGTGCCCGAGGCGAGGGTCAGGGTGATGCGCCCCTGCCTGTCGACGGTCAGGTAGCCGTCCGCATCGCCTTTCGCGATGAGGTCGCGGGCCTTGTCGATCGAGTCGGCGGGGGTCGCGTCGAGCAACGACCGGCTGATGCCGGTGGTGTCCTTGGCTTTGCCCGACAGTGCGTCGATGAATGTCGAAGCCCCCTTGGCATCATTCCAGTTCGCGTCCTGGACCGTGGCGAGGGGCACCGCCTTGAGCTCGTATTGCTCGCCGAGGTCGGCGAACATCATGTTGAACAGGGTGGCGAGCGCGAGGGGGAAGACGATGAGCCAGAACATCGACGCCTTGTCCTGCAGGTTCGTTCTGAGGGTCATGACGAAGGTGGACCACATGGTGCGTCTCCTTTCCGTGTTTCCGTGAGGTGCGTGGGTGGGTGGGTGCGTGGGTGGGTCAGTCGCGCAGGGCCGTGCCGGTGAGTTCGAGGAACACGTCGTTCAAAGTGGGCGGCCGGCTGGTGAGGTGGCCGATGCTCGCGTCTCCCGAGCGCAGCACGCCGATGAGGTCGACGAGGTTGTGCTCGCCCCGCCGGCAGGTGACGTCGAGTTCGCGGCCGTCCCATGCGGCGTCGATGACGAAACCGAGCGCGCGTACGGCGGCGAGCGTCTCGTCGTTCAGGTCGAGGGTCTCGATGGTGATGCGTTCGCCGGTGTCGACCATGTTCTTCAGTTCGTCGGCGGTGCCGAGGGCCAAGTGCCGGCCGTGGTCCATGATGAGGATGCGGTCGCAGATCTCCTCGACCTCTTCCATGTAGTGGCTGGTGTAGATGACGGTGGCGCCGTCCCGGTTGAGCCGCCGGATGCCTTCGAGGATCGCGTGGCGGCTTTGCGGGTCGACCGCGACGGTGGGCTCGTCGAAGAAGATGAGGTCGGGCCTGTGGGCGATGCCGCAGGCGATGTTGAGCCTGCGCAGGAGACCGCCGGAGAGCTTGCCGGGGCGGTATTTGCGGAACTCCTTCAATCCGGCGAAGTCGATGGCCTGTTCGACGAGCGGGGCGCGTTCGGCCTTCCTCGGCACGTACAGGGAGCAGAAGTAGTCGATGTTCTCCTCGACGGTGAGCGCGTTGAAGACGGCGACGTTCTGTGGCACGAGTCCGATGCGGCGTTTGAGCGCGTAGCTGGTGGGGGTCATGGGCTCGCCGAAGACGCGGATGGCGCCCGCCTCGTAGGTGAGCAGGGCGAGGATGCAGTTGATCGCGGTGGTCTTGCCGGAGCCGTTGGGGCCGAGCAGGCCGAAGATCTCGCCCTGGCGCACGTCGAGGTCGAAGTAGTCGAGCGCCGTCATGTCGCCGTAGTGTTTGACGAGCTTGGAAACGCTGACCGCGGGGGTCGCGTCGATCGCCGGGGTCGTGGTGTCGGTCGTCATGTCCGCTCCTTTCCTGTCTGGGTTGGTTCCATCATGCCGTCCGGCGGGGTGCCTGGGCCACCGGCAAACGTCACGATCGGCTTGGGGCGCGGTGACATTTGTCACGGGTCACGATCCTCGCGCGTCCGCCCCGATCGGGCGGCCTGATGCGGGTAGGCTGGTGGTGATGGATGCGTCCCGCTCCGACGCGGGAGCCGAGGCATGACCGGAGCGGGGGTGAAGGCGTATGCGTGCGATGGCCGAGAAGGCGCTGCTGGCCGCGCTGGGCGTGGCGCTGGCCGTGGTCGCGCGCATGCCGGTGGACGCGACGCTGGTCGTGGCGCTGCTGGCCGCGGTGTCGGTGACGAGCGCCGTCGTGTGGATGCCGTCCGCCCGGCTCGCGTGGCTGTCGACCGCCGTGTTCGTGATCGTCGCCGTGTTCGTGCCGGCCTGGCGACTGTTCCTGCCGTTGGCCGCGTACGACGAGGCGCGTATGACGCTGCCAGATACTCGACCGGGCGTACGACCGGGCGTGCAACCGGCACGTTCCGGTGCGTGGTGGGCCGGTATCGTGTTTCGTGTGATTCCGCTGCTGCGATGGTTGTGGCTGCTGCCGATGATCCCCCCGATCGCGTCCCTCGTCACGGCCGGCGGTCCGGAGCGGGCCGGCGCGGCATCGTCCGGTCTTGCCGATTCGACCGGTCTGACCGGGCTGCCCGCCCCGGCCTTCGTCGGGCTGCTCGTCATCGTCTCATGCGTGGGATGCGCGCTGGGGTTCGAGTCGCGCGCCGTCTCCTCGCTGCGCGGCGAGACGCGGCGGTTGCGGGACGACGCGCGCGAACGCTCCCGCGCGACCCGCATCCGGCTGGCCGACGTGGCCGAGGAGCGCGCGCAGTCGGTGCGCATGGCCACGCTCGGAGAGCGCACGCGCATCGCCCGCGAGATCCACGACAACGTCGGCCATCTGCTCACCCGTGCGATCATACAGGCGCAGGCGTCGCGCGCGGTGGCCGAGGCGACCGGCGACGGCATGGCGGCGCAGGGCTTCGGCGCGCTGTCCTCCACGTTGGATGACGCGATGACGATGGTGCGCCGGTCCGTGCACGATCTGGAGGACGACGGCACCGATTTCGCCGCGCAGATCGACGCCGCGGCCCGATCGTTCGACGGCGTCTCCCCCGGTTTCCGCGTCTCGTTGACGAACGACATCACCGACGCGCCGGCGCCGGTGGCCCGCTGCTTCGCGACGGCGATCCGCGAGGCGCTGTCCAACGTGGTGCATCACAGCGCCGCGCGCGAGGCGAGCATTACATTGCGGGACATGCCGGCCCTGTGGCAGCTGGTCGTGCAGGACCCGGGGCCCGCGGCGGACGTGCCGGGGGCTCCGACCGGCGAGCGGGGACGCGGCATGGGCGTCGCGGACATCGAGTCGCGGGCGCGCGCGTTGGGCGGCACGGCCCTGTGCGGGCCGCACGCGGGAGGCTGGCGCGTGTTCGTCTCCCTGCCGAAGTCACGCCGATTCATCGATAATCGCAAGGAAGGGAGCGCATCATGAGCGTCGCGATCGTGGATGACGATCCGATCGTCTGCCAGTCGCTGCAGACCATCCTCACTGCCACCGGCGCGGCGGAGGTGCTGTGGACGGCGAACGACGGGCAGACGGCCGTCGAACGGTATTTCGACTCGCCTGCCAGCCGGCCGGACGTGCTGCTCATCGACATCCAGATGCCCGGCATGGACGGTCTGGATGCGGCGCGCGCGATCCTCGGCCGGGATCCGGCGGCGCGCATCCTGTTCCTGACGACGTTCGCCGACCGCACGTACATCGCGCAGGCGATGGCGCTCGGCGCCAAAGGGTATCTCATCAAACAGGACGTGGCCGCGGTCGCCCCCGCGATCCAGTCGGTGATGGCCGGCCAGATCGTCATGGGCTCCGACGTCCTCGGCAAACTCACCGATACGGCAAGGCCCTCCCCCGCGTTGGACGGACCGGTCGACGATCTCAACGAGCGTGAGCGCGAGATCGCCTCGCTGGTGGCCGAGGGACTCGATAACCGCGACATCGCCCACCGCCTGTACCTGAGCGAAGGCACCATACGCAACCGCGTCAGCGCCCTCCTCGACAAGCTGGGCCTGGCCAACCGCACCCAACTAGCCATCCTCTGGCTCAACGCCCACCGCTAAAAGCGAATCGGCCCCTCATTAGAGGGTGCCGGAATATGACCGCTTACATGAAGAGGAACCAGGAGGTGGTGTCCCAGCGGATGCGGACGGGCATGTTCATGCCGTGGGCGAACTGCTTGAAGAACAGGAACAGGAAGGCGAGCGCCACCATCACGGCGAAGAAGCCGAACACGACCCGTCGGAGCGTGTCGTGGGCGTCGAACGCGGGTCGCGCGGCGTCGACGGTTTCGTCGGTTCCAGACCGTGACGAAATGCCGGCCTCATCCGCACCGGCCATGACGGCCTTATCGATGGTCGCCTCCATGGTCTTGCCGACAGGCTTTCCTACGGTAAGAACCTCGAACGCTTCCCCGGCCGCGTTGAATTCGGCGTCGAGGGCATAGAGGACGGCGAGCATGGCGGTCATGAGCATCCAGGCGAAGTCGATCTCGTAGCGGTAGTCGACGCCGGTGATGCGGGCGTTGATGAGGAACGCGAGGCCGGCGGCCGTGAGCGCCCCCGCGATCAGGCCCGTGGCCTTGACGCGGCGTGCGAGCGGACGCCACAGGACCACGGCGAACAGGATCAGCGCGAAGGGCGCGTCGGTCATGAGCCATCCGCCGAAGTGCGGGTGTTCGGAACGCCATGTGGTCAGCGGGATCTCGTCCCAGCCGACGAACGGGAAGTGGGCGGTCAGGTTCGGCGGCTGGAACAGGTAGTGGAAGACGAACGCCGGGTACTGGGTGAGGGGCGCGTGGAAGTGCGTCATGTCGTAGCCGGTGAGGTTGTAGGTGGCGCCGAAGTTCGTCGGCGAGCCGAATCGGGCCATGTTGTACGCGAACTGCGGCAGGAACACGATCAGATACGGCACGATCGCGCACGCCCATACCGCCGCCTCGCGTACGAGGCCGCGGCGACCCGCGAGACCGCCCTGCCAGAGCCGCACGATGTCGTCGGCGAACAGGGGGATGGCGATGAGCGAGGCGAGGATCACCTGCGGCCGGCAGGCGATGGTCAGGGCCATGAGCAGCGATCCGGCGGCGAGGAACCTCACATCGAGGCCGCGCAGTTTCGCCTCGATCCACAGGGCGAGCCCGCCGGCCGCGCAGGCGACGGCCAGCTCCTGCGGGATCTGGTAGAAGAGGCCCAGTTGGATGAGGATGGCGATGCCGTTGCCGAGCGTCATCATCACCATGCCGAGCATCACCGCGCCGAGCGAGACGGGGCGATGCCGGCCGACGAGACGGGCGATCTGCACGGCGAGCAGCGCGCACGCCACGGACGCGAGCAGGGCGACGATGGCGATGCCGGCGTTGGTGGGCAGCCGCATGCCGGTCACGGCCTTGAACGGGGCGAACAGCAGCAGCGCGGGCAGGACGCCGAAGTAGCTGTAGTATTTGCCGTCGTGGAAGGCGACGTCGAAGTAGATGGGCGTCTCGGGGTGGTTCAGCGCGAGCAGCGTGCGCGATCGCGTGTCGTACGGGTTGGCCATGTCGGCGAACGCGCCGTTGACCGGATAATCGAGCCACGGACGCCCTTGGAGGATCGCGTCGGCGAGCCGCTGGTACTGGTCGGTGGCCTGCCATGTGGCGTAGAAGTCCCAGTACACCGGGTCCGGGCTTTCCTGCGGGGCGGCCATCGCGAACAGGGCGAGCGGTATCAGGCAGGTGACCGTCCCGCACGCGACGAGCGGGACGACGCACGCGCGATCGCGGGCAAGACGCCGCCGGTAGAGCCGTGACGACGGGCGGAACAGGACGACGGCGAGCGCGGTGAGGATCTCGACGGCGAGGCGCAGCGGGCTGAACCGCATCGGCACATGCGGGTTGACGGTGATCGGGTTGTACGGGATGACCGCGCCCTTGTCCATCTGGTAGCGGATGCGCACGCGGGTGGCGCGGCCGCCGACGCGCGAATACCGGGAGTCCTCGGAGGAGGGCGAGTATCCGACGTCGGCGTTGGCGTCGTACCAGCCGCCGTCGGTGTCCTTGGCGGTGGAGAGCTGCCAGCGCACGGGGTCGTCCTGCCGGGGGCGTTCGGAGTCGACGTGGCCCATGTACAGGTATTCGATCGACTGGTCGGCGGAGACGTCGCGCCACGCGTGCTCCGGGTCGGTGATGACGGCGACGCCGCCCTGCTCGACCGTCAGCCCGGTGCCGGTGCCGTCGTCGCGCGCCTGGACGGGGTGCGCGCCGAGCGTCTGCCAGAACGGCAGGTTGAAGACGAACAGTTCGAGCAGGACGATCACGGCCGCCGCGATGACGGCCGCCCTGTGCCTGCGCATGAAGCGTGCGTACGGGAAGCGTGCGGTCAGGGTGCGCGATGTCGCGGACGTTTTCATCGGGCGGCTCCGTCGACTCCCGCCGCCGACGACGGCACGTTCGACACGTTCGACACGTTCGACACGGTGCGTACGCCGTCCTCGCCGCGCGAATGGCCGAGGCCCGCGGCGAACTGCCTGATCCGCTTCAGGTCGAGGATGCCCATGGCGACGAGCAGCGTCAGGTAGGCCGCGTATTCGAGCATGTACACGAAGACGAGCACGATGAAGTTGCGGTCGGGCAGCACCGCGCCGAGCGCCGCCATGACGATCCACAGGACCACGTTGACCCCCACCGCGCGCCACGCGGTCGCCGACATGACGTCGCCGAACCGGCGCCGCACCTCGAAGTAGGAGACGGTCATCGTCAGGAACGTGGAGCCCATGCTCACGGCCGCGACCGCGGTGATGCCGCCGAGACGCGCGGCGACGACGAACGCTATGACCACGACCGGCAGGGACACCGCGGAGAGCACGTCGGAGAACCGCGTGTCCCGCTCGGCGTTCAACACCATGTTGAGCACGACGGTGGCGCCCATGAAGAAGCTCGACAGCGCGAGGCACGACAGGGCGGGCGCCGCCACGGCGAACTGGCGCGAGTAGAACGACGACAGCAGGTCCGTCGCGGTCGCAGAGATCGACACGGCCATCGGCAGGATGAACACGACGGCGAGCAGCACCAAGTCACGCGCCCTGCCGAGCGCCTCGTCGCGGCGGCGCTCGCCGATGAGCCCGGCGACGACGGGCAGGATGATCACGGCGAACGCCTGCAACAGGTAGTAGGTGGTCTTGCCGAAGTTCATCGCGCCGGTGTAGAAGCCGGCCATGCCGTCGGGCAGGACGGCCTTGACGACGAGCGTGTCGGCGCTCAAGACGAGGGACGCCATGATGAAGAACAGGGAGAACGCGAGCGTGCCGTGCGCGGCCTCGCGCCAGCCGATGCGCGGCAGGCGGGCCTTGTCGCGCGAGCCGCCGCGCGCCTGCCTACGCGAGGCGATCAGGTACGGGGCGAGCATGAGCGCGCCGATCACGATGACGAGGACCATCGACGCGCAGTAGCCGACCTCCACGCCGATGACGGGGCGGTCGGGGAACACGAACATGATCAGCGGGATCGTGCCGAGTTTGACGAGCGGGTACATGGTGGACAGCAGCGCGCTGTGTCCGAAGCGTTTGAGGCCGTCGTTGATGCCGAGCATCACCACGTACAGGCCGTTGGCGGGCACGAGGAACGCCGCCAGGCGCATGTACAGGTCGAGCGAACGGTCGCCCAGCACGCGGCCGAACACGGGGGCGCCGGCCACGTCGATGAGCACGAACACGGCGACGATGGCCATCTGCACGGCGAGGGTCTTGGCGACCACGTCGCGCGGGTCGTAGCGTCCCGCGGACAGGGTGCGCGACAGGGACTGGCGTGCGCCGTTGGATACGAACAGGTATTCGATGTCGAGCACGGTGATGACGGTGCCGACCACGCCGTAGGCGGCGGGCGACGCGAATCCGCCGAGGAAGAAGTGGATCGCGTACCCGCTGACGAAGAACGCGAGGTTGCTGATGAGGTTCAGGATGAGTCCGCGGTTCATTGACCGTCTCCTTCTTTCTTCGGATTGCCGTTCTCGCCCTTCCGGCCCTTGTCTTTCCTGTCCTTCGGGCCCGGCGAGGCCGGCACGTCCGGCACGTCCGGCCGGCACGCGCACAGGGCGATCATGAACGGGATGACGACGAGCGCCCACAGCATGTACCGGCTGGCGGTGGGTTTGAGCGGGATGGAGATCGCGTTGGGCAGCAGCGACAGGAGGGACCACACGAGCGGCGCCGCGTAGGCGGCCGGCAGCGCGGTGCGCATACCGACGCGCGGCTCCTCCCCCGGTTCTCCCGACTCCCCCGGCCGCAGCAGCCGGAACAGCAGGAACATCGGCATCAGGAACGTCCACAACGCGGTGAGCGTGAGCACGTTGAGCACCGGGACCGACTGCCAGAAGCCCCACAGCGCGTAGGCGCACGACTGGCCGGCCGTGTTCGCGCGGTATGCGGGCATCTGGGAGAACGGCGGGCTGATCGCGTTGGCGATCTGGAACCAGATGCGGTTGGTCGTCGCCTCGGGCGCGGCGCGTCGCAGCTCGTCGAGCCCGATCCCCCGGTCGGTGGTGTTCAGGGGCGTGCGCTTGAGCGAGAACCAGCCCGATTCGAGCGCGGCGAACGCGTTGATGTAGGAGTCCGGGTGACGCAGGCCCATCGCCGCCCACGCCTTCACATAGTCGGCGATGCCCGACGGATCGCGCAGCGAATACTGGATGACCGGGTCGGCGAGGTACGGGTTGTAGCGATCGGCCATGTCCTCGAACGGCACGCGGTTGACGCGGTCGATGGCGGCGCGTTCGGCGTCGGTCACGTCGCCCGGGTGATCGAGCGCGTACCGGGCGGTCATCTGCATCGGCACGACCAGCAGCTGGTTCTGGTCCTCGTGGGCCACATGCAATGGCCCGCGCACCGCCGCCGGGAACACGGCCATCGCGATCAGGGCCGTGACGAGCGCGCAGGCGAGCGCGGCGAGCCGGTCCGCGCGGGCCGCGCGCGTCAACGGCAGGCAGAACAGGGTGAGGACCGTCACGTACAGGCCGGTCATCGTGGTCAGCGCGGCGAGGATCGACAGGACCGTGAACCCGACGGCGAAGCGGGGCGATCGCAGCGCGGCGAGACGGGTGCGCGCGGCTTCGGCGACCATGACCAGCCACGGCACGAGGAACAGCATGTGCAGGGAGTCCTTGACGATCGACATCATGAAGATCGGGAACGCGGGGAACAGCGCGAAGAAGACGAACAGGACGATTCCCGCGGTCCGGCCGCGTGTCCGGCCATGTGCCCGGCCGACGCGCGCCACGTACAGGCACACGCCGGTAAGCTCGACGCACATGAGCGCGACCTGGACGAGGATGTACGCGGTGACGCCGGTCTGGTAGTCGCCGGCGAGCGCGTCGCCGAGTCGGGCGAGCGTGCCGAAGACGACCGTGTCGAGGACGGGGTGATGGGAGGAGATCGACCCGGCGGGCTGCCCGTACGCCTCGATGCCGTACCATTGGGCGATCTGGTCGCCGGTGTCGTACCAGATCGTGCCGGGGTGCATCATGATGATGACCGGGCTCCAGCACAGGAGCATGAGGGCGGCGGGCGCGAGGAGGCGGGCGGCGAACGGCATCGCCTGCCAGCGGCGGGATGCGGCGGACGCGAGTCGGCGGAGCCGGGCGATCGGCGCGACCGCGGTGGCGGGGGCGGGTCCGCGGTCGGGACCGTGACCGGACGGACGGTCCAGCAGCGCCTCGCCGAGGAGGAACAGGACGAGCAGGATCGCGGCGACGGCGACGGATTTGAGGGCGAAACGGAGGTCGAACGGGCCGACGGTCGCGACGGTCGCGGCGTTGTCCGCGGCGGCCGTGATGACCCCTCCCATGAGGCACAGCGCCGTTTGCACCGCCGACGGCGATCTGAACCTGCCCGTAATCATGATTACGACGATAGGGTACGTATTTCACGCGCCGAGGCCAATTGGCTTATTGTTCACCGAGCGGTGGCGGTGCGGTAACGCAATATGGCGGCGCGGCGGCGACGATACGGTAGCGGGACGGCCGACGGACGGCATGGGGGCGACCCGCCCGCCGACAGTCACGTCCCACGTCGCCGGATGTGAGAAAATAGACATGGTGTCAATATCCGGCGTCCCTGGAACGTCCATGGAACACCCTTGGCATGGGAGGTACCCCACATGACCCGCAACGACATGACCCATAACGATATGACCGACACGACCGCGACCGACGCCCGGCTGCCCGACTGGGTGCGCCACGGGATCTTCTGGCACGTCTACCCGCTCGGCTTCTGCGGCTGCGAGATCCGACCGCAGGGCCCGCGCGAGTTCCACGGGCGCGGACTCGAAACGCTCATCCCCTGGCTCGGATACGCGCGCGATCTGGGCGTCTCCGGCCTGCTGCTGGGCCCGATCTTCGAATCCGACACGCACGGCTACGACACGCTCGACCACATGCACGTCGACGTGCGGCTCGGCGGTGACGCCGCGTTCGACCAGTTGGCCGACGCCTGCCGGGACATGGGCCTGTCCATCATCCTCGACGGCGTGTTCAACCACGTCTCACGCAACCACCCGGCCGTCCGGGCGGCGATCGACGAGGCCGCGGGCCGCCCCTCCCCCGACGACGGACCTTGGCGCGGCATGGTGCGCGTGCACCTCGACGCGGACGGCGCCCCCGTGCTGGACGTGTTCGAGGGACACGGCCGTCTGGTCGACCTCGATCACGACAGCCCGGCGACCGTGGACTACGTGACGCGCGTGATGAACCACTGGCTCGACCGCGGCGCCGCCGGCTGGCGTCTCGACGCCGCCTATTCGGTGCCGACGGCGTTCTGGGCGAAGGTTCTGCCGACCGTCAAGACGGCCCACCCGTATTCATGGATCTTCGGCGAGGTCATCCACGGCGACTATCCGGCGATCGTCAAGGAGTCCACGATGGACTCGGTCACCCAGTACGAGCTGTGGAAGTCGATCCAACATTCGCTCGAGACCGACAACTTCTTCGAACTCGACTGGAACCTCACACGCCACAACACGTTCCTCGACACGTTCGTGCCGCAGACGTTCATCGGCAACCACGACGTGACGCGCATCGCCTCGCAGATCGGCCCCGACAAGGCGGCGCTCGCGCTCGCCGTGCTGATGACGGTCGGCGGCGTGCCGAGCGTCTACTACGGCGACGAGCAGGGGTATGTGGGCGTCAAACGGGAGGCGTTCGGCGGCGACGACGACATCCGACCGAAGTTCCCCGACTCCCCCGACGAGCTGTCACGGCTCGGCGAGCCCGTGTACCGGTTGCATCAGGCGCTGATCGCCCTGCGCCGGCGCAATCCGTGGCTGCTCGAGGCGCGCACCGAGAAGGTGCTGCTCGAGAACCGGCGGTTCGTCTACCGCACGGTCGCGCGGGACGGCTCCGACCGGCTCACCGTCGAACTCGACATCGTCTCGAAGCCGTCCTTCGAGATCCGCGACGCCGCCGGCACCATCCTCTACCGGTACTGAACATCTCCTTGCAGGCCCCCTCTGATGAGGGGGCTGTCGGCGAAGCCGACTGGGGGAGAGATACCATCTACCGGTACTGACGTCCGCGACGACGGCCGCCGGAGGAGCGCCTTCCGGTCGTCTCCTTCTTCGCGCCCGTCGTCCGCTTCGCGCCATAGCGGGCCTCCATGCGGCGTTCGTGGCGCTTGACCGCCTCGGAACGCTCGTCGGTGATGATGCGGTTCTCGTCATGGCGGTGGATGCGCTTGCCTCCGCGGGACGCCGACGAGGACGCGGAACGCGACGTCGCGCCGTTCGAACGGCGATCCGACTGGCGATCCGACGATTCCTTGGGCAGGTGCGCGAGGGCCTTGGCACGATCGGCCCTGCCGGCCTTGGCCGTTCTGCCGTTCTTCGCACCCTTACGCGGGTTGCCCGCCGGCTGCGTCTCGTCGAGGCTCCAGTCCTTGACGATCGGGGCCTTGACCCCCATGAGCTCCTTGACCTCGTCCGAGGAGTGCGTGACCTTCACCGGCTTGACCGTGATCCCCGCGGCCCTGAGCAGCCGGGAGACCTCGCGGCGCTCGTAGGGCAGCACGAGCGTGACCACGTCGCCGGCGCGGCCGGCGCGCGCGGTGCGGCCGGAACGGTGCGTGAACGACTTCGGATCGGCCGGCGGGTCGACCTGCACGACCAGTTCGACGCCGGAGACGTCGATGCCGCGCGCCGCCACGTCGGTAGCGACCATCACGTTGACGTCGCCCTGCTCGAACGCGGCGAGGTTGCGGTCGCGCTGGTTCTGGTTGAGGTTGCCGTGCAGCTGCGCGGCCGGCACGCCGCTGTTGGTCAGGCTCTTGGCGAGCTTCTTGGCCTGGAACTTGGTGCGGGTGAACAGGATGCGGCGGCCGGTGCCGGAGGCGAGCTGGCGGACCACCTCGAACTTGTCGGCCTTCTCCACCTCGAAGACGTGCTGGGTCATCAGGTCCGGCTCGGCGTTCACGTCGTCGACGCTGTGGGTCTTCGGATCATGCAGGAACTCGCGCACCAGCTCGTCGACGCCATGGTCGAGCGTGGCGGAGAACAGCATGTGCTGCGCGTCGGACGGGATGCGCTTCAGGATGCGGCGCACCTGCGGCAGGAAGCCCATGTCGGCCATCTCGTCGGCCTCGTCGAGGACGACGACCTTGATGTCGGACAGGGTGAGCAGTCGCTGGGTCAGGAGGTCCTCGAGACGGCCCGGGCAGGCGACGACGATGTCGGCGCCGGCCATGAGGTCGCGCACCTGACGGTTCTGCTTGACGCCGCCGTACACGGTGGTGGTGGTCATGCCGGCCATCTGCGCGAGCGGCTGGATGACCTCGTTGATCTGGTTGGCGAGCTCGCGCGTCGGCGCGAGGATGAGCCCGCGCGGATGCGGGTGGAAGCCGCCGGCCTCGCGCTCGTCGAGATGCTCG
The DNA here is from genome assembly GCF_008698235.1 of Bifidobacterium rousetti. Classification (GTDB taxonomy): domain Bacteria; phylum Actinomycetota; class Actinomycetes; order Actinomycetales; family Bifidobacteriaceae; genus Bifidobacterium; species Bifidobacterium rousetti. The sequence continues at coordinate 523,471 of NZ_PEBH01000001.1, forward strand.
CGGCGGATCGCCTTGACGTTGCGGCGGTATTCGGCCATCGGCATGCCCGGCTCCCACGCGGCCTCCATGAGGCGCGCGGCCATCGGGATGGAGAAGGCGAGGGTCTTGCCGGAGCCGGTGCGACCGCGGCCGAGGATGTCACGGCCGGCCAGCGAGTCGGGCAGGGTGTCGGCCTGGATGGGGAACGCCTCGCTCTTGCCGTCGGCGGCGAGCACGCGCAGCAGCGGGCCGGGCACGCCGAGCTCGGCGAAGGTGACCGCGTGGTCGCCGTCACCGGCCGACAGGGTCGACCGGACCGACTGAACCGGCTCGACCGACGTGACCTCATGCGAGGAAACTGAAGAATTGGTAATGGGCACGATGGCCTTTCATATGTAGGGGAAAACGCGCGTCACGCGCAAACTCCCCTACATTACCCCGTGCCCGATACTTTGCCGATTCACCGGAGTCGCCCCATGTCGGGCAACCCGGAGGATTCAGCGGTAGTTGCGTTCGATGAGGATGTCGGAGACGGTCAGGTTCGCGTCGTTGACGAGGTTGAACAGGATAACCTCGGCGAGTTCGCCCGCGTCCATGAACGTGTGCTGCTTGTCCTCGGACACATAGTCGTGGCTGTCGCGGTAGAAGTCGGTGTCGATGCCGCCGGGGTACACGCCGACGATCTTGACGCTCGAGCCCTTGTAGGCGGCCTTGAGGCTCTGCGTGTAGCCCTTCTCGCCCCACTTGGCGGCGCAGTAGACGGACTCGTTGGCGTTGCCGCGCGTGGCGGCGGTGCTCATCACGTTCGCGATCTTCAGGTCCGCCTCGCCGTCGGCCCTGAGGGTCTCGACGCTCCACAGGATCATGCCCTTGAGGCCCTTGAGGCAGCGGTCGACGTCGGCGCCCTCGTAGGCGGTGGGGACCTTGAACGAGGGCTGTCCGGCGTTGTTGATCAGCAGGTCGATGTGGCCGAGGCCCGCGATCTCGGCGACGGACGCCTTCACGAACGCCTCGTCGGACACGTCGCCGACGAAGGCGCGGTACGAGTCGGCGCCCAGGGCCTCGGCGAGCGCGGCCTGGCGTTCGGCGTCGAAGTCGACGCCGGCCACGAACCAGCCGCGTTCCGTCAGGCGCACGGCCAGTTCCCGGCCAAGGCCCGAGGCGCTTCCGGTGACGACCGCGATCCTCTTCCCGTTCGTTGTGTGAGCCATGATGATTCCCTGCCTTCCGACGTATCCGTCCGATGGTGTGATTGTCACGGTCAGCGTATCGAACCGGTCAGACGCGTTTCGCCCGGAGGCGCCGAGGACGCGGCCCGGAACCGACGGGTTCACGGCTCAGCCGATCAGCGCCGCGGATGCGGGCATCCACATCGCGAACCAATTCTCCTCGTCGGGGCGGGCGATATGGTCGGCGGTCCAGCGGCGGCATGCGGCGAAGAACCGTTGCATGAGTTCCGCGTACGCCGTCGCGAGACGGGCGGTCGGGGTGACGTTCGGTTGGGTGTGTGCTGCGGTCATGGCGGTCGGTGCTCCTTTGGACATCGGTGAGGATACGGTACGGCCCGTGTATGGATATATGGATATGACAATCCTCCATATGAGCCATCCGTACCGGTTGGTCTATGCACTTCTTCGCTGCAGCCTGAAGCTGTTTACAGGATATGTTCCGGGAAGGCGCGCCACGGTGCTGGAAATGTCGCTTGCGGACGTCGTAATAGTAAAATCGTGCGCAGCAATGATGTCGGCACCGAACTTGGAGGGCGTTGCCCGGTGACTACCCCTCAGGCCGCTTCGCGGCCAGCTCCCCTCACAAGGGGAGCCAAAGGGCAATGGAACCGAAGTCATGGTGTGAAGGAGCGGAGCAAGCATGGGTGTGGTCGAACCGCAGGAGACTCGGCGGCTGTCGCTGCTGTCGGATCTGTCGGAGCGGGTGCCGTATGCGGTGCGTGGGCTGCCGGTGTACGCCCGGTGCGATTCGCTGTCGATCTACGACTACCGGTGCGCGTGCCATTGGCACCGGGATCTGGAGTTCGTGCGTGTGGTCAGCGGCACGATGCACTATTTCGTCAACGGCGCGGTCACGCGGCTCGCAGCGGGCGAGGGATTGGTGGTCAACTCGAGCCGGTTGCACTACGGTTTCTCCCCCGACCGGCAGGAGGCCCGGTTCTCTTGCGCGGTGATCGGCCCGCAGCTCGTCGAGGGGTTTTCGCAGGGCGTGGCCGCACGCTGTGAGCGCGCGTTCGCGCAGGACATGGACGACGCGCTGTTCCTCTCCCCCGATGTGGATTGGCAGCGCAGCGTGCTCATGGATATCGACAGGATCGTCGAACAGCTGCACGGCGACCGGCGTCTGCGCCCGTCGGAGGTGGGCCGGCCGATGGACGACGCGGCCGACCTCGACCCGCTGCCGGCGGCGATGACCGCGATCGGCCTGATCGATCAGGTGCTGGACCGGTTCCGGCCGGCCGCCGCATCCGACTCCGTCATATCCGACGCCGCCGTCTCCGATCCCGTCGTATCGGCGTCGGACGACCAGCGCGACCGCCTCACCGTGCTGCGCATGACCGGACTGATCCAGCGCCGGTTCGCCGAACCGCTGTCACTGGACGACATCGCGGCGGCCGGCAGCGTGGGCCGCAGCCGCTGCTGCGCGTTGTTCCGGCGTTACGTGGGACGCACGCCGAACGAGTATCTCGCCGACCGGCGTCTGGAGGAGGCGAAGCGCCTGCTCGACGGCACGAACGGGTCGGTCGCGGAGATCGCGCGTGCCTGCGGCTTCGCGTCGTCGAGCTACTTCATCAGCGTCTTCCGGCGGCGGACCGGCGTCACCCCGAAAACCTACCGAGAGAGGTAGTTACTGGATGTCGGGGTCGTCCTTGTCGATGGTGCCGGTGGCCTTGCCGATGGCCTTGAGGCCGTGGTAGGCGACGAGGATCACGATCGTGCCGATGGCGATGCCGTTGAACTGGATGCCGTTGAACGCGAACTCGAACTGGCCGATGGCGATGATCATCACGATCGCGGCGACCATGATGTTGAGCGGCTTGTCGAAGTTGACCTTGTTCTCCACCCAGATGCGGATGCCCATCATGCCGATCATGCCGTAGAGCAGCGTGGTGACGCCGCCGAGCACGCCGGCGGGGATCGTGTTGATGATCGCGCCGAACTTCGGGCACAGGCTCAACAGGAGCGCGAAGCCGGCCGCGCACCAGTAGGCGGCGGTCGAATACACCTTGGTGGCGGCCATCACGCCGATGTTCTCGCCGTACGTGGTGGTGCCGGAGCCGCCGCCGAAGCCGGCGATCGCGGTGCCGAGGCCGTCGGCGAACAGGGCGGTGCCCATCTGGCTGTCGTAGTCGCGGCCGGTCATCTGCGCGACGGACTTGACGTGGCCGACGTTCTCGGCGACGAGCACGAGCACGACGGGCAGGAACATCGGCAGGATCGAGAAGTCGACCTGCGGGGTGTGGAACTGCGGCAGGCCCACCCACGCGGCCTTGCCGATCGCGGAGAAGTCGACCTGTCCGCGGGCGCACGCGTAGGCGTAGCCGATGATCACGCCGAGCAGGATGTTGAGGCGTCCCGCCAGGCCGCGGAACAGGACGGCGACGAGCAGCACGGCCACGAGCGTGACGAGCGCGGTGTCGGGGGCGGCCTTGAAGTTGTTCCACACGCTGGGCGCGAGGTTGAAGCCGATGATCGCGACGATGGCGCCGTTGACGACCGGCGGCATGATGATGTCGATCCACTTCGAGCCCGCGTAGTGCACGGCCACGCCGATCAGCGCGAGCAGCAGGCCGGTGACCATGATGCCGAAGCTGGCGACGGCGATGCCCTTGCCCGCGGTCGTCACGGCGGTGATCGGCGCGATGAAGCCGAAGCTGGAGCCGAGGTAGCTCGGCAGCACGTTCCTGTTGATGAGCAGGAACAGCGCGGTCGACAGCGCGGTGAAGAACAGGGTGGTGGACGGGTCGAAGCCCGTGAGGATCGGCACGAGGAACGTGGCGCCGAACATGGCGACGACGTGCTGCGCGCCGATGCCGGCGGTGCGGCCCCACGTCAGGCGCTCATCGGGTTCGACGACCTCGCCGGGGCGCAGCGTCTTGCCGTCCCCGTGCAGATTCCATTGGAAGATGTTGCCTTTGGGCGCGGATGTGCTCATATGCGGCTCTCCTTAGCTTCTCTCGCGCGGGCATGACCTTCAGCCCGCGAATCCGAAGCCATTGTAGCCGCCGGACGGCACGAGGCGGTTTACCTCGCGTTCACCTGCCGCGACTCACCTGCCGCGACGTCACTTGCCGTAGTATTCGCGCAGGTGCGGGTCGACGGCCTGCACCACGTCCACCAGATCGCCGTTGGACAGGTACGGGCGCTTGAACTCACGCCATTCGTTGACCTGCACCTCCCATTTGCCGGTCTCCTCGTTGAGGACGGGCCGGGCGGTCTGCTCCCAGCGCACACGCTTGGACGTGCGGCCGGTCTCCGGGTCGCGCCTCGTGTAGTGCAGGCAGGTGCAGTTGGTGATGGCCCAGTCGGGCGAGTCGGCGCGGTGCAGGAACTCCTCGTCGGACAGGTCCTCGATGGTGAGCATCATCGCGAGCATGAAGTCGCCGTGCGTGACCATGACGACGCTGCCCGCGTCGGACTTGCGCGACAGGGAGGTGAGCACGTTGTGCACGCGGTCCTCGGCCACGTCGGCGATGGACTCGCCCGCCGGCGGACGCCAGTACAGCGGGTCGGTGTTCCTGAACATCCAGTTGCGCGCGTAGTTGGTGCGGAACTCGTCCTTGGTGATCGTGTTGATCTCGCCCCAGGAGCGTTCGCGGATGACGCGGTTCTCCTCCCATTTGGCCTTGGGCAGGGCCATCGTGGCCGCGGTCTCGCGCGTGCGCACGTACGGCGAGACCATGTAGCGGTCGAACAGCTGCTGCTGGCCGACGAGCCAGCGCCCGATGCAGTCGGCCTGCTTGCGCCCCACGGCCGTGAGCCTCCACGACCGGTCGGGCACGGTGACATTGTCCTGCGTGTACAGGGAGTTGTCGCCCCGGTTGCCGGCGTTGACGATGACGTTCGCCTCGGATTCCCCGTGCCGGATCACATACAGATCGAGCGGCATGCTCATGTGGTTGTCCTCGTTTCGGATTGTCTGCTGTTGCTTGCGTGTGTCGTTGCTTGCTTATTGTGCCTGATCTTGCGGATCGCCGGCGGCCGGCGTCCGCCCACCGTCACGCGATGGTGACCGGCGTGCCGTACGGGATCTGGTCGTACAGCCATTTCGCGTCGGCGATGCTGAGCCGCACGCAGCCGTGCGACGCGGGGCGACCGAGCTTCACGGCTTCGTCCTCCAGGTACTGTCCGGCGTTCTCGTTCGTCGGCACCGAATGGAACAGGTAGTCGCCGGTGATGCGCACCCAGTAGTCGGCGCCCATCCGCTCGTCCGGATTGTAGAAATGCTCGCCGCGCACGCCGATCGTGTAGGAGCCGTGCGGCGTGGAGTCGTCCATGCCGGTGCTCGCGATCATCGAGTAGATGGTCGCGCCGTTCGATTTGACGTAGACGCGCTGTTTGGCGAGGCTCACGTCGATGCTCAGATTCTGGTACTTCGACAGGTCCGGCTGGGCGCCGCCCGTCGGGTTCGTCCAGCGCGCGCGGGCGAGGTCGCGGTTGACCGCCGGCACCTTGGCGCGGCTCAACGCCGATCCCCCATCCTTCGCGACGGTCCTCTCGGCGGCCTCCGTCACGACGGCCGATTGCGTCTCGACGCGCACCCTGTCGGCCTCGGCGCTGCGCGACCGCCACACAAGACCCGTCACGCACAGGATCATGGCGAGCACCGCGCATACGATGATCTCGGCCGCCAGCACGACGTCCCTGCGGCTGCGGTGCCTGCCGATGTATTCCGACTCGCGATCCATCATCCGCCCCCTTGAGCCCCGGCCGGGGCATGAAACCCGACACCTCATGATACCGGATTCGCCCGACCCGAAGCCCCGTCGGCCGTAGAATCATCCATAAGGAAAACCCTGTGCTCCACGGCACAGCACGACGGCCCAAAAGGAGGACGGACAATGGCATACGCGGTGGTCACGGGCGCATCGAGCGGCATCGGACGGGAGCTGGCGGCGCTGCTCGCACGCGACGGGCACGACCTGGTCGTCGTCGCCCGCGACGAGACGGCGCTTCGCAGGGTCAAGGCGACGCTGGAGCGCGACTGCGGTATCCGGGTCGAGGTGTTCGCCGCCGACCTCGCCCAGGACGGCGCGCCCGAACGCCTCCACGAGTTCACCCGATCGCAGGGCATGCACGTCGACACGCTCGTCAACAACGCGGGATTCAGCGACTGGACCTGCTACCTCGACGCCGACTGGCGGCGCTCCCGCGCGATGATGCGCCTCAACATGGAGGCGCTCGCCACCCTCACCTACCTGTACGGCCGCGACATGAGCGACGCCGGACACGGGCGCATCCTCAACATCTCGTCGGTCGCCTCGATGATGGCCGGCCCCTACATGGCGATGTACTTCGCGTCGAAGGCGTTCGTGCGCTCGCTGTCCGAGGCGGTCGCCTGCGAGCTCAAAGGCACGGGGGTCACGGTCACCTGCGTGTGCCCCGGACCCACGTCGACCGGGTTCGCGAAGGCCGCGCGCATGTCGGGGCGGAACTTCTTCACGATGACGAAACCGGCCACGGCCCGCGCGCTCGCCCTGTACGCGTACCGGAGGATGAACGCGGGCGCCGTGCTCGCCTACCACGGTCTGTTCACGAAGTCGGGCGCGTTCGCCGAACGGGTGCTGCCGCGCGCGCTGACGCGCAGGATCGCCGGGTTCATGAACGGCGGAAGGCCGCAGGTTTAGGGGGCAAAGGCGGATTAGAAGACGAGGAACGAGACGGCGGTCAGGGTGAACAGGCTCGCCACGGTGGTGACGAGGACCATGCCGATCGCGTATTCGGGCTGGTTGTGCTCGCGTTCGGTGAACATCACCATCGTGCTCATCGTCGGCAGGCCGGAGATGAGGGTCATCATGTGCACCATGTCCGGGTTCAGGGGCGCAAGGCCAAGCATCGGCGGCACGAGGGTGAGCAGCGCGTAGAAGCCGACCGGGAACGCGAGCATCTTCGCCGCCACGCCCACATACAGCTCGTACTTCCGCAGCACGCCGGTCCAGTCGCGGATCGCGAACAGGCCGCCCAGATACACCATCGACAGGGGCGAGGCGACGCCGCCGAGCTTCTGCAGCGGGGCGAGCACGACCCCGGGCACCCGCACGTCGGCGAGGATCAGCACCACGGCGAGGACGACCGCGATCAGGGCGGGGCTCACGAGCGGGGCGAGACGGTCGAGCCATCCGTGGGCGGGGCGCTCGTCGGCGATCGACTGGCGGTCGTCGACCTTCTTGCACGTCCACACGCCGTACGTCCACAGGAGGAACTGGTCGACGATCGACATGAGCGCGAAGTAGAGCGCGCCCTTGGTCGGGAACAGGGCGATGACGAGCGGCAGGCCGATGAACCCGGCGTTGCCGAACACGAAGCAGCCGCGGAACATGCGCCCGCGCTCGCGTTGCAGACGCAGCGCGTAGGACAGCAGCGTGAACACGGCGATGAGCAGCCCGTACATGACGAGGGTCATCACGATGATCGCGTCGGAGCCGATGAGGTCGTCGCGCGTGGTGCCGGCCACGGCGTTGGAGAACACGAGCAGCGGGATGCCGACCTTGAGGATCAGCGAGCAGATGCCGTTCAGCGCGGCCTCGCCCAGCACCTTGGTCTTGACGCAGATGTAGCCGACCACCATCATGATGGCCATGCCGATCATCTGGTTGAGCACGATGTCGAACTGTTGCACGCGATTCCCCTTTCGGTTTTCAGAACACGAGCTGGACGAGCAGCATGTAGACGACGGTGCCGCCGGCGATGGAGATCAGCATGTTGCGCCGCCACAGGTGCAGGACGACGATCACGAGGCACGCGATCAGCTCGGGCAGACCGTGGTCGCCGGTCAGGATGGGCGTGTTACGCAGCGCGTAGACGACGAGCAGGCCGGTCATCGCGTACGGCAGCACCTTGCCGAAGTATTCGATGACGCGCGGCGGGCGCTTCGATTCGGGGAACACGAGGAACGGCACGAACCGGGTGAGCATCGTGCCGGCCACCACTGCGGCGACCGTGAGGACGCCCTGCAGTACGGTCATGGTCATCGCGCCGACTCCTTCCCGTCCGTCGCGAGGTCGTCGAGCCACGGGCGCAGCGCGACGAACAGGACGATCATCGCGATCAGCGCGGGGATCATGAACCCGTCGGAGCCGAACGCGATCAGGCAGACGAGCGAGACGCCGACGCCGATCAGGGCGCTGATCCTGCCGCGTCGGCCGGTGTCCTGACCCATCCACTGTTCGAGGAAGATCACCAGGAACATGGCGGTGAGGATGAATTCGAGGCCGTCCGTATCGAACGGCAGGTTCGCGCCGATGAGGCCGCCGAGCGTCGCTCCCATCACCCAGTACGACTGGTTGAGCAGGGTGACCCACAGGTAGAGCCATCCGCGGTCCACGCCTTCGGGGACGTGGGCCGAGGAGTTGACGGCGAACGTCTCGTCGCACATGCCGAAGATCAGGAACGGGCGCTTCCAGCCGAGCCCGCGGAACCGGCCCAGCATCGACAGGCCGTAGAACAGGTGGCGCGCGTTGACCATCAGGGCGAGCAGGAACGCGGCGAGGGGGTTGAACGCGGACAGGAGCAGGTTCACGGTGACGAACTCCATCGAACCGGCGAAGATGAACGCGCTCATGCACATGGGCCATACGAACGAGAAGCCCTTGGCGCCCATGAGCATGCCGTACGAACAGCCGAGGAACAGGAAGCCCAGCGCGATCGGCACGGTCAGCGGGAACGCCGCCCTGAACGCCCCCAACGCCCTGGTCCGTACGCCTCCGCGCACATCCTCATGCAAGTCCCCGTGCACGTCACCGCGTACGCCGCGCGCCATGCCACGCTCCGCCATGCTCCCGTCCCTTTGCTATCGCCGCGACCGGCGGTCCCTGTGGATCACCGGATTACCCGTGGCAATATAGCACCGGTCGCCCACATCACGCGGCGTCGCTTCCAACCCCGGCGTCGGCGTCGGCATCGGTCCCGGCGTCGGTCCATCGCGCCCTGAGCAGGAACGCGGCGGCTTTGGGCTGGCGGTCGCGGGTGAACGCGCCCTTCCTGTTGCCGTCGACGCGCATGATGCCCTCGCCGGTCTGGAAGTCGCACAGGTTCCACATCTGCTCGCCGACGACCGCCGGATAGGCGTCGAACACCTCGTGCTGCATCCTGAGGTACTCGCACTGGTATTCCTCGCTCCACTGCACGCTGGGCAGCTTGTGGACGCCCGCGGCGGTGTCCGCGCCATACTCGGTGAACACGAACGGCTTGTCCGGTTCGAGTTCCATCCACCGGTCCATTTCGGCCGTGAACGCGGCCTTCGCGCCGGCCAGCTGGTAGCCGCCCTGCACGTACCAGCCGTAGTAGCGGTTGAGGCAGATCACGTCGGCGAACCCGTGGCACCGGTCGCGCCCGGCGGCGGCCATCATGAGGTTCGTGTAGGTCAATGGCCTGCGCTGCGGGTCGAGCGTGCGCGCGTGGTCGAAGATCGCATGGAAGTACGGCACGGCCGACTCGGACGCGGAGTCGGGCTCATTCATGAGGCTCCACATGATCACGCTCGGATGGTTGCGGTCGCGCGTGAACAGTTCGTCGAGCGCGGCCTTGTGCACCTCGAGCGTGCGGGTCATGACCTCCGGGTCGTCGAAGAACCCGCGACCGCGGTCCGCGTCGTCGTCGTTGGCCGCGTCGAGGAAGTTCATGAGGCTTTTCATGAAGCCGACGGCCGCGACCTCATCGATGACGAGGAAGCCCTCCCGGTCCGCCAGCCGCAGCTCCTCCTCGGAGTACGGGTAGTGGGAGGTGCGGAACGAGTTCGCGCCGCACCATTTCATGAGTTCGAAGTCGCGCTTGACGACGGCGAGGTTCTCGCCGCGGCCGTTGATGGCGCTGTCCTCGTGGCGTCCGAAGCCCTTCAGGTACACGGGCCGCCCGTTGACGAGGATCTCGCGCCCCCTGACCTCGACGGCGCGGATGCCGATCTCGTCGCGGTATTCGTCGATGATCTCACCGCTCTCGCCGTCGAGGATCGTGAACTCGATGCGGTACAGGTGGGCGTCGCGCACGTTCCACAGCCGCGCGTGGGCGACGGCGAGCGCGCCTTCGGCCCCTTCCGCGCTCGCGGCGACGTTGCCGGCCTCGTCGATCAGTCTGACGCGGATCGTGTCTCCGGACTTCAGGCCCTTGGTCCCGACGGACCCGACCGCGACCGTGTAGCGGACGATGGCGGAGCCGTCCTTGCGGATCTCGTACGTGGTCGTGTACCCTCTGACCGCCTCGTGGGGCACGGCGACGAGCCGCACCGGGCGTTGCAGGCCGGCGTAGTTGAAGAAGTCGAAGTACGGTCCGGACACCTTCGTGCCGTCGGGCAGCGTGCCCGTGGTGCCGGCGGGCAGGCTCGCGTGGCTCAGTTCGTTGTTGAGCTGCACGACGAGGCGGTTGGGTTCGTTCCAGCGCACCGCGTCGTTCACGCGCACGGCGAACGGCGTGAAGCCGCCCTCGTGCGAGCCGACCCTCACGCCGTTGACGAAGACGTCGGCGCGGTGCGTGGCGGCGTCGAATCGCACGAACAGGTCCTTGTCGCGCCATTCGCCGGGCGCGGTGAACTCGGTCTCGTACCAGAAGTCGCCGGTGTATTCGCGTGTCCGCTTGTCGGTGAACAGATCGTTGAAGCTGGCGGGCACGGGCACCTGCGTCGCGTCCGGCAGTCCGTTCCCGGGCCAGCCGTCGCGCTCCCCCTCGCCTTCGGGGTCGAGACGGAACCGCCACATCCCGTCGAGGCCCTGTATGCGTCTTGTCGCAGTCACCCGCGGGTACAGCAGCGCGCCGTCGTTCGTATCGTCGTTCGTGCCGTTCGTACCGTTCGTCACCGTTGTCATGGTTTCTTGTCCCCCTGCCGTGCGGGCGCCCCGTGCGCCCGACCGGTTCCGTCATAGCACATGACGCGGGTCGCGCGCCATGGACACCGCCCCGCGGATTGCATGGGGTCGCGCATGCTTTGGATCTATCGGGCTATGGCTATGGGGCGCGCGTTCACGGTCTCAGGGCGACGCGGCGGATGCCCTCCAGGATCGTCTGCGGGTCACGCGGGGTGCCGCCGAGCGCGCGGTGGAGGGTGACGCCCTCGATCATCGCGTCGATGAGCTGCGCGGTGGGCTCGTCGAAGAAGCGTTCGAGCTCCGTGAGCGAGGCGGACATCCACCGGTCGACCAGATCCCGGTAGGCGGGGTCGCGCGCGGCCAGCGTGTAGAACTCGAGGTTGACGGCGAGGTCGCTCTGCGTGGTGAGCAGGTCGCCTTGGACGTGCAGGGCGATGGCCTCGCACGCCTCGTCGGCGCTGTTCGCCGAGCGCATGCGTGCGGCGAACACGTCAATGCTGCGCTGCACGAACTGTTCGAACGCCTGATGCAGCAGGTCGGACATGCCGGCGAAATGGTAGGTCATCGACCCCAACGGCACGTCCGCGGCGGCCGCGACCGCGCGGTGGGACGTGCCGGAGACGCCGCGTTCGGCGATCACGTCGAGGCACGCGTCGATGATGCGCTGGCGGCGGTCCGGGTCGAAACGCCGCTGCGGCCGGGGTCCCTGCGTCATCGGACGTCAGATCCAGTTGTCCGGCTCGACGCCCTGCGGGCCGACGTATTCGCCGTTCGGCACGTAGCGGGGCTCGCCCGCGTCCTCGAGGACCGCGTCGGAGAACATGCTCACGTCGCGTCCGAACGTCCAGTCGCCGTTGACCGTCACCGAGTTGGCGGCGGCGAGCGACGGCACACCGTACGGGAATCGCTCGTCGAAGTCGTGGATGTTCTTGTAGTAGCGAGGGTCGAGGTCGACGTTCGGGAAGATGTAGTTGCCGTCCTCCATCTCGTACGTGTCGGTCAGGTGGAAGCGGTCCGAGCGCATGATGAACAGGTCGTCGGTGGTCTTGACCGGCAGGAAGCGCATGCGGTCCACCTGCACGCAGATCGCGCCGTCGAACAGGCCGATCGCCGCGCCCATCGCGGTCTCCAGCTGGATGACCGGCGTGGAGTCGGGGTCGGTGGGGTCGACGGTCTTGTGGTTGCGGATGACGGGAAGCGGCAGCACGCCGTCGTATTCGGCGAGCTTGGCCTTGAGCGCGTCGACGCGCACCCAGATGGAGTTCGTGTTGAAGTACGGGTGCTTGGAGATGTCCTGCGCGGCCTTCTTGTCTTCGGCGTGGACCTGGCTCATCTCGCGCAGGATGAGACGGCCGGTCTTCCTGTCGCGCACGATGTGGCCGCCCTTGCGGTCGGCGTAGGTGCGGCGCGCGACCTCGACCATGAACGGCGCGCCCGTGTCCTCGAAGTGCTGCGCGAGGGTGCGCGAGGGGCGGGCGCCGAGGTTGTCGGAGTTGGAGATGAACAGGTATTCGAAGCCGTTCTCCTCGAGCTTGTCGAGCAGGCCCGACTCCCAGATCGTGGAGAACAGGTCGCCGTGGCCCGGCGGGCACCATTCGAGGTCCGGGTTCTCGGGGAAGGAGACGGGCGCGCCGGTGGTCGGGTCTATCTTCGGTTCGACGTGCTGGATGATCTCCATCGGGATGTGCTCCTGATGGAAGTGGCGGTTGTGGTGGAGCACCTTCATCGTGTCCTTGGAGGTGCGGAACGAGTTCATCAGGGTCAGCGGCAGTTCGACGCCGAGTCGCGTGCGCGCGGTGAGCACCTGGCCCAAGATGATGTCGATGAAACGCATCTGCTTGGCCTTGTGGCGGCGCACCGGCAGCAGCGACTTCGCGCAGTCGAGGCCCATCGAGGTGCCGAGTCCGCCGTTGAGCTTGAGGAACGCGGTCTTGGCGAACGCGTTCACCGCCTGCTCGTGGTCGATGGTCCGGTAGACGTCATGGAAGCTGGGCACGCCGACGAGGGGCTCCACGTCCGCCTCGCGTATCCAGCTGGACGCCTCCTCGTTGCGCCAGACGTCGTACAGGCGCCTGAACTGGTTGATGGCCATCTCGCTCATGCCATGGTCGCGCATCTTTGCGGCGGACTGGTCGAACACGTCGGACACTCTTGTGCTCCTTTTCACATCGTGCGGCTGTTGCTTTACGCTGATTGTCGAAACTGGTGTCCAGTCTAACGGCAAAGACGTCCGCGCGCTCGTCATGGCGGCCCGCACGGTGTGGAGTGTCGGTGAATGCGGGGCGAGGTCACGCCGTTGCGCGTGGGATAATTCGATGTGGAAGCCACGGATGATTCATGGATGAGATGAATGGAAGGCGAGCGCCGGCGGCCGAAGCCGGCGCGGAAGGCGGGAGGAAGACGCTTATGACTCGACCGAATGTGTCCGGAACCGACGCAGATCTCCGTCCGCTGTTCGGGGATCGCGAACAGCTGCTCGAACGGGCCAAGGGCATCAACGCCTGTTACTGCAGGATCGACGTGCACGACCGCGCCGCCGTCGACACCGCGTGGGAGTCGCTGGACGACTTCCCCCGCAGGTCGAGCGAGGCGAGCGCGCTGTATCTGCCGGTCGAGGCGGCTCGGGCGAGGCTCGGCGCGGACACGGAGGAGATCGCGCAACTCGAGCACCGCCGGTGGAACGCGTTCCACGAGGCCGAGGGCTTCTCCCCCATGGATCGCGCCACGCTTGAGGAGCGATTCCGCTCCGCGTTGGACGGCAAGGCCCTGCGTGCGGTGGGTAAAGACTCAGCACCAACCGCGATCGACCCCGATGATCTCGAGGCGTGCGGCCGGTACGCCCGCAGCGACACCCCCGAGTATGCGCCGTGCGGCCGCCGTCACCTGTGTCTGGTCGGCTGGGACCGATTGGGCGAGGTGAACGAGTGGTACGCCGAGCTCGACCCGCGTCTGCGCAAGCGCGACTTCAAGCAGGCCGACCGCGACGTGACCCGCCTGATCGGTCTGCTCGGCGACGCTTGGCTGGACGAGACGCTCAACCGCGGAGGACTCACCGTCGAACAGCTGGCCGCGATCCCGCCCGAGCCGGTGATGCGCGCGTTCGTCGAGGCTTGCGACAAGGGCGAAGGCACTGTCTCGCACAATTGCACCAAACGTATCAACGTCGTGGGCGCGGCGATTGTCCGTAACGGCAAAGTGCTGTGCGCCCAACGCGGCGAAGGCAAGTCGCTGGCCGGATACTGGGAGTTTCCGGGAGGCAAGATCGAACCGCACGAGACGGCCCGTCAGGCGTTGCACCGTGAGATCGAGGAGGAGCTGCTGTGTGAGGTCGAGGTCGCGGACGAGGTGTGCACCAGCGAATACGCCTATGATTTCGGCGTCGTCCGACTCACCACGTTCATCTGCCATCTGATCGACGGGACTCCGCGTCTGACCGAGCACGCCGACATCCGCTGGGAGACTCCGTCCGATATGCCCTCGCTGGTCTGGGCACCTGTGGACCGTGAGGCCGTCGGCATCATCTCGGCGCTGCGTTTCGATAGGTGACACAGTCATGGGCGGCACGGATATGGACATGCACGAATATGCACGAATTATGAAGGGGCGATCATGAGCGGTTCCCAGAGCCTGAGCCCAAGTCCCGATAATCCGCTCAACCTTACCGGAACCGCTGTCGACACCGGTTCCGGCGGCGAGCGCACCGTGCTCGAGGACATCATCCACGGACTGGTCGACCCGCGTACGCAGTCCTCGGGTGTGTACGCGCCCGCGCTCATCACCAACAGGCCCGATGGCCTGACGATGGATGACGCCCTGCGCGACGAGATCGCGCGCAGCGAATCCTTCGACATCTCGGTCGCCTTCGTGTCGTCCGAGGCGGTGCGCAGCCTGCTGCAGGATTTTCTCGATCATCGCGACGACGCCGGGGAGCCAAGCCGTCTGATCACCTCCACGAAGAACTATTTCAACAGTCCGAAGGATTTCCTCCAACTGCTGCATCTGGGACGACAGACCGGCATCGACGTGCGTGTGTGGGAGGGAACGGCCCGCGACAAGAACGACGACGATGCCGCCGGCCCGTCGGGTGGACAGGGGCAGCCCTTCCATCCCAAAGGATATGTGTTCCGTCGCCGGATGCCCGATGGCCGGACGTACTACAACCTGTATGTCGGCAGTTCGAATCTCACTGCCCTCGCCTTGGGATTGCAGCGCGAATGGAACCTGCGCCTCTCCTCGCTGGCGGACGGCGGTCTGGTGGACCAGTTCCGTCAGGAGATCGACGCGCAGGTCAGCGAGTCGGTGCCGCTCACCGAATCGTGGATCGAACGGTACGAGGAGGACTTCCGGAAGTACGCGCCGCCACGGCGCAAGATCCTCGAAGAGGTCGAGAAGAGGACGATCACGCCGAACGCGATGCAGCGGGAGGCGTTGCGCAACCTGCGGGAACTGCGCGAACAGGGCGAGCACCGCGCGATCATCGTGTCCGCGACCGGCACCGGCAAGACGTTTCTGTCGGCGTTCGACGTGCGCGAATACAAGCCGAAGCGCATGCTGTACATCGCGCAACAGCAGCAGATCCTCACCAGGGCGATGCAGTCCTACCGCAAGGTGCTCGGCTGCGACGAATCGAAGCTGGGCCTGTACTCCGGCACCAGCAAACAGCAGGATCGCAAATACGTGTTCGCGACCATACAGACGATGAGCAAACCGGACGTGCTGGCGCAGTTCGCGTCGGACGAGTTCGACTACATTCTGGTCGATGAGGTGCATCACGCCGGAGCCGACAGCTACCGGCGTCTGATCGAGCATTTCAAGGGCGCCGGTTTCATGCTGGGCATGACCGCGACACCCGAACGCAGCGACGGCGTCAACATCTTCGAACTGTTCGGTCACAACATCGCCTATGAGATCCGCCTGCAGCGGGCGCTGGACGAAGGCATGCTCTGCCCCTTCCACTACTACGGCATCGCCGAGTACCTGGGATCGGCGGATGACCCCGATGCCCCGGATCATGAGGACGCATCCCGACGCATCGACGTGTCCTCCGACACCACCGCCGAGGACGACGCCCAGTTGCAATACGAGATCAGCCAGCTGGCGACCGAGGGGCGCGTCCGCTATATCATCGACAAGCTCGAACAGTACGGCCAATACGGTCTGGCAGTGGCGGGTCTCGTCTTCTGCAGCCGGCAGGAGGAGGCGCGCGAGCTGTCGCGGCTGTTCAACCGGCACATGAACCAGCAGGCCGAACGCCCGTACCGCACCGCCGCCGTGACCAGTACGGACGAGCACGGACGGACCGTGTCCCAGCAGGAACGCGAACAGTATGTCGAACGATTAAAGAACGGCGACCTCGACTACCTGTTCACCGTCGACATGTTCAACGAGGGCATCGATATCCCCGCGGTCAATCAGATCGTCATGCTGCGCAACACCGAGTCGAGCATCGTCTTCACCCAGCAGCTGGGACGAGGACTGCGCAAGTTCCCGCACAAGGACAGCGTCACCGTCATCGACTTCATCGGCAACTACCGCAACAACTACCTGATCCCCGTCGCCCTGTACGGCAACACCGGCGACCGCGACACCGCCCGCAGGAACCTGCAGCGACGGTCGATCGGCCTGTCGTCGATCAGCTTCGACCCGATCGCCAAGGAGCGCATCCTCGACTCGCTCGATACCGCCGACTGGTCCGACATGAAACGGCTCACCGAACAGTACCGGCAGATCCGCTTCGAGCTCGGGCGCATCCCCATGCTCGCGGACGTCTACCGGTACGATTCATCCCTGCCGTCCACAACTCGGCAATGATGCGCCTGCTCGCCGCAGGCCTGGCTTTCCCGTTGGCGTTCCTCGTGTTCAACGGCAGCCCGTGGGTTCTTGTCTGGATGCAGGGGGATCCGGCCGGCAGGGCGGCCGATTACGCGTCGTCCCTCGCGTTCACGTGCCTGCTTTCTCCCGCTGTTGTGTCGCTCGCGTCCAAGGGGCTGCTGGGATAGTAGGTTGTTGATTGCCCCGAGCCCGTCAGACCTTGCCTCACGGTTTGGTCTGACGGGTTTGTTGTATCTCCAGATGGAAGGGATGTTGTGTCATGGGGGTCTCAAGAAGGAAATTCGGGTCGCTGGTTCCGCGCCTCGGCGCGGACGGGCTGGTCAGGTCGTATCTGGCCGAGTACACGTACCACGGTCGCACGGTGCGCCGCACGTTCCGTGACGAGGCGGACGCCTCCTCGTGGCTGTCGGGCGAGCGTCGCGCGGTCGACCTGGACCGTGCGGGCGTGGAACCGTGGGCACCGCCGGACGCGCGGGACGCGATGGGTCCGGACGGGAACGGTTCCGCCAGTGGTGGGGACGTGTTGTTCGTGGATTACGCGGACGCGTGGGCCGCGAACCTGCGGTCCCGTAACGGGGGCGAGTTGCGTGGCTCGTCGCGCCGCCGCGTCCTGTATATCGTGTCCCTGCTGAAGGAAGGGTTCCCGGCCCCGTTGCGCCTGGCGGACCTTGATCCCGGTGTGATCCGTGACTGGTACGAGCATCGTCGCCCGGAAAGCGACTGGTCGTTCCGTGAATGCTGTGTCCGGTTGAACGCGATGCTGCGCGACGCGTCCGACCCCGACCGGGACGGCGGCCCGCTGATCGACCGCAACCCGTACCGGATGCCGGTCCCGCCCAAACCGGACATCGACTCCCATGACGCGCCGCCGATCACCCCGCAGCAGCTCAAAGGCCTGTACGAGGCGTTCCCCGACTACACCCGGTTGAGCGTCCTCCTGGTGTGCTTGGCGGGCGGGATGCGCACCGGCGAGGTGTGCGCGCTGCGGGTCGGCGACATCGACCTGGACGGCGGGACGCTGCGGGTGAGCCATTCCGTGTCCCGCGGGGCCGATGATCGCGGCGAACTGCGGCTCGGCCCCACGAAGACACCGGGCTCGCACCGCACCGTGCCCATCCCCTCCAGCCTGATCCCGCTGATCCGCGCGCACATCGACGCGCATTGCGGCAACGACCCCGACTCGCCCCTGTTCGTCGCCAAACGCGGCAAACGCATCTCGCAACGCACCCTGGATCATCAGATGGACGTGGCACGGAAACAGGTCAGCCGCCCCGATCTCACGTTCCGCATGCTGCGCGCCAGCCACGCGACCATGTACATGGTCGAGGGCGGCACGCTGCGCGAGGCCATGGCGCAGCTCGGCCACCGTTCCGACAAGGTCGCGGTCGAAAGCTACCAGCGGATCGTGCCCGAACACCGGCGCAGCATCGCCGACCGGGTCGCCGACCGGATGCTCGAACCAGACGCCGGACAGGACGATGTCGTGCCGTCCGACGGGTCGGAAAGCTGTCGAATGTTCGACAGCGCGCAGATGGGCCGGCTGCTTGCACTGCTCGTCGACGTGGCCGGCCGTGTCGCCCGCGTCGAGGCGCTGGCCTCGTCCCGGCTGCCGGCACTGCTTGAGACGACCGGCATGGAAAGGAGATGAGGATTGGCGATGACGGATGACAGGTATCTCGCCGGACGGTTCGGCGGCGTCACCGGCTGCGAGGACAACGAGGGCCGGGTCCTCTCGTTCCTCGCCCACTACTCGTACCGGGGCGAATACGTGTGGGCCATGTTCCCGTCCAAAGACAAGGCGGACGCATGGCTGGCCTGTGAACGTCGCAGCATCGAGCTCGACACCACGGGCGAAACCCCGTGGCATCGGCCGGAAGCGTCGTCCACGTGTGACGCGGGCATGCTGTTCGCCGACTACGCGACCCTGTGGGTGCGCGGCCGATGCTCGGACGAGACACACCCCATGCGCGGCAGGTCGATGCTCACCCTGCACGCGCAGCTCACCAACCTCATCAAAGGGTTCCCTCCGCCCCTACGGCTCAAAGACATCGACCGCCGGCAGATCGACGACTGGTACCGGCATCGGCATCCCTCGGGCGGCAACATGTTCCGCAGATGCTGCGAACTGCTCAGGGCCATGCTGCGTGACGCGTCCGACCCCGACCGTGACGGCGGACCATTGATCGACGGCAACCCGTACCGGCTGCCCCTGCCCCGGTTGGACGAGCCGGCCTCCCACTCAGCGCCGCCGGCGACACCGGAACAACTCAAGGGCCTGTACGAGGCGTTCCCCGAATACACCCGGTTGAGCGTCCTGTTGAGCGCGCTCGTCGGCGGCCTGCGCATCTCCGAGGTGTGCGCGCTCAAGGTCGGTGACATCGACCTCGAACGACGCACGCTCACCGTCGGCCGTGCCGCGACCCGCGGCGGCGACGGGTTGGGGCGCGTGCGCGTGGGGCCTACCAAGACCAAGGGGTCGCGTCGGACCGTCACCATCCCGGACCGGATCATCCCGATCATCAGACGGCATCTGGCCGCCCACTGTTCCGACGATCCCGACGCGTTCCTGTTCCCCTCCCGCAACGACAGGACCACGTTCGTGTCCCCGCGCACGTTGACGACTCAGATGCAGACGGCCCGTGTCAAGGTCGGACGCCCGGACCTCACGTTCCACATGCTGCGCGCCAGCCACGCGACCATGTACATGGTCGAGGGCGGCACCTTGCGCGAGGCCATGGACCAGTTGGGGCACACGACCGAACGCGTCGCGATCCGCCACTACCAGCGGATCGTGCCCGACCACCGGCGCGGCATCTCCGACCGGCTGGCCGACATGATGCTCGCCGACCTGCTCGGCACGGGCCCTGTCTCAGGCACGGACCTGCCCGACGAGTTGCGTCGCCTGCTGGACATCGACCCGGCCGAGCCGGTCACGTTCGAACGGCTCGAGGAGATCCTCACCGACATGCGCGACCGTCTCGCCCGACTCGAACGGCTTTTCGCGCAACTC